>CAWJRR010000001.1:0-72885 GCA_963845275.1 Candidatus Bathyarchaeota archaeon
CCAATAATGCGTTATGTAACCTAACTAGTCATGAAGCCTGGATCGAAGTTAATGAAATCCGTCAAATCATCGTATTGGGGATTCGTCAAAGACCCGATTTACGGATATATTCAATTGACAGAAGTGGAGAAGAACGTCATTGATACGCTGGCGGTTCAAAGGCTTCGGAGGATTCGCCAACTAGCGGGTGCAGAGTACGTGTATCCCGCCGCGAATCACACCCGATTCGAGCATGTTCTCGGAGCCATGTACTTGGCGGGCATTGTTGGCGAGAATTTGCCCGTCGATCTGTCATCCGAGGAGAAGCAGAAGATTAGACTGGCCGCTCTTTTGCATGATGTTGGGCATGCGCCTTTCTCACACTTGTTCGAACCCTTGCTGCTCAAATTTCTTCACCGAACTCATGAAGACATGTCAAGCTGGATTATTGCTGACTCGAAACTGACTGATGTGATCAGCACACAAGGCTATGATCCGAAAGAACTGAGTGGCCTTGCAGTCGGAAAATATGGGGCATCGGAGAATCGATTTCTCGGACAGATCATCAGTAGTTCATTCGACGTTGATAAGATGGATTTTGTTGTCCGAGATTCCTATCACACGGGCGCTGGTTACGGGTCTGTGGACGTTTTCAGACTGATCTACACCATGGACATACTCGACGGCAACTTGGCGGTGGACATCACTGCGTTGCCTGCTCTGGAGAGCTTGATACTCGCACGTTTAGAATCTTTCAGGGTCATCTACTTCCACAGAGCGTGTCGAGCGGTCCAGATGATGCTTCTGAGGGCTCTCGAATTAGCCAAAGATGACCTGGAGATTCTGAGAATTGACAATCCAGACCAGTATCTAGAGTGGGACGATTATGGTGTGTGGTCAAGACTCGTTCAGAACACGAAATCGCGCGAAATTTTACGGGATCTTTCTCAACGTAAGCTGCTGAAGTGTGCGTACGAGAAAACCTTCTTTGTGAAAGATGAGCTTGTTTCAAGTGTATTCACAAACGAGAATGTTCGATTGAAACTTGAAGAAGAGATTGCGAGAAAGGCCGGTGTTCCAGTTGAAGAGGTGCG
Source organism: Candidatus Bathyarchaeota archaeon (assembly GCA_963845275.1). Classification (GTDB taxonomy): domain Archaea; phylum Thermoproteota; class Bathyarchaeia; order 40CM-2-53-6; family 40CM-2-53-6; genus FEN-987. Next base: position 1,074 of record CAWJRR010000001.1, read on the forward strand.
AATAGATGTTCCGTCGCTCCCTTCAGTTCCCTACTACAATGCTTTTGAGATAGGGCCTGTTGATATTCCGGTTTTTTCGAAAACCAAAACAGGCGCGATGATTCCTGAGAAGATAACTGAACTCTCCAAGGTCGTTGAAGTCTTGCAAGTCTTCATGAACATAATCCGAGTCTATACGAGAGAGAATTATAGAGAGCAGGTGGGCGAAGCGGCAACGAAGGTGCTCGGTGAGTCACCTGTATCAAACGTTTTGTCCTATTGATGAGTCAGGTAATATTTGGTTCTCCAACGCAGCAACGGGCAAAGATGTCTTGTCGAGTAGCTTATGGTAGATCCTGAGTGCCTCTGTTTCATCAAGTTCAGTAAACAACGAGACCAGCGCCATCTTTCCAGTCTTTCCCGCAAGTTTCTCAGCTAGGGCTCGAGTGGTCATCATATACTTTCCACCTACCAACACAGAAGAACGACCGACAGCTACTTCGCCGCTTCCAGGCATAGCAATTGCTACCGTTCCAAGTCTCATTCTATCCTCGAAGAAGAATGCGATAATTGCATTTTCGAGTTCACCGAAATTCAGTCGGAATATCCTTGAATTAACTTGTAAAGTGGCCTCTTCAAACTTCATTGATCTTCAGGGGGAATTCGACCGATAGCGTAGATAAACAATACTTGACATGTTCAACAAATTGCATCGTACTGGTCGGTTTAGGGCACTCGGAGTGCTGTTTCTTTGATGCCGCAGTGCAATACGACTTATGACCATTCCCAACTTCATGCTCTAATGCGTACCTCGAGGTATGAGCTTTGACTATGCTGCCAGATGATGTGAAACACCTCATCAATTACGATGAGAAGCTCATCTGGATCCTGCGAGCAAACGATACCATAGTGTTGAGTAATCAGCGTTTGATAATCAGAAAATCTGGCGGTTTCGGCTTAAGGAAGAGCTTTGTAGATTATCCTTACTCGAACATGGTGAACATAAGGCTAGAGAAGGGCATTCGAAGATCTAGCGTAGAGATATTGATGCGATCAGGTGTACAATCCGTAAAACTTGATGGTTTGTCAAAAAAAGACGCGTACCAACTGCATCGAATCATAAGAGAGAACATTATAGGTTCTTGCGAAGCGAGACCTGGGATGCCATTTCCGGTAGTCATTGCTCCGAAAGAGTCTAAGGTGAATGATTCGGACGAACGAAAATGTAAAAAGTGCGGGAGCAAAGTCTCTGAGGACTTTTCGCTATGTCCGATTTGTGGTTACGCACTTAAGCTTGAATGTCCAGAATGCGGGAAACAGTTCGATCGCAAGTACAAGATGTGTCCCTACTGCGGAGAGAACTTATCCTACGTTGAGGAAGCTGACCTGGAGTTCTAAGCTAACCCGTTGAAATGTGCTGTAATCTCTGACATACACTCCAATCTCGACGCTTTGGGAGCTGTCATTGACCAGATTCCTAATGCGATGCCGGTTCTTTGCCTAGGAGACATCGTGGGTTATGGTGCGCAACCCAATGAGGTCATCGAGGCTGTCCAAGGTTTGAGGCCTCTCGTGGTCCTTATGGGAAATCACGACTATGCAGTAGTTACAGGAGATGTGGAAGGTTTCTCGACTTATGCGGCCACGGCAATCGCGTGGACGAGGCAGCATATTACTTCAGCGAACATGCAATTCCTATCAAAACTCAGCTCAGAGATTCATCTTGAGATAGATCAGGTTCCTATCGGGCTCTACCATGCGAGTCCGAGAGATTCACTCTTCGAGTATATCTATCCGCAGATCAGCGATGAGGAGGCGGAATCGTTAATCAATCTAAGTAAGTGCGAGGTCGTACTTCTTGGACATACACATGTTCCTATGCGACTATCCGTGAAAAATAGAATGCTAGCCAATCCAGGCAGCGTAGGACAACCGAGAGATGGAAATCCGAATGCCAGTCTCGGATTTCTTACTCTGTCTGCTGGAAAATGTGATTTCGAGTACAGACGAGTTGAATATGACGTGGAGTCAGCTGCTACAAAAATAAGGCAATCCGGACTTCCCAGCTTTCTCGCAAACCGCTTATTCAAAGGAACGTGATGCTTGAGTATGCGTCTTTTCTGAGGAATTCTTTTAAGTCAGATATGAATGATGCACGGATTTCACCGAGGGGTGTCGGTTGAATCCAAAGAGTGGTTACATTTTCGGTGGTCACATTTATGGTGGTCACTACTGGTTATCACGCACCTCTAAGTCTGCAGACTGAGATTACCTCAACTCAGAACGCGTTGATCACTCAGCCCCAGTTGAACCAAACTGTGAGAAGACTAGTTGTAAAGTTCGGTGGGTCAAGTCTTGCTGACAGAGACCGAATTGAGAGAGCGGCCCGTCTGATATCCAGGGAATGCAAAAAAGGGACAAAGCTAGTTGTAGTCGTTTCTGCCATAGGAAAAACGACCGAACAGTTGATCAGTCTTGTTAATCACGCGGAAAAGTCTCCGAACAAAACGGACCTTGACGATGTTCTTGCAATGGGTGAAAGAACGAGTGTCAGAGTGTTCGCTACAGCACTTAAGGGAGAGGGTCTTGACGCAAAATACTTCGATCCATCTGATCCGGACTGGCCGATTATTACCGATGATGAATTTTCTAATGCCAACCCAATAGTGGAATTATGTATCCAAAGGGTACGTGACCACGTTCTACCCATGCTGGATTACGGGACAGTTCCCGTAATTGCTGGTTTTGTGGGACGTTCAACCAGCGGGCGAGTGAGCACGATTGGTCGAGGAGGAAGTGATACTACCGCGTTCATTCTTGCCCGCGGTATCGGCGCCGACGAAGTCGTCTTGGTCACTGATGCTGAAGGCATACTGTCAGCAGATCCCAAACTGATTCCAGCCGCTAGGCGGCTTGACAGAATAGACGTTAAAACTCTGATCGGCCTCGCCGATTCGGGTACAAAGTTCATTCACAGAAAGGCCTTGCGATACAAAGACCCCAACATTCCAGTGCGCGTCATTAACCATCGCAAAGAAGACTTGGACGCTGAAGGTACGATAGTCACAGGAGGAGTCTCCAACGAAATCGAAGTTTCCTTTGAGAGTAGCACTCCAACAATGTCCGTGACGGTAGCGGGCAAAGGGATCTCTGAAAACCCAGATATTATGTCAGAAATCTCAGAATCCGTAAAGAAGCATTCCACACTATGTGGTCTCTCAGCTGATTTCGACTCCCTCATACTCTACGTCCCCCAGAATTCCTCTGATGCTTTGCTCTCCATAATTCATGATGTCGTTACGAAACATGGTGAAGCTATGGCGATGGCAGTTCAGAGTAACCTTGCCTTCATACGAATCAAAGGCGTTGGGCTGGAAGACACGCCAGGTATCATAGGTAGAATGTCCACCCTTCTTCGAGAGACCGGAATCAACATAGCCGGAATACTGACGCTCGCGTCGAGTATTTTGGTCTTCGTATCTTGGGAAGATAAGGAACAAGCATTAGATCTTATGAAACGGGTCGTGAAGGAGAGTATTTGATTGAGAGCGTATTCGGTGAAAGAGCGTTTGCTAAAGAATGGTCGAACGACGACACTAATAATTCGAACATTCTGCTCTAGGCCGAATCATAACTACCGGAGTAACCGGATACACGATCTAGATCGTTGGATTATTGGAGAATACTTGTGAGGAAGAAATATGGAATCAGGTAAGACTCGGAGATTACGAAGAATTGTCAGAAACGATCAGAAAACTCTCATTATCGCTATGGATCACGGCATCACCGTTGGGCCTATCCGTGGGCTTGAAAACATGCAGGAAACGGTGAGTAACGTGGTTAAGGGTGGAGCTGATGCGGTCCTATTTCATAAAGGAATAGCGAAACATGTCGACACTTTAGGATCAGGGCTCATCATTCACGTGTCTGCATCCACAAAAGTAGGCTCTAAACCGAACTTGAAGGTCGATGTTTGTACAGTTCAAGAAGCAATTGCACTAGGCGCCGACGCAGTCTCGACTCACATCAACGTTGGGTCCGAGGAGGAGCACGTTATGTTGCAGTCCTTGGGGGGCCTATCTCGTGAATGCGACTCCTTCGGGATACCTCTCTTAGCAATGATGTATCCGCGGGGGCCGAACATTAAGAATGATCATGAACTAGAAATTGTCTCCCACGCAGCCCGAATTGGGGCCGAACTCGGCGCGGACATTGTGAAGACCGTGTATACGGGGGACGTGGAAAGCTTCCGACGTGTCGTGAAGAGTTGTCCGGTGCCGATAGTTGTGGCTGGAGGAGCTCAAGCTGATACCGAAAAGCAGGTACTTCAACTCGCGGAAGATTCAATAAAAGCTGGCGCCGCCGGCCTATCTTTCGGAAGAAACGTATTCCAACATGCTAACCAAGAGGCTATGACCAGGGCACTCGTTAGTATCGTACACAATGGCAGCACTGCGGACGAAGCATCAGAGAAATTGGACGCCTTAAAATGAAGGAACTTTGGCTCCGCATCGATCAGGAAGAGCCGACCGAGCTCAAAGAGAAGCTACTGCGGAGTGCTGAAGGGCTATGTTCTGTAGCAGTGTTGTCTCCGAATGACCTTAAGTTGGCAGGGAATCTGAAAATAAGAACAGCATCAGTTGACAGCCGCTCGGACATCAAACTAATCCAAAATGGTGAACGTAGTACTCACCAAGGGAGCTTAGAGGCTTGCGCCGTGGAGGTAATCGTGAAAGATGCCTCGGACGAAGCTAGCGTTCTTGAAATCGCAGATCGAGGAGCTCAATACGTTATTGTCAAGTGTCCGAATTGGAAGGTAATACCGCTTGAGAATCTCATCGCGAGGACACGTAATAGAGCGACATTACTGGCTGACGTATCTGAAATTAAGGAAGCTAAATTGGCATTGGAGGCGCTGGAGCTTGGAGTGGACGGAATTGTGTTCAATGCAAAATCATCTGAAGATATCCTAGAAATCGACCGGTTCCTGCGGCCGCTTCAGAATGAGCTGCGGCTCACTCCTGCGAGAGTTGTCTCAAAGCGATCCCTCGGGTCAGGAGTGAGAGTGTGCGTAGACACTTGCGAGCTTATGTACCCTGGAGAAGGAATGCTCGTTGGATCGCAGTCATCAGGACTATTTTTGGTGGAAGCAGAAGTTCATAGGAACCCACACGTTGAACCGCGCCCCTTCCGGGTCAATGCCGGTCCGGTATCATCATACGTTCTGACTCCTGGATTCAAGACTCGCTATCTATCAGAATTGAAGGCCGGCGATGATATCCTAATCATTGACAGAACCGGGAAGACTAGACATGGACATGTGGGGCGCATCAAGGTTGAAAGGAGACCCATGTTTCTTGTTGAAACTGAGATTGGCGGTAAACCCTATTCGTTGATTGTGCAAAACGCGGAAACTGTACGGTTGGTTTCAGCTTCCGATTCCAAACCTGTAACGGACCTAGCTTCTGGAGATGAAGTGTTGATGTTCGTCCAAGAAGGGGGACGACACTTCGGTACTCTAGTTGCTGATGAAATGGTGATTGAACGGTGACAGGAATATGCTTGTCAGTCTTTCCCCTCGACGGCAGCATTCCAACCCTCCTTAACCGAATCCGTTCAAAGGAACCAGATCTCGTCGAATATCGACTGGATTACTTAACAGGCTCTTCAGCACTCGAGAGGATAGCGAAAAGTAAAGTCTGTCCTCTAATTGCAGCAGACAGGTCGGGTCGAAAACAGTCAGGAACGTTACTGCTAGAAGCAGCAGACGCCGGATTTGACTTCATTGATGTTGACCTCTCGTTTCCCTTGGGAGGTTCAATTATCAAGAAGCTGAAGACCCATGAGATTGGAGTAATTGTTTCTCATCATGATTTTCTGGAAACACCTCTTGAGGAGAAATTGGCTCAACTATTACGGATCGAAAGAGAAATGGGAGGGGACATATGTAAAATCGTGACCACTGCGACTAAACCAGCTGATAATCTGATCATTCTTAGATTCATTAGCAAATGCTCTCCTAGGACTAAGCTAGTCTCCTTTGCCATGGGTAAGCTTGGGATGGCTTCCCGTGTCCTTTCACCATTTTTTGGAGCAGAATTCACTTTCGCGTCGCTTGATGACGAATCTAAGACTGCAGAGGGTCAGATGAGTATTGACGATCTCAGAAAGATGTGGAAGATGCTTGGAATCTCCTAAGATCTCCTCCAGAACGCGGGTGTACGGTATAATCGGCGATCCGGTAGATCACTCGATCAGTCCAATCTTCCAGAATGCAGCGTTTCGCAAGACTGGTCTTGACGGTGTCTATGTTGCTTTCCAGGTCAAGAGTCGCTATCTAAAATCAGCAGTTACCAGTATGAAGGCCCTTGGTATAAGAGGATTCAACGTGACGATTCCACATAAGATTCGGATTATGCAATACTGCAATACACTGGACAAGGAAGCTTCGGTCATTGGTTCCGTTAACACTATCGTAAATCGCAAGGGATCACTCAAAGGGTTCAACACTGATGGCAAGGGCGCCTTACAATCAGTGGGGATTGCACGATTGAGGGGTTCTTCGGTTCTGCTCTTGGGAGCTGGAGGAGCCGCGCGAGCGATAGCGCACACCTTTGCACCAGAAGTAAGGCGAATAAGCATCATGAACAGAACTATTTCTAATGCCCAACAATTGCAACGTGCATTGCGTCGCAGATATCAGTGCCAGGTCTCCTCGGCTCCGTTAACCGAAGCGAAAATGAAAGAGCTCGTGGAGAATGCCGAGTTAATTGTAAACGCTTCATCGATGGGCATGAACGGGAAAAATGATCCTCCTATTAGGGAAACTTGGCTTAACCCAAGTCAAACCGTTCTTGATATCGTGTACGCTCCTCGCGTAACGACGTTGTTGAAAAACGCGCAAAGGGCAGGTGCCCGGAGAATAGATGGATTTGGAATGCTCCTAAATCAAGGAGCACTTTCCTTCAAATTGTGGACTGGAAAGAGTGCTCCGATCGCGGAGATGCAACGAGCATTGTCTCAGGATATAACGAACCATGCAGACAGCTGAAGCGATCAGCCATGGAGCAATTACTGTAGTTAACGCTATGGCAACTGGCAAAGGCGCAGCCCTAGGAATCCAACTATGGACAAAAGCAAGAGTAACTCTTACGGACGACTCTGGTCGAATTCGCGCTCGAATTCTGGGAGGCACAGACGTCCTGGGAGAGAGTACGTCTCTGATTTGCACAACTGCGAAGAGCATACTAGACGACTGTGCTGCAAAGAAGTATGGGGCCGTTGTGGAGACAGAATCGAACATTCCAATCGCTGTAGGTCTAAAAAGCAGCAGCGCCGCAAGCAACGCTGTCGCAGCAGCAACTTTGGCTGCGCTCGGTCGCCAAACAGATGGAATCAAGATCGTTCGACTTGGCGTGAGATCTAGTTTGAGAGCGAAAGTTACGCTGACCGGGGCTTTCGATGATGCATGCGCCTGCTATTTTGGGGGTTTAGTCGTGACAAACAATCGAACCTGCAGAATCCTAAGACGATTTAGACCTTCACGGAGAGGAAATCATGTTCTTCTGCATGTTCCGAAATCGAAAAAATACAGTGGCGATCTTCAGAGCGGTAGTTTCAAACGGATCATGAGACTTGTGGATTTAAGTCACCAAGAAGCGTTAAGGAGCAATTATCTTCTTTCCCTTACATTGAACGGTATCGCCTACTCAAGTATCCTTGGTTACGATCTGTCTCCCGTTAATGACGCGCTAGATGCGGGCGCTGTTGGTGCAGGTTTGTCGGGAAAGGGGCCAGCAATTGCTGCGATCGTTCCGGACCGGAAAGTCGAGCACGTAATCTCAGCTTGGGCGTCTTACCCTGGCAGGATAATTGAGACAGCATTGAACCTGAAGGAAGCCACGGCGCGGGTCCTGAATTGAACATTACTATAATGCCCACGCGTACAGTCGCCGGGCAAATAGCCGCTCCTCCATCAAAAGCGCAGACTCATCGTGCGTTATTTACGGCACTATTTGCAAGAGGTTTGACAAGGATAATTCATCCATTAGAATGCGACGATACGAAGGCAACTGCGAGGGCCGTTACAGCACTCGGTGCGAGAATCTCGGGATCCACGATTCTTACCGTCTCGAGCGACGGAGTGCTGAAGCAGCCACGTGGAATTATAGATTGCGGAGAATCCGGAGTGACAATGCGATTCATGATTCCAATTTTGAGCTTGATCGGAGATGAAACCGTTCTGAAAGCGGAAGAGAGCCTGATGCAGCGACCGATTGAACCATTAGCAGATGCCCTAAAGCAGCTCAACGTCTCAGTAAGCGTCAAGGATCGTATGGTCACTGTCAGCGGTGGCCCGGCAGAAGGGGGAATAGTCACTGTGCGCGGAGACGTGAGTTCCCAGTTCATTTCAGGATTACTTCTTGCTGGTACTTTGATGAAGAAAGGTATCGAGTTGGAGGTTGTTACCCCCCTCGAGTCACGCAACTACGTCCTTCTGACAATCGAGACTCTACGGCGCCATGGTGTGAATGTCAACGTAAATCGAGAATTTTCTCTCTTTAACGTACCCGGTGGCCAAAAACCTAAACCAACGACACATGAAATTTCCGGCGATTATTCTTCAGCTTCATATCATCTATGTGCGGCAGCCATTACAGGATCTTCATTGACAATCAGCAATTTGTCACAGACCTTGGAACCGGACTCTGTCATAATCAATCTTCTATCACAAATGGGGGCGAAAACCAATGTAAATGGAAACAGCGTAATCGTGGATGGCGGTAAACTGAAGGCGACTAATGTTGATATTCGAGAATGTCCAGACCTAGGCCCCATTATTGCTGTCCTTGCTTGTTATGCAGATGGAACAACAAGAATCACGGGTGCACGAAGGCTACGGTACAAGGAGTCTGATAGACTCGCATCAATGCGATCTGAATTGGTTTCCATGGGGGGAGAGGTTATGGAAACGGAAGATGGTCTTGTCTTGAGCGGTCCAGCTACCTTGACAGGAGGAATCGCACAATCTCACAACGATCATCGAATAGCTATGGCGCTTTCGATCGCAGCTTTGGGCGCTAACAGGGAAGTCAGAATACAAGGAGCTGAGTGCGTTAATAAATCGTACCCGAGCTTTTTCGAGGATTTACGTTCAATAGGAGTGCAAGTAGTTGAGTGACAGTTCGTTCGGAAAAGCGTTTAGTGTTACAGTCCTTGGAGAGAGCCACGGCCCAGCAGTCGCCGCGGTAATTGACGGATGCCCCGCAGGACTAGCGGTAGTTGCTGAGGATATTCAGCGTGAACTCGACAGAAGAATCCCCCCTGACTCTACTCTCGTTTCTGCGAGAAGGGAAAAGGATGAGATTCAAATCCTGTCAGGAGTTCACAACGAACATACAACAGGCGCGCCAATCGCCCTGCTTACATGGAATAGAGATGTGAAGTCTCAAGATTATGAGAAACTCAAAACCGTTCTCCGGCCCGGTCACGCAGATTATCCATCTCGCATCAAGTACGGCGATTTCAATGACCTAAGAGGCGGCGGAAGGGCAAGCGGACGGATGACTGTTCCTCTCATTATGGCAGGAACGATTGCGAAGAAACTTCTACACGTGATTGGGGTCGAAGTCTTCGCACACACGATTCAAATTTATGATGTGAAGGTGGAACAGAAGTTATCTTACGATATCATAAAGCGGGACACTTACATAAATTCAGTCAGATGCGCGGACCAAGTTGCCGCTGGTAGAATGATGGAAGCCATTCGCAAAGCACGTGGAGAAGGAGATAGTATCGGTGGTATCGTAGAGTGTATTGCAATTGGTGTTCCTGTTGGAATTGGTGAACCTTTCTTTGATAACTTAGACGGAGATCTGGCGAAAATCGCATTCAGCATACCTGCGGTAAAAGGATTCGAGGTCGGTCTGGGGATGAAAGTGTCCTCGGTAAAAGGGTCAGAGAACAACGATCCGTATTCCGTTGTTAATGGAAACATCGTTGCATTAACGAATAATGCCGGGGGGATTCTGGGTGGGATTTCGAACGGAATGCCAATAGTAGTTCGTTTGGCTTTCAAGCCCCCATCGTCGATTCCAAGAGATCAGAAGACCGTGGACCTGAAAGAGATGATGGACACTAACGTACAAGTTACAGGGCGGCACGATCCATGTATCGTGCCAAAGGCGGTTCCAGTTGTTGAAGCCGCAGTCGCAATAGTGCTCGCGGATCATTGTATTCGTTCAGGCAAGATTCCAAGAGTAATAGGCAAGAAGCATTCAAACTAAGGTAGCTTGCACCGCCGCGTTAAATCTTTCGTAGGAGTCTAAGAAATGTCTGTCGTCTTCAAGAAAACGACGTCCTGCGCTCAATATGCTGGATATGCGCGCCGGCTTGGTCCGGATAAGCTTAAGCATCATTCCAACTCGCTGATTGTACGTTCGAAGTACAGAGTTTTTACCGTCTGCTAGGATAGAAATTTCATTTGCGTAATCTTCCTGGTAGATCGTTTCAGCTATTAACGACTGAAGTCTGAAAGTAGTTCCGGATGCCAAATTGACCTCGTTTAAACTTATTCGCAAGGATCGAAGCGTTTCTATCAGGCTTATGTTCATGAGGTGTGGTAACGCGATCACGATCGATGTGAGCGTGTCATGCTTGTCGATGGGGCATGGTATCATTCGTGCTCCTCGCCTTTGCAATTTTAAGAGTAATTTTTTCGCTTCACTATGACGAGTTCTTGAGACTACAAGAACTGCTCTGCCTTCAAGTGTCTTGGTACCTGGTCCGAACATGGGATGGATACTGAGAACTGAGATTCCGTTCTCGCGTAACGCTGAAATCGCCCGGCCTACGGGTTCTTTCATTGAAGAGATTTCGATGACGAGTGCTCTTTTCTTAAGTTCGCCTCTAAGTTGCCTAAGGATTCGATTACTCACGTTTGTTGGAGTCGCGAGCAGGACTATGTCCGACCTTTTAAGAACGGGGAGGTAATCGTCCACAAATTCGATACCTAGCCGTCTAGAACAGATTCTTCCAGCTTGCTTATTTTGATCAGAAATGATGACGCTATAGCCGTTTGATTTCAGAAATTTGGCAAACCAGTAGCCCATTCGTCCGGCTCCACCGATGACGATTACTCTGGCCAAGATTCAATCGCCCTTCCGATTGATTGAATTGCCGTTGGAATCTGTCGCTGGGGAAGTGAAACTGCTAATCTAAAGAAAGCAGGATAGTTTCCAAACGATTGGCCTGGACTGATACTGACTTGGCGCTCTTTCAGCAATTGCGTTGCGAATTTAATTGAATCAAAGTTCTTCTTCTTAGCTCTGGGAAACACGTAGAATGCCCCTTCAGGTTTGTAGAACTCTACATCGATCTTACTTAATTCTCTACAAGTCAGATCCACTTTGTTTAGAATTGAATTGATGTTACGTTGTGCGTCCGTTTTGCCTTCTCTCAGAGCGAGAATGGCGGCCCTTTGAATAAACTCTGGGACGCACGTGACTGCTGTTTGGATGATTCGCCTAATGCGTTTGGCATGTTCTTTCGTTGTCACCAGGTAAGCAATTCTCCATCCGGTGAGACTGAATTGTTTCGAGAAGCTATTGATGTAAACTGAGTCGGCATAATCCTCTTCGATTATGCTTGGAGGCCTCGATCTGACATACTTCTCGTAAACTTCGTCTGACAGCACGAACGCATCATACTTCCGCGCCAGTTCCACGATTTCATGGAATCTTTTTCTGTCTAGTACCTTCCCCGTTGGATTGCTCGGGTTGTTTAGAACGAGCATTCTCGCACCTTTTCGCATTTCTTCTTCAAGTTTTGGCATATCTATTTCCCAATCGTCCTCGAGTGTTGTGCATATGGGAATAACACGACCCTTCGTTAACATTGCGCACTCCTCATACGCTGGCCAGGTCGGTTGGGGAATGATTATTCTCTCGAGTTCTGAAACGAAGCTCATGATCGTCGCAAAAACCGCAAATCTGCCGCCTGGAGTTATCAAGACTTGATCTGGGTCGATTGTTCTGTTATGCTCCTTAGATAGTTCGCGCGCCAGCACTACGCGCAGTTCCGTCAACCCTGAGGCTGAACCATAGCCGATAATTTTGTTCTTTTGAACTGATGAAATCAATCCTCTGATTACTGGCCTTGGAGGTGCGAAATTCGGTTCGCCTATTTCGAAACGAGTGACCTTTTTTCTCTCCGCAGTCAGTCTCTGTGTCAGCTCGAAGATCTGTTTTAGCAGTTGGTCTTTTGATTGGGGTGGCTTGCTCTTATCCTGCACTTGAATCGTTTGCTCGATTAGTAATTCTCCTAGCTGCTTTGCGAATGAAACGTCGACACCCAGAGTCGACGCGGAGTTCACGAGATTATTCATCGTGGTTTGCTCAGCGTCAGCATCGATCGTGGGTAAGCCATGGGCGCGTTTCACTTTAGACAACTCAATTCCTATGCTCAGTCTCTTCTTGATCAGTGAGAGAAGCTGTCTGTCTATCTCTCGAATTTGGTTCCGGTATTGCTCGAGTGTATTCACGTCGAATCACGCAGATTTTCGGAGTCGCATCCACTCATTAAAGGATGATGCCATTGGCCTAGAAAGGCTCATACAAGGAAACCTAGTTCTGAACCGTCTCTTGAGAGTTTAACATATCCGAACTCAATCGTGACCGGCTGATGAATTGGTCTGCTGTATACCGTCAGATAATTAGGTGTCACTCTCTCAAGAATTCCTATTTGATTCATAAACCCATTTTTGTTAAGCAAGCCTAGGAGAACATTAGTCAGGTCCAAATTTCCTCCAGAAAAAGCTTGCTTGACGCTTTCTCTCAATCGCAACTTAGTCATATCCAACTTGAAAGTGTGCAAGGTGCTATTGCTAAGAAAACGTTGATATCCACTCTTACGAATCTGTTTTCGTTCATTCCTTGTTCGTGGAAGGATTGCTCGAGACGATTCCGTCATGATCGTGTGTGTCTTTGTCGCCTGCAGTATAGGATTGAGGATACTTCTTGACCCGATCCCTACCAAGATATCAGGCTTGACTGTTGAGATTAGGCGGTTCTTGTAAAGGATCGCTGCTGAATCACGTATCCATCCGTCAGTATTGATGACCGTAACGCCTGTGGATTCGGAACTCAACATTCGGTTGATTCCATGAAGCACTTGTGATTGTACAAAACTGGGGGTGTTATGTCCTACGAAAAACATTCTGTCAGGTTCAAGGTATGAAAGGGTCGGCGATGGGAGGGTCGCTCTTGATGCCGCTATTGTTGTCGGTGGGCCGATGTCGGCCTGACCAATATCTGCATCAAGTACTCTGACGTTGCGTCCTCTCTTGATTAGCTCGTTCATTAAGTACGTGCATAGGGCGCTTTTGCCCGCGTCCGAAGGCCCAATGATCATCGCGGTTCCTTTACCCATACCTTCAAGCGAATTGACGACGTTCTTCCATGACTCTGGTAGGCTGCTGCCTTCGATCTCGATAATTGCGCCACTTGCTCCGAGCGCGATTTCGATTTCCACGTCACGTATTGATTCAACTGGTAGTTGCTTCTCTCGTTGGATGACTATCCTCGCGGATGTTTCAAAGGGCGCTCCGAGGATTGAGGCGTGTCCGTCAATCAGATTAAGCGTGGCTGGTCCTCTGACAATCAGTGTCCTGTTGACTGGAAGAAGATATCGCAATGACTGATCGAATCCTAAAGCTCATCTATGCTCATGGAGCCATATTGCTAAATAGAATCACTCGCTAAATCTCGTTTGTGTCAGTAATGAAGATCGGTGAATATGAAATCCTCGAAGGCCTCCAATACACGAGAGAACATGAATGGTTGAAGGTTGAGAACGAGAAATGCCGCATCGGCATCACTGATTACGCGCAGAAGACATTGCACGAAGTAGTGTATGTTGACCTGCCAGCTCTTGGTAAGCATCTGGCTCAAAATGAAAGTTTCGGGACTGTAGAGTCGGTTAAGGCGGTATCTGAGATGTATTCCCCAATATCAGGGGAAGTTGTGGAGCGTAATGAGTCTCTCGTCAATTCACCCGAGCTGGTGAATCAAGATCCCTATGGCGCGGCATGGATCGCAGTAGTTAAGCCTTCGCATCTCACTGATGAGCTGAAGATTTTACTGAGTCATAATGATTACGCGGAGTTTCTCAATCAACTTGTAAAGAAGAGCTAAACTTGAGCTGACCACACCAACCGTTATTTCATCAAGCGTGCATGAATTTAAAAATGCGTTATGAGCTAGGATCTGGAATGGTATCATAATGGACCTGTTCACCGTAGAAGAACGACTTTCACAGTCACGTGTATTCAAGAGAACCGCCCTTCGAAAGTTGCAGCAGAAGACATGGCGAGAAGGCAGCGAAATAAAAGAAATCTACTATACCATTGCGTCCGAATTTCTATGTTTGCCATCGTTGGATAATGTGGACCGGTTGTCCACTGTGTATGGATATGCAAGAGTACGCAAAGCCATAAGCCTCCTCGATAGCTTGGTGTTTGAGGAATTCTTCTACGGCAAATTCTGCATTTACCCGATGTGGATGAAACAGTTTGCGCGGCTTCTCGATGCCGCAAGACCGCGAGCTATAGTCAGAGAATTGATGACTAGCTCCGGCAACTAAACAAAATACTTCTACGATCTCGCTATCCGTAGGTTAGTTTATCCTTAACACTCGTTGGAACGTTACTCTTGATACTCGCCTAATCCGAGATCCGACCAATGACGCGAAAACTGTCAACTGGGTGCATTGGCCTCGACAAGCTCCTCCACGGAGGGATCGAGTGCGGAGAGATCACTCTTCTTTACGGAGAATCCGCAACAGGAAAAACGACGGTGTGCATCCAAGCTGCAACTTCGATAGCGACGAGAGGACTGAAGGTACTCTACATAGATTCTGACAACTCATTTACTCACCAACGATTTCACCAAATCGCGGGGGAAACCTCGTATTCACTGAGTGAGTTGATAATGTTGTTCTTTCCTGACACGTTCGAGGAGCAAAGGATACTTGTCGAGTCTTTGAACAACTATGTTACTCCGCAATTGGGGATGGTCATCATCGATTCGATGTCCACTTTGTATAGAGCGGCTTTTTTGAAAGCTGAAAGTGTTTTCGACCTCAATCGTGATCTCACAAGACAACTTGCTTATCTCGCTGACTTAACTCGATCCAAGGAAATTGCTTGCCTAATAACCAGTCAAGTTCATGCGCGCCTCGACTCGGTAGGGGATCAAGTTGAGCCTGTTGCGCGTCGAGCTATAACCCACTTCCCGAGCACGATCATAAGGATAAGGAATATTCCAAATCCAAAGTTGAGGGAATTTACGTTGGAACGATTGAAGGGTGTTGGCACTAAAGACGTGAGTTGTCTTCTAACGTTGAATGAAAGAGGCTTTGCAGAACATTAACCTAATCATTTTAACTTGTGAGAGACTTAACCGCTGAATGAGAGACGTTGTGGCCTTCATCACAGGATTGGCTATCTGCTCTTTACATTATAGCACCAATCTATTGTACCAACGGTGCACCAGTTCTATTCGGTGGGGGCAAACCCGTCGACTTTGGAAGAACTATGTCTGATGGCGAACGAATATTCGGAGACCATAAAACTATTCGTGGTCTTCTAAGCGGTCTCATTGTCGGGTCTGTGGTTGGTATCTTCGAATCATTTCTGTCCGCTAGTAACATGGCTATTATGGCTGCGTTAGCCTCTGCCGGCGCATTATTGGGAGATTTGGGTGGTGCTTTCATTAAGCGTCGGATGCGAATCAAGCCAGGACAGCCGCTGCCTGGCGTAGATCAATTAGATTTCGTATTCGGAGCAGTACTGCTGGTTTCGCTGATCTACACTCCAACTCCGGGAACTTTACTGATCCTGTTTTGTGTTACTCCACCGATTCATTTGTTCGCGAATATTAGCGCTTACAAGCTCGGATTAAAATCCAATTATTGGTAGTCATCCGCCCAATTTTGATACGATCAGGGCGTTCGAGTAGTAAGCGACGATCAGAACAGTGATTGTGCCAACTATTAGCAGCATGTACGCATTCCGCGGACGATAAGCGAATCTTGTGCTACGCAGAAGCATATACAACCCTCCTAGACCGAGCATGTAGAGGAAACCTGCGATCAAGCTCTCATTCAATGTCTGCTCTCCCAAAGTTCCCTTGATAAGAACGGAATAACCAGAAGTAGTAGGAAGTAATGATATCGGGTGCTCAAGAATGTCGTAAATTCCTCCGGCCAGTACGAAACCAACAAATGCCAAAGCGATTATGATCGATACGGTGGTAGAAGGTTTCATCTTTCGAGCAGTAGATGGCGTTCGGAACATTCTGAATGAATATCCAAAGTTCCCGAACCATCTCTGAAGTCGCCAGGGGATCTTCTTCATTCTAATTCGAAGTCCTTCGAGCATTTTCCGAATCCCGTCGCAGAGGAATAACCACGAGGCTAAAATAGGTTACCATATGGCTCTCTAGGAGGCGAAGTCGCTTATTGCCTCAGAAAATCGTGTGCGCAGATTGTGGTTCAATTCTATATCACGGACTTGAGCTTGAATCCCCCATAGAGATAATTCAACGTCATAATGGAGTGTGCCCACAATGCAAAAAGCAGCTTGAGTTCGAAACAGAAAAGCTCAAGATTGCTCCTTCTGACGAGTCATCAAAATGAGTTTCCCCATTCTACGACGCAAAGTGCGGCTATGCAAGAAAGTAAAGTGATCTCATTCACTGTGACTCATTCGATTTATCATCACTTTTCTCATTCATCGCCGCAGTGGGCTGAATCACTCTGACCAAAGGAGCCCACCTGATTCTAGTCATGTCCGGCAGGATAATGCCACATTGCAAACAATTTCCTAATCCGGAGGGATTAGCCGTACCGCACGCTGAACAGAAAATGGGTTTTAATATGGAACCACAGCGCGTGCAATATCTAGACTTATCATCGTTTGCTTGCTCACATGAAGAACATGTTGTTCGCATGACGCATCGCCAAAGCGCTCGCCGGTCCGAAGTTCCCGCGAGTATTGCACAAAGTGCTTTTGCTTCATAACCTTTTATACAGGGCTCAATTGGTAATCTGAAAATCCTTGGTGGACACAAAGTGTCGGCTACTAGACGAGCCCTCCGAAGCATTGGAGGGCACTTAGGGAAGTACGTGAACCGCGAAGTTGTAGCTGACCGAGTTCAAGCCATCAAGAAATCTTTCTCGACAGTCTATCGGGGTAATGTGCTTGAATTCGTTTCGTTAGCGCTTATTGTTATCATTGCCGTTACCGTTAGAATGATGCCGATTCGTTGGGGATTCTATCTCAACGAGTTTGATCCTTATCTTCAGTGGCGTATGTCGCAGTACGTAGTAGATCATGGTTTCCTGGCATGGTTCAAATGGCATGATACGATGAGCTGGTACCCCTATGGTGCGGATATGTCGACTTGGAATCTTTACGGGGAGGCCTTCGTTGTCGCAGCGATAACAATGGTCCTTCATTCGGTTGGCTTGGCAGTAAGCGACTTTGATGTTGCAATGTTATTCCCTGTTGTTGCAGGCACGTTGACTGTTCTTGCGGCTTACATTCTTGGTAAGGACATATGGGGGCGAGGAGTTGGAATGTTCGCTGGGCTATTTCTTGCTTTGAATCCTAGCAGTATCGGTCGAACCCAGCTTGGCTTCCTAAGACATGAACCATTAGGGATACTGCTGATGCTTTTGATTTTCATCTTCTTTAGGCGAGCGATGAATCCAACATACTCAACAAAGAAAACACTCGTCTACGCGAGTCTCGCAGGCCTCTCACTATTCTACCTGTCAGCCTCATGGGCGGCCGCGTACTATCCGCTCGATCTTCTTGTCATGTATGCGGTCGTGCTCGCCGTAATCGGGAGATCATCAAGAAAACTGTTCATTACCTATTCAGTGGCGATGGGTATCTTCATGCTTCTGACGCCGTTCCTAGTGCCGAAGCTAGGCTTCGCCACGTTGAGCGACTTATCGTGGCTCGCCGTTCCTGTGGGAGAAATCATCCTCCTCGGACGTGAAGTATCAGGTTACATCTCAGAGAGAAGAACGCAAATCTATCTCTTAGCCGGTATCATCATAGTGACATTAGCAGGGGTAGCAGCCCTCTCCTACTTCAACATAGTCGCGAATCCCTACGGCAAGTTCTACGCAGTAATCAACCCCTTCGTTCGCGGAGACGTGCCAATTATCGCGAGCGTGGCTGAACATCAACCTGCCACTTGGTCCTCGTTCTTCTACGAGTTCGGAGCCATATTGCTCCTTGGCATGTTCGGATTCGTATTCATTTTGCAAAGGGCAAGAAATGACGACATATTCCTATTCTTGTGGGGAGTCACCTCGGTCTATTTCGCTGCTTCCTTCGTTCGATTGACATTGTTGCTTGCACCTGCCTTTTGTATACTTGCTGCGATTGGCACCGTAGAGTTAGGGAAACCAGCAATCGACATAATCCGAGAAGCAGTCATTTACCCGAAACGTAAGACACGCGTTATTGCAAGGGTTGGTAGAGAGTTTGGTGTCGCAATCTTTCTCATCCTGCTTATTCTAATAGTTCCCTCCTTCTGGCGAGCAGTTCAAGCGTCGTACCAACCTGCGACCATCGTCACGTCGAGCATTCCAACCGCGCCAACCGTTGGTAACGAACTGAAATACGCGGACTGGTTGCAGGCTTTGTCTTGGATGAGGGCAAACACGCCGCAGGGCTCTGTAGTTTTCGCTTGGTGGGATTACGGATACTGGATAACCGCTCTAGGGGACCGTCCCACAATAGCAGATAACGGGACACAGAATTCGACGCAGATTGCGGTAATCGCACAAACGTTCCTTTCGAACACTACATTCGCTATGCCTAATCTGAAGAGATACAATGTCTCCTACGTTGCAATCTTCATCACACCTGGCGGGCAGTCTTCTAGTGGTCAGGGAATGACTTACCAAGGATTCGGCGAAGACGGAAAATGGTACTGGATGGCTAGAATCGGAAACGGTACAGTGTGGGACTATCAGAGTCATCATTACAAGATAATGTTTCAATCGAAATCGGATCCGCAAGCTCAGACTTCAACGTACTATAGAGTCGTCCAAGACGCAACTGGGAAAACACTATCCAATGACACGATCACTGCGAGCAACGAGCCGAATGACGCAACAATGCTTGGATGGATGATGTCGAAAGGTACACTCCAATCCGGCAGCACGACTTCACCATTCGACAGCTATTTCTCGCTAGTATTTCACTCCTCAAATAACTATGTATTTCTCTTCCAAGTGAGTTATCCGTCAGCTGCAAAATTGAACGTTGCACATATCAACGGCCCGGTGAAGCTTGGTCAGAACGTAACCTTCTCTGGCAACTTAACTGACCAGGATGGAAATCCAATATCAGGACAACCCAAAGTGGGACTAGAGTTCCTAGATCCAAACGGTCAATGGTCATTACTTAGAGCCGTCACGGTATCTCCGGATGGGTCATTCAGCGGCACATGGACCCCCACAATCCCTGGCAACTACACCATCCGTGTCCACTATCCGGGTACAAGTGGACAATACTTCGATACTACAACTCAACCCCAAAGTCTTGAGGTGAAAGCGAACTTTGTAGCACTCACCCTATCGGCTTCAAAGACCACCGCCTCTGCAGGACAGACGATCACATTGACATGGACGATGACGCCTCTAGTGACGGGTGCTAACGTCACTCTCACCTATTCATCTAAGAACCAGACTTCCTCGGTGATCGGCATCATCCCAATGACCTCTCCCACGATGAACTATACGTGGACCGTCCCTGTCTCGGGCACGATCACAATTACCGCCAGCTGGATTGGAAATGACACGTACGGGCCTGCGCAAGCAGCGATAGTTATCAACAAGCAGTAACTTGTGCTGCTTTCTCAGCCGTCATTCCAGTCTGCTTGTACTTAGCATACTTATCGTGCGGAGAAAATTTGGGAGGATGAGGGGTGACAGTGTCTGCTCCGCAATTCGGGCATTTCTGTTTTAGAGTGTAAGAGTTGCACGAAGGGCATTTCTTAAGTAGCCACTTCAACTGACTCTACGCCCTTCACCGCCGAGGGTCTTGATAGATGCTAATACATCTGTAACCGCCTGATTCAGAGTCGCCTGGGCGTCGGTGACCTCTTTACTGCGGACTTCCAACCGGTAACGGGGCGACCCGATTGTGTAAACTTTCACGGTTGTACCTCTGGTCTTCTTTGCTTTCTTAGCCACCCGCAGAGCCTGTCGAATAGCCTCCACCCCTTCAGTCTTAGAGCAGGTTAATTCAACAGTGCCGGTGACTTTCGCCTTCTCTAACTTTATTTTACTACGAGAGACTTCGGTGAGTGCCTTGGCCCATTCTTCATTTACTCCCAGGCTTGTGAATGTTTCTTCGCCTTCATCTATGGCTTCTTCAAATGCGTCAAAGGGATTGTCGAACTTCTCGTAAATTAAATCTCGAATCTTTGTAGTATCCTCGGCAGTTGCCTGTAGTCTTTCAGCTGCTCCTTTGACGATAGAGTCAGCCTTCTTGACTTTCTTCCATTCGAGCATTTTCTCTGATTTTTCTCGTCCAGTCACTCGACGTAGTGAAAGGTCGACTTGCGCCCGTTGAGTCGAAACACGCAGAACCTTGAGTACTAGTTTTTGTCCCTCACGTACGTGTACTCTAATATTCTTCACGTAAGTGCTTGCTACCTCGGAAATGTGAATGAGCCCTTCCACACTGTCATATTCATCGAGTTTGACGTACGCCCCATAGTCTACAACCCGCGTAACGGACGCTACGACTAGGTCGCCTACTTCCGGGTAGTTCGGGGTCGACGTCATAACTAGTATCCTAACCGAGGGGCTGAATCACTTCAGCCTTTAGTCTTGCTTTGCCGCCAGTTGTTTCGGCCAAGATTTCATCGCAGACCGAACAATGCGGAGCGACGGAGGGTCTGTCAAAAATAACTTGCTCGTTGCCGCATTTCGGACACTTGACGCGAATAAAATTGGTCTGCGGGTGGGGGATCAGTTCCTTTTGTGTCAATTGGATCGTGCTCTTCTAAGGAACGCAGTGGATGTGTATATGATAACATAAGTGTTATGGCGGGAAGGTTAGGATTTTTCGGGCTAGATCAGGTCAAGTTTTCTTAGGCGTATGCCTAATCGATAGACTGTTGTATCACACGTCTTGCATGATAATCGAAGAAGCATCTTCTTCGTTGTCTTCGCAGTTCGCTTCAGTTTGGGAAACTTTTGACCGCCGTAGCCGTGCTCATCGCGTTCATGGCGTCGGTTTCCAACGGCCATGGCGCGATCTTTACCCTTCTTGTAGATCGAAACTTGATGATCAGTATGGGACTTGCATTTGGGGCAGTAGGTGCGCATTTGTTTTGGCGTTTTCATACTGATCAGCTTAGGTTCGCTAGCTACCAGCGGGTGTCGTATTTATTTCTGACGAATCATCACTTCTTAGGATGCGCCCTTCACTTCTATGGCTTTAGCAGCTCCCTGTCTTTCGAGGGCTTGAGCATTCGGTGCGGGAAGGGAAGCCACATCTTCCTTCTTGAACGGACCGTACATTCTTAGATCTACTCCCACAATTTCAGGGATATCTTCGAGGAATCGAACAACTCTCAATTCTTCAGCTAAATCATCCTTCTTTTGTGAAGCTGGAAACTGCTGACTGAGAGATGACAATGATTGTTTGATCTTCTCAAGTACGGCGGATTCTTCTTCAGTTAACGATGTTGTCAGGATGGGAATACGATTTTGTGCCGCCGCCATTATTTTCTGGATTCTAGTCTCTCGGAGTTCACCTAGTAATCGTTCAGTCATATCCTTCTCCTTTAGTAGGAGTCGCCCCTGTATTGTGTGTGTGTCGGTTGTTGACAATTCTTGATCAATACCGTTTAGGTACATGATTGTCCGATGGTAGAGATCTGCGGGAAGAGGTTGAGGAAGGGAACTGCATTTTTCAGACTTCCATGCTTGGTAGAGATCGTTGTACATTTTATTTCACCGGCCACGCGATGCCCTTAGCTGCTAGCAGAATGGCTGCCGCTAAAGGTATTTCGACCTCTTCATTCATAAATGGCCCAAATCTCATGTCTCTTATTCTGATCTCCGGTGCGGTCTTCACGTATACCCTTTGGTTTCCTTCAAAGACAACAGGCTCATTGAACGGGTCGAAATTCTCCAATTCATCTAGGGATAACATGGTAGCTTTCAACCCTGTCTTACCATTCAAAGTGCCTGGCATTCGGATTAACCGATGTATATCGGTTGTGACCACCGTGTCAATGTGAGTTCTCAACCTTACGGCATCCAGCGATTTCTCCATTGCACTTTTCCAGGTTTGTTCTGTCACTCGCCATCTATCTTGATAGTAACTCCACGGTATCTCCTTCAACCAATCGCGCTCTACCTTTTCGCGGTCACTAAGGATCTGGTTAACCGCCCCTTTAGAAAAGCCGAGATCCAACAGTTGCTTCTTATCGAACGTAGTAATGACCTGCAGAATCCCTTTTGCGAGTCGCCCGCGCCAGGCTGGATCGGTCACCTGGGGACCGATTATCATTGTATGCTTGTCAGATGAATAAACATCAGAAGGCCCTTGATACAGTCCCTGTTCGGCGGGGTCAAGCCCGAGTCCTAA
The DNA here is from genome assembly GCA_963845275.1 of Candidatus Bathyarchaeota archaeon. Classification (GTDB taxonomy): domain Archaea; phylum Thermoproteota; class Bathyarchaeia; order 40CM-2-53-6; family 40CM-2-53-6; genus FEN-987. Next base: position 23,743 of record CAWJRR010000001.1, read on the forward strand.
GAGGTAATCGACTATCTCCTTCCTTTGCCCATCATCTAACTTTCTCAGTCTGTCCGTAATCAGGTGCATGTGGTATCCCCTGTGGCCTGAAAAAAAGAGGTGAATATCCTTGGGGAGTATTCCGAAATCTTCCACCATGAAGTCTCTTAATTTGAGCATTTCTTCCTTTGCAGCGAATAGGCATCTATCGCATAACCAAACCCTTTCCTCGAGTTTTTCACGGCCGCATTTCGGGCATTTCAACGGTTTATTTCCGTTTCCCGTTTCTTTACAGTTTGGACATGTCCACGTGTCATGTTTTTCTTTGCACGGTGTTTCCAGATGGTCGGCGTCGACATCAAAAACGATGTCCGCACCCAGCCAGCCCTTACTTGCCATGTCTGCGTCAGGCCGTTCATAGTACGCTGTCGAATAGTACACGTCTGAAGGCGTCAGCGATAATAGCGCACCATTGAAAGACTCCAAGTCCTTGAAGGCTTTGTGTCGTATCATGATTTTTTCGCGAAATGTTAGGAACCCAAACTCCCGCTCTTTCATTGAGGATGGTGGGTTCAAAGATTTCGCATGCTCTTGGTAGTAATTTAGAAAATGTTGCTTTAGGAAATTGAATCGTGCCGTGTCGTTCATTGTTGACAGGAGTTCTTCCACCGCTTTGAGTAAATGCAATTATCGGGATTGTCTCATAAAGGATGAGCTCGCTCGATCAAGTTTCCCGTTTGGACGCCGAGTACGTCATGATTCATCTCGGGACGGAATGCGGCGCATAGATGACTTTCGCATCCAGATCAAGATCAGTAGTGCAGTAGAAAACAGTAACACGGCATCTACTACTTCAGAGGGGTATGTCAGGACATACAGGGCTGTTACCCGCATAGGATGACTTAGTCTAATCGTTGAACCTGATAGCATCGTCAAATCGCTTGCCCACCAACCAATCCTAATGAGCTTTACGCCCAGTGGTTGAGAAATTACCGCGTCATCGTTTAGGCGAATTGTGGAATTTGCATCATACCAACCAGAGTCTTGTGTACCTTCACCAAAGGGTAATGCCCTCGCATCTAAGTAATATTGTACGCTGTATTCCAGGACTTCAATTGAAGATTGATCGATGGTGAAGTTCCCGTTTGAGATCAGATACCGCACAGGTCCTGAACTTGCGACTGTGCCTATTGCTATCCTATGCATTGTTCCTCTTAGAAAGTAATCGTCATACCAGGGACCGCCAGTCACGTTTACTCCATTATTGTCAATGAGAACTCGTAATGTAACCGACTTGGGTAGAGTCTGACCAACGATTGATAAACGGAAAAATCCTGTGGCAGTTCTAGCATCCGCCTTGCCAAACCCCCAAATCCGTGAACCGGTTGGCGCCAGAATTCCCGTCATTAGATCTTCGCGCGCAGAGCGTCTCAATATGTCTGCTATCTGAAGTGCCGATAACTCGGGTGAGTATTGAAGCATGAGGGCAATAAGACCTGCAACGTGTGGAGCCGCCATGCTGGTTCCGGCCAGTACTCTGTGAAACCTGTCCGGATCGCTGCTTCCTGGAGTTATCTGCGACGATCTGGCCGAGGCTATGAACATCCCTGGCGCCACTATGTCTGGTTTAGTCCGGTTATCGCGTGTTGGACCCAGTGAGCTGAACGATGCGATTTGTCCGATTTGATATGCATCTGAACCATATGACCCTCCGTCTGATCCTTTCCAGGTTGCTTTTGTTACATACGCGCCCACCGTGAGGACGTTGTGGGCAGTGCCGGGAATTCCGATGGTGTCGTTTTGATCAATCATGTAACCCTTTCCAGTGATGAAGTTTGCAGCAGGGTAAGTACATGATGCTGAGTCAAGCCATGAGTCCCATACGCCGCTCGATTGGATTTTCTTTGGTGAGAGGAGAACCTTCCAACCAGTCGTAGGCAATGCGACTGTTGAACTGGCTTCGAAGTATGTTTCTCGTCCCAGGTTTGTTGAAGTCATGCTCATTGTTAGGTTTCCGATGACGGTTGATGTGACTCCTGATGTTAGTGATGAGTAATTGTGGCCGTCAGGTGAGACTAAAGTCGCATTGATCTCATCTTGAATGGAATGCCAAATATCAATTTGAAGATCGTTCGTTTGAGGTTTCACTTCGATGTTGAAGGTAACTGGATTCTGTTCGGATAATTGTCCGCGGATATGGATTTGATCGTGGGCTTGATTTCCGGCCGCAACTACGACAGGTGTACCATCTCTGACGATGGAGTCGAGGGCTTGCTCCAGGATGTCAGTGCCGTCATGGCCGCCAATATTCCCGCCTAAACTGAGGCTAATAACCGCTCTTCGTCCGAGTTGATGAGCCTTATTCAAAATGTAGTTAATGCCGTCAAGAATGTGTGCGTCATCAAAAGTCCAACTGCTTCCGTTGCAGATTGGGTATCCGCTCTTGACGAATATGATGCTTGCGCCCGGTGCGACGCCAATGTAGTTTCCAGTAGCGCGTCCGGAGCTGGCCGCGATGCCTGCGACATGTGTGCCGTGACCAAAAGTGTCACGTTCGGGGCATGCCCCACTCTGGATATCTGATGAGGCGCATTCAAATCCATAATCGTAGCCTGTAGGCGATCGCCCCGGAGTCGTTTGATCCCATACGTAGAGGATCTTTGTGGTTCCATTAGGAAATGTAAAGTCAGGGTGATTGACATCTATGCCTGTGTCGACGAAGCCTATTATCACTCCAGCACCAGTAATGTTCCGCCCGTCAGAGTCTTTCAATAAGTTCCATACAGTTTGTGCTCCAATGTCACGAACGCTCTTGTCAAGCATGACACGTAGCAGGTGAGGGTTCTCTTCTCTCTTTACAAACGAAAAATGTCGAGCTTTGAGCAGCGCTACAGAATCTGCCCGAATGACCGCTACTGGTCCTGACACGGAAGATATTCTTCCTAGGCTGCCCAATAGCAGAATTTCCGCTTGGGTGAAGTCATGATCAGACAGGAGGAGTGCGGTCTGAACGTCGTTCTTGAGATCTAGGGATCTTATTGGCCAGGAGGTTGAATAAACTGAGATGAGTAGAATGGCCAGCAAAAGTGCGGCCACCCCTTTTTGCATTCCCTGTCTATTTGATGCCTTTCCCACGCCTGCCTGTGTTGTCATAAACTCCTCTAGCCTTCTTGCGATAGTACGAGAGGGGATGTCTTACTGTTGCGCATAAATCGTCAGGGTTCACGCAAAGTCCATGTGTTTGCATCGTTCCACAGTTGGGCGGTGTGTATTTCTGCCTCGACCCTCTTTTTCCTGCAATATGCTCCACTTGGTAGCGAGCTATTCTCTCATCGAAATCTGTGAACGCTTTGAACATTCCCAGAAGATCGTTCTCAGATATCCCTATTCTGAGCAAGAAGGCGGCCATGGCGAACCGTCCCATGTGAGAGATCTGCTTTGATGTTTGGAGGAGGCTTAGTAGATTCTTCATGCAGGGGGGGATGGCATCAGTTACAACCGCACGCGGCATGTCTTCGGCAGATAACGTTTGCGCTCTAGCAACTATCTTTGACCTGAGACTGGAAACATGCTTCTCAAGCTCCTCTGGGAGAGTAAAGTTGGTGTCGGATGTCTTTTCGAGTACCCTAATTTGCACTTCTTCTTCGAGTAATCTTGCGAAATCTTCTCGAGGAAGGAACACGTACCCTTGCGATAGAACTCTGTTTACTAGTTTCCACCTCAGGTCATGAATTCTGGCGGAGTTTCTGATATAATCGGTGAAGTGAACTGCGAGCTCGAAATGTGTTCCGCCGAGGTCTCTCTCGGTAAGGTGTGCGTCCCATTTGAAACTTCCAACGCAAATTTGGAGCAGTTTGTCAGGGGATTCTAATCGTAGTAGTTGTGATGCGCGTTTTGCTTCAGCTAACGCGTATCGTCGGCGTGTTCTGTCATCGCCTATAGAGCTGATGATCATCAAGGCTGTCGGATACGCTAGGATATCGAAGTCTTCCTGGGTCAATTCGGGTGAGATTTTTCCGGTGAATACCGCCTGTCTAACGCGTTCTTTAGCGCGTTCTAGGATGGGGAGAAATTCAGGTGTAGAGAGTTCAAGCGGGTTAATGTTACGTGATCTTATGTATTCTGATGCTTCTTTCGTGAACGGGTATCTGGCATAGTCGAGTTTTGTTAACAATGTCTGCAATCTATCGTGTCACTTGCTGTTCCCGAGTTGACTTTTACTCGGCTTCAATTCTGGGGGCAAGGTAGTACAGCAGTTTACCCTGCTGTGGCATTTCATACTCCAGTCTTATTGGCATATTGCTGGAGAATTCGATTGTAACGACTTCTGCGGCCATTGATCCAGCCTTCGAGATCTCCGCGAGATAGTTCAAATTATAGGTGGCTTTGCATGGTTCTTTAACGTCTAATTCGAGGAGGACGTCGCTTCCTTTTTCTAGTTCTATCTTGGCTCCGCTCAACTCAGTAACGGCCTCTGCGGTAAATCTTTCTTGACTTGTTTCCAATCGGACGTTGTCGCTAACTGTCTGAATTTGGTCGATTATGTCCTTGAAGCTAGAACTAATCATCTTGAGTTTTGTGTTGAATGCTATTTTAGGTGTGGGGACCTCTTCATCGCCGGGATCCAGAGTCGGGAGAGTGAAGGTCGTCTTCCACTTGCCTTTGATTATCATGCTCAATTTACGGGTGTTTTCATCATAGGACATTTCGAGGGGTTCTGGGCCTGCTCCGCGCAATTTCTTCACAATGTCGCCTACGTTTAGTCTGATCTTGGTCGGTTGAAGACACGTATATTCCTGAAATGCGGATTTGTTACATTCGAAATCGACCATCGCCACATGCGAAGGGTCCATCGATCTTAATTTGATTCCCTCAGGTGCAGCGTTGAAGTCTGCTTCTTCGATGAGGGTTGAGATCGCGGCGAGTAGATTCCTCCACTGTTTTGCGTCACTAATTGTGGCCTTAAACAAGTTTTTCACCGATGCAACTAATCGGCTAGAGAGGATATGCTATATGTACTTTAATTGAGCGGTGTTCTACGAGTTCTCCCGCCACGTTGTGCCACAACTTGTGCATCTGAAAAATTGTGTAGAGGACTCGTCTGCTCCTCGTGTTTGCACTAACCAGTAGAAGGCTTCCTTGTGTCCGCACTTAGGGCAGTCCACCTTCGTCTTGGGCAATGTCCTGATTTTCTGTTCTTCTTTGCCGATTACAACAACATTTTCTTTTTGCTGTTCAAGCTTCTGCACGTTACGATCTGAGCGTTTAGTCTCGTAACCACACTTTGGGCAACTTAGCACGACTGATTTCGCTTTTTGTGTCGGTAGAAGAGCTAAACCGCACTTTGGGCAAAACTGCACTTCAAATAACGACCGCGGGCCCATTCATTTGTGAGTTCGATTTAAGCGTTACTTGATTCTGGGTATTTACAGCAGGTAGCGGCGGTTAGTTCCGCCACTCTTACCGCTTCAGGAGTAGAATGCCCATTGGTGCAACCGAGAGTATACAGCTCTTTTGCTTGGTCTGGGCTGTAGTCGTTGATCCATAACATGATTCTGGCCTCGCCACGTTGGATTCTCACAAATTCGCTTCTTGATACTCTTCCGAGGGTTTTCTTAGATATGGCGAATACAGGGAACTTGACAAGTTCTGACAGTCTTTTGTAGTCTTGGTACCTGTGCTTGAGTATATCCTCTCTTGAGAAGATGGCCACGTGAATTTGCGAGTACTGCTTGGCTTTCTTAAGAGCGGCAGCTAATCTTGGAACATCGTCTTCATCTGATTTACTCGGAAGATAGGTTACGATCGCATCAAGCCATAAGCTTCCTCTAAAGATTGCTCCGACGATTGGCTTGAGGCGAGCCTTTCGGGCTACTCAAGCCTAGTATTCTTGTTTCTTTCTTCAGCAAGTCAGTCCGGACTCATTAGGAAACGATCAAACATTCCACGCTTGTCTTCAATAGGTCTGCGATACCGTCGGAAAGGTCGTCCCTTTGCGTGATGATCTTAACACTCTCGCTCATCGTCAAGAGCCCTTTGCGAAATGTCTCGATCAAGAGCGCTTCTGAAGCGTTTGCGAAGTCCTTGCGTGATTGTCTAGCGCCTAGGTAATTTCGTAATCCAGCAGCTTTGAAGGCGTTGGATAGAATTCGGTCGCTAACCTTTACTCCTTGTGGCTCTCCGCTGGTTTGAGTTAGTGCCAGTGAGTAGACTAGGTTGACGTAGGCGTCCCCTAGACTCGCTAGTTTCCTATCCTGCATGATTGAACTAATGGCTTTAGGATCCATTATGCCGGGCCGACAGCTCGCTCGAATTTCTCGTTAAATTCCTTGTTCAGGTCTTTTATGTTCTCTAGTGCAGATTGCATCGTTTTTTCAGGAGAGACATCTCGTTTCGTTCTCACGTACACTATGCTAGATCTGATTAGCGGGTGAGGCTGGTCGTATCCGGCAATTTCCACATTCTTATCCTGTAGCAGAACGCTCTGGAGAAGATTGCAGAAAGTGTGATCTTCGCCGACGAGCTCAATCTTCAGTTCATTCTTAGTTTTCTGTAGAACTCTAACTTCCATCTATGTCGCGCCCTGAGTCATCGTCCCGTAATCTTCGGCTAGCCGTCTCCTCTCAATATTGCCGCAGGAGACACATTGAAGTTTTCTGGTTGCGAAATCCAACACTCCACCGCATTTGGAGCAAAACGCCTTTACCACACCTAATCCTCGCCCTGCAGTTGTCAGTTGTGGTATCCTATTTGTCATATCGATCACTCTCGCCCTGAGAATATCGCCCGCCTTGCAGACATCAGACATACTTCTTTCGTAACGAGGACTGGAAGATGAAATGTGAAGGAGCGCCGTAAACGGGTTCTGTAGAGCTTTGTCATCTATCTTCCAAATGTTCACAGTAGCCATCTTTTCCTGAGTGTGAATAACCGAAGCGATTACTGTGCTTCCCTCTTTAGGAAGCTCGGGTATTCTGGTGGTTGGAGTCACTGTAACCCTCTTGTTCTTGTTATCGATCTTGGCGGTTCCTGTAAAGTTAGCATAAATGGTCCCTTCATCCTCGTACGTACCTACTCCGGGGAGAAATTCCTCTACAACTCCCAACCTGTCGCCGGGAAGCACAGGTTGATTTACTTCACGTGGTGCCTTGTTCAATTCCTTCTCACTGAGGTGCGCAATCGAGATTATTCGCGACGCGATCGATCGGTTACATTACATCGCCGTATATAAGGTCAGATCTCAACCAGGAATTATCCTTAGTGCGTCGACGACTACGGGATGGCTTCGTTTGTGGTGGAAATCAAATTGGTGAGGGATAAGCATCTTTATCGTCATCACAACTTCGAATTTTGCATCGGCGTCTTCCAACCATCGCGATATGAATGAACGAGTTGTCGATTTGTGGATGCTGTAGATCACCTTACCCATTTTCAATGCAGCACTGAGAAAATTGATGTCAGCATGTTCCCGTTTTGTGCCGAATGGAGGGTTCATTATGACCGTGTCGAAGAGGCCTCGTACAACTTCGATGCCGCCTACTACCCAACCAACTTTCAGTCGCATCCGCATGCTATTGGAGAGTGCGGCATGCACTGATTTTGAGTCCAAATCAATACCAACCACGTGGTCTGCTCCAAGAATGGCGGCTCCAATTGCAAGCCTCCCGGTTCCGGTTCCTAGATCGACTACAGTCTTGCCCCTAATGTCTCCGTAGGTGTAGCATGCACGAAAAAGTAGATCCGCAGCTATGTTCGCTGGAGTCGTATACTGCTCGAACTTGACGTTTGGCTTCGGGTGGGGTGCAATCGTTTGAAGTGCTATTTCGAGATCACGTTTCCGAACAGATACTTTAAGCGAACTCAGTTGCTGAGACTTCCAGTCGCAGTTAATGCCAAATCTCGAGCGCCATTCCTTTTGTGTGGTCTTCCCAACTCTTCTTTCCTATCGCAATCATCACTTCTTCAGGGTTCAGTATGGGTTTCGTATAACGGTCCTGATCATCCGTACTAATTCGCGGGCAAGATATCTCAACATACGCTTCCACGTCAGTAAACGAATCTAGAGCCTCGGGGATCACTTCAGTCGCGCAAATCAGTTGTGGTTTATAGCCGTTCTCCTTGAGAAGTTGTTTGAGACGGCGGGCGACCGAGACGTTCATTTGGGTGCTTTTTAATCCAACAATGATGCCAATCTTCTTTGCAGTTTTAAATTTAGCAATAATTGCCCATCTCTTCATCAATAGTCGTCGACATTCTTCCGTCATGTCTTTGGCGGTCCCACTGAACGGGTCTACCACTATTGTTCGTTTTCCTGTTGCCAGTGGTATTCCTAACGCGTGAAAGTCTCCGCCGCTAAGAATAACGATCGCGTCAGTCTTCTCAGCTATGGCCCTGACACTTCCATAATCACAGCCTAACACTTGTCCAGGATACTTCAACCAGCCGGACGGACGGCCGACTAAGACCTGCTTGCCGTGTTCTTCAAGAATTTGCTTTGCTTGTTCAATTTTATGTACGTGCTGGATATTTGATGCCAATCCAACAACTTTCTCTTGTGTCAGCATTTCCAGAGCTTGAAGCATGGGTTGCTCTATTCGAGCATCTGATCGTGCCTCAACGTACATGACTTTCTCCTCAGTAAGTTCCCCAGGAATTTCCGCGTGTCCTATGTGAATCAGCAGTTCTGCTCCAACAAGTCTTGTCGCTGACAGTGACAAATCGCAAGCACCGTAACATGGATCCCCTGCTAGGAAGACCTCTGCGTCTGTCTGCTTTTCGATTAGCTGGGCTAACTCAAACCCTAGAGGCTTTAGTCCTTCAGGAAACTGAAGTAGGACCCGTTTCAGTCCGAGACGCTTTATCTCGTGGAGTATTTTCTCTTCTTCAATATCGTACATGGTTAACTGAGTATTAGGGCTAGTCGTAACGAATTAACCGTTCTCCGTCGATTATCCAATGGCTAGGAAGATCGGATTCTAGGCCACTTGGGGTGCCAAAGGCACTTCCAGTTTTTCTTGCGTAACCACACAGGCGACGGAGAGTTTTGTTGATCCTACTTGAAGGGCTTTTTTCGCATTGTCGACACCGTTGCTGTTTACGTATATGTCCAAAATAGACTGGCCTCCTTTAATCCGCACTGCGCGGCCGCTGGGTTTTCCGAATGATCTTCTCATTCCCTCTTGTAACCTGTCTGCACCGGCAGTCGCGATCATACGGTTCTCCCTGAGCACTATGTGAGGGTACACTCGAAGATGTATCTTGTAGCCTGTCTCACCTAACGAATCGAAAAGTACCTTGTTGGCTGCTACTCGGGCGGCTTCAAGAGCGTTGTGTCTTATTTGGACGGGTGATTGTGCAACCAGTGAAAACCTGTATTCAAAATGGCTTTTCGTGTCCCCCATTGTGAACTTGGATATCTTAGATGGTGGAGATCCATGGATGTATTTTCCTCTCGTGTAGGCTTGGCCTTTTGTGGTTCGGTAATTCCTGCCTCGCATCTTTATCTTCTTCCCGGGAGTTCACCGTGAATAGTCTGAGAGTTACTTAAGTTTACATTTGTCTGCGCCACTGCTGCCATCGCAAGACATAGGTCAGCTATGCACTCGAGGATTGGATTTACTCAAGCTTTGACGCAGCTCTCCTGAATACGCCAATGAGCAGTGAGGCTTCTCTCTTTGAGAGAAAAGAACGTGAAGTTACGTTTCGAAAGGCGCGAATCGCAAGTTTACGCTTATGAATATGTGTACCGGAAAGGTTGACTAACCGCTCGAACTGTTCAAGGAGCTTCTGTCTGGCAGCACCTGTCGCAAGGGGCAGATCATTGCCGCGTCGGTTTTGCTGGAAAATTTCATACAGGATAATTGATACTGCGGTAGAAAGGTTCAGAACGTTATACGCATGACTTGCTGGGATCGTGACGAGTAGATCGCAACGTTCGATTTCTTCGTTCGTTAGTCCTGAGCTTTCTCGCCCAAAGACTAATGCCACATTTCCCTGCGTTGACCTTACAGCAAATGCTAATTCTTTCGGCGTTGCGGCTGTGCGAGCTATGTTAGTCGTACTCTTTGCAGTGATTGCGGTCGTGCCCACTACGATGTCAATTCCGGTTAATGCCTTGTCCAAATCAAGCATGATCTTCGCTGATGAAAGAACGTCGAACCCATGCATTGCAAGAGCTCTCGCCTGAATATCTATTGGAGTCTTGGGGTTGATGATCCATAGGTCATCTTGGCCGAAGTTTTTCATCGATCGAGCTACCGAACCTATGTTGCCCGCGCTCTCAGGTTCCAGGAGTATGACCCTAATCTTCATTCATTTCACTTCGTGAAGAGCACACGCGATCTCGTTCGCTAACTCGATCAACTCTGTCGGGCTCATTTGAAAGACTCGTTTTTCGGGGGTTTCCAGTTGTGAGAACAAGGAACTGAATCCAGGAGGATATTTCTTCTCGAGATATTTCCTTAGGACGGTGTTGAGTCTCCTCCGGCGCTGCGTAAAAAGTGATCTAACCAAATCTTCGAACAGTGATGGATCTCTGATTTGTAAGGTATCATTTCTGGGCTTGATTGTGACAACTGCTGAGTCTACTCTGGGTGACGGATAGAATGCTGATCGCGGTGCTTTCATAACGATTTCTGCCCCAGCATATGCTTGTAGAGCAACGGTTAATCTTCCGTAATCGCGTGATCCGCTCCTTGCGTTTAGTCTCTGGATGAATTCGTCTTGTAACAACAACACGGCCGAGTTGAATCTATTCCTCGTGATGAAGAGCACAAGCTTCGAGGAAATATTGTAGGGTGGACTTGATACAAGTTTTGTGCATCCTGATTTTCCAACAATTAGGGCGTCTCCTTGAATTATCTCCAAATTGTGGACTCGCGAGAAGTGATCCATAAGGTACTTTGCTAGTGTACGGTCTTTCTCCACAGCTACAACTCTACCAGCGCGTTTGACCAGTTCTTCTGTGAGGAAGCCGAGTCCTGGTCCTACCTCAAGAATTCTGTCCTCGCTTGATAGTTCTGCTGCAGCAATCATCGCGTCTGCGGATTCGTTTATCGATAAGGAAATGCTGTCCAAATCGTTTCAATGGTGGGATGCCTAGATGGTTTAATTCCTGCTTTACCCAGGACAATCTCCTTCACCTCAGGACTTTGTGGAGAAAAATGAGTCTATGTTCGACTGGCCAGACGACTTTGAAAGTCCAGTAACCTTCACACCGATTCTGCGTAGAACGGCTTCTGGTGTGGATACGATGAATTCCCTCAGTAGTTGTTGGGCACATTCATCAATGGTTGGCAAATCATTCACTGAGGATTCCAACGTCCTACTCCTTGTGTGGATGGTTAAGTTGTTTAGGATTGCGATTATTGAGACGGATTTACAATTCATTCTCTCATCCTGAATCTTTTCTGTCAGGGAACGGGTGAGCTCGCTCAAAACTGGTCGGATGACATTGTAATCACGCGTATTCTCCTTCAGAGTTCCGATTCGACTCATCTGCGTTGGCAGTTCCTTATCTTGAACTGGCTGGTTGTCTTCTCCACGTGCCGCCAAGAACAGATAAGTTCCCAGTTTTCTGCCAAACATCTCTTGGAGAGTAATCGGGCTCAATCGAGATAGGTCGTCGATTGTCTTCACGTTAGCTGTGTGCAACTTTTCTTCTACCTTTCTTCCGACGCCGGGAATTCTACTGATCTCAAGGCCATTGAGAAACCTATGAATCTGTTCGGGTTCAACAACGGTAAGGCCGTTAGGTTTCGTGTGATCAGATGCTAGCTTTGCAAGGAGTTTGTTTGGAGCTATTCCGATTGAGCATGTAATTTGCTCCTGACGTAGAATGTTTGCTTTGATGTTACTGCCAATCAACTTGGCTGAAACGTATTCACCATTACTGCTTTCCGACACATCTAGATATGCTTCATCTATACCTGTTTGTTCGAAGGCGTCACCATAATTCCGTAGGATATTCATTATTCTCCCGGAAACGGAGTCATAAAGCGGGCGATTCATAGGTAGGAAGATCGCGTCAGTGGATACAAGCAGTCTCTTTGCAGTCGCGATCGCTGTTCCTGCTCTTACACCGTATTTTCTTGCTTCATAGTTGCTAGTGCTTACTACACCGCTCTCTGAAGTCCTGCCTGAATAAACGCATACGACGACCGGTTTCCCTCGTATTGATGGGTTCACGTTCTCTTCGCATTGGGCATAGAAGTAATCAAGGTCCACGTGGATAATCAGTCGTTGTGCCAATCTTCCTTAGCCTACCAAGTAGGCTCCTATATTGACCTCGAGAAGATGCGGTACTTCTCTCCTCCGCCGAGTTCGTCAAGAATCCTCTTAGCGATTACCTTGACGGGGTCTCCTATGCTCGTTCTGGTCTCGATATCTTTGAAACTACTGAACGCTTTCTTCTCACGGGCATTGATAATCTGCCACATTGATTTCTTTCCTATTCCTGGAAGCAGTTCCAACGCATGCATGCGAGGTGTAATAGCTTGAGAGTTGTTGAAGAAAGCTACAAAACGTTGCTCTTGGTTGCCGATAAGTTTCTCAAGAACCGGCAGTAGCTCTGCTTTCGCATTCGCTGTTAGGTCAGAATACCCAATGCGACCAATAATACGGTTGATCTTCTCGCGTCTTTCCTTCCCTATGTATACTCGTTCGTGCAGAATGGCCTGAGTGGCTGCACGAACTTCCGCCTCGAGCAGCGTGAAGTAACCCTCACCAATCACCTGAACCGTAGGGACTGCTAAGTGCCTTGGTTTATCTGCAGACGTTCTTCCATGTGGCAGGTAGTCGAGGACATAGGCATATTCCTCGTACAGGCGAGGGGGAACGAATCCGGTGCTTTGTCTGTATCCAGATCCTGCTTCACCCGAATTTTCTCTATCTTGACTCATTATGTTCATCTCCAAAAAGTTATGCGGAGGCTCACACTCAGTTGAGATAGGTCCATTCATGCGATTTCGGGTTACCGCACATGGAAGATTGCAAGGGAAAGAGCATCCTATATGATGATTTGGTTTGCGTAGAAAAAAGTCTTCCGATGTGCGCCTTATTCTTCTCTATACGCGTTGACGAGCTTGAGGAGGTTCTCCAGTTGTGCAGCGGTTATAATTCTCCCCTTTACAGTGAGAATTGTCCGGAGTTCTTCAGTATAGCGAGGCATCGAGTTAGCTATCTGAATTGATTCCTTTCTATCCAGTTGATGTTTCTCGGTAAGTTCAGGACTAGTTTTTCCGCCTTTGCGGGAGGGATCTTGGAGAACTTGGAGGCATAATCAAGTGTTCTTCTCTGGAACTCTCCGAGCTCATCTTCCTTGACCTTCTCTAGCGTCTTTTTCGCTTCTGAGGTAGTAGTGGGTTTCGATTCTATGATCTTCCTTGGCAATTAGCTCAACTCATCGGGCTGGAGTAAGGTGTTCGGGTCTGGCGATTATTTGCTTGATATGCTTCCCCTGTTCAACATTAACCACATAGGACTTTCCTCGTTTTTCTCCGATGATTCCGCTTTTCCCGTGATATCGCCTATGGGGCATCCCCTTGTGAACTGATGCCTCCAGCAGTATTGTCACCTTGTCACCCACCTGGTAGGCTCTCAGAATTCTGCTTAGCCCAATTTTCCCACGTTCGCGAGGATGCTTTCGTAGTACAGACCTAGTTTTTGAACGATACCCCTTTGACCGTCTCATGGAGCATGACCCGAATTTTGTTAGCAGTCTAAGGGCGGGCTAATTAACCTTCTTGGGAGTAGATTAGTGCCGTGTCTTTGCTTATGCCTTGAGAGGAAAAGGTAACTTTCCGCCACGACCTAATGCTCCGCCTCGTCTCTTCATCGTCTTCATCATTTTCTTTACCATGAAGTATTGATTGATCATTTCCTTAACTTCCTTGTCGGAGGTTCCGCTTCCTCTTGCTATCCTTCTAGCCCGGGATGAATCGATTAGCTTCGGCTCTTCAATTTCTTTTTTCGTCATGGACTGGATTATTACCCTCCATGAGTCCAACTTGTGTTCGGCTGTTTCCATCGCATCATCGGGGACGTTGATTCCGCCCGGAACCATACCCATTAGTTTCTTGAGGGGACCCATTTTGCGGACTGCTACCATTTGATCGTACATGTCTTTAAGAGTGAATTTTCCTTCGAGAAACGCTCTCGCTTGTTTCTGAGGAACAACAATCTCTGCCTCTCTAACTTTTTCAACTAATGCTTTGAGATCACCCAGTCCCAGGAGTCTTCCGACGAAGCTTGAAGGAATGAATTGCTCTAAATCGTCGATCTTTTCACCTGTTCCAATAAATTTTATTTTCGCATGTGTGGCCGCCACAGCCGAGAGTGCGCCTCCCCCTTTTGCGGTGCCATCGAGCTTCGTTACAAGGATCGAACCTATTGCCGTTGTTTCGTTGAAAGCCGTGGCTTGAGACATTGCTGCTTGGCCGATCGAAGCATCGATGGCTAAGACGATTTCGTTTGGTTGTATCAGCTTCGCCAACTCCTTCATCTCGGTCATAAGTGATCCCTCGTCTTTGTGTCGGCCCGCTGTATCCACGATTATCAAATCCTGCTTCTGTCCTGAAAACTGATGCATGCCTTTCTTGACGATTGACAGGACGTTGGACGAGCCGGGTTCGCCGTAGACCGGGACGTTCACTCGTTCTGCGAGTTGTCGTAACTGGTCGAAGGCGCCAGGTCTGTAGATGTCAGCGCATATGATCGCTGGTCGCATACCTCGTTTCTGATAGAACCTAGCGAGTTTGACAGATGCAGTGGTCTTTCCAGTGCCTTGTATTCCAACCAGCATCATCACATGAGTTTTTCCTGGTTCTATTGCCAGTTTAGCTGGTTCTTCGCCGAGGAATCGCGTGAGTTCTTCGTAGAGAACTTTGATTACGTGTTCCCTTCTGGATATGCCTGGGGGTAGTTTTTCCTCCAAAGATCTGGTCTCTACTGCTTGAGATATCTGGAGAACAAGATTGACGTTAACGTCGGATTGGAGTAGTGCTCTTTGGAGATCTCGGACAAGTTCTTTGACAGCTTTTTCGTCTACGACGGCGAGACGAAGGAGCTTTTTCATTGCTTGGCTTAGTGATTGCCCGAGACTCTCAATGCTACTCACTTCTTAGTGGCCCCCTAGTGTGACCTCACTTGTCGCGACGAACCTTTTAATTAGTTGGTGACCTGTTCTCAGATCAACGCGAGTAGATGATTATGTCAACGAAGCTGTCAGGGGACGACGGCTTCCGAATATTGGAAAATGCAGAGATTCCTTCTGACTTGGTGTTGATCAATGGTCTTCCTGACGTGGGACTGGTTGGACTACTTGCAGCTTCACATATCGTTAGGACTTTGAAGCTTGAAGAAGTGGGAGCAATTGCTTCAGACCTGCTTCCGCCTATGATTGTGTTACATGGCGGCGTCCCGAAGCTCCCTGTTAGGATCTTCGCTGGTTCCTCGATTGCTGTGCTTCTCTCCGAGACCGCAATTCCAGGTTTGCTCCTTCGAACGTTAGCAGACGGTCTTGTGGACTGGTCGAAGAGGAAGAAGATTCAACTCATGCTTTCTCTTGGCGGCATGGCTGTGGCTAATCGCCAAGACATAGACGTTCCTAAAGTTTTTGCGGCTCTTTCTCAAAAGGATCTCGAAAAACGTCTGCATGGCGCAGCAGAAATTATGGAGGAAGGTTACATCGTTGGAGCTTACGGGTTATTACTGCGAAAATGTGCGGAAGAATCGATTCCTGCGATAACCCTCCTAACTCAATCGTACTATAATTATCCCGACCCTGAAGCAGCTGCTTCATCGTTGACTGCCGTCAACAAAATTCTGAACTTGAAAATGGACGTTGAGGAATTGTTAAGGAAGGGAGAAGAGATCAGACTTCGGAGTAAGGATATGATGCACCGTACCCACGAGGAGATGCAGCGCATGAATAAGCCTCATGAATACGATTTACCGCCTCTCTACGGGTGATTTGATACTTGAGCGCGGAAAGTAAACAAGCGTCTTTCTCTGCGATTCACACGTCTGGATGGAATGTTGCCACTGCATGCATCGAGCCACTCTATAATACGTTCTTAACTGCCAACGAAGTTGTCCTCACCATCGATCTTCCCTTTGTGTCCACCAAAAACATAAAGATCCGATATCTAACGACCGAGACGATTGAAATTTACGCCGAGACATCCAAGAAAATATCGTTTAAGGATCTCGGCGTTAAGCACAGACATGGCGAGTTTACGTGTTATCATGCAAGAATCAAGGTTCCCGCGCCGATCAAAAGGAAGATGACTTCGAAGTTAAAGCGTGGCGTGCTCGAAGTTCACATTGAACGGTTAGGGTAGTAGCGTTATTTTCGCGCGTTCTCAAGAGCGCCCAAAGTCATAATTGGGAACAGGACGGTGGCGTCACCCACTAAGGTGACAAGATTATCGCGCCTCTTGATTTTCCCCCAGCTAATCGCTTCTTCTAGCGGTGCTCCGCTTGCTCCACCCCCCTCGGGGCGATCTAGGGTTATCTGGATCGCAGCATCAACTCCTCCTCTGTAGGAATTTGCTATTAGTACGTGATGCTTCGGCATTCCTCCGCCCAGGATTATTGCGCCGACCCGCTTTGCATCGTAACTCAGATTCACGAGCTTAGAGAAGTCTTTGAACGGATTGATGAAAAGCGGATTCAATTGACTATACGTCCATAAATCTAGACCAAGCATTGAGTCAAAAATGCCCGGGCAGAAGATAGGCATACTCTTCCTGGAGGCAACCGACAGCAAGGATCTCTTGTCTTTTAGTTGACTGCCGAAATGCCATAGAAGCTCAAAGGTTGCAATGTTCCGTCGATCTTTAGGGGGAATCCTGTCAAGCATGTGTCTTGTGGATCTTTCCAAGTGTTCAATAGCTTTCTGTCTCACGAGGAGATCGTAGATTCTTGACAAGCCCTTTTCTCTGAGAGTTTCATCGTTGTCCATTTCGGATCCGACGATGTGCCTATGCCCCAAGCCTTCAAGCATATCATGCGTGACATTTGCTCCAGTCGTAACGATGGCGTTAACTAGACCCTTGTCCACAAGGTCGACGAGAATGCTCCGCAAACCGCCTGGGACAATTGGCCCAGCGATCGATAGCATTTTGCAGTATTGCTGATCACCAAACATTTCCCCTAGAATCCTAACAGCCTTACCGAATCTGCCAGGACCAAGAACCTTCACAGCCTCCATTTGCCTAGCTAAATCAGAAACTGTCATACGACGCTTGATCTTGATAGGCGAGACATAGGGCAAACTTACGGCCTTCACTTGGCGGATTTTCGTATTAGCCTTTAGTACGCATTATCTTATTCAATCCGAGCATCTGCCAGTATTCTACCTCAACACCAGGAGCTAACTTGGTCTTGATTTCCTCCTCCTCTGGCATAGGTGTCTCGAAAGTCTCGTAGCTCTCCATATCCATCAGTTGAACATTCGTTCCAACAAACGCCAATACTTGCCCAGTTTTCTTCTCGATCATGGGTACGTCTATGCGCGCGTCGACGGGGCTGATCACGTTCTTTTTGGATCCGGTGGTCACACTAATTGCGACGATTCGCGCCTTCGCGGCCCCATGTTTGCCCGGCTTGGATTTCTCATACTCAACAATCCGACAAGGTTCTCCATCAATTACTATGTATTGCCCAATTTTGACTGTACCAACATCAACCGGTTTGCTCAGATTCCTCGCCTGTAAGCCGTGCTTCAGCACGGTAACGTTCGTGTTTCGTCTAAAAAGGTTGTCCGCGGTTAACAATCTCGTATCGTAGCGGCTGGTGGATTACTTAATTATCCTTTGCAATAGTCACTGTTTCCTGGAGAAACTGCGATGGTCTACAAAGTCGGTCTTGTATCTAGACTTGACGATCAAAGAGCGCTCGATGTTGCCAAGTCCTTGGCTAAGCAAATGAGAAGAAGAGGAATTTCCGTCGCAGCGGAACTTGAGTTGGCAAAACAGGGACGGCTGGGAGGCGGCACCGACCTGTCAGCGTTGAGATCGGATCTGATTGTGACAGTTGGTGGTGATGGAACGGTTTTGAAGACTTGCATGACGATTCCGGAACCCGAGACACCAATCTTAGCGGTCAATATGGGGCGACGAGGCTATCTAACCGAGGTTGAACCTTCGAAAGCGTTCCTTGCGGTACAACGTTTCATCAAAGGTAAGTGCAGGCTCGAAAAGCGAGCTAAACTCGCAGTTCTACTAGATGGTCGGCGTGTAGTCGATGCGCTTAACGAACTGGTTGTCTCTTCGGGTAGCCCGTCCAAGATGCTTGATATTCAGCTTGCCGTGGATTCAACACCCCTTCTCTCCTTCAGAGGTGATGGGCTAATTGTCTCAACACCCACCGGGTCCACCGCGTATTCCTTGTCTGCTGGAGGGCCTGTCGTCGATTCGAGCGTCGAAGCGTACGTTGTTACGTTCATTTGTCCCCTAGGATTCGTGCGACCTACGGTCGTTTCAATGAATCGGCCTCTTACGATCAGAATAACTAATCAGAAGTTGAGGGCGCCTGTCGTCGTGGATGGACGATTTCAGCGAGAGTTAATGCAGGAAACTAATTTGGAAATCAAGAAATCAGAGCACTATGCAACGTTCGTACGGATGAGTTCAACACCGTCACTCGGTAGCCTCGTTAGGCTACAAGGAATGGAGCACGCTGTCTAGTGAAAGTGCTTGTTCTAGATACTTCCGCATTCATAATGGGGCTTGACCCCCTAGGATTGGATGATGAAACGTATTCGGTTCCGGACGTCGCTGAGGAGCTTAGGGATCAGTCAGGGCCCTCATATCGTCTGACTTTGTCGTCTTTATCAGGGAAAATGAAGATCCAGCCTCCGACCGAGGATTCGCTCCGTGAGGTTGTTGCTCACGCCAAGTTGCTGGGAGATCGACTCGTACTGTCCAAAGCTGACTCAAGCATTTTGGCACTAGCAGTCGATCTGAAGAAGAGTGGAAGATCTCCAATCATCGTCAGTGACGACTATGCTGTCCAGAATGTGGCCGAAGGAATGGGAATTGAATATCAATCCCTTTCTTCATTGGGTATTCGACAGAAATTCAAGTGGACGTATTATTGTCCAGCTTGCTTCAAACGATATTTGACTGGGGACTTGCAGGTTTGCGGCATATGTGGTACCAAGCTGAAGCGGAAACCATCACGAAAAGAAGCCGCTAAGATGCGGGCGCATTAGGTATATCTGCTTCTCCAATTCTCCTCTTTCGCGCATAATGGAACAGGTACAGCTGCGCATATCCGGCCCAGTAACCAAAACGATCGCGCAGGAATGATGCGGTTGCAGGTCGTGACAATCTCCGTCCCTTAAGGTAAAGCCTATTCACGATTCTATGAATCCAAACATCGACGGGTGCTGCTCTAGATTGCCCCGCGCTGTAAAGTAGGAAGCAATCCGCGACTTTAGGGCCGACACCATAAAGTTGCAGGAGACTTTCCAGTGCGTTTTCGTAGCTACTGTTCACAAGTGTTTCTAATTCCAGCTCCTTGTTTTCAATCATGCGCGATACTTTGATTACGGACTTTGCCCGATACCCCATTGATGTCGTCCTCTGCAATTCCCTTGTTGTCAATTTCGCGACATCTTTTGGCCTGGGAAATAGAAACCAAGATGACCCGTCATGAAATTGCACTTTCTTCCCATATTGTTTCATGAGAAGTCGCGCGATGCCGTTCCACCGTTTTGCCGAGTTGTTTTGAGACAAAATCGAACAAATCAGGCTCTCGTACAGATTAGTGCCCTGCATCAAGCGGAGTCCTCTTAGCGGTCCAAAAGTCAGTGAAAGTGGCTTATCGGCGGAGAACTCTTCATAAAACAGTCGTAAATCGTCTCTAAGTCCTAACACCTTCTCCAGATGTCGTCTCAATTCTGTTTGAGAAATGGTCCCCAGCGCGGGAGTCACATATTGCACCGATATCTTGAATTGATCCGTTGATCCGATTTGCTCCACTGAATATTTCACGTAAGTGCCGTTGACTTCTTCAACATCAACGAAGCTTCGCCCATTCCTAATCCACTCCGGTTCAGACGTTTGCGCACTCAGAATCGTCTCTTCAAGATTGAGCGGACCATTCACATCAACTTCTGTGAGATTGAACTTCCTTGAGTTGCTTGTGGTCTGCAATGATTACCGCTCAGGCCAGATTGCTTCGGCATATTGCTTGTTTTCGTTCCATATTTCTCGTTCCTTTTCATCTGATTGAGCGGATATTAGCAGCGCTCTTTTGGGATCCTTTAGTGGCACAATGAAATATTCCGTCAGTTCGCCGCTGTCTGATCGAAGTATGAGTTTCTTCTTCTTGTCAGTCAGTTTCAACGTCTTTGAATCAAGATATTTGCAAATGACAAAGCTGCCGCGTGATTCGAGAGTCCTAACCTCAAGTTGCCCTTTCTTGCTAACTGTTAATACTGTCTCGGGAAACCCCATGCCTCATTCGACCTAATGTTAGATAGTTAGATTAACTTCTGATTCATAATTCTAGTCTCGGACAAACTTTGCGATGAAGTAACCAATTTCGTGCTTGTCTGGATGGAATCGTTGACAAAGAGAAGCTTTCGGGAAAATGTCCAATCCAGGCCCACCAATACGAGGATTCTGTTCAACCAAATTCAGCTCGCACTCTTGGACTGCGAACTCGACTACGTTTTCGCATTCCTCTTGGGTGAAAGTGCAAACGCTGTAGACCACGATACCGCCGTGTTTTACAATTTGAGAACCTGCCTTAACAAATTGCTTTTGATATGCTGCCAGATGTTCTATCCTCTCCTTTCTTGTATAATCGAAGGCTTTAGGTCGCAACCCTAAGGCACTGCATGGCGGATCTATCAAGACCCGATCGGATTTCAAGTCAGGAAAATCGTCGGGTAAATATCGAGAATCATGAATTGCTAGGACAGTGTTCTTGCAGCCGAGTTTTATCATTGTGTCTCTGGTCTGACGTAACTTACGGGAATTTCTATCGAAACCAAGAATCCGACCTTGATTTCCCATCAGTTGACTCATATGAGATAGCTTGCCTCCGGGGGCGCAATTCATGTCTACGATGGTCTCTTCTGGCTTCGGATCCAATACTCGTGCTGTCACCATGGCAGCCATTGACTGCGGGTAAAGCAAGCCATTAGAGAATTCGTCTAGTTCACGAATCTGAGGACTATGAAATCTCCTTCTAGTAACAGAAACTGCCAAACCCTTCTTGAAGGTCAACACGTCCGTGGCATTCATCCTAGCATCTCCGACGGCCACGATTTCGCCGATTTCTGAAATGATTGTAACCAGATCTCCCAGATGCATCGATTCGCAGTTCACAATCCCTGGGGCGTAGACGTTAGCTCCTTGCAGCACTGATTCTGCGGTCTTTTTGTCCACAGTTATCCTATGTTCACTGGGCGTAATCTCGAAGGGTCCTTTAACTCCAATTCCGATAGCTTCAGGGAGAGCTTCGAGCTGGTTGATTTCAAGTCCTTTCCTTCTCAGTAACGGAACTAACTCGTTAGGAGATATCTTCAATGTGTTGCATCGCACGTAGTAGGTATGAACAGGCTCCGCCATTGATTGCAGTGTTCCCTGAGCTTCGTTTCCGAACGTTTTCACCGCTTCTCTAATGACGTCTTCAGAGAACCGCACAGAAGTTGCAAGCAACTTACCAACCGCTCATGGGACAATAGGTCCTATTTTATTTCAGTTGACAATTAGAGTAGGACATATAATTGTCCAACTACAGTTGAATAACGGAGACTCCTATTGGAACCAAGATCGCGGTTAGCTCTCATAAATCTTCTAGGATTATGTGCTCTCGTTGTATTTACTGCACTAGTATATCTTAGAACTCAGGAACCACTCATGCTTCTAGTCGGCGGTTTGATTGCGGTCGTATCAGTCATCGGTACAACTATGGGCAAGAGTTAGTCAATTGATCTAATGCCTATTATCCTCAGGTATCCCCAATGTCTCAGAAATATCCAGAAGCAACTGTGGGTGCGCTCGTAGTAAATCCGAAAGGAGAAGTACTGATTGTTCGATCGAGCAAATGGGCTGATAAGCATACCGTGCCGGGCGGGCACATTGAACTGGGAGAGTTGGCTGAAGATGCCATCAAACGAGAAGTCAAGGAAGAGACTGGGCTGGATGTCGATGTCGTGAAATTGCTACTTGTACAACAAGCGATCTACCCGAAATTCTATCGCAAGCACGAGCACTTCGTGTTCATGGACTATGTTTGTCGGACGCAAGATGCGACTGTCAAGTTAGACGGCAGAGAGCTACAACAGTACGCATGGGTGAATCCCCGCGACGCGTTAGCGTTGGATCTGGAAGAGTATACGCGGAACTTTGTAGTGGCGTATCTGAAAGAGCTAACCTCGACGTAAGAGGAATTTACTCTAATGTCGAGTTGTTTGATCACGCTAAAATCGGCATGAATCGATTTTCCTTGATGGCTTCGCTGAGCCGTCCAACGATAGGAATCTCGTTACCACAGTATACGCATCGATTTTGCTCGTCAAGATGCCAGCTTGCAATATCGAATCCTGTTCTTTCAACGACTATTCTCTTGCAGCCGGCACAGTACGTGTGTTCGAGGGGATGACCAGTTACATTGCCTAAGTAGACGTAATTCAATCCAACTTCCCGTGCCATTGCATGATGTTTTTCTAGAGTTTCAACTGGTGTCGGCGGCAAATGATTCAGTTTGTAGTCCGGATGGAATCGTAAGAAGTGAATCGGCGTGTCAGGGCCCAGGTTATCATTTATCCATTCGCATAATCTCTTGGCAGCAGAAAGGTCATCGCCGATTTCCGGTACTACGAGGTCCGTGATCTCAATATGAACGTCTGTCTTGTCACGGATTTCAAGTAGCGTCTGAAAGATTGGGGCGGCGTCTGCGATACCGATGTACTTTCTGACAAACGACGTTTCTCCATTCCCTTTGAAGTCTACGGTTATGCAATCCAGAAAATCGCGCATCAACTCAACAGTCTCTGGCGTATCATAGCCATTAGAGACAAAGATGTTTGTTAATCCGCTCTTCCTTGCCTGAACACCGATGTCATGTGCAAATTCGATGAAGATCGTTGGCTGATTATACGTGTAGGCTATTCCTTGGCACCGGTAGCGTTTAGTCATTGAAACAACGGTCTCGGGTGTTACATCTTGACCCTCGATCTTTCGGCGCTGACTAATGTCGAAGTTTTGACAATAATGACAAAGCCAATTACATCCTGTAGTCGCGATGGAGAATATCTTACTCCCGGGCATATAGTGAGTAACCGGTTTCTTTTCTATCGGATCTATGTGACCGGCAATTATCTTGCCATAGACAAAGAGTTGGAGTTTGCCGCCAACATTTCCTCGAACTCCACACAGGCCTATTTTCCCATCAGGTATGTTGCAGTATCTCGCACATGCGGTACATCTTACTCTACCTCTCGGTAGACTCTCATAGAGTATTGCTTCCTTACCCAATACCAAATCAGACACCTCCTGTGTGTATTCAATCCTTTGACTTAGTAATCAGTAAGGAACGGACTAATCGCCGCCATAAACCTTTGTCGTCCAAATTCAACTTCGATGGGCACGAATATGGCATAACGCGAGGATCCTAATTTGTCTCCTCGCGTGATAGCCAATCATGGTACTCAAATGAAAGAGGATAATATCGACTGAGAAGGCTATTTCGATGAAGATCGTTATATTCGGCCCTCCAGGATCAGGGAAGGGAACTTATGCGTCACTCCTGAAGAATCGGCTAGGCATACCACATATCTCTACGGGAGATCTGGTTAGGGAAGAAATAAGCAACAGGACTGACTTGGGATTAGAGATTAAGAAGTATAGTGACGCCGGCCGACTGGTGCCTGACCAGGTGATAACTGAAATTTTGAAGAAGAGGTTGACCCCAGGTCTTTCAAAAGGTTTCATTCTCGAAGGATATCCACGATCTATTGAACAAGCAAGACAATTAGAGAATATTACGAAAATCGACGTGGTGATAAACCTCAACGTTCCTGACAGATTGATTGTTGAGAGGCTGTCCACTCGTATTCAATGTAGGACCTGTGGGGCAATATACAATGAGCGAACGCTTAGACCTAAAATTGCTAACAAGTGTGACAAATGTGGTGGAGAGCTTTTCAAGCGAGCCGACGATCAACCGGATGTCATACTTGAGAGACTCAGAATCTACAAAGAGACCTCTGCCCCGGTTATTGATTATTACAGAACAAGGAAATTGCTAAAGGAGATAATTAACGATGACCCTAATGTCAGCCCAGAGATTGTTGCTGACCGGATTTTGAACCTCATCTGAGTGAGTTAACAGCTAGCTGGAATGGTCCGACCTACTTGCCAGAAGGTGCCCGAAAAGACGACTTAAGATGGATCTATTCGGTTGTTCCGATAAACGTAGCTTTGGGACCAATTGGGACACTGATCCAGCTACTCATACTCAATCTTCACGGATCGGTGATAGACATTGGCCTCGCGATTACGCTCTTCAACGCAGTGAGCATCCCTTCAGCGGTTTTATGGGGCATCGTCACGGATCGTTACCATAAGAGAAACCCGCTCCTTATTCTAAGCTACTTGCTCATTGCAGGAACCATTGGTCTTCTTTGGCTTACAATGACCATACATGGAATTGAGGTCCTGTATGCGATCATATCGTTCTTTTCTGCCGTTTCCGCGACACCGCTGAACTTGTTAATCATGGAGACGCAGCCTAAATCAAGATGGACATCAGCATTCGCAAAACTTTCGATGGCGTCAAGTGTTGGCGTCACTTTAGGACTGTTGCTTGGAGTCGCATGGGGGGATTTTCTCCCCCTCAATCTGATAATGATCCCTCTCGCAGTATTATCCGTCGCATCTGCCGTGGTTTCGTTCCTCACTATTCCAGAACCAACTGTGGGATTTGAGCGCGTAATGATCGTCTTGGTAAGAAGAAGTTTCTATACAAGGCTTCTCGCTCTACCAATGTTATTTCTTCGAATACCAAGAGCGTCAGATTTCAAACGCGTTTTCAAAGGCATGAGATTTGAGTTAACGAGGGAACCTCTCCTTCTATACCTGTCAATTATTGCATTTTACCTAGCCAGTGGTATACTCAATACCTCTCTTGTACCATCGTTCTATCAGGCTAAGATAACTAATAGTGAAGTCTTCCTCATACTGTTGGCTGGCATGATTGTTCAGACAATCGCTTTCAATTCAATCGCTCCACGAGTAGAGAAGCGAAGCCTCAAGGAGACAGCGGTGTCAGGCTTAACGTTACGGTCAATATGCTATGTCCTGCTTGGAATCTCAGCGTACCTGTTCACAGGTGCAATGTATCTCGGAGCAAATTTGATCTTATACCCTTTAGCAGCGGGAATTGCGTACGCAGCGTACTATGCCGCTTCGAACGTAATGGTCTTCAATTCGCTTGGTGCGGATAAACACGGGTCCACGTTGGGAGTTTATAGTGCTCTTGTCGGCTTCGCCACAATGATCGGGTCCTTCATCTCAGGTTTCATATCGTTCTACGAAGGTTATCCTACCACATTCATAATCGCAGGCCTCATAATGGCAAGTGCAGGTGTCTTAACGTCCATGCTTCACGGGGGAAAGGTTGCTAATCAGTTCTCAGCTTAATATGATGATGAAATACCTACGGACAGTTTCATTAGGATAAATGGTAAGCGAAGATTAGACTTACATTCTACCCCGTTTTACGGCAGTTGATTGGAATGTCAAAGACTAAAGCCGGTGCTCCTCGCAAGAACTCGTTAAGCAGGTCTGAGAAGATCGCAATACCCATCATCATTATCATTGCCATCTGGGTGGTCTACTCACTTTCGCAACCTGCAGTCCCCAGCTCGTCGACCACATCGATTCAGACAACCGGCACGGTTGGCGCTCCCGACTTTACGCTGCCTATCGTAAGCGGTAGCGGTCTCACCGGTCAGACCTTGACTCTTTCTTCTCTTCGCGGCAAAGTGGTATTATTGGAGTTCATGGAACCCTGGTGTCCACATTGCCAAGATATGGCCCCCGTGTTAGAGAAGCTGTATACACAGTATGGAAACGGTAACGTCGTCTTGCTATCGATTGCGGGGCCTTGGCAAGGAGCAACTGCGCAAGATACGGCGAATTTCATCAAGAATTATGGCTCAAGCTGGAGTTACGTCTTTGATTCATCTGGTTCAGTTGTGAGCGAGTACGGAGTAACCGGCACTCCGACTTTCCTCATACTAGGGAAGGATGGATCCATTGTTGCAAGGTACGAAGGGGCAGAGACTTTTGAGACGCTTGCAGCTGGATTGACGGCTGCACTAGCCGCTGCCAGTTGAGAATAAGTGACGTATTTACCCCTAGATATTCCGACTTGACATATTTTAATCGAATGTCAACCTAGGAATATCACCGGCGGGCATGCGATTGATAGAGTTCTTGACAGCGCGTGATAATCGCCTTTGCTGAGGCCGCGTTCTCCCAACCTATGATTCTAACTTTCTTGCCTTCCAATACTTTGTAAGTTTCGAAGAGATACGCAATTTCCTTCAATATGTGTTCGGGAAGATCGCCTAGATCATGGTACTCGGCATACCTTGGGTCACCGGTAGGAACGGCAAGAATCTTATCGTCCCTTTTCTCACCATCAAGCATCTGAAGCAGGCCCACTGGACGCGCTATCATGATGCAACCAGGAAATGTCGGGTTAGAGACAAGCACTAAGATGTCCAACGGGTCACCATCCTCATCGAGAGTTCGAGGGAGAAACCCGTAATCCCCAGGAAAATGAACGGCGGAATAGAGGACGCGGTCTAGAACAATAGCCTTCTTCTCCACATCGTATTCGTACTTGTTCTCTGTCCCTTTTGGGCTTTCAACCACCGCATAAACCACGTCCGGAGGTTTAGGTCCAGTTTCAAGGTCTCGTAGAAAATCCAACGTAATCCCCGATCAGACTGTCTGCACACGCAATAAGTCTGTTGTGCCGCGTGGGGTAGACGGATCTCCACATACTACCACAATCCTATTCCTCTTCCGATTAACCAGGTTATGGTCAGATGCAGCTCTCTTTGCGGCAGCGAATATTTCCGCAGTTGTAGCCAGCCTTCTAACTTGATAGGGATAAACTCCCCACAGCAAGGACAACCGATTCATTACTGAGCCCTCAGAAGTCAGAGCTAGAATAGGAACCGGTGATCTGAACTTAGAGACCCTATGGGCGGTCGATCCCGTTCTAGTATGCGCCACTATGCAGCCAGCATCAAGCTCGTAAGCGACTGCACAAGCTGAGAAACTGATGGAATCTTGAACCAAGTCACGCTTAAGCAGACGCTGCCTAGATAACAGGATTGATCTATAGGGCAAGCTTCGCTCAATTGCCGCAGCAACCCGTTTCATAACTTTCACTGCCTCGACTGGGTACCTGCCAACTGCAGTTTCTTCAGACAACATGACTGCATCAGTCCCGTCGATTATTGCGTTTGCGATATCCGTAACTTCTGCTCGAGTTGGTGTAGGATTATTCACCATAGACTCAAGCATTTGCGTAGCGGTAATCACCGGTTTCCCAGCAGCGTTGGATTTCTCGATGATTTTCTTCTGGAGTTCAGGAATTTCCTCGACGGCCATCTCCACTCCAAGGTCCCCCCTAGCAACCATGATCCCATCCGACTCCGCTACGATTTCATCAAAATTGTTGACGGCCTGTTTCCTTTCGATTTTTGCAATAACCCAAGCGGGGGAATTCTTGCTTCTGATCAGCCTCTTGGCTTTCATGATATCCTGCTTGGTCGTAGCAAATGAAACCCCCACAAAATCGACCCCTTGTTCAACTGCAAATGCGGTGAGAGCGAAGTCCTTTGGGGTAAATGCACTAAGCGTCAGTTTCCTTTCAGGTAGATTCACGCCCTTCCCAGAGTACAAGGGACCACCCATGACGACCCGACAAACTACTGCCTCCTCTCTAGGCTCAACCACCTTCAAACGAACTGTACCATCTTCAAGGTACACTGAGTCGCCGCGTTTGAGTCGCTTCAGAATGCTTCGGTGACTGATTGAAACGACATTCTGATTACCAATGAGGTGTCGTCCTGTTAATGTTAGAAGACTTCCCTCTCGCAGAAGGATTGGTTCTGGGAAGACTCTGCCAACTCTTATTTTCGGACCGGGTAGGTCAACCAAGATTCCTATTGGGATCTTCATGTCGTGTGATGCCTTTCGGATTGATCGAATTCTGGCAGCGTGCTCATCTGTAGACCCGTGTGAGAAATTCAATCTCGCGACTGCCATCCCTGCTGCTATGAGCCGCTTGATGGTCGGTATGGACGATGTAGCAGGGCCTATTGTGCAGACGATCTTCGTTTTCGTCTTCTCGGAACTCATACTACTCTATCCAAAAGAGATGACGGAATCGTTAATCAAGTCTACAATAACGCATATGACGTACGGAATTCTGGAAGGTACTCGCCAATAAATGCGAAACGTTAGAAATCTATGTATATTACATGCCAAGAATCTTTGTGCGACCCGGCTTACTTCTAGGTACGAGAGTATAAAAGGTCTGATTCGTCTTGAGTCATGAATTTCCAATTGCACCCGAGATGTACTTGAAAACGATCTACACGCTTGAGGGAAAGATGGGTTCCGCAAAGACAGGCGACATCGCCAAAATACTGGGAATAACGCCCGGTAGTGTCACCAACACCTTAGAGGTTTTGGAGAGTAAGGGCCTAGTCGCGCGTGAACCCTACAAAGGAGTCAAACTAACCTCTTCCGGACGTAAACTTGCACTCCACGTCTTCAGGCGACATCGACTGGCAGAGAGGTTACTCACCGATGTGTTGCATTTTGACTGGACCGAAGCACATGATGAGGCATGCAGGTTGGAACACGTAATTAGCGAACGACTTGCCTCTTCAATTGAAAAATCGCTTAGTAATCCGAAGACCTGCCCGCATGGAAACCCTATCCCGGATGAGGCGGGGGTGATTCAGCCAATCAAAGGGCAGCCTTTATCAGACCTCAACAGTGGCGAGGTAGCTGTCTTAACTCACATTCCTGATGAGAACACGGAACTCCTACGCTACTTGGCCCGTCTAGGAATGTTCCCAGGTACCAAGATTGAGATCGAGGAAAAGGCGCCTTTCAGCGGCCCCATGATGGTTAAGGTAGCATCCAGTTCGTATCCGATGAGTTTGGATATCGCTTCAGGTATCTATGTGCAAAGAGCCTAAGGCACAAGCCAAGTTTCGAACATGAGATTACGGCTTCACTCGATAAACTTCCTTGTCTAGCCTAGCAATTGACTGAGCCCTGAATAGTTTCCACCCCATCTCTCACGCATAGGCATAGGCAGCTTTCTCCGTGCAGGATCAGCCTATTGCACCGACAACTGTTCGCTCACTAATATGGTAATCCACATTTGTAGCAAATAGAAGATTATACCAAGAACTAGAGCAATCCAACCGCCTTTACTTCGATGGGAGCGATAGATAACGAATCCTGCCAGAAAAATCGCGATGTAATGCAAGAATATGAATGGCGTGAAGATACTAATAACGGATAATAGGATTGAAGCGGCAATGAAACTCTGATTTGACTTCGACTTGGATGATGGAGTTTGTAACACTTGGTTCTCGTCATTCTGAGGACTGGAGCGAGTTTCACTATTCTCTGACAAGACGGGTCAACATGATTGCATCTTGCGAATACTGCGCAACTCAAGTGCGTACACGGGCAAACAGGCCACACCCAGAAAGAACGTTCCAAAAGCCATCCAAAACGGACTAAGAGCACCTGCAACCGACCACGGAAGCACTGAAAGGAAAAGCCACAGCAATTCTACGACTAGACCTGTCAGGACGAGAAACAGCAGGGGCATTATCACATGAATCCTGCTTATACTGTCAGTCACATTCTGACCTTCACTGCGGCTATTTTGTACTGAGGTTGAGATAAGAGGTTTGTAAGGCGTGAAGAAAATAGAGGTTGGCTCAAAAACGA
Source organism: Candidatus Bathyarchaeota archaeon (assembly GCA_963845275.1). GTDB lineage: Archaea > Thermoproteota > Bathyarchaeia > 40CM-2-53-6 > 40CM-2-53-6 > FEN-987. Next base: position 53,748 of record CAWJRR010000001.1, read on the forward strand.
GCCAGAATAGGCTTTTGGCTTACGCTTTCACAGGTGTAACTACTGCATCTTTGCCGCACTTGTCGCAGTATGTCGCGAATCCGGGTATCTGAGCTTTGCAATTTGGACATGCTTTGAGTCTTAATCCCTTACTCCTGATGTACTGGTGCATTGACTTGGTGAGTTCCGTGTAACTCAAGAGAGCTCCCTTTGATTGTCCGGTCAGAACTGCAAGTGTATCGTCAGCGACAATCGACTTCTGTGTAAGCATACTCTCTCTTGCCATGAAATCACCTCCCTACGGTTAAGGCTCTTAATTTTCAATTCTCGTAGAGGCTTGAGGCCGATTTGGCGGTTGGACACTCTAGCATGCTAACACCGTGAAATTTCGAATTAGGAATTTCACATGTTTTAGCGATGATTAGGCGTGTGCAGATGCGTAATTTGCTTAAATTTAAGCGGGTTCTCACGATAGAAACGCTTCTATCGGCCTGAAATGGGTCCTGTTCTCAGTCTGTTCTTAAGGAGTTCGAATGCTAAAGCGGTCATATTCAGACGCCAAGCTCTTTCTTAGAGACAAGAGCATCTGAAGGTGTTCGGAATCAGTGATTTGGGTTGTCTAGAAGGAAGCAGGTTCTTGTCGTCGGATTCGGAAAAGACCACTGCACGGACCTCGCATACCAGGCTGCCTATCAGGTTGGCTTCGAGCTTGCAAAGTGTGGTGTGATTCTAATCACGGGAGGCTTAGGAGGGGTTATGGAGGCGGCTAGTCGCGGAGCAAAAGACGGAGGAGGCTTCGCTATTGGTATAATTCCGCAGGCTGACAAGGCGTTGTCGAACGTTTACTGCGACGCTGTCATAGCAACCGGAATCGGATTTGCCCGGGATTTCGTGACCGCATATTCAGCCGACGCCATCATAGTTGTGGGTGGCGGAGCAGGGACATTGATCGAACTCTGCGCCGGCGTATCAGAATAAAACGCCAATCGTGGCAGTGAAAGGAACGGGTGGTGTAGCTGACCGGTTTGCTGACGATTATCTAGATGACCGTCAAATTGAACGAGTTCTGTATGAAGACTCAGCCCAGGCCGCCGTTAAGCGCGCAATCTCGTTGGTCATGGAATAATCAACCGCTGCGAATTCTATTTTAGATACCCAACAGTCGTTGTGTTGTATGCCTTTTCGATACGAACGCGCACCTGACGTATCGGAACTCGTGTCGTTCATCATCGATAAGTTGGATTTCACTCACATTCCGAAGCATCGAGTATATTGTTACAGAAGTCACGGCTCTAAGGCGAGTAACGTCATCGCGAGAATACATTCACTCCCAAAAATATGGCAACAGGCCCTGAGCGAACCGGCATACTATGCGGTTGAGGTTCTCTCAGAACAGTACGACCCATTGTCGGCAGGAGAAAAAGAGAAGACCTTGATTCATGAGCTGCTCCATATTCCAAACAGCTTTGGCGGAGGCTTCCGGCACCATAAAAACTGGGTTACGCGGAAGCGAGTTGAAACATTGCACAGACAGCTCCGAGAACACTGACCCTAAGTACCGGCCTAGATGCTCTTGATCTGAACCGCAACACCAACCAAACCATTGCAAGAATTATGATCAGATACGCTATCAGGTTGACGTACCGAAACAGCCCGACCACATAATCCCATGATGACCCAAACCACCAACCAAGAGACACCAACAAAATGTTCCATGGCAAACAACCAGCAAGAGTGCAAATCGCGAACTTTGATTTCTTCATTTGATATGCCCCCGCGGGAAAGGAAATCAGAACTCGCGCAGCTGGCACGAGTCGGAAGATTACGACTGCAAAAGCCCCGTAACGGTTGAACCATGCGTCCACCTTTCTCACATGATATGCATTCACGAAACGAAGCTTACCTGACCTAAGCAAGAGTGGACCAAACCTCAAGCCCACGCAATAATCCACAAATGAACCTAACATCGCAGCGATCGTACTGTACAATATTACGGGCCAAAAGCTCAATTCGCCTAGTGAGACAAGATATCCAGCAAAAGGCAGCACGATCTCACTTGGTATTGGGAATGCAGCGGCCTCCAAGAGCATTAGTAGAAAAATCCCCGCATAGCCCATCTGCGAGGCAACCCGTATACTCTCCTGCGGCAAGCTCATCAACATGGCTGCAATACCCCCCTGCGTTCCGCTGGACTCCGCGATGTCTTCCAGATATGACAGGGCAACAACGGTAACTGGGATTATCACTAGGGCTGCTACCACGAGCTTCCTGTGCGTGTACCTCAAGATTCAGGGCACACTCAGCAAATTCTGCCAAAAGGGAAGGGTGCTCAGGAATCGGATGCGCAGCGATGTGTCTTACGCACAATTACCAGTAACGTCGCCAGAATCAGGACTATTGCTATTGGAGTTGCTTCCATTTCAGGAATAGTTAGCACTGTAGCTTGAGTTCCACCCGTGGGAGGCGCACCTACGATCAGACCATTACCGTTCGAGAGTAAGAAGACCGAGTTGAAATCCGGGTTACCCAATAAGGGTGGTGAGGGAGTATACGGGTACCACGCCACCCCATTCCATTGAATGATAGTTCCAGAATCACCAACGATCCACGCTTCCTGAGGACTAACTTGAGCTACGGAATTCAAGTTAGAGGTTGTGAGGGCAGATGCAGTTGACCAAATGGTTCCGTCGTAGTGCAGGATTGTGCCGCTTGATCCCACAATCCATCCGTGAGTTGAATCGAGGAGATTAACGGAGCGTAAGTCGGCAGTAGTTGGGCTTCCAAATACTACCCACGGTCCAGCCCCTTGGAATCGAAGTATGGTTCCCCCGTCACCAACCGCCCACCCATCGTTCCCACCTAACATAAACAGGCCTCGCAGATTCTTCGTAGTCGGAGACGAGACTATGCTCCAAGCCCCGGAATAATGAAGGATCATTCCATTACTGCCGACTGCCCAGCCGTCTCCCGAGTTGAGCATGAAAACTGCCCGGAGAATGTAGCTGCCAGGTGGAGACGGAACTTGAGTCCAAACACCTCCAGAATAGTGAAGTATCAAGGGCGACGTTCCTATTCCACCAACCGCCCACCCATCTGTATCACTTGTCATTGAAACGGAGTACAAGTCTGATGTTGGGCCCACAATTGTTCCTAGCGTGAACGTCCCACCATTCCAGTGCGCCGCAACCGTCTGACCCGTTCCACTTCCGCACCCGCCGGTTGAGCAGCCAACCGTCCATCCCTCGTTTGTGCTAGTGAGAAATACCGATTGTAAGACAGATGATGGGAACCCGGAGAACGGTGGTTGGCTTGACATTGAAATGATTGTGCCCGAATCTCCAACAGCCCACCCGCTTCCATCAGCGAAAGAAACAGAAGTTAGATTCTGCGTGGTGGTCTGCACGTTGGGCGGTTGCTGGGTCCAAGCACCGTTCACGTAATGCAGCACTGCGCCAGATGCACCTACTGACCAACCCTCCGACGGATTAAGCATGAAAACGGACTTCAAGTCCTGGCTTGAAGCTCCCGGTGAAATGGGGCCGCTCCACATGCCTGATAGGTAATGAAAGATTACTCCTCCATTCCCCACTGCCCATCCTTCATCCTGACTGGTCATGAAGACTCCGTTCAACGTTGTGCCAACCGTCGTATAGAGTACCCATGAACCACCGGTAAAATGATAGATTACCCCAGTACCTCCCACGGCCCACCCGTTAGTTGCACTCGTCATGAAGACGGAATTCAGCCCTTGAGTCGCCGTCGATATTGAATTCCATCCTCCACCCAGCCCGGGTTGTCCCGTCCAGTGCCAGAATTCTCCAGTTACGGAATCAACGGCCCATGCATCGGTCGAGCTGATTTCGAAAACGCTTGAGAGTTCTTTCGCTTCTGGTGAGCTGAGTCCCTGCGAGATCGTCGACCATGTTACTCCATCCCAATGAATCGCAATCGCTGTTCCACCCGCTCCTCCAACCGCGAAACCTGAAGTTGATGTCGTCGGCTCCCCGAATGAAACAGAGAACAAGTCCAAACTAGTGCCAGACGCAATAAGGCTCCATGAACTTCCATCAAAGTGCAGGACCGTTCCTGCATCGCCCACAGCCCAACCATTCGTGTTACTTATCATAGCTACCGAATTCATATTACTAATGGTAGGGGGCGCCGCACTCACGATGGGCGCGAAGAAAACAGCAAGCAGCACAACGCTCAATATTATGCGCAGATTCGTCTTCCTCAATTATCGTTCCTGAAACTTATGCGTCCGTCTTCTAATATTGTTAACACCTATTCATATCCATCGGAATCGGATAGAAAGCTGAGGATTATGAGTCAAAAGCGGGTTATAACAAAGGTTGAAGCGCGTGAGATTCTGGACTCAAGAGGTAACCCAACCGTAGAGGCCACCTTATACTCGAATGAAAAATCGGTTACCGCGGCAGTTCCATCTGGAGCATCTACTGGCAGGCATGAAGCGCTTGAGCTCAGAGACAATGACCCGAAGCGTTATTCGGGAATGGGCGTCCTGAAAGCGGTCAGGAACGTTAAGGAGATTATAGGCCCAAAAATCGTTGGACGTGACCCGAAGGATCAGACTGCAATCGACCGGCTAATGATTGAACTAGATGGTACACCAAACAAGGGCAAACTAGGCGCAAACGCGATTCTGGCGGTTTCACTCGCAGCCGCAAAACTCGCTGCAGCCCTAGCAAACAGGTCACTTTTCGAGCAGCTAAGCGACGGGAAGGGCGTGACGCTCCCTGTCCCTGTTATGAACATCATAAACGGAGGTAAACATGCTGGTACAGGCCTGAAGATTCAAGAGTTCATGGTTCTTCCGGCTGGCGCTAAGAATTTCGCTGATTCGTTGAGGATGGGAGCAGAAATCTATCACAAGCTCAAACGCGTGATTCAAACCAAGTACGGAAAGCAATCGGTTAACGTAGGCGACGAAGGCGGGTTTGCTCCGCCAATAGCCAAGACATCTGACGCCCTCGACACAATTGTCGAAGCTGTCACCGAGGCTGGTTACGTTCCGGGGAAGAATGTGTATGTTGGATTCGACGCCGCATCTTCCGAGTTCTTCGACTCCGGCAGCTACGAAATTGACGGGGAGAAGAAATCTGCTGAGGAACTCGCTGAATTCTATACCGACCTGATTCAGAACTATCCCATACGCTATATTGAAGACCCATTCGACCAAGAGGATTTTGAACATACCGCACAGTTCACTCGCAAAGTTGGAAACAAAGTGAATATCGTCGGTGACGATATCTTCGTGACGAATATTGCGAGGCTTACGAAAGGAATACAACTAGGCGCCGCAAACGCCCTTCTTCTAAAAGTCAACCAGATAGGAACCTTAACTGAATCAGTTGAGGCCGCAAGAACGGCCATGAGCAATCAGTACTCCGTAGTCACCAGCCATCGATCGGGAGAGACAGAGGATTCAACAATAGCTGACTTAGCAGTAGCTCTCAATTGTGGACAGATCAAAACCGGCGCCCCGTGCAGAGGGGAAAGAACGGTTAAGTACAATCGGCTCCTCCGCATTGAAGAAGAGCTTGGGAGCCGAGCCCAATTTATGGGCATGAAAGCCGTAAGAGAAGCATAACTCCAGAGATTCCCTTTTCTGGACCCTAACGCCGACTTAGTCAGGAGTCAAAGGTACATGGATGCGTACGACTGCGTTAGAACTAAACTTGATCTACGCGAATTCGATCAAACAAGGAAGATTCCTTCAGACGCTAAAATGAAGATTCTTGAATCTGCCCGTGTAACGGGCAGCGCGATGAACAGTCAGCATTGGCGGTTCATCCTCGTCCAGACACCAGAGCAAATGAAAACGTTGGCTGAAGACAGTACCACCGGAAGCTGGGTACAGGGTGCAAACTTCGCTGTGATTGTTCTGACCGGAGAGAAGCACGGATTCGAACTAATAGATGCAGGTAGAGCTATTCAAGATATGCAAATTGCCGCCTGGAATCTTGGAATCGTCTCATGCATCTTCACCGGAGTGAACCAGACGACACTTCGCAGAGACTTCTCCATACCCCAAAACTTGGTCGCCAGCGTTGTCGTCGGATTCGGCTACCCAGCAAAGAAGGTCACCGGCGAAAAGAAGAAGCGCAAACCGTTAACTGAACTAGTATTCATGGGGAGCTATGGTAAGCCCTTCGACAAAGAACAATTATCCTAAACAGAATCTTTTCCGTTTCATCGAATTTTCCTGAACGTCCGTCTTCTGGATTCGATTATTGATTTTCTACGAATCTTGAAATGGGTCGAACATTCCTCCATCTCTGACTCAAAGAATTCCACCGCTTGCCTACAACTTTTAGGAGCGGAAGCGTGAGTGGCAATGTATGGGATCAGTTGTTTGTAAGAGACCTCCCTGAGTTCCGAGTCAGTCATCCCGTTCCTAATTCCTTCTGAAATGATCCTGTCCAGTTTCTTTTTGAATCCTACAGAATCATCCGTACTGTCAGCACTAGCACGGTGAGGTCCGTCGCCTTTCGTAAATGTGAATATGAAATCTCCCACGAAAGCTCCAACCTGCATTGCATGAAAGGTTGTTGTGTAAGCCTTGATTGGTCTCTGGTATGAAATTCCGTTAGGGTGGATATCAAATCCTGCCGTTGCCGCCGCAGTTATGAAGCTTGACACGACCGCCGCGTTCTTGCTATTGAACGTGGATACTAATTGTCGGCCGGGTTTCAAAACGCGGAAGCATTCTTTGAAAACGCTAGTGAGGATTCCCTCATATTCTTGAATTGATTTGCGTTGAGTTCTGTTGATTACTGCTTCCTCATCTTTCCTAATCGTTTCTCCATCATTTAACCAAATCCACCAGAAGTCGGCGAGCTCTCCGTAATTCACGTTTGCCCCGTAGGGTGGGTCTGTGATTATTGCGTCAATGGAGTTATCTTGAATGGGGAGTTCGGATGAGCTCCGGTTGAGAAGTAAACATGATGCATCACGTTTCAGATCGGTAAATTTCTGTGCAGGCCTACAGAAGTTCCCGATCTCTTCATTACTGAACTTCTTTCCTCTGATCGCCGCATTGAATCGTCTTTCCAGAGTGTTCCAAACATTGAGTTCTAGGCTGTCCGGGTACACCCAGTAGGCGTGCATTGCCCACCCTTCAACTATACTGCCGCGAAGGTGAGATTGGCGGCTGCACCATTTCAAGCAGCTACTGAACGTGAACTTAAGAAAATCTCTCGCCGCCGGCTCAGCTTGGCTGATCTCTCTGAAAAGAATAGCCAGTGCGAGCAGATTCCTGCGGGTGAAGAGCTGATTAAAATGAGTAATGCCGCCGTTGAGAAGTGAACTTGTCTTATCCCCAGGCGGCACCTGCGTCTGCGGGAACCAGAGCTTCCTTTCCTGAATTATCTTATCAAATTCCTCATCAATTCTCTTCGCAAGTGCAATGTCTTCTCGTAGGGGAGTCTTAATTCCTGAAAGACCGCAATGAGTACAGTCGAACTTGATTCGTTTGATCTTGCGTTCTCTCTCATTCCACTCTAGCCAGTCGGCGTACGCCTTCATACCGCAGCCAGGACACTTGGTAATGTAGAGAGACTGAATTTCGTCCTTGACCCTGTTCGTGATAACGTTTCTCACCTCTTGAAACCGATCGATATCGAGAGGGCCGGCCTCCATCTTGGTGATGAATACTGCTAACGGGTTAACATCGATGCCGATTACTTTACGCTTCAAACGCAAAGATTCAATTACTGTTACTCCGCCACCCATGAACGGATCCATGACTATCTCGCCAATCGATGAGTGTTGCGAGATCAGTTCGCGGAAGATATTCCAAGGTCTTCGCGCAAAATACTTGTGCATCTTGTAAACTGGCGTGTGAGGTCTTGCTTCGACTGCTTTGTCAAGCTCCGTCATGATCTAAGTCCACGTGCAATATGAAAAAACGTAGTTCACATAGATTAGATTTCAAGGATCCTACCTTACAGGCATGGTTTCAGACATTTTCGCCATGACGGGGTTTCAGATTGTCCAGTCGCTAAATCCTACGATTGTATAATGATCCAACAGGTGAGATAGACCGTGAGATTGACTTACTGCGTTGAACGTGAGCGACGAACTCTGCGCGCGGGGTGGCCTCCTTCGAACCGGCGACCCATCCCTGGATGGCCTGACAGTCCTCGCATGCGGCAACCTAGGTAAATGGAGGTGATTGGATGATGTGTGGTAGGAGATTTCTAACTAAAGAAGAAAAGATCGAATGGCTCGAGGATTATAAGACTAATCTCGAGAAGGAACTTCAAGGCGTTACTGAGCGGATTCAAGAACTCAAGACTGCTTGATTCCACTCCGTGACCCCTTCCTTTTTTATGTAGTTCCAATCCTGACTCTCCGATTATTTGATGAAGAATCTGCGACGAGTTACAGACGTGCTCATTTACGCGTCAGTAGCTCTTGGCGTCGTCTTACTCCTCCAGCTCTGGTTCCTAGTCCCAGTGTGGCTGTTCTATGGTGTGGCGCTAGGGTGGATAGCATATTTCATCACCGCTGTCGCCATAATGCGTCATCATGAAGGTGCATACAAGGCCGCGCTTATTCTCGCAGTCTTAACCCTCGTCGTGTCGGTACCGCAACCCGAGCACTATGCCTTCGTAAGTGCAGGAATCAATCTCGCTTCGACGACCTTCATACTAGGATCATTACTTCAATTATGCATCATCGCGCTGCTCACCGTCTACTTCCTACGGAACAGAAAGTGATTGTGTCGGGGGAAGCAGATGCGGTTTTCTCTCAATGATCAGAAGGTCTGGTACGCGGTTCTAGCGCTCTCAGTTAGCATAAGAGTGATGGTTGCACCGTTCACTGGACACCCGTACGACCTAGGTATTTGGATGGCGTCTGGAAGATATGTCGCCGCAGGTACGTCACCGTATCTCGCGCACCCGCACATCGGGTACCCTCCACTCTGGGCACTTTGGTGTGGTGTCGCCTACTTGGTTTCAAACTTTCTTTCTCCAGGAAATCAGTTCCTATACATATCCGTCATCAAGATCCCGATAATCACAGCGGATGTTGTTCTTGCCATTATGCTCCTGAAGGCGTCAAAGAACTCCTCCTTGAATAGTAAGAACAGTGGACGTATTCTCGTTACGTCTTTTCTTCTCAACCCTTACGTATTGATAGTTGGCGTAATCTGGGGAATGATGGATAACCTCGTGGCAGTCCTGTTGATAACGTCAATAATGCTTCTTACTTCGAAACCCACTTTGTCCGGAGCCGCTGCGTCCTTAGCAGTTGCAATAAAACTCTACCCTATACTCTTTCTGCCGCTCCTGCTCGTATTCTCCGCAAAGACTAGAAAGTTCACTCATCTTGCAAAATGGCTTTTAGCGTTCCTAACTACGTCGCTCGTGGCGATTTGGTTTCCGTTTGTTCTTTTTCACTGGAACATCAGTGGATTCATCGGTGTAGGCGTGGCGCAAGTAGCGCGGGATTTCGGTGCGATTGCACCACTGGCAACTCTCCAATACCTGGAGGACGTTGGCGTAACAAGTATTGGGATAATTCCATTACAGAGTCTCTTAACCGCCTCGTGGCTGAAGTTATTGTGGATTCCAATCCTCACGACGAGCATCCTCTTAGTGTTATGGAAACGACCAGGCTCAGACTCAGTTCCGAACATGATTCGTGACTGTTTACTTGTCTACTTGATCTATCTGCTAACGGCCCCTTGGATAAGCGAGCAATTGTTCGAACTCGTAATCATCCTGATGTTGTTCCTTGCGGCATTTGTGGGCCGCAAGAGGAGGTTCTCTTACACGTCCTACGCCGTCGGTTCATTGATAGTTTTACTTTTCATAACGTTTCATGTTCCCATAACCTCGTTCGTCTTTCCAATCCGTCAAATCGATGGCACGCCACTTCTATCCTTCGGAAAAATGTTCCTTCCTTGGTTAACTCTAATCTTTGGGTGTTACTTGATCGCGGAAATTATCATAATAGTGAAAACGTACGCCGACCATCGATCGGCGCAGCAGTCGCGGATTGCCCAGGTCTCTACTTAATTGTCTTCTTGATAATGGCGATCGCTGTATCGATCTCTTCTTTCTTGATGATAAGTGGCGGGGCGAATCTGATCGTCGTATCATGAGTCTCTTTCGCAAGCAGTCCGTTGCGCATCAATGCCTCTGTGTACGTGCGGGCGGGTCCTGCATCTTTTGCAAGTTCGACAGCGATGAGCAGACCTTTGCCTCTCACTTCTTTGAAGAGTGGATTCTTCATTTCTTTCAGCCGTTTCATGAAGTAGACGCCAAGCTTGGTTGCACGTTTATCCAGTTTTTCATCGATTAATACGTCGAGCGCGGCTATTCCGATTGCGCACGCCAGTGGGTTTCCTCCGAAGGTTGAACCATGGCTACCCGGTGTGAAGACTGACATGATCTCCTTGGAACTCAAGACTGCCGAGATCGGCATTATTCCTCCCCCTAATGCTTTGGCTACAAGCAGGATGTCGGGTTTAATGCCCTCGTACTGGAAGCAGAACATTTTGCCTGTTCTGCAGAATCCAGTTTGGATTTCGTCAAGCATCAGGAGAACATTGTTCCTTGTGCATATTTCGCGGACCTTCTTGAGATACCCTTCCGAAGGTACTATTACCCCCGCCTCGCCCTGAATCGCTTCGACGAGAAACGCCGCCGTATTCGGCGTTATTGCAGCCTCGAGAGCTGGCACGTCGTCGTATGGAATTACTTTGAAACCAGGAGTAAACGGTCCAAACCCAGCTCGTGAATCTTCGTCGGATGAGAATCCGACGATCGTCGTTGTTCTTCCGTGAAAGTTGTTTGCGCAGACGATTATCTCTGCCTGACCTTCAGGGACCATCTTCTTTCTGTACGCCCATCTGCGTGCCATCTTCATACCAGTTTCAACTGCTTCGGCACCCGTATTCATCGGAAGCGCCATCTCCATTCCAGTCACTTTTGTTAACTTCTTGAGGAACGGTCCTAGCTTGTTGTTGTAGAAGGCGCGTGACGTGAGTGTGACGAGTTCCATCTGTTCTTTTGCTGCCTTGATTATCTTGGGATGACGATGACCCTGGTTAAGTGCTGAATAACATGAGAGCATGTCTATGTACTTCTTACCCTCAGGATCCCAAACGAACACTCCCTTCGCTTTCGCTATTACAACCGGAATCGGGTGATAATTGTGGGCTCCATACGTCGTTTCTAATTCCATGTACTTCTTTGACGACAACTAGCTTTCACGACCAAGAGACGTACCCCGTATGAGTATGTAAAAGGTTGCTTGTGGATGTCGCGCTTGCGAGTCGACTAGATTTGGGGCCTCGACTTTTTTAGAAGTTTGGAGGACTCTCAAATTATGTTTAGGAAAGACGTACAGGAAGTTAAATATCCCATCAACCGCGGATTCCCGGTTGAAGGCTGAGAACTATGAAGTATAAGCTATGGGATATGTCATGGCGAGAAGCTCAAGAAGCATTCCAGAAGACTGACACCGCGATCGTCCCAGTAGGCACAGGCCACGGTCACGGGCCGACACCACTCGGAATTGACACTGCAAGTATCGAGAAACTAGCCGATGAAGTGGGAAAGAGAACCGGGATAATCACTCTCCCGCCACTACCCTACGGCGAAAACGACATGATGAAGAATTACCCCGGCTCAATTACCATCCGTCTTTCCGTGCTTGAGGATCTCTACACGGACATTTGCACCAGCTTACACAGAAATGGCATAAGGAAAGTCATCTTCCTAAATGGTCATTCAGGCAACAGGGAGGCACTTCTGAGGACTGGGCGGACTGTCAAGGAATTAGGCATGCTCATAGCAATCGTAGAGTACTGGAACATTGGCTTACGACTAATGCCAGACCTCTTCCCCGGTCCAGGCATCTACCAGGTGTTCAAAGAAGAATTAGCCATGTCACTTGCACTAGGCGGAATACCCGACCTGAGACCAGGGCAGGGATACATGGGCGAATGGGGAGACAATCCGACACGGAAGATATTGGGAGATAAAATTAAGCCGGTCTGTTTCGACGACTTTGAGTTCAAGGGAGGCCCCATCTTCATTCCGATGGACGCATGGGACATCGACATTGCAAGCCCACCTGAACTAACTCAGAAGGAACTTGAAGAGCTCAAGAAGAAAGGAGCAGAAACCTTCACCCGACTCGCCGACTACATAGCTGATTTCGCCAAGGAATTTCAGAAAGTGAAAGTGCCGAAGCTCAGCACCAATGCATGTGAGCCTCCTCCCCCAATCTGAATTGGTTGGCGGGCCCGCGGGGATTTGAACCCCGGACCTCTGCATCAGAGAATTACTCCAATTCTACAGCTGTTTCCGGGTTTCCTTAGGGGGTTCGGCACTGCAAGTGGCATCTGCCGCTCTATCCAACCTGAGCTACGGGCCCAGCTCGGATGCAGGGTTTGCTAAAGTAAAAGGATTGTCAGGTTAATCCACGAAACTTAAAGAATAGAACCAGCCGTGTTGGGATTGATGCGGGGGTACCCGAGACTCAACGAGCTTGGGCGGGAGTCAGGTCAAAGGGGCAGGACCCGAACAAGCGGTGCCACACTTAAGATCCGACGCTTTGGGCCGGAGAAGGCATCCTGTGGCGTAGAGGAAGACGCGCAAGCCTTCAGGGGTTCGAATCCCCTCCCCCGCACCATTTTACTAGTATCTTAAAATAGGCCATTATGGAGCATTTACAGTAGGTTCGCTTGGGCAAAACGAAGGCTGTCAATGAACGGTACGTGTACACTTATCTTCCATCTGTAGAGCTGGTTAAGGATTGGAAGGCTAGGGCGAAGAAGAGCAAGGTCTCCATTTCACAATTCGTCTATGAGCACGTAACGAACTCGCTACGGCAGGAGGATGGGGAGGAAAGCTACAAGCCCAGAGCGGAACTGATTGAGGAGCTTCGTAGGAAAGATGATGCGATTGAGAAACTGACGCGAGAGAACGAGATTACAAGGTTAGCGTTGGAGAGAGTTGAGACTGAGCTCCGTAGATACCGAGCTGAACCTTTCTTGAAAGAAGGCTTTCAAGGAACCAGGAAGTACGACACTAAGCTCATTGAACTTCTGAAGAAAGGCGACGCAATCGACGCTGATCAGTTGCTCCGGCAGTTGAGGATCTCACCCAGAGAAACCGATCTTGTCAAAGCAGTCAGCAGACAGCTGGAAACCTTGCAAGAATACGGACTAGTGGAGAAGACTCACAGAGGCTGGAAGTGGGTTAGCAAGTGACTGAACAACTTCTAGCCCCGTCTCTTTCCAAAGAACAGCTTGTTGCGATGTTCGTGGAGGATTGTGAAGATCGTCAGCTTACCGTGGAATCAATCCGTCACTATAAAGCAGTTGCAACTGCTTTCTTGGGGTATCTGGCATGCCAAAATGTTACCGTTTTCTCAGCGAATAAGTTCATTTTGATTGAGTATTTGAGGAAGAGAAGATCGGACGGAGTAGATCAGAAGACTCTAGAGAATAATTTCACCGTGATCTCAAGCTTATTCGAGTACCTAGTTTTTCAGGATCTTATCAGTAAGAATCCAGTGATGGGTGTGAGGAAACGTTACTTGCGAAGGTACAAGGATGAGAGGGATGTTGACGCTGAATCCCCTAGGAAGCTGATTTCAGTTGAACAGATGAGTCTGCTGATCAACTCCGTTCTTGATACTCGTGACAAGACTATATTGACGGTTTATGCGAAGACCGGCGTGCGTCGTGGCGAACTGATCGCCATGGACGAATCCGATATTGACTGGGAAGAGCAAACAATCACTTTGAAGAAGTTCAAGAAACGCAGCGGAAGATTAGTCTTCTTTGATGATGAGACCAGTAGAGTGTTGAAGCGGTGGATAAGTCAGCGTGAAAGACTTCAACCGGAGTCTCCTGCTCTATTCATTGGAGAGAAAGGGGGACGATTGAAGCGACACGGTGTTTATGGGCTAGTGGTAAAGTACGCGGCACAGGTGGGTCTCCATGATTCAAAATCGGATAGACCTGAAGACCATTTTACGGTGCACTGTTTTCGACACTGGTTCACTACTCACCTAAGACGAGCTGGAATGGACAGGGAATTCATCAAGCTTCTTCGAGGAGATCGCCGTCAAGAAGCAATTTCCGTTTACGACCGAGTGGACAAAGAGGAACTTCGTAGAGCCTACTTAGCCTTCATACCACAACTGGGATTGTAGACCAGCGCTCAGTTTGGTTTACTCAGACGAATCTGACCTTCAAACAGTTGCAAGACTCCATTCTGGAACAAATGGTTAACTATTTTCTCGATTCGAGAGATTCTTGGAACATTCAGATCGGGTATGAGTATAGTTAGAAGTAATAGAAGGAAGGTTTGCAGTTTCTCTGTGGATGCTAGTTCAGGCCACTTGAGCGGGCTTCTCCTCCCTCTTCGCTTGCGTTCATTGAACAATCGCATAGTCTGATCTACGATGAATTGGGTTGCATCTTTCTCAGAAGTGAATTCGCGGGACTTTGCTTGTTCAATGGCTTGACTAATTAAGAATGGCTCGTCAGGCAAGTACAGATCATGCTTCGCGAGCCTCTCGTATTCTCCTTTCGCCTTGGATAGTAATGTATCCCATGGAGGCTCGAATCTCTTCCCTTGATAACTGAAAACAATCACGATGTCTTGGGTTAGCGTAGATTTGGCCCGGTCAAACCAGGATTCCAGATTCTGCAGTGGATTAGGATCGTTAGCGACACCCAGACCCACAGTGCATATGAACCTTGACAAGGAATCTACTAGGATTTCTCCAAGAAGATCTGGAAGGGCGGATCTGAAGCGGCGTTGAATCTTGCTTTTAGCGGGCTGGAGTGTATTACTCGGAAAATCGATGAAACATGCTAACTTGTAAGGAACAGTCAGATCTATAGGAACTGTCGGACTGGGACCAATCTTATTGATTGGAGAGAATTTTCCTTCATACTCTATGCCAATTTGGGGTTGCATGCCACGAAGTATTCGGAGATATTTGTTCCTGACATTGATGTCTTGCGTATGCGGGTTTTGAAGCGCATATTTCGTTTGGTTAGCTCCGCCAATCTTCTTTAATCCGTCTTTCTCGTGGCATAGTCGTTGCACTTGGCGTTCTATTTGCCTCCGTGATATGTTCAGATGTCGATTTTCTTTAACAAAATGCACTATTTCATGCATCGTTTTGTGTTCGTCGTAGACAAACGCGTCGAGAATGGTGTCGGCACCGACAAGACAGTTACGAAACAACTTGAACTCCTAGAGAGCTTGCAAATATTGAAAGTGGAACCATATATTCGCAACTGGGTCCGTGACTCAAACGGCCAGGCAGTAGAGAACAAAGCACGAATACACGAGACTGGAGCCCTAAAGATCAGCATCCTCGAACGTGGTCTCCAAATCGTTAGATCAAGAACAATTACCGAAACCACGCAAATTAATCAAATCGCATCAGAGGAAGACCAAGAGAAGGAGAGGAAGCGACAGTTCTCTCGGACCGATCGGGGGAACGTGATTTTAACCATGTCCCCTGAGGCGTTGACAAGTAATATTCGACATCACATTAAAGCCGTTAGGAATCCTACAGTAAAGCGGAAGGAGATGCGTGTGAGCCAGATTTGGCTTATGTACGAGCTAGCGTGGCGCTGGCCAGATATTCCTTCAGATCTACGACGCGAGGCGGAGGAATGCAGAGATCTACCGTTCTTGAGTAGGAAACGTTGAACCTATGCTTCCACTGCAGCCGAGGGAAAGCTCTTGATACGGGCGCCCTCTCTCTCATAGGAATCAAGAATCAACATACCCCGCCCGGGTTGAGGGCGCGTGGGCCATGCTAGTTTGGTGGTCATTAGGAAAAGTTACGATATTGTCGGAAGTAGGGGCATATCTTGGGTTAGTTGTTTCGGATCACACAATACGGCACCAGTCTTACCAGCCAACCGCAAATACCAGTCACTAGTAATGCTCCAATTGGAGGGAAGGTTCTGGCTGTCTATGTTCAAATGAACGAGGTTACCTTGCGCTTGTTCCGGTAGGCCCTTTGGGTCAGCGACTATCTTGAACAGGGCAGTTCCTTCGTCTACTTCATCGAACATCGCGCCGTAAATCATAGAGCATCCCATACTAACCGTGTTGTATACCTGCCTCCACCAGAAGCGACCACCTATTCGTGGTACTTCATTCAGTGGATGATCTTTAGTTGGTGATTCCAACATTCCTTTGTTCTGAGACGAATACCCGGGGAAGACCACAGGCAAGTATTCGACTCCACTACCTGACAGAGCCTGTAAATCTGGGTGTATCATATTGTTCGCGAAGTCGTCTGCTCCCATTTTCGTGGAAGATCGATTCAAGGAATAACGATTCACGGACCATGGACTTAAGACATCAAAGGATTTGTAAACATCCAGCCATGTTGAGTCCCCAGATTGAGCGCCTGGGTCGACATTCGGCTTTGAATCACCACCAGCAACCCCCGGGGTTCTCCAGTTAGTTGGCACGCCTCCGACCAAAGTCACTTGATACTCTACCGGGGCGTCCGTTTTCAAATACTTGATAATCTGGCTAGCTTGAGATGCGGTTCCAGGTCGATCAGTAAAGCCTAACCCCCAGATTGCCAAGAGCGGCTTGGGTGAACCACTGCCCATTTGCTTATGTTTCAAATAGCTAGGGCTACCAGTAACTTTCAAATCATCTACGAGATTCTTCCAATCATTCATCATATCGTCCACTAGCGAGCGGCCACGATAATTTGTAACATCATACATTATGGAAAACGCCCGATGATGTGCTTCGGCACTCTTCATCACATTCTCGGCCACTTGATCTCGAAAAGCCTTGAAAGCTGGGTCTTGGAGGTCAGAGACAAAACGCTGAAGCATTACTCCATCCAAACCGTACTCTTCCATCCAACTGAAATGTCGGTCGACAACTGAACCAATATGCGCAGAATAGAGGCACGCTTGTGTTCGGTCCAGGTAAGTCATACCAGTGGGAAAGAGCTCAGTGGAATCCAATTCAGTCATGTCAGGCCACATGTCAATGGTGAGTTTAGACTGGTTCGGAGGATCCCCGAACCAATGCCACCAACGGTTAGGGAGCGAACCGTCTCCAGGGCAAGCGAACCATCCCTGATAGCCCATCATCAATTTGCCGTTGAGAGTGTTCATGTCAACAGCGTAAGGCACCGCTTCTTGCCTTTCCGTCAAACTTGCCCCATCTCTGATCTAGGATCGTTACTTCACTTGTACTATGCCAGCCGTTCCCTCTTGAAGACCCAATATGCGATGGTCCCCATCACAAGCATTACAGCTGCATTATAATTCGGATCGAGCGACGAAAAGAAGCTCTCCATCAGAACACTAACTGTCGGATATAGCCACCAATTCACGATCGCTAACCACATGACGGTGCCGATGAAAGCCCAGATCGAACTGACGTACTGCCCAGAGAGCTTTTCGAACGTAGTCAACTTTCCTCCTCCGCCGACTTTCCAGCCGAAAAAGAGGTTAGGAACAAACCACATTATCAGAACCTCGACGAAATTAGTCAGTGTTACCGTCATTCGTTGTAGGACTTCCAACGAGCGCCCAATCTCATCATCGACATCGCAATCACTACCTAGAGCGTTTCGCTATTTTGATATGCCTCTTGAAGAGTGCTTGTAATTGACTTTGAAAGTGGTTTGCATTCTTTGTTTCAACTCAAAGCGATCGTCATGATTTTCGGTATTCCTATAGTTGCGGTAGTGTTATGGTTCACCAACCAACAAAACGTCGCCCTTCTATTGACATTGGTCTATATCATATGGGCATATGGCGAGATGGCATACGATCAGCGAACAATTAGTAGCATTAAAATCCCTCAAGCCGCTAGCGAAATATCCGAATTTCTAAAGACTACGGATAGCAAAGGCTCTCTCATATACGCGAATTTGTTGTCGAGTTACAAAACCGACGATGAAAGAATTTCACAATCTGAATTGGTTAGGCGTGCACAGCAGAAAGGAACCCGACTTACTGCACAACAGATCCGAACTCACATACTCAATTTGAAATCAAGAAATTTGATCTCTGGAACTCGGAAGTACAAGTATAGCTACCAATTAACCGATGAGGGAAAGTGGTGCAGAATAGCGATTACTCAGTGCTTTCCGAGACGTCGACTGCTGTTTTACCTTCGCAATCGTCTGGGCATGATGATGAAGATCCCTCCATATCCGAAAGGCCCATAGGATTAGTGGCGGCTTCTTACCATTCTTTTCCTCGCGGTTCCCGTAGTCTTGATCTCATAAGCTTGGCTCAACTCAGTCAAGAATGCGTACAGGTTCAACGACTATGGCTGAAGCAGGCTACGACATAAGCTCCGCAATAGCAACGAAGAAGACAGCGGTCAAAGTGTTCACATTTAGGAACCGCTATACGCTATGTTGACATCAGCAACAGTTCTGTAAACCACATTCTTGGCATTTATTTTCTCCGATTGAAGGAGCTCCATCTTAACGAGTCGTCTTACACGCTTTGAGAGTGCCTGTTGGCTTGGAAGTTTGAACTTGGCGTAGTCTCTTATGCGAAAAGGAGACTCGACCATCTTGCGCAAAATGTTGTGATCCCCCTGTGTAAGGGGCAGAGCCGCAAGTCTCCTCTCGGCAAGTTCCCTTAAGATCTTCGTTGCTAGATCAGTTGGTACGGTTTCAACGCTGGGCAGGCGGCTTGATACTTCGTATACAATATCAGTTAGGCGCTTGAAAATGAAACGCATCTCCCCGCCTGAAACTGCGTATAGGATGTCTACGAACTTCTTTTCTACAGGCAGTTCTGCCTTCGATGAAATGGCAAATTTCTTCACTCGAACGTCTATCGCTTTACGAACCTCGGAAAGCTGTAGAGGATTGAGGACTATGGGTTGCCCAGTCACTATCTCACTAACTCGTCGAGCCTGCGTTTCTAATGTCGAGAACATGCCAATCTTGCCGACTAACACCCACAGAATGTTCGGTCGAAGCAGAACGAGGTCTCTGGACCTGTTTAGTATCTCCACAAGCTCCTGATCGACAAGTCTATCAAAATTATTTACCACAATTATCCCTGATTTGCAGGAGTACTTCTGACGTGCAGCGTTCATCCATGCGTCGAATTGCTGTGTCATCGTTGCGAGAA
>CAWJRR010000002.1:0-383496 GCA_963845275.1 Candidatus Bathyarchaeota archaeon
CCAGGGCCAAATTCAAAGAAGATAGCCGCTGTGCTGGGAGAGTACGAAACGCCAACTCTCTCTCCAGTTCGAATGGGGGAAACTCCGACCTCATGGAAACAGGCCAGAGGCGCAAACGTCATTGATGTTGACGACAATCTATACGTGGACCTAACTGCTGGCTTCTGCGTTGGAATCTCGGGACATTGCCATCCTAGAGTCGTTGAAGCGATCAAGAAGCAAGCTGAACTCCTTACGCATACACCACCCGCTCAAGCCCCACACCAAGGTAGAGCCGACCTTTTGAAGAAGATTGGCGACATTGTTCCACGCCCCCTCAAACGGACACATTTACTGAATGGGGGCGGCGAAGCCATTGACGTAGCCCTCAAACTGGCACGACTCCACTCCAGGAAAATTGAGGTTATGGCATTTGAAGGAGGCTTCCATGGCAAGACATTGTTCGCATTATCAGCAACCTCAAGAAGACATTACAGAACAGGACTCCTCCCTCTCGTGCCAGGAGTCTTTCACGCTCCATTTCCATACTGCTACAGGTGCCCATTCGGGGACAAAGTTTCATGCGAAGATTGCTCAACACAATGCCTGAATTACATAGAACATATGATAAAAGATCCAGCCTCAGGCATCACTGAGGTGGGTTCAATGATCCTCGAACCAGTCGAGGGCCATGAAGGATGGATCGTCCCGCCAAAAGACTTCCTGCCAGGACTACGAAGAATTTGTGACGAGAACCACATCCTTCTCATTCTTGACGAGATCATAACCGGCTTTGGAAGGACAGGAAAATGGTTCTGCTTCGAACATTTCGGAATCAAACCTGATATTCTAGTTTGCGGCAAAGGGTTGGCAAGCGGATTTCCCATTTCTGCAGTTATCTCAACAGATGAAATCATGCAATCTTGGGAGGCGTTCAAACACACAAGCACATTCTCCGCGAACCCCTTAGGCTGCGCCGCCGGCCTCGCAAACCTCGACGTCATCGAAAAGGAGAGACTAGTGGAGCGCGCAGCTAAGATGGGTCAGGAATTCATGAAACGACTTCACGAAATGAAGGATAGTTACAGCATCGTTGGAGACGTCAGAGGATTGGGAATGATGTGTGGGCTCGAACTCGTGAAGGATTCCAAGAAGACCCCTGCTCTGGAAGAGACGAAAAAGGTAGTTGATTACACCCTGAAACACGGAGTCATCCTGCAACCGCCAGGGGGCAGATTCGGAAACGTGCTGAAACTTTCCCCACCACTAGTAATAACAGAAGAACAATTCGAGTTTGGACTTCAAACCGTTGATGACGCATTGAAACTTGTCGACATACGTTAGAATCAGTCAAAGATGACGGTTACTTCGGTGCCCTATCAAAGTAAATACTCTTGCCTCTGGCGGAGATTGGTATTCCCATTATTACACTCGCTTCCGGCATTAATCCCATTCGCTTCGCAGCAGTTCCAATTCTGTACATTATTCTGTTGTCTACGTTGAGGATACTAGCGGTCTTCGCTGCAGATCCCAGCGCGATTCCAAGATCAAGGCTTTTGAAAATACAATTGGGACCCGTGAAATCCAGACCTTCTTTCTTCTCTGCCTGATCAAACTCACCGCAAGTTTCGTACCCGCATGCTCCACAGTTCATGCTGAAACTTCTATTGCCACGAACACCGATCAGTATTGTAGCCTCAGAATTGCGGAGATTGTCCGCATCTCGTTTGAACCCTGAGATTTTCCGTTCTTCAGCTATCTTGTCCATTTCGTCTGCCAAAGCGTCTTTTTCTTTACCGAGAATTATCGATGTAAGAACGTCGTCCACTCCACCAGACTTGGGGGCCGTTCGAGCAGAGATCAGCATTAGATTTGCGGCATGCAACAATCCCTCGTATTCGGCAGTCTTACTGTCTAGAATTGGCATAGTGAACTCCACCAACTTGACGTTCGTGATGGAGTATAAATCGCCATGGGACGATTGTCTCTAATAGAATCCATATCATATCACGCAGACTTTCCATTGGCCATTGAGTAATACAAGATAAGAGATATCTTGCCCAACTCGCTATTACGCACAGAATTCGGATGTAGAAATGATGCAGTTCGAAGAGACAGTCATGGGATTCCTGCTTAACCACCAGGAGCAGCATCATCGCACGCATCACTTTCTCATCCTGATGGATGCTCTGATCAGTGCTGCAAAGCACATCGAGCATTACTACCTAACGGGCACGTTGAAGGGAAATATCGGATTATCAGGCACCATAAACGTTCATGGTGAAGACGTTCTGCAAATGGACCAGATCGCTCAGGAGATCACAATTCATTACCTGCGATCTTCTGGCCGTGTGATTCATGCAATCAGCGAAGAATCGGATAACATTATTCCAATCAACCTCGACGGACGATATTTCGTCTATTTCGATCCATTGGATGGCTCATCAAACGTCCCTCACGGCCTGCCGGTTGGTTTCATGTTCGGCGTTGCCAAGAGAGACTTGAACAGCCAGGAGGATAATCATCTACGAGCTGGAAAGGACTACATTGCAGCCGGAATGTTCGTAATCCCGACGGGTACGTTCACTTTAGCGCTTAAGGATGCGGGAACTTGGCGGTTTCATATCGATGAGACGATGGAATTTGTCCGACCAACCCGAATGGTCCTTCCTGAGGATCCTAAAGGTTGGGAATTATCATTCAACTCGGCTAATCGAAATACTTACTCTAAGAGCGTTCAGAACTGGATCGGGCAGAATGAGACGAAATACGTGTTCAGGTATATCGGTGCTTTAGCTGCAGATTTTCACCGAACCGTTTCAAACGGTGGAATGTTCATGTACCCAGCAATCGTCAATCATCCTGATCCCAAGAAGAACCGACCTCAGGGAAAACTCCGTCTGATGTATGAAGCAGCTGTCGTCTCTTTCATTTGTCAGGAAGCGGGAGGGAGTGCTGTGGATGAATCGGGTACTCCAATTCTGGATATTCAACCCAAGGAGCCGCACCAGAGAACTGCTCTTTACGTCGGCTCAAAGCCACTAGTGGAGAGCATCACTCAAGCCCTAACGTTAGCGAAGTCTATCGTCCAGTGATCTATTTCCCAATCGAGGCCTGCGAGTTCGATACAGCGTTCAAGGAATTTATCGTACGCATCCTTGAACTCTGTCATAGTCTTCTTCACTGGTCCGAACTCGTTCCACTGGGCTTCTTCTACTCCTCCAAGTTGAGTGGGGAATGACGCTTTAACGCCATGCACTTGTGCGGAGATCTGTGGTGTGGATTCGTAACCTTTCACGAAGTCTCTGATGCGACTGAGCCGCTTCACAAGTTCTGTTTCTGATCCACGCAGTACAGCTTCTCTAAATGAGCTCAGATCAAAGGTGTTCTTCTCAGAATAAACTTGCACTGCTCTAGCATGATTCGGAAATTCCGTATTGCACATGTTAACCGAACCTAGAGTGTCAAGAGTATCTTCCGGAACTCGCTTAGACGCTGGTAAAATATCCATTGAGTCAAGAGCTGAGATCGCCTCTGCTCGTTTGAGCTTGTGTTCATGTTCAAGCCAGTCTAACCACTTGTCGTGATTGTTCTTCTCGTAGAAGAGTAGGTAGACCTTTCTGGCAACCAGTGTGCCTGCCTTTCGAAGATCCATTTCCAATTCATCAACCTGCTCTTTGCTGAGTCCAGCATGTAACGCGACTTCAAGAAATGCCTCATTAGTGAGAGATTTCATGTTCTTGAAAGTGCATACAATATCTGCTTTCTCAGCAACTGTAGCTGCACGGTCTAGACGAGCGAGTTCTGAGCTTGATAGCTTCAACTTTTCTGCTAGTCGAACAATGATTTGATTAGCATCGTTCTCGCCCTTGTGAGAAGCGAGCTCCAGCAAGATTCTTTTCGCTTCCTCCTCCCTAAGATGGCTCACGAAACGGCCGCCCATGTTTGTCATGTAAGTTCTCGTGACGGGTCTGCCAGCCTTAATGGCGCGTGCCTTTCCTACGAGTGCATCAACCATCAACGGCACTTCCTGAGATACTGCAAAGGTTACTGTATTGTTGGTACCAATACCAGACACGTTGAGTTGGAGTGTAACTTCCCTAGCTGCTTGCGAGCTAGCAGCCACTTTAAACACAATATTGGGAGCAATCTTTCCGGGCGTTTGAATACCCAATGAACGGTCATAGGCTGTCAAGTGTTCTCGCGCAAGGGCGTATGCCCGCTTTGCGTCCTCAAGGCTTGCTTTGGAATCGTCGGCAACATTGGGATTCAGTTGGAAGCTTACCATGTAATCACGATTTTTGACGAGAACTGCAAGTGGTCTGAAAACTTCCAGGTTGGGCCATAGCGCCAGGAGTGTTCCAGCCATTACTAGTTCATGACCATGAGCTCTTGGATTCTCTTTCCAAGCAGGGTTCATGCTAACCTCTTTCTTGAGACCGGAAACAAGGTTCGTATCTTCATCGAACGCTTTCGCAGCTAGAACCGGGTTCGTTGAAACTTGTGAGAACCCAAGGTGTCTTAGTGTTTCCAGTCCACGAGCATAATCGTTTCCGAATTTGCAGTAATTTCCTTCAATCATCTTCCAATATACTGTGTGCCGCGACGTTCCCAAATTCATCAATGAAGCGTAAAGGCTTGTAATCGTCGGCAAGGGATTTTTCGATCTTCTCAGCGATATAGGCAGGTAGACTATCCCCGCCGTTGACGCTTGACATGTCAGCAAGCAGAACGGTCTATCTGCAGCTTTTCCAGCCTCTTGATGCGCGTCTTCCAGCGGGCTGATTCCTTCCATAAGTATTGACAAGGATTTCTCGATAACAGCCTCCGAAAATTGAGCTACGTGGACATCTCGGCCTACAAGATTGAGACCGATTCGAATCAGGGTTGTGAATACGTTCTTCTCTTGCCCTGGATGTGCGTCCATAAAGTCAGGAAGTGCAGCGAGGAGATTTTGAATAACAGCCGGAGTATCCTGTTTTGGCTCGCGAATAAGGATGTGGTCTGCAGCCGCTAAAGTCTGGTTGTTCTCGATTTGGCGAAGAATGTGATGCACGGATACGTCTTCAGGCTTTTCAGTCACTACTCTGCCCAACACACTGCACCAACCATGTTGAATCTGTCTCTCTTCTTATTCAGGTTGCGGCACTGTGCTCGTGTTGAAAAGCAGCTTGCAGTTCACGAAGATACGTCCGCAAATATCCTAGCAGTAAAGGTGGGCAATAGTTAATTACAAAACGGCGTGCTGTTGCATTTGCTATGACGCGTTTCAGTTTCGGTTACATCGATACTAGTGTAGATCCCTTAGCTGCCGTGGAGTACGGGGTGAGTGCGGAAAAGACTGGATTTGATATTCTTTGGATGCCGGATCATTTCACCGACATAAATGGTGACAAGCTCGAACCGTGGACTATCCTTGCGGTTGTAGGTGCAAAGACGAAGAAGATTATGTTGGGTTCGGCAGTTACCGATACTCAGCGCAGTCACCCTGCTAGAACCGCACATGCTGTCGCTTGCGTGGACGTACTATCCCGCGGACGCGCAATTCTAGGAATCGGTGCGGGTGAGGCTATGAATATTCTCCCATTCGGTTTACCTTGGGATTCACCACATGAACGAGTATTGAGACTTGACGAAGCCATTCAAGTAATCCGACTGCTTTGGACCAGCTCGCACGACGAACGAAAGAGCTTTTCTGGGCACTTTTACAAATTGGAAAATGCATTCCTTAGCCAATCTCCGAAACAGAAACCGTACCCACCAGTATACGTAGGTGCTTTCTCTTCGAGAAAGACGTTGGAAGTTGCGGGACGTTTAGGTGACGGATGGTATTCTTGGCTTAATACGCCGCAAACCTTCCAAGAGCGATGGTCAATTATCCAGCAATCTGCCAAGTCATCGTCAAGATCGGGACGTTCGATTGTTCCTTGTTCACATCTGATGGTAGCGTTTCCTCGAAGTAGTGAAGAGAAACGCTTGGCGCTCATGTCAGGAAAAGCATTACTGCTCATGGAAAGAAGTCTATTGAGAAAGCTTGGGTACTCGCATCTGCTTCCTCAATATCAGCACGTAATGACAAGCCGGGATGACGTAACTAAAATCATGAATGAGGCTCAGAAAATCCCGGACGAGTTTGTCTACAGGACCATGGCACTGGACAGCGACACAGTAGAGGAGAGAATTGAACAGCTTGCGAGCGTCGGAGTCAGGCACTTCGCAGTTGCGGATCTCCTGGCTCCGAAAACCGTTCGACGAACGTTAACGTCGTTCAGGAAGGTTATCAAGGAATACAATTGACTTCGATCATGTAAATGGTACGATGAAGCTGCACAACGGATTCGATCACGAAGTGAATTTGCGAGCATGGTCTGATATTTCATAATACGCGCAGATGATTCCCCAATACTGAGCGTCTTTTACATATCGCATACCAGCTTTTTCCATAACCCTACGTGAAGCGACGTTTTCAGGTTTTGAGAGGGCAATGATTCTGTCCAAGTTCAGAGCTTCAAAACCGTAAGCGAGGCATGCTTTTGCTGCTTCAGTGGCATATCCTCTTCGCCAGTAATTTTTCGCAATTACAAAATCGACTTCAACCTCTGAGGTTTCATCGATGTAATTGAGTCCACAACGGCCGAGAAGAATTCCATCTTCCCTGCGGGTCACGGCATAGATTCCAAATCCATGCTTTTCCCAATGCTTCAGAATACTACCGAAGGACTTGGTCGCCTGTTCAATCGTGAAACCTTTTCCTCCTGGAAACCATTTGCCAATCTCGTCATCACTCATTATTGCTGCATAGCGATTCAAGTCCTCATTTCTGAATCGCTTGAGACAGAGTCGGGTGGTTTCGATTTCCTTGCCGGGATCGTCTCTTATCATAACGAGACCTTAGAAGAAGTGGTTATGCGGCCAGGCCGATTATAATTCACTTCAAAAGTCCTCGTGCCCGAGCCATGGATAGATCAATGCCACTGCATCGCCATCGTGGAGGAGTGCGTCCATTCCACCGATGAATTGGTATGATCTGCCATTAACTAAGATTCGAGCATATGGTTTCACATCCCCATTCTCTGTCAGAATAACGTCAGCGATGTGATACGAGTCAACAACTTCCTTCAAGACTTCCCTCAGCCTATCTCCTGATGAATTAAACTCCACCCGACCTGTATGAGTATGCTGCCTAGGAATGCCCATGAATTTCACAATCAACTTCACCATGAGATCTAGAACCTCCCAGCTCGCAAGTTTCATACCATACTAGTTGACAAACCTTTCCGGTTCCTGTCAAGTCATTGCTTAAGAGACAGAAATTACGTAATCATCAGTTAGCGAAGTGAAGTGAATCACTTGACCGAAATAAGAGTCCAAGTGGTTTACTTCGGTAAAGCTCGCGAAGCAGCAAATGTTCCAGCTGAAGTGCGGCCTCTCTCTAGTCCTGCTGATATCAAGCAACTACGGTTAGATGTTATGAGTGCCCATCCGGCACTAGCGGGGATTAAACAGATTGTCCAAATTCTCGTGAACGGTCGCTGTGCCTCTGAGAACGTGGAATTGAAGGATGGAGATCGTGTTGCTTTTGTACCTCCAGTCGGAGGGGGTTAGAATCGCCTCAAGACGAGCGTGCAACTCGAATGGGAAGCACTTATCTCCACAGATTCACCATATACTGCTATGACTCTTGGTGGATATGCGAATCGTATCGCAAAAGTTGACCTCACACAAGAGACGGTAAAATACGAGAAACCAAACGAAGATGACTTGAAGAGATATATTGGTGGCCGAGGACTCGGCGTAAAATACGTCCTTGACAACGGACCAAAAGTAGAAGCATTCTCGGAGGAGAACATCCTATGCTTCATGCTTGGGCCGTTGGTTGGTAGCGAAGTCACAATGAGCGGCCGAATGGCCGTTGTCACGAAATCCCCGCTGACAGGAACAGTTACTGATTCACATCACGGTGGCTGGTCAGGGGCTCGCCTCAGATGGGCGGGATTCGACGGATTAGTGTTCAAAGGCAAGGCAAAGAAGCCGACCTACGCTTACATCGAAAACGGAAATGTCAGTTTGAAAAATGCATCACACATCTGGGGCAAGAACGTCCACGACACCGTCAAAGCAATGACGCAGGAATACGGCAAGCAGGACATAAGCGTCGTAACCATAGGACAGGGCGGAGAGAAACTCGTAAGATTCGCTGCAATCCTTAACGAGAATGACCGTGCTTCAGGCAGAGGCGGAACTGGCGCTGTTATGGGGTGGAAGAATCTAAAGTGTCTAGTCATCAAGGGCAACATCAAGAACAAACCCACGCCTGCTCAGCCTGATGAATTTAGAAAAGCAGTTGCAACTGCGAACACGGCAATCGTGAAAGGTGCAGTCACCGCTCCGAAAAACGGAGGACTCTCCGTCTACGGCACAAATGTGCTCATGAACCTCGTCAACGAAATAGGGGCTTTACCAACAAAGAACGGACAACTGACACAGTTTGAGCATGCTGATGAACTCAGCGGTGAAACTATCAAAGAAACGATTCTCGTACACGATCCCACCTGCCATGCCTGCCCCGTTGCATGCAAGAAGGAAGTTGAAGTGAAGGAGGGTAAGTACAAGGTTCACATGGAGAGCACCGAGTACGAGTCAATGTGGGCGCTCGGAGCGAACTGTGGATGCAGCAGTAAGGAAGCCATTGTAAAATTAGTTGATATGACCAACGATTACGGAGTCGACGCAATCGAAGCCGGAAACTGTCTCTCAGTTGCGATGGAAGCAAGCGAGCGAGGACTCATCACGGAAAAGATACAGTGGGGAGACCCAGATGAGATGATTGACCTCATGCACAAAATCGGTAAAAGGGAGGGCATCGGCAACATCCTCGCAGAAGGATCATGGAGAGCAGCTAAGACTTTCGGAGACGAAGGAATGGCCAATCAGGTAAAAGGTCAATCCATAGCCGCTTATGATCCTCGGCATGCAAGGAATGGGTATAGGATATGCCACGTCCAACCGTGGCGCATGCCACCTCAGAGGCTACACGCCTGCAAGCGAAGTCCTGGGTGTACCGCAGAAAACTGACCCGCTCGGATGGGAGGGTAAAGGAAAACTCCTCACAATATTCCAAGACCTTCATGCAATATCGGACTCATTCGACATCTGCAAGTTCAACGCCTTCTCCGAAGGAATAGCCGAGTACGTAGCACAATACACTACCATGACCGGCGTCCAAATTGACGCTGACGGTCTGATGAAGACTGGCGAGAGAATCTACAACCTAGAGAGATACTACAATAATCTTTGCGGCTTTACAGGCAAGGATGACTCACTTCCCGAAAAATTCCTGAAGCGACCAGGCTCAGGACCTGCGGCCGGACATGTCTGCGATCTCGACAAGATGAAGAAGGAATACTACGAAGCCCGCGGTTGGGTTGAAGGAGTAGTTCCACAGCAAAAACTACGTGACCTAGGAATAATCGTCTGAGGCAACAACGAGCAAATGCCACTTCTTGCACCTAGCGGTAGCTCTCAGAAATTATCGGCATACGGATATACGAGTGCCAAAGTGTCGCCATTATGGAGTTCAATATCTAGTCCTCCCACGAACTCCTGCGACCTCCCATTCACCAAAACTCGAGCCCACGGTCTTATTTCACCAGTATCCGTGAGAATGATGTCTCTGAGATCATACTTCTCAACGATGTTCCTCAAGACAACTCGGAGCTTCGGGACAGATGCTATGATCTCTATTCGACCGGTTCCTGCACGCTGACGTGCGATGCTGATGAATTTGACTATTATTCTTGCCATCCAGTCACTCAACTGGTAGCTCATGATTTCGGCAGTTTAGCCAACATCCTCAGCAGAGTGGGGGGGTTTAGAGTTTACCGCTGTATAAGAGACAAGTATCGTTCTAAGGATAGAGGCTTCAGTCGGCGACCGCTAGCTATGAGTTCGATGTCTATTCTTCTACCATAATCATCGTCAGCGTTGATCGAACTTTGTCGAGCCGTCTTATCTTTCCATTGACAATATCCTTCAACTTGTTCATCGACTCCGCTTCGACCTTAGCTACAATGTCATATGCACCGTACACTACGTAAGACTCCTTCACATAGGAGACCTTTCGCAATTCCTGAATTACTTCGTCTTCCGAGCCTACTTCAGCATTCACTAGAACGAATGCTTGGGCCACAACACGAACCTCGTGTATGTTGCTGTTTCTCGTGACACTAAAAAGCATTGGTTGTATTTTCACAGAGAGGATTGATACCGCATCGTAGTGCGCGAACTTCCCGTCAGCGCTCTTTTTCGAGATAGTAGAGCATGAATTTCTCAGAGGAACGAGGTGGATTCACTAATCCCGTAGGCTCGACCACTTGTTCCAGTCTAAGCGGGATAGCGCCGTCTGGAAGGTCGATAAGCTGGGATACCGTATATTCTGATTCGCTTGCCAAGAATCGAGGCTACCTCCAACATCATCTGACGATAGGTTAGGATATTCGGCCCCCCGATGTCAAAAGTATCACCAGCGGTCGCATCTACTTCCGCGCAGCCGACAAGATATCCCAAGACGTCTCGAAGTGCGATTGGCTGACACCTTGTTTCAACCCATCTGGGCGTTGTCATAACGGGAAGTCGAGTTACAAGCTGTCTCAACATTTCCCAAGATGCACTTCCAGGACCTACGATTATTGCCGCTCGTAAGACCGTCGTCGGAACTTAGCCAGAAGACGATAAATCAAGTTACGTCCGATGAAGCCCGTAGCCCCGGTGACCGCGATTAACTTTCTGGTCACATCAAACCCGCCAACAATCCGAGCAGAATGCCATAGGTGAAATGCCCTAGTAGACTAACAACAAGTGCCAACCGTCCCAATTCGTAACCTCGGAATCCTGTACCCGTCACTGGCTTCATGATGAATAATGCGATGATCCAAAGCACCATTCCAAATATCACGCCTGCCGCGACCGTATTGTGAACATGCAAGATTGGAAGCATTACGGCAAACACGATCCCTGCAAGGGTGCAGGAAATGTAAAGCCAGCCCTGGAGTGGTCAGAGCTTCCGCAGGACGATGCGAGAAGCGGGACATTATTGCTTGATTAAGATGCCACTCTGATACTCCAGCCATCCCCCATTTTCGCCAAATTGGATATTCGGTGAGTGTCATAACTGCAGTCGAGATCAAACCAGCCACAAAGCCCACGAAAGTCTCGACCATCAATCTCGGCTCTCTGCTCTTCAAGTAGCCGAAGCAATACTAAGGACTTCGGTAAGGTCTCAGGATAACAATTGACTCGAGCAAAATCGCATGTGGCACGTAAGGTTAGGTTATGCTTGCATTAATCAGACTCTGAGACAAAAGGGTCGAACAAGTCGCACGTGCAGAATAGCGAATGCTACTCCTTACCATCTTGAAGAATTGGCGCGGGAAAATCTATCAGGTTTGTCAGAGATCTTACGCTGGAATGTCTCGCATCACGTCAAAGTATTTCGCATCTCGTCTGGAATCATACCATTAGCCTCACACCTTAGGGCGCAGTGGCCGTGGCGGAAAAAGTTGCGCCGGGAAATCTCACAGATTGGAGATTTTGCCAAGAAACATGAGCTGCGACTCTCAATGCATCCTGGCCAATATACTGTCTTGAACTCACCGAACAAGAGCATCGTCACTGCGGCCGAGGCTGAACTGTCGTATCACGCGTGCTTCTTGGATGCGCTGGGATTAAGCTTGGAACACAAGATCATTCTACATGTGGGAGGGGTTTATGGCGAGCGAGAGGCTTCCCTGCAACGGTTTCGCAACACTTTCCACGCTTTGCCTCGAAATGTCAGGAATCGCTTAGTGCTAGAAAACGATGAACGCAGTTACAATGTTAATGATGTCCTCACTCTTTGCGAATCATTGAATATTCCAATGGTTTTTGATTATCTTCACCACCAAGCATACAACCCTCACTCGTTGGATGACGAACTACTGGAGAGAGTATATTCCACATGGTCAACCAGTGACGGCCGTCCAAAATTGCATTACTCCACTCAAAAACGTCAGGCACGAACGGGCGCTCACGCCAACATGATTAATCCAACGGGATTCATCAAATTCTTGAAAATTCTTCCTAAATGCGATGTTGACGTGATGCTCGAGACCAAGAGCAAAGATAAGGCGCTATTGAAATTGCGCAAGATTCTACTTGCACGTCACTCCGCTCAGCGATTTCCCGTTATAGGCTGAAAGTTTGCGGTTCACGTGCTCTGGTAGCCATCGCACGTCTTGAACATATCCATATCCATATCCAACGCTAATACAATAGGAAGAGAAGAACCAGTAACCCAGCTACAAACACTAAGAATGAGATTACTTCCCCGTGACGTTTTTTGGTTTTATCTAAGCGACGGCCAACTATGAACATGACGAGAAACCAGACGACCGCCCCGATGATCAGTAACATTTCCGACTCTGATGTTGGAATTGGAGTTTGTAGCGGAGACAGCAATTCGGTCCGAGACTTTGTGCTATCGTCACCGATTAAAGCAATATGGTGGGCGGCTTGCGTATCAGCGTCCGCTGAAGTTTAGCCGGTGGTTACACCACACTTTCGCCGGCCGACTCAGTGGGATTTGTGACTGGCATAGAACGCTCGTTCATAGTTACAGCAATCATCACTTTTGCTGGGATATTTATGTCCAGCTTGCGAGGCCCAGAAAGGAAGATGCCTGTCTCTGATGCCGACATAGTGCATGAATTAATTTAGAAAGGCACCGCTAGACATGAAGGAGGTTTAATCTTTCCAGTAGCTACCTGATTTGCCCTTGTTTCTTTGCATAATATTGTAGAGGTGCCAGTAGTACAATATCGTTGATCCGATCAAAAGTGCTGTCAGGATCGGGTCGCCACCAAAGACTGACATAGCAAATACTCTCGTAATTATGGACTCGAATCGTTACCTCCTTCATAAGCTGGAACTCGATGCGAGAAGGCTTTGGCAATGATCATGATGAAATCTCACGTCTTGACCACGCGGTTTTCGCTCCGATTTGTTAGGTATCTCGGTCAATAACAGCAGTTGCAGTAACCATGATTTTCACTAAATAGCACTGCTTCTCAATTAGTGGGAGACCACATTTGCCAAACTTTGCGACCCTCTGCTACCTTCGTCATCGAAATCGGATTCTTCTCCTCAGAAAAGAAAAGGGACTGTTCGGTGGAGGAAAGTGGAATGCACCAGGAGGGAAACTGGTCGGAGGGGAGACCACAGAGAAAGGAGCAATAAGAGAAATGCTGGAAGAGACCGGTCTCAAAGGAAGTAAATTGCACTTCCACGGTATTCTGAACTTCACCCTCGGAAGCACCCGGAAACTCGATCAACTAGTCTTCGTGTTCTCCTGCGAAACGTACGCGGGCAAATTGCGTCGAAGCAGAGAAGGAGAACCCATGTGGTTCTCGAACCGTGAAATTCCTTATTCGGAGATGTGGGAGGACGATCGAAAATGGTTGCCGCTGAAAAGAAGAAACTTCGTTGGAGACTTCTACTTCACTGACAATTATGGAGCATTGATTGACCACAAACTCCATCTCACACCATAAGTCATAGCAGCGCACCTTAGAGTGCCAAATACTTGAGAAGAATTCTTGTAACAAATGACGACGGAATATCAAGCCACGGACTGTGGTCCCTGCGTGATGGCCTTCGCGAACTAGGAGAACTAGTGGTCATAGCTCCAGATTCTCCCAAAAGTGGCACTGGAATGAGTTTGACTTTTCATAAACCATTGCGCGTCAAGAAATTTCGCACTAAAAACAAACGTGGATTCGCAGTCTCGGGAAACCCGGCTGACTGCGTCTTCCTCGGAGTCATAGAACTCCTCAAAGAGGAATTGCCAAATCTAGTCGCCTCTGGAATAAACTTGGGAGATAACCTCACCACACAATTGGTTTTCGCGAGCGGCACGGTTGCTGGGGCAATCCAGGGGGCCGTAATGGGTGCTCCGGCAGTGGCGTTCTCTCTATCGCTCCCAGAAGGTCGAGAAGTTAAACGAAGCGAGATATATCCGCGGATGACGATAGCTGTCTCTCATGCTGCGCGGATCACCAGATGGGTCCTAGAAAATGAACTCCCATCAGACGTTGACTATTTGAATGTGAATTTTCCATTTGACATCAATAACCGAACTACTGCGAAAATTACGACACTTGGGCTCAGGAAATATGACGACCAAGTAGTCGGAAGGAAAGATCCTGGAGGCCGACCTTACTTCTGGCAATGGGGAACAATAAAGAAGGATGATGAGTTCGAAAAAGGTACAGACATCTATGCCGTCTATGTCGAACACGCGATCTCCATAACACCCCTCAAACTTGACGCTTCAGTGGCCATGCCTACAGGACTAGCGAGGTTTGTAGAAAGCATAGCTTAACCGTGAACGTCAAGCGATTGAGTGTGCCGGAGCATCTTCAGACAGCGTTCGAGAGTAGATCATGATTAATGTAGGCAATTATCAAGTCTTGATTGGTTCCGCGTGAACTGTGACATCTGCTTCTGGAAGCATGCGTTTGACGGTCCCCTCGATGTCTTCAGTAACTTTGTGAGCATCTTCAAGAGACTGCTTTGAATCTAACAAAACATGCATGTCAACGAAGAACTTTTCACCAGACGATCTTATGCGAATTTCGTGACAATTGTAGACTCCTGGCAGAGATTCGACCGCCTGCTTGATCTTTTCCCTTAACCCTAGGGGAGCATGGTCGAGAATTCCTTGGACCGTTCTTCTACCCAATCTCACGCTCACGTAGACCACAATACCTGCGACAAACAGGGCCGCCAGAGAATCTGCTTTTGTCATTTGCTGTAATCCTGGGAGAGATTCTCCCAGCCTGACAATAACAAGCCCTATGATGACTACAGTGGAACTCCATATGTCTGTGCTAAAATGAAGAGCGTCAGCTTCAAGTGCTTGGCTCCGATACTTCACAGCAGCTTTTGACAAATTCCGCGATCTCGAATAATCTACAATTATCGAAGCGATCATAATCATAAACGCCCAAATTGATGCGTCGACTTGAACGGATTTGAAAAGGAGCCTTTCCACTGATTCGTAGAGAATCCAAGCACATGTTGCCAGCAGCAATAACGTCTCGAACAAGGCCGAGAGATTCTCGACCTTTCCATGTCCATAATGATGACCCGAGTCCGGGGGCCTACCTGAAACACTGACCGCCATAAGCGTCACAATGGCAGCAACCAAATCAAGTCCTGAATGGGCGGCTTCAGCAAGGATGCCTAGACTGTTAGTAGTTAATCCCACGAGAAGCTTGAAAGAAGTCAGCGCTATAGCGGCAATAACTGAGTACAAGGCCACTGACTGCTTTTCTCCTAGTCGCATCGGCAATCAGTTCCTTCAAGAGTGTGAGATCATTCTGTTCATTGGTAAAAGGGTAGCTCAGTCTCATAAAAGGTCAGGAACTCGAAGCAGTGTTCAGACTCGAACTTTTCGTTTCTTCCTTTTTATTGCTATCAAGAGTATTGAGAATAGTGTACAAGTCATCATTATTCGATCGAGTCCGAATTCAGCCGTAGAGTAGGTCGTGGTTGTGGCTGTTACTGTGGTCGTGTTTGAATTCGTTGTGACGATCGAAGAGTATGATGACATGTTTTGCGATGTAGTTGAAATCGAGTTTGCTGATGTTAGAGTTTGGAGGTTTAGCGTGATCGTTCCAGGTCCAGCAATTACAACAATTATAGGATTATTCGTGCCTGAGCATACTATCCCACCTGTGCAGCTCCAGCTGGAAAATACGTAACCATACGGAACGTAACACGCTGTAACTGAAGATGTGCCGTAGTTAGTGCTAAAGAATGAGCTTCCGTTTCCAAGGGCAGGATTGGAGCATGATCCCCAACTAATCAGTGCTGACGAAACAGGATTGGTTACGAAAGTTACTTGAGCTGCGTACACAGCTGCTAGACCCCCGCCGGTGGGATCGGAACAACTTGAGGGATTTGTGGAATCACTGGAGCACGTTACGCTTCCGGACCATGTCCAATGATTGAACTGCCAACCCGTAGAGGGAGTGGGCAATTCCGCAGTAGCTATGAAGCTGCTTCCGCAGGTCGCAGATTGGCCATTTGCGAATTTACCTCCGCAAGCGGAGATTAAGCCTGGAGTGGTTGTGCCAGTAAAGCTCGATGGGTTAGACTGAAACGTAGTCGATCCGAAGGTCTGCTGAGTATATTGTAACGATGTCTGTTGAGTAGATTGTGAAGATGTCTGCGTGATTGACTGGAATGAAGTCGTGACCGCTTGAGAGGTTGTCGATTGAAACGTTTGCGAAGACGATTGTGATGTAAAGTCAAGCTTCACGTTCGCCACGTTAAGTGTCACTGTTTTAGTAATTGGGCCGAAACCCGGACCTGACGCTGTGACTGTAATCGTTCCCGAGGTACTTATCGGAAACGCGTAGCCGCCGGAGGATGATGACACGGCGTAGTAGCCACCGCTACTGGTTGTGATCGTTACACCACTCACTCCTTCCCCGAGATCGTAAAAGTTGTTGCCGTTCATATCATTGTAGACGACGCCCAAAAGGAAAGGACCTGTGAACGTAGTGCCAAAATCCTCTGTGATAAGGCTGTTCAGGCCGTAACCGTTTGGAGATCCCATTCCAAAGTATCCGATTCCTATTTCGTAATAGACGCACGGCGGGGATCCACATGGGTAGGGATTAAGGAGGTCGAGAAGATTCACGGTGTGGGCGTCCCGGCGTCCCTGAATCTACCATCATGAAATCCTCCAACTCCGCGGCAGTTTGATCCACGCTACCGGCCATGTTTTCGCCCGCCATCATGTAATTGTAACCTGCATGTGTCATGCGTTCGAAGGGCGTCGTGCCGTTTGGGTCGTTATGGGAGAAATAGTTCAGATTGTACATGTCTCGGGTATGGGCTTCCGCAATGCTAAGCAGAATTTTACTCATTGCTAACGGTGGTCGAGGACCCACAAGACTCGGATTCGATAACCCCTCGTGTATATCAATGCCTAAACGCTGGCCCTCAGCGATCGGGTTAGCGCGCGCTCGGTTAACGTTTTCCAATACCAGCTGTTCATCGGCAGTCGGATTACCAGAATCATAAAGGATAGCAGCCTTAACCGGTGTTACAAATGCAACCATAGGAAGCGAAAGTGAAGTCAGCATCAGAACCACAAATGCCGTGGAGAAAGCCAGCTGACCCTTCAAGAACATGATACCCCACGTGAATAGCAAGCCAGATGTGAGTTTCCTATACCCGGCTGTTAAATTGCTTTCAGAATATCAAGACGCCTAACGAGTTCGAATTCTTGCGCTAGAAACGCGCTATTGTATCATTTCTCTTCATGCACTTTCCATGCAAACTCAATCCGATTCTAGGCAGTCTTTCTTAAGCTTGAATATGATATTGTCCTCTAAGTAAGCTGGTTTAGTTTGAGCAGTTTCTGTACGGAGAGGATGGAAACATGATCTCTTAGTGGAAAGGTTCAAAAATGTTTCCAGCAACGTGCGCCCGAACCAGAACACACTCGATGATTCTGGATCTCCGAGGAATTACGAACATCTCGACTCTTGCATTCCGATAACTTCGAAATAACCTAGAAAAATAGATGCCACGTGGTCGAGGCCAGTAATCCCTCAGTTCATGAATGCCATAGGTCGGACGATCACTCAAATCATAAGCATATTTACCCGAAAGTGGGATGTGGATCTGTGAACCCATATGTATACTCGGAGTCATACCTTCCATGTTTCCAAGATAATTGAAGCCCCGCTTCAGTTCGCGTATAGATGGTGCACGGACTACCGCGAATCTGATCCTAGAATTCTAGGGTCAAAAAACAGAAGAAAGATTCTGTTCAAGAGCAAGAATCGTGCCGTATACGTTTCATTATATGTGAGACAGGGCAAACAGCGGAGCGCTGTCAACGTGGTTACACTCCATCCACCGGCTGCTTGGCACTTGGACTTCATCGGTGATGACGATGACGAATCAGGTGACTACCACCTTACGAGGCTGGGACCGAAGAGAACTAGGCTCGAGATGAAATTCTCAGAATCATACAAGATGCGAGATCCACCAACGAAACCCGCTGATATTAAGAGCACAAGTCAAGTCTGGGACAAGTACGTGACTGCCCTTGAGAAGGATTACGCAAGACAAGGATGAAAAAAGAAAGCAGCCTTTAACCAACCTCTGAACCTTTCATGGCTTGACTGTGGCCATGACCCGACTCGTGGATAAATGCTAGATCTCTCTCCATCTCGCCTTACTCCTAGCCACAATGAATAATGCTACTGTCACAACAACAAGAATCGTCCAATCTAGGGCCGTCTTAGCAGGTGATAGTACCAGGTATCCGGCAGTGCTCTGAGCTAGTTCTGCAGCATAAGTGGTCGGGGAGAGATAAGCTAGGTACCTGTACGGAAGCGGGATGTACGAGATCGGATAATAAACGGGCGGTATCGTCGAAAAAAGGGTTGACACAAGCCTCGAAAAGGCGAAGCTCTGGACGATGTCGGTCGAGAATGTTGAAAGAGTGAAACCGATTGCGACTGAAGTGAGGAACATCAAAACAAGTACTCCCACAAACGCTAGTGTACCGATGGCGTTCAGATCCATGAAGTAACGTGCAAGTACGCCGAGTACGATAAGGGCGGGGAGAGAGTAGACAATTTCTGAAATTGCCATTCCAAACATGTAAGTCTGCCAGGCAGTGGGAGAGCTAACCACCATATCTTGGAGCTTGAAATCATTCTTCAAATGCGAGAGATCTCCCTGAAGCCCCACACCTGCCGAAAACATGCTCATGATGAACCCACCCTGTATGGCCTGCCCTATCAGGGCACCACGGCTCACAAACACAATCACAAGTAGAAAGGAGAGAGGAGAAAGAACTGTGTTGATTAGGACAATAGGGTAGTTGCGCATTTCAAACACTGAGTTCACGAGTATGGCGGCGAGAATCTGGCTGGACCTGCTCCTCTTCTTCATCGGATTCAATTGCCTCCCTTTCGGCTCACAAGGTAGAAGAATATGTCATCAAGGGAGACGGGATTGATTGTGAATTTGACTCCGGTCCTCGCGAGTTCTCCTGAGAGCCGAAAGGCCTCCTCCTCGACCGTGAGAATCCTTACGTTACCATCAGTTCCAGTTACTACCTCCCCCTTCTCCAAGGTCGGGAGTGTGGATGCGAGAGGTTTCGAGAGGAGTTTCATGCTGTAGTTGAAGTTGACACTCTTTCGCAGCTCTTCCAATGTTCCGATACGAATGAGCCTTCCGCGGTCCAAGATGCCAATTTGGTCGGCCAGCTGTTCTGCCTCTTCTAGGTAGTGCGTCGTAAGAAATGTGAAGCGCTCATTTCCAATCTCTTTGAGAGTCTCCCAGAGCTCTCTTCTTGAAATCGGATCGAGCCCGGTGGTCGGCTCGTCCAAGAAGATTACTTCCGCTTCTGACGAGAGAACCGTAGCGACCATAACTTTCCTTTTCATCCCTCCGGAAAGCTTGCGGTTTAAGGCATTCGATGACCCGCCGAGCTCCAGCCTATCGAGTGCCTGCGACGCCCTGCGCTTTGCCTCACCGTAGGCGAACCCTCTCCACAGGAGATAGGCCATTACTGTCTGCATTGGTGTCATCCAAGGTATCGGTCTGGCTTCTTGGGGAACAATGGCGATTTTTTCTCTGAGCCTGCGTGCTTCCTTCATGACATCTATTCCGTTTATGGTAGCGGTTCCGGATGTTGGTTCAAGCTCTGTTGCCAAGATTCTGACGAGCGTAGTCTTCCCAGAACCGTTCCTGCCTATCAGCACGAATATGCCGCGAGAGGGCAGAGTGAAGCTCAAGGAGTCAAGCGCTTTGGATTTGCTATTGCCGTAAATCTTGGTCAGGTGATCACATACAACTTGACGAGCACTCATTTCCATTTTCCCACGTCGAATTCTCGCGTCAGATTATGCTGAATTGGAATGAGTTATTCGACAAACTTAACCATGTATACTGCTGACCTTGAAACAATCTGTAAATCACGTTGGTTAGAGTGATGAACGCTACCCACGTCCGCTATTTAGTCAGCTTGAAATATGACCTGCCGGTGCCTATGCTCTTCGAATTGTTTTGAGATGGGTCCGCTATTCACTTGATTCAAGAATAACTTACGGCAGCCTAGGGACAGATAACAGAATCATACCCATAGAGGGAGATATCTTCGGAAAGTGGAGTTGGCGCAGCGAAAAAGTGGACTTCAAGGATATTCATTTACTCGCGCCAGTTCGTCCTCCCACTATAATTGCAATCGGGTTGAATTACAGAGCACATGCAACGGAGAGCGGCAATCCGATACCAAAAGCCCCAGTCATCTTCCTCAAAGCCAACACGTCGGTAGCGGATCCTGGACAG
The DNA here is from genome assembly GCA_963845275.1 of Candidatus Bathyarchaeota archaeon. GTDB lineage: Archaea > Thermoproteota > Bathyarchaeia > 40CM-2-53-6 > 40CM-2-53-6 > FEN-987. The sequence continues at coordinate 20,401 of CAWJRR010000002.1, forward strand.
CCAATCATACTTCCGAAAATGGCTCCGAGTGAGGTAGATTATGAAGCTGAACTTGTGATCGTTATTGGGAGAGAAGCTCGCAACGTTTCGGAAAATGATGCACTCGACTATGTTCTGGGGTTTACCTGTGGAAATGATGTTAGCGCAAGAGATTGCCAGCTAAGGCTTGATGTGCAATGGGCTCGTGGAAAATCCTTCGACTCATTTGCGCCTCTCGGGCCCTGGATCGAAAGTGACATTGACGACGACAAATGCAGCATCCAGTGCAGGTTAAACGGCAAAATCATGCAGTCATCAAACACTAGCGATCTCATATTCAATACGCGTCAATTGGTCAGTTACTGCTCAAAATGTATGACTTTGATGCCTGGGACAGCGATAATGACTGGTACACCATCAGGAGTAGGATTCGCACGTAAACCTCCAGTTTTTCTAAGAAACGGGGATGTAGTTGAAGTGGAAATTGAAGGGATAGGCGTCCTGAAAAACCAGGTTCAAAGTGAGGCGTAATAGGGCGAGTGTTCTAAACCATCGCAACTGAACCATTAATGATGACGACAAATGAAGCTTCTATCGCGAAATTGAAAGTGAATTATGCACGCTCAGGAAATCACCTACTATTCGAAAGATGGTTAATTGCAAAAGATCATAAACGTTATCAAATATACACCCAATCCTCAACTAGGTGCCTCTAACGAACCCACAAAACACGATAGCGTCACGCTCACTCTACGAGCGCGCACGGAAAGTATTACCTGCTGGAGTCACTTACAGAATTCGATTGATGGAACCATATCCGTTCTACGTTGATTCAGCGCAAGGAAGCAAGGTCATTGATGTTGAAGGAAAGAGCTACACTGATTATTGGTGCACGCATTTCTCGATGATTTTGGGACATTCCCCCCCAAGAGTGCGAACTGCAATGCAGAAGCAGCTGGAGAAAGGGTGGAATTTCGGCCTGTCCCATGAACTAGAAGTCAGACATGCTGAACTCATCAAACAGTCCGTTCCTAGCGTGGAAATGATTAGGTTCACAAGCTCCGGCACAGAAGCAAACATGTATGCTGTGCGACTTGCAAGAACCTGCACTAAGCGATCGACGATCGGGAAATTTGAAGGCGGATGGCACGGAGGCTACGACACGTTAGATTGCGCCATAAAACCCCCCTTCCAAATTCTCCCTTCCGGCGGACTAACCAAAGGAGCGTTGAAGGACACACTTGTCCTGCCATACAACGACCTTGATGGAGTTCGAAAGACTATCCGAAAAACGCGACTGGCATCTGTAATAGTGGAACCTGTCTTAGGCTCGGGTGGAATGATACCCGCCGAAAAGGAATTCCTGAAAGGACTACGCGAAATATGCGATGAAAACGGTGCCCTACTTGTTTTCGACGAAGTGATAACTGGATTCAGGCTTTCCCTAGGAGGTGGCCAAGAATACTTCAACGTCAAACCTGATTTGACAGTATTCGGCAAGATCATTGGAGGGGGACTGCCAATCGGCGCAGTCGGCGGACGACGCGATCTGATGGAACACATGGATCACAAAAAGTACTCCGATAGCGAGTACTGTTTTCATGGAGGAACAGGCGCAGGGAACATTCTCACGTTGACTGCAGGAGAAGCCACACTTCAAACCCTCCGCGACGAACCAGTCTATGAGAGAATCAATCGGCTGGGATCCAGACTAAGATCAAACTTGGCCACTATCTTCGACCGACCAGGCAGTCGCGCGAGAGTTACAGGAACAGGATCACTCTTCGGAATTCATCTCACAAAACGGAAGAGGGTACGAGACATTACGCACTACTCCGAAGAGCAGAAGCAAAGATCGAGACGCATGTTCAATTACCTTGTGAAGAGCGGAATACTACTGATGACATCCGATCTACCTCATTGCGCCGTATCATATGCGCATTCAGAAGACGAAGTTGACACTTTAGCCTCGAAAGTTGAAGAGTACCTTAAGGTTGAGGCGAATTGAGTTTTCCTAATTCAACACGTTCAGATTACTTGGAAGCGTCCAGACTCTTAATATTCGAAGCTGGTTCCAGCTAATCCATGTCGCGTGAGGCAGAAGTTCTCGAACATATAGAAAAACTAAAACCGAACTTAGTGAGGCTGACGCAGGAACTTATACGGCGAAAAAGCGTCAACCCTCCTGGAAACGTCACCGAAGCCGCTGACGTTCTTGCTAGTCAATTATCGTCAATCGGGATGTCTGTCTCCCTACACACTTCTGCACCAGGAATGGTCAATCTTCAAGCTGTTTTGAAAGGTAGCAGCGACAGGCCCCGATTTCTATTCAACGGACATACTGACGTGGTGACGGAAGGCGATACTTCCGCTTGGACCGTCGACCCTTTCATTGGCGAGGTGAAGGGCGATCTAATTCTAGGTCGTGGAGCAGCCGACATGAAAGGTGGACTTGCCGCTGTTGCAATTTGCCTGCGCGGAATCGTCGAATCAGGGATATCCTTGAGTGGAAACGTCGTCTTTCACGCCGTCGCCGACGAAGAAGTTGACTCTATCCATGGCACGAAATACATGATCAAGAACGGTCTTGCTAAAGCGGATATGGGAATCGTTGCAGAAGGTTCGGTCTTCGGTGGCACGGTCGCTATAAGACATGCTACACGAGGGAATTGCTGGATCAAGCTAAGAACATCAGGAAGAAGTGCTCACGCAAGTAATCCATCTAACGGAGTTAACGCGGTCTTGAGCATGTGCCGACTACTCCTAACGCTAGAGAAAACAGAATTACTGCATACACCTCACAAGTTCCTGCCTCCTCCAACAATCTCACCTGGAACCGTTATCAAAGGAGGCAGCAAAACGAACGTAATTCCTGAGGTCTGCGAAGCAGAAGTTGACGTCCGACTAGTCCCCGGAATGACTCTGGAATCTATAGTGGACAAGTTCAATGAAGTCATAGAAGCGTTAAGGAAGGAGGACCCACAATTCTCCGCTACCGTAGAACCATTTGCCTATGCTCCTGCGGCAGAGATTGATGAATCGAACATTGCTTTGAAAGCAGCCAAGAAAGCAACACAGATCGTATTAGGATACGAGCCCAAACTGGCCGTCGGGATACGGAACAACCGACGGCGCTTACCTAGTCAATGCGGGTATTCCTGTTATCTGCGGATTCGGACCGGGAGACCATAAGACAAGCAAACAGCACGGGGCAGATGAAAACGTGAGAATAAGTGAATTAGTTGACTTCGCGAAGATCTACGCGTTGACACTTCTGTACAGTCTAGGATACGAGAACCGTAAGTGACGTGCAGTTCTGGTTGGTCTAGCTAGCCCTGGCCATGAATGGTCTAGTAACTCTCAAGAACCAAACTTATGGTTTCGACCGCTCTCTCCAACGCGTCTGCGACTTGATTGATGTTGCGCCTCAAGCCGTTACGCAAGAACTTGAACTCATCAGAGTCATGGTCTAGACCCACTAGCTTATGCACAGGGTCCAGGAGCGGTAATGGAGGGATGGGGGCCGCAAGGTCGTGGTCGTACCTTCCAACTAGTGTCTGATTGATGGGAACGAGGATGCGCCCTAACCGCATTTTCGTCTGGTTTACGAGTTCGATTCTCTTCTTGTCGCTTGTCTTCGTTTTCAGCGCCATAGCATTGAGTTTTCTCGTTGCTGCAACTAACCTGTTAGCTTCAGCAATTAGTGGTTGAAGGTCCAGAATTCCTTTACAGGCCTCCTGGAGCCCAATTAACACAGTTTTCAGTTCTCTTGCGGTTCTCTCATAGTTTAAGGGAAGAATGGGATTCACGCAGAGTGCAAACATAACGTTCGCATAGATTGTTGCATCCCGCTTCAAGTTCTGCGGGTCAATCTTATCCTCAGTGTCTTCAGGCGTATGCCACCACCAGCCTAGGCCAGTTGGTGACGGCCCAAAGAGCGCCACCGTTCTTAGGGCAGGATCTTTTTCACCAGCGGCTACAGGTATCTCGGATAGGAGCATGAAGATTGATGGAATACCTATTCCCCAAAATGACTGGTCTCCGGCCCTTGAGAAACTGCGGCAAGCCAACTCCTGTCCTGCAACGTGCATAACAACTCTTGAGGCTAAATCCGAGGTCTCTGGCATTACAGATGCTTCAGTTAGCGCGGTTGCCCCCTTCGCGCCTGCAGAATCAGTATACACATGCGCTACGCAGTTCTTCTCCAAATCAAGCCAGAAATTGTCGGCGTACCATGTAGACCCAGCATATCTTCCATGAGAATGTCCTGACCAAAAGGCGAGTCGGATTCCTCGTCGCAACATCTTCCTGTGATCTGATATGACCCGCGACCTCGAGCATAATAGCGTTCGCGCTGGCATTATCCATCGCTCCGTAATGCCACGAGTCAATATGTCCTGCAAGGAGAGCGAATCTGCTCCGTTCAGCCTTCCCGGGCAAGTCGGCTGTGAGGATTGGGATCTTCTTCCAGCCGCGCCAAGATTCTGTCGTTAGCTTAGCCGTGACTCGTCCTTTGCTCAGAAGCTGTTCGAGAAGAATTCCGTCTTGTTCAGTTATTGAGATGCAGGGCGTTTTCGGCAGTAGACTAACTGTTTCCTGTCTAGGGGATCCCCAAACAACTGAAACAATACCTTCATGTGCATAGTAATCGTTGATGAATATTTGACCGATTGTTCCATGATTGTCAGCTCGCTTTGCTATTTCAGGTTCTGCAAGTTCCTTTACAAGCACTAGTTTTCCGCGAGTATCTTGCTTGGCGAAATCTGTCTCCGTTCCTTTCCCAACGTAGACAATCTCACCCTCGATTCCTCCCGAGGGAGTTGATGGAGCTAGGGCTGACGTAATCCCGTTGATTTCTCTTAATTCAGGAGACAATGTGGACAGGTGTGCAGATTTAGGTTCGCCAATGTAAGCGTCGAATCGATAGGTTCTCACTTTGAATCCATACTGCGTAAGTATTCGCTTCACGTATTGTAACGATTTCGCCTCTTCTTCACTGCCGGACATTCGTACGTATCTTGAGATTTCATGGACATGTCGCATCAAATTGTCAGATGAGATGCTCTCCTCAACTTCCTCTTCCAAGTGTGAGAGATTCGCGTGCAACTTAACCGACAAACGGAATCTCCGATCTCTTTTAAGAGTTAAGCGCCAACTAGTTTGCAGAACTCGAATTATATGCAAGCGGTATAGTTTACTGTCGCTTGGTCTTTTGATATGCGGCTACGAGTTGCGTGCGTTGGTGCAGGTACGATTGGAGAAGCTGGGCAACGCTCTTCGCGGGGAAAGGATGCGAAGTCGTCCTTCATGATAATGATGAGAATGCACTGGTTATGGCAAAACGATGCATTAAGGGAAATTTCCGAAGCTTAGTCAATAGTAACTTGATCAGTGGTAACGATGCTAGAAAAGCGTTAGGCCGAATAGAGTACACGACTGACTTAACTGAGGCTGTGACGAGAGCAGACTTTGTGCAAGAATCCGTTCCTGAATCGTTGCCATTGAAGCGGCTGGTGTTCTCTAAGATAAGTCACCTCACTCCTCGCGAGATCGTAATTGCGAGTAGCTCCGGAGGATTTCCAGTTTCCAAGATCCAGGCCACTTCTAAGTCGCCCGAGAGGTGTATCGTAATCCACCCTTGTCAGATTCCTGTTCACTTGACCAGGCTGGTTGAAATCGTTCCCGGTCGACGCACCAGTGAAAGGACAGTGCAGGTTGCCTCGGACTTGATGAAAAAGGTCGGAAAGCAGCCACTAGTCATGAAGAGGGAAGTTCAAGATTACATAACGAACCGTCTTCAGTTTACCCTGTTCCGGGAGGCCCTTGACATGGTAGGTAGAGGAATTGTTGATGCGGAGGAAGTAGATGTTGCGCTATGCGAATTCTCGAAGGCGGCTTTCTGTGTTGGCTTAGGACCGTTCCTGCAGGCGCATATTCATGGTGGACCACATGGGGTGGGAGGAATAGAAGGATGCATGGATTATTACGCTAAAATCCTTCCAGACACTTGGCGGAGTCTAGCGAAATGGACAAGGATTCCGCCCAGAGTCAAGTTCGAAGTTGAAAGGAGTGTGAGCAGGATGATCAGGAAAACGCGGAATGAGCGATGAGAATCTCGTCCGATGGCGTGACTCACGCATGTTAACATTATCTCGAACAGTTTGGAGAGCGCAAGTCAAATAGGTTCACTTGCTATCGACTATCCGTGACGAAAGATTGGAGTTTGGTACCTGTATCCCTCACTACGGGGCTGCGATGTCGAAGAAATCGGTGTCTAATTTCTGCAAGCTTGCTGAAGATCTGGAGTTTGACTCAATTTGGACAACTGACCATGTAGCAGTGAACAAGAAATTCGCTAACCCGTACGGTAGCCTTCTTGAAAGTCTGATTACACTCAGTTACGCCGTCCGCTAGGACCGAGCATGTGGCGTTAGGTACCTCGATAATTGTCCTGCCAATGCGTAATCCAATCTTGTTTGCGAAGGAGACTGCATCTCTGGACCAACTGAGCGAAGGAAGACTGATTTTGGGGGTTGGTGCGGGTTGGATGGAAGACGAGTTCAAGACTTTGGGTTGCAACTTCCGCGATAGGGGTCAGATAATGGATGAGCAGATTAGAGCGATAAGAGAACTTTGGACGAGCAACGATCCTACTTTTGATGGCCCTCTCTTCAAGTTTAGCGAGATCACTTTTCTTCCAAAACCATTCCAAAAACGGGACCACCAGTATGGATCGGTGGGACTTCTCTACAAGCTCTCAAGCGAGTAGCAAGTCTAGGTGACGGCTGGCACCCAGTCGGTCTATCACCGAAGGAATTAGCTCAAGGAATGAAGAGACTCCTCTCAATGATGAAAGAGCGACGGAAGATTGACGTGAGTGTCAGAGTCCCAGTTAAGATATCCGCATCAGCCAGTACGACTTATTCTCTAAGCTCAGGTGAGCAAGCATACATGATAGGCGGCGAACGCAAAGCGGTCGTGCATGAAATTGAGGCATACAAGGAGACTGGGTTGGATCATCTAGTTTGCTCCATGATCGGGAACGAATCATATGACGAGATAGAAAACCAAACAACACTCTTCGCAAAGGAAATTATACCATCTTTTCGCTGAGCGGAGATAGCTTGAATCCACCCGCTGCATCCACCAGGAAAATTGGAATTGGCCTGATAGGCTGCGGATCAATAGCTCAGGAATCCCACCTTCCAGCGTTAAAGAGGATACCTACGGCAAGACTCGTAGCTGTAGCTGATAGCGAGAAGTCAGTGGCTAAGGCCGCATCGGAGAAGTTTCATGCTGAATATTCATATGACGACTACGAAAGATTGCTTGATCTTGACGACGTGGAAGCTGTGGACATATGCACACCAACAAAGTATCATGCAGACATTGTAGTCGGAGCGGCCAAGGCCGGAAAACACGTGTTATGTGAGAAGCCAATCGCGCTCTCACTTGAAGATGCGAATCGAATGATCGATGCTTGCAGAAGAAACCATGTGAAGTTCATGGTCGCTCATTCGCGAAGATTCATTCCACGATACATGACTGTGAGGAGACTGATAAGAGAAGGCCAAATCGGAAAACCCGTCTGGGCAACTCAGATTTCAAGAAGAACCTTGGCTGAATCAGGGTCCTGGTACTTCAACCCCGCAATGACCATTGGCCCGATTGCTGAGATTGGAATTCATGAGGCGGACCTGCTGCGCTGGATGTTAGGCGATGAGGTCACGGAGGTGCTCGGCATTGCTAACTTGAGAAGTACATCCACGGAAGTCTATAAGCAGATCTTCGCCGGCCTAAAATTCAGGAAAGGAATTGTCGCATCGTTCGAGGTGGGCTACGTTCTCCCGAAAGCGTTCACACAATACACGACGTTAGAAGTGCTGGGAACAAATGGATTACTATCCGCATCTGACAATCACATGAATGTGGTGACTCATGGAACTGAAACCGGCATAACGTATCCCCTAGCTTATGCGGATCTCTTGAGCGTTGATAGTGCATATGAAAATGAAATAATCGCCTTCCTTGATTGCATAATCAACTCGAAAGAACCCCCCGTTACAGGGACCGAAGCCCGAGCCGCTCTTGAAATCATTCTAGCAGTTCTCCAATCGATCGAGCAAAAGAGGGCGGTCAAACTACCACTCGCGAAGGAGAATTGACATGTTCACCATAGGGTTCATGAACCTTGAAGCCTCAGAGCTGGATTATATCCCCGTATCGGGTCACATTTGGAGAGCAGTACTGATAACCGGTAAGGATTTTGCGCGCTCAATCTCCAAAGCAGAGTTGGATGCCGTAGCTATCCTCGGCGCTAATCCTAGGAATACCCAACTTGCGAAGACAGCCCTCCTTAGAAAGAAACATACACTCGTCGAATTCCCCGCTGCTCTGACAATGGAGCAGGCGCGTCAGTTGGAGAAGATTGCGAGTGACGGAAACATCCGTCTATTCTCCCCTAACTTGATGAAAACGGAGCCAGGCTTCAAAACACTAAAATCTAATGTTGAGAGCTCGTGGAATCAAGCCCTCTCGATAACTATGACTTGTGGGGTTAATTCTAGACCACTCACAACCGCATTCATAGCGAAGCTCATCCAACTCTTTGACGTAATCGAATGGGTCACCGGTTCAAGAATCGCTGAGGTCCAGTTTGAGAGATCTGGACGAGGGTCTCAGTCGTTAGCAGTCGTATTGCTATCAAGTCTTGCAAACGGCATGAGAGTCCTCTTGAACATGTATTCAGTTCAGAAACGGAATCCTGCTAGGTTATGGGTTGACTTGGTCCTCAAAGACTCCGCCTTACATGTAGACCCTTTTGCTCAGAGCATAAACATGCTTCAATTTCAACCAAGAACTTGTGGGAGTATAAGTTGGGAGACGTCCTCTCTGATCGCTACAATTGAGATGTTTGCCAACTGCGTGAATGTCGGGAACTGCGAGGGTAACTTTGAGAATCTCGACCGATTTCTCAGCATGGCACGAAATGTGGTCAAGAGTCAAGTCTCTGCGAGATAGCAGGCGGCATAATGATCTGAGCCAACCTTAGCTAGGTAGGGCTCAACTATGCATTTCTCGAATGCGTACGGGCACCTCGGTCTGAACCGGCAGCCTGTCGGAATTTCTATAGCGTTTGGTACCTCTCCCTTCAACTGAAGGCCTCTGTGTCGAGCTCTAGGATCTGCACTTGGGAGGGCTGACAGCAATGCTTTGGTGTACGGGTGTACAGGTCTAGCGCACACCTCGTCAGCCGGGCCCACCTCAACGATTTTACCCAGATACATCACAGCCATCCTATCAGAGACGTACCGAGCGACTGCGAGATCGTGTGTTATGAAGACATAAGTCAGGTTCAGGTCCCGCTTTAGATCCAGCATCAGCGTTAGGATTTCAGCCCTGATTGAAACGTCAAGCATCGAAACGGGTTCATCAGCCACTATGAGCCTTGGGTTTATGACGATGGCACGGGCAATTGCAACTCTCTGCCTCTGCCCTCCACTCAGCTCGTATGGAAATTTCCCCATGTACAATTCGGGCGGTGAAAGCCCAACTGCGATAAGTGACTCACGAACTCGCTTAGACAATTTAACGCCGTTCTTGTTCAACCCGTTAACTACCAACGGTTCTGATATAACTTGAAGGATTGTCTTCTTCGGATCAAGCGAAGCGTACGGGTCCTGGAAAACTGCTTGCACCTGCTGCCTAACTTTGCGCATTTCTCCCTTGTTTTTAGAGAAGAGATCTCTTCCGTCGAAGGTTATGTTCCCTTCTGTTGGGTCTAGGAGATGTAGGATTAGTCGCGCTAGGGTGGTTTTACCGCAACCTGATTCGCCCACCAGAGAGAGGACTTCACCTTTGCGAATCTCGATGTCGACGCCGTCAACGGCACGGATGAATTTTTCCTTAGAGCGGTCGAAAAAGCCGCGTCTTACAGGGAAAAGTTTCTTGACGCTCCTGATAACTACCAGTGGTTCAGCTGCGTTCATTGCTTCTCGATCTGCCTCCAAAAATGGCATGCTACTGAAAGGTTTGCAGTAATTTGCTCCAATCTCGGTTCGACTTCACTGCATATTTTCTGTGCGTAGGAACACCGGTCGTAGAATCGACAGGCCGGGGTTGGTCTGGTCAGGTCAGGGACTGATCCTGAAATGAATAGTAGTCGTGTTCTTGAACCCTCCATCTTTGGAATAGATTTGAGTAACGCGCGGGTGTACGGATGTTTCGGCTTCTCAAATATCTCGAAGATGTTGCCGAACTCGACGATTTTCCCGGCATACATGATAGCAACCGTATCGCAGAGCTCCGCGATAACCGAGAGATCGTGTGTTATGAGAATCATTGAAATCTGTAATTTATCACGGAGAGTCCTTATCAGGTCTAGAATCTGATATTGAACGATTACGTCAAGGGCGGTCGTCGGTTCATCGGCGATCACAAGTTCAGGGTTACACGCCAACGCCATTGCGATCATTACGCGCTGCTTCATCCCGCCGCTGAATTCGTGCGGATAATTTTCCTTTCTCGTAGGCTCTAACCCTACTGAGGTAAATAGCGTACTGATACGTTCAGTGACGTTGCTCGTATCCGTTTTTTCATGTGCTACGATTGCTTCAGCGATCTGTTCTTTGACGGATAGTACTGGATTCAAAGAGTTCAAGGCACCCTGGAAAATTATGGACATTTTCTTCCATCGGATGGCTCTCATTTTCTCCTCATTCATTCCGAGGATGTCCTGGTTGCGCAACGAAATTTTCCCGGATACGATTTGGGCTGCTGGAGGTAACAATCGCACTATGGATAATGCAAGGGTTGTCTTACCGCAACCTGATTCGCCGACTAATCCGAGGATCTCCCCCTTGTGAAGGGTGAATGATACACCGTCGACCGCTTTTAGCGGGCCGCGAGCAGTCTTGTAATATGTTCTGAGATCAGTAACTTCGAGGACGTTTGTCTCGTGCAAGGTTAGATCTTTCTCACACGAGGGTTGAATATTTCATCGAGCGAGTATCCAGTGAGTGAGAAAGCGAGCACAACGAGCATGATACTAAGGCCGGGAGGAATGACGTACCACCATGCGGTTGTTATGGCACCTGAGGTGAACTGCGAACTGCAGAATCTGGCCCCAAGTCACTTGATTCGGATTTCCCAACCCGAGAAAGGTAAGTACTGATTCATACAGAATTGAATTCGCAACAATTAGCACGGTCTGCGCGAAGACGACGGGCATCACATTGGGAAGAATATGAGAGCGAAGTATGTAGAAATCGCCCGCTCCTGATGCTCGACTCGCCTCTATGAAGGTGTGTTCTCTGACCGAGAGAGTCTGCGACATGACAACTCGTGCGGTTCCGGTCCAACCGACGAGGCCGATGGCTAAGATAACGCTTGTGAGTCCTGCTCCTAGGATTGATGCAAGAACTATCATTAGGACGAGTGACGGGATTACTATGAAGAAGTCGGTCAATCTTAGAAGGAATTCTCGGATGAGTCCACTATAGTATCCGGCGAAGATGCCGATTAGTGTGCCAACAGAGGTCGCTATGAGTGAAGCTACGAAGCCTACAAGGAGTGAGGATCGTGTGCCGTAAACTACTTGGCTGAACAGATCCTGGCCCGCCTCGTTCGTACCGAAGAGATGTTGCCAATTCGGTGGCCTAAGCATTTGCGCTATGAAGACTTGGTTTGGATCATATGGAGCTAATTCCTGTGCGAAGACTGCAACAAGAATGAAGACGGCCAAAATCGCTAACCCAATCATGCCCATCCGGTTCCCCTTGTAAACCCTCCAGAACTCCTTCACGGAGCGATAGTTGGATGTCAGTTCCGGATACGAATCCGAAGTTTTCTCAGGCTCACTCATTACTCTCCCACCCTCGGATCCAAGAACGGATAAAGGATGTCCGCGACGAAGTTAGCAATGATCACAGTTACGGTAACAACGAGAAACGCACCTTGGAGTATAGGATAATCGCGTGCGAGAATTGCCCGATATATGAGTAGCCCCATGCCAGGCCAAGAAAAGACAGTTTCCGTTTGGACCGCGCCGCCGATACTTAATCCAAGATTTAGCGCGACTAATGCGACCATTGGGAGTACGGCATTCTTGAATCCGTGATCCCAGAGAAGTTTTTGATTCGAAATTCCCTTAGCCCTTGCAGTTATCATGAAGTCCTCTGTAAAAACATCAAGCAGAGCTCCTTTCATAACCAACACATATTGGCCTACAAGCCCGAGAACGAGAGTTAAGAGCGGAAGCACCATGTGCCGAGCAAGATCAACAACTTCTCCCAAGAAATCTGGAGTAACCCCCGTGAAGGATTGCATACCGGCGACGGGTAATCTGAAGTAGACTACACCGACAACCATAAGGACCAATCCCAGCCAGAACGTTGGCATCGAGTAAAGGACTAGAGTGGTTGCGGAAGCTCCTACATCAAACTTCGATCCCCGACGCCAAGCCGCATACATACCGATCAAGATTCCAATAACGATCGAAATTACCGAAGCGGCACTCAGCAAGATCGCCGTATTGATGAGAGCGGGAAGTATCATGTCCGTGACGGGGGCTCTAGTCTGGAATGACAACCCTAAGTTCCCTGTTAGCGTGTTCCGTAGGTAAATTACATATTGAATCCAAAGAGGCTGATCAAGGCCGAACTGTGCACTTAAACTCTGGACCGCATTAGCCGAGAGTCCCGCTCCCCTGAAGAGGAGCGCAAACGGGTTCCCAGGAAGCACCCTGAATAGGTAGAAATTGAACGTTAGAACCAGAAGAATTGTTACAACCAAACTCGTTAACTTTCTCGCAACGTACGCAACATTCACCAAGGCGAAACGTCATTCCCGTGGTTTAATTGAAAAATAGGGAAAAGGGGAGGTCACTGAACCTTTTCGGGTCCACTTTTCCTCCGCTTTAAGAGAACTGCCGCAGCAATTACTACAATTATCACTGCAGCTATCGCCGTTAGAGTTTCACTGCTAACCCCCTGCGGGGCTGCAGCAGTTGAGTTTGACTGTGATGTTGACTGGGTCGTTTGGGTCATTGCTGAAACCGGCGTGACACTCAGGAATAGGTTATTTGAAGCATACTGGTTTAATGGTGGCAGTGATCCGCCTGGAATATTCGTGAACTTGTCGCTTCTATATGCCTGAACAGCAGACGGGTCATAAAGGGGTACGTAGACCGCATTGTCATGGAGTATTTGTTGCATCTGCCAGATTATCTGTTGGCGTTGTGCTGGATCAGTTGCTTGTTGCTGCTGACTGTATAGTTGATCGTACGTTGCATTCATGAATCCGGAATCGCTGAGACCACCGTTAGGGTTCGGCTGCGCTTCCGTAGTCTTGAACATGCTCAGGAAATAGTCGGGGCCAACGATTTCTCCTACAGACCAAACCCAGATGAAGGTATCGTGCTGCCATGCGACGACTTCGTTTCCTAGCGTGCCCGTGTCGGTAATTTGGGGTTTCGCTTCGACTCCTATTTGTTTCCACCAGGTTGAGATGACTTGCGCCGCACGGTACTCCTCAGAATAGTCTGAGGGAACTTCGATCTTGTAAGATAGTCTCACACCGCTCGGGCTTACTCGAATTCCGTCACTTCCAGGTTTGTAGCCTGCGTTGTCTAGAATTTGGGCAGCTTCGGCTAGGTTGAAGTCGTAGGCTTGAATGTTTGGATTCACCCACTTCTCGAAGGTGAGCGGAATGACGGTATTTTGTGGAGTAGCGTAGGTTCCGTTCCAAACGACTTCGTTCAACTCTGTAGTGTTGATTGCATGGGAGAGTGCAAGTCGGACATTTAGATCACGTAACGTTGGATTACCCGTTCCGTTAACATAGCCGTTGAAGCAGAAGTAGTAGTATCGTTGATCAGGGCGCGTTATCACTTGGACGCCATTCGTTGTTGCCAAAGGCTGTGCTAGTGCGGGTGGAAAGAGCGGGCCAGCATAGTCTATCTCTCCTGACTCGAGAGCCAAAGCCATTGGATTGTACGATGTGAAGTATCTTACGACGAGTTGATCGATGTGCGGTGCGCCAAGGAAGTAGTTTGTGTTTGCGTTTAGCTGCACATACGTGTTCACGCCGCCCCAATTTGCGAATTTGAACGGCCCAGTACCAACAGGGTTCGAATTAGTGTAGGACGTGAAGTTCGAAACGTTCTGCCAAATGTGTTTGGGAATAATGTACATCGCAGGGAGCAGTTCGCTGATGAATGTTGCATCTGGAGTTTTCAGGAAGATTTGAACCGTATATTGGTCAAGGGCTGCGATTGATTGTACGTTCTGAACGTATAATCTCATGATAGGGAGTTCAGAGTGAGCCAGGTAAGTATTCACGGTGTATACGACATCGTCAGCGGTGAAAGGTTGGCCATCGTGCCATGTTGCGTTGTGAACAAGGTTGAGCGTTACAGTCGTGGCGTTGGAATAGCTCCAGCTTTGCGCCAGGTCGGGTATCGGGTCACCGTTCACATCCGCTCTCACCAGCGTATCGTAGATAAGGTGCATGATCACGTATGCTCCACCGTCGTAGAGCGTGACAGCGGTTGGATTCAGAGTGTCCATAGGAGCGGCTCCCCATCCAACGGTGAAGATGACGGGTGCAGTCTGTGCTCTCACTGGGAAAACGATCAGCGCTGAGACTGAGATAGTTAACAAGAATAATACCGTAAGGGATAGGATTTTTCGCATTTTCTTTTCCTCGAATTGTTCATTCCTATTGGATGTCTTGTCAGATTTTACGGTTTGCTTCAAACGCATAGTAAATTGGTTCAGGACGATACATTAGTCGAGCTCATTGGGTAATCCAAGACATCACGAACAACCCGCAGAGCAGTGGCACCAAGCGACCAGTTCGAAAGTGCAGCGTTCCGGAAGACCTGTTCATTACTCAATCGATTCACCGAATTATTGAGGAAACCGTATGAAAAACGCTTATTTTTCAAACTTTCCTTAATAAACTCTCGGTTTAATTTCAAACTTGAACGACTAACACAAGCGACCTCCATAAAGTAACTGAATTGTTAAAGATTCTTTATGAAAACCACCACTCACGTGCGGAATAACCAATAAATTTTGCCTATGGACTTAGAAACCTTTGAGGGTTTGCGCGATAGGTGATTGAACAGCTTTGACCAAGCAGACTTCCACGATAATTGAACTGGACGAAACTGACCGTAAGATTCTCAGGGAACTCCAACGCGACGGCCGCAGGTCATTCAGGAAGATTGGCGAACATGCCGGCGTGAGTGAAGCGACGGTCTTCGTTAGAGTAAGGAAGCTTCAGGCGAAAGGTGTGCTCAAAGGCTTCAGGGCAATGGTTGACCCGAAGGCTGTTGGAAAAGGTTTAATCGCGATTGTACTCGTTCGAGCCCACCCGAAAACCTTCCACGGAATGCTGGACGCTCTCAAGAAATTCGATGATATCAACGAAATCTACGACGTAACTGGCGAGTATTATTCAATCCTCAAAATAAGGACAAGTGGAACTGATGAGCTTGGCAAGATCATAGATCAAATAGGCACGGTTGAGGGCATTGCAGGAACAGAAACAATAGTCGTCTTGAGAACCGTCAAAGAGGAGTTCGGCATTAGAATCTGAGATTCGTCTTCTCCAATTGTATTGACTTGTCGGTTTGCCGAGAAATAGTCACCCAAATCTGAGCTGCGTATTTGAGCATAATCAGGCTCATTTCTTCCCGTTCTTTGGTGCCGCAGGTTGTGGTTTAGGATTTCTTCGCATTAGTTTCGATATGAGGTAGAGGATTATGAGAGTGAAAATTGGTAATAATAAAAATGCGGTCCCTATGGAAAATCTAGTCGTACTATTCCACCATGTTTCTAGTTAGCACTATTGTATTTGGCATTTTGTGATGACGCACTGCGCCGGAATAGATTGCTCTACTGGAAGCTGAGAGAGTTGGCAACCATATGAAATGGGCAGAGGATTGATGTGTGGGGGAACATTACGTTTGGTGTGGGCTTGACGGTTTTCCTGATAGCGATAACCTGAGAACTCCATTAATAGACAGAAATGACAAAATTGAAAGCGATAATCGGTTAGTCTTC
This sequence comes from Candidatus Bathyarchaeota archaeon, assembly GCA_963845275.1. Lineage (GTDB taxonomy): Archaea > Thermoproteota > Bathyarchaeia > 40CM-2-53-6 > 40CM-2-53-6 > FEN-987. The sequence goes on from CAWJRR010000002.1 coordinate 36,450, forward strand.
TTGTTCATATCACCTAATATCAAACCGTATTCCCTTCTCCCCGATCAGAGTGATCAGAGTTGACTTCATTCGCAGGTTCAACGCCGCTCAGAAATCTCCCTAATTGCTCGAAAAGGTTTGGCTGCAAAGTCTACGGTAAACTCGAGATCTACAACCCAACGGGGTCGCATAAAGATCGGGAATCAGAAGCAATCATGAAACGTGCTACTCAAAGAGGCGCGCGTGACGTAGCGATTGCGAGTACAGGTAACGCTGCAATCTCGCTCTCAGCTTATGCTTACATCAATGGCTTGAAGTGTCATGTATTTCTCCCTCGTACAATTACCCCTGACCGTTTAAGCCAAATTCAAGCCTACAGCCCAACAATCACGCTTTGCAATACGTATGATGAAGCCATCAAAGAATGTCAGTCAACCGCAGACCGTGAGGGGTTCTTGAACTGTAATCCCGGAGCTAGAATTGAGAAGGTGATCGGAGACTCGGGGATTGGAAGCGAGATTGCCAAGATGAAGAAATGGACCTATGTTATCTGCCCAACGAACAATGGGACGTTGCTCGCAGGCGTCTGGCGAGGGCTGAAAGCCGCTCGGGCGAGAACGCGAATGATAGCGTCCGCCACGAAACAGACTAGGGTGGCAGAAGGAATTGCAGGATTTCACCGTGTTGAAGAACCAGCCCTGTCCCAAGCATTGAAGGAATCCAATGGGGAGATTGTTATGGTTACGGATGATGATATTTCAGAAGCAGCTCGCCTATTGATTTCGGAGGGCCTAATCGTTGAAGGAGCCGCCGCAGCAGCCGTAGCTGCACTGAAGCACATCCACCTTACTCATGGTTCAAACGTATGCTGCGTAATCACTGGAACAGGTTTGAAATTCCCCAGTTCAGTTAAGGAGCTCCTAGGTAATGCAGCCGCTTAGGTGCATTAAAAAGACGGGGGAGGTCCTCAGACTGAGCCTTAGTGTGGCACTGCGCTGTGACTGAGTATTGAGCACATCCTCCGATGTCACCAAAAAGTCTGAGCTGGGTGGAGACGAACTAATTCAGGAAGGCCTACGCATAGTAGAGGACGCTCGGAAAGAGGGGGCAACGCTACGGATCACTGGCGGAGTCGCCATCTTCCACTTGGTCGAAAAGAACGAGGTCATTAAGGAACTCATACTCAAATACAGGAAGGCAGGCAAGTCCTCCGCGAACTTCGCCGACCTCGACCTTGTAGGGTACTCTAAGGATACGAAGAAGATCAACAAGCTCTTCCTAGAACAGTATCTCTTCCAGAAGGACAAGATAATCAATGCACTCTTCGGTGACAGAAGAAGAATCTACTACCAACCGGAAGGAACATACCACGTTGACATATTTCTGGACGAGCTCGAGTTCAACCATGACATCGACATCCGCGGAAGACTTGAGCTGGATTTTCCGGATTTGAATGTCGCGGACCTACTGCTAACGAAGCTGCAGATACATTACGTGAACGATAAAGACCTCTTGGATATGATCGCGTTATCAACGCTTGACAAGTGGGAGGCCGAGGTTAACGTACAACGAGTTGCTGCAGTCTTGGCGAACGATTGGGGGTTTTATTATGATGCCATTAGTAACTTGAGAGCAACGGTCGCAAGGATCACGGAACTCGTAAATCAGTCTCATGAAGTCGAGCTGCAAATTTGCGCAACAAGAATCCAGCAATTGATCAGTTACGTCGAACAGTTTCCAAAATCTAAGAATTGGGTTAAAGCAGCGAAGAATGGAACTAAGAAGCAGTGGTGGCGAGAAATCGAAAACGTTCTGCGGTGATGAGGAATGCAAGTTGTAGCGCTGGATATAGGTACCAGCCTAACGAAAGCGTCTATAGTAAACCAGCGAGGGCGAGTTAAACAGTCAATCTCGGTGCGTACATGCCCGCTCAACCATCCTCAACCAGGCTTCATGGAAGTTGATCCTGACCAAGTCTTCCTAAGCGTATCAAGAGTTCTGAGGCAAATCTCCCGCGGATTAAAGCAGCAGGATGATCTGCTAATCTCATTCTCATGCATGGCACCCGTCATGGTGCTTCTAGGTAAATCAAACAGGCCGCTAAGGAAAGCGATCCTCTACAATGATCTTAGAGCGTCAACTGAAGTTGACGAGTTAAACAGGAAAGTCGGGATTGATGAATTACTGCGAATTAATGGGAATCAGGCGAACATTCAGCAGTGGGCTCCGAAACTTCTCTGGATCAAGAAGAATGAACCATCAGTCACAGCCAGGATTGTGAAGGTGTTTGACCTCAGCACGTACTTGATTTGGAAACTCACAGGTGAGGAAGTGGTCGATTACACGATCGCTGAAGAGGGGGGACTCCTCGATTATTCGAAGATGAATTGGTCCGATACGATGCTGTCCATGCTTAACTTGGATTCTTCAGCATTACCAGAGCTCAAACAGACACTTCGAACTACTGAGATAACATCACGTGCGCTGAAATCGAAACTGGGCTTAACGAACAGGCAGGTTACGATTACGAGTGGTTGCGTAGACGCTGTTAGCACACCTATCGGAATGGGACTCATTACAGAAGGCAACATCTCACTAGAACTCGGCACAACGGGAATCATCTACACGCCAACAAGTAATCCAAAACCTGACTGGAGATTATACCTCGACCTCAGTCCCATTCAAGGATTATACTATGTTGGAGGAGGCACTGCAGCCTCCGGATTGTTCTACGAGTGGATACTCCGCCTCCTGATGAACGGTCAGGTCGATTTCAAGAAGGCAGAGAAGCTTGCGGCGAAATCAAAACCAGGTTCGAACGGGATTGTAATCCTGCCGTACATACTGGGTGAACGAACGCCAATCTTCGATCCACTGGCACGTGCAGTCATCTTTGGCCTTCACCAAGAGGACAAACCTAGCGATATTATACGAGCCTCAATGGAAGGAGTCAGCTATTCCTTCCTACACCACCTTCGCATAATGCGCGAGAAAGGATACCGAATTGAAGCAGGAACCATCACGGGCGGTGGGGCTAGAAGCAGACTGTTCCGTAAAATCATGGCAGACGTACTCGGAATACATTTGGCTTACAAACCGTCGTTGTCTACGACAGTTGGCACTGCCTACATCGGATACATGTCCGCTGGCATCATAAAGAAGTGGGATGACGTTCAAGAATGGGCACGCGACATGGAGGGAATTGAAGCGGACCATTCACTTCGAGGTCTCTACGACGAGTTATTCTCCGTTTACCTGAACCTGTACGAGAAGCATAGAGAAGATTTCAAACTAGTCACGCGTCTTTCGTCTTGAGTTTGCATATTTCGGATAATCTCGGAGCAGAGTTAATAATCCGAATTTAGTGTTGCGCTGCCAAGTGACTGTTATGACTGGAATAGGAAGAACTATTCGTCTGGCGAGGGTTATGCCTTCCAACGGATCCGTCATAGTTCCCATAGACCACGGGATTGAAGCATACTATCCTGAACTGGAGGATCCTTCGAAACTAGTGAGGGAATTCGTCGAGGCGAAAGCGGACGCGATTCTGCTCAGAAGGGGAACCTTGTTCAAAGTTCATGACATTCTTGCCGGTAAAGCGGGGATCGTCTACCGCATAACGGGGGCAACTGGAACTTCAACAGACCCAGCCGACCAAATGCTCGTGTCTTCAGTCGGTGAAGCAATGCGGGATGGTGCCGATTGCCTCGTCTACACAATCACTATGGGTCATCCGAACGAGCATGAGATGTTCCGCCGATTCGGCATCTTGTCTGATGAAGCCCATGAACATGAGATGCCAATAATGGGTGAAGTAGAACCTTGGAGTAAGAGTACCGCGAATAAAGCCGAGCTAATCCGGCAGGGCACGAGAAGCCTTTGTGAGGAGGGAGCTGACCTCATGAAATGCTATTTCCCTGAAGACATGGATTATTACAGGAAGATTGTGAAGTACTCGCTTGTTCCGGTTGTTGCTGCGGGTGGAGTGAAGATGAACAATGGCCGAGAAGTCCTGGAGTTCGTGAAACGCGTCATGGACGCTGGAGCAAAAGGCACAAGCATCGGTAGAAACATCTGGCAATACAAGGAGCCCAAGAAGATGATTCACGCGATATCGAAGATTGTCAAAGAGGGTGCGAGCGTCGATGAAGCCCTCAAGGCACTCTAGGTGACTTTGAACGAAAGCAGCTGTCTTCTACGGACCAAACGACCTCAGGCTTGAGGAAAGAGAGATCCCAAGGGCAGGAAATGGCGAAGTAGTCGTCAAAGTGGCAGTATCAGGTCTCTGTCCATCTGACGTCAGAATCTATAGAAACGGAAGTGCGTCAGTAAAACCGCCAGTAATCCTTGGCCATGAATTCGCTGGTTACGTTCACGAAGTCGGGTCAGGCGTTGATGACGTCAAGGAGAACGAGAGGGTTAACGTTGCTGCAGACGCTTATTGTGGCAAATGTAGGATGTGCCGCAATCACCATGAGAACCTCTGCGAACAACCAATAGCTTTTGGGTATCAAGTGAACGGCGCGCACGCAGATTACGTTCTGGTTCCCAAACGGTTTGTCGATCGAGGTGTCGTTTTCCCTCTGCTCCCAAACGTTAACTTTGAAGAAGCGTCAATGACCGAACCATTAGCTTGCTCTTTGAACACGATTGAAACTCTTGGAACTGGACCCGGCAAGACGATTGTAGTGATCGGGGACGGCCCTATGGGTCTACTGCATGTTAGTCTGGCTAAGCTCTACGGAGCTGATCGAATCATCCTCACGGGGCTAGTTGATTGGAAACTTAAGCTCGGACAAGAGCTGGGAGCAACGCACGTGCTCAGCGCCAAGGAGGACACTGTCAAAGCGGTTCTTGACGCTACAGAAGGCGCAGGAGCCGACATAGTTGTCGTTACGGCTGTAATGCAGGACACAATCGTGCAGGGTCTGAAGATGGCTTCGAGGAGAGGCTACGTTAGCATATTCGGCGGAACACCGAAAGGCGTGACAGTCCAGTTCGAGCCCAACTTGATTCACTATAACGAAACGTTCCTCACAGGCAACTCGGCATACACATACGCGCATTACGTGAGCGCTGCCCACCTCATTGCGTCCGGCAAGGTTCAGCTAAAGAAACTAGTGACTCACCATTTCAGTCTGGATCAGATTCATCAAGCAATCAAAGCCTGGGACGACAAAGAAAAATCAATGAAAATAATGCTCACTCGTTGAAGCTGGGCCTTTCCACTACCCGGAGACAAGTAGGTGGCTTTTCAGTTTCTTTGATCGGTCATCTATGTTGATGACTGCGCCTCGAAGTACACCCTGCTCATATTCGCTGCCGGGGTTGATGCATAGAGTCTTGCCTATCCTCGCGATTCCCCTCGATTCATGGATATGTCCGTGCAGCGACAGCATCGGCTGGTACTTCGCAATCGCAGTTCTTACGGCAGTGCTGCCGACATGGGTTGTCTGAATTCCCGTAACGTTGACCTGCACCTTCAAGTCCTGCAGTAGCGGAGCTTCATCGATCGCAGTATTGTATGGAGGAACGTGGATTAGGAAAATCGAGGTCTTGGTGTCTTTCAAGGTTGTCGCGAAGCCGTCAATCTTCCTTTCCAATTCTTCCTCCGTTATGTCACCTGGGAGCTTCCATGGCGTCATGTTCGAGAAAGGTAATCCGAAACATTCATTCCCCGCGTCAAGGGTGAAGCGCTTATCGTTCACGTCCACGATATTTTCGTTCGCATACTTCCCAATCGTATCCTGAATCTCTTTCGGGTCATCATTACCCACCAACAGGTAGACCCGCTTGTTCGTCCCGGCGTAGAGTTTCTTCGCCAAGTCCAGCCAAATCTCAATCCTCTTCACCATCTCTTCAAACATCATTCGCTGCATCTCAGCCTTGTCCTGCATCGCACGTTCGATGTCACTAGCCTCCATGATTCGATAGTAGTAACCGCGGTCAATCATACGTCGAATCAGGGTGTTGAATTGTTCCTCCCCCTTTGCCGTCTCATGTTCGCCGAGAAAATCTGCTTGGTAGTTCCCCTCTCGGTCCTTTTCAATGAAGATAAGCGCTTTTCCGGTGATGTCACCGCCGAAGATGAGTGCATCAGCCTTGTAGTAGTTTCCAGCGTTCAGAAACTTCCGGAAGACCACGTCGGAGCCATGCACGTCACTAGCGTAGAAGATCCTAAACATTGTCTACCCTGTCAACAGTGCTGTGCATTCAGGAATCGTGGTCATTGAAAAGCCATTGGGTAGCCGGGAAGATAATTACTTGGGCAAGTATAGAACATAGAACAAATAGACATTCAATATAAGTTCACTCGCTCAGCCTTAGTATATGAAGAGCAATCAACCGAAACTTTTCTTACGTGAGGCATCAGGGCTTCTCAGATCGCTTACAGCCTTCGAAGGAGCACTCATTGCACTATCCCAACTCAACTTCGTTATGGGCCTAATGGAGCTCTACGCATGGGGAGTTGTAACGGTATCGCAGGCAAACTACGTAATATCGATGCTGATCAGTATCCCGCTTGTCACAATCCTCGGAGTTCTCTATGTTGTCTTCGGCATAATGATGCCGCGATCAGGAGGAGACTACGTCTGGGTTAGCAGAGGGCTGCACCCGTCTCTCGGGTTGATGGTTAGTGCATTCATGACCTTCCTAGCCTTATCATGGACCGCCTTAAACGCGTGGCTCACGGGTAGCATCTTCCTGCCCGGATTCTTATTCTCAATAAATCTCCCAGACTTGGCAGCGACCGTCGCGCAACCAGTGAACTCTTTCATCATCGCCATAATCGTAACGGCAATCTTCACTATAGCATTTATTCCGAGGGTAAAGACAGTCGGAACCATCCTCAAACTGCTATTCGTACTAACAGCCATCGGTTACGTCGGTCTCATACTCACCTCCCTGTTTCCAACATGGAGCCTGGCGCAGGCTCTTCAAGTGAATTACAACGTGAATGCAGACCAAGTCATCTCCGCAGCTACAAACTCGGGATATGTGGTTGGATGGACATTCACGGGAAGCATCTTCGCTTTACCATGGGCAATGCAAATGTGGGGTGGATTCTGGTGGGCCCCCTATGCAGGCGGCGAAATCCAGAACCCGAAGAAGTCAATGTGGGTAGCCGTGCTAGGCGCCACCTTCCTCTCAATAATCCTTTACATTATCCTGACATTAGCGGCGCAGAAAGCTTGGGGCTTCGATCTGCCACTCGCAATGAACTACCTATACTCGACTAATGCCTCCGCATACCCAACTTCACTACCTCCACCATACGCTAGCTACCTCTTCGCGATTGTTACAAACAACCCAATCCTGAGATTCTTGGACGGGCTCGCATGGATAGCAAGCATACTCTTCATCATACCATCAGGCTTCTTCGTTGCCACCCGCAACATCTTCGCGTGGTCCTTTGACCGAGTCTTCCCAGAACGTCTCGCTTCAGTCAGCGAACGATTTCACACGCCAGTAACCGCGACGATATTGACCGGCATAATCATAGGGATAGAGGTCTATCTCACCGCCTTCACGGGCTTCTGGGGTTACCTCGTGAATCTGATGATTGGACTTAACTTCGCGTTCATCATCATCTCACTGGCGGCAATAGTCTTCCCCTACACTAAGAAGCAACTCTACAAGGATTCGTTGATAGCGAACTGGAAAGTTGCAGGACTTCCAGCATTGAGTGTAGTTGGTGTGGCAGCACTCGCGGTCTCGTGCTTCCTTGAATACACAGTGCTTTCATCACCCGCGCTCGGAGGAGCCATCACCTGGACTTCAATCGGGTCTGTCATCGCAGTATTCGTGTTTGGCTTACTGGCCTACTCCGCCTACTATCTCTATAGGAAGAGCCAGGGCATAGACCTTCGACTAGTGTTCGGAGAAGCCCACCCACATCGTGTCTCACAACGTTCCTTTTTTTCTAACCTATGCTTCTACTTCGGCCCAGGAATGGACTAAGCATGAAGAGGGCTTACACTTCACTTAAGATAGATTCCGACCTGACTCTAAAATTGCTGAGGGATCTTATCAAGATACCAAGCGTCAATCCCTCAATTCAAGAAGGTTACGACGAAGAAGCCATCGCAAACTACATCGCGCGATGGTTTAGGAAGAGCAAACGTTTCCACGTCATCGAACAGACTGTAGACAAGAACAGATTCAACGTGATTGCAATTCTAGGAGGAAAGGGCCAGGGACGGAGTCTGATGTTCAACGGGCACATGGATACAGTCGGCACATCATACATGACCGTTAACCCGTTCCGCCCAATATTCAGATCCGGCAGAATTTACGGGCGAGGCGCCTGCGACATGAAGGGGTCATTGGCTGCTATGATGTCTGCGGTTCTCGCCTTGGCGAATCTCAACGAACCATTGGATGGCGACGTAGTTTTCAGCGGCGTTGTTGATGAGGAGCATGGAAGCAAGGGCACCACAAAGCTCGTCGAACGCTTCCGGTGTGACGCGGCCATTGTAGGCGAGCCAACAGACCTTGAAGTCGCAATAGCGCACAAAGGATATGCCTGGTTGGAAGTTGAAACTCTCGGAAAAGAGGCGCATGGGTCAGTTCCAGAGCGGGGCGTAGACGCCATAGAAAATATGGCCACGCTGATGAGCCAACTTGAACCTCTACGAAGGCAACATGAACTCATGAAGCATCCTCTCGTGGGAACACCAAAGATTCACACCGCAACCATTTCTGGCGGCACGGACTGGAGTACAGTCCCGGGAAACTGTGTACTCAGACTCGAAAGAAGACTGATACCGGGCGAAAAACCAGACGACTCTCTTAAGGAAATACGCAAAATCATCCACGCAATCTCAAAGAAGAACGACAAGTTCCGTGCTAAGGTCAGGTTGATTCATTATGCGGACTCAATGGAAGTCGACGCCGGATTGCCTCATATCAAGATCTTGCAAGAGAACGCAAAGCGGGCCGCAGGTAAGGGAAGAATTATCGGCGCACCCTACTGGACGGACGCGTCAATATTGGTCAACCGTGGAAAGACCCCGAGCTGCCTCTTCGGACCTGGCAACATCAGAGTCGCACACAGCAAGAATGAGAACGTGAAAGTCGGTGACGTTGAACTCGCTGCTCGAATCTACGCAAGGACTGCATTAGAATATTCGAACGTCAAATAGTGCGATCTCAGCCGATAAGTTAACAGAACCGATCTGGCCAGTGAGGAACTGTGGAGTAAGCTGTTGTCGGAAGATTATGTGGATGGTCTAGATACCAGGAAATCGCACGACCTGTATCTTCGTTCGCCGAAATCATTCCTGGCGGTGCAAGTTCGAATCCTAGATGTTATCCGATCTTTGATCCGTATCCACTCACTATGGTGCGTGGTAAGGGTTCGCGAATATGGGATATAGATGGAAACTCTTACGTTGACTATAAGCTGGCTTTGGGTCCTCTGATTCTAGGGCACTGTCCGCCACGAGTCGTGGAAGCGGTGAGTAATCAGCTGCAGCAAGGTACGATGTTCGGCACGCTCACTGAAAGAGAGGTCGAGGCAGCTGAGAAGATTCATGATGCTGTGCCGTCGGCGGAGATGGTGAAGTTCGCCACTACCGGGACTGAGGCAACGCAGCTTGCAGTGCGACTGGCGAGAGCATTACTGGGAGAAGGAAGATTCTGAAGTTCGAAGGGCATTATCACGGCTCCCACGATTATGTTCTGGCGAACACTGCAAGCGCTCCCGTCGCAGCCTTGGGCTCCCGCACACGACCATACGTAGTTCCAGGATCATGGGGAATACCTCAGGAAACCCTGAGCACGGTAGTAAGCATTCCTTGGAACGATGCGGACATACTCGAGAAGACGATTAGGGACTGCTCACATGAACTGGCCGCGGTGATAACGGAGCCTGATTATGATGAACGTTGGGACTGTGCCGCCTGAGGAGGGTTACCTTCAGAGGATTAGGGAACTGACAGAACAGAATCAGATTGTAATGATACTTGACGAGATCATCTCAGGATTCAGACTGGCTCCGGGCGGAGCGCAAGAGTACTTCAACCTGAAGCCAGACCTAGCCACCTACGGGAAAGCGCTAGCTGCAGGCTATCCCATATCCGCGTGCGGGTAAACGTGAAATAATGGAGAATGCCAGCCGGGCCGAGTCTCATTCTCCGGAACCTACCATGCGAACCCACTCTGTATAGCCGCAGCCCACGCAACACTCACAGAGCTGAATGCAAACGAAGCAGCAGCCTACAAGCATCTAAGGAAGATTGGCGAGTCACTGCAGAAGGGCATTGAAGAACTAATTCGGGAAACTCACAGTGAGGCAATCGTTCAAGGCGTAGGTCCAGGAGGCTTTCAACTCTACTTCACCAACATTGCAGAAGATTCGAGATTATCGAGAATTCGCCAAATGCGACTTCTGACAAGTATGGGAGATTCCACAAGGAGCTCCTAAAACGCGGAGTATACACGCATCCAGGCCAAAATGAGCACTGGTTCGTCTCAACTGCACACACGGAAGAAGACGTTAAATCAACCCTCGACGCATTAAGAGAATCATTGAACGCAGTTCACATAATCTTAATGGTCAATGTTGCGCGAATAAGCTCGTTAGATTCAAGATTGAATAGTTAGCTCCTTAGTTTCTTGATTACAGGGAAAAGTTCTGCGTCAGACGCTTTCTGAACATCATTTGTCTCTGTGAGTTTTCTTGGAGTTAAGTGCAACTCGATTTGGTCGATTCCGTTGCTTACGTGGATTATGTCGTCGCGCGGGTTAACGTACTCAAGTTGGTTGTCTTCCAGATGGAGAAGAGCTTTGAAAGCGTCCCCTAGGCATTGTTTGGTTCCAAGCTTAACTTTCAGCCGTTTCGTGTCTCCTAGTATTGCGAGTTCCCGGGTGACAATGTCTACTGCTCTTATCCCTATCCGAAGTCCGACGCAATCGTCGCCATGTACGCGAACGGCTTCTCTTATCCAGTCCGAGCTCTCACTTCGCGACACGATTTAGCTCCTAAACTCGATCAGTATCACTACCCAGCATGGTCAGGAGCTCATATTTCCATGTTGCATAAATAAATGATGAATCAAGCAACTTAACTGATTCAAACTGTGACCGTAGCGGCTAATTATCTGCCCGGCTATAATCATACGGGATTTCGTTGGAATTGCATCCGATCGGGATCGTTCACACAGCCGCGAGTGATGATGAGATAAGAACAAATTACAAGGACTTGGAAGCCACCGTTGAAATCCTGTCTGAATATTCGGACGGTTTAGATGGACTTCAAAGTTACTCGCACATTTTCGTTATCGGCTACTTCAACAGATTACGGTCTGAACAGTTAGGCGTCATGAAGGTTAGACCGCGACGTCAGTTAGGGGAGGGTATGAAGGTTGATGAACTCCCGTTAGTGGGAGTTTTCGCTCTGGGTTCGCCGAGCAGGCCGAATCCTATCGGTTTGAGTTTGGTTGAATTGCTGGAGATCGATGGGAGATTTCTCACGGTGAAGGGACTGGACTATTTTGATGGGACGCCTGTGCTTGACATAAAACCCTACAGAGACAACTACCGCGTCAACACGTTTCGCGCACCGGACCTCAATGTTCCGTGAAAGCTAACAGATGGTGAAGGTTCTAAAGTTCGACGTAATCGGAACTAATTACTTCATCACCTGTTAATGGTTAGTAGGGGTATCTGAAGTGTGGGAGTTTGGTGATAGAGGTTGGGCCTCGATTACCGTGGGTATAGCCGCGGGCGGAGTTGCTGGCCAGGGTTCGCCCGGCAAGGATAATGAACATAAAGGTCTGGCCGGATGGAACTTTGCTGGGCTTGACTGGTATTTTGTTCTCGGCTTAATATTCGGCTTCGATTTCGTTGTGGACAAGTTTGGTTTGTACGCTGCGCCGTTAATCATGATAGGCTCAAACTCCATTGTGCCTGGAATCGGATTTGGGATCGCGTTGTTCCGCCGTGTTGGTCTAGGCGTCATAATCCCATTCTGGATGTTTGGTGTTATCGTCCCCACGATTTTCGCTACTATCGCATCAGCTGCTATCGGCGTAATACTGTTGATTGGCATAGTCGTAACGATCCTCTTCATTGTCCATCGAGCTAAGAGGCGTATCGAATGAGCCACTAACTCACCTCATTTTAGCCAACAAACGTGACTGCTATTGTATACAGCCACATTATGATGATCATCGGTACGAGAATGATGATGGTTACTGCAACAATCCACGGGTTCTTTACTCGTATGCTCAGCCAAATGGGAAAAATGAACGCCAGATACCTTAGCAAAGAGACGTAGTATGTCGTAGTGAATACAAGCAGGCCTGCAACGGCAACAGTGTAAATCCATAGTGCACGATCAACTCGCCAAGTTACTGCTACAAGTATGACGAAGATGCTGATTGCCCAGAAGATCGTGGGATCTAAACCAGCACAGCAGTTCACCAACCCCTGAATCCCATGTTGTGAAATAGCGAGCAGTATCCTGATGCCGTCCCCAACTCCACCCTTCTGCCAATACTTCTCATCAGTCCACGAGACAAACCAGTCACCTGTTGAGACGTAGCAGTAAAGTAACCACGCACCTAGAAACGCCACGGGAATCGAGAGGTTGAACAAACAACGGTGACGTTTCGATTTGAAAAGATCAAAAAGTATGGGTAGGATTATGAAGAATCCGTAGATCCGGGTCACGCTCGCTACACCAGCCATCAAAAAGGCTGATCGAATTCTTTCCTTCTTGTAAAGGAACCATGCTGAAAGTGTTGAGAAAAGGAATAAGGGTTCAGAGTAGCTGAGAGTGGTAAACACGCTGATGAATGGAAACGTTGCCATCAGAAGAGTCGCACACAAGGCTTCCTTCGATTCCATATACTGCTCAGCCGTCAGCTGGAACATTACGACACTGCCTACAGCGAAGATCTGTGCAGTGAGGAAAGCGCCAAACCAGTAGTCACCCGTCAACCGGCCAGCGAACAGGATCATAACTGGATAGGCTGGCAAATAGACGTAGTTCGGGTGAGTATACCCAAAGAGGGCGATTCGCGTAAACTGCAAGCTGTCCCACGCGTTGAATAACCATAGCCAGCTCAACCTCGCAGGAATCATACCAGGGTTAGAATCCATCCATGGAGTATGGAACCTTCCAGTGGGGCTTAGTATCTGGAAAAGCCAAGCGGCCCCAAGGACGCGAATCATCATGATCAAAATCACCGCCGGGAGTAATGATTTGACCCTGCTCCGGTTGAGAGAGGAGAAGGTGCTTACGAGTTTAGACTTCGACCTCATCTCACCTTCCTCGCCAAGGCAGCCATCAAATAGTGATCACATCATCAAAGCATGGATAACGATAGTGCTACTGATAATCAAGATTGACTGTGTCTAAGTTGAGACTAAAACTCCTTACTCACTCTTGACCATTGCATTTGTATCATGACGCATTCTACTATCGGATCCTGAGTCGTGTGAACCATGAAGATCGTGACCCTCGGAGACAGTCTAACGGTCGGAGAAAACGAGTTCGAGTTATCAGATTCTGACGCATTTGCCTCGTACCCGCAATATCTTGAGATCTTTGCTGAACAACACTTGAGCAGTCTCCAGTCAGACTTGGAGGTTAACGTGTTGAATAGGGGAATTTGTGGGGATCTAACCTCCGGTATGCTTGAGAGGTTCTCGAAGGATGTGATTGATGAGAAAGCGGATTATGTGATCATACTTGGAGGTACGAATGACGTAGGTTGGGGCTTCGACCCGGCAAAGATCACTCACAACTTGACTACCATGTACGACGCCGCTCAGGACGAGAACATAGTGGCTGTGGCGTGCTCGGTACCTTCGATTCTCGGATTCGACGAGTTGATTCCTCCTAGACTCAGACTTAACAGAATGATCCACACTGAAGCAGAGAAGAGAAAACTGACTTTCCTAGACTTCTTCACCGCAACCGCTGACCCACGCACGAGTAGGCTCTCCGAGGATTACTCCGCCGATGGGCTTCACCTAAACATGAAAGGTTACCGTGAAATGGGCAGGTACACATTCGACAAATGGTTGAAACCCCTTCTGGACCAATGCCCAAAGTAGCAATCTGATACGAACGGCATTGGTGGGTTTACCATTCTACTGGCGAGTTCCTTTTTGTTCATCAATAAATTAGAGTCAAAACCTCTTTCTTTCGTTTTTGAGGAAAACGGAAAGCTCTTCCACCTTTTTCTGAATTCTAGCCGCTGCCTCTTCATATGTGCTGAGGTCACGACCGTACGGGTCGACTATACTCCATGAGAGCATCAGTTTTTCACCTAAACCTGAAAAATCTCTCTCCAGTTCTTCGTGAACATTGTCGTCCATCGGGACAATGTAATCGAAATCCTCGATGCGTAGATCTTGCACGTTCCGTGATCGGTGTGAGGAAATATCTATTCCGAATTTGTCACGCATGGTTTCCACAGCTTCTGCGGTTGAGCGTTGGCTACGATAGGCGTGAGTTCCAGCGCTTTCTACGTCAGCATTGGTTCCAAGAACTTTGCGAGCAATCCCTTCAGCCATAGGGCTTCGACAGAGGTTACCAAAACAGACAAACAAAATCTTCATTCAGCGACGTCTCCGGCTATTGTAGTTGCAGTATCCGAATCTGATTTAGTTTGGGTCAAACTTTCGATGCCAGAGACGACTCGGAAATTGCGGGCATGTAAGACGAGAACCACTTATAGATATGCTGAAAGGGATTCAACAATGTCACTCAAGAAAGTGCGAATTCAAAATCGAGGCATTGAGCATGAGCAGAAGAATTCACGAAGCAACCATAGGAAACTTGCCGAACCTCCTGAGGAGCGGACGGCCGGTTGTTGTGGATTTCTGGGCAAATTGGTGCGGCCCCTGTCACGCTATGACGCCAATCATGCGGAGACTATCAAAAGAGTTTGGCGAACAAGTGACCTTCGCGAAAGTGGACGTAGCTAACAATCGAGACTTGGCCACACAATTCAACGTTCGAAACATCCCCACACTCATATTCTTCAGGAATGGAAAGGAGTGGGACAGACTTACGGGGGCAAAGAGTTTCAAGGAACTTCGAAAAGTGCTTGAGAAGCTGTCCTCATGAAACAGCATGCCATTTGTGACTACGACTTGACTATTCTATTCCACGTTTCCTAAAGTCGTCGCGTATAGGAAATGGACCGTTACTACATAACATTATGAATCACGAGCGACGAAAGTTATGCTCCTGTGAGAGTCATTGAGATTTCCTAATGCTGGACTAACACTACTATTCTTCATCTTATCAGCATCCGTTGCTGTCTCCATTAGAATTACGCCCGCGATAGCCGAATCTTGTTCAGCGCGGATAGGATACTATCCTCCCCCTCCGTCCAATTACGTCGGTAACATGGTAATGGTAGTGCCTGTAGTAGCAACGTGCTCGTTTGCCAGTAGCCAATTATACGCTTCGGGCGACCTGTATGATACCTCAACGAACATTGACTTGGGCGCTGTTAGAACTATCTTGACCTCTCCATATGGGAGTAGCACGTACAGTGGACAGATTCAGTTCGTGCTCTCACCGAGAGTACAGGGAGATACGTTGCGGATTACAGTCTCCATTTATAACGATCAACAATACGTGACGCCGTTAACTGCCGTAACGCAAACAGCTCGGCTCTATCCTAGCAGTTACTACGATTATGGCCCCTGCTTCTCCTGCGACTACGATTATAACCTATGCCAGTCAAGTAACGGGACAACGACCCAATGCTCCGGATACCTATACCAAGACCAAAACGGATGTGTTGAGATTGTGATTCCGGTAAATAGCCCAATCGCGGGTCAAGTATACCAGTACTATACACTTCAGAACCTTCCTTCTACATACCCACTCATGGGCTCATGGGTTACCGTAACCGGACAAATCTACCAGGGCCACAACACTGCTCCGAATGGCGCAGCCTGCCCAGGCAACTACATCAACGTAACATCAATAACATAATCCAATCGTGAATCTGCGAGATCCTAGAATTCATTCGACCTCGTAGCAATAATCAAAAAACGCAAAAGAAGACACAAAACCGACACCAAAACGCCAATAAACGTTCCGCAAACCGTCCCGTCCACCTAACCCCTCATTTTACGGCCGATTTCGAAGCTGAATTAGCAGTTGCACATTTGTGGACGGGGTTTGGTGGAGGGTTTATGGCTCATTTGTTGAGGGTTTGTGGCTGATTTGTGTTCAGATTTACGGTTGTTGAGGCGAACTATCCAGCTTCGGTTGCAGAATTGCTTTGCAGAATGGACAGAGTGTCAGCACATAGCTAGCGTTCAATGCGGAGTGTGCGATGAAGGTCTTGCATTTTGGGCACATGTATTTCTTGCCGAGTCCTTTTGACTCTATGTAGACTGCCGCTGCTATCCCGTTCTCGAGTATGTTCTGTCCGAGCTTAGCTCCCAATTTATCGAGTTCGTCACGTTCTCTTTCCATCTTACCTAGTTTGTCGAGCATCAGATCATCATGTTGCTTGACTGCTTTATCGTATAGCTCGCGTGGCATAACGCCTTTACCTATTGCTAGTTCAAGCAGGGAAATTACCGTTGCTCTGGCCTGTGAGTAATCGATCGCGTAGCCAACATGCTTGAAAGCCGTATCACAAATCCGTTGCAGTTCAACTTGCAGTTGCACGATCTGTTTCGGTGAAACTAGGACCCTCTCCTCGAAGAGTTGGCAAAGGGCTTCCGCAAACTCGATTCGATATGATTCTTGCTTAATCTTCTCTGAAAGGTGGACCCATGCGGTGGCAGCTTGATTTTTTGCTTCGTTGACTTGTGAGAGAGTATTCCTAGTGTTGACAAGGTCCTTCTGTAGTTGGGCTAGTTTTTGCTCTTCTTGTTCAAGCGTCTTCTTGAGGTTATCACGTTTCTCGCCAAGTTGTTTGATTTCCGTTTCGAGATTGTTTATCGTAGATAATTGGTGGAGGGCTTTTTTCTCATCGTAACCTAGCTTCTTGAGGTTGTCGAAGAAGCGGCCTACTGTCTCCAGTTTACTCAAGGTCGATTCCCCCCTTCTTTAAGCGGTCGATGACTGAGTTGAGACGGTCCAATCGATCCTTCGTCATACCGTTCTCTACCAGTTGATCAGCTACCTGTTTCTTCAAATTGGCAACTTTGATTGTTAATCCATTGATCTCCGTGGTGAGTCGAGTCTCCTCTTTGCGTAGCTCATCGATGTTCCCGTGAGTCTTCTTGTACTCCTGTACGATTCCCTTGAAATCCATGCCAGTTTCTTTTTGTAATGCTGCCAGTTCTTTTGAGGCTTGTAGGAACCCTTCAGCTCTGGCTGCTTTGAGGAAATCTACTAGTGCGTTTACGTCGTCAAAACTGAGGCCTGCCTCGCGTAGGACACGTCTGCTTTCTCCATACTGTTTTATGTCTTCGAATGTGGCGTTATTCTGCTTAAGGATACGACTCAATTCTTCTTTAACTTCAGTAATCTTGGACTGAATGGACTCAAGTTCCACGCCTGCATCCTTCACCTTACCCTGTGCATCTTCAAGTTCGGACCGTTTCGCTGTGACGAGTTTTTCGAGTTGTTGGAAGTCAAGGCCAGCTTCCGCATGAAGTTTAGCTAACTCTTCAACGGCCTTCCCGAATCCTTGAGGCGGCTTATCACCCGTTACGCCCTTGAGCATTCCCACAATCTGGGGCAACCTAACTATTTCAATACCCAAAGCTCCCAACGCTATGAAGATGGTGAGTCCCGTAGCGGCCTCCGCGACCGTTACGCCAGCCTTCCCTAAATCCTCATTCAAACGGCGCAGAGCACCAACTGTTGGTATGAATCCGGTGTATTCAGGGTAGACGCCTGATTTTGCTTCTGACCATACGTTCCGAACCGTAGACTCCGACACGGCCTCATCGTGAGCAATCTTATCGACATCACCCTCGAGGATCATCCGATGGATGATATTATGCCGCTTCTCCTCGGAGATCTTAACGGGCAACGCACTTCACCTCGGCTTGACCTTCGTAACATCCAAGTTGCTTCTTTCCCGATCTGTTTTCTTTACTCACATCATTCAATTCAGATACCTCGACAATCAAAGAGGTGCTCCCTGTACTAGGCCTCCACAGTGTTGTGATTATCACAACGCACAAATCCAACTGCGCCATGAGAGGTCGGTCATGGTCTCTTCGAGAAAGGCGAAGACAAGCCCCTTCATACCGCCTTTGGAAGATTTCTTGAGAGTGATTGAAGATTGGTGTAAGACAACAGGCGTCACGAAGTATCAACTGTCGAAACTCCTTGACGTAGATCGAGCTGCGGTGACACGAGTCTTCTCAGGCAGTAGGGGGCTGCGGTACGATGAAGCTGAACAAATTTCGGATTATCTAATGGAGAGATTATCTCCGTTACCAGATGAACCCGTAAAGTCGCTCTCTGTCCGACCGAATCAACTTGTGAGCGTTCAGTTGACAGATAACGTGAGCCACGCTGCATCCGAACTTATGAAGGGCAATTTCACTCAGCTTCCAGTGTTCAATGGAAACAGTTACGTTGGCCTAACCACAGATAGGATGATTACGGAACGACTGCTTCATCCGAACCGAGCTAAATTTACTGGCAGGTGGATCGATGCTCTGAAAAAGATGCCTCTGAAGGAAGCAGGCATTATTGAAACATCAGCAGTATATCCTAATGATGCGTCGATTTCTTCAGTGGCCAATGCTCTACGCTACTTCTACGCCGTGATGGTATCAGAGAATGATATACCAAAGACCATTGTCACGAGATGGGACTACCTCAGATTACTAACACAAAAATAGCTCGTATCAAAAATGAATTGACGCGACTAAACATCTAAGCTTGGCCAGATAATGACCCTTGAAAAAGGAAATGATGCCGCCGTGAAAAGTGGAATTTGAACCGTCGCTCGTCGTCGTAAAAGTGTGTGTGCGCACCATTAGATCCCCCACACCACTTACTGCTAATACAAGTTGATTTAGAGAGTAGCTTGTCCCGGCTTCCAGTTCACTGGGCACGCCTTGCCGGTTTGCAGGCCTTCGAGAACTCGCAATATCTCAGGGACATTCTGTCCGAGTTCGGGGTCGATCATCATCTGGAACCTAACTAACCCTTTCGGATCAATGATGAATGTTCCTCTAAGTGGTTCACCCGAGTTCTCATCGAGGATGTCATATGCCCGACAGACCTCCTTCTTAAAATCACTCAAGAGTGGGTACTCAACCTTGGGCTGCAGTTGACTTATCCATGCCTCATGAGAGTAGATGCTGTCAGCGCTCACTCCGAACACCTCCGCGTTAAGCCGTTTGAAGTCCGCATACCTCCGCGCAAATTCAGGAACCTCCGTGCTACACACTGACGTGAAATCTCCTGAATAGAAGAACAGGACGATCCACTTCCCGTCAGCAACACCTTCGCTGGAGAGTTTCGAAAGCTCGACCTCCCCCTTGGTCGACAAGAGCTTGAAGTTAGGTGCAATATCACGAACTTTGACCATCTTTAATCAACAGTTATCTCCATTGTTTTCCTTTAAAGCCGATGTTGAAGCGAGCAAGGAAACGTGTAGTTGTCGAGAATTCTGGAAGTGGCCTCTTGTTAACCAAGAAATAAGAGCGAAGTGATGAATATGATACAAAAAATCACGCCATTCCTGTGGTTCGATGATCAAGCCGAAGAGGCAGCGAAATTTTACGTTTCTATTTTTAAGAATTCAAAACTTCTGAAGGTTACCCACTACACCGAGGCGGGAAAGGAAGTCCACGGACGACCGCCTGGTTCAGCGATGACTGTGGAGTTCCAGCTGGAGGGACAAAGGTTCATCGCGCTCAACGGTGGGCCGCAGTTCAAGTTCACTGAGGCCATATCGTTCTCCGTGGACTGCAAGACTCAGGGGGAAGTAGATCGCTTCTGGAAGAAGCTCTCCGAAGGCGGAGAAGGAGGACCATGCGGCTGGTTGAAAGACAAATACGGTTTGTCGTGGCAGATCAATCCCACCATCCTGGGCGAGCTACTGGGCGACAAGGACGCTAAGAGAGCGGGAAGAGTCATGAACGCAATGCTCAAGATGAAAAAGATCGACATCGCGGCGCTGAAGGAAAGCGTACAAGGGATAGTTGAATGAGAAAAGTCATCAGGCGCATCACGTGTGTGTGAGTAGGCTGGTGCGGGCAACGGAATTTGCCCTCGTGCTAGATACGCTCCCAAAGCCTAGACAAAGAACTTGAAAATCTGAACATTTTCAGTCTGATGAAATCCATGCTAATCATGGATAGTGTTTATGCGCATGAATCTCATGCATCTCCAAGAGGAGAATCCTGAGTCGACTGAATTGAACTTTTACGTTACATTAACCACGGAATGCAATCTTCAATGTTTGTATTGTTACGGGAAGTCATGCGAGGATTTCGGCAGCGATTTCAATGATCTCACTGTAGATTACTCGTTGCCATCCTCCGTTTCATATGACACGGAGTTTCTTCTAACTTTTCTGAAATCTGAGTTGAATTCTACTATAATATTCTATGGAGGCGAGCCGTTGGTGGAGCAAGATATGCTCAAGCAGATTATGGATGCTCTACCTACTGACAGGTTTGTTTTGCAAACGAACGGTATCCTTCTTGATCAACTGAATTCAACCTACGCGAATCGGTTTGAGTCAATATTCGTTTCACTTGACGGGGACGAAGCGTTAACGGATCATTATCGAGGCAAAGGAACTTACCGCAAAGTCCTGAACAATCTCGAGATTCTACGTGAAAACGGTTACTTGGGTGAAGTTGTTGCACGGATGACCGTAGGCGACGCTACCGACATAGACACACAAGTTCTAGAATTGGTCAGGAACCCGTTCATTTCCGCGGTTCATTGGCAGCTGGACGCTTTGTTCTGGCAGAACGATTACCCAAGGCGCCATTTTGCGGAGTGGGTTCAGGAGAACTACAATCCGAGAGTCAGGGGACTGATTGAGAAGTGGGTTGAGCACATGCGCACTGAAGGAGAGGTTTGGACACTTTACCCGCTCAATGGCATATTCCACTCCTTACTGGCGAATCAGTCAAGTAAACTACGGTGCGGTGCAGGATGGAGGGTCTTCAACGTTCAAACTGACGGGCACATTACACCGTGCCCTGTGATGGCGGGAATGAAAGATTTCTACGTTGGCAGCATCATGACAGACACTCCTAGAAGCTTGAGAACTGTTTCCGTCAGCGAACCTTGCGCTAGTTGTGACATACTGAGGTTGTGCGGGGGACGATGCCTCTACGCTAACGTAACCAAGCTGTGGGGTCCCGCAGGGTTCGAAGAGGTCTGCCAAACTGTTCGCAACTTGATAAACAGCGTTACAGAGGTCATGCCGGAGATCAGGAAGCTCATAGAAGATGAAACGATAAGCCTGAAGGATTTCAAGAGTCCAGATTACAATGGTTGCGAAGTAATCCCCTAACGCTAATCGGCACGCGGATATGACCCGAGAACCTTTAGCATAGCCGTCGAATTCCTGAGTGCATTAATCGCATCAGAGACCGTTGCATCCCTCTGATGTCCATCGAAGTCGACAAAGAAATTGTACTCCCAAGGCGTTCCCCGTATTGGTCTTGATTCGATCTTCGTGAGATTGATCTGACGCAAAGCAAGTTCACCTAACGCGCTATGCAGCGAGCCCGGGGTATGCGTCGTGGCGAAGACGATGGAGGTCCTGTCCTTTCCGGTTGGGGGAGTATCGATTCTGGCAAGGACGAAGAAGCGGGTGAAGTTTTCGGGGAAGTCTTCAATTCCCTTCCTCAGTACCTGTAAACCGTAGATTTCGGCGGCGCGTTCGCTCGCGATGGCCCCCGCCTTCAATTGTTTTTCAATCAGCATTTTAGCGCTGCCTGCCGTGTCATATGCTGGAACGGTTTCCAAGCCAAGTTTCTGAAGGAATCCGGCGCATTGTGCCAGTGCCTGTGGGTGGGAGTATACGACTTTGAGATCCTCGAGTTTGGTTCCATGGAGTGTTAGGAGGCAGTGTCTAACTCTAACTTTCACTTCGCCGCAGATCTTCAGCGGTGTTTCCAGTAAGAGGTCGTAGGTCTGGTTGATGCTTCCCTCTAGCGAGTTTTCTGCCGGAGCTATACCGTATTCCGCTGACTTCTCTTCAACTGACTGGAAAACTTCTTTGAACGTCCTGCAGGGTTTTGTCACCGCGCTCGGCCCGAAGAACATGGTTGCGGCTTCTTCACTGTACACGCCGCGTTCACCTTGGAAGGAGACTGTAGGCGTTGACAAGCTGAGATGACCGCCGTTATCGGAGTCATTACTACGTTACATATATTTGAGAACGCATCCTTCTTGGAGGCTGGGACATCGATTGCTGGATTCAATATCGTTTGTTGGCGGCGGCGTCATGGGCGAAGCCATGATTCAGGGGTTGCTCTCGAAGAGTTTGGTGAAGGCTAGTGAGATAACAGTGGCGGAGCCACGCAAGGATAGGAGTAAGGAACTCCAACAGCATTATGACGTCAAAATAACCAGCGATAATCGGCGAGCTGCCCAGGCATCCAAGATCATTGTCTTCTCGATTAAACCACAGGATTTGGGATCGGTTATTGAGGAGTTGAGTGGTTCGCTCCACCCGGACCAGTTGGTGATATCTATTGTTGCAGGGGCCCGGATTGACACGATTCGGGACGGGTTACATCACGACCGCGTTATACGAGTCATGCCGAATACTCCTGCGCAGATCGGTGAAGGGATCAGCGTGTGGACGGCGACTCCGAGCGTAGACAAGGACCAACTCAGCCAGACTCGATCCATCCTACAAGCTTTCGGTAAGGAGATCTACGTGAAGGAAGAGAAATTTTTGGACATGGCAACCGCAGTTAGCGGAACCGGCCCAACCTACGTCTTCCTAGTGATGGAAGCCATGATCGACGCGGCTGTGCACTTAGGTTTCCCGCGGCACATAGCGTATGAACTCGTTACAGAGACGATAAAGGGTTCCATCCTGTTTGCCATGAAATCAGGCAAGCATCCCTCAGAGCTACGCAACATGGTCACGTCACCAGGAGGCACTAGCGCCGAAGCCCTCTATCAGCTAGAGAAAGGTAGCCTTCGAACAGTGCTGTCACGAGCAATTTGGGCCGCGTACGAGCGAAGCAGATCCCTAGGCGAGGAGAACGGTTCTTGGCGTCCAGAACGCCAATCGTAACTCAGCCCGAGATCTAGAGAACTACGAATGCTTCCTTCTTGCTCTACGTTTAGTCTTCAAACCGCGAGGCCTTCGATTGTGGGACACAATCGCGTAGCTGAGGAGAATTAGTGCAGAAATAACTAGGCCTGCCGGAATCGAGTAATTAGCGTACCACCGAGCCTGAATTGAATGTGATGCGTTCATTTGAATTGTACCAGTTTCCGCCGTGGTGATTTGTTGGTCATGATCGTACCATCCCTGAAATTCCAGTCTGCCACCAAGAAGTCCTAGTACGCCAGCCATTGGTTGCACTGTTGAGTTTACTGAGAAGGTGACGTTAGTTCCTTGATCGTACCAATCGGATCCTGAAACTGGTATGGGGCTTTCAATCGTTAGGAGATATTGACGGGTGTAATTCGCTTCCAAACTCACGTAATGGTTGAGGAGGACCGTTCTATTCGTGGATGTCACGCCATCAGACCATCCTTCGAACTTGAGTCTAGTATCATTGCTTTACTTGGACAATCTCAGGTACCGTAACGTTGTGTTGGCCAGTAACTAGCGTCAAGTTGATACTCCCCTGGTTTTGGTTGATTCCGTCAATAGTGATCGTAACCGGATTCGGCACGGTAATTTGTAGTGTCAACGCTACGCTGACGTTGATGGTAAATGAATAGTCACTCTCGGAATCGTCGAGTATGCCAAGTGAGCTGTTCGCGAGGATTGCAACCAGCGCAAGATCCCACGACCTCTTGGGTCGAGAGCGTAGGAGGAAACTGAAATCTCCCGCCCCTGTTGAGACCCTTACTGGTACCGTGCAAGCTGCGTATGTTTCAGATGTATTCTGAACGCATTTTTCCGGACTTGCCGAGGCAGAGCCCTTTACGAGGCTTCCGTCATCTAGTTGAAAAACTCCGACTTGAAGATAGTATCCTGGTTGTGCTCCACTGTATGAAATTGTGGCAGTGATCGTTGCAGGTGGGATGGTGGAGTCTGCTTCTAGATCGTATAGAAGGCTCTTCGGAAATTGAACGTTTGTAATGCTAGTTTGCTGCCCGAGCACGGATGGAAGAGAGCAGAAGAGACTGAGCATGATTAGAACGGGAACAGCGCTAGAGCTTGATCGCAATCACATCAACTGATCCGAGTTAGATAGAGCAGAAAAGGATTACCACAAATAATTGGTCACCGCACTCGCCGCCTATGCTTTCGACTGCGTCGACTGTGTTGTCGGCGCGGGCGTAGCGCCAATTTCACGAAGGCTGATAGTCCAACTATTGCGAGCGCAATGAAAATTGATATCGTGTAGTCATCTCGCCAGGCTGCAATGATAGTCTTCGGACTGTTCATGTGAACAGAACAGGTCGGTTGGGGCGTTTCGCATGCTTCAGCCAAATGATCGAAAACATGCCTAGCGCCCAAGAGGCCTAACCATGCGTCAAATGGTAGGGCCGTCGGTTGCACCGATACGTTAGCGGTTGAATCTTCGAAATACCAGCCTGAACCCGTCATCGAGCCGTAGGGGG
The DNA here is from genome assembly GCA_963845275.1 of Candidatus Bathyarchaeota archaeon. GTDB lineage: Archaea > Thermoproteota > Bathyarchaeia > 40CM-2-53-6 > 40CM-2-53-6 > FEN-987. The sequence continues at coordinate 61,120 of CAWJRR010000002.1, forward strand.
AGATCGTTTGTAGTCTGAACTGTTTCCCGTAATCAACGCTCAGAGTTAGATTGTTACCTAGCGTTACGATGCGATTACTCTCGGCGTTATTGTCGCTCCAGCTTCTGAACCCCATCCTCGTATCGTTCCCATACGGAATAGCGTCTGGTACGCTAACATGATGGTCTCCCCATGGAAATGGCGCTCGGAAAACGCCATTGGTGTCCGTTTGGTATGTCACATTATCTACGTTTAGACTCAAATTTGGAAAAGGCGTCTGTATGGTCAGGTAGGGTTCAACGTAGGTCAAATCTAACGCTGGCCATTTCAAACCTTTGTTAAGGGGATACTCCTTAGACGCGAACCAGACTTGATTTTCCCATGACCGTGCACTTGGAGTGACAGCGAAGGAAACTTCACTCGCGTTATCCAGTGAACTTATCGTGTTAGAGGTGACATTCCAATGAACCCAGGTGCCGTTCGTTCGTATAGTGGTTTGCGAAAAACTCGAATCAAAGCCGGGTTGGTTGTTCCACGTTATGGAACGTTCATCCCAACCATTGCTTTTCACCGAATGAACCTGAATGCTCGCGTTGTAGAATAAGTTGATCCACTCAACATACATCGACAGGTTAGCATCGATAGGTTTCGCGTGCGATTGTATTAACTGAGAAGGCACGGCATTCGAAACGTCATACTTCAGGTAGGCGTAATCTCTCAACGTGGGTATGCTAGCAATCGCCTGCACTATAAGTACCGACTTGTCTCCGAAAGTCAGGGAAGGTGAGAGATTTTCAACATAAGCATCATCTGACGGGGCCACTATGCAACGCAATCTCGATGGACTAGAGTTTGACTGTTCACTTAGAATATTGCAGCGGTTGTAGCTTCTTGCAGATTGAGAGACTGATTGCCCATCTACCACCCTGATAGCAGGTGAAAATTCAAGGAGAAACGTGAGTTGAAGTGCGACAATGAACGCTACAGCAAGTTTCATGAGAATCACTGCTCGATGCGTTCCAATCTTATGCTCAACCTTCAACTGATATTGAACTATTGGGCATACTTCAAGAAAAGATAATGTTAATGATTTATGGTATTTAATTTAAGTGATGGTGTAATAAGTTAGGTGAGTTTGGTGTAGGTGAGGTGTTGTTTAATTTAGTGTAATGTATTATCTTATAGTAAAATGTGAGGTGTATTTTTTATAATTATATTAAGATATATGATGGAAAAATAAAGAGATAGGGAAAAGAAGGGTGTTAGTATTTTATAGTAAGTTTATTAGATTTAGTTTTAAAGAAGTTTATAATTTTAATTAGTTGTTTATGGTAAGTTTAGTTTATAGTGATTTATTTGTGTAGTTTAGATTTGAGTTTTAGATAGGAGTTTATCTAGTTATAGAATTTAGGATTTTATAAGTTTGAGAGATGTTTTTTAGGTTAAAGATGATAAATGTTTTGGTATAGTATGATAAGAATTTTATAATATTGATTTTTTGTTAGATGAGAATAGATGTTAGGTATGATGTTATGATAGGAGTTTTTTTAATAAGAGGAGGGGATGTTATTATAAAGGTATGGTATGTTTTATGAGTTAAAAGTAGGTGTGATTTTGTGATTGTATTAGATTTGTTTATGAGATAAAAGAAAATATTATATAGATTTATGTTGATTTTGGTATTGTGGTTAATAGTTTTATTTGATATGATAATTTGTAAGTTGTTTTTTATGTTTATGTTGTTTTGTTTTAGGATTTGGTGTATATTTTTTTTTAGTTTTTTTTTTTGTTTGTGAAGTTTATTAGTATATAGATGTATGGTAGTTTTTATGGTAATAAGATTAGTTAGTTTGAATTTTGAAGTAATATTGTTGGATAGAGTATTTTGGTTTGTTATATATTGTTTGAGTGTTTTTAGAATATATGTTAGTTGTTTGAGAAGAGTTTTAGTTTTGTTAGTAATTGGTATATTATAAATGTTTTATTTGATATATTTAAGTTGTGATTGGTAGTAACTGAGATGCTAAGAATATTTGAACGTTAAACGGAGCTACGACAACGATGAAAATTGACTAAAACTACAAAGAATCTCTTGCTATACTCAGGTGTAGCAGTATTACTCGTTGGTGTGATCACTTTCATCGTCCCATATCTTGAGGATGCTGCTAACAGAATGATAAGATCGTCAAGCTGGTGGACTACCAACAGCGGAGCTGTGGCTTGGTTTTGGGGACCAGCTGATCCATCTCTGGGACTCTTTGCGCCGTTCTGGGAATTCGCAGTCGGCTTGATCGTAGTCGGTCTACTGCTATGCGGTATATCTTTCGCAGTCAAAGGTTAAGGTGTTATATAATTGACGCAATCAAAGGCTAAAGGCCGTTTGTACATATTCGGAACTCCAATAGCATGGGTAGCCGTGTATGGTGCTTTGATTGGGGTTACCTCCCTTGTACCAATTCTACCCTACGCTGGGGGTGGAGGATTCTGGCTGCTGGCAACTGTACTTGCAGGAATAGCACCTTTAATTCTCGGCTCTGTCGGAGGAATCATCGCTGCAGTAGTGGGAGGAATCATAGGTATGTTCATCGCCCCACCAGCCTTTCCGCTAGGTATCATTGACGCCACACTAGTAGTCATGTTACCTGCAATCTTCATAGCATTGGCATTCAACATGAAGAAGACTAAGTGGATTTTTCTAGGCTGGCAGATACTCATGACAGCAACTTTCTTCATAGCACTATACTTCTATCCAGGTGTCGTAGGAGGATGGACTCCGATTTCGACGAGCTCGTACTTACTTGCTACACTTTACTACTGGCTTCTTCTCATAATTGTACTACTGTCGCCACTCGGTACGAAATACATCTACAATTGGGCAAGGAGCGCTAGCTCAAGGCAAAGAACAATCGCAATATTCATAGGAACATGGATGGCAATGAATGCGTGGTATATTTCCCCATCTTACTGGCTATATTGGATACTATTAGCATACCCTCTGCGTTACTCTACCTGATGGCTTGGGGAATCTACACTTGGTACATGCCACTCTTCGCTATACTGATGACTCTGATTACAGTGCCAATCACAGAAGCTCTAAGAAGAAGCGGAATGGCGAAACCACCGGACGTTCATCTGGTGAACGTAGTCGATTCCGGCTTCACTTCTCTCTTTTTCTTAATAAGTTATAGAGATTACAAATATCTGGTGAGATGAATGGACGATGTGATAGTCGATGTTCAGAATCTTTCATTTTCTTATCCTGACGGTGCTAAAGCGCTAAAGAATATCAACTTTAAAGTCACTAAAGGACAAATCATAGCGGTTCTAGGTGCAAACGGTGCAGGCAAGACAACCCTCTGCCATCATCTGACAGGCATTATCCCAAATATCTACCAAGGAACGACAGAAGGACAGGCGATAGTCGCAGAAATGAATGTTTACGAACACCCAGTCTACGAATTGGCTCAGAAAATCAGTTTCGTAACGCAAGACCCTGAAGGACAATTGATCAATCCGGATGTACTGATGGAGGTTGCCTTTGGTCCTGAGAATCTGGGCGTACCGAGAGAAGAAATCTTGCGCAGGGCTAAATGGGCTCTTGAAGCAGTAGGCCTCACGGGACTTGAATCACGTTCGCCATCGGAACTCTCAGGAGGACAAAAACAGAGACTCGTTCTCGCAGCTGGCCTCAGCATGGAACCTGAATTGCTTGTGCTCGATGAGCCTACGTCACAGCTTGACCCAATCGGAACAGGTGAAGTTCTCGACTCCTTGGTTCAACTGAAAGAAAAGTACGACATGACCACGATCCTAACAACCCATGCCTCGGAAGAAGTACTTAGGACGGCGGACCGCTCAATCACGCTTAGCAAAGGGGAAATTGTTGCTGAAGGAACTCCTAGAGAAGTCTTCAGCAAAGTCAAATTACTCGATTCAGTGGGCGTCCAAGTTCCCCAGATACCGATGCTCGGATACAGATTAGCACCAGAAAGACCTGTACCTATGACAATCGAGGAAGGGAAGAAAGTAGTAATCGAATTTCTTCAACAGAAACATGTCGCCACTGCACTCTTCACTCAACCAACTGTAGATCCACTGAAAAGTGAGGTGATTTTAGAATGCGTTGACCTATCATATGTGTATCCTGGCTTTCCACCTGTGGAAGCTCTGCGGAACGTGAATCTAACAATACGCCGGGGAGAGATGATAGCGATAATAGGGCAGAATGGTTCGGGTAAGACGACTTTAGTCAAACAATTCCTCAAGCTTCTGAAACCGTCAAAGGGAAAGGTTCTCTTCAAGGGGAATGATATACAAAGACTAACGACGGGAGAACTCGCAACTTCAATTGGACTTGCGCTGCAAAACCCTGATGAACAGTTGTTCACGATTTCCTGCAAGAAAGAGGTTGAATTTGGTCTTCGAAACCTCAAGCTCTCGGAAAATGAAATCAAGAGCAGAGTGGACGAAGCATTGGGGTTCGTCGGCCTCCAAGAGCAGTGGGACACATTTCCCTTCAGGCTGAGTTTTGGAGATCGAAGAAGCCTAACAGTGGCGGCGGTCATTGCTATGAGGCCAGACATAATCGTAATGGATGAACCGACAACTGCTCAGGACTATCTTGGAAGACATAGGATTGCCGGCTCGGAAAGAAGTTGAACAAGAAAGGTCACACGGTGATCATGATAACACACGACATGAACTTGGTGACCCAATATGCTGATAGAACAGTCGTAATGGCCAACGGCGAAATCCTGCTCGATGGGTCAACAAGCAAAGTATTCTCTGAACATGAGACTCTGAAGAAAGCGTTCATCAAGCCACCGCCGATCGCAATTCTCGATAAGGAATTAGAACCAAATGGAGTTCCTCAAGGACTCCTAACAGTCGATTCGATGGTAAACGTGCTCACGGGGGTACAGTAGTTGGCAAGCATAGAATATGTGCGGAAGAATACGCCGGTTCACAATCTACAGGCAATCACGAAAATGCTACTGGTGCTCGCAAGCTTTGCTGTGAGCTTCTTTGCTCTAGACTTCGTCCTACTTGGAATCTGGATTCTATTTCTTCTCGGATGGTGGCTCATAGGAGGAATAGAGATCAAACGCTTAGCCGTCATCCTGAAGATACTTATTGGTACATACATCTTCTTCGTTGTTCTCCAGGGCTTCACCTATCGGTTCGGAAACACTGTGGTTTTCCAATTAGGTACACTTATGGTTGGAAACCGGAACTATGCGGCATACACGTTAGAAGGATTCCTCTTCGGAACGCTAGTATTCATGCGCGTCCTCGCGGTTGTGTTCACTCTCCCAATACTCACGATGACCACACCCATGACCAAACTTGCCGCAACACTCGCCAAGATGAAGGTTCCATACCAGTTTATTATGATCTTTGTGACAGGCATTAGGTTCGTTCCGCTTGTTTTCCAGACTTGGACAGGAGTTATTCAAGCGCAGAAACTCAGAGGACGAGACATCGATAGAATGCCTTTCTGGAAAAAAGCTAGTGTCTACACGAGTGTCCTCACACCGCTATTACTTTACCTGCTCAAACTCTCGCAGACGCTTCAAATAGCGCTCGAGTGCAGGGCATTTGGGTCTCCCATTACACGATCTTACGTGGAAGAAGCAAAACTGAGGGTGAGCGACTATGTTACGATCACAGTCATAGTGATCGTCACTGGAACCCTCGTCGCGATGAAAGCTATCGGTTATTCATCTACCCCTCATCTATTCATTTGAGGACGAACGATATTGGCACCAAGCGTTACTAGGCGTATGTACTCCTGTGGGTCGCATGGACACACGGTACGGCTGGCACCTCTGACAGTAACACAAGAACAGATCGAAGAACGATTCACTGAACAGCGTGAAATCACGGTGAAAGAAAAACCAATTCTGTATCTAGTTCGCACAGTCCACCTTCCCGACCTCGAGCGCATATCGAAAGAGGAATTAGGGGACCTTGCAACTGTAAGAACAGAGCAAGAGAAGACAGGAAGGGAACTGGGAAGAATACTTAGCGACGCAACGCGATCATCGTCGACGCCGACACTAATGTAACCGAAGATATCATCGATGAGATGAAAAACTGCAAAATAATTGTCGCAGCAAGTGTGGGATTCGACCACATTGACCTAAACGCTGCTGGAAGGAAAGGCATCTATGTTTCTAATGTTCCAGGATATTGTGCAGAAGAAGTGGCGGACCACACTATTGGTCTCCTGCTCGCTGTGGTGCGAAAGATATTCGTCCTCAACAATATTACGAGAAGTGGAAAGTGGGACGATTGGGAGGCAGCGGAACCAGTTTATCGATTGAGGGGAAGGACCTTAGGAATTATTGGTCTTGGGAGAATTGGGATGGCTGTGGCTCTTAGGGCGAAGGCATTCGGGCTAAACGTAATCGCCTTAGATCCGTACATCCCCATAGGACGGGACACAGCGTTAGGGGTCAAATCCGTGAGCTTCGACATCACTACTTCACGACTCCGACGTAATCTCGATACACGTTCCCCTCACCGACGAGACACACCATATGATCCGAAGCAGAGAGTTTGAAAGAATGAAAACCGGCGTTTTCATCATAAACACTTCCCGCGGCGCAGTAATGGATCATGATGCTCTCGTTAATGGTTTAAGATCTGGAAAAGTGGCAGGCGCAGGAATAGACGTCTTCGAGAAGGAACCTCCAGCCACAGATGACCCGCTGCTGAAGATGGATAATGTTATCACAACCCCACATACGGGGTTTCTGTCCGTCGAATCTCAACGAGACCGTCAGAGCATGGCAGTGGATGAGGTTAAGCGAATTCTAAAAAATGAACGGCCGCGAAGCGTTGTCAATTTGAACATACTTACAAAGCCCTAGAGAAGACAGAGGTAAGCGGTGGCACTAGACGGCAAAACCCCAGCTGAGAAAGGAGGAACGAGTCCGTTAAGTGTAATTTTGTCAGACTAATTGTCATCAAATTAGCTCAATGATTCTGATTGTGCCACACTATCTGTCATCGGTCTGGAAATGTCAAGGCACGCGAGCCGGGTCGAACGATTCAATCTATCATGATTCAGCCTTATCTTTGCTCAGCAGCTTCGTCCCGGAGGCGTGGAAGAATTACTAAAGGTCGCTCAAAACCTCGGATCGCTCGACAAGTTATGTGAGTTTGGCCTTGGCGAGGCGCCGCTCAACTTCGTGTAACGTATCATCTTTCTTGCAAAATGCGAGGCGGATTTTTCTACCGCCGATTTTTGTATTATGGTAAAGTGCAACTGCGGGGAGAACAGCGATTCCGGCATTTTCCAGCAGAAATCGCGTGAATTCTTGTCCATCAGAGAACTTTTCGGGTGCCTCAGCAAGAATGTAATAAGCTCCTTCCGGCCTATGGAATTGTATCTTGCATCCATCTAATGCCTTCATCATCATCTTCCTCTTCTTATCATACATCTCTGCGAGCTCTTTGTAGTATCGAATCGGGAACCTGAGAGCAGTAGCCAAGGCTTCCTGTAGTGGAGTGGGGGCGCCAATCGTGAGGTAATCATGTATTTTTCTTATTGCGTTTGATAAGTTTTCATTGGCAACCACCCATCCCACCCGCCACCCAGTGACAGAGTAAGTCTTCGAAGCTCCACTCACTGTCACCGTTCTTTCAGTCATGTTACCGATGCTAGCTATACTCACGTGTTGGTTGCCGTCGTAGATTATGTGTTCATAGATCTCGTCGGTTATTGCGATACAGTTGAAATCCTCGCATAGATCCGCGATGAGGGTAAGCTCCGTGCGGCTCAACACTTTGCCGGTCGGGTTGTTGGGGGTGTTAATTACGATCAGCTTAGGATGCTTTTCCATTGCTGTCTTCAATCGTTCTTGACTCAGTTTCAGCTCTTTGCCTTCGAATGGGACGTATACGAGCTTCGTACCTGCAAGAATAGCGTCGGGAACGTAGTTTTCGTAAAATGGGTCTGTTACTATGATCTTGTCGCCAGGGTCGGTCAACGCTAGTACGGAGGCAGTCACGGCCTCGGTTGCGCCACAAGTGACGGTCACATTCTTGTCTGGATCAGCATCAATTCCGTTGTAGTCCTTCACCTTGTGAGCGATTGCGTCTCTGAGACTCTTCTGACCCCATGTGATGGGGTACTGATTGTACCCTCCTTTCAAGGCCTTAACAGCAGCATTGACTAATTCCTCGGGTGGATCGAAGTCAGGCATACCTTGTGATAGGTTAATTGCAGATTGCTGTTCGCTGAGGCGAGTCATCTCTCTAATCACCGACTCAGTGAAGTACTGCAGTTTCTTTGACATGAGTTATCATACCCCCATAGAGGATTAAGTTAGGGTTCTCGACTCTCGTTTTAGCATGATGGTCACGTACTTCTGGTTGCAGGTTAAACGGCGTATTTCAGGGGAAACCAGCAATCTTGCCAACCTGTCCACGCTGCTGCTCCTCAACCTATTTTGAAACCACAGAAAACTAAGCAAAATGACGGTTCATTCACAACTGAAATCTGCTATACCTACAATACCTGCGATTTCCATGAGCAACATACTTCATCAGATGCAGAGTCAAGGATCATTAGTTTCGATTCACAAAACTCTTAAATCGTGAAATGAGATTGAAAATCTGCGGATTAACCCCGTGTGGTCAACAGCATGACGCATGAATCAAACCACAACTTGAACTTCGGCCGTTAACCTCCCCCCTTTTTTGGCAATCTCCGGACCTTTACCTCCCGCTTTGAAGAGGGAGCTATTCGGGTTCTTTGAGTAGGTCATTCCATACTTTTGCTGGACGCCAGTTGTAGACAATAGTCTTCAAACGAGTCATCTCTTCGATGCTGTACCCTATTCCCTCTCTACCAATACCTGAGTCCTTGTTACCTCCGAATGGATAGTAACCGACTCCGTGTCTCGGCGCTGCGTTGACCGTGATCTCGCCTTCCTCGAGTCGTTTCGCTACTTTCCTAGCCAGGTTAATGTCATTGGTGAAGACGCATGAATCGAGACCGTACTTTGATTTGTTGACGAGTTCGATCGCCTCATCCACATCCTTTACTCTCATGACTGGAATTACTGGGCCGAATGTTTCTTCCCATGCTATCTTTGCATCAAAAGGTACGTGATCAAGCACGGTTGGGTAGTAATAATTGCCCTCACGTCTGCCTCCAGTAAGTAATGTCGCGCCTTTTTCGACTGCGTCAAGAACTAGATGGTGAACTGATTCCGCTGCACTTTGATCTATGAGCGGACCAATCTTAACTGACGGATCTCGCGGGTCTCCCAGCTTGTAGGCTTCGGTTTCTTTCAGGATTTTGCTAACGAAAACCTCCGCAACCTTCTGATCAACGAGTACACGACTTATCGCATCACATCTCTGTCCGCTGTAGCTCAGAGCACCTTTCACGGTTTCGGAGGCTGCCAAGTCGAGATCAGCGTCTGATAGCACTATTGCTGAGCCTTTTCCACCCAACTCCATGTGTAATCGTTTGAGCCCGGCTACTTGGGAAAGTTTCTTGCCGATTTCCGTGCTCCCTGTAAACGTGAGCATGCTAATCTTTCCGTTGCCGGCCATGTATTCACCGATAACGCCTCGACCTGTGATTACGTTCAATGTTCCGTTTGGAATTCCCGCAAGTTCGAGCACGCGTGAGAAAAGCAGAAATGATAGTGGGTCCTTGCTCGAAGTCTTCACGACTACTGAGTTACCTGCAAGAAGCGCGGGTATGACTTTGGTTGCGGTAATGTAGAGTGGATAATTGAACGGCGCTATGGCGAGAACTACCCCTAGTGGTTCACGCAGGACATCTGCGGATGTTCCGATCGTTTCCTCAGACCAGTCGCCCGGTATGTGTTCGCCGCGAATTTTACCATACTCGTCAGGGGTTAATTTCAAACGTTCAGCAGTGGCTTTGACTTCACCCTCAGCGTTCGATCTCGGTTTCCCCGCTTCATGAATGAGAACAGTTATGAAGGATTCTATACTCTCGAGAAGCAGATCACGCGCAGTTCGGAAAATTTCAAGCTTCTGAACGGCAGGGATCGTTCGTATCGCACTCCAATTATCGTATGATGAATCAACTGCCTGTTCCGCTTCCTTCGTGGAAGAGCTCGGTACTGATGCAATGACAGAATCATCAATCGGACTATGCACGTCGATTCGTTGATCAAGCGATAACCATCTTCCGTCGAGAAACATGTTGAAATCCAGAATCTCAGAATCTCTCGAAGAATAGACAGGATCGAATATGGCTGACAATTTACCAATCCTCGATGGTGACTTCATCTTACTCACTTCCTTTGTTTAGCCTCCACTTCGATCCCGAGTGGTCTGACGAATGATAACTGTTAACTCGACCCATAAATTCATTGATTTCAACAGATGAGTTACAAAGAAACAGCGCGCGAAGTTCTCTTACAAGGATTGATGAGACTGTTGGAGAAACCCTGGAGTAAGCATTGGCCGAAGGGCGTTCCTCAGTCCATCGATTATCCGAACATTTCCATCTATGATATGCTAAAGCGGTCAACAGGTAAAGCCCCGAACTCGACCGCGATTATCTTTCGCAGCAATCAGATTACCTATGAGAAACTTGACGACGCCGTTAGTAGATTTGGAGCGGCGTTACTAGGGCTGGGAATTAGAAAAGGAGATAGGATCGCTCTCTATCTCCCTAACATTCCACAGTTTGTAATCGCATATTTTGGCGCATTGCAAGTAGGGGCCATAGTCGTGGCTTGTAGTCCGCTCTACAAAGACAAGGAACTTGCACGCATCATCATCGATTCTGATTCCCGAGTCTTAGTCTACTTAGATCAACTCGAACCTTATGTTCAGTTAATCCAGCAAAGAACGAAGCTGGACCATTTCATAATCACCAGCCTTAACGAGTTTGAAGTCGAAGAAACAGGTGAGGCAAAAATCAAACCCGGCGTATCATCCCGTGTGAGGATGAAACAACTTATCGGGAGCATAAGAGGCAAATCGACACCACCATTTCTAGATCCGACTGAAGACGTCGCGTTATTCCAGTACACTGGAGGGACTACTGGAATCCCGAAGGCCGCTATGCTGACCCACCGTAATCTTGTCGTTAATGCGATTCAATTTGCAAGTTGGCTCTACATGCAACGTCGAGACGTGAACTTGTCAGTCCTCCCCTTCTTTCACATATACGGGATGACTGCCGCACTGAATTCCCCCATATACACGTCATCGAAGCTGATTTTGATTCCTGACCCAAGGGATGTGAGCTCACTCGTAGATGCTATAGATAGATACGAACCAACAATCTTCTGCGGTGTTCCCGCATCTTATATTGCTCTGATGAATTACCCAAATATCAAACAGCACAAGATCAGGTCAATCCGAGCATGCATCTCCGGCGCATCACCACTCCCACAGGAAGTCCAAGGACAATTTGAGGAATTGACTGGCGGTCGACTAGTAGAAGGCTATGGATTAACCGAAGCCGGACCCGTAACGCACGTGAACCCTCTTGATGACCCTGAGAAGAATCGTCCCGGATCCATTGGGATTCCCATCTCGGATACGACTTGCAAAATCGTTGACGTTGAAAGCGGAGATAGAGACCTGCCTCCTTTGGAGGAGGGAGAATTAGTGGTGAAAGGTCCCCAAGTAATGTTAGGTTACTGGGGGATGATGGATGAAACGAAACTTGTGTTACGGGATGGCTGGTTATTTACTGGAGACATAGCCATCATGGACAAGGATGGTTATTTTCGGATAGTTGATCGAAAAAAAGACGTGATCAACGTATCGGGGTTCAAAGTATGGCCTCGTGAAGTTGAAGAGGCATTATACGAACATCCAGCCATCAAGGAAGCAGCCGCCGTACCGATACCAGATGTTGAGAGCGGGGAGAGAGTAAAGGCGTTCGTCGTGCTGAATGAGAACTTCAAAGGGAAAGTGTCTGCTTCGGAGATTATGGCGTTCTGTAATGAGAGACTAGCTGCCTACAAGATTCCTAGAATTGTGGAAATCCGAGAATCATTACCGAAGACACAGGTAGGAAAGATTCTGCGGAGAGAACTGAAACAATCGTCAAAGCAGGGGACTTGAGAAAGAGGTTGTGGAATTCGAACTAAACAGTTAAGAACTTGCCTTCGAAGACGAAACGCCGAATGTGATCTCGAGGCGTAAAGAAATGTCACTTAAAGACATCCTTCATACAAACGAGTATATTTTTCCTGAAAATCGCAAGAACATAAAAGTCCTCCTGGATGTTCATGCTCAGAGTATTCAGGATCCTGACGGTTTCTGGCGAAAAATTGCGGATGAACTTTTTTGGTATAAGAAAGATGAAAAAATCTTCGAACGAATGGACGATCCGCCTTATGGACAATGGTTTGCTAATTGGAAGACTAACCTCTCATACAACGCTCTGGATCGACATGTTTCAGTAAACGGCAAGAAGGTGGCGTATTTCTGGGAGGGTGAAAACGGCGATAAGAAGACCATTACCTATTCTGAACTTCACGAACAAGTAAATCGTCTTGCCTCAGCTCTGAAGAAGCTTGGAGTAAAGAAAGGTGACAGGATAACAATCTACTTGCCGATGATCCCTGAGCTACCGGTAAGTATGCTCGCCGCGGTACGTATAGGTGCAATCCACACGATAATATTCGCAGGGTTCACTGCGAGCGCAGTTGCAAACCGAATAAACGACTCAAAATCGCGATTCGTTATTACAGCTGACGGGTTTTTCAGGAAAAGTAAGATTGTAGAACTCAAGGCCATCGTAGACGAAGCCGTTAAGCAATCACCAACTGTAGAGAAGATTATCGTTGTTAAGAGGTCTGGAGCTCCAGTCTCGATGACTAGCGGCCGAGACTTATGGTACAATGATCTGGTCCAGTCTGGAGAAAAATTCGTTGAACCCGAACAAGTGGAGGGAACTCATCCATCCTTCATCCTGTACACGTCAGGAACAACAGGCAAACCGAAGGGGACAACCCACAGTACTGGCGGCTATATGGTGCACGCGTATTACACGGAGAAGGTAGTTTTTGACAGTAAGGATAACGACATCTACTGGTGTACTGCAGACATCGGCTGGATTACTGGCCACACGTACATTGTATATGGTCCACTCATTGCTGGTGCAACTTCAATCATGTATGAAGGTGCCCCAGATTTTCCGCAACCGGACAGATGGTGGGACATTGTTGAAAGGTATGGCGTAACGGTCATTTACACGAGTCCGACGGCAATCCGGATGCATATGAAATTCGGGGAACAGTGGGCACAGAAACACAACCTCTCAACTCTAAGAATACTCGGGAGCGTTGGTGAGCCGATAAACCCCGAGGCTTGGAAATGGTACTTCAAGCACATTGGTTATGACAAGTGCCCGATCGTTGATACTTGGTGGCAGACTGAGACGGGAGGAATTCTAATCAGCTCCCAACCGGGAATCGCCCTCATTCCGTTGAAAGCAGGATCAGCAACTCTCCCGATAGCTGGCGTACAAGCAGACGTGTTTACGGAGACTGGTGAGTCGGCGAAAGCTGGTCAGAGAGGTTACATGGTCATAAAGGGTCCATGGCCTGGTCAATGTATGACACTTTGGAATGATCCTGAGAAATACAAACAGACCTACTTCATGAGGTTCCCAGGCGTATACTACGCTGGCGACTATGCGATGAAGGATGATGACGGTTACTTCTGGCTGCTTGGTAGAGCGGACGAAGTTCTGAAAGTTGCGGGACACAGAATAGGAACAGTGGAATTGGAAGATAGCTTGATTTCGCACCCTGCAGTGGCAGAATCCGCAGTTATCGGCAAGTCGGATCCAGTTAAGATGGAGGTCCCTGTAGCCTTCGTTGTGTTAAGACCTGGTGTTGAAGGAACCGATCAGCTGAGAAAGGAACTAGCGAATCATGTGCGGACAACAATCGGACCAATTGCTGTTCCGGAAGCAATCTACTTCGTAAACAAGCTGCCGAAAACTGCGAAGTGCGAAAATCATGAGAAGAGTCGTGAAGGCAGTTGTCGAAGGCAAACCGATTGGAGATATCACTACATTAGACGATGATACAAGCGTTGAAGAAATGAAGAACGCATACGGCGAACTCCAAGCACAATTAAACAAAGGTAAGTGACCTTGAGCAAGGTTACGGACCTAGCGAATCCAGCTCCCTTAGGACTAATGGGCTTTGGCATGACTACGATCCTACTCAACTTGAGTAATCTGGGGCTGTTCAAACTCAACAGCATGATACTAGCAATGGGTATCTGCTACGGTGGCCTTGCACAGATAATCGCAGGAATAATGGAGTTCAGGAAAGGCAACACCTTCGGTACTACAGCATTCACATCTTACGGACTATTCTGGTTGTCATTCGTTTTCCTGGTAATTTTCCCAATGAATGCGCCGGAATTCGCACCAGACAGTACAGCCTTAGCAGCCTACCTCTTCCTTTGGGGTTTATTCACCATGATCATGTTCTTTGGAACACTAAGAACAAACAGAGGGTTGCAGACCGTTTTCCTGACACTGACCGTACTCTTCTTCCTGCTCACTGCATCAAGTTTCATTCCAGCACTCCTTCCAATCGCGGCCGTAGAGGGCATCTTTTGCGGCTTCTCAGCATTCTACCTCTCCCTCGCAGAGGTCCTAAACGAAGGTCATGAAAAAGCAGTACTCCCCATCGGGCCCGTGAAATCCTGATCAATTGAACGAACTCAACGTCCGTTCAATTCTAATGAGCCAGCAACATCGGGTAACCTAGAAGGTTTAGCGATTCAGAAATATGGAATAGTTACTGGTCTATTAAATGGCATCATAAATAGCAGTTTTGTTAGTTGATTGACTCACACTAAACTTGCAGAACGATAAGCTGAGCAGGACAGACATAATCGAGGCCTTAGCGATAACAGATGAACTTGAATACGATCCTGAGCTGCAAAGGGATTACCTTCGCACTTTCACGCCAGAGCAATTTCTACAACTTGACAATTATCTCAACAAAGAGCTTGGAAAACGGTTCGGACTACCCATGAAATCTGTGGCAAGGCTCCCTCTAAACGAGAATACTGTTGATTCTCCGAAATATCGCAAGGTATGGGAACGTTGCAGAGAGGTTAGGAGCGTATGTCACATTAGAGTCGACGGAACTCGAATTGGACTGCATGGACCTCTGAAAGTTCGTTTCAGAGAACCCGACAAAGCTACCTACAACCACGTATCCGAAAGAAATAGCTCTAAAGGCTCCACATCCGGGCACAAGATCATAACTGATGGAATCCGGACCATCCAATGCTGGCCCAACGGCGACGTGGAGATTTCCCAGCCATTACGAATTACTCGCACCAGCGAATTTTGGCACATCTACTCTTTGCCGGATGCAACGATAGATTTCTTGGATTTGATTTTTCCAAGACAATACTTCCTACCGCAGTACAAATGGTGTCGCTTTCCGTTCTACTATCCCAACAGTAAGACTCTCAATTACGAACTTGTAATTGGAGACAGAAGCGATCCAGGCCATGTGGAAGTACACGTGGGAAAAGGCCATCTACATAAAATCAATAGTGCACCTCCCAACCTGCGTAGGAAGATTCTCCGGGACGAAATCGGAAAAATCGCCGCCTATACCTTAGATTGGATAGATCGCTTGGAATCCTTGTCTGTGACACGTTTCGCTACCTAGGAGGGGGAACTTCTACCCGTAGCGTAACTACCCCCTTGCAATCCGAAATATCACAAAGATTCTCGAAAAATCACGTCCACCGTAATCTGCCCCGCTAGGAGCTCTACCCCAGTGTAGTAGGGTTTTCACGGGAATTCAGCGGTTAAGCATAGACCAATTGCAGAAATCCGATTCCGTTTACCCGTTACTATAAAGGACCTAACTCAAAGTTAAGGAAAGAATCATTGGACGTAGGTTGCAATTCATGACGTGTATCGCTAGTTCTTCCGCTCCATCACTGTCTGTTTCATAGAAGTTCAGTTTACGCTACTCGGGACCTTCCGCTATCATGAGATTACATCTTACTACTCGGACGGGCAAATTCATAAAATCGTGCTATCTCGGAAGAGTTTCCCATGGCGACTGAACTAATAGTGACGTGTCTATTTCCCGGCGTAACGATTGAGTCGGTGCTAAACATTTCATTCATGAATTAATCCGAAGGATAATGGATGAGTGATGTTTTCGCTTCCAAACCGTTCCTTAAACACGATAATTAATCTCGGCATGGAATATCGTGCCGTTGAAACGTTTTGACGGTTTTACGACTAAAATGTTACATCTTAAGATGTGTCGTCAAGTTATAGTATTCACATGCTTAAACAGTCAAAAAACGTGTCATTAACGCTAAATCGGCGTAGAATGCGCGTTCGAAAAATTCCTACGCCCCTAATTGACCCGTCTCCGAGTCGATACAGCCGACCCAATGGGATTCGGCAAAATACGAATAGGATCCGACGACGGAACGCCCGACCGAAAACCAAAATGAAGATAGAGGGAGTTTACTCGAAAAGATACAAAGAGTTACACAGCGAGAATTGGATTATTCGATAAGCCGAATGGAATCAACTCATAGTCTATTCTGTCGTTTTGCGGTTAGGTTGACTGTTTTGAGTATAGTTGAAGCTAATTGCGGGGATAATGCGGGGTTTTTGCCGAGGTATCCGACGCGAACATCGACTATTTTCGAACGTACTCGCTTTCAGAATGGAAACGGTGGATTCCATAGATCCATCTTCATAGGCATCTCAACCTTCGAATCCACATTCTACGCACTCGCTTCCCTTAGGTTGTTGAAAAGCAGCTGATTCTTAGGTTCTAACGGGGTTTTGGGAGCGAGATAATCTTCCGGCCCCGAGTAGGATTCTTCCGGGAGCTTGTATTTACTGAATTACGACAAACTTTACGCTCTTCAACTTATCTTCCTTTTGAAATTCTTGTACCATCGAGCCCACCTTCTTTCCATCTCCTTCTAAGAGAAAGAGCTCGACACAGTTATTTTGACTGATGTTGTTAAAGAAATAGATGACGCGATAACGTTACTTCATGAGTTTTCCGTGATGACTAATGATAGGGAACTGAATGAACATTGGAACACCATATTCGTCGAGACTGAGCGTCTATACCGTGCAGTAACGGATGAGGAGGCTCGGTACTACAAAATGAGAAGTTGGCTACCGAGATGGCTAATCAATATGGAAAGATTCGGGACTGGTTGCGCACGAAACTAGGCAAAGGTGTTTCATAATAGTTATGAATGGAACGAGCGCACCTACTTGCAGAAATGGCCGGCTTAAGGGCTGAATTTCCCGAGTAAAATGGGAGTTGAACTTTATTTTCTGCTCCCATCCCCAACTTCGATGTCTGATATGCGTAACTATGTTCTACGTTTCCGCCTGTTTCGGTTTTGTACCAGACGCATCCATAATTTCCTGCAGTAGTTCTGTTACATTCGCTCGCTGAGCTCTCTCGGCAAGATATTCATAGTCGAGTTTTCCCATTTGTTTTCTCAGGACAGAGACGACGTCTTGTTCGTCTTGAGTTCCTCGATCTTTACGAGCAAGTTTATTTACTATGAAATCTTCTGGTCCAATTACGAACATTTCGAAAGAACTGTTGGGAAAGGGTTTTACCTTAACGCGTCTTCGAAGCAATTCTTTATCGAAGAATATACCGTCTGGCTTCGTCCAGATCTCTACTTCGAACTTCGTCTTGAGATCGGTCAGAACAAATAACGGAGCGTTCGGGTCTGGCTCTGCAGGCAATTGGTATCCTAGCTGTATCAATTTCTGCTGGAGTCTTACGAGGTCTGGATAATCCGTAGCGATCGCCAGATCTACATCTTGGCTTGCACGGATCCGTCCGTAAGCCGGAAGTGCCTGTCCACCGATCAGCATGTGAGGTACGGATAGTCTATTCAGGTCATTGCTAAGTTTGCGCAGTCCGTGCAATATTCCTTGCAAGTTCGTTTAACTCTTGAAACCTCGCGAACGGCGAGATATTCTGTTCATCCAGTTTCGCGGCTAGGTCAGCGTGGAGCAGCGCTTTCTTTATGTCATTGTCATTGCTGAACAGACGCAGATTAGCTAGTGATCTGTAATCCCTAAGGTACCGTTCCCCTAGGATCGTTGTTTGCAGTAATTGTCTCGGTCTTCCACGACTCTCTGTCTTCACTGTCGATGATTGCAAGAGACGACGCTGCTCAAGTTCTCTGACCAGTAAGATTGTTTGTTCGTGGTTACCTCTTACTGCTGTCGCGAGTTCAGATACAGAGAGTGTGGTCGCACTACAATGCATGAGTATAGACGCCGCTTGATCCACTTGAAGCAATGCTGCCGCCATAATTTTATTCCCCCACAGGAATTAAATATCTAGTGGTCATATATAAACTCGATATTGCAACGTCTCATCTCAATTTGGGGATCTAGGATAGAGATAGACTATGAGCGATGGGGGTTGAACTTTATTTTCGCGTCCCATCCCGGGCTCCAAACAAAACGTATCTTCAGAGTGCGGTAGGTGCCAAGAGCTTAGAGACTTCTTCATTGTTTGCGCTTGCGAACGCTCTTGAGATACCTGAGTAATCCCTTGTGGTCTGGACGCTTTATTGCTTTCACAATGACTGAGGTTGATAGACCCATTGTCATTGGTTCTAGCTTATCGCATATGTCGGTTCTTAGTTTCTCCATGTTTGAGTCTAGGACTGTCATGCAGTATTCGTGTGAGCCCAAAGTCGTGTACGCCTCTAAGACTCTTGGCTCCTCATGAATAAACTCCAAAAGCTTCTCTCGCGTTTCGTCTCCACGAGAAGTGGCCGTTCCCATGAACGTCATCACAGTCAGACCCAGTTTCGACCAATCAACATCCACCGTTGCACGCCTCACTATGCCCGCATTTCTCAGACGTTCGCATCTCTTTGCTATAGTACGCTGATCGGTTTTCGCTAAGATAGCCATCTCCTTGAAAGTGATACTACTGTCGTCAATCAGTCTCTCAAGAACAAACAGATCAAGATCGTCCAGCTTGTACGTACCAAGGCTCGGAACGGACGCGCTACGCCTAACCCTACTCAATGCACCAACCAAATTCCATAGGTTGCATGCGAATTACATAGAGTTTGCTTACTTACGTAATTCGATTACGTTTGATCCAAAATTCGAGAGCAATCATTAAGAATCTTTACTCATCTGGGGGGGTCCGATTATAATGACGCTAATGTCCACCTTTAAGGCTCATCCGAGTTATTTTGGGATCACAGTTTCTTTAATCATACTGGCTTTCATCATCATCTTCGTAGCTCTGAATCAACGAGCGCCACCACCAACGCCTTAGATCATCAAGAAATAGTTTGTGCACTCTAGCCTTACGCAAGCGGCCTAACTCCTCACGATCAAAATTGCATATCAGTTACATAAACATCATGTCTATGTGTATCTCAATATCGTAAAAATATAAAAGTTACGCTGTGCACACGCAATAACGTGAGTCTCTATGAGCAGTGATAACCATCTTACGGGTAGTCTTCTCGCCGCTCTAGAGGCGCTTCAGTCGGAGGAAGATTTCGATAAGATCGTCACACGAGTTTTCCAACTAGATGAAAACGTCACTCACATAGGCATGTTCGATTCCAATGGTTTAAGGCTTCACAGCAGATTGCGCAATACGCTCTCGCCAAGGACCGAGGAGAAAACACATAGAGACTTGGGCGCCGTGCTACCCGTTATCTTGAGAGCATTAAGCACCATGTCCAAAATCACTGGACCCTTTCGGATAGCCAATATGACGTTTGAAAAGATGCAGATGGGTATAGTAGAGGAGGGGGGGCGCGTGGTCATTCTTCTCTTCGAACCGAAGCCCCGTTCTGAGGTTGGTATTCCGACAGAACAGCCTCTGAATATTCCTGAGGTTCAGTTGAGTCAGAGTGACCAATCTTCCATCAAAATAGTTTGAGTAATGACATAACTACGTACTAGAGCCACAGAGCGCACACTTCATGTTTCAATTCCTAACCTCTCCTTTGACGGTTCTGATGCTCGTTGTGGTGCTTTCGTTCGTTGCTTCTCTCTTGAGTGATAAACTGAAAGCACCGTATCCAACCGTGATGATAATCATCGGTCTCGTCTTATCCTTGCTCAGAGTTGGAACCCTAGAGAACATTCCGATCAGCGGAGACCTCATCCTTGGCTTGGTTCTCCCTCCACTCATCTTTGAATCAGCTATGCGCACGCGCTTTCAGACTTTCCGTGCTGTCCACAAGACGGTCATAGGACTAGCCATCTTCGGCGTCATAATTTCAGCACTCGTGACCGCTTATCTTCTGAGGGTAACACTGCAATTACCCATCACAGCTGCACTATTGTTCGGCTTGATAGTGGCACCAACCGACCCGGTCACCGTTGTGAGCGTATTGAAGAGAGTTCACGCTCCTGAGAAGTTGACTACGATTCTTGAATCGGAAGCGTACCTCAACAATGCTACTCCTGTCATCTTGTATTCTTTCGCACTCTCGCTTTCGTTCAACCCCACGAGAGATCTAGGTCTCTTCGCCTATACATTGCTGGGAGGAATTGGGGTAGGGCTCGTTGTAGCTGCTATAGGGGAATTGTTGCATAAGCAGATTACGAAACCTTTGCCAGAAACATCATTCACCATATTCACAATGTATGGCTCCTACATTATTGCTGAAGCGTTGGGCATGTCAGGGTTGATGGCCGTACCAATAGCGGGCTTATGGCTGGGCAACCGAACTATGCAAACTGCAATGTCGGAAGAAACCCGCAAGACTATGACGCATTTCTGGGAAGTGGTGACGTTTCTAGCAACATCATTCATTTTTCTCCTCATAGGCTTGAAAGCTAACATCACGCTGCTAGCCGCGTATGCTCCGTTCATAATCATGGCTTTTGTCGCAATCTTCCTCGCTAGGATTATTAGCGTATATCCGATCGTCTGGCTGACTCGTATTATGGGAGAGGAGATTCCGAGTTCATGGAACAAAGTGTTAGCTTTCGCTGGGCTTAGAGGAGCAGTTTCGATTGCGCTTGTGCTTTCGCTGCCAGAAAGCAATTATAAGGATATCATTACCGCAATGACATTTGGAGTAGCATTAATCTCGCTCATTGTTCAAGCAGAAATTCTGAACGCTTACCTGAGACGTGAAACGTCAGACTCATCCTGACTAGACTACGACCCCTGTAACCCTTAAAGATCGTTCAGGATCTCCATTAACGATTGATCGTCTAATCGTCGAGCGAATTCACGTTCGAGAATCTTCCGCAACTAGTTCACCTACTAGATCAATACAGGTCCCGATATTTGGGCAAATTGACGAAAACAATTTATGGGTTCTGTTCCGGTCCGCGCTTCCAAGGTTCCGCGTCGATCTGGTTTTTGGCGAAGATGGTTTGCATCCAGCCGCGCATTTCGTTAACTTGCCTTGTGAGTTCCGCGATCTTCAAGTCACGTTCCTTAAGTTGGTCCATGCTTGCGGCTTGCGGTCCGTAAATCTTCCTCAGTTGCCCCCACATCCACGCCTCATCGTAGGCGATCTTATTGTAGTTGAGCGGATCTATTGTGTGGCCCATTGCGAACTCTGCCGCATCAGAAGCGCATTCAACCTTAGCCGCTCGGGTTCGAAAACAATCCCTCAATTCATGGACTGAAGGGTTTCCTTGAACCGTTACCGGGGCGCGTTTTACCGCTGTTCGAAAAGCGGTCTCGAGGTAGACACGCGCAGAATGGTAATGGTCCATGTCGAGGGGTACTCCGTCCGTCTTCTTCTTGGAAATCTTTCCTTTCGCGTTTGTTGACTTCGAGAGCCCGTACTTTGCGCATATCGGGACCTGACAGTTGGTTAGAATCTCACGGAGGATGAAAGCGGGAACTAGTGAATAGAATTCTTTCCGGTTCTGTTTCCTCCCCGTAAAGTCAAATCGGTAGTATTCAGCGTTCGGGGAAGATGCTAGGAACTGCTTCACGTTACGCCAAGTTTCCGGCCGATTGAACTTTAGGAATTGTGAGACGCCCCAACCGCAATGAAGCATCAACTTCAACGTGAGATTGTACGGTTTACTTGAAGCACCACAAACGGCTAGGGCCTGATCCCACGTCAGCCGGGTTTTCGGTTTCACGAGTTCAGGTTTACCAATACGGACCCGAGGCAGGACTTGAACCCCGCCTTTCGTTAGGAATGAATGTAACGCGAACACGGCCGCGTGTTTCACGTAATCACTATACTTATCCGCGGTAAGCCGGAGCTTCGTGTAAGTATCGAACCGCGGATACTCCGCTTTGACCCGTTCCAACGCAACGTCAGGGTCCAAGTTCGCATCTTGAAACAAGCGTCGAATGCAGGACCCATAGTTAGCTCGAGTACCGGGTTTTAACCCCGCTAACCATAGGTCGAAAACTCTAAGCGGCGGGGAAGCATCCTTCACTTTAGATTGAGTGGACTCGGCTTTCGGGTTCATTCAGTCTCTCCAACTACGCCGTAGTAAATTAAGATGCATAAAAGGTAATGGTATAATAGCAGTTTATGAAAAACGTGTATGGCTAATAAGAGACGAAAATAGCAGAAGGGTCTACGCGAGCTGATTGACTCTGCAAACGGTAACTAAAGAGGAGCTTCTTGAAAAAGCCAAGAAACCGTCTGTTGACGCTCTCAAATTACATCCGTTCTATCGAGGCAAAATGGAGGTTGTTCCCAAATGCTGTATCCGCGACTTTAACGATTTTGCGATCTGGTATACTCCTGGTGTTGCAGAAGTATGTCGCGCCATAGCTAAGAATGAAACGCTTGTTTATGATTATACTAACAAATGGAATATGGTGGCAGTAGTAACCGACGGGACGCGAATTCTAGGGTTAGGTGACATAGGCCCCAAAGCAGGTCTTCCTGTCATGGAAGGAAAGTCGATACTATTCAAGTACCTAGGAGGAGTGGACGCCATCCCCATCTGCCTAGGAACGAAAGACCCTGATGAGATAATATCTGCGGTCAAGTGGCTGCAACCTTCATTCGGTGCAGTGAACCTAGAAGACATAGCACAGCCTAAGTGTTTCAGAATCCTCGACACGTTGAAAACAACGTCCGAGATACCCGTGTGGCACGACGATCAGCAGGGTACCGCCACCGTAGTTCTCGGTGGGTTGATTAACGCACTTGAAGTCGTAGGGAAGAAGGTGAAAGACGTTACAGTTACACTTATCGGAGCGGGCGCTGCGAATCTGGCCTGCGCAAGACTAATGTTTTCTTATGGGATAAAACCATCAAACACTATCGTTGTGGACTCGAAGGGAATTCTTCATCGCGAACGTAAAGACATCGAGATGCGAAAGTCTGAGTACGTTGACAAATGGCGAATTTGTCAGACCACAAACGCTGAAGGACGGACAGGCAGCATATCAGATGCTCTAAAGGACGTTGATGTCTGCATAGCGCTCTCCACTCCAGGGCCTGATACGATTAAGAAGGATTGGGTGGCTAAAATGGCAAATGATTCTATTGTTTTCGCGTGCGCTAATCCAATTCCTGAAATATGGCCATGGGAAGCCAAGGAAGCAGGCGCAAAGGTTGTTGCCACGGGTCGATCAGATTTCCCCAACCAAGTCAACAATTCGCTTGGTTTTCCCGGAATTTTCAGGGGAACACTAGACGTTCAAGCTCGGACCATAACAGATGAAATGTGTATTGCAGCAGCGGAAGAACTGGCTAAGTGTGCTCGCGAAAGGGGCATAAGCGAGACAAATATCGCTCCGAACATGGATGAATGGAAGGTCTACCCTCGAGAAGCAGTGGCCGTAGCGTTGAAAGCTCAGGAACTCGGATTGGCCAGAGTAAAGCTCACGAGAAGTCAATTATACGATCAGGCAACTACGATCATAAAACGTGCTCGCGAAATGACACAGAAATCAATGGAGCTTGGTTTCATTCGACTTCCCAACGGGAGCTGACCGTGAATGAGCATTGAAAACCTGAAAGAAGAATATGAGCTGATCATAATCGGTGGAGGCCCCGCGGGTCTAACCGCAGCGGCTTACGCGATTCGGAAACGCATTGAAACCATACTAATTAGTGAAAATCTTGGTGGCAAAACAAACTATCAATTTAGTCTACCTGACCTCGACACCCACATTATAATAGACGGTCAAGAATTAGTTAGCAAATTCAAGAGTCAGATCGAATATCTCGATTTTGCAAGGCACATAGGCAAAATCATCAAATTCGAAAGGAAGAAATCCAAATTCGTCGCGACAACGGCTGATCATACATTCAAAGCCAGAACAGCGATCATAGCTACAGGAGTAACGCCCAAGCGATTGGACGTTCCAGGAGAAATGGAATTTCTAGGACATGGCGTCAGCTATTCCACCGTAAGCCACGCTCCGGTCTTCGTTGACGTGGACGTTGCAGTAGTGGGTGACGGGAGTAGGGCCCTGCGGGCCGCAGCCGAACTAATTCAAAGCGCGCGAAGAGTATTCATCATCGGAACCCCAAGCAGGCTGGCAAATTCAACTCTTGGCAAGAAGATCAAGAATTCCGGAAAAGCTGAATTCCTAAGCGAATACCATCTGAAAGCGATCCTGGGTGAGGAGTCCCCCGATAGGGTGTTATTATCGAAAAAGGGCGGAGGCGAAACTGAGATTCCGGTGAAAGGAATTTTCATCGAAATGGGTTACGATCCAAATTCGCAACCGTTCGCAAAGATGGTTAGAAGAACGAAAGATGGCAGAATTATGATCGATGAGAATAATCAAACAAATATTCCGGGTCTGTTTGCTGCCGGGGATGTAACAGACGTCCAAGCCCAACAGGTCATAATAGCGATGGGAGAAGGAGCCAACGCCGCTCTTAACGCATACGATTACTTACTCGGACTGAAACGCTCCTAAACTTAACCGACTGCCCAATCTGTATGGAATTGCCCTGTCTTGTCTACTCTTTCATATCCGTGGGCACCGAAGTAGTCTCTCAACGCCTGTACGAAATTCGCAGGCAATCTTCCAGTCCTGTAACCCTCGAAGTAGTCTAGCGAAGCGTCAAGTGCGGGAATCGGTATACCTGCCTCATGAGCTGTTCTCGTTACAACACGCCAGTCTGATTCCAGCCCACATAGTAATTTGTTGAAGTTAGGGTCTACGATTAGGTTCTGAAGCTGGATGTTTCTTTCAAAGGCCTCCTTGATTGGATCGAGCAGTTTTGCTCTGATGATGCAACCTCCCTTCCAGATTCGCGCTATTTCCACAAAGGGGAGATCGTATTGATACTCGCCCGATGCAGTTCGCATCAAGTGAAATCCTTGAGCATATGCCATGATGATCGATGCTTGAACGGCACTGCGCAGATTCTCAACAAAGTTCAACTCCATTTTGAGTCTCTGCGAGGCAGGTGGGTTATAGGGCATCTTCCCTGCGGCGACGCGTTCTGCCTTGAGGCTTGACAAGTTACGGGCACTTACTGCTGCATCTATGGTGGGTGTGGGAATTCCGAGATCCATTGAGTTTTGGGAGGTCCATTTACCTGTGCCTTTCTGTTTTGCGCTGTCCAGAATTACGGAGACGAGTGGTGAGTTTGTTTCTGGATCACGTTGACCCAACACTACAGTGGCTATCTCCATAAGGAAAGAGTTCATTTCAGAATTGTTCCACTTGGCAAAGACGTCGTGTATTTGCTCGACAGTCAATTGAGCTCCCCGCAGTAGTAGATCGAAGGCCTCTGCGAGGATCTGGATTACTGCGTATTCGATTCCGTTATGCACCATTTTCACGTAATGTCCTGCTCCACGTGGTCCCATTAGTTGACAGCAGGATCCATCAACTTTAGCGGCTACGTCAGTCAGCATTTTTGAAACCTGACCGTACGCCTCTCGTGTTCCTCCAACCATGATGCATGGACCATTAAGTGCGCCTTCTTCCCCTCCGCTCACACCCACTCCTAGGTAGTGAAGTCGGCGAGCAGAAAGTTCTCGACAACGTCGTTCAGTATCTTGGAAGAATGAGTTTCCGCTATCCAGTATGATATCTCCCTCAGATACGTATTTTTCAAGTTCAAGAATGGTCGAGTCGACAGCAGGCCCCGCAGTCACTATGAGCATAATCCGTCGGGGACGACTTAGAGCGTTAACAAATTCCTGCAGTGAGTAATAACCTGAGATCTCTGGGTAATCAGAAATGAACTTCTTTGTCTTCTCTGCTGTCCTATTATAAACTGCAACTGAGTATCCATTTCTTCGGAAATTACGAGCGAGATTCTGACCCATTACTCCTATTCCGACCAAGCCAAGATCCTTGTCTCCCATTTGTTTCAGCTCTTCCTAGCGCTGCTCCTAGTTCTCGAACCTTTCACTCGGTTCCGTCTTCTTGGCGGAATCTTCTTGGCCTTGTGACCCGCACGTTTAATCATGAAATATATTCCGAGACCAGACGCGACTACGAGAGCGAAGAAGATTATGGGAATTGAATAGTCCGTGGTCCATTGAGCTAAGATGGAATGTGGACTATTCATTTCGATACTACCGGAAGGATTAGTAGTAATTAGCTTCCCATTTTCAAACCAACCTTGAAAGATTACTTTTGCACCTAATAGGTCGAGGATGTCTCCGGTTGACAGTTGGGTTTCAGTTACAGAGAAACTCGCGAGTGAACCACCATCATACCATCCTGCACCTGCAACACTCGCTCCGGCAACGTTTGTGTTGATGGATAGTCGATATTGAGGTTGGTACACAACACTCAACTTCACATTCGATGACACGAACAGTGTTCTGTTGGGTTGAGTGAACCCGTCGGCCCAACTAGCGAAACGCATGCGCTCAGTATCGTTAATTGTAACAAACATGGGAACTGCTACGGAATGGCGACCTAACGCAACAGGGATAGCTGCTCCCGTTGAGGCATTACCGTCAACCCAAAATGTTGCATTACCAGGAAGTTCAACCGTCACCGCCACCGGAGCCAAATCGATCGCGAAAGCAACAGTTGAACGTGAGAGTACTGTAAAGTTCGAGTCAAGAACCTCAGCCGTCATCTGCAGGTCCCAAGTCCCGGGAGGATGTAGAGTATTAGCGAATATTCCGCCGATTTTGAACTGCATATTCTCGACCCCAGATTCCGATTGTAGCTGTGCCTGACAGAATGCTTGAGCGGCAGCTTCATTGAGGCATGGGGATGGTGAACCCGTCGCACTTCCGGGAACGATGGTGTTGTTCAACTTCAAATCTGCAATACCGACCATGAGCCAGAAGCCTGGTTTCGCACCAGTGTATGGAATGGCGACATTAACGGGCGTTGGTTCAAGGCTCCCTGCTATGACGCTCGATGGAAAGACGAGATGAGTAATGTCCGTGGTTTGAGCGTGGACTGAAAAAGATGATGCGTAAACCAGAATGATCAGCAGGCACGGTCCGACATATTTACCGAAATGCAACATTGCACCAGTAGCTAAACCAAAACTGTCCTCACGTAATTACTGTTTCTACGTGTACGCCTAAACGTGTCGCTACCGGTAGGTACGAAACCAACAAATAGAATCTAAACTCTATAGTCTATAGTTGCTTTCGAATATGGAAGCTTCAAAGTCTGGTGTTGAACGTCTGAAGTATTCGGTGAAAGTGTTCCTAGTAATTTCACTCTTCGTAGTCTCGATGAACGTAATCAGCAAGACTCCCGTTTATGGAATCATGCCTAACGCGAATCTTACAGAATGGACCCTTCCAACCTCGAACAGTGTACCCCTAGGACTTTCTCTTGACCCTTCAGGAAACTGCTGCTGGTTCGTGGAGTTCGCCGGGAACAAGATTGGGCATCTTGATCCAAACACGAATAGCTTTCAGGAGTGGGATATTCCAACTGCGGGTGCTAATCCTCTCGGAATCGCGACGACCATCATTTCAGGTTCCCTTGCAATTTGGGGGACAGAATTTGCAAAAGACAAGGTCTTCATCTTCTATCCTAGCTCAGGTACGTTTCTTGAGTATTCGCTACCGAACGCCAATTCCGGAGTCGAATATGTTTCCATAGAACCCTCCGGATCGTTTGTTAGGGTATGGTTCACAGAGATACAGAGAAATGCGAACGGCGAGCTGGCCTACGATCCGCACAGTGGAACGGGCACGCTCTACGAGGATACGTTCCCTGCTGCAGTTGGTGGAGGAGCGAACGGAATATTCGCTGGACCAGGGTTTGTCTGGTATGCTGGCTTATCTTCACTAGTAAGATGGGATAGGGCGACCAGTCAGTATACAATCTGGCCCTTGCCAACTCATGGTAGTGCCACGGGACGCTTTCTGACCTTTGATTCTCACGGTCGACCGTGGTATACTCAGGGGGTACTGACAGCTGGAGGAAGCGACAATTATGTTGGGGTATTGCGAGGTGATAACACGATAAAGGAATGGCAGCTTCCCACTGCAGGCTCTGACCCTAGAGTGATCAGTATCAGTCCATTTACTCAGAATCCGTGGATTGCGGAGCAATCATCACATGCGAATAACGGACTAGTCGCAATGCTAGATGCGTCTACAGCTGGAACTGTTGTTCCTTCCACGCCCACTACGGCGCCTTCAGGTGGCGCCCCGACCACGCTTACACCTTCGACTCCGCCACCGTCGACAATGTTCTCTAATATTGTAACCCCCGTCACTACTCCAATCCTTGGAACTCCAAACGGACAATTCACTGAGTATCCATTCGGGAATAGCCAGCCGCATGATGTAATTGCAGATTCATCCGGGAATACGTGGATTATCGAATCTGGCGCGAACAAGATCGGAAGAATTACGGCCTTAACTCCAGATTTTGGACTCAACACTTTCCCCGGTACCGTCTCCATACCGCAAGGAAGCTCAGCAGGCATTACAATCACAGGAACTTCGATGACGGGATATTCGGGGGGGATAACACTCGCAGTAACTAACGCCCCTCCCGGAGTCAGCTTCTCAACCTTCACTCCTAACCCAATTAATATCCCATCAAGCGGAACTGCCTCTGCAGCGTTGACAATAAGCGTCGCGATCGCTGCACCTTTGGGTACGGTGCCCGTGACAATCTCTGGGACGGATGGCACAACAACTCACAATACAACATTCACACTCACGGTCACCCCAACTGCTGACTTCTCACTCTCCCTTAGCGGCGGCGGACCACTTACCATAGGTTCGGGTAGTTCCACCACGGACCTAGTGACTATAACATCGTTGGGAGGATTCAATACAACAGTGAATCTAGCCACAGGGGCACTACCATCAGGGGTACATGTTGCGTTTTCACCCACAAGTGTTACTCCCACAGCAGGCGGTACCGCAACTTCAACAGCAACGATAATGGTAGACAAAGGAACGCCGAACGCCATGATTTCAATGATAATTCTGGGCACAAGTGGCAGCTTGAGTCATTCACAGGTACTCGACATCACAATTACGCCAGCACCAGATTTCACGTTGATGGCTAACCCAACCTCAATTTCAATCAACCAAGGCTCGAGTGAAACATCAGCCATCAATGTGAATTCAGATAATGGGTTCGGTTACGCAGTTTCACTGAGCTTTTCCTGGATGGGGCCCGCCCCTACGGGTATTTCGATTAGTCTGCCCGGTACGGTAACTCCACCATCAGGATCCTACGCAACTTCTACTCTGACTGTGAGGGCGGATTCATCAGCTTCGACTGGTTCATTTACGCTAGTAGTAACTGGCACAAGCGACGCACTTACTCACTCTGTGAATATGAGCATCTTGATCAATGCGACGTCAACTAGTACTACTGCAAACCCAACGCAAGGTGCTCCCAAATGCCTTATTGCCACTGCGACTTATGGTTCGGAGCTTAGTCCTGAAGTTCAAGTTCTTCGAAACTTCCGCGACAATTTCATTCAACGGACTGCAGCGGGTTCCAGCTTCATGCTTGTCTTCAACGCATGGTACTATTCCTTTAGCCCTTACATAGCGAGCTATCTTACTACTCATCAGGCTTCTCGATCAATAATGAAAGTCATCCTGTATCCCATTATTGTAACTCTCTTCTTTGCATCAAGTCTATTCTCGACCACATCGTCGTATCCTGAATTAGCTGTCTTGTTATCTGGCTTATTCGCTAGTAGCCTAATTGGCGCACTATACCTAGGACTCCCACTAAGCCTGACGAGGTCAAGCCGGCTGCGGCGAAGGAACCTCACAACAAGACTGCTAGCCATCACATTTCTATGCGGAATTGCATTACTAAGTCTTGGAGAATTTCTATCATCGAGCATCTTGCTCATCATTTCAAGCCCGATGATAGTGCTTTCCACTATGCTGCTTTCGGGATTTGGTGTTTCCGTAATCGTTTCAGAAAAACTACTGAAACCAGCTACCGAGAGAGACGTCTAGAGTCGCTCGTTTCAGCTGTGACTCCATACAATAGGAGAAGACTCCCGAGTAGGATTAGTGGAATTGCGAATAGTACGTTTGGATAGATAACAACGGTGCGAGTTGGATTACGCAGTATGGTCTCAAGCGGCATAGGTGCCGCTCCGACAGCGGCGAAGACCAGTAATGTTCCTAAGAGTATTACGAGCTTATTCAATTAAATTCTCCTCTATGAGTCACCATGCGAATTGGTGCCAATTGCAAAAGAGAATAGAACAAATCAGATACAATGTATTTCTGCCGATCCAACTATCATCTTCGACGATAAGTTATAGGGATAGGATGAGGCGATAAAGTATTTGTGTGAGGAATCATGCACATGTCAGGGGCTGCTTAATCGTGATGTCCCGATTTGAGAAAGAAGGTCAAAGACTAGTCTGCGAAAAATGCGGTTTCGAAACAAATAGCCAAGAAATTTTCGCTCTCCACAAGAAGAATTGCCCTCGCATTTGATGCAAATCCAACGTAAACGAAGATCAATCCCATGAATGCTGCGTGAGTCTAGAATGAGAATCATTGACGGATTCGCGTTCTATGAGTTCTGCCAGTCCTGTCAGAAGATTGCGA
The DNA here is from genome assembly GCA_963845275.1 of Candidatus Bathyarchaeota archaeon. Taxonomy (GTDB): domain Archaea; phylum Thermoproteota; class Bathyarchaeia; order 40CM-2-53-6; family 40CM-2-53-6; genus FEN-987. The sequence continues at coordinate 92,060 of CAWJRR010000002.1, forward strand.
AGCATAGGATTGAAACAGATAGCTCCATAACGCTTGGAGTCTGCGAATGCAACCATTCGCAGCAGTTATCTGAACTCAATGAGGTCTTCTACGATAAGACCGACTTATGGGTGACCAGATTCAAAATCAACAACATGAATAACGTTGTAGTTGGCAGACTCCTGCATGCTCTTCACTCGTGAAAAATTCTTTCATACAGTTTAGTCACGTTTTCCTATCAACTGAAATTCGAAACATCCAACGCGCACGTATTCGCCAATCTTATCACTTCTATGAAATCAGAAAAACGAAATTGGGTTCTCAGTGTAACATTTTGGTTCTCTGTGGAACTGCGAACCGAATTTTGTGATCACGCGGAAAAAAATGGTGAAGAAAATTTTTCTTGCGCGTAGAAAAGAAATGGAGCAACACTTAAATCTAAATTATATAACGTTAAAGGAAAATCGGTAATTTTAACGGAGGATCTTGAGTACAAAAATTGTCCACTAGACCTTACGCTTACAGACATGTGGTTGCAACACTCCACGGGTGCCGATCGAATCGCCTTCATGACGATAAGCTTCTACTGAACGTCACATTGAAGGGAATTCGAAATGCGCATATGCAACTGGCGAAGACCAAAACACCGAACCCTCTAGTCTATCGCGTGACCGACGACATAATGGGAGGAGGCGTTAGCATCAACGCGCTCATTACTACAAGTCACTTGACAGTTCACACTTCGGTGCTCCATCGAACTGTAGAGTTTGATTGCGCAACCTGCGGTTGTGATAGCGACCCATGGGCTGCACTGGAAACTTTCAAACGGACGCTGAAACCCACGCACGTAACTATGCAATACGAGCATGACGAACTGAAAACCATCGCAATGCCCTTGGTTTAGAGCGCATTCAGTATTCTCCTGCTTATTCTTGTTCCCTTACGGTGTCGTTTTAGTCCAAGCATACTCGAGACGGGCGGAATCCGCGAGGTTAATATGAAATCATGGAGTTACGCTGCAAGGTTTAATTCCTCCAAATATCGCAAGTCAGTGAGATGTATCAGCCGTTGCTAGACTCAAACAAAATAAGGGCAGAAATTGCACGCCTCTACGATAAGGACCCTCAAGGATGGCGAGTGCTAACAGGGAGAGATGGTCATGGATTCTATGACTTTCTAATCTCTCATGGAACTGAAGCCTGGCAGTTGAAAGAGTACCAGGTTAATCCGTACAAGTTTGTTGGACTTGGGTCAAGACTTCCCGATTTTCCTAAACTAGGCGTTTCTCAAGAAATGCACTTCGGCTTGAGACCAATCGGTGCTGATCAGATGAAGGAATTAGCTGGCGTCATAGATGACCCAATTAGCATGTCAGATCTTGCATCGCGACTCCTCAAACAGAATCCGGTAACCTCGAACGAAGCAATGAACGTCCCGGCGATTCTGCATGGTCCCGTTTTACAGTCGCCACGACCAATCGAAACCCTCTCCAGCGCGCACACCGAACTAGATGAAAAACTTCGCAAACAACTACGACACATTATTAACCACGATTTCCGCCACACTGTGACACCATACATCTAAACTGAAAAGTGCTGAATCGCATCCAAACGCTTTAGATTCCATGATACTAATTAAGAGCAGGAATGGTGCATCGATGTTCTAAGATGCAGCATGGATCCTGTTGAGGTCAGAGCATTATCTAAAATGTTTGCAACGAAAGAGGGACCAATCCTTCGCAAGAAGAGGAAATCTCTCGTAGCGGTTGATGAGATTAGTTTTAGCGTACCCAAAGGAGAAATCTTTGGACTGCTGGGCCCGAATGGTGCAGGCAAAACGACCACAATTAAAATGCTCTGTACTCTCATTACTCCAACAACAGGCGACGGCTTCATCAACGGATATAGTATCGTCGAAGAACCTCAGAAGGTTCGCGAAAATCTCGGAGTGATGCTGACCGGTGACAGAACGCTTTACTGGAAACTTACCGGTCGAGAGAACTTAGAGTATTTTGCTGCACTCTACCATTTGCAACATTCCGATACCAGGAAGCGCATTGATTATCTGCTTCAACTGCTTGGATTAAGCGATCGAGAGGACACCGTTGTCGAGAATTACTCTACTGGAATGAGAATAAGACTCTCGTTTGCAAAGGCTCTTCTCAATGAGGCTCCCGTTCTTCTCTTTGATGAACCAACCGCAAGCTTAGACCCCCAATCTTCACGTCTAATTCGCGATATAATTCGAGATTTGAAGAAAGACGGTTATGCCGTGATTCTGACCACGCACAACATGGATGAAGCTGACATTCTAAGTGATCGAGTGGCGATCATTGATCATGGAAGAATCGTACGGTATGGTTCACCTTCAGAACTGAAAGAGAAGGTGAAGAGGAATGACGTCATTGAGATTGAAGGACGCAACCTCTCAGACCAAACAGCGAATGCTCTTCAATCGTTCAGCGAAGTCTCGAAGGTGGCGGTTTCCGCTATAGATTCGGTTGGTAACTTAGGATTGCTCAGGATTCACGCAGAGAAGGGAAAAGAAGTTCTACCCAAACTTCTAGAATTCCTAGTGCGCAAGCAGGTCTCTATAACTAAGGTCAGTTTCATTGAACCAACTTTGGAAGACGTTTTCATAGAAGAAACCGGGAGGAGCTTGCGAGACTAGTGAGAAAGGTCTCCGGAATCAGGGGCACTTTAGGCGTCCTTGCCGCCATCTTCTGGAAAGGCATCAAGCACTACATACGCTATCCAGGGTCTCTCCTAATCTACCTCATGCTTCCCTTCCTTTTCACGTTGCTAATTTTAGGCATGGGTCGTTTCATAGGCGGTGGCAATGCAACCTTGAACTTCGCAACGAGAACTGGGACCAGTAACGTCTTAGTGTACGAAATGCTTGGCGGCGCCGTTTGGATGACAGGTTGGGTCGTCGTCGAGGACGTCGGCGTTGCATTACGAGATGAACAGATGAAGGGAACTTTGGAGCAGAATTTCTTGGCGCCGGTAAACCGGTTCACGTTGCTAGTAGGAATAAGCCTTACAGACATCGCGATAACAACGGCAATCTTCTTGATAGTTATTGGAGCGACTCTTGCATTCACTATGCCCGGAGCCTATCTGGCTTTCTTCCAAGCATTTTTGATGTTGTTGATTGGGCTGGTTCCGCTGTTTGGCATAGGTTTCCTCTTTTCCGGATTCGTTATCAAGTTTAAGGAGCCATACATCTTCACTCAGATGGTCAATTTAATTTTCGGGACGTTAACGGGCACCTACTATCCTGTCACGATTCTACCGTACTGGGTGCAGTTTCTTTCTGGCGTATTGCCTCAGACGTACGTTATCAGTAACATGCGAGAGATCATTCTTGCAAACCAAACTCTGGTGAGTCTCTACGGAAGCATCTTCATACTCCTAGGATTGGCATTAGTATATCCGACTATCGGGTACCTTGTCTTCAAGAAATTAGAGAAGGATGCGAGTGTTACTGGTGAACTATCCAAGTACTGACACGTTTACGCGGCTTGGTGAGGAGTTCAAAGCCGCATTCATGAAGGACTTTCGATCTTACATTCGCTATCCTGCATGGCTCGTAGGCGACTTGGTAAGTACTCCGCTCTGGTTTTTCTTCTTTGCCGTCGGTGTAACACTCTTCGCGCCGACAACGCAGACTTCGGTATATCACGGTTTCAGTTACTTTTTCTTCGGTTTCATCTTCATAGTTCTATTTAGTACCACAATTTGGGGTACAGGTCAGAGCGTGCGAAATGAGCAGACGGCAGGTACACTGGAACAATTCTTCCTTGCACCCGCGAATCGGTTGACGTTGATTCTGGGAAGATGGGCGCGAATTTTCATTACAGATTTGCTCGTCATTGCGTATACGACCGTTCTTCTCTACCTTTTCGGCGGTGGCCCACTCTTCCTTTACGAACCAGCGCTATTCACATTCGCGCTGGCACTGTTTGAAATCGGTTCAATTGGGTTTGGTCTCTTATTTGCAGGGTTGACGATGAAATTGAAATCTTACAACACATTATCCAATCTAGTGTTCTTCGGATACATGATTCTCACGGGAACCCTTTTTCCGGTTACTGTGATTCCGATGCCGTTTCGATACGTCTCTCTGGCAATTCCATTTACATATTTCATCGACTTAATGCGGCACGCGGCGCTTCTTACGCCCACAATCCTTCCTGAGACTCTGGAATACGCGTTAGCCATTCTACTCGCCTTCGTCATGCTCCTTGTGGGATTCGTCACATTCAACTGGATTGAGCAGGACGCTCGAGTCCGCGGTTCGATAGCAACTAGTTAGCGTGGTCTGAAATGGAATATCGGGAATTAGGAAAATCAGGCATCAAAGTTTCAGTCATAGGCTTGGGGACATGGCAATGGGGGAGTCGTGAGTGGGGTTGGAATCGACTCTATGGAGAGAAGGATGTCCAAGCAGGTTTCCAGAAGGGATTGGAACTTGGAATCAACTTCGTTGACACAGCCGAAGTATATGGCCGTGGTAGATCGGAGGAAATTCTTGGCAGAATAATTCATGGTCTTCGCGATCAAGTTGTAATTGCCACAAAAGTGTGGCCTTGGAATCTGAGTTATGGTAAGGTACTACGATCCGCAGACAGGAGTTTACGCAGGCTAGAAGTAGACGTAATCGATCTCTACCAAATCCATTGGCCTAACCGTCTTGTGCCCATTAGAAGCACTATGAAAGCAATGAAGAAACTCGTGGAAACAGGGAAAGTCAGATGTATTGGAGTAAGTAACTTCAACATGAAACGGATGAAAGCTGCACAAGAAGCTCTTGATCCAATTGAGCTTGCTTCAAATCAAATGAAATACAACCTGCTCGATCGAGGAATAGAGAGAGAACTCCTTCCTGCCGCACTCGACTCGAAGATAACGATCATCGCCTATAGTCCATTGGCCAAAGGCCTTCTCACGGGTAAGTACACGACAGGGGCAAAACCAAACAGCTTTGTCCAACGCGCAAGTCCCAGATTTTCTCAGAGAAATCTTTCTAGATTCAGAGAGACGCATAAACTCCTGAAGGAAATCGGAGAGGCTCATGGAAAGACTCCGGCACAAGTGACGTTAAACTGGTTGATACGTAAAGAAAACGTTGTCGCGATTCCAGGTGCAAAACGACCAGTCGACGTGGAGGATAATGCGGGGGCAACGGGCTGGCAGTTAACTCAAACCGAAATCACTTCTATGGAAACAAACGCAAATCAAATCGATTTCGACAAAGTAAGCGGCCTACGAAATCTAGTTCGCGGATTGATTCCAATCTAGGCGAGCAATCTACCCATGAGTGTTATCTGGTCTTAGAACATTTAAGCAGTAGAACACTATAGTCGTTCTAGTCTAAGGGCGCGTATGATGGAGACGCTTCGGCTCGGATATTGGGCGGCACAGGAGCAGTACGACCCTCAGAGACTCCTGCAGTATGCTGTCCACGCTGAAGTTGTGGGATTCGATATTATTGTGACAAGCGACCATTTTCATCCGTGGGGAGACACAGGTGGTCAATCTGGCTTTCCTTGGGTTTGGCTTGCGTCTGCAGCTGAGAAAACTCGGAAGGTTGAGGTTGGAACCGCAGTTACTACGCCACTCTTTCGTTACCACCCAGCCATCGTAGCACAAGCATTCGCCACCCTTGACAATCTATATCCTGGAAGAATTTTCGTCACGCTCGGAACTGGGCACGCAATGAACGAGATCCCGCTCGGATTCAAATGGCCGGGATTTGAGGAGAAAATCGGACGACTTGAGGAGTCGTTGCAAATAATACAGAAGCTCTGGCAAGGAGACTTTCTAACATACAACGGCAAGTACTATCAACTTGATAAGGCAAAACTCTACACGAAACCGAAGACCAAGATTCCGATATACCTAGCCACATCGAATGAACGAGTTGCAAGGATAGCGGGACAATTCTGTGATGGCATTTTAACCAATCCTAGAGGACTTGATCGGTTCAAGAAGATAGTGAGCGCGATGGAGAAATCTGCAATTAAGGTGGGCAGAGACCCTAACAAAATGAGTAAGAGCATGGAATTCAAAGTGGCTTACGATATTGATTACAATCGAGCGCTAAAGTCCGCAATGTTTTGGGCGACAACGGCTATCCCACGCGAAAAACGCGAACACGTTTGGGACCCACGCGAATTACAATCTCTCGTAGGGCCTGAAGAGGAACGAAAGATCAAGGACTCGTGGCTGATTACAACAGACTCAGATGACATCATCAAACGATTGGGAGAGTTCCTGAAAATGGGATTTGACCGAGTCTACATCCACAGCGCAAGCCCGATCGAAGAAAGGTTTCTGAATCTGCTCGGAAGAGAAATTCTGCCCTGGATGCGCGAATACTACGAAAGTCTATTCCGTCCCGTGCGTACGCTCGCGGTTGAGTAATGCAAGTGAACTCGGTCAGAACTTCTTACGACGTAACGGAATGATGCCATCGGAGTATGTATTCTGGAAGCCGGAGACCGCGCTCTGCGACCTTTTCAACTAGGTATATTGGAAGCGGACTCAGGCCAAAGGCAGTCTTGACGTAGAAGCTATTTGGTCGTCCTTGGAGTCCATCTCCCTTTATTGTGAAAGTGAGATCTGAACTAGCGGCAATAGTACTATCTGGATTCCCCACTATTGAGGCAACTAATGCGCCCATACGTTTGAAATTCTTACACCAGCCAGCAACTATCTCTGTCTCCCCACTGTGAGAGATCACAACCAAGACGTCTCCCGCTCGAGGAGCAGGTGTATTTGATTCTCCTGCAACATAGATCTGGTCGCCCATCGCACGTTTCACGTGTCCTATGCGGACTGCTGTCATGCGTGCGACTTCTCTTCCGCTTCCTAATCCAACAAAGAAGCATGAGTGCCTCTGTTCGAGTGCGTCAACAAGTCCTTTGAAAAAGTCTGAATCCACGATTTGATCAACCAGCGCGCCTATCTCCGTGAACAACGTCTTAGACCGCGCAATAACCCGATCCGCAGGGGCTTCCTCATAGAGCGCCTCCGCGATGGATTGAAAGAGGACCCCCGTGCCAAGTATGAACAAGTCCTCTAGAATTCCAGTGCTCCTGAACTCTTTCGACTCCATCGGTGCCTCGTCCGGTTCGCGTCCTTTCAGAACAAGCACATTCCCGTAACGTGTACCGAGCTTTCCGATTGGTGAATCACGCTCGGATGTTATGACGTCTATTCGAAAATCCCTAGGATTTCCCTTTTCAGCAACATACATTGCAAGTTGTTGTGCATCTAGAAGTGGCATCAAGGATTTTCCGCTTCCGGAATTAATGAGCAGGCAAACTTGGCCAAAGCGCTGCTTGAGAATTGGTGCAGCCTCCATAACGTTTCGGCCTGGAAATCCTATGTCTCCTCGGTCCAAGACAAGTTTACCGCCTCGCATCTTTGCCATTTCACTGCATGCAATGCTGAGAGCTCCCTTCGATCTTCCTTCTCCGGATGGCAAAACCACTCCCGCGCCCATAATATCGTGGTATAGAGCCTCAATGTCTGCAGGGTTAGTCTGTTCCAGATTTTGAAATACTCGGTTTACGAACGTCATACTGCTGACTTGGTTTGACATTTTAGTCTCCAGTGCGGGCGAAGCCGTCAATTAACTCTTGCTAGGTATTCTAAGATAAGTGGTTTCGCTTCTATTTGTAAGCGTTTAGGATAGCAGTGATTCTGCATCCGACTGCATTGCTGCTTTTCAGCCACGAGAACGACGCCGATCTCTTAAGTAGCGTCAATCGAACTGACGCATTCGAGGCTGTCGAGCATTGGTCTATTCGGAGAACGCGGCAAAGCTTACAGCCTTGAGCATACCCGATTGGCAGGCTAAACTTAGTGGACTCTTACTATCATCTTCAAAAGCTAAGATAGTTTTCATTGGGGTTGGTCATCCCCTTCGAGGAGACGATTACGTAGGCAGCTACATTGTCAAAGAACTCATCAGACGCGTCGAACGTAAACCGCTTAACGTAGATTTCTTCGACGCCGAAGACAGCGTTGAATCTGTTATTACAAAGGTTATTCAGATCAGCCCTAAGCACGTCATATTCGTTGATTCGTGCGAAATGAATTCTCAACCCGGTGAGATACAACTGATATCGGTGTCTGAGACCGACTATCCGTTCTTCACCACACATGGAATCCCCTTGAAGCTCTTGTCTGAGCGACTACTGCCTGAGAGTGAAGCATGGGTTCTAGCTATTCAACCTAAACAAGTGGAATTCAGCGAGAAAATGTCGCCGGTAGTTGGTGAAGCAGGCGCTTTGATTTCACGGTTCATTCTGAAGAGGCTGTTGGAGGCAAGTTGATCCATTGATAATCGACTTTGATCTGTTAGGCGTGATCCTGTCAGTAATAGTCTTCGTCCTAGCCTTCTACTTCTTAGTCGGCAGACTAGGAAGGGTTAGCATCGGAAGCGGAACTAAGTTTGACGCTTTTTCAGGCGGCGAAGAGTTGCCTCCGGAACGCGGCAAGTACCATTCTGAGCTTTTTGTTTACGCAGCACTGTTTGTAGCGTTCGAGGTCGTTGGATTGTTGATTGCGAGTTCAATCGCTGCGCGCGGGTTAATCTGGCAACTTCTCTTTACACTGGCTGGCGGCTTCTCATTGTTCGTGCTTATGGTTTGGTTTGTGGGAACAGGGGGTGCTGAGCTTGCTTGATAGACTCTCAACTTGGGCTAGGAAACGCTCTCCGTGGGTATACCACATTAACGCGTCATCCTGTAATGGTTGCGATATTGAACTTGTGGCAAGCCTCACTCCTACTTATGATGTTGAGCGATTCGGCGCAGTACTGGTTCCAAGCCCTCGACATGCTGATGTCCTGATCGTGACTGGGACTGTAAATGCTCAGACAAGGGACAGGCTCAGAAGAGTGTACGAGCAGATGCCTGAGCCAAAGCATGTAATTGCGTTGGGAGCGTGCTCAGCAACCGGCGGTGTTTTCAAAGGCTGCTACAATACAGCTCAAGGAGTAGAGGATGTCATACCTGTAGACATGTTCATTCCAGGCTGTCCCCCTAGACCTGAAGCCATCATGTACGGAGTACTCAAATTGCTGGGAGAAGTGAAATGAGCGAAATATTCCTTCAAAGAATAGAATCATGCGCGGCTGATTCTAAGACGAAAGTAACCCAACTGCGTGATCATGAACTCCTTGCGGAAGTGGAACAAGAATATGTCAAACAGTTTGTTTCGAAGCTTTGGAACGATGGTATCACGCGCCGTCTCTCCACGATAACTGGACTTGACTTAGGCCAGAAAATTGGGATAGTCTACCATTTCTGGCAGAACAACGACACTTTACACCTTAGAACAACTGTTCCAAAAACCAGCGCTACTGCAGTGTCAATTGTAGATATCATTCCAGGCGCAATACTGTACGAAATGGAAATTCATGACCTGTTCGGGGTTACATTTGCTGGAAACCCATGGATGGATAGGAAACTACTTCTGCCAGAAACATGGCCGGACGACTTACCCCCGCCTCTACTCAAGACCTCGAAACCAGCTGAAATCCGCAAACGATTGAAATTGGAAGTAGAAAGAAAATGAGCCAAACTAGGAAAGTCGAGTCCGCAGGCTTGATGAAGTACTCGACTGAAAACCTCGTCCCCTTCGGGCCAATTCATCCAGCGTTGAAAGAACCCGAATACTTCAAACTGGTTCTTGAGGGCGAAAAGATAGTCGAAGTCATCCCAAGAATCGGCTACGTTCACAGAGGACTGGAAAAAGCCGCAGAGACTAGGCCTTGGGTCCAGAACATGTACATGTTCGAGAGAACTTGCGGGATCTGTAGCTTCGTACACAGCCTCTGCTATGGACAAGCAGTGGAAGGACTGACAATGTATGAGGTCCCCAAACACGCCAAGTACATTCGACTCATCATCGCTGAACTCGAAAGAATTCACAGCCACCTGCTCTGGGTCGGCTTGATGGGACACTGGGCAGGATTCGAAACCCTATTCATGTGGGTGTGGCGCGACCGCGAAATCGTTCTCGACATTGTAGAAGCAATCTCCGGAAACCGAGTTCACAAGTCAATGAACGCCTTCTGCGGAGTCAGGCGTGACATGCCTGAAAACATGGAAGATCGAATAGTCGAGAAAATGAAGTACTTGGCGGATCGAGCCCGCTACTATAGGGAAGTAATAGATACAGAAGAGACGATGCTCGAACGAACTGAGAAAGTGGGTAAAGTTAGCGCAGATACTGCGGAGAAGTTATGCGCTGTTGGACCAATGGCTCGCTACGTGGGAATTCAGCACGATGTACGCTTGAATGCTCCTTATGCTGCATATGATGAGGTCCCATTCAGTATTGTTACGCGAAATGAAGGAGACGTGCAAGGCCTCCTTCGACTTCGCCTCGATGAAATCGTGGTCTCTACTGACCTCGTTACCTACGCGGTAAAGCATCTTCCAGAAGGCCCGACCAGAGTGAAAATCCCCCCCATTATACCTGCAGGAGAACACTCTTCACATTGCGAAGCTCCGAGAGGCGAAATATTCTACTACGTAAAGTCAACAGGCGGCAGAACACCCGACCGCGTGAAATCACGGCAGCCTACCATGGCGAATCTTCCCACAGCTCTTGAAATGCTGAAAGGACAAACAATAGCGGACGTACCCATCGTCCTCACAGCAATCGACCCTTGTTTCGGATGCATGGATAGGATGTCATTCTTAGACACTAAAACCAACAAGAGCTGGACATGGTCTGGAGAGCAACTGCGACAGTACGGCATCAAATACTACAGACAGCGGAGGACGTAAAACTGATTTTCCAGATCATTGAAGCAATAATCTTCCCAGGCGTGTTGTTCACGATTGGCGTCGGATTTCTTTTTGACTGGTTAGATAGGAAGACTGCTGCTCGGATGCAGGGACGAATAGGACCAAAGATTGCTGGTCCCTCCGGGATACTACAACCAATTGCAGATTTCTTGAAATTGCTCTTTAAGGAAGAGATTATCCCATCCCATGCTGACAGAACGATCTTCCTGTTTGCGCCCGCCCTATTCTTCCTTTCTCCCTTACTTTCAATGCTTTTCATTCCCATCGTCGCACTTACTCCCATCGCTGGGTTTGATTATGATATTCTAGCAATTCTGTTCCTACTAGCCTACGCTGCCTTCGTGGTCGCCGTGCTTAGCTATTCGTCCGCAAGCAGCTTCACCACGATCGCCACGGGCAGATTGGTTCTTCAGTACGTGAGCTATGAAATCCCTTTAGTACTCGCTATCATCACGGCCGTATTATACACACGGAGCCTTTCAGTCGAGGGAATCGTACTCGCGCAGAGCAAGTTATGGAACATCTTCGTGATGCCGTTCGCTTTCGCAGTGTACATCATTGCTCTGATGGCTGAACTTGAGAAACCACCTTTCGATATTCCTAGCGCAAAGACAGAGATAGTTGCCGGATGGTTAACAGAATTCTCAGGACGCGCGCTTGCATTCCTGAAGTTGACCAAAGAGGTGAGCTACGTCTTCGGATCGGCACTTGCAGTCTCACTCTTCCTTGGTGGTCCACTGGGGCCAGAACTCCCAGGAGTACCATCTTGGATACTCTACTTCTCATACTTCATGATCAAACTGCTAGCTGTTGGATTTCTGATCTTCGTACTCAAGACTGCGATGGCCCGTATCAAGATTGGTCAAGCCACTGAGCTGTTCTGGAAAATACTGACTCCCATCAGCCTTGGACAAATCATCCTTATTCTTGTGCTCATTCAGGGAGGAATCTTAGTTGCCTCGTAAACGTAGCAGAAGAGTGGCTGGGGTAGTCATTCCCCAAATGTTCCGAACCATGCTGGAAACACCAAACACTCGCACATACCCATACCAGAAGGTGGACCTCCCACTCCGTTTCCGAGGAAAACTGGACATAGATCCCGAGAAATGCACGGGTTGTCAAGTCTGCTCGTTGGTCTGCCCAGCATCAGTAATCACCATGGTAGATCTCGGAACAAGAAAGGTTGGTGATCGAGAGCTCCCAGTGAAACGCCCCCTCTTCGACTTAGCAAGCTGCATATTCTGCGGTGAATGCGTGGATAACTGCGCTTTCAAAGCTCTTGAAATGACGAAACAATTCGAACTGGCCACGGCGGACAAGAAAAGCCTGATAATGAATAAGGCGACTATTCGATGACGTATGAGCTCACATTATTCCTCGGAGTGATGTTAGTCGGCGTAACAATCGTCGCGCTTATGGTCCGAAAACTCGTCTGGTCATTGATCCTTCTATTCTACTCGAGCATAATCTTCGGGCTGATACTCATAACGTATGGAGCTAGCTTTGCTGGACTATTCCACATAATCACTTTCGCGGGGGCTGTTTCTGTCCTGTTCATGGTCATACTGATGATCGTTGGCGGTGAAGCGTCGAGTTCCACTGAAAAGTTACGAAAGGAGAATTACGTTGGCGCAGCGCTTGCAATACTAGTTGCAATACCTCTCGTATTTCTAGTCTCCAATTTCGCTCCACTGTCAAATAGGGTTGACGAACAATCACAACTTGCGGAACTGACATTCCAAGTGAACGGCCCTTTAGGTTTCCTGTGGAATATACGATCATGGGACCTTCTGCTTGTCGTTATTCTAGTGGCAGCAGCGATGCTTGGCGTTATGAACTTATTCTCACGCGAAGGAATTGTTGAAAGATGAACGAACAACAACTATTGCAAGTATTCGCGGCAATACTCTTCGTTTCCGGTTTCGGAACTATCGCATCCACGAAGAACCTCGTCAAGATGATTATGGGGTTCCAAGTTATGATCTGGGGCGCAAATCTAGCATTATTCGCAGGGGGTCTCATAAATGGTCAACCAACATACTTCTCGTCATCTCTAGTTGTCCTTTCCATCTCCATAGGTGCTAGTGTTGAAGCATTAGCCCTTTCACTCGTGATTCTAACCTACCGGAAATTTGGTACTCTGAACCCTTGGGATATTAGGAGACTGGCACATTGACAACGCTCTACGCAGAATGGTTAGTATGGTCACTGCCATTCATCTCAATACCAATCGTGTTGCTTCTATCACGTTGGCCTAAGATCCGAAACTGGTTCGCTGCGGCAGTCGTGGCAACGGCCTTCTTGCTTGCCGTGAACTTGATCGTAGAAGTTCAAACTAACGGACCAATTACTTCCTCTGTATCATGGCTATCAGCCTACGGCTTCCAGCTAACTGTACATGTAGACGGTCTAGCAGCGTTCCTAGCAGCCATCGTGAATTCGCTGGGTTTCCTAATAGTTGTCTACTCACAAGGATACATGGGTCACGAGAAAGGACTCCCCAGATACTATGCGTTAGTTCTCTTATTCATCGGTGCAATGACAGGGCTAGTCATTGCAGGGAACTTCCTCCAACTTTACATATTCTGGGAAATCGTTGGAATATGCTCAGCCTTTCTCATATCATTCTGGTACGATAGACCCGAAGCAGTTCGCGCCGGACTTAAGGCATTCCTAGTTACGCGCGTTGGCGACGCAGCTCTACTGATCGGGTTCGTGTGGCTTTATGCGACTACTGGTACCGTTGACTTTCAGAGATTAACAACCTTGGCATCGCAAGGATTCGTACCTCTCTCTATTCTCACAGCAACTGGACTGCTTATACTGATTGGCGCTATGGGCAAATCGGCGCAAGTACCACTCCACGTGTGGTTACCGGATGCTATGGAAGGACCGACAACCGTAAGCGCCCTTATTCATGCCGCAACCATGGTTAACGCGGGAGTATACCTAATCGCAAGAACATACCCGATTTTCTCGTCAAGTCAAACCTGGGTGACGACAGTAGGATGGGTAGGTGTGATCTCAGCTCTCCTGGCAGCAAGCATAGCAACAGTAACGACTGACATAAAACGGGTCTTGGCCTATTCGACTATCAGTCAGCTCGGCTTCATGTTTGCAGCATTAGGAGCCGGAACACAGGGCGGTTGGTTCGCGTCTCAGTTCCATCTTATGAGTCAAGGCTTCTTCAAAGCACTCGGTTTCTTAGCCGCCGGTTCGATTATCCACATGCTCGGAACGCGTGACATGGAAAAAATGGGAGGATTGCGAAAGCGAATGCCTCTTACTTTCCTCGCTTTCCTGTTTTCCACGCTTGCCATAGCAGGTGTTCCACCCTTCGTGGGATTCTGGAGCAAGGATCTAATCGTTACAGAACTCTCCTTGGCTGGTCAGAACATTCAGTTGCTGCTTATGCTTCTGGCGTCGGTGCTAACTTCGTTCTACATGTTTCGTGCATTCTTCAAAGTCTTCTTCGGTCCGGAAAGTAAACTTGCAGTAGAGAAGGACCTGCACGAATCTCCAAAGATCATGACGGTGCCTCTTCTCATTCTGTGCGCCTGTGTTCTCGTTCTCGGATTTACTGAAGACTGGGCAGCTGACCTGCTAGGCGGGGCGGCAATTCATTCATGGATTGTATTTTCGCTGCCGATTATCGGCGCATCAATGATAGCAATCCTTGTTGGGTTTGCACCTTCATACATGGCGTTCTACTTGGGTAAGCCGAACCCGAAGGAATTCCTTCAAGCACACCCCGTCCTCGGCTCCCTCAGGAACGTTTTGCTCGCAGGTTACGGATTCGACGCACTTTACCTAGCGGTCTTCGTTAGACCATTCTCGAAAATCTCGGAAGGCGTCAGGAGTGTACAGACTGGCATTTTAGGGAAGAATCTGTGGCCAATCCTCGCAGTCCTATTCCTCTTGGTGTTATGGATCGTGATGAAGCTATGACCTACAATTGGACTCTTCTCCTTGAAACATTCTTTCCAGGATTTGTAGGCGCTTTCGGTATTCTCCTCTTGGACCTCAAGATGAGGAATAGTACGCATCGATCCGCAGTCAGTGGGATAATCTCCTTAGTGACTTTCGCTTTCATCACGTTTAGCAATTGGAACCAGGCCTCTCTAGTCTTAGGCCTAGGAAGTACCGTTACAATCCAAGTAGAACCAACCCTGCTGGCCACTACATTCACGTTGACGGAGCTAGGAGTCTACATCTCAACAATCGCACTAATACTCTCGATACTCATCACAATCTATTCAATCGCTTACCTGTCGAAGGATAAGAACTGCGCACTCTTCCAATCCCTGATTCTCCTACTTTACTTGAGCATATACGCAGTGACGATCTCCGGTGATTTGCTAACTTTCTTCATTGGATGGGAAGGCATGAGCATTGCCGCATACGGGCTAGTAGCATTCCATAAAGAAAGTTGGGAGGCCATTGAAGCAACCGTGAAATATCTCCTAATGAGCGGCATCGGAAGCCTGACAGCACTCTACGGAATCGCCCTTGTATACGGCTTGACCGGCTCACTCAACATAGAAGCGTTCGGGAAAGCTTTCGCAACTCCGACGCCCGTCGGAGTTCTGGCAGTGATCTTCATCTTCGTTGGGTTCGGTGTAGAAGCAGCGGTCGCCCCATTACACATGTGGTTGCCTGATGCACATCCTGCAGCACCAAGTCCGATGAGTGCACTCCTCTCAGGCATTATCATCGAAGTAGGCAGCTTTGCGTTCATTCGCCTGCTGGGAGGAATCCTCATTCTACCTACATACGCAACCCTTGCGCAACCATTGCTCGCGGTAGCCGCCGTCGGTACGATGTTCATTGGCAACCTATCGGCCCTTCAGCAGGACGACCTTAAGCGCTTGTTAGCCTATTCCAGCATAGCTCAGGTCGGATACATCCTACTCGGCATTGCAACACTGACCCCTGCAGGGTTCTCAGCGAGCGTTTTTCACATCTGGAATCATGCTCTCTTGAAGGGGATGTTATTCCTCCTCGCTGGTGTCGTCACATTTCAGATCGGAACGAGAAGTCTCAAGGAGATGACGGGGTTGGGAAGGAAGAGCCCAATCTTAGCGGTCCTCTTCACGCTCAGCGCTCTTGCAATGACTGGAGTTCCTCCTTTCGGAATGTTCTGGAGTGAATTCCTAATCGTTGTCTCCAGCCTCACCGTAGGCTCTCCTATACTCACGGCAGCAGTCGTCCTAATGCTGGTTAACCTTTTGATTTCAATAGCCTACTACTTCCGCATAATTCGAACAGTCGCATTCGGGCAGCCTAGCGACGCATTAAACGCAAATAGCGGTGGGAGAGTACCGAAACTGCTAATCATCCCATGTGTCATATTGATTGCGTTAAGCTTGATAACTGGACTGTATCCGAGTATGTTCTACCAGCCAGCAATGAATGCGGTGAAAGGCCTCTTAACTGGATTTTCAAGGTGATTTGGTATGAGTCCGAGTGGAAGAGAACGAATAATCAAAGACATCGAAACCGTTGACCAAGCTGTGAAAGCCGAGAAGGACGTTGAAAGCGGCTACCATGGCGTAATAGATGAGAATATCGCCTACTGGCTCGCTGTAGAGGAAGATATCGTCGAAAGCTACACTAAACTTCTTAGTGGGACGGATAACAAGAAGATCAAAACCACACTGACAAGGATAATTGAAGATTCAAAGAACCACATCCGAATGCTCACGTCGATAAAAAAGAGTTTTACGAAGATAATGACCGACGAACAGCGTCACGCAGCACTACTGGAATCCCTTCGAGAAGAATTTCACAAGTAACGAGAACTCTCTTGGCTTCCGTGCTAGGCCCGAGCCCTTAACTCGTGGGGAATACTCACATTTTACGCCCGTAGTCCAATTCATCCGCAGATGCCAAATAAGTAGGGGAAATATTGTAGAGAGCGTAGTATGGATGCTATGTTCCTCCTTCCCGAGACGAAGTAAGCTTGAACGAAAAACGGCGCTTTAAGCACAAGATGCTTAGAGAGATTCATGAACAGCCCGTAGCATTGAGGAGAACGCTTGATCAGACCCGTGATGAAGCAGAGCGCATCGCTGAAAGAAACGCTCACAAGATTAAGATGGTTTACTTTACGGGGAGCGGCACGAGTTATCATGCCTGCATCGCTGCCAACTACGTTGTTTCAAGGATTACTGACTACCCGTCAAGCACTCTTCCTGCATCAGAATTCTCAGCGTGGACGGGCAAGATTAAACATCACTCAGGAACTTGGCTAATCGCAATTTCACAATCTGGAGAAAGCCGAGACGTAATAGCTGCCGTCCGCTCAGCGATGCTTTCAAGAATGCGAGTTCTAGCCGTAACGAACGACGCTCACAGTAGACTTGCAAAACTCGCTGACTTCTCCATCGCATCGCAAGCAGGAAAGGAAGAGGCAGTAACAGCAACGAAAAGCTTCACTGCCACACTTTTGGCTACTTACGAGTTTGTTACGGCCTTAACGAAGCGTGATGAGTTGAAAACCGAACTCGGCAGGTTACCCAGCTTAGTCGAAGAAACTCTACAGCGCTGCGAGAAAAAATGCGAAGCTCTAGCCTCGAATTTTCGTGATCGAGAATTTTTGTTCCTCTTGGGGAGTGGGGCGAATTATGCTTCAGCTCTTGAAGGAGCATTGAAGCTAAAGGAAAGCTGCAACGTCTACGCTGAGGGTTTCGCGACCAGAGAATTTCTGCACGGACCGATGCAACTTGTAGATGAGCGAACTCCAGTCTTCATCCTGCAACACGAGCTATCTGATGAATCAACGGAACTGACCGATCGGTTCAAACGACTTGGGGCGCCCACTATAATAGTTGGGCCGGATACAGCAGGTAGGGGGAGTGAGGTAATCGAAATCCCTGATGGCGTTAACGAGATCTATCAACCTCTGAGTTACGTTATACCACTCCAACTCTTCGCGTACTATTCTTCCGTTTCACGAGGATTGAATCCCGATCAACCGACCAAACTCAGGAAGGTGGTTGTATGAGTTCGAAATTGAAAGCGATCATATTCGGAATCGATGACGTACTCTATGACGCGACGTTACAGAGTTCAAATGCTCGTCTTAGCGCTGTTAAAGCAATGATTGAGGCTGGTCTCCCGGTAGACGTGGAAACGGGCTATCGTACTTTGGAGGAGATCGTCAAAGCCGTCGGCCCGGACAGCACGAAACATTTCGATAAGCTCTTGGAGAAATTGAGGCTAGACTGGAAACCATCAGTGGTAGCTGCTGGAGTAGTGGCCTATCGGAGTACGAACCCCGTCTTTCTCAAGCCCTATCCTGATGCTGTTCCTACGCTGCTGAAGCTCAGGGACCAACGGTACAAACTTGGAGTCGTTTCAGAGGGAAAATCAGTCAAGCAGTGGCAGAAACTGATTAGTCTGGGTTTACAGTACCTGTTCGATTCTGTTGTGACTTCGGAAGAGCTAAAACTCGAACATTTGTCGGAATCGGCACTAAAACGAGTACTGAATGATCTAGGGACACATCCATCAAATGCAGCCATTGTGGACGTCAACCTAGACACATTAGACATGGCTAATCGGGCAGGTTTGATTACGGTTCGTTTAAGGAAAGGAGAAGCAAAACTCGAGAAGACTAGAAGTAGCCAGCCCAAGTACGAGATTAGAACGTTAAGTGAAATTCTCCAAATTCTTGCTAAACTGTGACCCATTCTTACCCAGCAGTATCGCGATAATTCTGAACGTTAACCCCCAGATCACGCTCCCGCCGACTACGTATGAATCAACGGTGAGGTCACGCGCCCCAACTCTAACCTTACTTCTCACGACCCTACTGTGTACTAGTTCGTTAACTGGTACCCAAAATGCGGCTGCGACCTCCATGTTTGGACGGAGCTTAACCCTACGCTTCAACTGAAAGACGAACGGAGCGACCCTAATCCTATGGTTGCGCGCATAGACCGAAGGTAGAACTCCTAGCACTATATGAGCTCTCAATGAAATCCCCACTTCTTCACTCGCCTCTCGCATAGCCGTCTCCAAGAAGGAGCGGTCACCAGAAGCTCGATGTCCGCCCGGAAATGCGATTTGACCAGACCAAGGATCACCGCGTCTTTCAGTCCTCCGAATTAGAAGGAGTGAACTAGTTGACCGTGAAGACTTCATTATTATCGCAACTGCAGCGTCAGGGAGATGCCCCTCCTCCGATCCCGGAACATGATCCGTAGGCAGAAGTCGACGACGCAACGATTCTATGCTTAATGCGGTGACCACGTGACTCAAGCCTAGCATTTGAGGTACTTCTCAGATATTTACGCTAAACCAGTCAAGTTTTATCTATAGCCGCCCTACGGTCAAATTTAGTGAAAGTACGTGTCACTATCACTCGCGCTACAGAACATCGACAGCTCTCGTCAAGAAATGATCCAATTCATGGTTGACATGCTGAAGATTAAAGCAGTTAACCCTGACGTCGGAGGAACAGGCGAATATGAACGAGCCATTTTTGTACAGAAATGGCTAGAGAACCTTGGAGCTAAAGTTTCGAGATACGATTTTGCTGACAGTCGAGTAGCAGAAGGCGTTCGGGTAAACCTCACCACCATGATTGAAGGAGCAGACCGAAGCAAGACACTTTGGTTCGCCGCCCATTTAGATACGGTTCCAGAAGGCTCACGGGAGCTTTGGAGCACAGATCCCTATAGTCCTGTTGTGAAGGATGGAAAGATTTTCGGCAGAGGTTCAGAAGATAATGGGCAGGCCGTTGTTTCAACCCTATTCACATTCAAAGCGCTGAAGACTTTGAAGGCGAAGCCGACTGTCAACGTGGGATTTGCTTACGTATCTGACGAGGAAACGGGAAGCAAATATGGTGTAATCCCAATGGTCGAGAGAAACGTTTTCCAGCCTCAAGATATGGCTATTGTCCCTGACACGGGCAGCAAAGATGGTAGCGAGATAGAGGTTGCAGAGAAGAGTATTCTCTGGTTAAAGATAACAACTAAAGGAAAGCAAGTTCACGGGGCCCTCCCGTATAAGGGGTTGAATGCTAACCGCATCGGCATGAGGTTCGCATTACAGATTGATGAGCTCCTACACTCCAAGTATTCTGAAACGGATGAGCTCTTCGACCCTCCAGCCTCCACATTCGAACCAACGAAACATGAGTTGAATGTTGAGAACATCAACACTGTTCCAGGGTTGGATGTACAGTATTTCGACTGTAGAATTCTCACACGGTACAAGTTAATGGACGTGATGAAAGACATTGAAGCCGTGAAATCGAAGATAGAGAAGGATACGGGAGCAAAAATCGAACTAACACCAATCCAATTTGAAGAGAATGTTGATCCCACGCCTGTTAGTTGTGAAGTGGTTCAAAAACTGATAAGGGCATTGAAAGAGTTGCGAGGCACGGAAGGCAAACCCGTTGGAATTGGTGGAGGAACAGTTGGCTTGTACTTCAGGAGAAAAGGTATCAATACTGCGGTTTGGTCAACACTCGATGACATGGCCCATCAACCAAATGAATACTGTAACATAGGTAATCTTGTCAACGACGTGAAAGTTTTCGTCCATGTGGCTCTGAACTGAGATCACATGACAGCCGCTGATTTCTCGTTAGACCGGCATAAGGTTGCTATTTTGATTTCTTCCTGATGCGTTCTCCCAGTTCAATCCAGTTTCCATCAGGATCTTTCACATAAGCAAGAATCCATTTTCCTTCCTTGAAGGGTTCGATCACTCCATTCTTCATTTTCGAGAGTTTCCTGTATTCCTTGGCCGCATCGTTGACCTCGTAGGCCAAGTGGTCTAAGCCAGACTTACCTCCATACCTGTACTTCTTTGGATACCAATTCAATTCGAGAATTTGGTGTGATCCTTTGGATCTTAGCCATGCAACCTTGCCGCCGGTTTCTTTGATTTCAGTCTTGAAAAGTAGTCTCATGCCTAAGGATTTCGTATAGAAAGTGATAGATTTCTCTAGATTTGATACATGAATACCGGTGTAGAAGAACTTCAAAACGATCACTTACCTCGTGATGATGTGCCGACGTGCCTCTTCCACTTTGTCCACAGTAAGGCTACAACTGAGATCGATACTGGAAATAAGACGTATTCTCCCACAAAGGCGAACACTATTATCGATACTAATAGGGTAATGTATGGGAAGACTCGGAGGACTCCTCGGAGTTTCAATAGTTTAACGGCAGAGGCTGAACCGAGAATATACAATGCCATGAATCCTGCTCCAGAGAGCAAGAAGAGTTGACTGAGTTTTGCACCGATAAAGGCGTCTATAGTTAGGCTTATGGCTGAACCGGTGAAGAGAAGGATCAGGGCTCTAGCGGGTGCGTTACGATTGTTCAAAGCAGAAAGTGAGAAGGGCATACTTCTGTCTCGGGCTAGAGCGTAAACGAGGCGAGAAACTCCGATACTGTAAGCGTTCATGGTTCCGAAGCATGTTGTCAGAGCTAGGAAGAGAGTGATGGCCGCAGCATTCAAGCCGAGAAAGCGTGAGAACATTAGAGCAACTGGGGCATAGAGGCTCTGGTTAAGGTAGATGGCCGTTCCTATCGTTGCGAATGAAGTTAGAACGTAAAGCAGGCCGGTGACGAGTGCGCTGATAGCGATGCTTAATTTGAAATCGCGTTGAGGATTCTTGAATTCTTCTGCCATGTGTGGAACATTCTCGTAGCCTTGGAACGACCAGAAGATTATCACAGCAACAGTGCCAACCGCAAGCCAACCTTTAGGTGCGAAGGGTGTGAAGTTGCTAACCTGGACATGTGGCAGAGTTAGACCTACGGCAAGAAATAACAGGCCGACGACCGTCCCAAGAACTATAGACTCGATTCGACTGCTGATTCTAATTCCAGTTACGTTGATGAGAATTGTGAAACACATGAAGAGGAAAGCGATAGGGTAGAGTAAGGCCTGCGAGAGACTTAGTGAAATGAGTACGTATGATGATGCTATGATCGCCACTATCGGGGAACCAACAAAGAAGGAGAAAACGAAAAGCCATCCTGCGACAGTACCGATCGTCCAACCAAATCCACGTTTCACAAATGCAGATAGCCCTCCAGCGGTCGGATAAGTCGCTGCAAGTGCGCCGAAAGTGTATCCTATAGGGTAACTTAGTAGTGATAGAAGAATCCAAGCCACTAGCGAAGCAGGCCCGGCAATATCTGCAGCAATAGCTGGCGCGACCAGAATGCCGCTGCCAAGGACAGAACCAACGTACATGAAGATGCCCTCCCGTAATCGTATGCTTTTTCGCAGGAAACGAGTTTCATCTGCCATTAGCATCACGAGTTCGGGTAGAAGGCTATTTCTCGAGCTTAGTTTCTTAGAAGTCAAATGACGTTATGGAACTGTTTGCTTTTCTCAGCCATATCGCGCAGTCTTCTATCGACCAGGTCATAGAGAGAATCCTTCTCGAAGCCACCATCGGTCTTTCGCTTTCCAGCAGGACTCCCAGTGAGAATTTCGATCCCTTCTTCGATGGTTCTGGCTGAATAGATGTGAAATCTGCCTTCTTTCACTGCGTCAATGACCTCCTTCTTGAGCATGAGATTGTTCACGTTGCTTTCAGGAATTAGTACGCTGTGATTCCCCTCGCGTCCTCTTAAGTTGCATACTTCGAAATATCCTTCGATCTTCTCATTTACGCCTCCAATAGGCTGGATCTCACCCTTCTGGTTCACTGATCCGGTGACTGCAAAGTTTTGCCTTATTGGAATCTCTGATAGAGCGGACAGTAGTGCGTATAATTCGGTGCTGGAGGCACTGTCGCCTTCGACTCCTTCGTAATTCTGTTCGAAAACGACTCGTGCTGTGAGTGTCAAGGGTTTGTCATAAGCGAACATCGAGGTCAAATAACCTGCTAGAATCATGACTCCCTTTCCGTGGATTGGTCCGCCCATGTTCACTTCCCGTTGTACATCGATCACTCCTTCTTTCCCGAGACCCACAGCGACTGTGATGCGTGAGGGAACTCCAAATTCGAAGTCACCCACGTCAATCACTGAAAGACCGTTTATCTGGCCGACTGCCGTTCCGGAAGTCGATATGAGAATCACGTTTCGTTGAATATACTCTCGAAGCCGTTCCTGGATAAGATTTGAACGATACACTCTTGCGTCGATGGCCGTTTCAATATGATCGGCGGTTATGTACTTGGAGTTGGATTTCAGAGCGTAGAAGTCTGCTTCTCTCACAACGTCGGCAACCAATCCAAATTGAGTGGACAGCTTTTGTTGATCGTCTGCAAGCCTGCAGGCGTGCTCAATCAAACGTGAAATGGCTGAAGCATCAAGGTGATGCAACTTCTCTTTTCTTACTAGCGCTGAGAGGAAGCCCACGAAATTGTAAAGGTTGCCTTCAGTCTTGGCCATTGTGTAGTCAAAATCAGCTTTCACTTTGAAGAGCTCTCGAAACTCCGGATCGTACGCAAATAGTACTTGGTATGTCTTCGAATCGCCGATCAATATGACCTTAGAATTTAGCGGTATAGGCTTTGGAGTTATGGTTTTGATATTGGCGTATCCTACTCTTTCCGCCGCGTCTTCAATTCTGATCTCACGGTTTTTGAGAGCACGCTTCAAACCTTCATACACATTCAGATCGCGAAGGAGTTGCTCTGCACGAATCATGATGTAGCCTCCGTTTGCTCTGTGTAGAGAACCACCTCTGATTAGAGTGAAATCTGTTCTAAGATTCCCCAGTTGCCCCTCCTTCTCCATCTTGCCGAGCAAGTTATCGAAAGTCGGATTCTGCTCCCTCACGATGGGAGCACCCTTCAAATTAGAATTATCAACGATCACGTTGACGTCGTAGAGACGAAAAGCCAATTCTCGCATTGTATCTTGAACCATTTCATCTTTCTCACCACTCCGACCTGGGCGAAACAAGTCCAGATTCTCAACTATATGCTGTTGGATCTCGCGAAGATGTTGAGTTATGCTATCATGATCTTTGTACTTTTCAAGAAGACTCGACATCAAATGTTCAATAGCATACAAAGCCACATCTTGGTCGAACTCAGCGACGTCACTTCGAGCTTTGCTTTCAATGTCACGAAGCTGCCTCACATAAGGGATAAGCTTCTCTTTGAGTTTTTCACGCTTTTCAACGATACTCTGTTGTTGGGCTGTTGAAAGTGTGAGAAATTCGTCATCCGATATTGGTTTACCTTCAACGATGGGCATAAGTGAGAGGCCGATCGCGGTGAATTGCATTGAGAAATCATCCTTCTGAGCTTCTTGACCCATCTTGGCAATCGTGCGCTGCCTCATCTGATTCATTTTGCGAAAGATCTCTTCGCGTTTTGCAGCATAGTCAGTTCCCTCAAACAGTTGTGGAATGGCCAGCCTAGCCGCTTGAACTACTTCGCGTAAATCCCGCTTTAGCTGCCGGCCGATCCCCGCAGGACATTCAAGAACTTTGGGTTGATATTCGTCTGAGAAATTATTCACGTAACACCAATCAGATGGAACAGGAACGTCACGCGCAGCTTCCTTTAGGAAGTCCAGAACAGTCGTAGTCTTCCCCGTTCCGGGTAATCCTGCTGCATAGATGTTGAAGCCGGGCTCCTTGACGTTGATACCGAACATTAACGCGTGATGCGCCCGAGGTTGACCAATCATAGCTTCTATCGGTTTCATGTGTTCAGTTGAACTAACTGGAACTAGACTAGGGTCGCTGCTCCAACGTAGCTTGTCCGGTGGAAGTTCAGAAGTCAAGTTGATTCTGCGAGTGCAGATTCGAGGTAAGCTAATTACCTTTTCTTCAAAGGATTAATGCACGCTACGTTTTCCTTTGGCAGTCTCGCTTCTCGCCTTCAAAATCGAGCTGCAGTAGGTTGATACGTGATCGAAAGTGGCGACTGGTTTACCGTGAAGGAAGATTTCATTTCTAAGAACCAAAGGTTGTCTCAATATAAGCTGATCAGGGTTCGGTGGTCTATGACAATTGCATGTGATCAAGGTCGTCACAATCAATGCAAACGCGATGGCGAGAATTGTGCCTGCTCCTGTCACGCTTGGTGGAACTGAGCGTCAGCCCCTGCTAAGGACACATTCATTACGTGATGGTTGACCAAATTGTGATTCCATTAGATCATTATCTGATTATGATCGTCATTTTTCCTGACAAAACTACCGCGAGAAAGACTGTTAGAAATATCGCCATCATAACGATCTTGGCGATCTGGATGTACAATTCTATCTTTTCCATCCACTTTCAACCCTGGCTTAGGAAGCTCAAGCAACCATCTTTAGTATTAACTGTGGCTTATTCGTGAATCGAAAAGTCAGGAAAGAAGCCTATGAAGAAGCTCTTTGGAACAGACGGCATTCGCGGCGTGGTTGGCAAGGACCTAACGATAGAACTATGCTTCAGACTCGGAAGAGTTTTCGGAATGATGGTCGCGAAAAACTTTCCTCCTGGCGTGAGTGTAGTGGTTGGGAGAGATACACGATCTTCATGTGAGGCGTTAGTTGATGCTCTGAGTGCCGGGATGGCCTCGCAAGGTGTCAACGTGTCATTGGCTGAGGTTATCCCAACACCTGGGCTGACCTTTCTTACACGAACAGCTGGATTCAATGCTGGAGTGATGATTTCAGCGTCTCATAACCCGGCAGAATATAATGGGATAAAGTTCGTATCACGTGATGGACTCAAGCTTACGGAAGCTAAAGAATCTGAGATCGAGAGCGCAATAGAGAATTATGATCAAATTCATTTTCCTGATAAACCGCGCGGATCGATCAAACGCGACCCTACCCTTTGCGCGAAGTATCTGGAGTACGTGAAACAGATCCAGAATATCTCACTGAGCGGTTTGAGAGTGGTTATGGATTTGGCTAACGGAGCGACGTACTCGATTGCACCTAAGCTGTTTACGGCACTCGGCGCGGATGTTGTGTCGATCTCGAATAAGCCCGATGGCATGAACATTAACTTGAACTGTGGTTCAACTCATCTAGATAATTTGCGAAAGGCAGTGCTTACACATCAAGCAGACGTAGGTGTGGCCTTTGATGGAGATGGGGATCGAGCGCTCGCTGTTGATGAAAAAGGTGAGATAGTTGACGGGGATCAAATAGTGCTAATTGAAGCTCTCGAGCTTGCTCGTACTGGAAAATTACGGAACAATACGGTCGTGGCTACCGTAATGTCAAATTACGGACTAGAGATAGCCCTTCGAGAACATAACATCACTTTGAAGCGTACGCCCGTCGGTGACAGATACGTTGTAGCCGAGATGATTGAAAGCGGAGCATCGATCGGCGGCGAACAATCAGGCCACATTATCTTTCTTGATCATAATACAACAGGAGACGGCCTGATAACCGCAATAAAATTGCTTGCAACCTTGAAGAGAAAAGGTCGCAAGCTTTCCGTTCTCGCTGCTGAATTGGAACGTCTTCCACAGGTTCAACTCAACGTGAGCGTACGAAGTACGAAAGATTGGAATCGAAATGCCGCGATTCAGGATGCCATCGCAAACGCGACACGTCATATTCAAGGAAAAGGTCGTATTGTGGTGCGAGCGTCAGGCACCGAACCACTAATTCGCGTGATGGTTGAAGGAAAGGACAATTCCCTGATCCATCGCTTAGCGGCCGACGTAGCAAATGTCATTCAAACTGAAGTCGGAGCCAATAGACTTTAAGAACGTTAATCGTTTCTTGATGGATGAGGTTTCCGTAATGATCACCGCCTTCGTCATGATGAAAGTGGAGAGAGATAGGATATCTGCAATTCCAAACGAAATATTGGATATCGCTAATGTAACCGAAGTCTATTCTGTGGCAGGAGATTACGACATTATAGCAATCGTGCGAGTTAAAGAAGCAGAGGACCTCGCTAAGACAGTGACGACGGATTTCGCTAAAATCAAAGGTATCGTAGAGACCAGGACTCAGATCGCATTCGCCTGTTTCAGCAACTACGATCTCGAACACATGTTCTCCGTGGGATTGAGCAAGCAGTAAATAGCGAAACGTATTCAGCTCCAACGCTTCAAGCTGGCTCTGTACTTCTACGGAGCGCGTCTTTCGGTCTATGGAGCCACCTGACCAGCAAAGGAGCCTTTGTACGCCGTAGCACCAACTGCCTCTTCAAGAATTACTTGACATATCGCTGTGCCCGGGTGTAGGGCAAGCGGTAAAGGCGATACATTAAGAATTTCCAGTACGACCCTACCTGTGCTACCGGGTTGAAGAAACCCACTGCTGAGGTGTATGAGGAGCCCCACCCTCGCGAATCGTGATCTGCCTTCGATTCTGCCGCTGAGACTTGCAGGAAGTGACAGATTTTCCTCTGTTATACCCTGGACGAGTTCGTTCGGCATGATGAGGAAATAATTGTCCTTTTCAACTTTCACGGTTCTGGTAAGTTGTTTGTAGTCTGAGTCTTCACGGATATGGAACACGTCTCGAGTCTTCTCGAAGAAACGAAAAGTATCTCCCAAATGAAGATTAATCGAAGCGGGGCCTACTTGATTCCTGTTAAACGGCTCAATCTTGATCATCCCATCATCGATTAATTTGAAAATTCGATCTCTGCCGAGCGTTGCCAATCGTGGACCCTTGATAACTGGATATCGTCCCATCATATCATGTTTTGCGTAATTCACGTATTCAATCTAAGTGATGGAGACACAATCTCCCCGTACGAAAGAAATCAGGCATCATTGATGTTGGATATTATCGACCAAAGCTCCAGAGTGCTTAATTTTTTTTCACCCGCATCATTCATAGTGACAGCCAGGTCACGTTCTTTGCCGAATTAGAGCCTCAACGAAGAATTCGGAAGCTCTATAGGAGCTACGGACAAGCGGACCAGACGCCACATAGAGGAATCCCATTTCCTCAGCAATTTCCTTAAAGTACTCAAATTGTGATATCGACACAAATTCAACTACTGGAATATGACCCTTGGACGGACGCAGGTACTGACCAAGCGTCAGAATGTTAACATCAACCTCCCGTAAATCTCTCATAGTCTTGATGAGGTCTTCTTCTGTTTCACCCAATCCGAGCATGATTGACGTTTTGGAGTAGATTTCTCGATCAAGTTGCTTAATCGACTTGAGTACCTGGAGTGATTGTTTGTAAGTTGCTCGCAGATCTCGAATTTTCGGTGTTAGGGTTGCAGTTGTTTCAATGTTGTGCGCAATTACCTCAGGTTTTGCATCAACAATCTTCCGAATACAGTCCTCATCCCCACGGAAATCGGGTATCAAGACCTCAGTAACGACGTTCGAGTCATGCTTCTTGATTGCCTTAACCGTAGAGGCAAAGTGTTCAGCTCCGCCGTCGGACAAATCGTCTCTATCAACAGAGGTTATGACAACGTACTTCAATCCGAGTTCGGCAATCGCCCTAGCAATCTTTACGGGTTCAAACAGGTCCAACTCTCCGTTCGGATTCCCGCTTTTCACCATGCAAAAGCGACATCCGCGTGTGCAGATATCCCCCATGAGCATGAATGTCGCAGTGCCCCCACCCCAGCATTCACCTACGTTAGGACAATGAGCTTCCTCGCACACCGTGTGAAGGTTATGAGTACGAAGTATTGTTCGTATTAGCTCAGGATTCTTGCCAGTCGCTGCCCTAACGCGCAACCATTCCGGCTTTTTGGTCTGCTCGACAATTTGCTGAAAGTGCGGGTATCGTGGCATCTGACATCCTGCTATTACTTTATGATGGTTCCTGCTATTACTTTAATGCGACGTCAAATTTCGAAACCGAAGGGGAGATGCGAATCGAAAGATCATGTCGTTGCAAGTTGAACCAATCTTTCGTTCATGAAATAGCCCTTGAGCCCGCAGTTCTGGCATCGGACTCCTAATTGTAGATCTGATCCTTCTTCGTAGTATACGTTAAGTGATTCCAGCCCGCATCGGGGGCAATGGTGTCCTGTTGTTTTATCCATCAGGGTACCAATTGAGATATTCTATGCGAACGATATAGATTCGAGAGATGGGTGAAAATATAACTGAACTATGCACTAAGTTCGGCTCTAACCTTCATATGATACGATTGCATAGCCACGGAGAGGTAAGTTTGGCATCTTCCGACACAAATATGATACCGGGAATTCATTGTCCTTTTTGTGATTCGGACAGCATGATCACTAGTCAGATAGAATACAATATTGACCACTTCGGGGCTGCGTTACTCAACGTTACACAATGTCCCGAGTGTGGATACAGACACAGCGATGTATTGTCTCTGGAAGCTCGAGAACCGACGCTGATTCAAGCTAAGATAGATTCACCTGCAGACCTTGACATTAAGGTCATTAAATCAGGTACTGCCACAATCAAGATCCCGGAATTCGGAGCGACGATTACACCTGGTCCAAATAGTGAAGGTTTCATCACGAATGTTGAAGGTGTGTTGGCAAAGGTGGAAGATGCGCTAACCTTCATGTTGAGTTCAGCTGATGTGGAGCGTGTGAAGATCGGCGAGAAGCTCCTGCAACAGATTCGTTATGCAAGAGATTCTGATCCCCATTTCACGCTTATAGTCGAAGACCCTCTCGGAAACAGCGGTCTTGTTGCAACCAACCCTTCGAAAATTGATAAGCGTAGACTCACTAAAGAGGAACTGAGAGAAATCCGATTCGGTCAATATGCCTCGGATCCTGTCGAAGTTATCCGCTGAGCGCGAAATAATTGGACAAGATCGGATGGGCCAATGGCATACTCATAGAGACTGGAAGAACTCGCGTGCTACTGGACCCCACTCCGGGAAGACGCCTGCATCCGGATTGGAACGTGTTCATTACCCACGCGCATTCGGATCACACATACGGCTTTAGTACGTCAGCGAGGAAGTTTTCCACGTTCGAGACCCTTCAATTACACCAAGCTCTAAGAAGCCGCGAAGTGAAAAAAGCGCAGGCACTTCAAATTGGAGACTCTGTCGAGATCGGTGATGCAAGAGTAAGAGCCCTAGACGCTGGACACATGTTAGGCTCATGTCAATTTGAAGTAGAAACACCGAAGTTTACGGCGATATATACAGGTGACATCAACTGTGTCGACACTCTCACAACTCGAGCGGCAGAAGAAAAATCATGTGACTATCTAATCCTTGAAGGCACTTACGGTCACCCGTCATATACGTTTCCACGTAGAACCATGATGTACGCGGATATCATCAGGTGGACTATGACAGAGATCAAAGAGAAGAAGGTTCCAACTTTTCAAGTGTATTCGTCAGGCAAACCGCAAGAAGTAGTGCGTCTCTTCAACGTGTACGCTAAGTTACCTGTTGTTTGTAGTCCAGCGATTTCTCATGCTAACGAAGTATATTGTAGAAACGGCATTAAGCTAGAATTTCTCGATTCATCGACTTCTGAGGGAAGAAAGGCGTTGAAGAATGGTGACTGTGTATACGTTACTACGGGCCATGGTGATCACTTACCTCATAACGCGTCTCGAGCTCTCGCAACAGGCTGGGCGATTAAACAGGCGTATCGCAGTTACACAGCTTTTCCGCTTAGTAGTCATGCTGATTTTGAGCAGTTAATCGAGTTTGTTAGTCGAGTCAATCCCCGAAGGGTCTACATCTTCACTGGTTATACTGACGTACTGGCGAGTGAAATCGAGAGGAAACTTGGTATTCAGGCCGGTCCTCTTCCCGCTATAATGCAGACTAAGCTTCCCGATTTCAATCAAATCTCCAGTTAAGGGAGACGTCACTGAATAAACGTGCAGCTTCCAGCCATTAGCGGGAACTACTACGGCAGCGAATTTGGATTGTTTGAAGTTTCTACTTGAAAACAAGATGTATGAAAAGACTTACGCCGATGAGGCCGATGGACATCATCAAAACAACTTCAGGGCCCACCTTGATTCCTGGAGTGTCTTCCTCGAAAAATCTTAGTAGTCCAGCGCTGGCTGCTGGCATTGGTGATTCGCGCTTACGCCTTTTCTCCCTGGCTGATGACATCGTACACTCACATCGAGTGAGCATTAGGTGGAGGAATTAAATCTTCCCGATACATCACGAAGATCCGTGTGGAGGTAGTTAATCCGCGCACACGAATCACCAGCTAGCGCGATCTGACCAGTATGGGCAACATTCCAGCTGTTTCTGATTCGATAATTCTCTTCATAACGCCTCGAATTTGCCCGTCGGCGTAATACTTCACCAGTTCGTCTAAATCCTGCTCGTCGTCAACGTCGAAGGCAACTCCATGAATTCGGACTACTCGAAGAGCCAACTTCATCTTCCTTGCAAGAGCATAGTGTCTGTGGAAGCTATTAGTGCCAAATGCAAATCGAATCATATTCGGAGATCGCATTAGGATCGCGTTTGTACCCGTCCCGTCTTTCGAAGGGACAAGAGCAAGTGAGCAATCCCCAGCTCGTCTCCCCAAGTTGTCTACATCATATGGCGTAAGCAGTGGTAGATCCGCGTGAATTATTAGAACCGACGAATCAAACGGAGCTTCCTTCATCGCGAAGCCTAGAGCGGGATTCAGCCCGCGACGCCTGCCTTCCCAAAGGAAAGACGCGCCATATCCTTCAACAACGGTCTGCATTTCCCTGTCTGCGCATACGACCGTAACTGAACTGACCAAACTGGACCGTTCTAACGCTGATAATACGTTGATGAGCATTGTAATCGTTAAACTGGCCCTCTGATGTGCGTCCAGCCGATGTGATAATCTCATCTTTGACCCGTTCGGTACGTTAACTGGTACTATTGCGTGAATATCATGGAAGGAGGACTGATTCATCATGAGAATTCACGCATAACAGTTCTTGCCAGCTTGATCTTGTCGTCAAGAGTCGCCATAATAGTGTTAGTAACTACCGCTTTGATTCCCAAATCCTCAACTTTCTTCGCCAGATGCTTGTCCTGCTTATCCAAAATCAACGTATCCAGAAAGTCACGGTAAATCTCCGCAACGCCGACTGCAGTTGGCTCGACGCAGAGCGCCTTCATTAGTTTGACTGCAGGTCCCTTGATCGTTTTGCCTCGCACAATCGGACTGATCGCGACGATCTTGCATGCAGCATTGTCGAGAGCATTACGAATACGCGGCACGTTTAGGATTGCTCCTATACTGACTATGGGATTACTTGGAGAGATGATTATGCCCCGCGCTTGCCGGATGGATCGGATCACGCCATCGGCAGGTTTCGCTGACTTGGCTCCGCGGAATGTTATTCGTTGCACGCGTGGTTTGGTTTGCAGCTTAACCATGTACTCTTGGAAGTGTATTTGGTTCCCATGGACTGTCACATAGGTTTGAAAGTCATCGTTGGTCGCAGGAAGGAGGGTGATTCGTAGCCCGAGCCGATTTACGATGGTCGCAGTTGCTTCTAGGAGACTTCGCCCCTTGCGAAGTTGTTCCGTGCGGAACGTGTGTGTCGCAAGATCCCTATCTCCTATGTTAAACCATGTCTCATAGCCGTATCTTCGCAACGCTGACAAGAATGCGAACGTGTCATTTCTGATTCCCCAACCTTTATCCTTGTCAACTAGCCCGGCCAAGGTGTATGCGACTATGTCGAGATCGGGCGAAACGTGGAGTCCGTAGATTTCCATGTCATCCCCAACGTTTCCGATGACTGTCAATTCTCTCTGAGGAACAACGCGAATGAGCCCCTCTAGGAACTTGGCTGCTCCCACACCACCAGCGAGGCTCACAATCATCGACTACGCCCGATAATTAGTGAAAATTGATAATCCACGGACTTCCTGACGCGATCTCTTGAACGTGAAATACGGAACACTGATTGCAAGCAATGGTTGAATTTTGAAGATGCCTAGGTGAACAGTCGAGCGAACTCTTCCGGGCGAACAATCCCTCCGCCATGGGAACCACCAACGCTGCGCACAGAAGACCACAACTACTTAACTCTTTCAATATGTCATTCATACTAAATATACATACTATTATGTCAATATGAACATATTGTCAATGTTTTCTATTGAAGTTTTTGGCTTTTCCAATCAAGTCCTTTGCGATCTCAACATTCAATGGGGAGAGCACGCGGGACCTTCCAACTTCGTAAACCTGTATTAGTCCAGCATCTCGTAGTACCTCAACGTGTCGGTAAACTCCTCCGTAATCCATCTTTAGATTACTGGCAACTGCTGTGATGTGAAGTGGTTTTTTGGTGTCCATCAACATGAGGAGAATTCGAAGTCGAACAGTATTTCCTAGAGCCCCGAAGATTTGCGAGGCAGTTTTCAGATCTTCATAAGCAGACAATTAGCTCGGTCCAGCTTGACATAATACTCCTGAGGAGTTAATCCTTACTGAATTTCACGTTTTTTCTTTCAACAAATTTCATCATATGGTCATTTGAACAGAAATAGAAGCTTTTCAACTGGTTTTCCTCCTCCGTGACGAAAGATTGGGATTCCATTAAATCGAGAATCTTGCCGCACTGGTTACACATTACTCTCATGTTAGTCACTGAACGGTTAACTCACGTATGAGAGGTCTCGATCGCGAGGTAGGTTGTTTCGGGATAAGTCTCTTGCCTTGTGAACTGCTTCAGAATTCTCTTTAGCTTGTTTCTCAAGCGCCGAATAATCCACTTGTATTCTAAGGAGTTTAGACGTCAATTCCAATGCAGACTTTGCTGCATTGGCGTCTAGTGATAGATATCCCGGAGTTTCAGCCAACAGACATATTGCAGCTATATTCTTGGGTTTTGCTAGACCAAAAATCAGACCGTTTGTTCCTGTGATGGCGCCTCCAGCAAGTTTGACGGCTCCAAACGCTTCGACCTCCTTGACGAGATCAGCCTCGGTTCCACCTACGAAGACTTTAGGGTGATCGGTGAAATTGTCGGTAGCCATACCGCCCATAGTTATGACCTGTCTGACTTGCAATTTCTGCGCCAAGTCTAAGACTGCGTCCGCGAGTTCGTACTGGCCTTCGGGTGAATATGGTTGCTCGTTGGCACTAAACAGTACGAGATCTGATCCGCCCTCAGTATTCTTCCAGAAGTAAAATTCACCTCTCATCAACTTAACAATTCCATCATCGGTCAGCCAAACCTTTGGGGAGAACGCGGGCGAATAAACTTCAGCGAATAGCTCGGCCTTCAATTCCTTTTGGAGGTGATTTACCGCGAGCCACGCCACTGATCCTATTCCGGGTAGACCGCAAACCATTACAGGTTTGTCTAGTTTGGGTTCAGTGAGACATTTGATCACGGTATGCATGGCGTCTTACTCCAGAATTAGCTACAGTTAGGTATCGCGTGTAATTAGTTGTTTGCAGATTTCATTCAGTAGGCAGCTTTTGCTGACCGTATTGTGTTAGGCCCCACGTAAAGGGTTTAGTTCTTGTCAAGCGTTGGACGAGTCGATCTTTCTTCAGCGACATTAGATGGTAACTTACACATTCATATGAAAGAGAAGTGCCTCGCGATATTTCCGCGGTAGACTGGGCCTTTTCATCAAGAGCGCAGAGTATTTTGCTGCGTGAGATCAACCCTGCTTTGACGTTTCTCTTGGATGTGAGGTACGCTTTTGGATGTAGAGCCCCTTGGCGACTCATATTTTCATCTCACACAAACTGCGCTAGTGAAGGCTGTTTCTTCTCCTCTGTTTCGTTGAACATGGAGTCGATTTCTTGTCTAAGTAGCATTAGACGTTGAGTGTGATATTTCCCTAAGTTGTATCTGTTAACCAGATCTTGTGCGACGGTGAAATATTTCTCCACGCCTCCCTTGTACACCGTTAACGAGAGTTTTCCTCCACATCGAGTGCACGCCCCTTTTAGCGGTACACGTCTGAATTTCGCGTTGCATTTAGTGCATCTGAATCGCTGTGCAGCAAACGCTTTGAGGTTTCCAGTCAGGTCCCGCATGAAGTGGGTGGATAGAACACGTCTAGCAACCTCGGCCGCGTCAACTGCTTTAACGGTTTCTGCAACCTTCAGTTGTTCAGTTACCTTGTCTAGCATACTGCCGAGTTTCTTGTATGTGCTCTCCAAGTTGCCGTTATTGACATCAGTCACGGTGAGCGTGCAACCTAATGAGTCCAGTATCATGGTTGATCCTAGTCTTGCGTTAACTGTCTCAATTATGGCACTTAGTGGTTTGGGGTCACTGCGACGCTGTGTCTCCTGATAGAATCGTAGGGGTAACTGTTCAGTAGTTTCTAGATTGTAAGCTTGACGTGCGATTTCAGTTGGCTTTATCGACACTGTGAGCAGGATTGGGGCATCCATTATGCCACCGATTCTAGAAGGTAGGAAGCTCTTCGAAAAATTCAGAAGTATATCCAAAGCGAGACTCACTGAATCTTCGTCGCCGTCGCAGTCTCTTCTCTTAGTTGCATGCCAGAATGGGTGGGCGAAGCATACACTAGCACGAGTGAATCCCACTATCCTGCCGATCACGCCCACAGAGGTGTGTGGAGATAACCCCACAACCAACTGTCCGACGATGTCCTGCCTGTTTTTGACTTTGTAGAAGGGCGGCACTCCGTAGAATGTTTGAAGCATCTCGTCAATGCATTTTGCGACTCTGACGAAGTAGTCCCCACATCCTTCGGGTACGATAATATCGTGCACTCTCAGGCTCAGATATTGTCTATCAGATTTCAGCGGCTTCTCGTCAACATCGTAATTGTATCCCAGGTCGATCAGCTTCTGAACATCGACTCCTACCTCTGCCGGAGTGAAGTGCGTTAGAGGCGCATTGGTTGCATCAAATCTCACGGTACCATCCTTAAACACGGATACGTCATGTTTCGCTCTGATCAACCCCTTCTCGATAGGTTCGGGTGTCCTAGTCGCATTCGTTAACCCTCTCACGCCCTTCACTGACTCCGGAACGACTGTGAGAGCCAATCTTCTTTCTGCACGAGAGAGGTGTTCTCGTATCGCAATGCTCCGCCTAGTGAAAAGTTCAGTTTGCCCTCTGCAAGATGGACAAGTGTTTCCGTTCGCCTCGATGCCACACTTTGGACA
This sequence comes from Candidatus Bathyarchaeota archaeon, assembly GCA_963845275.1. Lineage (GTDB taxonomy): Archaea > Thermoproteota > Bathyarchaeia > 40CM-2-53-6 > 40CM-2-53-6 > FEN-987. The sequence goes on from CAWJRR010000002.1 coordinate 127,830, forward strand.
TACTGGTTTGAGCTCGGTCTTCTCTCCACATTTATCGCAGAGTAAGGTATGCGCGATGTTCCCACAGTGCCCGCACTTGCGGTTCGCTATCTCAACAGAGATCAGTGAATGATTCGCGGCAGCTTCGACTATGCTTCGTCGCGGCCCACCCGATAATCCTATCGGAAACAAACAATGAACGTTTGGGCGCATCTCTCGCCGTTTAGCTTTTTCCGGTCGTCCCATCCTCGCTCCAACATATACTGGACCCTTCTTCATCAGATGGATCCCGGAAACTTTCAGCACTTTTTCAAAAACATCCTTTCCCTCGACCTCAGTGGAATCGATCCCCAAACCCAGACAGTCAAACAAAACGGTACTCTGCTCTGTGTCTAGGACAAAATGGCCACCATCCACTATGTGCGGCAAACAGAGGTCGTCGAGGATCTCTTTGACCTTGTCATCATGCCGAATCCGTATCTCAGTTCGAGAAATCTCAGCGGTAACAGGGTCGAGTAGCTTGGAGCGAAGATAATCAAACTGCTCTGATCCAATGTTTTCCCAGAAACACGTGTAATGGGGATGAAGTGGGATGCTTGAGAGCTTTGCAATATTGATTGCCTGCTCAGCCGTTGGGAGAGCTCCAGTTTGGAAAGCCAGGACCTCTTGAATGCCTATTCTCACATGTTTGGCAAACTCGTGAATATTCGGAAAGTTCACGAGTTCAAGTGCTAGCAGTTCCTGCCACCATGTTTCCACAAATCCTGAAGGTAGAAGCGGTCGATTGTTTTCTAAGAACTCGCCATACCCGACTAGGATGTCTCCTAGAAACAGCACTTTCTCTATCCTATTCGAGTCAACGAGCCTTTCCGCCTCCTTGGGCTCAGATAGCCTGATAACTGACCCGTCTTTCAGTCTTACAACAGGCGGTTCGATCGAATCAACCGCAGCCGCAATACCCGCTTTTCCAGGTTTCTCCAACCGGAGTTGTGTGCCAACAGCTATGAATCGGCCGAGGATGATCATCGTAGATGGGTGAATCCCTACTGCTGCTAAACCAGTGTTACGTGCCCTACCATACCTTAACCTGAACCCGCCCTGAATCTGTGGGAATGAGAATATCGGTCTACCGCCGAGAACATCCTCCATAAACATGAATTCACGTGCTTCATCGGCCTCCGCTACAGGCGGTTTGATATCCTTCAACCAACTCCAGCCTTCTATTCCCAGGCTATCAATCATCTTCAACACCTTGTGGCTTCTCCCAATCAAACCGTCATGTACAACTCTAAGCGCCCCGCCTCTCACTCGATTAGTTTCCACTCTCGGAACGTTTCTGTACGAGGTAACTTCGAACGGATCCGTTTCTACGCCGTTGACTTCAACGGGCAGACGCATTATTGCATTGAACAACTCCTCATCTGAGACTTTGAACTGAAAGCGCGCAACCTCTCTCTCATACAGTCTGAGTTCTTCGACGAACCTCTTCGCCTCTAGCTCTGTTGCCTTGTAACGACCCAAACCGAGTTGATGTCTGACATAATCCGCTATCACAACAATCAGTGCCATGTCAGTTCCGCCCGCTGACCTAATGGGACCAGCGAAATAGACTGCCAGATACTTGCTGCCATCCAAGTTGGATCTAACGCGCACGCGCGAGATACCCTCGATTGGTGCCGCAGTGACACCCTCATCTAGAATAGCTGATGCCGTACGAACCGCCTGTTCAGCAGCCTCTTCCTCATTATCTCCCTGACCCCCAAGAGCAATCTCCTCAGCAATCTTCAGAGCTGTCAATTCACGATACAGAGAGACTGACTCACGGGATTTCAGAAGCGCAGAGAGCTCACGAATCCTCTCTGCTATTCCTACGGGGCCTACGGCTTTTTCTACCCGCTCTGCCACGTCATGAGTTACCAGAGGTTCCGGTTCAAATGACGGATCCAGACCCTTAGATCTAGCGAGCTTAGCTACCCCGTATAATCTTTCGAATTCCTCCCTAAGTCTGCGAAAGTACACCTCATGATCATTTAGAGGAGACGTCGCCAATCGACAGGGCCTAACCTACAGAAACGCTTACCTCGATTTAACAATAAGAGGTCAACAACTCTAGGAAGTAGGTGCCTGCTGAGCTGGCTTGCTGCTCGTATAGAAAGCGTCAGTGAATTTACAATATATGTCAACGATCTGACTGGAGGGTGTAGCTTCGAATTCCTGTTTGATTCCACACGATCCGCATTGAACAATAGCACGACCAGAACCTTGCGGCATTATTACTCGAATAGATTCTTCACCGCATGAGGGACAAGTGAAAACAGACGGGAGTTTCTTCTTCACGACTTTGATAACTCGACGTCTTCGTCTTCCCATTATAACCTGCCCTTCATCTACTCTTTGAATGAGTGGCGACTTATTTCAAGATTGCATGACATTCACCGCATCTGGTTCGGAAGACTTAAGGGGGAATACGAAAACGTATCCACAGGGCGGGTCATCTGGCCGACCAAAATGATCTCTTGCAAGTCCGCGAGGCCGTTCGAAACCTAACCCGCGACCCCATATCCAAGATGCTCCTGGCCAATAGTCAGCTCACTATCACACAGTTAGAGACGCTAATAGCTGACTCGTTGACGTCAAATGTAGCGGTGAAAAAGTCTCAGAAATGCATGTTCAGACCGTCTAAGACTCGTATTAGCCGCGGTGCATATAATAGGACGCTAATACAAGCTCAAAACAACGTGATTCGTTCAATATTCACCATTTTGCTTCTTGGATATCTGGAATTATTCGATAACGCCTCACTACAGCCATTCCTAGAATTATCTGACACTATCAACTCTTACACTCAGGAAGCGAAAATCTCAGGAAACGGGAGATTGGTTGCTGAACGACTTAAACCGAGACTCTTTGAGTTCGCATCTGCCCTGGCCACACGAAAGAGCTTCAAAGATCAACTTTGAGTCCAAAGTTCTCGTGATATCACGTGATCTAACGTCATGGTGATACCCTTGTGAGATGATGATTTCCACTCGAGACATAGATCAATTCACAATGCAACGTTTATTACATTTTGACGCTGTTTCATAGACTAACTGTGACATTAGCGTGACGCAAAAGAACATCACCCACCACGATTGTGATATCATGAGGACATTGTGATATCACGCCTGTAGGGAGCATAAGTTGGATTCAACAATCTATTCGGCACTAATCTCCTCCATCCTGTTAGTAATGAGCATTATAACCGCAAGATGGGCTTTGAAAGGATTCAGACAGAGTAAACAGGCCCTTAGAGAAGCTGCCTCATACGTGAGCGTCATAGTCGGAGCGCTTTCTTCTCGCATTGAAGCATTGGAAGATGTCTCGAATCAAGTGCGAGACGCCATCGGAGCTTTAAGCGCTGAATCGACAGGGCTCCGAAGCTCTGACGCCAATTTTGAATCTAGATGCCGAACATTGGAGAAATCTGTTGAAGAAATAATAACTAAACACAACCAGATACTCCACGAATTAGAGAACCTTCGATCAAAACCTGTCCCGTCGGTTTCGGAACCTCGACCTGTACTCCAAGAAGATCCTATCTTGGATAGATTAACTGCGACGGAGCGCGAGACACTTCAGATTCTAAAGGAAGGACCGTTGCATGCTCCTGAACTAGGCAGACGCGTCAACAAGTCAAGGGAACACATGGCGCGCCTCATGAAGAGGCTGTATCTGGAAGGTTACGTGGACCGTGAGACCGATCGGCCCCCATTTCGGTACAAGTTGAATGATAAACTCCGCTCCAGTTTGGGAGCTCCTGTTAGCCCGTCACAGCCGGAGAATGTCTGAGCCTGTACTGCCAGTGTGCTGCTGATCCCGACCTCTCTAATGTACCGCGGTCGGATAGTCGCGATAGGTACGTTGACACAGCGCCAAGGCTAAAGTCATCACCCCACGTTTCGCGGTACTCTTTCCATACTTCGCGAGAATCAAATGCTTGATCTGAATGCCTAGTGTTGATGACGTCAAGCAGTCTACTCATCTTGCTCTCTTGTGGCTCTGGAAGGATTGAGCTTGATTCATGACCCGAGACAATCTCAGCATATTCCAGCAATCTCCGAACCTTGTCAGGAGTAAGTTCGCCCTCCATGGCTACGCTGTGTCTTACTCCCGTTCTATCGTAGAACTCGAGCCTAATCTTCTTCTTCAAAGCAGTCTACACAATTACCCTATCAACATGTAATAAGTTGATTTGTGATGTTGACGCATCGAAACAAGGACGTACACCGGAAAATTCGCCCCTGCAGTGGAAATAGAGGGGTTAACACTACGTTCAACAGATGTCAACATGTGATAATCACAATTTCTTCAGCATTATACCCTAACCCCTTGATTTCGACTGGACAAATCTGCATTAATTGGTAAATCCACCCACGTTTGGGGTAAATTGTTTGATTTGAGTATAATATCGTGATTTGTAAACGCACTCTGATTTATCTAACCTCTCCATAAATTACCAACGGCTTTTCTTCCAGACACAACAAATCACCTTACCTACGGACTTTTTCTATTCTCGAATGGAACATTAGGGGTGTGGGGGTCCGTTAATGATTTTCGTGATGGTATCAGACTAATTTTTCAAACTACTGTGCGTTGATCAAGTGTCGACTCGCATAGGAATAACATGATTTTCCTGTACAAGAACGGTTAGTTATGTTTCGAGCAGCAATGGCACCATTGCCATTGGAGGATCGCTTCATGCCTGCGTCGACACCAGATGTATTGGAAAGTATCTTTGACAAATACCTTACTACGGCGAAGATCTTCGCGCAACGAGACGTGCTACGGCATGACTACATGCCAACGCATCTTCCCCACAGAGATGAGCACATTCAGAGACTTGCGGGCATTCTCGCTCCGGCCCTCCATCAATCCAAGATATCCAACGTGTTTGTTTATGGTAAGACTGGAACCGGCAAGACAATTGTTACCAAGTTCGTCCTGGACAAGTTGCAGAAGAAGGCTGAGGAAATAGGAGCCGCCGTGAAGATAAGCTACATAAACTGTAGGATGGCTGGAACAAACTACCGCGTCTTGGCTGAGATTTGCCGAGCGATTGGCGTGGACGTTCCGTTCACTGGAATCGCCGTAGGCGAACTTCTTGATCGCTTTTCAAGTGGAATGAGCGCGGATAGAACTGCGCTTCTCGTAGTACTTGATGAGATTGATGCTTTAATAAAACACAACGCCGACGATTCATTGCTGTACGAGCTCACGCGCATCAATGAAAACTTGAATTCCTCTTGGATAAGCGTAGTTGGAATATCTAATGATCTACACTTCAAAGAATTCTTGGATCCTAGAGTACTGAGTTCGCTCAGCGAAGAGGAGGTAGTATTTAGGCCGTATCTTGCCGACGAGCTCTTCGACATTCTTCTTGAAAGGACAACGCTGGCCTTTCTGGAAGGCGCCCTGCATAATACCTCGATTCGACTCTGCGCGGCACTAGCGGCAGGAGAACACGGGGACGCAAGGCGGGCTCTGGACCTTCTTAGAGTAGCCGGTGAACTCGCAGAACGTGAGGGGGGGTCGAACGTGGAGGAGCAACACGTGCGCCTTGCGCAGCAGAAGATTGAACATGACAGAGTTTCTGAAGTTCTCAAATCCCTTCCTGCTCACTCAAAGATACTCCTAGTTGGCGCATACCTGCTCAGCAATCATCTTCCGGGAGGAGCAATAACAGGAGATGTGTACGAAGTCTACCATGAGCTATGCGGCGCAAGTGACCTAGAACCCCTGACCCAACGAAGGGTAAGCGGATTGATCAACGAGCTGGATGTGATGGGCATCCTAAACGCTAGGGTCGTCAGCTTTGGAAGATACGGCCGAACAAAGAAGATCAGGATCGGAGTATCCCCACGAGTAATCGCTGATACGTATGCTGAAGACAACCTCGCTGGAAGACTGTTTGGATACGTACCAAAATCGCTTCAGAAGAGCGGACAAATTTGACCTGAACGTGGTAGGGGTAGACGACGGATCCTTCCCTACAAGTAAAACAACTAGAGAGCACGCGCTCCTGTTAGCAGTTCTAATGCGAAGATCAAAGATCCGCGGAGTCAGAGTTGGGGCCATTGAGGTAGACGGCACTGATGCACGAGCCGTACTCAAATCGCTTGTAAAAACGCTCGCTTCCGATCTTGTGATGCTATCTGGGATTTCATTCGCAGGTTTCAACGTCATCGACATATCCAGTCTGGCTTATGAGTTGAAGAAACCGATTATTGCAATCAGCGGTGATCGGCCAGATAATAGGGCCGTAAGGAAAGCTCTCAGAGACCATTTTGCAGACTGGAAGATGAGATGGCAATGCGTCCGATCCGCTGGCAGACTTTACACTTGCAAACCATTGAAGGATGAACCGAGGCTGTACTTTGAAGTCAAGGGCGCAACGCCGGACTATGCTAGAGGCGTCATCTCGAGGACTGCGGTAATATCTCGCCTCCCAGAGCCGATTAGGGTTGCAAGGATCATGGCGAAGGGGCTGAGTTCCACTCCTACTAGGCCATTACAATCGCAGCTCTAGAGTTTTCTACCCAGTATCGCGCGGCAAAGGTTAACGATTCATCGCTTTCAGCGAAGATTCTTAGCAAAAGTTCGCCCTTTTCAACGAGGTCGTTCACATGCCCAGCAAGATAGATTCCGGCTCCAGGATTATGCGGGGCTCCCGCGAGTTGCGCCACACGCGAAATTATTCGGTTATCTATTGTCCTCATTTGACCATTTTCTTCAGCGAGGACGTCTTTCGTGTGTGAGCCTAAGGCAGGAATTTCATGCCGTCCTTGGAGCGTTCTGATTTTTTCGAACTTCTCTAATGCTTTGCCTGAAGCTAGAATTTGTTGGGCCGTTGATCGTCCTTGGCCTTGAATACACTTTCCCGTGAGTTCAAGCAATTCACCAGTCAGGTACAATGATTTCTCTCTAAGGTCCATCGGAGCATTCGGATCATTAGTTAACACTTTGATTACATCTATGGCTTCGAGAGCAGGACCTATTCCATTTCCTATTGGTTGGGATCCGTCTGTTAAGAGAACTCGAATGTTTAACCCGAGTCGGAGTCCAAGATTTTGGAATCGTTCTTTGAGAGAGCGGCCTTCTTCGGTCGTTTCAGCCTTAGTTCCATGTCCGACTGGAATATCGAGGATAACGTGCGTTGCTCCTGCCGCTTTCTTCTTTGCCAGTATGGAGCTGATCATCAGGCTCTGCGCATCGATATTTAGTGAGTGCTCGATTTGGATTATCATGTCATCTGTAGGAGCCAGATTAACCGCACCTCCCCAAGCGAGGCAACCGTTTTCTTTTTTGACAATGTCATAAATCTGCTCGGCTTGGAGCTCAACGTTCATGAGTGTTTCCACAGTATCCGCGGTGCCTGCCGGGGACGTTACGGAACGTGAAGATGTCTTTGGTATCAGCAAGCCTGCTGCCGCAGCTATGGACGTGATGATGGGCGTTGTGCGGTTTCCGGGGACACCGCCTATCGAGTGCTTGTCTGCGACAATTGCGCTGTCAAACTTGAGTTGATCTCCATCCTTTATCATTGCTTCTGTTAGCCACATGGTTTCATCGTTGTTGAGACCGTTGATGGTCGCGCCGACCACGAATGCGGCCAACTCAACCTTAGAATATCTTCCATGAACAATATCGTCGACGATTCTTTCAAAATCATTCGAATTAAGCCGCTGCCCAGCGAGCTTGTTATGGAGCAGGTCCAGTGATTCAGGCGCCTCAGCTGGTGCCACGTCCACTAATGAACCGTCGGTTACTCCGAGTCTGTCGAAAGCCTCATCGCTGAGGCCTATTGCGCCAACCGGAAGTACGTCTCCGTCTACTATGTTTAGAACAGCGACGAGACCTCGTGCGTTGGCTGAAATCTCAACTCTATCCATCGGGTGAAGACCGAGTGAACGACCGGTTAGATCGTCACGAGCAATGAACGCGATGTTCTCTCTGTGAGTGTCTATGCCAATCCGTTTCAATCTCAGCTTCATTCTATCCACTCTTAGATAATCGAGATCGGAGGTCTTCGACTATGAAATGTTCTTCCTTCATTATCGAAGGATGCTAATATTTCAGTATCGCCAAACCAAAACTCCTGAACAGTATTACCTGCTCTACTTCCGGATTTCAATAGAACTCCACAATTGCTTGTCTGCAATGATATTGGTCACGTATAGGTCTGGTTTTTAGAGCAGTCATTCTTGTGCAAATAGATTACATGGACGGTTTCAAGGGAGCGAAGATGTCAGCGGTAATTTGCAAGAAACTTACGGTCGTGCTACTTTTGTTGGTTATTGTCTTAGGGACTGTTGATGTGTATTATAATTCGACATTAACAGTGCAGGCTACGAAAGTTTCCGCGCTCCAGCAGGCGAATGGCGAATTACGGTAACTTTCTGGAATGGTGACGCATACCCAGCGAAAGTGATTGGTAACGATGCGCTAAGTGACCTAGCAGTCTTATCACTTGACGCTCCCAGTGTAGACCTCCATTCGCTTGACATCTCATCATCGTCATCACTTCGCGTAGGAATGCCTGTAGTAGCGATCGGGAACCCCTTCGGCCTTTCCGGGTCAGTCACGTTCGGTATCGTGAGTCAGCTGGGCAGGACAGTGCAGTACCAATCCACCTCGAGAACGTTCACAATCGCTGACATAATTCAATTCAGCGCACCAATAAATCCCGGTAATTCTGGCGGGCCCTTGCTGGATACGTACGGGTTCGTGGTGGGAATCACATCTGCAACTGCAAGTAGCGGTCAAGGCGTCGGGTTCGCCATACCCTCAGACACGATAATACGCGAACTACCCTATCTTATCTCAACTGGCAGATACGACCAGCACCCGTACGTTGGAATTCAAGCAGTGGACATGAACTATCAACTAGCACAGGCGTCGGGAACGAACGTCACGTACGGTGTACTTATCGAGGCTACTCAGACAGGTGGACCTGCTGACAAGGCAGGGTTGAAAGCTGGAACGCAGCAGATCAACATCGGAGACCAGCAATACACAGTGGGCGGAGACATCATCGTCTCAATAAACGGCGTACGGGTCGTAAACTACGACAGTTTCTCAACATACCTTGAGAGGAATGCGATTCCGGGTCAGGTAGTCCAGGTAGGAATAATTAGGGCAGGAAAACCACTTACCCTCTCAATAGTTGTGAGTTCCGTTCCATCTCAATAATCTCCATGTAGCACCATCGAATATTGAAACAGAATCGCGGCAAAGTTCAGGATTAAACGTAGATCGCCGTCAATAATCTAGACGTCATGAAAGTGGGATACCGACAGTTTACGAGAGCAATTGGCGTAGAATTTCCAGGTACACTTCAGCAGTCTTCCTTACTGAATCAACCTCAACATACTCATCTGATTCGTGAAGTCGCCCACCTGAAGGACCGAATTCAACGGTTGGGATCTTTCCTTGGTTCACAAGTATGCAGGAGTCGCATGGACCCTCGTGATAGCCTATACTAGGTTTTGTTCCGAGAACCTTCATTGCTGTTTCGGATACGAATTGCACGTATCGGTCGTTTTCGGATAGTTCAAAGGGTTCACAGAATGGTGTCTCGCGCGTTACAAAACGTGCCTCAGCATCGACGCCCAGCTTGCTTATGAGCTGCTTCACCTCTCCCAGAGCGTCCCCTGAGTCAAAGCCGGGAACTAGACACCTGTCTATGACAAAATGACACTGGTCAGGTACAAGCATCACCTCATCCTGTCCCCCCTCAATCTTCAAAGTGTTTACGGTTGAATAACCCATCCGAGGATGAAGTGGTCCCTGCAGTTGCGTAATAGCGTTTATCAAAATCGAAGCTCTCTCAATCGCGTTGACGCCATGATTTGGCCAATGAGAATGCGTAGCACGACCATGAACTGTTACCTCAATCACGGTCCTGCCGCGATGCGCATTGACAACTTGGAGATCTGTTGATTCTGCAACTATTGCAAAATCGAGACCTTTCGTGAATCCCTGCTGAACTAATGCGTAAGTTCCCAAATCTACGGCTTCCTCATCAACTACCGCTGCGACCGTCAACTCACCCTTTCTCGGTAATCCCTCCTGTTTGCATTTGACCGCAACCCATAATATGCATGCAAGGCCTGCTTTCATATCGGTTGTTCCGCGCCCGTACATTCGGCCACCCTCAACAGTTCCGCCAAACGGGTCATGAGTCCAGCCTCTCCCCACCTCCACAGTATCCATATGACCATTGAGCATGATACGAGGGCCTGGCCTGGAACCTTTCAGCAAAGTTACGACGTTGAACCTGTTTGGTTTGACGGTGACAACTTGAGCCGGAAGCTCATTCTTCCTAAGCCATGTGCCGATGAAGCTTCCTATCTGCTGTTCGTTTTCGCACACGCTAGGAATCTTCACGAGGTCCTGTAATAGACCGATTAGCTCCTGCACCAACCCGTTCCTCCAAAACCCAAGTTAATCGATCGAGATTGATACTTAAGGCAACTGTGGCTGTACCGATTTCTGCACTCAAACTTTGTAGTGAACAGGTGACATGCACTAGGACGCCTTTTTTGCCCCTAAGTAAAGCCCAGCAAATGTTCCGATACCGAAACCGCTTAGGAGGCTGTTTCCTGAAATCGTTTGGGCAGCAGCTGAGGCTTGACTCATCACCGGAGCAATCTGAGCCTGCAGCCAAGTTAAACTGGAGGTGATTGATGGGTAGAGCGTGGGGCCTAATGCGTAGAGCTTACCCCAATTCACTGTAATCATGCCCAGAGACTCGAGCAATGCAAGGCCTCCGATGAATAGACCAGCGAATAGAGCTACCACGACCTTGACGACTCCCGTTACGAGACTAATGAGTTTCTTTATGGCGTATCCTATGCCGATGCCGACGGCTCCGCCTCCTATTGCGCCGCCTGAGAATGGCAGAAGCCAAGTGGAAGTATCCACCAAATTACTCACCTAAAGAAAGAGGGTAGGAAATGTGAACGGTTACTTGTCTCGCCAACTTCCGTAACAGAAAGCGATGATTCCGACGCTCGCGAGCGGGATAGCCCATACTTCTAACGAATCCGTATTCAGAGCTCCCGCAAAATAGGCTTCAATCCAGATTACGAGAGTCGATAGGGCCATTAGGACTTGACCGACAGGGTTAGTGATTATGAACTCCATGAGATGCCGAGTCAGACTACGCCAATTCGTAGTATCCTTGTGATTTTCGCTGTTTGCCCCATCAACCTTGACAATTTGAATGGGCTTTCGATTTCGTTCAGTAACTTGTTGACTCATCGATCCGTCTTTCGTTTCAATCATGTTGATGGTTATTGGATACCTGAGTTTCGGCACACGTGTGATGCCTAAGAAGTCGCATTCATGGGTGATTAGTATGTATCCTTGCTCCCGCCTCTTCACATGGTCATGTAGTAGGTCTAATGCTGATTTCCCTGTAACATTCTCGAAGAAATGCCGAGCAAATGGATTCTTCGGGCGACTCATGATGATGAGGCTATCATAATCTTCACGTAGTGAAACTTCCGTTCCCCCCTGAAACTTATGGCATATTATGATGACTATGCACAAGCCCTCTCTGAAGCCCGTTTGCTGAGCCATCTTATGACGGATGTTGAACAGCTCTGATTGAGCCTCATCCGGCAGGTTCACTTTAGTAGCGTCCTCAAGCACCAGAATCTGTACTGGTTTCAGTTCCCACGGCGAGTTGAGGAGTAGCATGGTATCTTTCGCCTTTGCAACCCGTACGGATATTTGGGTAGGACCGAATCGCCGCATCGCTTCATTAGCTAGGAGCTTCGGAATGTTGGATTTTCCTATCCCCACTTTACCGTAAACATGGATGGATACTTGCTCGATTGCGTTATCATAAGGGTCTGTACGGTCTGAAGGTCGAAATGTTTTCGGGAATATTTGGTCAAAGTAATATGCTATGTCAGCTTGAGGGACCTCGTGATTTTCATGTACACTATTAGTTTGTTGAATTACTTCCCTCAATTTCATTCACCAAAAAAGGAGAGTAGGTATTGTGAACTACTTTTTCCGGTCATGGAATCCGACGTATATCAAGAAGATCAAGAGGAGCACTAGGTCCTCGATGTCCGCGACGATATCTGTGAACTGCATTTTCAATCACCCCAAACACTCGTCGAGTTCTGGTTCCCGAAGACTTGGTTCCGCTTTTTCATTGCAAAATACCTTCAATGTAAGAGAGGTAGGTAGGGTGAATCCCACAATCCCTACTTTTGAGGAGAAAATCAAATAACAGGAAAAACCAGGGCAATACTGCTCCTGATCATACCACGTAGGTAATGTGAATGAAACGAGAATGTGTTGCGTGACCGGTTCAACGCTGGCGTAATAGTCGAGTGAAGTGGGACAAGGTAATCGAAAAGAAGGTCAGCACAGAGCTATTCTACTAACTAACGTTCCTCGTTAAGAAATGTAGTATTATCGGTGCGGGTAACTGAAATTGAGCCATCTGTGATCATGGCGACGAAATTTGAACCGTTTGGCTTCACTGAAGCGTTCCTTTATCTGTTTTTCTGCATTCGTATTCTGCATCGTCTTTGTTTTCATTAATCTTGTACCAGTACGTGTGCTGTATCGCTTGCTTACCAGACACGTTGTGGTAGTGTTTGATCTTAACTACCCACTGTCCTGTCTTCTCTTCTATTTCCGGCCTAGGTTTGTCCATGAACATTGCATCAGGGCAGAGTCGCCCAAATTTCAGCAGGGCATAGAAAAGAGCTTCATCCTTATCCAAAGATTACCACTTTCAAACTATAGTCTAAGCGTTATAACTTTAGCATTCGACTGCGCGAACTAGGTTCCCATCTTTCTTCTTGGGTGTGGATTTATTTTGGAACTTGTTAGAACATTTTCAATAGTCAATACTCACGGAACAATCGCGGTATACATAGATGAATCGAGGTGGGAGCCGACAGTAGACCAAATAAACACCTTTAGCCGTCGCGTGATTGAGGTTCTCTCATGATCGAGATACCGATTGCGAAAGCTACTCAGTTGATTTCTCCCAGACTAACGGTTTTGGTGAATACAATTGACGAAACGGGTGAATTGAACTCCTCACCTTATTCACGGGTCTTTCCTCTCAGCATGAGTCCTCCATTGATCGGAGTAGGAATTGGCGGCAAACACAAGCTCACATACCTGAACTCAATAAGAACGGGAGAATTTGTTGTATGCGTTGTTTCCGAGGCTTTTGGTCAACAAGCTGTGAGTTGTGAAGCAGCACACAGGCCCGGAAGCAAACTCTGGGAAAGGCAGGGATTGCACGCAGAAAAGTCCGCGAAAGTGAAGGTTCCGAGGATGCGTGAGTCCAATGCAGTCTTGGAATGTAGAGTGAAGCAGTTCATAGAATTGAGTGGTGACCATTTGATTCTAGTGGGAGAGGTTCTGCATGCTGAGGCTAAGCAAAATGGACTCGATGGCATTAACCCACTTCTTCACGATGGTGAAGGGAGATTCAGAACGATAGGCAAAGAGATCATCCTGGAACGACAACAGTGAAGTAACAGGTTACTCAAAACACTGAGTACCTGGGCGCAGTCGCTGCACATTGCATATTTCTTAGTAAGAGACTAAGAACAGATTGTAAATCAATGAATTGGTGTCCTATGGTTAGTATGTCGTCACCGCAGCCTGTAACGCAACATGCTAAGCACTCTGCAAGTATTTCTGAACTATTGTTGGTTCTTGTTGGGTTGGCTTCCGTCGTTCTATCAGTGATGCTTCCTCTCCTGACGGGGGGAGTAATCGAACATGGTGGAGTGGGTGTCACGTTCAGATCGGATTATCTTAGGGTACTGACACCATTCATTACTAATGTTTCAATGGCTTCTGCTTTTGTTGTTGCTGTTGTGATTTTATCATTTGACAAATCAAAAGCTAACGCCGGATCAGCTTTGTTTGGGATTTTGACGCTCGCGGTGTCGAGTGCAGAAATTTCGCTTTCATTTTATCTCTCTTTGAGTCTACCTCTGACAGCCAACGCGCCAATGATGGAAATTTACCTGATTGGACTAGTGCCTTTGGGGTTAGGGTGTACAATGTTCACTCTGGCTGCGATTATGTCCTCTCGCTAAAGTTGATCCGACTGTGTGACTATCTTACTGAAGCGAAACCGGAACTTTCTGCCTCTCCATGATTAGTGTATCACTGGACGTGTTAGTTTCTTGCGAGTTAAACAAACTGTTAATGACAATAGAACTGCAAATGCTATCACGGTTCCGTATGGAAATTCCGAAACCGGTACAGTGGCGATTCTAGCGTATGTCGAACCGTCAATTACGGTAACCCACCGAGAGCCGAGTTTGGTCACATAAATCCTGTTAGTTACGCTGTCAACGGCTACTCCGAACGGTGTGAAGCCCAATGCGATGTCCGCAGTTAACTTGCCCGTGGAGGCATCAATCGCGTAGATTGAGTTAGAGCGGCCATTTGCGACATATATTGTATTCGTGGTCGGATTCACGTCAATGCCATACAACGGGTATCCGACTAGAATCGTGGATATGACTTGGTTCGTCGATGTGTCAATGACAAATATTGAGTCAGATCCTAAGGCAGTCACGTAGAGCCTGTTAGTATTGGGATTCATTCCAAGACCTATTGGCGCGTAGCCGACGGGTATGTTCGCAGTCAGGGTGTTCGTAAACCCGTTAATTACTGAGATCGAACTCTCTCCTAGATTTGTCACGTAAATATGGTTAGTTTTCTGATTCACTTCAACCCCAAAGGGTGCAGGCACAGTGAAATTTGTCAATTCTGCGTTGGTTGACGCGTTATAAACAAGAAGCGAATTGGAGGACAAATCTGTTACGTAGAGCTTGCCGGTGTTATTGTTGATGGCTAGTCCATATGACGTTAAACCAGCTGGAATCGTCTTAACCTCGGAATCGGTTGAACCGTCCAATATAACGATCGATTGTGTCCAACCGTAGGTAACATAGATCATGTTCGTAGAGGGGTTAACCACAATGCCAGCTGGGTATTCTCCGATTGAAACTTGGGTCAATACGCTGTTAGTCGTGCCATCAACTACAAACAGAAGGTAGGATGGCGGGTCGGTCACGTAGATCCTGTTCGTAACGGAGTTAACTTCCACTCCCCACGGACCATATCCTAAAGATATGTTTGAAGTCACAACGTTTGTTGCTCCGTCGATTACAGAAAGGGAGCGAGATCCACGATTGACGACGTAAATTGTGTTAGAGTTAGTGTTTATGGCCACATCTACAGGGTTCGCTCCAACTGGAATGGTAGCAGTCACGTTATCCGTGAGGCTATCTATAACATATGTTGAATCAGCATGAGCATCTGTAACGTAGATCTTGTTCGTGGTCGGGTCGACCGCGAGCCCCCACGGAAAACTAATCGGGATGCTGCCGATAACGGAGTTCGCTGACCCATCTATGACAGAGACTGATCCTGATACAAGATTGGTTACGTAAACCTTGTTGGTGTTAGGGTCAACGCCAATTCCGAATGGCGAGAGCCCCACGGGAATGCTTGCAATCACCTTGTTGGTGGAACCGTCGATGACAGATACGGAATTAGTTAAGGAGTTGGCCACGTATACCCTGTTCGTCTTCGTGTTGACCGCTACTCCTTTTGGAAAGCGGCCGACGGGAATCTCAGACACATGACCGTTCGTTTCACCATTTATGACACTCGTAGAGTTTGAGCCAGTGTTCGTGACGTACACCGTGTTAGTGTTGGGATTCACAGCCACCGAGTATGGTACGTCTCCGACAGGTATGCTAGCGTTTAACGAGTTTGTTAAGCCGTCTATTACGTAGAGTGAATGAAGCCAACCGTTGGCTACGTAGATTTTGTTGATGTCAGGATTGACTGCCACTCCGTAAGTAGCTGGGTCAAAAGACACAGATGAGTTAACTGCATCCGGAGTCATGGCGACACGCCCATAATCGCTTGCGGAAACTCGACCAATATTCAAGATCATGATAAGAAGCAGCATCGAAACAATCATTATGAACGGTCTCTTTTCGCTCAACACTCAGTTCCTCAGATCCGTACCTTTCGAAAACCTTCTTTGAACGAGACTATATTGGTTTTGAATCGATAGATGGTCTAAGATGACATTAGCACAATCGACACAAAATCAGATTATCGCATTTATCAGATTGTTACTTGAAAAACCGAGTAGCCTGCTACGGGTTTCTTCAGCGGAGTATCAAAAAACGGTGGGAACGCACGTGTTTCCGCCTCGTAGCGGTATAACGGTTTCGTGCGGTATTACTCATTGTGGTTTAGCTCCTTAGAACTAGAATCTTCGTGGTTCTTTTTGGTTCTCACTTCGTAGATTGTATAAGTGTAGTAACCAGCCTGTTCGACTATGCATTCCTGTTTCTTAACCCAGTCTTCAGCCTCATCTAGATAATTGAATGACGGTAGGGAGATGTGTTGTTTTATGTGGTTCTCGACTGCCACAAACTTGAATCCGTTTCGGGCCTTAACTCGCGAGCTAGATGTTATCAAAGAATAGGGCTACGTAGGGTGAGTGACTCCGCTGACTAGTTAACCTGCCTATGGTCGCTTCGAGGTTGCGATGAAGGTCACAGACAAACAAAGAAGCGGATGGGAGTCGAATATGATGGTCTCCCGACTTACGGGAACTATGCCGTCATAAAATCAATAGGGTGCACTTGAAGAGTGCGCAGGTTCACTGTTGTGAGAATTCCCGGCGTCGGGATCAAGCCTGCTCTACGCTGATAGTCAGTCTGAGCCTGCCAGGCGCCAGAATTCACTATCTGAGTGCCCCGGTAATTCTCATACTTCACGACGTGAATATGGCCTGATTGGAAGACATCCGGTACATCTTGTATCACAAGATGATCCTCTTTCTCAGGAGCAATTGCGGTTCTCTTTCCATATTCAGGAGCTAGATGTCGACATTGTAATTGTAACCGCATGGCCTTTTCAGGCTGAGTAAAATCAATGCTGGGGACGCTTGCGATTATATCATCTAAACTTCGTCCATGATGGAGTAGGAATCGAACTCCATGCAGTGAAATTTCAGATGGGTTGCCTAGCGATATCAGCTTCCGTGCTTCGTACAATGGCTCAGCGAAGTCCTTTGGAATTCGTGGTTGCGGCATAGCTTGTCGGACTGCGTCATGATTCCCTGGTAGAATTATGGTTTCAATATGATCAGGAATCTTGCTAATGCACTTTGCGGCTTCCTTATACTGCTCGTACAGATCCACAATCGCCAGTTCCTGTTCCTGCCGAGGGTAAATGCCAATGCCGTCTACGATGTCGCCGCAGAGAATAACGTACTTTACATGTGATGCAACTTCCTGCTGATTATGATTACCGACTTTCAAATTCAACCAGTCAAAAACCCTGCCCAACTGCTCACCCAGGAACTTCTTGCTTCCAATATGCAAGTCTGAAAGTAAAACAGCCCAAACATCCTCATCCGCGAAATGTGGCTTATGGTCTGGAATGTCAGGGAGTAGTATCTGCTTCGCAATTATCAGATCTCCCTGCGACCTTACGCCTTCAATGCACACAACTTGATCGAGAGGAACCTTCTGGGCAACTTCGAAGGCTCCCCTCTCTTCCGGAGAGGCGAGAACCGTTAGGCTATCCTCAAGATCGTCCATTTGCAGAAATATCTTCCGCTGACGTTCTCGTTTCTCAGTAATCATGGCAAGAAACTTGACTCTTCCCTTCGGAGGAGCCTTCAGAGCCGCAGAGATGGCTGTTGCGTCTCGAACATCTTGGCGTACGCGAAAGGCTGACGAAATCTTCTGAAATCTATCGCGGAAATAATGAGAGAAATCTTCAATGTTCCCCGCGGTTCCTATTTCACTTGAAGGATCACGGATGATTTCTACGCGAGAAGACATTTGCTTGGATGGGATCTGAAATGTAACAGGCACCGCGACTTCCACTTTATCATTCGATTCGCGAGGTGACATCTCAATTAGCTCTTTCTTAGTTAGAATCGTATTGACTTTCGGTTTCTCGCCAATCGTTACAAGAACACTCTTAGCCACGCTCGAAACTTCAGGCTCTTTCATAGTTCGCAAGTAATCGAAAGCAGAACGGTCAAGCTGATACCCTGCCGAAGCTAATTCCTGCACGAACCTACGAAGATGCTCCGACAGAGCAAACCCATCCTAAAGATTGAATGGTACTGATGTGATCTTTATTCGTTAGGGAACTCATACCAAGAAGGGAAGTGGCTAGCACGAAGTATATACGAGCTTGACCTTCAGCAAGTTGACGCTGGGAAAGACAAGATGACATTACGAATATACAATTCGCTTTCACGAAAGAAGGAAATCTTTCCGAGTCACCTACCAGAAGTTAGAATGTTCGTCTGTGGACCGACAGTTTATTCTTACGCGCATCTGGGACATGCTCGTACTTACATTGCCTTCGACATAATCGCTCGTTACTTGAAATTTCTTGGCTATTCTGTGAATTATCTGATGAATATTACTGACGTGGCTGACAGAGTCTTCGACCGCGCAAAGAAACTCAACAAAGATCCGAAGGATCTAGCCCATCAATTCGAACAGGCGTTCAAAGAAGACATGAAGGCACTTCACATAAACACGGTACAGACCTATGAGCGAGCTTCAGACCATATTCCCCAGATGATATCTCAGATCGATGGCATGGTCAAGAAGGGGATCGCTTACGAGACTGAGACAGGCGTCTATTTTGAGGTAAGCAAGTTTCCGCAATTCGGAGCGCTCTCGCACTTAAGTCGCGAGGAGCTTTCTCTCAGACGATTTGAATTGTGCTCGACAAAGAGGAATCCCGAAGACTTCTCGGTTTGGCGAAAACAGGACAGCGGACCTGCATGGGATTCTCCTTGGGGACGTGGTCGGCCCGGATGGCACGTTGAGGATACAGCCATTTCCATGGGAATCTTCGGCGATACCTATGACTTACATGGCGGAGCATCCGAACTGATGTTTCCTCATCATGAAGCGGAAATCGCTCAAGCAGAGGGTTTGACCGGCAAGTCTCCTTTTGTGAGATGCTGGTTGCACACAGGCCTGTTGACAGTTGAAGGACGGAAAATGAGTAAGTCGCTAGGTAATGTAGTGCGGATCCATGATGCCTTGAAAGAATACTCAGCTCAAGAGTTGAGATGGTATTTCGCAAGTTACCATTACAGAGAACCAGTAACTATGACCGATTCAGCTTTGAAGAAGGCTAGATCTGAATTTCGCTCTCTAGCTAGCATTATGGAAAGCTTCAGGAAGAACGCGCTTTCCGAGAGGGCAATTAAGAATAGGCATTTGAATCAGTTAACAATTAAGCTTGAGAGAAACTTCAGAAATCGGATGGATGACGACTTCGATACTCCGAACGCTCTCAGAGCGTTAACCGATCACATTGCTCATATATCGAAACTTGCGAAAAAGCAAGCCATTGATGCGTACTCGAAGGAGAGAACCGAGGCCGCCGTCGAGCAGATTTGCAACGTGATCGGAGTCAATCTCTAGTATAACCAAGCCGTGATGGGACGCTTCGCTTCTTTCAGCACGAATCCATAAGTTTCCTTGGCAGTATCAAAGTAGTACCACTCATCTCTTCCGCCTGCAACATCCTTGCCCACCTTCGGATTCCAAACTCTGTCACAAATGTTGACACAATAACTCCCTCTGTAATATCCGATAAAAATGAAGCCACTGCCAATATGATTTGCTAGTTTTCCTTCAATCCGTATTCCTTCATCTTCATCTAACGCTTCGATGAAGTCGTACAGGTCCCTTTCGCTCGTAATCGGACGTTCTTGATACGTCTCTATTATTCGCTTGGCAGGCATTCTTCAGCTTCCTCCACAGGGCAAACCTGTCATAGGGTGATGCACACAGTAAAGAGGCTTAACCTCTGCTTTATCCATAATCCAGCGTCCGAGTAGGTGTCAATCTCTACTGTCGTAGGTTTGGATAGAATAGAGGTTCATGCAATACTGCTCAAAGGACGCTTCGAGCAGTCGATGTTACTGCACCATCACTTTGAGTAAGCACGGCGCTTGGATCTCATGCCAATCGAACCTTCAATTATTGATTGATGAACCCTAAGTATCGTGGACCTCGAGAAGCGTAGCTTCCTTCACCTGAGTAGGTGGAAATTCATGCAGTTCAATCTTCTTCACGAGCATTTGCACTTGTGATCGGGCTTTCACCGCTAAACCTTTTGAGATGAAACCATGTCGAACCGCGTTTTCCAATTCATCTTCATCGAGCACATGCACTACGCCGTCAGAAGTGATCCAAATATCCAGAAACAAGTCGGTGAGTAGCGTGGTCCTTGATCCAGACATTAAACGTTTAATCGGCTTAATAATGTCGCAGTAGTAACCGAGCCAGTTCTTCGACTCATCGTAAAACTTCCCTATATCGAACCATTTGTCTTTGAACACGAACCAAATCGCCCAGTAGCCGGAAGCCGCGATTATTCTGCCTGCGACCTGACGAGGTTGCGCAAGGCTGAGACGACTTTGAATTGTCAACGACTTCTTCGTGACGTTGAGGAGAAGGCCTGAGTATCTTGAAGCAGGATGAGGAGGTCGTCGGTAGAGGATTGAAACAGAACAAGGTAATTCTCGTCTCATCTTTCAGCCCTGCTTCAGAGACCTATTCTGTATGAGGAAAGAAAAGAGTTCGGGCGTATTACGGCAAATAATCTAAGGTTATATTTCCCGATCTCGAACTGTGACCAACACTAATAGACGGATGCAGGCGATAACCACTCATGGCTTCAAAAGAGAACGACGTTTTTTACCTCAAACTCCAATGGATTTCATGTAAGGACGAGGCTGAACGAGCGAAACTGGCGGCGAAAATTCGCTCCTTATTGTCCGAAAAGAAGGCTTAGCTACTTGTCTCAGCGAAATAATCCGAGCGGCATTATTGTCCTTGTTATCCTCGAAACCTTAGCTGGCGTGTTACGCGTCCAGCGACACTTCGGACACAACAGAGCATAACTGCTACGGGAACAGAAATGGCGAATTCCGTAAGTCTGAGCGATATTCAACTCGCTAGGCAGCGAATATTCAAAATCGTCTATCGAACTCCACTTTACCTTTGCCCTCGTTTAAGCACAATAGCAGGGGCTAATGTCTATCTCAAGCTCGAAACGTTCCAACCAATTCGAGTTTTCAAGATCCGCGGGGCAACTAACAAGATTCTGAAACTCTCGCCCTCCGAACACAAACGCGGCTTCGTAGCTGCCTCCTCAGGAAACCATGGCCTAGCAGTTTCCTACGTCGCACATCTAGTTGACAGCAAAGCAACCATAGTTGTACCGACCAGTGCAGTTGAGGAGAAAGTGAACGCTATCGAAGACTACGGAGCCGTAGTCATCAAACATGGACTCTTTCATGACGAACGCACCAGTAAAGCGATGGAAATTCAAAAGAGTACCGGGGCTATATTCATCCCTCCATTTGACGATGTTGACATAATCGCGGGCCAGGGTACAATCGGACTCGAAATCGTTGAAGATTTGCCAGACGTCGATACGGTCATAGTCCCCATCGGTGGAGGAGGGCTAATTTCTGGGATTTCAGTAGCTGTAAAGAATCTGAGGCCGTCCACGAGAGTGATAGGTGTCGAACCTGAGAAGGCGTCGTCCATGTACCAGTCAGTTCAAGCGGGAAAGATAATTCGCCTGACGGATACTAGAACAATCGCAGACGGTCTAGCAACGCGTGAACCAGGGTCCCTCACCTACGCTATTACTAGGAAGAATGTGGACGAGATACAGCTAGTTTCCGAAGAGGAAATTGAAAAAGCCGTCTTCACCATTTTTCAAGAATGCCACATCATCGTCGAACCTTCATCTGCAGCTTCAGTAGCGGCTTTGCTTAAAATGAAACGTCGAAAACTGAAAGAGCAGATAGCCGTCGTCATCAGCGGCGGCAATATTTCTATGAAATTTCTGCTCGGAGTTCTTGCGAAGTACAGTAACGCCTCTTGACCATTTTCAGCTATCAATCATCCCGCATATCCAATGATTGATACTCCGACGAGAATCGTCAAGAATCCAATTGCTTGATGTGCAGCCAAACGTTCCTTCAACACAGCGAAAGCAAGAATGACGGTAACTGCACTAAATAAGCCGGAAACGGTTGCTACCACTGATACTGCACCTCCGAGTATTCCTAAGTTGTAAGTTATGTTGCCCAGGGTGTCCACAATCCCGATTACGAAAACAATAGGTAAGAAGCTTGACCACTTCCCATAGGACCGTCCTCTAGGAGTGAGGATTACTGCGCCAGTCAAGACGGTCGCACTCATTAGGCGCACCAATAAAACCGGCAAGAAAGCACCTAAATTACCAACCACGAGCTTCAACGCGAAAAACATGAAACCTAAAGCGAAAAACGCAAACATCGCATACCCGACTCCGGCAGCAAGGCGTTTCTTATCTAATCTCTCACTTGCGTTGAATCGAGACTAGGAGAATACCGACGAGTATGGCCAATATTGCGGCGAATCGGGTCGCGGATAAATGTTCATTGAGAAACAATACAGCGAGGACAGTGGAAAGAGCAGGATAACTGCTTGCAATAGGCGAAATAACACTCAGCTGGCCCACTTCGAATCCTTTAAAAAGTGAAAAAGAGGTTGCAGCGTTAATCGCACCTAGCCCAAGCGTGAAGTATACTGCAGTTGGAAATAGCCAGAGGCGAGGTAAGTCTTGAACTGCAACTAGGACAATAAATAAACCGCCAATGTACTGTAGAAAAAGTGAAGTCCTAAGAGCACCAATTCTCCCCGCTGAAATCTTCGCCGCGAAATCAGAAGTTCCCCAGCAGAGAGCAGCCGCCAACCCGAAAGCTATAGACAAGTCCACTAAAGTGCCACTCAATCACACTTCTTGTAGGTCGAATTTTAGTTCTCACTCAAAAAATCATTCTCACATCACGCCCTGGATTAACCTCACATTAGTAACATCTATCGATGATTCATCATTGATTGCAGGAATGCTAAAGGTGGGTAACACTCATAATATGCGCTTCGAGCGAATAGGTCAAGAGTGACAGTGAATGACTCAGAACGCTGAGGTAGTTGTCATAGGAGGCGGCCCAGGAGGGTACGTCGCAGCAATCAGACTCGGCCAACTTGGAAAAGAAACCGTTCTAGTGGAAAAAGAAAACCTTGGAGGAGTCTGCCTGAACATTGGTTGTATCCCATCTAAAGCCCTCATCCGCGTCGCAAAGTTGAAGAATAGAGTTGAAGCGGCCAAGCAAATAGGCTTGGAAGTCGGTGACGTGGGAGTTGATATGGCGAAAGTTCAAGCCTGGAAGGAGAGCGTAGTCAGCCGTCTTGTGTCAGGCGTTGAGTACCTCTGCAAGAGTAATCATGTGAGGATTATCAAGGGAGTAGCGAAATTCAACGGACCTAACACGATTGAAGTCAAATCAGCAACTGGAACTGAAACGATCGATGCCAAGAACACGATAATAGCCACAGGAACCCGTCCAATGGAAATTCCAGGCTTCAAATTCGACGGTACTACCGTGGTTACTACAACAGAGATGCTCGCGTTACGTCAAATACCAAAGAATCTGGTTGTCGTTGGAGCGGGAGTGTCCGGACTAGAGATGGCAACCATGTACGCTCAACTCGGCAGTAAGGTGACAGTAATCGAGCTACTAGACCAATTACTACCGGGTGTTGTTATGGACTCTGAGATTATCAAAGTCGTCGAGCGCACATTCCGAAAACTCGGCATCGAGTATCATGTGAAATCAAGAGCCAAGGAGTATCGCGAAGGCAAGGTATTCGCCACCCTTGAAGATGGAAAGGAGGCTGCGTTTCCATGCGACATAGTACTCGTTTCTGTCGGAAGACGCCCTAACAGCGATCAGCTTGATTTAGAGAAAGCAGGCGTTAAGACTGATCGTGGCTGGATTCAAGTTAACAAGAAACTTCAAACTAACGTGCCAGGAATTTACGCAATCGGCGACGTAATCGGTCCCCCCCTATTCGCACACAAGGCCTCAAAGGACGGAGTGGTGGCAGCAGAAGTAATCGCAGGCATGAGCAGTGAAGCAGATTACCGTGGCGTAGCTTGGGCGATATTTACAGACCCTGAGATAGCGTCAGTCGGGCTAACAGAAGCTCAAGCCAAAGAGAAGGGGTATGACCCAGTAGTTGGCAAATTCCCCTTCACTGCACTAGGGCGGGCTTTGCTTGCCGGAGAAAGCGAAGGTTTCGTCAAAATTGTCGCTGACAAGGAATCAGAGCTAGTCCTAGGAGTACATATCATCGGACCAGAGGCATCCGACTTGATCAGCGAAGCAGCACTCGCAGTCGAGATGGGTGCAACCCTCGAGGATATCGGGTTCACGATTCACCCGCATCCAACGCTCCCCGAAGCAATTATGGAAGCCGCGGAAGCAGCGAAAGGAAAGGCAATCCACATCGTACAAAAGTGAAGATGAGTGAGGTTAGGATTGGTTAGCTACCTTACTCGTTCTCCGCCGCGCTTAGGGGGAGGCTTAACTCCTATGTTACGCGCTAGCTTGCGAACCTCGTCCTCGTCCATCCAATCCACCCGCAGGTATTCGAAAATTTCGGGATCTGACATTCCGAGTCGTCGAGCTTCATTAACCGCATGCCTGTAAGCTTCTAGTTCGGTCGGCCGATCATGGTACTCGAATGCCTCATCGAACAAGGCTTTACCCTGCCGGTACTGTTTCACATGGACGAGTTCGTGAACTACGTCGAGATATTTGCTAATGGGGTCACCATTCTTCAGGTAATACGCGCTTACGATTAAGTGCCCGTCTTCATCGCTTACACCCATGTATCCAAACTTTGAACTGAAGAATTCGACCTTGAGTTCGGAAAGCACTTTGCTTGTATCTTCGCCGAAAATTTCCCTTATGGCAGCCACCTTTTCGAAACCTTTGAAGTATTGCGTGAAATTCTGCATCGCGATAGGCACGATTTCAGGGATCTGCACATCTGGTATGGGGAATTTCTTTGATGTTTCTTTCATGTGGCTCGTCTCTTTGAACACAAGAGATTATGGTTCTACTTTCGCCCTATCGGCATATATCGACTATTAATGCATCGGTTACAACAAGGCATAAACTCATCATAGTCGCCTCTCTTCTTGGAGTTCGGCAGTCCATGGTTGGAATCAAAAGGTTGGCGGAGGAAATCCTCGTCTTCTTCCATGAAGCGGACAATCGGGGCAGACTTAACGTTCCTGTGGCCTCTCTGTACAAAACATTTGAGGAGAAAGCATCTTACGACGTGCTTCAAAGAGCCATATCATTTCTGGTTGAGAGAGACCTGATCGCGCCTCTCAGCTACAGTCTTACAGCAAAAGGCAGACGAGAACACAGCCTAAAACGGAAGCGTTGACACCAACAGGCCATAATCCTTGATTCGCCACGCGTTTAAGAGGATAAAGCGAGAGAATAACTAAGAATTGATGACTGGGAATCTCCTGGACCTAGGACTTTGCGAATACAACGAAGTCTGGGATCTGCAGCTCAAACTGATCATTCAACGCGCTAATCATCAAATTCCAGACACACTAATCCTGGTCGAGCATCCACACGTCTTTACCGTCGGCAAAGCAGTAGCAGGTGAGATCCCCGCTAAGCTAGATGGAGTCCCCGTCATTAGAGTCGAGAGGGGAGGTCAATGGACGTATCATGGTCCCGGGCAGCTAGTAGGTTATCCAATTCTTGACCTAGACGCAAGAGGCCGTAACATACACAACTTCCTGTGGAGCATTGAGGAAGCGATCATCCTAACACTCGACGAGTTCGATATCAAAGCAGGACGGGTGGAAGGTAAAGGCAAGACGGGCGTATGGGTGGGAAAAAGGAAAATCGCGTCCATCGGTGCGGCAGTAAGAAACTGGATTACGTTTCATGGATTTGCGTTGAACGTGAACCCGGACATGAAATACTTCTCGATGATAGAACCATGCGGGATGCCCAGCTCAACTATGGCGTCTATGAAGGAATATCTTAACGGTGACGTAGATTTCAACAAGGTCAAAGAGAGCATATCACGCAGATTTGAACAGGTTTTTCAGCTCAGGCTCGCCCCACAAGAGCTACAGGTTTAACCACGCGTACCAGTTACGGTGAAGGCAGAAAATCACATGTCTACCTTCGAATCGATCGACGTTGGTTTCAGCGATTGCTCAATTCAGGATTTTGTTAGCCTAACTGAACTTGTCGATAACAAGGATTTTTCACGTTTGTGGATCCAGGAAGGAGATCAGAAAAGCGCGTTCACATTAGCCGCGCTCGCTCTTCAATCAACCAAAAGAGTCAAAGTAGCTTTGGGCGTCACAAGCCCCGTCAGGAGACATCCGCAAATTCTAGCTATCGAAGCAGCCACCTTAAACGAAATCTCTCCAGACAGATTCATTCTAGGACTCGGAGTAGCCACTGGTGCAATTCGAAACTATGGACTCGAAATGCAACCACTGCTCGCCATGAATGACACTTTCAAAATAATCCGAGGCCTACTCGCGGACGATAAATCAGAATTCTCATACACCGGCAAAATATTCTCAACCACGAGACCTCAAAAACGATTCAGGATACCCAACCTTCCGCTCTTCATGGGTGCGATTGGTCCCCGAATGCTGGATCTAGTTGGGGAATTCGCCGATGGACTCATCCTAACCAGGCGAGGTTGCTTCTCTCCAGAATACCAGAAGTACGCCATTAAACGAGTGATCGATAGCGCGAACACACACAAACGAGATGCGAGTAGGATCAACTTTGTCGGATTCTTCGAGACATGTATTTCTGAAGATGGAAACTCGGCGCGACAATTCGCCAAGAGAATACTCGGGACCTACACGATTCCTCAACTACCTCCCTTCGTCTCTAAGCTAGCTCGCATTAACGAAAACGAAATCCAGACTCTCAAGCAAAAATATCTAGAAGGTGACATCGAAGGAGCAATAAACGCAGTCACCCACGAGATGGTGGATGTGTTTGCAATCGCTGGCACACCATCTCAATGCACAGAAAAGCTTCAGCGGTACGCTAAGACAGGGCTAAAAACACCAATACTGTTCATTCACGGACCCAACAAGATGAAAGCCGCAAAATTGGCGGCCGAGCAAATAGTCCCCAGACTCACTCAACACAACGGAGATTAATTGGACGTTAACACGCAATAAAGAAGCATTGCAGTCGCTGATCCTTCAATAATGTGTGCCACTAGGCGCTTGCATTAATGTGTTTTCCAAGGATTACGAGATCTCTCAACAACAAATGTACGTTTTCGCTGATTCTGAACCCTGTTACAAATTCTTAAATTAGAAATATCGTTCTGTCGGGGAACTACTCGGTGATTGAATGAGCGAGACGAAAATTTTCGCCAGGCCAGCTTCAGGCTTAGTGCGATCAGTATCTGCTTGGGACGCAATGATTTACAATGTTGTTTTCATGGCTCCCACCGCAATCTTTGCTTACGGTTTCTTCGCGTTAAGTTTGTTCCCGGGCGTTGACCTTCCTACTACTGCGCTAATGTCGATCCCAATCGCCATAATTGTTGGATTGTTCTATTCGCTCTATTCGGCTTCGATGCCGCGTTCTGGCGGCGACTACATTTGGGTGAGCAGAGTCCTACATCCTGCTATAGGTTTCATGAACAACGTCGTCCTCTTCCTGATTCTGATGTCAATAGCAGGTTCGTACATGCCTTGGTTTACTCAGTGGGGGATAGCGCCCATACTCCAGTCTTTAGGTCAGTCAAACAATGCTGCCCTGGTATCTTCGAACATGTTCACGTTTGGATGGGCGATAGTATTCTGGCTCATCTGTGCAGCAATAATCTCGTGCGGCGTAAAAGCCACTCATTATGCTTTCTGGATTTTCTTCGTAATCATAATGATCGGCATCGCCGCCTACGTCGGAACACTCGTCACAACAAACCCAACGCAGTTTGCAGCCAGCTTCGATGCGCAATCGGGAATGAAATATGCTGCTTTAATCCAGAAAGCACAGTCGAGCGGGGTCCCATCAGGTTTCGTGACTTCCGCGACGCTCTTGGGCGTGGCCTTCACCTACCTTAATTTCATAGGCTTCAACGCCTCGGTTTACTATGCTGGCGAAATCAAAGAAGTCCGACGGTCACAGTTCATAGCTATTATAGGTGCGATAATCGTTTTCGGCTTCATTACATGGTTACTGTACGAGGCCACGTACATAGGAATGGGAAGCCAATTTCTAGGCGCAGTTGCATACCTCGCTTCATCCGGGGATTCGTCTTACACGGGTTCGCTACCCCCACTATTCCACCTACTATTCCAGTATGCGACCACCAACTCAACAGCATTCATCTTGGCCGCTTTTGCTTTCTCGATTATGTGTCTCTCATCGTCGCTGACGTACATTTTCCTCGGTGTCCGTTTCATTTTCGCTTGGTCATTTGACCGGGTTGTCCCAACAGCGCTCGCCAAGATCGATCGTAGACACAACTCCCCGTACATGGCTCTGATTGCTGTAACCGTTGTGGCAATCGTTTTGCAGGCTCTGTGGAGTTTCACTCCGTTGCTCGGTTTCTTCGCATACGCGGTGTTCGGATACATGATCATGCAGGGAATCGTAGCAATTTCTGGTATTGTCTTCCCATGGAAGCGGAAAGATATTTTTGACGTCTCACCGTCAGTGACCAAAATGAAACTGGGTCCTGTTCCAGTCATATCTATTCTCGGGATCCTCACCTTAGGCATCTCGATATGGCTCGGATATGCCAGTATATCACCCGCCTTCGTCGGTGCACTAAACCAAGGAGTAATCGAATTCACGCTTGGACTATTCCTTATCGGGATTGTAATCTACGTCATTTCTTCGGTATATCACAGGAGTAAAGGTATACCGCTGGAACTCTCGTTCAAGGAATTGCCACCCGAATAGGCTGCAAATAGCACGTTGACTCGCACACGAATATTCTTCGCCACGGATATACACGGCTCAGACCGTTGCTTCGGCAAATTCCTTAGCGCAGCCAAAACCTACAAGGCAAGCGCCATCATCCTAGGCGGCGACATCACAGGAAAAATGATTGTTCCAATCGTGAAGCAACCAGACGGCAGTCACAAGCTGTACCTACTAGGAAAAGAACAACGACCACAAAATGACCGCGAACTGAAGGAGATGATGGCCACAATCAGAGCCGTAGGATACTACCCACACGTGACCGATCAAGCAGAACTTGACGACATGACAAGAAACCCGGAAAAAGTTCGAGGCAAATTCCAGGAAATGATGATCAACTCCGTTAAGAGCTGGGTTAAGCAGGCGGAAGAACGCTTGAAGGGTAGTGGAGTCAAATGCTTCGTTTCAGCAGGAAATGACGACGAATACTACATTGATCCAGTACTGAACAGCTCTGACTTCCTTGTCTATCCGGAAGGCAAGGTATTCCGCCTGGACAATGAACATGAGATGGTGAGCTGCGGCTACACGAATATGACACCGTGGAAATGCCCGCGGGACATCCCGGAGGAAGAGCTTGAAAAAAGAATCGAAGAAATGACGCAGCACGTCGAGAACATGACCAATTGCGTCTTCAACCTTCACTGTCCCCCTTACGGAACCATAATTGATATGGCGCCTAGACTTACGGCAGAGATGAAACCTGTCCTAGAACCTGGAGGCGGAATGGAAATGACCCCGGTAGGCAGCACTTCAATTCGCAAGATAATCGAGAAAAATCAACCATTACTAGGCCTTCACGGCCACATCCATGAATCCAAAGGCGTCGCGAAGATTGGGCGAACGGTTTGCGTCAACCCTGGAAGTGAGTACACCGAGGGAATACTCAAAGGATTTCTCGTAGAGCTCGATGAAAAGGGAATAAGAGACTACCTTTTCACGTCAGGTTAAGTTCATGATGCGTGGTCAGCTTGGAAACCTCTAACGTTGACAAAGCACTTTTAGATGACGCATTCAAAATCGTGGACGCAGCCAAACAGCGAAACGTTTCATTGAGATTACTTGGCGCACTAGCAATCTCACTATGTTCAACTGAATTCGCCGACCTCCATCGGTCCCTAAAGAGGCTGGGAGACGCAACCAGGGCGTTCACAGACATTGACCTAATCGGATACGCAAAGCAACGGGTCAAGGTACGCGAGGTGATGGAGGATGATCTGGGTTATGTGGTGGATCAAAATGTTCTCCTCTTTCGAGGCAAAGAAAGGCTGCTGTACCACCACCCAAAGGGAATGTACCACCTAGACATCTTTTTTGATCGGTTGAGTTTTAGTCATGAAATAGAACTAGGCTCCGACCCTAAGAAAGGAAGACTCCAACTCCGCTACCCCACAATCACCCCAACTGACCTACTGCTTGAAAAATTGCAAATCCACGCCATCAGCCAGAAGGATCTCAAGGACGTCATCGTCCTGCTTCGAGCACACGACCTTGGAATAACCGACGAAGGGAAAGTCATCAACCTAAAGCACTTGTCAAGCGTTTTAACAAACGATTGGGGATTCTGGAAAGATGCGACGACCAATCTGCACGATGTTGTAACCTACGCCGAGAAATATCGTTCAGAAAACCTACTCCCGGAAGCGGATTTTGCTGATGTGTCAGTTAAGATCTCTCAAATTCTTGAAGCAGCAGAGAAAGAGCCGAAAACGAAGAATTGGGACTCGAGAGCGCGAATCGGCGAGACCAAACAGTGGTGGAAGAGTGTCGAGGATGTTTCACGTTAACTCAAGTTTCAAATACCCACATTCTTGACTCTGGCAGGATTTTCCATGAAGAGAATCAGCGCCGAACACTTCGTCTACAAGATGAGTCGAGAGAATAAACCCGCACTGAACGTTAAACCCGGAGAGAGCGTCATAATTGAGTCGATGGATGGTTTCGGCGGATCAATAAAAAGCGACAGCGATCCGTTCCCCGTCATCGATCTTGAACGAGTAAACCAGACCACGGGACCAATCTACGTTGAGGGCGCTGAACCTGGCGACACACTCATCGTAAAAGTCGTGAAGATCGCTCTACCACGCCAAGGCGTCACAACCATTAAACTCGACCTGGAGAAAGGCAAGAAACTGGAGAGACCTCGCTTGGTGAATTAAGTCACGTAATGACAGTCGCATCAGCCAAAACGGTTGAGGAGGCGTCTCGGTTAGCGCTCAAGGACATGGTGGAACTCCTGACTGAGAAAACCAGCCTTTCAAGAGAAGAAGCATACGCGTTATCCGGAGCAGTCGGTGAAGTTAAGATCGCCAACCTAGTTGACCCCGACGTCACCGTAAGAGTTGCCGTTCCAAAATACGTGTTCAAGCAAGCAAAAAGAAAGTAACCCTCTCAAGGATTGAATGAAACGCTTCGACATGCACATCTCTCAATAACGAGAGTATAGATTAAGGGGGGTCCAGAGTCTTAGTGTAGAACTCTGATAGCCTCAGAACAGTGCAACGCCATCCGGCTTGTTGACTCGTGCGTTTCCGTCTTTCTCTGAAGGATGAGGAGGTTCTTCTGGTTTGAGTTGCCCGCTGCGGTACTTACGGTATAGGTCGTAACCGATCACTGCTGCTGCCCCAGCGACTGCAATTGCCAGAAATATCCACCCTGACGATTCACTATTATTCTGAGTGCCGCTCTCTGCTTGGGCGGCAATTTCTCCTGATTTCACAGGGACGAAATGGTTTTCCCCCTCGGATGGATACGTCAAGGGTACAATCGAGTCGTTCACCTTGACGTACGCGGGTTTTGATGGTGTCACAGGTTTCTCGTAATTTTGGTCGACTACCGGCGCGCTAATGTTGAGTTGGCATTTACCGGGTGTGTTGATTGAACCCGGAATTCCAATCGTATCCGCAGATTGGCCTGAACTCTCATGCCCGTTAGACGCTTCGATCTCGTGCGCGCCTACGACTTCCTGGTCGTTAACATTGGGCGACGTATCGACTTGGGGAACTGGTGTTTTCTGTTCAATGTGGACTTCAGCTGATTGAGATCTCGCTAACTGCGATTCCGATCTAGTGGCGTCATCTACGATAGCCGGTTGTCTTGTTTCCGTGATTGATGGTGGACTCACCTTATCCACTGTTATTGGAGGCGTTGATGAATTCTCTACTCCAACTTCTTTTCCCTTAATTTTCGAATCGTCAGTGACACTGCTGTTGCGCCCTGCGCTAAGTATGCCCGGCGCACTCGATTCCTGTGGCGGAGTATTCTCGTTCTCACTCGTTTGCAACAGTTGGTGGGGGTCCGTTATGTCATGCTGGATATTGTTTGATTCAGTTCCCAAGCTCATGACTTGGATGGCTTCATTGCTATTCACGCTGGAGTCTGATTCATCTGGTTCGGGTGAGCACGGACAAGAATGAGTTAACTCCTCTACGTCAGCTGCAGGTTTCGTTCCGTCGTGGGCATGCGACTTCTTTTCTTCCTCGCGGCGCTTCAGGAAGTCCTCTACCTTACGGATAACCTCCTTTTCATTCTCGCTTAATCGATTACCATCATTCGTTGTCGTTTGCGTAGGGTATAGGTTGGGGAAGAGACGATTTGATAGGTTTTCACCGAACTGGCTCATCATTCTAATAATGCCCGAATTAATGGTTCCATTAACCACATTCGTGAAGACCCGGAAAGGTTCTACCAGACCTGAAGTCAATGACGCTTGCGTCGGTGGCGCGGACGCACCGTCGTAGCTAGATAGGTAACCGTCATTCTCATAGTTATCATCGTCCGAGCCGTCATTCTCATCAATCGGTTCAGGTGCAGGGAATGTATAGGAAGTTAGATTTGTATGCGATTGTGATTGGCCCAATTGCCCTGATCCGAATATATTCTGCTTGACGCTAGGAAGAGTACTTTGAGATTTGATCGCTTGAACTGCATCGGGCTTTCCGTCAGTGTGCACATGCACCATCGAAGTATCGGGTAACGGTGCAATTGTTTTGGCGACCGCGTCTCGACCAGCAGCCGGAGTAATTAGCGGATGGCACTTAGCGAGGAGCCTTGTTATGTGGCTCGGGTGGTACTTCCAGTTGAAATGCCGGGCGATTACGTGGGGTCCTGAGCCCTGCTCATTGTGCATACGACACATCTCACGGTGATCCTTTATCGGAACGTCTTTTGGTTTTCTGCCCATTGTTTATGCCCCGATAAGCAAATTATACGTGATATTAGCAATATATACTTGTCCGTTCAACCGTCCAAAGAGTTAATTCTACTATCACTTAGTTTGTTTCACCTTGCGAATTGGAAATACGACCCTACCCAACAATCCTCACAGGCTTCCAACACTACTATTGGATGTGGCTAGAATCTACCAAAATTATCCCAAGCCCATCATTCGTGACGCGCATAAGGACGATGATTTGGCGAGGATGCTTGGCTATTCGTCATCGCATAACGGTGCTTACTGGAATCGTCTATCAGCAATGAAATACTACGGACTGGTGGAAGGCCGTCTACACGTCAGATTGACCGAGTTGGCGAAGAAACTGACCACGACTCAAGATGAAGTCGAGAGAAGTGCCGCATACTTCGAAGCTGTATGCAACATTGTGCTGTGGCGTGAACTTTACAAGCGACACAAATTCACCCTTCCAAAACAGAATCTGTGGAAGAGCATATTCGAAATTACCGAGTGCACTCCCACTTTGGCGCGTAAAGTCGAGTCATTTGTTAGAGGGGCATTTGAGGTGGATACTAACAATATCAGAGCCTACAATTTTGAGCCGCCGTCAGGGGTAATGCAAATCGCGGTTACCCCAGGGACGCGAGTCGAGACTGGGGTGGAAAATATGCAAATCGAGATCAGAGCAGGACCCTACTACTACCGCATGCCCTTCACTGCTGAAGACCTGAAGACTGCCATTGAGATTCTCAAGGGGATTAAGGCTCCTGAACGGAAATCAGGACAACCGAAGACGATAACATCAACCTAACTGGGCAATTGGAACTGTTTCAATACAGTGCTCCATTTCGAAACGAGTAACATCTAGCAGTTTCGAAACATATTTCGAAACATCTAGCTCCGAAACGACACCTTCCGGAACCTGAAAGCCTACCTGAGGTCGCCAACGACGTGTCCTCACCCATGGCTGACCGGTAAATCCGGAGGGATTTGAACCAAATAAGGTTCAAGTCCTGAGTTTCCTCCCTTCAAGCGCGCCAGGAATGCTTCGCTCAGAAGAGTAGTTGTCCAGCGTCGGTGGCTCCCTGTGTTAGGATTAGTCCTGAAGACGAGTTGATGGTAGATGGAAAGAACTGGAGAGCGCGGGCGAACAGAAAACATAAACTCATCTTGGAACTGAAAGAGGGGTGACAAATACGAGTTATCATTTTATGAATAAAGCCAAGGTTCTCGGTCTTGCAGCGTTTGTAATTGTTGTTTGGATTGTCGGCTTCATATCTGGCGTCGCCACCACGCATAATCAACCGGCCACGTCGCGCACAATAATTGGATCTTCGGTTACAAGCACCGTGACGGAATTCACCACCGTTACAGGCTCGACGTACAACGGAACCCCATTTCTAACCCTCCAACTGTCAACCATCAGTCAGACTACCCTGAAAGTCGAGAATTTCACCTACAAAGGCGCCATCATTACAATTGCCTACAGCTCCAGCAGCCCCAGCATATTCGGCATCGCCTATGTGCAAGGCCCACCGTATACCGCTATTCAGGTTGATATTACGAATTGCCTACTCCCAACCAACAATCCGTTGGCACCGCCGGCGGGACCGGTGACGAGTGAATGGCTTCTCTACCCAAACACGTACCTCGAGGCAGGAGGCAATTTCGTACCCACCAGAAACACCGTAGCCTACTTCTACTTGATAGGCGGAGAAAATCTAGGAATGTAAGTGTAAATCCTAGGTTAACAAGGTAGTTCCGTCCAACTCTCAGCCCCCGCAAACCGGACACTTCAACGGTCAATAATCAAGCTTAGCAAAGTGACTCATAGTGAGTTTCATGCAATGCCCATCATGCGGCGTAGGATCGGCAATCGAATATTTCGAACAGGTGCAGAACGGCGGCGAGATGCAATGGCGAGTAACCTACTACTGCCATTCTTGTTCCCGGACTGACTCAAACTGAAGGGATTGGTGTTCTGAGTGAATTGCCCATTCTGCGCAACTGAATTAGAACGCGAAAGCCAGGAACAGATTTGGAACGGGGGCAGCTTCACGGTAAGAACAAACTACCAATGCGCGAAATGCGAGTTGACGTTCGACGACCAATATCTGAGAACTCACCGGCGCTATACTGAGGATTAGTCGTCTCCGTGACGGGTCAGAGTCAAACTCCGATGACTGATTCTAAATAGGCCACTCGATCGACCACAGGGACGGTAAAATTTCGAATGGAAAATGAAACTCCGCCATGCGTACTCGAAGTAAGACCGTGGACTAGCGCGCTATAAGTGGCGGGTCCGGAGGGATTTGAACCTAATAAGGTTCAAGTCCTGTCGGCGTGCAACAAAATTGTGACTGAAAATCATGGAGAACTCGTCTTGCTTCGTGTACATAAGGTTGAATCGCGTTTTTTGGGACTGTTGATTGAAAGCCGCTTGTCGACAATGAGTTCGTAGGTGGCTCACTGCTCGGCTTATTCCAGACTTGAAACGATTCGACACTCGCAACGCCAATGACTAGTAGAATCACAACGCTGAGAATCTTCCAGCGCGTTGACGACAAATGGGCTCCAAATAGGACTGGTGTGCAATAGTGAATAACGATATCCATATCATACGGCATATTGTGTGATTGTTTGAGCGAATTTGCATTCCTGCAAAATCAGGCTCGATACTGATAAGTGCTTAATTCAAGAAAAGACTGTTCAGCGATTGGTTTTCCTTGGACCATCGGCCTCTCGGATACGCATCCTTACTTGTAGCATCCATGCTTCTCAGCGTCTTCAGCCCTGTTCATGCGACTCCGCAGATGAGCATCTACTACGCTACCGGATACGCTCTTTCGAGTCCTCAACTGTTGACAGCGAACTACACATTCATTTACACGGCAGGCGACGACGCCTCCACATGCACGCTATCCATCCATGCCTTCAACTCGTTCCCGTACCTGAGTGTAGCCAAACTGTTCTCTGTGACAATTAATCCGAGTCAAAGCTACACTACTAGCGAGACGTTTGATGAACTCGGCAACCGAGTTCTCACGATCAGGTTCCCATGTGCCCCAGACGCGAAATACACCGTTACATTGCTTCAGTACATGATGAATTCCCGGATCAGATTCAACGTTGACCCAAGCAAGATCGGTGCCTACGACAAAACCTCCCTATGGTACAGAACGTACACCTCACCGACGCAATACGTCGAATCCGATAATCCTGAGATCATCGCCGCCTCCAAGCAGGTTGTTGGAAATGAGACGAATCCGTACCTTGAGGCACGCAAGATCTTCAACTTCGTTCTTAGCATTCCGTTTGACGATTCCCGCATCATCTGGAACTCTGCAAGCGAGGGCGCATTGTACTTTCTAAAGTCAAGGAGCGGTGTCTGTCGACATCACGCTGCCCTATTCGTAGCTTTGAGCCGTGCGGCTGGGATTCCAGCCGCGATGGTTCTAGGAGTTTGGGGAGATGGCGGACCAATAAATCACGATTGGGTTCAATTCTATTTACCGAATTATGGTTGGGTCGTCGCTGAACCGACGCCAACCGGATGCCAAGGAAACACATGTTTCGGCGGAGTGGGGGACGCTCAACATACGCCTCTAATCTCAGTGAATTACGTTTACCGCATAGCTTACTGCAGACCTTGCAACAACCTCGTGGATGTCTTCGCCACTAACAGTGGGAACGGCCCCAACCTGTCAAACGGCTTCCCCAGTAACGTCGTATCACTGAACGATCCGGAAATTCAGTCAATGCGCGCAACAGTGGCGTTGGACACCGCGAACGCTACCGTAAGAACAGCCAAAACTGACGGCAGAATTGTTGGACTAGAAAACGCTACGTCACTGCTCGCGAACGCTACGGCAGCATTTGCTCAAGGAGACTACGCTTCAACAATCTTGTTATCTCAAGAAGCGCAACAAGCAGCCGACCTGGCGAGACGTCCGCAAATGACGCTAACAAGCACTTCGACCGCCTCGACGACTTTGCCGTCGCAGACATCTCTACACGATCTGACCACAGGGATGCTTAGCGCGTGGCTAACCACGTCTATGGGAAGCGTTGCGCTCGCCGCCGTGATGATTACCGCAACTCTAGCAATCATCGTTCTGTTTATGAGGAGAAACACGAGGAAGCCGCTAGGGTGAATCGTCGTAGGTTTCTGAAGTACACTGGTGCAACGGCATGTCGCAAGCGGCGTGATAATGAACAGCGGAAGACAGGTTCGCTGACCTACAAACGATCAGAGACACGTTGAGTGTGAAATCGTGACCAAGCTATGTTCTGCGATATTGCTCATAGCTCTGGCATCCCTAATCGTTCCTAGTAGCACACAACAAACAACAGCGCAGAGCCAGTCATTTGATATGGCTTTGAGGAAACTTGTGCTGGCTGACTACTTGAACCATTGGTCAACCCCTCAAACTTCAGGGGCGTGGGACGGTTGGTCATATCATCAATGTGGAATAAGTGACACACCTCAGTTGACGTCGAACGGAACATGGACGAGTCTTGCCTCAATCTACTACCCTCTGATTGGGCCGTATGATGCATCTGACGATGCCGTTATTGAGTATCATATTCGTCTTGCACAAGCTTCTGGTATTGATGCTTTTGTTGTTGATTGGGATGGAATAACTGGCTTCTATGATTTCCCGCGGATCAACTCAAACTTCCGGGAGATGCTCAGGCTTGCGGAATTACGTGGATTCGGTGTCACCATAGACTACGATGCGATGCGATTCTACTTGGGACACACGGGACCTGGAGTGTCGTTGATACCTGATAGGAAGGTGGCCCTTCAACAAGTGCATGATGATTTGGCTTACGCTATCAAGCAATTCGGTCCAAGCTCTGCTTATCTCAAGTTCCGCGGGGTTCCCGTTATTTTTGTGTTTGGGGCGGGCGGAGGCTCGATGACAAGAGATGAATGGGGCAGCGTTTTCTCAACACTGGATGGTCAGGGACTGAAGGCGTACTACGTTGACATGCAAGCGAATTATCACAAACTCTACCCGTATTTCAAGGGATATTTCGCGTGGATGGGAGCTGAAGTTGAGAATATTCCCTTGGATTCAGTCTCGTATATTGAAGACATGGCTGCGGAATTGCGGTCGGCGGGGGCTGATATTAAATGGGGAGTTGGAGTCTGGGCAGGTTTTGATAATAGCGCCGTCAACGCTTGGTGCGCTAAGACCTCTAATGGAGATTATTGGATTCAGAAACTTGATCGAGAGAACGGGTTGCTTTACAATCAGACTTGGGCTGCTGCTGTGCGATTTAATCCGTCGTTTGTTTTCATCGCAACTTGGAACGATTGGAACGAAGCGACCATTATTGAACCCGCCAAACAATACGGTTACAGGTACTTGGAAGCTACTGCGTCTTTTGCATCCAGATTCAAGAATACGCAACCAAGCTACTACGGAATCCCTGTGCCTCTATCGATCTACAACGCCACGCTGGCCATGCGTCAAGCTCAGCAGGATGGAAGGTTCGCTGGGTTAGATGCCGCCAATCAGACTCTTGATCGGGCGGAGCAGGCGTTTCAATCCGGTCAATATGACTATGCTCTGAGATACGCTAACCAAGCAAAGCAATTAGCGAATCAGGCAACGATTCCGCAGGAAACTACCAGCGCAACCACTAGCTCCAGTTTGCAGATGCCACTTCAACCTGCAACACCTACCGGTTGGAACGTGACATACACGATCGCCGTTATTGGAGTCGCTGTCCTTGTCACAGTTTCGGCTATAGTCATGAAGAGAAAACGAAAAACAGGAAAGAGGTAGGTAATTCACGTGAGTCGACGTCGCTTTCTGAAATATGCAGTTGCATGCTTCATCATCTGCTTCTTATTGCCTACGTTTCATCAGGCCGCAAATGCCACACAACTGTCTTATCGACAGTTCCAGAAGGGAATGACGTACGATTGGTCGTGGCAGGACACATATGGAACAACCGA
This sequence comes from Candidatus Bathyarchaeota archaeon, assembly GCA_963845275.1. Lineage (GTDB taxonomy): Archaea > Thermoproteota > Bathyarchaeia > 40CM-2-53-6 > 40CM-2-53-6 > FEN-987. Next base: position 166,935 of record CAWJRR010000002.1, read on the forward strand.
ATCCGATGAGTCCTTGCGAGCACTTGCCGCCACTGGAACAAACTGGGTTGCCTTGATTGCGACTTGGTATCAACCAGGACCGCAGGACACGTCAATTTTCCCCACTCGTGAGACTCCCACCGATGAATCACTGGTTCATGCAATACGAACTATTCATTCCTTGGGGATGCGAGTCATGCTGAAACCCCACATTGACATTGTTGACTCTAGTCTCTGGCGGGGAGATATACAACCCAATAATGTAACGCGGTGGTTCGGTAGCTACACAAACTTCATTGTACATTATGCTCGCTTGGCCCAGTCAGATGGGGTAGAACAATTCTGCGTGGGTACCGAGTTGAAGTCGATGAGCATCTACACCCAAGAATGGTACAACATCTCAAGTGCCGTGAGAATGATTTACAATGGTACTGTGACATATGCTTCGGATTGGACTGAATGGACTCAGGTAAGGTTCAGTGACAGGCTGGACTATTTGGGCGTGGATGTCTATTTCCCCCTGACTAATCACGCAGACCCAAACGTTGACGAGTTAAGGTCAGCGTGGAAGCCCATCCTAACGCAGTTCGAGAATTACGAGACCTTCAATCCGAAAGCAAAACCCATCGTCTTTACGGAGATTGGATGGATGAGTGTAGCTGGGTCAAACACAGGCACTTGGAAATGGAATGACATCTGCAACCCTGCACGAACGGTATATGATCCGAGCAAATGCAAGCCCGACATGCAAGAACAAGCAAACCTCTACCAAACCGCTTTGGAGACCTTCTGGAACAAACCTTGGCTGCAGGGACTCTTTTGGTGGTCATGGTTCCCATACGGAACTGGTGTAGGTTGGGGCGAAGGTGGACCAAACGATCCCAACTACTCCCCACACAACAAACTTGCTGAGCAAGTTCTGCGATCCTGGTATGCGAAACCGTTCATTCCACAAGGAACATCTCAGGAAGCAGTTCCTGCGCTTACTGCAATCCAGAAGGCAGAGAACACAACTGCTGCCGCAATGCAGGACGGCAGAACACGAGGATTAGAACAAGCCAAGAACCTATTGTCGCAGGCGATCGGAACCTATAATCAAGGAGATTTCACACGTTCAGAGACACTGGCCAACGACGCCGCAAAATCTGCAGATGACACCGTAAGCCAAGAAAAGTACGACGAGACGGCGACAGTCGTAAATCAGACCCTTGAGACGCTGAACGTATTGCGGAACACAACACTGCAATCACCCGACGCCATCCAACTTCAACATGAATCAGAAGCGGAGTACAATTCAGCAGTGACCGCTCTGCAAAGTAACGAGTTCGACCTAGCCAAGTTGCATGCCGACAACGCAACAGTCCTGGCCGAAAAAGCTCTCACAACTGAACACCACTTTCAACTTCGCCAAGCATGGCTCAGACAACAACAGGAACACCAGGAATTTCTGTCGCTATTTGCCTTGATAGTCATCACCGCCCTAGTGTCGATTGCGGTTTTCGCAGTCAAAGCGAGAAGACGAAAATGAATCGTCGTCGCTTCCTGAAATATGCTGGAGTTTCTGCAGCTGTTGTGGGAGCTTCAGCTCTAGGGTTTGCGACACTTCTGAAACCCGCCTCGATTTATCAGACAATAAGTTCGACGACGGTGAGTACTGGATTTTCAACGATCTCCAGTGAGCTAAGCATGTATGCAGTTCCAACTCCTGTTCCTCTGAAATCTGAAACAAATCTTGCGGCGTACTATCTGCCTAGCTGGCATCTCGCTGATGGTTATCCTCGAATCGAAACCTTAGCAGCAGGGTCGTATGCGCATCCCCTTCTCGGCCGGGCTTATCCGTCAGATGCTGCTGGAACCTACGACGTATCAAATAGGCTTGTGACTGATTGGCAAATTAAATGGGCGGTTGAACATGGTGTCAGTACATTCGTCATGGGTTACAATGATCCGTCGTGGTACTGGGAATCGCATAACATAGATTCTGGGTTCCTCACTTCGAAATACATTGATTACATGAAGTTCTTCTTCTACTTCGACATAACAAACGGTCACTGGAGTAGTTCCCCTTCTCTTACGGAGAAGCAGGCTCATTCAACAATCTCATATATGGCCCAGAATCATTTCAGCCATCCATCATATCTGGGAATAAACGGCAAACCAATGCTGCTCTTGTATCATGCCACTTTATACGGTGACGGAACCCGAACCTCTCTCGCGAAATACGGAACGAAAAATTTGCAGAACGTGGTTAAAGCCATTCGTGATGCTGCAGCCGCGTATGGCCGCGAAATTTACTTGATCGGCGACATTGTGAATGAGCAATTGAGTAATGATCTCATACGGTCAGTAGCGCAGAACTTCGACGCACGATTACTAGCTACTTTGTTCCAGACCCCGGTAACTTGCAGAATACGTGGAATGGAAATTCACTTGTGGTTCCTTATGATGAGATCATCCCACGATATTTGGCGCTGAATCAAACTTGGTTGGACATAGCTGAGAACGCGGGAGTTGGCTTTGTTCCATTCTCAGCATCGGGATTAGACAATAGCCTACTCTACAAGAATGGTTATGATGATTGGATGGTTCAATGGACAAACTCAACGCCCGACAAGTTTCAGAAGATGATGCAGGGGTTGCAGCAGATTGTTGACCCAAAACTGAAGATGATTACTGCATATTCATGGAATGAATTTACAGAAGGAAGAAATGTTCTAGAGCCGACTGTCGAATACGGTTTCTCGTATTTGGACGCGGTACGTGATGTGCTTTGCGAGAAACCAACTAATGGATGGCCTACGGACGTATCCCCTTGATGATCTACGAACTGACCATCGCATCATTCTATGGGAATTTCGATTATGACTCACGATATCAATAGTCTGGTTGCGACACGATTAGGTAGAGGGCTCAGTTGAATCGTCGTCGCTTCCTGAAGTATGCAGGTGCAACGGCCTAGTCTCGCTACAGGGAAATTTCAAAAAGCTCAATGGAGCAACATACGAGGAGGACTTGAACTCTAATAGTGTCAGACTCGGAGGGATTTGAACCAAATAAGGTTCAAGTCCTAATTCATATCGGCTCATTTTGAGCTTTCAGACACTTTCTTGAAGGAGCTTGAACGCTGTTGAGCGATGTGAGTGCAGAATCAATGAGACGTGCAATCTCTCATGACTCTAGCAGACGCCAGACTAATGCGGCGATGAGTCCTCCTAGGATAGGGGCGACCCAGAATAGCCAGAGCTGGCTTAGGGCAGTACCTCCAACTACTAGAGCTGGACCTAAGCTTCTTGCCGGGTTAACAGACGTTCCCGTCACTGGAATTCCGACAAGATGAATGAGCACAAGGCTGAGACCGATCGAGACCCCCGCGAAACCTTTAGGAGCTTTCTCACTGGTTGACCCGTAGATCACAAGCAGAAAGATGAATGTCAATATGACCTCCGCAGTGAACCCGGAAAGCATGGAGAATCCAGCCGGAGAAGCAACACCATACCCATTCTGACCAAGCCCATTGACGCTGAGACTGTACCCCGGCTTCCCAACAGCAACACCATAAAGAACTAAAGAAGCAACCACCGCACCCAAGCATTGGACAACCACGTACATCACCGCATCCTTAGCCTTCATCTTGCCTGAAGCAAGCATCGAGATCGATATGGCCGGGTTTATGTGACATCCCGAGATACTTCCAATCGCGTACACCATCACCAACACTGACAAACCAAACGCGAAGGATATCCCAACAAAACCAATGTACTTGCCGGCAAGCACCGCACTACCACACCCCATGAAAACCAACACAAAGGTGCCGACGAACTCTGCGAGACATTTCTTTGAACTAGACGCGCTGCTCATGTGAAGAATTGAAACGGGGTTTTGTATTTAACCGTTGACAAGAAAAGAAGAAGAGAGTGCACGGTGCGACGGATTGGGCTAGGTTTGTTTGATGGCGCCCTGTAATTTCGACATTAAATCTGGAGAAAGCGCAGCCATTCCATGAGTCTTAGCATGATCCATTCCCTGCTTTACCAGATCGTCTTTATTCTCTGCTTGTAGCTCAGTAGTACATCCCGGCATAGGGCACTTCAATTTGAAACCCATAACATTCACCTCTACAGGACGAGAGTGTGTTGTCTCAGCTCATAAAATGATCTGCGTCCATCGTAATCACCTAAGTGTTTCGTTTTTCATTTCTGCAAACCATGTTCAATTTGGTTCCAGCGAAAGTGGAATATGCATCCTGTCACGTTCTCAGGTGCGATGGATATGAGTGTTGACGATCAAATTCTGGAAGAATTGAGGAAGATTCGAGAAGCTGTTGAGCCTAAACCGTCGCCTCCTCCTCCGAAAGGTCTCTGGGCTGAGTTTATGGATTTCATTGGGAAGGGGGGTGTTCTTGGTTTGGCGGTGGGTTTCATAATGGGCACGTATATTGGGAAAGTTGTGTCAGCCCTTGTTCAAGACATAATCATGCCTGTACCCGGAGCATTGATTCCTGGCGGTAATTGGCAGAAAGCTAATGTAACTTTAGCTGTCGGAGCAGGAATGAACTTCGCGGTTGGAGACTTCGTCGGTGTGATAATCGACTTCCTCATAGTCGCTGGAGTAGTCTTCCTCATCGCCAAGTACGCGGGAAAGATGGGCCTCAAGTAAACTCTCTGATGATCACGTTCAGAGCGAAATCGCAAAATAAATAACGAAATATGGGGTAAGTGGTTGGTACGGACCAATTTTAGAGGTGATTAGATTATGCCAGGGGAACCAAAATTTGAGGTATACAAAGATCATGCCGGCAAGTTCAGGTGGAGACTGAGAGCTTCAAACGACCAGGAGATAGCGTCGGGTCAAGGCTACGAATCAAAGGAAGGCTGCATGAAAGGCGTTGAATCCGTCAAGCACAACGCATCCAAAGCAAAGATCGTCGACGTAACCGAATAGAGCCTCTGTCTAGCAGAGGTTGCACCCCCCTTTTTTTGTAAATAGTGGCAAATCGATGTAATTCGCAGACAACCTGCCCACACCCAGTATACAGCGGTCTCTGTCAATGATCTGTGCGTTCAGTTATTTCATGTCCACTTGTCCGCATTTGCACTTTCGTAATTATTCACTTATTTCGTTCTGGGATCCTGCGGTTTTATTTCTACTAACCCATTAACGACTTCATGATACTCTGGGCAATAAGGCCGCCTGAAGCTCCGCCTGGAGAGGATGCTTGGAGTGGGTTGCCGCCCATCATAGCTCGCATAGCAGCTTGCATAGCAGCGGACTGCGTGTTTGAACCAGACGCTTTGGCGCGCATGAATTCCATGGCTGCTGGCGCGAGCTTGCTGACGAGATCGTTTCCGCCTGGCGCGGCTTGTTGTGTTTGCCCAGAGAGCATTCCTGCCATTTGAGTTGATTGTGGTGCAGCCTGGTTTCCTGTAGAAGCTCCCAGCATACTGTGCATCAATAATCCAACGTCGTCGTTGCTTAGGTTCTGTTGCCCCTGAAAATGCGTGGCTGCCTGCTGAAGACCTTGTGCATATTGTGGAGCAGTGCTTCCGCGTCCTTGGGTGTTCAGCGTTTGAGCTGCAAGACGTAACGCATCGGATGGATTCTGGGACTGTTGAGATTGTAATGCGGACTGTATGAGGCCTAGGTTGTGTGCCGCGTTATCTCCGTGATTTGGATGGTTCGCTTCATCCATACTGTTGAGTTGCCCTCGATTACTGCTAACCGCATTGAGAGCAACGCCGAAAAGGTTGGCCAGATCAGTTGTAGACTGCGACATCAGTATCGAACTATAGTTGACCCCTCGGAGGCCTTAATTCTTGTGGTAATATGCAAATATTGTTCTGCAGCTAGAATACAAAGATAGACCGCTAAAATTGAGTGCGCAGAATTCTACAAGTATCGTATTGGAGTTATCGGGATTGCGTAGTGATTCGTTTAATGCTGTGTGTATCCTAATTCCTAACGGGGAGAGTAGACATGAGCGTTGTTGATAAGAAGATTATAGACGCAGCGAAGCAGACTTTTCCAAGCCAAGCTCAAACCATAACGCTTGGCGCGGTGATTTATGGTCAGGCTTGTGATCCAGAACCTATAATCAATGTGCCACTTGGCATGATGAACAGGCACGGCTTGATCGCTGGAGCCACTGGGACGGGTAAGACTAAGACGCTTCAGTTGATGACTGAGCAGCTCTCCGCGGCAGGTGTTCCAGTATTTCTCGCGGATCTCAAAGGGGACCTGTCCGGTTTGGCAGTTCCGGGTGAACTGAACGATCACGTTACTCAGCGTGCTAAGGAAACCGGTTACAATTGGGCGGCGACTTCATGTCCAGTGGAATACCTCAGCCTTACCGGTGCGCGAGGCGCTCAGCTTCGTGCTACTATATCCTCCTTCGGGCCGCTGCTTCTGTCTAAGGTTCTGGGGTTGAATGACACGCAAGCAAGCGTCCTTAGTTTAGTTTTCAAGTATTGCGACGACAGGAAACTTCCGCTCCTCGATTTTTCTGATTTACGCGCCGTACTTCAATACTTGACCGGGGAGGGTGCTGGGGATCTCAAGGATTATGGTGGATTGTCAACGACCTCGGTCGGCGTTCTGCTCCGCGATATGGTTCAGCTGGAGCAGCAGGGTGCGCAAGCGTTCTTCGGTGAACCAGAATTCAATCTCAGCGATCTAATGCAGCAACGGAACGGCCGCGGATTAGTAAGCATATTGGAGCTTCTTGACGTCCAGGATAGACCAGCGTTGTTCTCTACTTTCATGTTGTGGATGCTCGCTAGACTGTACCATGACCTTCCTGAGGTTGGGGATGTTGATAAGCCGAAACTCGTCTTCTTTTTCGACGAGGCGCACTTACTGTTCGAAAACGCAAGCAAAGCATTCCTTGACGAGATTGAGCAGGTAGTTAGACTAATCCGGTCAAAGGGTGTTGGTATATTTTTCGTAACGCAGAACCCCAAAGATGTGCCACCAAATATCCTGGGTCAGTTAGGCCATCGAGTAGAGCATGCTCTCCGGGCTTTCACGCCTGATGATGAGAAGGCGCTGAAGGCGGCGGCAGGGACCTTCCCGCGAACACCGTACTACGACATTCAGCAGACACTCACTTCATTAGGGATAGGGGAGGCACTTGTTACCGTGTTATCGCCAAACGGTGTTCCTACTCCACCATTTGCCACTAGACTAGTTCCTCCAGCTAGCCGTATGGGTCCTCTCACAGACGCTGAACTAGCTCAGTTCATTTCGTCGTCAGCTCAAGTCAAAGAATACGCTCAAGCAGTGGACCGAGATAGTGCACGTGAGATGTTGGCAAGCCGTATCGTACAGGCACCACAGGCGGCAGTAGCCCAACCTTCGCTCGCAGGCGGTCGACCTCCACCAAGTACGATGGAACAGATTCTGAAATCGCCAGCAACGAGAGCGGTTGAGGTTTCAGTAGTACGCGGTCTATTTGGAGCGCTCGTGGGTCCGCCGCCGCGTCGACGAAGCTACTACTAGTTCGCGCGCATATACTGAAACTTCCTGACCTGGAAGCCGCATGTCTGGGAAAGAGACGCGCCGTCTCCGGTTGCCAAGACCACCTATCATAAAGTGCGTAAAATGTGGCTGCGACAATAACCTTGGGAGTAGAACCTGTAGCAATTGTGGCGAACTACTAGTGGAATGAATCTAATGGCCGAATGAGCGCGAGCACAAAATCTTTGCTTTCCCCAATTTTCTTGAGCACGAATCCTCCTCAATTCTTCCAGTATCTGTTAATCAAAAACCATCAAAGACCAGCTTCCCCCTTCCATCGGCGTGATAGAAGACCCAGCGCTGGGTTGCAGTGGGCCCCTCTGGGTACGCGGCGGCATAACAGTCACATCTGATGATGGCAAACCCTACGAGGTACGTAACCGCGTAACGCTCAGCCGCTGCGGGTCATCCGACAACATGCCGTTCTGCAACGGCAGTCATGCCAGCATCAAGTTTCAAGACGGACTCCTCAAGAAATAATTTTGGACCGTTCCTTTTCGATTGATAGAAAAAGAACAGCAGAAGTAATGCACTCATCCTTTCCCAAGGCTTGGCTTAATCACTTTTCAGAACAGTTCAGTGCACATTGTTATATCCCGCTATGCTGCTATGTTAAATGTTTCTGGTGAAATTTGAATGAGTGCAGAAGAGAACCTGCGGTTAATGAAAACGTTAGATGATGCTTGGAATGCGGGGCCTGGGAGTTCGCTGTGGGAGACGTTCAGGAAGCGGCATACTGAGAACGTTGCAGTGTACTGGCCCGGTCAACCCGATCCAACAATGGGACGACATAACCACGATATGGAAGCTGTGGAATTCTTCAAAATCTTTCACGACAACCATCTCGTGAACAATCCATACAAGATTCTCTTCGGACAAGGGAACTACACTTGCTCCGTTGCCGAATTCACAGGTACCATGACGGGGCCGATGAAGGGCGCTGACGGAAAGATGATTCCTCCAACAAACAAGAAATTCCATACTGAGTTCTGCACCGTGGCTACATGGAAGAACGGAGAGATCGTGGAAGAACGGCTCAACTACGACTTGATGGGCATGCTGAAGCAAATCGGCGTCATGTAAACAAATAGCACACACGTTGAAGTGACTTCCTGACTGGCGCTGGCCCAGCCAACCGCTGGTAGACCGAGAGGTGAAAGTCATGAGTGTTAAGGCGTCAAAAGATAATTCGCGTGTTTATCTTGGGAATCTGTTGCCTGCTGCAGGGGAGTATATCGTTGACCCAGTACATAGTTTCGGGTTGACTTGACTGTTTCGAACTCGGATCTTGGGACGGAGACGGCAAGCTTTTCCTGTAGCTCTTTAATTCTCTCTGCTAATCGTCTCTCATTAGAAAAGTAACAGCCCTGCCGGACTGACGAGAAGGTACCGTTACCCAGAAAAAAGTGGGTTATATGGTGCTGTTACGGACGACAAAAGTCACAGAGCTATCTTCCAGTAGCCGTTATCGTCCGTCACAACATGAACCTTCAATCCCAGCCTAGGCTACGGGAGTAGAGCTTGATCTACTAGCACACGAAGAAGACTTGAACTCTAATAGAGTCAGACTCGGAGGGATTTGAACCAAATAGGGTTCAAGTCCTGCATTCATTATTCTGTTACGCCAGGCCGGGCGGTTCAAGACGTGATTCACCCAGAAATATTGCGCCCTAGTGGGACGCTTGCCGTATGACATAGTTAAGTTGGGAAGATAAAGCAAGACCTACCCATTTTGGAATTGTTGGCAATCTATATTCATAAAACATCTTCAGAAATTCATCGGCATAAGGATGTTCAGGGTTTAGAATCCGCAAGGAAAATGCTACACTCAACCTTCTAGCGGCTTTGTCCCCTCCCACTTGGTAGGTGTGAGGGTAAATGCGAAATTCCACTACATTTTCGATAGTTTGTTTACGAAAGATGAAATCTGGCAAATATAGATTCAGATGCCAAGAAGGATAATCAGCGTCAACTTTTCGGTCACCCGTGTCTGCATCCATTTCTCTGCGAGTTTCGGTTACACCGAACATCTCCTTGCATAATGAAGCTAAGGAGGTTAGAAAGCGCTGAGCGAATGATTGGAAGTCTCTAATCCCAGCCCCTTCAATCATGAACTTTCTTATGTCATCAGAATCTGGGGATGCGAAGAACATCAAATCTTCGTGCGAGAAGTAAGCGTTGAATTGTGCAGGAAACACTGGAGCGTGGATAAAGCGGTTGAAAATGTAGTAACTTACCATAATAGCACTTAGTCCAATGAGCGATACTACGATTACGCCAGCAGATGGAGGCCCAAGTATCATGTCCAAAAGAGAACTTGTTGTGATGCTAACGACAACACCCATGAAGATGACGATAAAGAGAAAGTCCCTTCGCCTAGTTGATATGTCGTGGATTTCAGTGATTACATTATTCGCTTCCGAAAGGTTCGGCTTCTGTTTCTGAGCCCACTCTTCAGCCTTACTCTCTTTCCTTTCCTGCTCCTTGGACCATTCCATTAGTTCCTTTAGTTGGTCCTTGGCATCCCGAGAAGCGCCACCAATCTGAACATGTGAACTACTCAAGTTTTCATTCCTCCGACAAGTAGTTGATGCCTAAGTAAGTTCCTTTTGAGGTTTCATCACTGGCTATTCCCATTAGTTATAAGAAATCCGCACGGCGTTTTCAATCGGCGAGCGAAGCGAGCCAACTAAGGGGGTGTTAGGGGAAGAGTAATGAGAGTATAGATTGTGAGATGGTTACATAATTAAGCATCTGCACGTATGCCTGCCCGGACTTGTGTGATGCATGTCCGTCTTAGCAGTACGATGTCCCACATGCGGTTCCGCCGCTAATTTGACTACTTCTGACGAATATGTCTGTGCTCACTGCGGAAGTCGCTTTCAGATAGTTCGTCCAGCGGATGCCACGGTTACAACTGATTCACGCACGCCTTAAACTACAGGGCAATCTTCCTGAAACTCCATAGGCGCCAGTACGGGAGATAGGGTTTGCTCATGGGAAAAGATATGATCGCGCGTCTGAATCATGCTTGAAGGTTGATCATGTCTAGGAAGATCACCATCGAACCACTCAGGACTGAAGAAAGAAACGATGACAGAAAGCTAACACAGAACTACTCAGAAGTGATCAAACAAGTGCTGTAGTGTTCTCCGAAGGACTTAACTCTATTTGGGTCAGACTCGGAGGGATTTGAACTGAAATATGTTCAAGTCTCGGCAAAGGTGTATCATTTTAGAGGACGTAGAATTAAAACATAAAAGCCCTGGTATTTCCGCCGTTTCTTCCTTGCTCAATGTGTTATGTTCTCTGGAAGGTTGATGAAGGACTGAATGAGGAAACTGGGTGGTCTAAGGTACACGCCAATTGGTATGCCCATGGCGTCGAGGGCATGGAAGGTATCACGTGGGAATGGGGGCTTGAGAAAGTAACGTTTGCATTTGATTGCAAGTCCCTTGCTGTACTTCATCGTGTCATAGGTCTTTGTGTGGAAGATTCGTGCGACTAGGACCGGTCTGAGCTTGAGTTTCAGACAGATGTCCAAGAGCTGTTGGACTTCCTCTAATTTCGGATGTTCCATCTTATTCTTGACTTGTATTCCAAGGAATTGGTCCATCGTGGGGGCCTTGGCTATGAAGTCGATGTCTGGGGGTCTTCCGGCTGAGGTGTTTGGTCGATAAATATTGCCGTTGAAGTAGTACGCGTCCTTTGCAAAGATAGTATAGCCCGCGTGAAGCATGGCTCTCTCTACAAGGTACTCGGAATAGTCAGCATAACTGATGGAATCATTCTCGAAAGGTCGAGGATGATTTACGTACGCCAACATTAGTTCGTTTTTCTGCCGTGCTATACTTTCCACGTTCGCCCATTGCTCTGATGACGGAAAGTACCAGCGGTTCCCCCATTCTTCTCTGGTTTGGACTTGTGATGGTACTAGTTGCTTGACAGCGTCATATGTCTCTTTATGCAAGTATTCTTCTTCTAGGCAGACTTGCAACTCTCTAAGGTACACCACCCGTCTTGTTTGGATTAGCGCGATTATTTTCCTGTCTAACGCGTTGGAGCTAACACCCCGCTCCCGATTAATTCGTTGGATTTCTTCCTCGTCTATGAGCCAGTAGCCGTTGGTGTCTTTTTCCGCTCTGATTCTGCCTGCATAAATCCATCGTTTCAGCGTTATGAAGCTGATATCTAGTAAGCGTGCGGCTTCACCTGTCGTGTGTTTTTTTGGGGGCAAGTCTGTCGCCCGAGAATGTTCTCTGCTGTAAAGGGAACATGAAGTGTTCTCGGTAGTTATGGTTTTGCAGACACCGTCAGAATCATACGAACAGGATTAGTGAACCGACAACGAAAGAAACAGTACAGCCAAATCAGTGTATAGAACCATCTCGGCAAGGAGAAGTTGAGCCCATAGCTGACAATCGCAAGCAGTCCGAGCCCGAGTCTACCATCTAGATAGTATCCAACCAGAGGCCCGATTTGCGTATTTCCAGTCTTGGAGAGCAAATTCCCAACCAGGAACTTGATGGCTTGCATTGTCTGCAGCCTGCAACTGTACCGATCAAACGTCCCTCTAGACCTTCGCCACCAATTCGCTTTATTGCCCTGTTAAGTTGGATGAAACGAAATGCGAACGATTCTCGTAAAATCTTTGTGACCTCTCTTTCGATTGCTTTCTCTCGTTCTATATCCATGACTCTATGAATAATTGCCAGACTGACGAAGACATAAATTAGCAAGCAATTTCAGGAACTATTCCATAGATGGTTATGCCAACAGCCTTTGAACAGGAATCAGAATTCAACAAATGGTTTGCTAATCCAATAAATAAGAGGGCAAGAGAACTTGCCATGGAACGAAGTGGCGTCCCTCTTGAAATGAGGACGCGAAGACGATTACGCAGTCTTGGGTATTCCGCAATTAGAGATTATTACGAAGATGGCGGGATAGCCCGCGAACTGGATATCCTCGCGGATAAGTTGTTGGATAGCATCTCTCCGTACGGTCTTGGCCTCTCTATATACCTCCTCATCTTAGGTGAATGCAAACGTTCGGAAACGCATGATTTCTTTGCATTTCAGAGCGAGGAATCTCGTGAACTCAGAGTTCAGTACCCTCTCAAGTTCTACACTGAGGGCTTCCCACGAGGGGCCCTCAATATTACCTTCCCGGCGTGCAAACCCTTCGCTTTTCCCTTCATCGCAGAGAGAATTGTGGAGGTAGATGCAACCAAGTTCATGTCCCATAAAGACGGAAATTATGGAGATAAAATGACATATGAAGCATGCGAGACTCTAGCACACGCATGCCGATTTTTCCGAAAATTCCATAGTAACTTCTATTTTGACGAGGGTTTCAAGGAAGGTGCATTCGATGGAATATGTGAGGACAATCCATCCTTTGAAGACGCTATACATGGGACCTACGATGAAGCAGTTAGAGCTGTAGAGAAGATTACGTCCGAGAAACCGGAAGAATGTTCGCGTATTTTTAGCTACTTCACCGCGATTTGGGGTGTGCCCATTCTAGTTCTGGACGACAATAGAGGCTTAGTTAACACACGATTGCGCAATGATGGTACAGTCAGTATAGACGGTGATTTGGAAGTCGTGCTTTATCCTTACTTGCAGAGAGACCTTTCACATTCTGACGACCAATCACTCCCCATTGTGGTATGCAAGTACAAGTATCTGGAGCAAGCGGTTAACGTACTCGAGACTGGCGCACGCAAAATTGTTGAGCAGTTCAAAAGAGAACTAGATGACGATCCAACACTCGTCCTCAGGCAACTAATGATGACCCAACTGTACCGCTTCAGACAAGGCCGGGATGATCAGATGCTGAATGAGCCAAGCCGGCCGTAACCATCATCTTGATCTTGATTAAGTTGGCAACGTAGCCGGGCGCCTTGTTTTCCTTCTCAAGCCGAAACACTATGTCCTCGAGGCTGTCCTGAAATAAGCAGCTAGATAAGGAGCCCTGCCAAAAGGGCCGCTATTTCATCGACTTGTATGAGGAATGCTTGAGTGAAGATGTGGTGAAGCGAGGCTGAGCCAGAGGGTGATCTGCATGCAAAGCTTCTTGTAATTACGCTGTTCCTAGCGGTGTTATCGAGGACACTGATGAGCAAAGACGCACCTGAACGAAGTAATAGGACGAAGTTGAAGGAAGATACAAAGCAAGAAGGCGCATCTGGACGTAACGCGGACAAACGTGCTCTACCGAAGGTGGACATACCTCTAGATGTATCTGTTCGAGCGGTTGAGGCAGCATCGGAGATACTTCGGAATTATCAATTGAACCTCGCTGAAACCGTGAAACAACTCGCTCCGGTTATGCAACAATCATGGAACGAGAGGTCCCAGGAGTACATGCAGCAGCTGTCAAAACGGATTTCAGAGAATCTTCAGACGGTATCCGAACATCTCTCGGCAAAAGACTTCATCGAGACTTTCAACCTGACATCACGGTTTGGAGAACAAGTTGCCAGGTCTTTGCAATCGGCATTACCTAGTTACTATAGTATCCCAGAGCTGAGAGTCGTTGAGGAGCCGCCTGTCATAGCAAAGGATAGCAAGGCCTCCAAACTTGGACATGCTTTGAAGCGATGTCCATGTGGACGAAATCACTGGAAAGAATACCAGGAGGTGTGTTTGAAAATTCTCACGCATACCCTGGTACCGCCACTTGTGGAGCCAGAACAAGAGAGCCTCACTAGAATGGGAACGCAAAGAAGGGATCTAATATTCAACATACCCCATGATGTGGATGGATTCTGGGCCTCTGTGAGACTTGCATACAAATCGGTCGGGGTTATTGTTGAGTGCAAGAATTACACTGCCCCGTTGAAGGCAAATCAGGTTACGATCACCTCGAAGTACCTAGGTGCCAAAAGGCTTGGGCTTTTCGGCATTATCACTTGCCGAAGTGGGCTTACCGATTCAGCGCGGAGCGAGCAAGTAAGGTTATGGACGGACGAGGACAAGATGATCATTGATCTGAGTGACGAAGACCTGATCAAAATGGTCGAACTGCGGAAAAGGCCGAAGACCCATCAAAGGTTATCGATAGAAAGATCCTGTCACTGCGAAAGTCAATTTAGTTCTGAGTTGGCAGGTTTTCTTTCTCTGGCGCACATAGATGAAACATGTAACTACAACGCGGGCGGAGACGTGTCGATGTCAGTAGTACTCAAACCAAAGTCTGCGCCTGAGCCCACAGGTCTTCAAACACTTTCTTGAAGAGCTGCTGGCTTTCGATCTTTACCAGATAAGTCGGCTTTTTTGCTGCGTCTTTGAGCGATTGGCCCATGACCCAACAAGTATCATCTATGAAGAATACTCTGTCGTGGCAGTCTCCGCTGGTTCGCACTTCGAAGGTTACGCCAGGTTTCATCTTAAACTTCCGTGCGACCGATAGAAAATTCCTTTTTGGCATGTTAGTAAGAATGCGAATCGCGACACCTGTAGATGTCTTCTCCAAATAGAGATCCAATACTTCCTCGTCAGGATATGCGTCTACAAGGAAAACCTCGCGCTTTGCCTGTTGCGTGATATCTCGAATGTCCTTGTAAAAATCGTAGACCTGTCCCTTTTGATAGATCTTTTCGCCGGCCTCATGGGTGATAGGGGCAAGGCTAATTCCCTCCCATGGGAGATTCATTCCGGCATCCAGCAGCATTCGATCTATCTTTGCCATGTCGTCATATAGCTGCTTGATATTCGCCATGAATTTGTCGAACGTCTCGTGAATCGTGCTTACTCGAAGTTGGTGTTGCAACTACGTCTCTTAGGAAGCCGTCACGATCAACCTCTTCGACTACCTGATAGTAGCATCTACCATCCCGTAGTATGTTACAAGAATCAGAGAAAGTGAACCCCAGTCTCTCTAAGAAATTCGGACGCTCAGTACGGCCACGCACATTCGAACGTTGCAGGTATGGAGAATAGTCGAAGGTATTCGAATAGACATGAATAACGAAGTAGGCTCTCGTTTGATCGGCCTTTAGGTAGGACAGAGCGCCAAAGAATTCTCCGTTAGCGGCTTCCTTGGCCTTCTCGTTCGAAAGCCCGACGTGCCCTTCCTCGCCCATAGCGATTGCTAGTGCCAATGCGAGGATAAATCTCTATTCAGAAAAGAGATGCCCGACGAAAATCCTCAAGATTCAATCCAATTCTTCTACTCAGGGAAGGGCGAGTACAACCTAGAGAAAATCGCAATGCAACTTGCCTTGCCACGGAACCCCACCAAGAGACGAACAATCGCAAGTACGTCTACCTAAGAATGGGGTTGGTATTCTTGGGGATGGAGATCATATTGACGGCAATCGGAGGATTCACCCTCCGTATTAGTGGTGCGGGCGACCGAATTTGAACTGTCGCTCTATCCTTTCTGAAATCCGAATGCGAATTCGGCGGCGAACCCGCCAAAGGCTGGGACCGCTACTGAGACAGCAACTTCATCTTTTTGCGAATGATGTGAAGAATTGGGTTGGATTGATTTTCAGGAAGAACCATGTGCCCGATATGATACCTAATGCGAAGTCAACTACGGGGTTCTTGAATGGAACCCAGGGTAGGATGCTGGCCGGCACGTAGGGTTGAAGGAAGTACGTGTATGCGGCCCAGTAGATTAGCGCCGCAAGGCCTGAGATAAGTAGCCAACCGAAGAATAGGCCAAGTAGGGCTCCGAATATGAGTTTGAAGCTAAGCCACCAGGACACATCAAACTTGGTTGAATGAGTTTTCATCTTCTTTTCTTTAGGAATGCGATTGGGAAGCCTGGGCATCTGATCGTAGGCTTTCGGAGTAATGTGCAGACGCTTCCTGAAACCCTCAACAGTCACGTATCCTTCCGCAACCATCCTCTCCACCTCATCTTGCAGCGCCGGTTTGCTCCAGCCAATCTCCTTCAGCAGCAAGTTCACAGTGTCCCGTCCACTTGCGATGTCTTGGATTATGCGAACATCGCTCGGAGGCAACTGTGACTGCGACTCAGCTCCTGAAGCCGAAACTCTCCGGATTGATGTGGTCGGAAGGTAGTTGGTTTCCTCTGGCTGAAAGAAGCTTATGCCTCGATAGGTCGGTGAAACATAGTAAGCAAATACATCCCGTCTACGCGCAAGCGAGGATAGCTCCGTCACTAGATCGTCTCCGAGAAAGCTGCGCAGCAGGTTCGCGTCGGATGGGTTGCTGGATACGGATTTCACGGTGAGTAGGTCGATGTCGGCTCGAAGTTCCTTGGGTAGAGAGAAGAATCGGTGGACAATCAGAATCGTTACGATGAGGCCATTCCGTTGACCCGTCTTCTCCTCCATAATGTGACCGATCCGAAAATACCGCTGGTACGCTTCCACGGAATGCTCAGCCAGCGTCAGATCGTCCACAACTAGAACCTGAACTAATCGACCCGGGAGCCAGCCATGGTCTAGGGCAGCTTCGAGGTCTGTGATCTCGTAGCCTACGTGCACTTGGTTTTGTCCGTAAACCTGGTTTATGTTGGCTACGATGCTGTTTGCGAGTTCCGTCTTTCCTCGCCGCGCCTTCCCGTAGATAACGATGTTCAAGTGGTATATGCTGTTCTGGCTTGCGCGAGAAGACTGCTGCACCTGGAGATCCTCGATCCTCGGCAAAATCTCTCTGAGAATATCCTGTAGACCAACGGAATTTGTTTGAAGACTCATCTCCCATCACTCCTATCCTTTCTGAAACCCCAATGCGAACCCGGCGGCGAATCCGCCTAATGCTGGAACGGCGACCGCGACAGTCTGCGCCGCGGTAGAGAACCACGATGCGCTTGCGGAAGCGGCTGAGTTGACTAGCGCGTAAAGTCTATCATAGTTGATCGTGATGACGCCCTCGTAAGTCAGGTAACCAAGCGGGATTCCGACTAGTGCCGCGAACGCGGCTAAGACAACTAAGAGAACTTTCACAAGTTTCTTGAAGCCATAACCGAGCAACGCTCCAACTGCTCCCGCGCCGCTGAACGAACCAATCGCAGGTAGAAGGCTGGAAAGATCAACTGCCGCCATGCCAAATCCCTCAAAACTATTTTGCTGCTGTTTAGTACCACGGACACTTTTTCAGCTGTTATTAAACGGACTCATGCGTAGCTTGACTCGGGTAAATGCTACGGACTATTCGTGTCATTCTCAGTTGAGTAAACTTGCAACTCGCCTCGCCACATTGCCATTAACATGCACGCAATGTAAATTACAGGCATAAAGGCACGCCGCGGTTAGGCGGAAAATAATGAGAACGTTAGGTGGGTTTGATCGAAGCCAAGTCTTGTTATTGGCGTTGGTGGAAAAAGGGGTAATCACCGAAGCGGAACTGGAGGAAGTCGCTAAGCGTCTGATTGATACGTTTCGTCTGAAGAACATCCTATCTCTAGATGAGCTTGAGGAAGTTCGCGAGACTCTTCGTAGCATGAAGCTACCGGATCGACTACAGGTAAGAGGAGGTGCCTATACGTTATACGTCAACCATATGGAAGAAGCCGGGTCGAAGGTTCTCTGCGACAAGACCTGCGATAGAGTCTATTCCTGTGACGAATTGGAAGATCTTCTCGCAACATTGGACTATGCGGGCTTTCGAAATAAGAAGATCAAGATGAAACTGGAAAAATCTCTTGAACTTTCAAGGCGATACGCATAACAAGTCTTTCGAGTCAATTCTCGCACGTGAAAGACTTGACAGCCGATTAACGCGGAACGTGCAACGTGACGCGGTTTGTGCAAATAGAGTGAGAGAAAGCAAATAGGGTGCGTGAAAGCAATTCCAAGGCGTAATCGCGCGATTGAGTGCGAACAGTACCAAATTGTCATTTCGTTCGTCAGGCGACGAATTCCGCTGTTCTTCAAATTATGAAGTCTTCCAGCCTAATCTTTGGATAACGCGGAACAACTAACAGCTTTCCGTCGATTAGGTGAAAATCTAGTCGGCAAACTCCGCAATAGTAGATTGAAGTGGCTGAACGATTACGCACGTGGGTGCTGTGAAGTGTCAATGTATGGTTACAGATTGGACAGTTCACGAGGGACATCCCAAGGCGGATAGGAAACTCAAGAGATAAGCGAGATAGGGCAAAGATGGCCCTTAGAGCGTTGCGAAAGTCAGCCAAGTTAGCCAACAAATAGCCACCAGTAAGCCGAATTCGGCCTCAAACGGCAAGAAACCCAAGACAGTTAGCGGAATTAGTGAAAAGAAACAACAAACAAATTCGATTATGGCACCTTCGAGGGTTCAAGACTCGCTTGCGAAAACGCCCCTGGAGGCGCGTGACAACTTTTTCTTCGCGCACTCGCGAATGTGCATGGAAAAAATCGGGCTCTCCGGTGGGCGACAACTCCGTCATGGCAAGAAACAAAACCGGAACTGCTACCAGGGCTCGGCTTAAGCCCTGTTTGTCGTGGAGGTGGGATTTTTGCTGTTGTTTCTTAGCCGTATTGCGCGCTTCGTGATTAAGATAACCGTCGAAGAATGCGAGCGGCAAATCTGCCGTTACAGCGACAACCAAAATCTTCAGTATGTTCACGTATGTGAGTCATAGGTATGACTGGCTTCCCTGTGCTCGCCCTAGGAAGGAGCAGCGGTGAATTTACGGTGCCCAGTTGCTCTTATCTTTCTTCACGTTGAGAACAACGCTGCGTGAACGTAAGTACTCGTAATAGTTAGTTAATGGGGTTCCAGTAGATGACATCTCAATAGGACTTGGAATGTCCTGAAGTGTTTTCATGCAACCAACAGGATCCGTTAACACAAGACGATCCAGTATCGGAGTAGTCAAACCAACGCTTTCAATATCCTCTTGAATCAGTGAATGGTAGATTACCCCGCCTTTTAAGACGCCGCATAACACTCTGTCGATCTGAATAATATTCGAATGGTATCTGGCTTCGTAGACTGTTTCCAACGAGAGTAACGAGAGGATTTGGATCCCGTTGAAGTAACACGATAACACGTGCTTCCGCGGTTTGACTTGGAATAAAGCGATGATGTACTTTTCCGGGGTATCTTTAACCGCATAAACGTCGGCGAGCCCGAGCGACGGCCCTGACGCAGTATAGCGGCGACCGACGTTCCAACCGTGCTTTGCTAGAATCCTCACGAGTCGCAGTTCATGGTATTTGGCTCTGTTTTTCGCAAGCCTAAACCATTTCAGCTTATGCTCCTTAGTAGGCCTGGCTGGAACCAGCTCCTCCTCAGTTAGGTCCGCGACAGCGATTTGACTCGTAAATCCTTCACGCGACGCGACATCCCTGACCCCTGGTAATAACAACCCTGTCAGAATTTTCCAAACTCTCGTCTTGGGGATGAGGGATGCTAAATACTCATGCGGAACCTGACCGGCCTTCCTTGAGGTGAAAGGGAACATATGAAAAAGCAATCGAGCAAAGCCAAGAGGCGTGATTCGGTTATCGTCAACGCGCGAGGCAAGAAAAGTTTGAGTTTGGAAGACGTGGAGAGAGCTGCGAAACAAGCTAAGCGAACTCAAGCAAGCAACGCCACAGTCGTTTTCGGCGAGGAAACCGAGGTTCCAGAAGATGTAATGGAAGCCGCCAACAAATCCCACGTCAGGCTAACAATGATACCGCGCCCCAACGCCGCATTGCTTCAAGGGAGCTAAACCATCACGGAACGGAAATATCCAACTTTTTTCTCATTTATCTAATTCCGCAAGTTCCGATAGATGTCTTGCCACAGCTCGACCTTTCTCTGTAAGGGCATAATTTGACTGAATTGGCTTCGAGGGGACGACTCTGCGAATCAGCAAACCTTCCTCCAAAAGATCGTTCAAGTTTGTAGCTAGCGTTCCGCGGCTACGGATCAGCTTCTCCAGTTCGCTGTGGCGGGCCTGTCCTTTCGTGCAGGTGGATTAGGATTGTAATTGATGGCGACTTTAGTAGCTCGGAGATTTTCACCTAGCTCACGGTAGAGTTGTGAGTTAAGTTCCGGTAAGAAGAGATAACACTGTAAAACGTGCTATGCTCTGTAAACCGTGTCCCTTAAATCGAAACAGCTCCCGAGCTACACTGAGACAACTGTGAAACATCACGACAGCACATCGGAGAAGCACGGCGAATTTTATGTGCGGTACGGTGCTCATAACTATAGAGTACGGAAGTATGGGCGCGGCGACGAACATGAAATTCTAGATCAATTATTCTCTTGGAAGGTCACTGCTCTTATACATAAATTTACGGGGATTAAGAAGCCACAGATGCCGGGAACATTCTCTGAACGTTTCGTCTGCTACGTGTGCGGTCTAGCCCACAATACGGAAGGATCTGGTCCCGACGCCTTTCTTCTTAATCTCCAAGGCAACGTCGAATCGGCCATTGAGATAAAAGCCACCACAACCGAAGGTGGATTCAATGACGTAAAACGGGCGCTGCAATTCGATGAATTGTACTGGCTTTCATTTGTTGACTTTGATTCATTGAAATATGAAATCTATCACATCAGCAAGCACAGAATCGAATCTTTCGTCGAAGCATCAGGAACCAAACACGACAGAGCTACGGTTAACCTGAAACGTATAACCAAAGAAAATCGATTGGGCCCTGCGCATAAGGGACGCATAGGAATAGTTAGAGAGAAACCGTAGCTCTCCGGTATTGCTTGTGCAATTGACGGAAAGCAACTATCCGACGCTATGTTATTTTGATAGCGACTGAGGGTTAAGCCTCACGCCGAGCGCGCTCGGCTGTGGTATAGAACTTGGCTCTTCCCACGTCTCTCGTTCTTACAATGTCCTTACTTCGTTCCAATGCGTAAATGTACTTTGATACGGTATTCCTGTGGGCGTGGATCACCTTGGCGATTTCTTCGATGCTGAGATCTCCGGTTGCGTCTTCTAAGCACTTTAAGATTTGACCATCTATTTCTTGACTTGAGGTCGACTTAGGCATTGTGCATCGATGATGAACGTTAACGCACTACTTTATAAATCAGAACGTATGCGTTAATAGTGTGCGTTGATGCACATGCATGACGATCTAAGAAGAGTCAGCGGCGCCAAGGTCAATCTAGAGGACAAATTGTTTGAGGAATTCTTGGAAAGTCACCGCAAGTGTAGTGCGGAGAAGAAATTGGATGCCTATGAAATTCTTACTTGTAGTAAGAAACCGGGGCATGACGGTCCACACTATTGGACTGAGTGGGACGTTGAATGGTAGCAGTAGACCTTATCGACTGGGCCATAGAATACGAAAAGTCGGGATTTTCTGTCATTCCGATTTCTAATGGAACCAAGAAACCTCTTGTCCCTTGGAAGCAGTATCAGGAACGCAGGACGACAGATGATGAGATCATTGCGTGCTTGACCAAATGGCCTGAAGCCCAAATCGGATTGATTGCCGGGAGCGTCTCAGGTAACTTTGTAGTTTTAGACTTCGACAGCTTAGAAGCATACAAGAAGTTCTGGGGTTCATATGCGGCCCAACTTGAAAACGAAACACCAGTCGTTGTTACCGCCAGGGGGCGTCATGTTTGGATTCGGACAAAGAGTGAACCCCCAGCCTCATTCAAGATTCCCGGATTGGTTGATGTAAAGGGCAGAGGAGGCTACGTGGTTTGCCCACCCAGCGTACACCCCAGCGGAACCAAGTACCAATTCGTTAAACAGGAATTAACGCAACTTATGACTATCGAAGAGAACTTCGAGGATTGGTTTTGGCAGAAAGCAGGACCACTTGGTTACTGTCGACATGACTATTCGGCGCTGGACCTTTCTGAACATACTGATCCCATTAGAGCTGCAAATAGGAGAGAAAGACGATGCATTGCCAAGATGCTGAAGGGTGTTGCAAAGGGATGCAGGAATGAAGCTGCATTCGCACTCGCACTAAACTGCAAGCTGCAGGGCATTACGAAGGAGGAAGCCATCAAGCAAATCCGAACGTGGAACAAAAGGAATCATCCGCCCGAAGACGATGAATCGAAGTTAACGGCGACAATCGAATCCGCGTACGCACGCAATTATCCGATTACGCTCGTGTGCCGGAAGGCGGCGGAGATCGGTCTGGACTGCGGCTCCGAATGCGTATTCTACAGACCTCCAATGTTCTCCGTCGACGCGGTCGAAAAATCCCGTCAATTAGGAATTGATCCTATCACCTGCATACAGTTCGCCCAAAGAGTTCTCGAACCGTTTGAGGCTGGCGAATATCATAACCGATTGTTCATGCTGATCGTTGGAGTTTCAAGAAACGTTAGGACTACTATCGTTCGCATCTACGGCCCGAATGCGGCTGGGAAGAAGATGCTCTATTACTGGATGGAACATGTCTTCGGCCTAGAGAACGTTATAGTAATTTCCTCTGCCACTGCCGCATGGCTCAAACGAAAAGTGAAGGAGGGCTTCTCAACAAAAGGCAAAATCTTCATACTGATCGAAGACAGGGGAGATCCAAATGGCGAACTAAGATACCAATTTGAACAGATTTTCTCTGAAGGAAAAATCAAATTAGGCTTCAACACGAAGAACGAAAAAGGTGAATGGGTGCCAACCGAAATTCCACTAGAAGGCCCACTGCTTTTCGTCAATACGAGCACTGAGCTTGAACAAAGCAAACACGCTTCCAGCGAGCGTGGGAAGTTAACCCTGATGAAAGCTCCGAACAGAGCAAAAGAATCGCCGCGTGGGAGCGCTGGCGCCACCTACTACCAATCAAAGAACAACAAGAGGAAGAGAAGGACCGGGAGATATTGCGAGCATTCCTGGCTAACCGCCCAACCTTCAAACGAATTGTGATTCCCTACATAGACCAGATTAATTTCGAGTATCGAACCGTAGAGGATCGAAGAAAACTTCCAGGCCTCATCGCTCTCTTAGAAGCAGTAACCGTTCTATTCGCCGAATCGTGCCCGAAAGACAATGAAAACGGCATAATTTTCAGCCTTCCCTTTGTGTACGATATTGTTGCGGTAATTGCTCGCGATATCATTTCAGTATCAAGAGGCGACTTGAACCGGGGTGAGCGCCGAGTCTGGAATTTCATCATCGCACATTTCAGCGAAATCCGCAGCGTCATGCGGGACGGGAAACCGCCACGTAACAATCAAGAACCTGAAGCATTCATGGTCTCTGACCTTTGCCCTGGAAGACCAGAATTTTCCGACGTCCACTCAAACACTGTGCGGGGTTGGCTCAATGGGTTGGCTGGCAAGGGCTACCTGCAACGCGTAGGCAACGGTCGGGGTAGGCAAGCATGCTACCTGCCAGTTTACAAAAACATAACAGTGAACTCAAACGGCGAGAATAAGCGCCTAATTCCCGAATTGGGGCCCGTTTCAGCCACTGACTATGAGAATAATGTTCTGCACGTGTATGAAGGGCTACCTACAGTACCTGAACTAACGCCGCCCATCCATTCCATCCACCCCATAGGCAACTGCAAACTTGTAAACCTCCGGATTAAGCCAGAAATGTTGGAATTCGAGCCCGACTGGCTCAAAACGCGTAGATTCAGTTCACAAACTAAATTTTGTGATCCGAAGGCGGAGGCGCCACCTTCAGGTACGCAGCAGACCAGGGCACAAGAAGAATGGGTTCAACCTGATTGGAGCTGAAAACGTTGCGTGAAGTGTTTCACAACGAATATCGCGGTGGATCGAGAAAACGAAACTTGACAGGATTTCAAAGGTGGTTCTTACACGGTCGACCAGTCGAAGTTGAAGTCTGGGGTGTTACGAAGAACTATGCGTCTTTAGGTGTAGACTTGACCCTTTCAGGATATCTGCTTAAGCCCCTGGCCGTACAGGCTGTCAAAGATGCCTGGGAATACTGCAGCGGTACCCTTCGTGATTGCTCCTTGCACGCGGGCAGTAGGTTCTTCCACATGCGTATTCCAAGATCAGAACTTGACGCAATGCTCGCAGGGTTGAAGGAAATGATCCTATGCGGCGATTACGTTTACCCAAGTTTAGCGCTGGACGCTAACGCGTTCGAGTAGTATAGCTTTGAGTCCTAAACATAATCTCTTGCAAATTGAATTGAACCGAATAACTAAGCTTCTATCGTTACCAGAGATGAAAGTAATCTGGCTTCCTGACAACACGAGAGATCTTTCCGGAGAAGTCAAAGGGACGACAATTTTCATCTACGATCAAGAGTACGAAGACGCGGCTGCTACTCTGCGGCATGAGGTTGTTGATTACCTCCTTTGCAAAGCCATAGACCCGTACAAACAGGTCTTGAACGCGCTCGTTAAGACCATAAACGCGAATGCATACCGACAAAAAGAGGAAATTGTTGATCACCTCTCCAAGCTTCTTTTGGCGGAATCGAAAGTCTAGCCGCCCTATAGCGTGCCTATTCTTCTTACGAGGATACGCTGACTAGGTAGAGCGCTAACGAACTGCCATCCATTCCGCAGTCGATTTTCTAAGTCAGGTTCATCGACGATAAGCTGTAGCTCTTGCTGATTGTTAGATCTTCTTCTCTTCATCTCAGCTTCAAACAGTTGGATTGTCTCTTCCTGCGACAGATCCCGGTTCTCGCTACGTTCCTTCGCAACTTTGACTTCGAGAAGATCAATGTCGAACATGCTTTTGGCAATCGATTTCAGCGCTTCAATCTTAGCCTCTTTGACTGTTGACATTTGATCTGTAGGCAATGCGGTAGTCGAAAGGAACGGTTCACAGTGCTGGTATGCAGAGCGCATCCCTTCAATCATCTCAGGCGGCAAAGATCCTTTGTGGGTAGAATACCTCGCCGTCATGTCGCCTCGGTGGCCGCTGAAGAATTGGATGTAGGCGTGCGAAACCTTAACTTTCGATTCCGCTATGGTTAACCCTGTTTGGGCGTAGGCTCGTAGCGAGTAGGGTCTTTGGCTCAGTCCAGACCGTCTCATGGCTAGCCTGATGTGACGGGTGACGGTCCGTGTCAGTAGAAACGGTTTCGTGACTTTCACTTTCTCTTCTCTTTCGTGGGTGATTAATGAGCTGTCCGGTCCAAGTAGCTCTTCACGTCTGATTCGCTCGTCTAGATATTCGCGCAGGTAAGCGGTTCCTTCGGAACCTAAGAAACTGAAGTACTTGTGCTTCGCCTTGGATAATGACGCGCGAACCGTCACAATAGTCGGAATCTTCCTGAAGCTCACACCTTTGCTTTCGACCACTACTTCTGGAAGGTCGGAGAGCCTTAGACCGTCCGAACCATCGAAGTTGCCAATCGATTCTGGTCTAAGGTCCGCGAACGCCATTAGCGAGATGGCAACCCGAATCCGACTTGAAGAGCTACGAAGCAGCTTGGCCAATTCCTGTTGGGACGGAACACATTCATCTTGGATCTTCGGAGTTGACGTTGAATTTTTGATCTTGATCTGACGGGTTAGAAGTACGTCATTGTACTTCAACCACTGGCGGACGATCTTCACCAAGTTTGCAATGTAGCCGGGTGCTTTGCTTTCCGTCTCGAGCTTGCATACGATATCTTCTAAGGAATCTTGGAATTTCTTTGGGTTCCTCTGGGCTTCAGTTATCATCTCTTGCGGACTTAAACCGAGTAGTTCGGAGGCTTTCCCGAGACGTCTGACTGAGACCTCTCCGGTTACTGCGCTGCCGCGTTCAAGGTTCCTGACCCAGCGAGCTACGTCCCCGTCCTCGAGTAGATGCGAATACTTGGAAGCAGATTTGATAATGGTCTTGGTTTGCAAGGCCGCCGGATGTCACATACTCGACTTATTTTAAGACCGTGGACTCGCGCGCTATAAGTGGCGGGTCCGGAGGGATTTGAACCTTGTCGACCCTGTTCGGGTTCTCGACCTTCGGGTCTCCCTCGTCTGGTTAAGAGCTTCGGCCGAAGCTTCGTCCGCCGCTCTACCTCTTCAGGGCATCGCTGGGATGCCTGGCTGAGCTACGGACCCGCTGAAATCGTCAAGTTGGCTTAGTGGCATTAAAGTATTGTTCGCCCCTTAGTGAGCGTTGGAGTGAGTGAGCGTGGGCGAGCTAATCTTCATCGGGTTAGGTTTGCATGATGAGTATGGTTTGTCTCTGCGGGGTCAGATGGAGGCTAGGTCGTGTGATATGCTCTTCGCAGAGTTTTACACGAGTCGAATGCCCGGCTTGAAGATAGACGGCTTAGAGAGGCTGGTGGGAAAGAAGGTTCATGTGCTTTCGCGTCAAGAAGTTGAGGAGGGCGCTGAGGAGGCAATCTTATCCAAAGCGAAGACTGTGCGAGTGGGATTTCTCGTACCGGGCGATCCTCTCATAGCGACTACTCATGTGGACTTACGTCTACGCGCGGTAAGATCGGGGATTAATTCCAGGATTATTCACGCTGCTTCAGTAGTCTCCGCATCTGCTGGCGTGACTGGGTTACAATCGTACAAGTTCGGCCGTACAACTACCGTACCCGTTTCTCATGAGGGCCAGTTTCCGATGAGCGTGATTCAAACCATAGCCAGTAACCTGTCCTCGGGTCTTCACTCACTTGTCCTTTTGGAAATTGATGTGGAACACAATCAATTCGTATCCATTCCGAGTGCTCTCAAATTGCTGTGGGCGAATTCAGAGAATATTCCGGGGGCACCGATAACCGACTCCACACTGGTGGTTGGTGTGGCTCGACTCGAAGCTCCGGACATGCAGGTATTTGCGGGTAGACTCGTGGATGTGATGCGTACCCAGTTTGGGGAACCGCCTTACCTGCTGATCTTTCCAGGTAAGTTACATTTCGTTGAAGCGGAAGCTTTACAGTTAATCTGTCATGCACCGAAAGAATTGGTGAGTTAATGAGTTTGAGCGAGAACCCTGCGGAACGTGCGGAGCGATACATACAATCATTTGAAAGCGCCTTGGACAGAAACATAATCGTGACCAGCGACTCCGCTGTCAAGGCCGCGAGCATCAAAATAGTTTCGGATGCGCTGCAAAGATACTTAAAAGATGCCAGATACTATCTTGAAAACCAGAAGCCTGCGACCTCACTGGCCTCGATTGCATACGCTGAAGGTCTTCTGGACGTGTTGGCGTATCTGGGTCTTACAAAGCCATTGGAGTAATCATTTTAGAGGAAGACCTTTCACAGTCATCAACGGCGGCTGGATCGACATTGAAGTCAGAGGAGCTGAAGTCCATCATTAAGGCCGCCTACCTGATGCAGACGCGACATGGGCCGCTTACTGAGCAGGAAATTCTTACAATCATGAACGGAGAGGACCTGAGAGGAGTGATCGATGAAGGGTATATTATTCAACATCGTAACGAGGCTCGATACTCTCTCTCCGGTTTAGGCCGCTCCAAGATTAGAGTCGTTTTAGCTGGTGGAGTGTACGACGTTCTGCATTTGGGTCACTTGGCTGCTCTGACTGAGGCGAGAAGCCTCGGTGACGTGTTGATCGCTGTGGTCGCCACCGATATCACCGTTGAGATGTTGAAAGGTCGTAAGCCGATTTTTCCCCAGGAGGATAGAAGGAAACTCGTTGAGGGCTTGAAGCCCGTTGACAGGGCAATCCTCGGATACGAGGATGTTGGGATGGGGTATGAGGAGGTTTTGATGGAGGTTATGCCCGACATTGTCGCTTTCGGATATGACCAGGAGAATCTTGAGAGGAGTGTTAGGGAGATTATTATGCGACGTAAACTCCGAATTCAGATGATTAAGCTTTCAAAGCATGAGAACGAAAGGTACCTTAGTTCTACTTCTGTGAGGCAGAAGCTTTCTGAAACGTTGAACTAAATGCCCTCACCTTTATCGTGTCGCCATCCTTCAGATGAAGTTCTTCTCTCAGAAACTTCGGGGAGATTAATTCGACAACGTCGCCAGAGTAATGCGTTCGTACAGGGAGGATGAGGGCGCCATCTGCCTTGTCAGCGATTTTGCTGAGGAAGCATTTTGCCGGGCCGAAACTTCGCCCTGCATCTGTGAAACCCTCAATAAGAATAAACGGGGAGGCTTCGAGGAGTCGCACTTCTTCTTGATCCTCCTTGCGGACGCGTAAGTTCAAGGTCCCGGGATAAGGCTGGAACTGTAACTTTGAGAGAAACTGTTGCTTGTAGGATTCTTGGCTAACATAATACGCTCCTTCACCCATGCCGGAGAAGACTGTTCCTTCGAACATCGTTTCAGCCTTCTTCATTTCGAATGCTCGTTTGAGTGTGATGAACATCTTGTTAAGATGTTTGACTCCGGTGCCGGTTATCTTGATTGATTCACGACGGCCCAATCTTACCCGGTGGACTAGGCCAAGCCTCTCTAACTCAATTAGATGTCTCGAAGCCGTCTGCTGGGATGCTCCTAGCAATCTCGCTAGCTCAGTGGTAGTGAATATTACTTCGTCTGGGTAAGCTCCGACCTCTATCAGTTTGTAGAGGGTTATCAGGAGGCTGGGTTTGATTTCTTCAGAGGACATTTCCGCTTGGTCACCTCTTCGTGAGCCAGTCTTATCGGGACTGGCCCTTGTGGTGTGATGCAGTATTTGACAATTCTAACCGCATCTTTAAGGGAGATCTTATGTCCTACACTAACATAGATTGTTTTCCCACTTCTAGGCAATTTGAGTGTCGCCGCGATTGGGGAGCCGTCCGGGTCGATGACTGTATCCCTCTTTATCCGCCCGTACAGTAGGCTCTTTGCCACTCCGATTGTCGGTTTATCTAGCACCAGTCCCACGAAACATGCAAGGCCGAATCTTCTCGGATGAGCTACGCCGTGTGCGTCTACTAAGCACACGTACGATTTCGGCTTTAAGTCGCTTATCGTGCGCAGAATGGATGGGGCTTCCCGGAAGGCTAAGAGTCCAGGTATGTACGGGAACCTTGTAGATTCTTCCACTTCAATTGTCTTCAACAGTTCTAGCTTCTCATAATCAACCAGTGTAGCGGCTGCGCGCGTTATCCCTCTGAAGTACGTTGCGTCGCAACCAACGAGGTTGCTGATCTTCGCTGGGAGATCGCTCTCTTCGCTAACCTGTGGAGCGAGTTTTTCTTGTAGTTTGATCGCATCCTGAACGCTAATTGAGCCAGGTAACTTGAGTTTCAAGTTAACCGCGTTTAATTCTGGAGGATTCGGACCCTAATCTTCGTTCAAGACTACGGACAGCCTTCTCTAATGAGACACGCCGCATGTCCGAAGCAACATCCCCTCTGGTCGTTTCCAAGATTCTTCGGGCAGCGTCAAGCTTTCTTCTGAAGTTTGGGAGGATGGAGGTTCTATCTAGAGAAAACAGGTCTTCATACACCTTCTCCATTTTCGAGAGAAGATGCTGGGCGTCGTCTGTCTTTCCATTTCTCAAACAGTCGAGGATCATGCGTCGCATCTCACCGATGAAGTCGAGCATTCCAAGCAGATATGCTGTGCTGCTCGTTCCGATTTCGCTTAGTGATGCGAGTTTGCCAGTCTTCTTCATTTGAAAGAGCAGTTTTGCCTCTGCGTATTCCTGGAAAGCCACTAGGACTTGCCCGAACTGGGGTAACTCAACATGAGCTGAGAGCAGTTTCTGTATCTCATCGAGCGCTTGTTTCGCTTCACTAAGAGTCTTGCTTGCTTCGCGCAGTGTGCCCCTGTGAATTTGAACCATGGCCCATCCACAGAGTCGAGTCGCGTTGCGCGTGAGAACCTGTAGACGTTCTCTAGCCTTATCATAAGACAATAATTCGCTCTGAATCCTCTCCATGTCACTCTTCGAGAGCATTGAGACTCTCTCAGAAGTCTCATCCAGTGCGGGTTATGCTACTTTGCCGGGGGCTCGTGTTCTTCGAGCACACCTTTGTCGGTTATTATCAGCATGTCGAGGCCCTCGCCACTTGCAATGTCCCGTGCAGATGCGGCCTTGATTGCTTTGCGAACCAGGCCTTTAGCGTCCTCGACTGACATGCTGTCCTTGAAGTCGGATTCGAGGAGACCCATAGCAATCTCAGAACCGGAACCGACAGCGGTGAATTTGTCTTCAATCACCGAACCTAACGGGTCGAGTACAAAGAGCTTAGCGCCACTCTCATCAACTCCCCCAACGATTGTCTGCGTCAGGTAGGGGAAGTAGCGCCGTTCAAACAGCAAACTACCCATAAGCTTCGCGGCAGTGTGAACTGTCACGCTTTGTTCTCGTTCGAACGAGTAGATGTTCAGGTGGGCTGCGACTTCACGAGTGAGAATTTGCATATCTGCGACTATCCCTGCGCAGGCTGCTCCAATCTTGTCCGTAATCTTGAAGACTTTCCTTCCAGACTTGCTCATGACGAAATATCCATAGTTGACTCGGCGTTCTGAGGCTAGAATGACGCCGTCTTTGCAGACTAATCCGACGGTTGTTGCGCCGGGTATGTAGTATTCTTGAGCCAATCGAGAAACCTCTTGCGGAGCTTTCCCGTCTCAGAGGCATTAATAAGGTATTGGAAACAGCAAACTCGGTCACATTAAACTGAACGTGAGCCAACACTGAACTCGATGCGCGGAGCCACTATTCTGGTGATAATTGTTGGTGAATGATGTGAATCGGGGTTTTGTGGTTCCGTATAATGAAGATTAAACTGACACTCATCAGAATTATTGAAATCCTATATGCCGGATTTGCCGTTTTCTAGTACATTAGTAAGTTTAGGTGCATGGTAGTTTGATTTCAACTCTGAAATATTTGAGAGTCTTCGCATTTGTATCTCTGGTTCTCTTCTCAGGTGCGCTTATGCTTTCCTCCACATTTGTGAGTGGCAATCAGCCAATTACTATTGGAAGGATTTTGGGTTCCGGCATGGCTATCGATAACGCGGGCAACATCGCTTTAACTGGATCTACGGCGAGCTTCGGTCAGGGGGGGTCAATTGCTTACTTGTTCAAGTTTGACCCATCAGGAAAACGGTTATGCTTCCGGACTTGGGGCCCTCAAAACTATAACACGCGACCAAATGGAGGGACTGGATATCAGTCGGATGATACATTCGGTTATGCCGTTGCCTTCGATTCGTCAAACAACATGTACTGGACGGGCACCACCATGGCTGAGAACCATGAAAACTATGATGTTTTTCTGGTCAAGTTCGATCCCTCATGCAATCAGGTTTACTATGTGGGATGGGGAGGCGATCAAGGGAATGATGTCGGCCGTGGCGTTGCAGTTGACGCTTTTGACAACGTGTACGTAACTGGGTCGACGAGCAGTCTCGGAAGTGGACAAGGATTCGTGACCACTGACGTCTTCCTGCTAAAGTATGGGCCTTCGGGTGAACCTCAATGGTCGCGGACTTGGGGTGGATTACAGAATGATTACGGTACTGGTGTGACTGTTGATAGTGCAGGTAACGTGTACGTGGTTGGTTCAACTGAAAGTTATGGTGCCCAGTCAGACTTTCTTCTTTTGAAGTACGATCCGTACGGTAATTTGCTGTACCAGAAAGTCTGGGGAGGGCCGCAGAGTAACTATGGGACTGGAGTTGCTGTCGATAGCGGGGACAACGTGTACATGACTGGGTACACGTACAGCTATGGTTCAACTCCTGGAGTCGCTAGCGCGGTCCTGGTGAAGTATGATCCTTCAGGAAACCAACTCTTCGCGCAAACCTGGGGAGGCAAAGAGAACACCTTCGGTAACGGTGTTACCGTCGATGGAGCAGGTGATGCGTATGTTACAGGCTACATGTATGGTTCGCGTCCTAACTCTGATATTGCAACCACTTTCCTACTGAAGTATGACCCTTCAGGAAATCTACTATCGGATCAGACTTGGGGCGGCAACAGAGGTGATTATGCATATGGTGTTGCCGTCGATAATGTGGGAAACGTTTTCGTGACTGGGTACACTTACAGTTTTGGTTCGAATACGAATAAGGGCGCTGACTTCTTCGTCTTGAAGTATGATGCTTTCGGGAATCTCATCTACCAGCAGACATACGGTGGAGGCATACCTTTAACGTATAATTCAGGCGGATCTATTGTGACACCTGTGCCTGAGTTCGATGGTTACTTTGCTGTGATTGCAGCGATCTGTGCTCTCGGAGCTTCATTCTGTCTCCGTCTACGGAAACGTTAGTGAGACTGTTCAGTTATAGTTCGAAACTGACCTCTCCGTTTTTCTTTTAGGAGAGCTTAGAACCGCAGACGTAGACTGATCGCTTGTGGTTCACCCGCTCAAGAACGTTCTGAATAAACTCCGATGGGACCAACGTGAGCGAGCAGATGAGTATCTGATTACGTACAGGCATCGCGGCGCGCCTAATGATAAGAGAGAAGTTCGGGCTTCAAACATACGGAAGCTTGGGAACTCGTTC
This sequence comes from Candidatus Bathyarchaeota archaeon, assembly GCA_963845275.1. Classification (GTDB taxonomy): domain Archaea; phylum Thermoproteota; class Bathyarchaeia; order 40CM-2-53-6; family 40CM-2-53-6; genus FEN-987. Next base: position 199,631 of record CAWJRR010000002.1, read on the forward strand.
TTCACCTTGGCAGGTGAATCTGATTCGGAGGAGACGATTATCCCATTCCACAGAGTCTTAGAGATCCGAAACCTTCAGGAAGATTTGATAATCTGGAGGAGTCGAAAGGCGACGGGCTGAGACTTTTAGTGTTTAGGTGTTCAGGTTTAAGCCATCTACGGAGATGTTCCCTGGTTGTCCGACGTTGCCGTTGACTTGGAACTTTACTTTGAGGATTTTCTCAGCAACGTGTATGTTCGTTAAAGTGTGCATCGTTATTTGGGAGACGGAAATCTCCGAATGGCCGTCTGCGACGGCCATGTATGGAATGATCATGTCGCCCATGTGTCGATCTAGGGCGGCTTGTGAGTTCAATTCATCAATTAACCGTTTCGCAGCTTCTTCTCCTACTTGCTCAGCCGGTTTTCCTCTCTCCCCAAGAGCGTCTGCGCCGATTATCGACGGGTTTGCGTGGGTGGCTACTAGTGTTATGCCACTTCCGGGTCCAGTGTGCGGATCATGATCACTCACATGTGATTCAACGTCTACTTTGGATTGATTGTATCCAGCCGCGGTTAGTGTTCGTTTGGCGGCGTCTGCTTGCCGTTGGGCAACGTGGCTTGGGAGTTTGACGCAGTGACTTACGCCTTGAATGGAAGTCAATTGATCAAGGGTGGTCAGTGTGATGTTACGTAGGCGCCTTGGCGGAGTCGTTGAGACGGTGACGTGGCCTCCGCCTTTCGGGTAATGTCCGCGTCGGTTTACTGTTAGGTTGAGTTCGTAGCCCATTAGGCGGAGCGTCGGTATGGTGATGAGTCGTATGTAATCGATGGGCGGACTCCACTTTACGTCTGTCCCGCCTTTAATCTCCAATTCGAGGTGGTTGGGTGCGAACGCGAGGCAAGGCATCAATGCTTGCAGAACTAGGGGTATGCTTCCTGCGGTTCCCACATCGAATTTGAATTTGCCTGATTTGTGTCCGTTGGGTTTGAAGACTAATTCTGTTGAGCCCTGCGTTAATCCTTCAGTTTGAGCGTCGCAAAGCGTTGCCATTGCTTTTGCTGCTGTAACGTGTTGTGGTTGCAGGCCCGGGTTTGGTCGCTTGTGTCGTATCTTTGTAATGTGAATATGTTCGCCTATTAGGGCTGCGAGTGAGATGCTGGTTCTGACGATCTGGCCGCCGCCTTCGAGTATGTCGCCTTGAATTTCAATCATCGTTGGAGGCCGCTGTTCTTTGTGAGCACACCTGTGAATTGGCTTAGTATCTTATTGTGTTGATCTAACTTGTGAAATACTGATTGAGTCTAGGTTGAAACATCGCATTACGAATTAGAAGACTGTTCTTTATCCAGACTTGAGGTCGTATTGAGAGGTGTTGGCATGCGAAATGGAAGGCTTCATTGAAGCTGTCGAAGGTTTGCGGCTGAGTCTTGAAAGCGGCCCTCACGCTTTCTCTCACGTTCCAAACTCCTACAGGTAGGACGTAGCCTGGCCTGATCTCTCTCAACACTAAGGCAGCCGCTTGACGTTGCTGTCTCAGCAGTGCTTCGGTGGCTGCGAGCCTGCATGAGTAGTAGCAGCCGCCGACCGCTGCGTATGTGGTTCTGCCTTCGTAAGGTTCGTGGTCACCCATTAAGGCTGGCACGGAACCGGTCTCGTTCCATGCTGTTCCAGGGAACCAGGCTTCGATCCATTCGAACTCCCAATTACGAGGAGAGAGTATGGCGGCGTAGACGTTGTCGAGGTAATTGTAGAGATAGACTTGATACTTGTCGATGGGTGGGTAATGTTTGACGGCTGCGAGCTGTCGTTTCGATAGTGTATCATCCACCGCTGTGATGCTCCATCTGGTTGGAACAATCTTTCTTTGCTTCTGCAACCCGAGCATGCCGAGGCTTAGGATCTTTTGAATGCGTGAAATTTCCACGCCTCCCTGGTATAATTCTTGGATGCCTTCCACCGCCAGTTGATCGTCATCATAGTAAACAGACTCGAGTTTCCTTTCCCCCGTGCTTGGGGATATTCTCAAATCCTTGATGAGTGCGGAGGGACCGAAGGGTTGTGTTTCTTCGCTCAGTACTACTGCCATTCGCGGTTTCTTTGTAAAATTAGCGTCAACCTCAACCGAACGGGAAGAGAGTGCTAGATCGTGAAGATCGAGGAGATATTTCGTCGGGTCGGCGGCCTCATGAACGTCCAGTAGGGATTTTCCTCGAATCAAACTGAAGCGGTAGTCGATTATTGTTTGAATATCCTTCCCGAGCCATAGTTCGGGGGTGTCAAGGAAGGCTGTGTCTCCTTTAGTGGGCGGAATGAGTGGTCCGACGTAAACTTTCGGGTATCCGACGTGGCCCACGAACGCTCCTGGCGGACTTGAACCTTCAATGTGTTGAGTGTTCAGGCTTGGAAGATGTCTAACGAGTGCTTCAGCCTTTGATAAGACAGGGCAGTATGCCTTGCCGCAGAGCATTCGACTGCCGCGACATTGCATGCAGATTGTGGAGGAAGTTGTGGTTACGAGGGTAAGCGATTCAAGGTTCTTGGCTGGGTCAAGGCCCGTCCGTTTCTGAATCCAGTCAAGATTTTGCAGGGAACCCACCGTCCAGGTTTATTGTGAACTATCCTAATCAGTGAGAGAGCAATATGAAACTACTCCGCAGGTCAGTCTTTATGTAGCGTCTTGGGTATACGACTCGTAAGAGTTCCGAAATATCGTGATTCAAATCTCCTCCGAGAATATGGACGGTGTATGGTTCACGGCCGCGGTGAATGAGAAGGGACAGTTAGTGGCCTGCGCATTCTCGGATCGCAACAAGGAAGCAGCGGAATTAGCAGTGAAGGATATAGTGCCTGTGGATTTTTCCACTCAGAACGATTCTTTTCTTAATCGGAGGTTACAGGAATTGCGTGGCCTCTTCTTTGGAAGGGGCATGATGGATTTGAAGGAGCTTGACCTGTCACGCGTGTCGAGTTTCAGGAAACGCGTCTATCTTCAGCTTTCTCGAATTCCCCGAGGGAAAGTCACTACGTATGGGATAGTCGCCAGGAAGCTGGGGTCCATAACTTATTCACGTGCCGTCGGATTGGCTAATGCGATGAATCCGCTTCCGCTTGCAATCCCGTGCCATAGGGTTCTGCCGTCTTCGCTTCATGTTGGTAATTATGGGATGCCGGGCAGAAAGCCGTGTGATGGTGGTTACATGAAGCGTGCTCTGCTTGAGAGGGAAGGCGTGAAATTTCAGGGTGACCGAGTCTCAAAGGAGTATGTTTGGTATCCGAATTGAAGGTGCAATGATTGGACCCGAACATGATTCGTGGACTGTATATTGGTAGATTTCAGCCAATTCACTTGGGCCATCTACATTGCATTCGTGACATTCTATCAAAAGCCCCGCAAGTCATCATTGCAATTGGAAGCGCACAGTTCAGTCACACTTTGCACAACCCGTTCACTGCGGGCGAGCGGGTTACAATGTTGAGGATGGCGTTGGATGAGGCGGAGATTGACGCTTCGAAGTATTTCCTCATTCCAATTAGGGATCTGCGGATTCATGACCTCTGGGTACCATATCTTGTTTCGCAGAGTCCACGGTTCGAGATAGTATTCTCAAATGAACCTGTCACATCACGACTTTTCAAGGAGGCTGGATTTAGAGTTGAACCCCTCCCGTTCTATGATAGGGAACAATTCTCGGCGACTGAGATTCGTGAACGAATCGTGAACGGATCCGGGTGGGAGAAGCTTGTTCCACCATCAACCTCCGCGTACATTAAAACAATATTCGGCGATGAACGGTTACGTGAATTAGTGTTGAGCGACAAGCCTAGTAACCAGAGACTCGGACAACGCGTCCCCTTCTAATTCTAAGACGCTTCGCAGCATTGGATTCTCGGCAGGCAATTTCCAAGAATCCATGACTACCTAACATTAAGCCCACCTCGTGTCTGCGTAAGTCAGAGAAAGTTCTCACAAACTTCGCGCGCATTCTTCTCCTTCCAGTTAACAATGTGACCTTGTCTCCAACCCTTATGTGCCAGTTTTTGAGGTGATCCTGAGTCAGGTTAGTTGCCAAATTCCCAAACCTGTCTATGTGAAGTATTTCGCAAATCGTACTCTTACCTTCCAGCACTGGGTCATGAAAGGGTGAGGGGACGTAATCATTGATGCTTGGTCCGCATTCCTCCGGGAGATGCCCACACGCAATATGAGCCGCGACTGGAGCGAATACGTCACGTCCATGAAAGGTTGACGAAACCTCACGTCCCATCATCGACCGGTTAGAAATCTCGAAGACGCCAACAATTCCCTCCATGGTCGCAGATGGAATCAGCAACCCATTATCTGGACCGACATACGTACTTCGCTTCGTCTTGATCACGATACCGCGCCGACTGTTTCCCACTCCAGGGTCCACAACCGCAACATGGACTGCACCCGGAGGAAAGCTGCGAGCGGCTTCAGCCAAGAGGAAGGCGCCCATCCTAATATCGAATTCAGCAACCCCATGGCTAACATCCACAATCTTAACCCTAGGACAGATCGAGAGAATCGCCGCCTTCATCTCAGCAACAAACGGATCCACCAACCCAAAATCAGTCAGCAGCGAAATCACCGCCAATCTTTGACCCATTAGAGTACCACGTCATACGATGATATCGGTCAAATCGGTCAAAAAGCCTCTGTAAGATGACGCCACCATTTGTAGAATCACGATATTTCGTGACCTATTCAGGAGAGCCATGCCTAAGGTATTTTGAAACAATCTCTGGCCCACTCCCCAAAGTGGTGTCGCAAAGTGTGTGGGAGTGGGGTCTCAAAACGCGCCTATGAATTTCACTGATTCCGTGTATGAAATCGACCACGGCGAATGTTCGTATACTTGAGAGCAAAGAAATTGATCATCGGCCTCTAATCGTCTGATATTTCCGACCTACGGGTCGATTCCACGGGATTCTACGCGTGGAATTGCCTTTTAGATAATCGTGTTTGGGCGTCACAGCGAGTGCATGTGGGGTCCATACTAAACGGGAGTGGGAGGGGCATTCAACTGACCCAAAATCATTCAAGAACTGACCAAAGCTGAGCAGAACCGTCTTCACCATTCAACATAATCGTCGTGTACAACCTGTTAGTCTTTGCGATATCGCACGCGGAAGTTTACACAATCTCGGCAATGTTACTTGGAAGATACGTTCGTATAGTTACTGTAGTTGTGTTGCACATAACAACAATTAAATATTCACCCACACCATTGCCCTGCGTTGAAGGTTGAGCCGGTTTGACAACCCCGGAATTGGCCCGCTTGTTGGAAATGAAGCAAAATCCTGCAAATTTTGCCGCGTGTTTGTCAATGATTTGCCGTATTCGGTCAAGATTCGTTAAATATCGTCAGATACGGCTTAATCAACAATCTTCAGAGATGTGCATAGATTGAATGCTTTACGCAGAATACGATACGCAGTCACATTACTCTTGATCATCATGGCGTTATTCGTCACAACGGAATCGGCCTTCCTAGCGTATGTTCATGCCGCTCCGTCAGTTACGCTGACTCCGACCCACGCAATTCCCGGAACTTTGATCACCGTCACCCTTGCAGCCTTTGATCCGGCGGACACAGCTTGCACGGTTTCAGGTGTACCCGTGGGCAGTGTCTCATCTTGCACCATAGGTGGCGGTGCAACCTTTACGGTTAAGCAGTATGCTCCTAAAGGAGCTTACACTATTACTGTAACAGGTAACGCGAAGGGTGATTCGGGGCAGGCCACTTTCACTGTTGACGGTTTCAATCTCGTACTGAGTGCGGTTTCCGGTGCACCTGGGTTAGAAGTAACGTTCACTTTGAGCAACGTTCCCACTTACGATACATCCTGTTCAGTTTCAGGTCAACCCCCGGGCGTAGTGACAATTCCAGGGTGTGCTGTCAGCAGTGGAGTGGGAAACGGAACTTTCATCGTCGGCAACGTTCCGCCTGGTGACTACGTCATTGAGGTTACAGCTTGTACTGGCAACAATGGCTGCGCTCCCAGCGCGGGTGATTTCGCGCAACAAGTATTCACAGTCACTGGTACCCGTGGACCGTACATTCAGCTTACGGGGATTACTGGTGGCTTTGCAAGTGTCGGTAAAGCAGCCAAGGGTCCGGTGGGAACCCACGTGAGTGTTGAAGGGGCCAATTTCGCGGCTACTGATACTACGTGCACGTTATCAAGTCCGTCTAATGGTGCAATCATTGTGAATGGAGCCTGTTCAACATTTACAACCAGTTCTGGCAGCCAGAACGTTACTGGTAGTTTTGTCGTTGGTAACGTTCAGGAGGGCCAATATGTGATTCAGGTTACTGGTAATACAGGCGATAGGGCTCAAGCTGTTTTCAACGTAACCGCTGGGGCCTTCATTCAGTTGGGAGTTAACGGTATCATTGCTCCTCTGGGACAAGTGGCTAGTGGTGTGACGGGTACGCATGTTACCATTGAAGGGTCAAGCTTCCTTCCTCAAGATGCTAATAGTGGAACCTGTTCGATTTCTAGTCCTAGTTCCGGAACCGTGATTGCGTCTGGTAGTGGAGCGTGTTCGTTCTTCAAGGCTTCTAATGGATTTGCTAACGTTACGGGTAGTTTTGTTGTGGGTAACGTTGCTGAGGGTCAGTATGTGATTCAGGTTAGTGGTAGTGCAGGCGATAGGGCTCAAGCTGTTTTCAACGTAACCGCTGGGGCCTTCATTCAGTTGGGAGTTAACGGTATCATTGCTCCTCTGGGACAAGTGGCTAGTGGTGTGACGGGTACGCATGTTACCATTGAAGGGTCAAGCTTCCTTCCTGGGGACGCTAACAGTGGAACTTGTACGATTTCAAGTCCTAGTAGTGGGACGGTGATTGCTTCTGGTAGCGCGGCTTGCACGTTCTTCAAGTCTACTACGGCACCTTTCAATGGTTTCGTGAACGTTACGGGTAGTTTCACTGTGGGTAACGTTGCTGAGGGTCAGTATGTGATTCAGGTTAGTGGTAGTGCAGGCGATAGGGCTCAAGCTGTTTTCAACGTAACCGCTGGGGCCTTCATTCAGTTGGGAGTTAACGGTATCATTGCTCCTCTGGGACAAGTGGCTAGTGGTGTGACGGGTACGCATGTTACCATTGAAGGGTCAAGCTTCCTTCCTGGGGACGCTAACAGTGGAACTTGTACGATTTCAAGTCCTAGTAGTGGGACGGTGATTGCTTCTGGTAGCGCGGCTTGCACGTTCTTCAAGTCTACTACGGCACCTTTCAATGGTTTCGTGAACGTTACGGGTAGTTTTGTTGTGGGTAACGTTGCTGAGGGTCAGTATGTGATTCAGGTTAGTGGTAGTGCAGGCGATAGGGCTCAAGCTGTTTTCAACGTAACCGCTGGGGCCTTCATTCAGTTGGGAGTTAACGGTATCATTGCTCCTCTGGGACAAGTGGCTAGTGGTGTGACGGGTACGCATGTTACCATTGAAGGGTCAAGCTTCCTTCCTGGGGACGCTAACAGTGGAACTTGTACGATTTCAAGTCCTAGTAGTGGGACGGTGATTGCTTCTGGTAGCGCGGCTTGCACGTTCTTCAAGACTTCTAGTGGTTTCGTGAACGTTACGGGTAGTTTTGTTGTGGGTAACGTTGCTGAGGGTCAGTATGTGATTCAGGTTAGTGGTAGTGCAGGCGATAGGGCTCAAGCTGTTTTCAACGTAACCGCTGGGGCCTTCATTCAGTTGGGAGTTAACGGTATCATTGCTCCTCTGGGACAAGTGGCTAGTGGTGTGACGGGTACGCATGTTACCATTGAAGGGTCAAGCTTCCTTCCTGGGGACGCTACTAGTGGAACTTGTACGATTTCAAGTCCTAGTAGTGGGACGGTGATTGCTTCTGGTAGCGCGGCTTGCACGTTCTTCAAGTCTACTACGGCACCTTTCAATGGTTTCGTGAACGTTACGGGTAGTTTCACTGTGGGTAACGTTGCTGAGGGTCAGTATGTGATTCAGGTTAGTGGTAGTGCAGGCGATAGGGCTCAAGCTGTTTTCAACGTAACCGCTGGGGCCTTCATTCAGTTGGGTGTCAACGGTATCTTTGCTCCTCTAGGGAAGGCGGCTAGTGCTACTACGGGTACGCATGTTAGTATTGAAGGGTCGAACTTCCTTCCTCGGGACGCTACTAGTGGAACTTGTACGATTTCTAGTCCCAGTGCCGGGACCGTGATTGCTTCTGGTAGCGCGGCTTGCACGTTCTTCAAGACTTCTAGTGGGTTCGTGAATGCTACGGGTAGTTTCACTGTGGGTAACGCTCTTGAAGGTCAGTATGTGATTCAGGTTAGTGGTAGTGCGGGTGACCGCGCGCAGGCAATTTTGAACGTGACACGTGGAGCCTTCGTTCAGCTTGGAGTTAACAGTATCTTTGCTCCGCTTGGTCAGGTTTCTAGTGGGGCTATAGGGGCGCATGTGGCTGTTGAAGGTTCATACTTCCAACCCGGTGATACTTCATGTACAATATCAAGCCCCTCAGGTATAGTGATCGCGGCGGGTTGCTCCACTTTCAAGACTCCTGGTGGTTTCATGAACGTTACGGGTAGCTTCACTGTTGGTAACGTTGTTCCAGGTCAGTACGTAATTCAAGTGTCGGGTAGCACAGGGGACTTCGCGCAATCAGTATTCAACGTCACGATGGGGGCGGTAATTTACCTGAATCCAACGTCAGGTAAACCGGGAGCTGACATTAGTTTCTATGGAAAAGGATTCCTACCAACAGACACTTCATGCGTCGTTTCAAGTCCAGGTTCAAGTGCAGTTCTGACTGGAAGCGGAGCTTGTTCCATACGTGCAGGGCAGGGAAATGTGAGCGGTAGCTTCCTCGTCGGCAATGCCTTGCCAGGCCAGTACGTGATCCAAGTCACTGGCAACCAAGGAGATTTCGCGCAAGCAGTGTTGACCGTAGTGAATGGCCCTAGACTGTACTTGAGTCCAGGCACTGGTCGTCAGGGTGATGATATACTCGTTAATGGTACTATGTTCCTGCCCACGGACACTTCATGCACCCTCATAAGCGGCTCAACTAACTCTTTCAACCCAATTCTGCCCGACTCGGGAGCCGTAGCGATAGAGGTGGGAACCGGATTAGTGAATGGCAGCTTCATAATTGGACCCGTGCCGCCAGGCCAGTATGTGATCCAAGTAACCTGTAACCAGGGAGATTCCGCGCAAGCAGTGTTGCGAGTCATAGGTGGAACGCCCTCCATACAGCTCTTCCCAAGCAACGCTCCAACTGGAGCAACAGTCACCGTCATAGCTTATGGGCTCTCACCATCTGACACAGGGTGCTATCTTGTAGCCTACGTTAGGTCAGATCCGTCGGCAACCCCACCGTTTCCGGGGGCGCCTAGCAACACTTTGATGACAGGGTCTTCGACATGTTCCATCACAATTCCGCAGACCGCACAGGGCAGCTTCGTTGTGGGCCCGTACGCTACTACAAACATTCCATATAACGTAACAGTGGTAGGTACTCCTACAAACGATATTGTTGGACAGTACAACCCATGCGGTAACGCTGGCTGTACCGGTTACGCGACTTTTGGAGTGTGGGCGCCGTTTACAGTAACTCCTAGCATATTTGTCACTCCGCCTACAGGGACTAGGGGTTCAGTATTCACGTACACTGGATCAGGATTCGAGTCCGACGCAACCAGTTGTACCGCTACCATAATCCCATCCATAAGCCCGACAGCACCAGGCTGCTACATCTCCGGCGGGATTGGGCAAGTTGCAGGATCCGTTACTGCTACTTCGACCGCGGTTTCTGGAACTTACGGAATAGTGATAACTGATAACACTGGGGCAACCGCTACAGGCTTCTTCACCGTTGGCACTCCGTCTGCGTTGCTAGTGTTGAATCCAGCCACTGTACAGCAGAGTCAGCCAGTGGGATTTGCAGCAACAGGCCTGAACCCAGACGACACGAGTTGCACTATAACGGCGGGTGGTACACCGCCCTGGACAGTGGCGCCCGACTGTTCAATCGCGGGCGGATATGCTTCCGGCTCGTTCACGGTAAAAGATACTGCTCCTGGTGGATACTATTTGATTACGGTCACTGGTGATAAGGGTGATTTTGCTTCGAACTTCTTAGCCGTTGAGTTGCAGAGCACCGTAACCACGTACAGTACAACCTCAACCACGTCAACAACGAGCACTTCACTAACGACGACGACAACTTCTGTGGCAACCTCCTACTCTTACTCAAGCACGACGGTCCAGACGACGGGCATCTACTACAGCACCTTTACGCATGCGACGTTGACAACTGTTTCCGGGCCAACTACAACGAGCCTAAGCATAAGCACAACAACTACGCAGACTCAGACGTCAGTCTTACAAACGATAACAACATCGTTCACGACAGTGTCATGCGGTCCACTGCCATGCGGATTCGCAATAAAGCCTCAGGGTATGGATCAGGGTATAAATCTGGGGCCGTTCGCTGATAATGTTGGACTGTTGGCGGTGTTGCTGTTGATTGTGCCCATGCTCTTGAGGAGGTTATTCTCTTGAAGTTGAAACTTCGCGAAGTTGCTCTGACGTTAGTACTGTTGCTTGCAATCTTAGGAGCTATCGTTGCCCTCAACACGCCTGCAAGCGCAACATTGGGTGTTGCCTCGTGTGGTGTCTCAGGTTGTGTTTCTACACCGCCGCTAAGCTCATCAACAAGCTACTCATACTCGGGCACTAGTGTAGTTAAGTTCACAACGACCAGTTCCACAATTTCCTCTTCCATCTCAAGTTCAACAACTACTACAACCGTAACCACTACCTCCACTTCTTGGAGTTATACGAGCTCACAGTCAACTACCACTACATCAACATCTTATTCGACGTCGATCACGGGAACACTAACAAGTTCTATTACGAACTGGATAACCGAGCCGAGCACTACTACGACGACATCGGTGTACACGACTATCGCCACGGTGAAAGGAACCGCGGTACCATATTGCCCCGTATCATACGTAACCGGGGGTAGCCCGCTTGAGCCCTACGCGAATTTCCTCCGCAACTTCCGCAACAACGATATTCAGAATACTACGGCTGGGCGCGAGTTTATGCTCGCCTTCAACACTTGGTACTACAGTTGGGCGCCTTCACTATCATACTCCGCAGCAATCAATCCGTGGGTATACAGGGCAGTACAGCTTGGAGTCTATCCGCTCATCGGCGTCCTCTACGCATCTTACTACTCATACTCTGCCATAGCACCCATCAATGCCGAAGCAGGAGCCATATTCGCGGGAATTGTTGCGGCGTCCCTTATGGGAGTAGTCTACTTGGCACCTATCGCATATCTCGCCACCAGGCTGATCAGACGGCATGGTAAATGGCTCATCTCAAAACAGGTCGCCTTCTCTTCAATCACATGGTTCGCGGCAAGCTTGGTTCTCTGTGTTACAGCATATGCGACAAGCTCGGGACAACTGTTGGCCGTGGGCACGTCAAGCATGGCGCTTTCAATGCTCGCCCTTGGAAGCCAACTTGGAACTAGAGCCCTCACCTTCGTACAGTTGCCATCCGCAAACCTAGCCAACTCCGTGCTCGCGTTCAGACGTCTCTCGAAGGCACACTTCTAATCTCTCCCTTTTTCTAGGGATTACGAGTTCGTCGTTACCGAATGACACATGATTAATCGTTAACATTCAGTGTACACAATCATCGATTCTCTCAATCTCGTCGTCTCTAGCAGAATAGTGTTAAGATGCGAAAATCGCGCCCACTGATTGTACAATTAGTGTGCAATCTCCATCTCTAGCAGAATAGTGTTAAAATAAGAATGGATGCATACCTGTCAAGATCAACATGAAAAGCCGAGTCAGCATCTATCTTGTGCTCGTAGCTGTTTTCATAATTGCTCAACCCATTATTGCACAGACGTTCGGTGCCACATTGGTATATTACGGTGACCAGAACATTGAACAGTGGTCAGGCACTATTGGCGGAGACCTCGTTCAAGCTTACGTCACATTCACGGTAAATACGCCAACTATCCTACAATCAATCTCAATGTATGTACAGTATTCCGGTTCAGATGGTAGTCAATGTATGTATTTCGGAGTCTACCAGGACAACGGTAGTGGGACCCCTGCGGGTCAACCGCTTGTTGCCGCTACAAGTCATGCCTACTGCCTCAGAGCTGCAGCAACCTGGGGTCCAGGTTGGCTAACGTGGAAACTTTTCCCTTCTGACTATATGGCCATTTTAACTCCTGGAACTTACTGGCTCTGCACTCTAGCTCGTCAAACGTACGGAACGATTTTCCACTATTCATATACTGGCGCATACGACTGGACTTACGGGTACTCGGATTACTTCTTCGTGGCGCCCTTTGCTAATGGCTTTCCACAATACTTCAGCACTACCCCCGCGTCAGAAACAATTGGCCCATTCAGTTTCTACGCAGACTGGTACCTCATCCTAAGTCAAAGGGTGACTCAGTCCAGTCAGATGCATAGTTCAGCATAAAACTAAGTAGACCGCCTAGTGCCGTTGAAGGGCATGCATCGTCGTTCATTACTGTTGACGCTGTTCCTAGTTCTTCTCTGCAGCAGCACGTCGGCGGTGTTTGCTCAAACCAATTCCCAGCTCCAGCTAACTATGATCGGAAACGGGGCGGGACCGTACTACGCCCCAGTGGGGCAAACCACCCAGCTGAAGATCGAGATCCTGAATCTTGGTCCAAGCGATGTCTTCCTAGTTCGAGGTGAGGCATATCTTGATCCCGACTTGAATGGTAACTGGCTGCTTACCCATTCGGAGGACCTCGGCAACTTTCACCTCACTAAGTTAGAGTCCGCAATATGGACGTTCGAATTGCCGATGCCATCTCACGTTCGGGCTCAGAACATCACCAGCGGTGTCCCACAAGTTGAATTGCTAGCGAAAATAATGTACTCAACTGCTGATGGGAAACAGCAAAGCGCAGACGGCCAGTTTCTTCTGAGTGTTCCTGGAGCAGCCCCGCGTACGGACTATTCGGTTTACCTAATAATTCTAGGATTGGTACTCGTGGCTGTTGTAGTAATCATCGTCAGAAATGTCAGGTCTCGATCGATAAGAAAGGCGCAGTCCTAACCCGTACTTCTGCATCTCATGGCGTCAGTGTGCAGATACACCTTATATGAAAAGTGGCTCTCTAGGTATCGTGTAAGATTTGCCAAGAAAGAGACACCGTAAAAAACGGAGCAGAAAGAAACTTGTCATAGGCTTAATCATACTGATTATGGTTGTGCCAGTTCTCTGGTTTCTCAGTTATGGTCTAACAAACAAGCCATTAGTTGAATTCACTTTTGGTGGCGCTTCAGACATTCGTGTAAGCTACAGTTTGAACGCGATGACTGAGGCTCAACCAGGCACCATTGATATTATCAACGTGCTCATTCGAAATAGAGGTCTCACGGATATTTCCGTAATTGTCACGGTCCATGCCGAAAACGCGTTACTTTCACCAAGCTACAGCGGTCCCTACAATAATATGGCAAGCGACGAAATAGTGGCTTTTGCCAACGGCGAATACCGCTACGTAACTTTCTACCTGACATTGCAAACCCAGGTCTCTTCTTTCACGATTTGGTGCGACGTAGCCAAAATAATTGATTTTTCGACTGTTTCATCCTCCATGGCAACGACTTTTGGAGAAATCAGCCCGATCGCTCCAATCCTCTTGGCGTACAAACAGAGTTCGTCGAACCCAGACACTTACCAGCTTGCGCAGTAGCAAAATCCTCGCAGAATATTGCATCGTTCTTGTATACTGCAACAATCGGAATCCGTAGTGGTTTATAGCTAGCTCCCCGAACTGCAATAGCGTTCAACATGTCTCAGCGTATACCATTCAATGCTGTCTGTGTTTACTCTTAGTGGCCGCTTTGGTTGATTCCGCAGAATGTGTTCTCTTCTACTCAATCTAGATTGATTTATGGATCTGTAATTAGCGCGATCAGCGGTCGACCAATTGCCGGAGCGGCAGTGACTGTGAATAATTGCGCTACCAGCCAGTCGACGGCAACTGGACCTGATGGGTCATGGCAGTTGAATTTTCTCGAAGCAACGTACGGCACGCTAAGTTTCTCCTCTTCAGGTTATAGGACTCAGACGTATGAGATTACGTATAACGCAAAGTTGGTTTACGCAGGCGGCATAGTTTCTCTAACGCCAGTTTGACATAGAAACGTCTCCTAGTGCCTTGAAGCTGAATCGAGAATATCCTCGAAGAAGAAACAATTCCAAACATTTTGCCATACCTGTAATATAGTTGATTTCTCTTCGAGGTTAGTATGATGTCGTCGAATTCGGAAACTAGACTTCGCGCGGCTATTCAGAAACTAACAGAAGCCATATGGAATCTCGACCAAATCGAATTCATGTCACCAGAAGTGAAAGAGGAATATGCATCCATTCAACGCACGCGCGAGAAATTGATGACGCTGGTTAAGTACAAGGGCGAAGTCTGAATAATCATTTTGCTATTGTTATCGAGTCAACTGGCACGTAAGTGTCAGTGTCGCGGACGCCTTGGAATTTCGCAATCTTAGTTTCAACGAGGTTTGCGATACGTTGTGGAGGAGGATTTACGAAGCTCTTCTCCACTTCGACTTCAGCCAACACGTCGGCCTTGCCGAACAGCAAGTGGACTCCCACGACTTCTGGAAGCGTCCACAATTTGCCCATGAGTTCTTTACCTTTGCCTGACTCGGATTGTATGAATACGAATCCTTTCACTATCGGCCTATTAGCAACAGCCGGCCGCATTTGTTGTTCTATTGGGATTATAGTACGAGTATCTACTATTCCTCCTAGTTTCCTCACTTTGTCAACTACCATCTCAACTACTTGATGGCGCGGATCAAGGTCTACATCTTCAGATTCCAACGCAACCAGAAGATCAAACTTGCCAGTTATCAAATGCAACTCACGCACCTCTGACAACAGCTCAAATCTTCCTAGGGTCTCCCTCTCCATTCCTGGCTGAGTCTTGATCAGGAGAAAACTCCTCATGGTAATGCCCAATGAGAGGACGCTCTCTGCGTGATAATAATGTTGTGAGATCAAACTCGATTTCACCGATGAGAAACAAGCTCACATGTTAAGACCAGTCAAAACCTCCTCTTACACGTCAGCACCCTTGAAAATAGTATTGGGGATAACCGGGGCGTCCGGCGTAATATATGGAATAAGATTAGCCGAAGAGTTGCACAACAGCGGATCAGAACTGACCACGATCGTTTCTGACGCCGCGAGGACCGTGATCGCAACAGAGGTTCCAGAAGGATTAGACCGGCTTGCTAAGGCTGGCCCGATTTTGTCAGAACATGATCTGGGAGCAGAAATCTCATCCGGTTCTGTGAAATTCGATGCTTCCATCATTTGTCCTTGTTCGATGAAATCGCTATCAGCTATCGCTAACGGATTCGCGTACAATCTAATCTGCAGAAACGTAGACGTTGCCATCAAAGAACATCGCAAGGTCGTTCTCGTAATTCGGGAGACACCGCTCAGCGAGATACATTTGGATAACATGATCAAGCTTGCTCGACTAGGCGTCACCATTATGCCAGCATGTCCGGGGTTCTATCATAAGCCTACGTCGATTGATGAGCTAGTGAATCAATTGGTGGGAAAAATCATGGATTCAATCGGCATCGAGACATCTCTTTACAAAAGATGGGGTGACTGAGGAAATAGAAGTTTAGTCAGAAGAACCTGGTACCGCCGTGGTAACCGAGTATATTGGAGGCAGCCACTCAACTAACAGTTTCCAGCTTCTTCCTTCATCAGAGCTTGAAAACAGGTGTCCCGTTCGAGTTGCAACGTATAATCCGGCCGGATCAAGCGTGTCCGAAGCGGCGCCTTCCCGATAGCACCCTAAGTAGGCATTCCCTCGTGGTAGACCATTGTTTTCCAAGTTCTACCACTATTATTCGTACAGTACACTGCAAATTCCTTGTTAGCGGCAACTCGGAAAAAGTCGCCTTCTTCGGGAACCACATATATTTGACCTGACTTTCTTGGATGGGAAATCATTGTGAAACCGAATCCACTCGGAAGTCCCTTCGTTATCTCAATCCAGCTCTCTGCTGCGTCTTCAGACCTGTATACTCCGCAATGATTCTGTTGGTACAGGTTCCTTGTATTCTTGCAGTCCATAACGAGTTTATGAACGCACTGCCCGAACTCAGGATATTTTGACGGTAGGAAGTCGGCTCGGACCTTACGATTTTTCGGAGACCATGTTTCTCCCTCGTCTTCTGACTTGAATACGCCCACTGCAGAGATGCCAACGAACATTCGCTTCTTATTGGATGGGTCGACTATTATGGAGTGCAAACATAGTCCTCCAGCACCGGGTTGCCATTTAGAACGTGTAGGATGATTGTTCAACCCCTGATTCAACTCCCAGTTCTCGCCTTCATCTGCACTCCTGAAGAGAGCTCCAGGCGCGACACCAGCGTAAACTACACCATTATCATCCTTGTAACCAGGTTCCACATGCCAGATATTCTCAACTGTAAGTCCTGAACCTTCATCAAAACGGGGAGGGATCTTAGCGTGCTGCCATTTTCTCCCGAAGTTTTTGGTTCTGTAGATTGTCGGTCCGAAATGGTAACTATTTACGGCCGCGTAAATCGTTCTGCCATCTCTGCTATCAAATGCCAAGTGAAATACAGGGCAGTTCTCGAAGAATGGACCTTTCAGTTTCCAATTTCGTCTCTTGGAATTTGAGCTAAGAATGAACGCGCCCTTTCTTGTCCCTAATAAGGCGTAGACGGAATTCTTAGGTGCCAACTCCTTAACCCACAGCGACGGCGGGGATTATCCGCACGCGATCTCCATTTCTCAGCTTTGTCATTAATCCAACACCAGATCGAATGTCATCATCGTTAACAAAAATGTTCACAAATCTCCTCAAATTCATGTTTTCGTCCAGGATGAATGCTTTCAATCCAGGGAAGAGACTGTCCAACTTCAGGATTACTTCTTCAACAGTCAATGCATCGATATCTATCTTGGACTTGTCGCACGTGAATTGGCGAAGAGCCGCAGGAAAAGATACAACTACACTCAAAGAAACCCTTTCGTGCTTAAGTCGGAGAAACCCTTTGGAAATAAACCTCTCCCTAAACTGGCATAAATCATGATTCAAGACACGTCTTCCTGAGAAGACCTGCGGATATCTGCCACGCTTAATACGCTCCTCGAAGACGATTATTATGAACGCCGGGGTAGCCTAGCTAGGTAAGGCGACAGAGCCCCTCAGCATTAAGATGAGGGACGTTGAACCTCGAGATCGATTTAGAAAACTGGGCCAAGAAAGCTGTTGGTCCTCTGGGCCTCGTGGGTTCAAATCCCACCCCCGGCGCCAATTTACTAGTAACCCTAATTAGGGGCACCAACCCCAGTTATGCTAGGTCCCTATGGGAAAGAGCAGGGCCATCAACGAAAGGTACGTGTACGCATACTTACCCTCCGTAGAGATGGTCCGGGACTGGAAAGTTAAGGCGAAGAAGAGCGGCGTCTCTATTTCACAATTCGTCTATGAACATGTGACAAACTCGTTGCGGCAGGAGGAGGGGGAGGAGAGCTACAAGCCTAGAGCCGAGCTGATCGAAGACCTCCGCAAGAAGGATGAGGCGATAGAGAAACTTAACCGGGAAAACGAGATCATCAAGCTGGCGTTGGAGAGGGTTGAGACAGAGCTTCGTAGGTATCGTTCTGAACCTTTCCTTCAAGAAAGATTTCAGGGTGTAAGAAAGTACGATCGACAGCTGATTGAACTTCTCAAGAAAGGGCAGGACGTGGATTCTGATCATCTCCTACGCCTCCTCAGAATCAGTCCGAAGGAGACGGATCTGGTCAAAGCGGTCAGTAACCAGTTGGAGAACCTAGAAGCCTATGGTCTCGTGAAGAAAACTCGTCGGGGTTGGAGGTGGGTTGGTGAATGAGCCAGCAAACCCTAGTTGAATTACCTGCAGCTGGTAGGCTGGTGGATTTGTTTGTGCAGGATTGTCGGGACAGGGAGATGACGGAGGATTCGATTCAGCATTACAGGTCAGTTGTGATGCATTTCTTCGAATTCCTCGATAAGCGAGACATCTTGCCTCGCCAGGTCGATAAGCAGGTTTTCATAGAGTACCTGCGGTATAGAAGATCGGAAGGCGTAGGCCAGAAAACTTTAGAGAACAACTTCACTGCACTTGCATCCTTCTACGACTACCTAGTCTTCCAAGAGTACATGGGGCAGAATCCTGTGACTGGAGTTCGGAAACGTTACCTACGTCGTTACAAAAGTGAAAACGACGTGGACGCTGAATCGCCTCGGAAACTCATCAGCATCGAAGAGATGAGCCTACTAGTCAATTCCGTACTGGACACGAGGGATAAGGGGATGCTTACCCTGTGGGCTAAAACGGGGGTTAGGCGTGGAGAGTTGATCGCCATGGACATAACCGACATCGACTGGGTGGAACAGTCAATAACTCTGAAAAAGTTCAAGAAAAGAAGCGGCCGAATAGCATTCTTCGACGATGAAACCTCCAGAGTGCTTAAGCGCTGGGTAAACCAGCGTCAGATGTTAAACCCGTCCACCCCGGCTTTGTTTATCGGCGAGCACGGAGGGCGTCTGATGAGACACGGCGTCAACCACGCAGTTGCCAAGTACGCTGAGAGAGTTGGTCTCCATGATCCAAAATCTTCGCGCCTGGAAGATCACTTCTCACCACATTGTTTCCGTCACTGGTTCACGACACACCTAAGGCGTGCCGGCATGGATCGGGAGTTCATCAAGGCACTTCGTGGAGACCGGAGGAGAGAAGCCATAGACATCTACGATCGAATCGATAAACAGGAGCTCCGTAGAGCCTACTTAGCATATATTCCACAATTGGGGCTCTGACGCATAATCACACACAAATCAGAGTTCAAATCTGGTTGCCCGCACCACGATAACTCAATCCACGGTGGATGAACTATAATCATCAGCATCACGATAAGAAGCATTAGGCGGTCAACAGCAACCATGACCGAAAGACCTGAACATCAAGCCTCAAGAAGAGAGTATTATCGGCGCACTGAAGGGGAGAATACAGGCTCAAACATAGATTGTAACATGTACCAACCACTGATTCGTTAATCAACGGCTTTACGTTAAGGCGAGACTGAGTGGCTGACAATAAACCAGAATGTAAGTCTGGACAAGATTCGACTGAGCAAGAAATCAATGACATTCTAATTGTCGGTTTTACTGGCGAAGTAGCATACCAATATGTGAGAATAAGGCAACGGAAGAAAGGCGATATCTACGTAGAGAATCGCTATAAACCAGAAGGTCCACATTTTTCCTACCATGCAAGTGGCGAAATGCATGAGGTTTACGTCGATCAGCGCGGAAAGACCGTTCATAGCTTAACCGGTACTGGTCCACCTATCGCTCAGTTTCGAGGTGAAATTAGCTTAGGAGGATGGACAATCTACGCCCCAGGTTTGCCCATTTGGAAACAATTTATGCCCAGCAAGGAGCGAAAGGCCCAGTTGATCGTACGTTTTGATATGACTCGTTTAACTGGATGGTTGGCTCTCAGTTTTCGACTTATTGAGATAGGACGACAGGACATTCTAGAAACGTTTCTACGGAGTTTGCAAAAGATGGATGTTGAGGTTCTCGGTCATGTGACCATCAAAGATACGAATCCGTGGATTGTTATTGTGGCTGCAGCTGTCTAACGAATAGGAGTAAAGTAACAAACAGGAAGACAAGAGGAAAAGATAACTTCAGGCCGCAATATTCTAGCTCCACTCACAACCCCGGATTGGGCAACGCCAATTCGAATTCACAGGAACTTGTGGGTGAATCTCATTATCGGAAGGTGTGTAGTGATGGTAAAGTTCGCATTCGTACTTGTAGGCATCCATAGGAGAGGTAGCGTAGTCAAACCAAAAATGTATGTAACTGCCTTCCGCCGCAGAGCTCGCAATTCTTCGTTGCAAGTCGGAGTCGGACCGGCCAACATAGCTTGCTGTACGTCCATCTTTCGAAAGAACGTAAACACCCATGCATCCCCTATCAACACGCATGGACACTTGGTCCAACGGAAAAGGCCCCTGAAGAGCCAACTTTATTGACTCAACTCCTTCTGACGTTCTTGTTACCAGAAGAAGTAACTACACATTCTCCAGAAGCATTGTTGTCCCACTGAAGCGGCCTCAGATTAGAAATGTTATTGTTGTCAGGATTTCCGTCTACGTGATGTACTTCCCATCCATAATCGGAATCCCGACTTCCATATCTAGTTCTGTGAATCCAAGCCGTACACTCATCTTTTCGCCACGCATCTTCGTCGATACCCGTAACAACCGCTCCTTTGTTCCAAACTGCTTGAATCTCTTCAGGTGACCAAGTCTTCCTAGCCTCAGCCAAATCTCTGGCCCTCACTCTGAGGTCACCCTACTATCTATTTGAAGAGATATGTCGTTAGGGATAAGTTTCGCATTACATTCAGTTTTGATAAGATTACTTTTACAGGACTCCACTATTCACATATAATCAACAGATTTATTGCATCCATTCTTTCAGCCAGGTGGGAGATAGCAAATTGGAGATTTGTTACACCCTATCCACAGCCTTTTCTAGCGTAGCCACTTAGTGTTCGTCCACGCATAAGGTCAGTGTGCCTTTGCGGGGTAGCGAAGATACGTCAGAGAATGAGAAAATGGTTCAGCATGTAATGTTACCTAGAAAAGTAACACGAGAAGAATTGAATTCACTTGTAGACAAAGCTGCAGATTTGATCAGAACTGCTGTGGATTACAAGTTCATTCTTGTTTTGTTGTTCTTGAAGAGAATCAATGACCTTTGGAAAGCTGAGAAACGGCAGTACAAGCAGAGACTGGTGAAAGAGGCAGATTTGTCCGAGAAGGAAGCCGAAGAACAGAGCGAGAAACTTGAGTACACTTTCAAGATTCCGAAACAGTTCCTTTGGGACGAGATAACCAAAGACGTCAAGACTCTGCCAGAAAAACTTGCAACAGCAATAGGTGAAATTGCAAAACTGAACACAGAACTTCAGGGTGTCATCAATAGGGTCGACTTCCTAGAATTTGCTAGGAATCAAGAGAACCGGGACCTCTTGCGACAATTGGTTGAGCTTTTCAATAGATACGATTTGGCTGGCGAGGAAGTTTCCCCAGACGTGCTCGGAGATGCATACGAGCACATACTCATGAAATTTGCACCCGACCGAGCAAAGGAGGGCGAGATTTACACCCCCAGAGAAGTCATCAAACTGATGGTCGAGATTCTTGATCCCAAACCTGGCGAGAAAGTGTATGACCCATGTTGTGGTTCCGGCGGTATGCTGATAATTTCGTACTTGCACGTGCACGACAAGCTCGGAGAAAAAGAAGCCAGGAAACTGTTCCTGTACGGGCAGGAGAGAAATCCAGAAATTTACGCTGTCGGCGAAATGAACCTACTGCTTCATGACATCAAGAACGCTAATCTGGCGAACGGTGACACACTGGAGAGTCCGAGATTCAGGGACAATGGCAAGCTAGAGCAGTTCGAGGTAGTTATCGCAAATATCCCTTGGAATCAAGATGGTTACAACGAGGGAAGGCTCAAAGAAGCTAATTTCCGTGAGAGGTTCACTCTTGGTTTTCCTCCTCAAAATAGCGCCGATTGGGCCTGGATTCAACACATGCTTGCCTCGGCAAAAGAGAAAGGCAGGATTGCAGTCGTAGTTGACAACGGCTGCCTTTTCAGAGGAGGACAGGAGAAGAGTGTCAGAAGCAAGATTGTAGGAAAAGACTGGATTGAATGCGTTATCGTTTTGCCAGAAAAGCTCTTTTACAATACGGGTGCCCCAGGAGCCATTATCGTCTTCAATAAGAACAAGCCCAAAGAGAGAGATAACAAGATACTCTTCATCAACGCTTCGAACGAGTATGTTACACATCCATCAGTTAGAAGATTGAACGCTCTATCATCAGACAACATAGGAAAGATCGTAAGCGTCTATCAGAAGTTCTCTGCGGATCCTGGTTTCTCCATAGCAGTGGAAATGAAAGAGATTAGCAAGAATGACTGCAATCTGAATGTGTCACTGTACGTAATGCCAATTGAAGAGGCAGAGAGGATTAGCATTTTCCAAGTCTATTCAGAGTTGAAGAAGCTGGAAGCCGACAGAGAGAAGATCAACGCACAGCTAGAAGAGGTGTTGGTTCAAATAAAAGAGATTGAGTGACATGGTGCAGACTGTTTTTCTTGATACCGGCGTGATCTTAGACTATCTTGAAAATAGACACCAAGAAGTCAGAGATATAATTGCTCAACTCATGCTTCTTCACAAGAAAGCCAGAATCGTAGTAGCAACCTCAGTCTTCAACATCGCTGAGGTGATTGACAAGGAGTTCGAGATTCATTTCGTTGGTTGGTGTTTGAATGAGAGAATGTCGTACGACGAGACGGTAAACAGACTGAGGAGTGACCCTAAGCTGGTCAAAGAAGTCTCGGAGAAGAATCAGAAGGCAGTGGAAAAGAGAATAAATGATTTCGTTTTCAAGAATCAGATAACTGTGCTGTCGCTTTCTGCTGAATCAGAGCAGTACGAGGAGCAGTATGAGGAACTCTATACACTAATCTACGAACGCCAACTGAGATCGCAAGACGCATTAATTATCGCAACAGCGCTAACCAACAAGGTAACCTACTTTGTGTCTAATGACTCGGACCTCATCAGGAAAATCGGAGAAATGCTCGACAGTTACAACCTGAGGGACGAGGGTCTGCGCAAGTCGTTCCGTAACAACGTGCTAGAGGCGGTCTGAAGATGGAAGAAAACATGGTCTACAGGGAGAAGGAGTTCAGCGATAGTGAGATTGGGAAAATCCCTAGGGACTGGGACTCTGCCAGACTGCAGACAATGGGAGGATTCCAATATGGAATTACTGCTTCAGCCATTGAAGAAGATACGGGCACTAAACTCCTAAGAATTACCGACATAAAGAACGGTGGAATCAACTGGGAAGAAATGCCAAATTGCAAGATTAGACCAGCAGAGCTCAGGAGATATGAAATCTCCGTTGGAGACGTACTGTTCGCACGAATAGGCGCGACTACAGGGAAAACCTGCTACATAGACAAATCAGTGAAGGCGGTCTTCGGTTCTTATCTCATAAGATTTCTGCCGAAAACTGACGTTGACACCAAGTTCCTGTACTTCTTCGCCCAGTCAAAGCTATACTGGGACCAGGTTAATCGCAAGAAAGAGGGGCAACTGAAAAAAGGGCTGAACATCGCAACTTTGGGTAGCATGATTCTTCCGAGACCTCCTTTCCAAGAACAGCACAAAATCGCAGCGATCCTCATGATTATTGATGGAGCTATTCAGAAGACCAACGAAATCATAGCGAAAACTCGACTCCTCAAGAAAGGCCTGATGCAGCAGCTCCTAACCAAAGGAATAGGGCACAAGGATTTCAAGTATAGTGAAGAGGTTGGCGCTGATATCCCGAAAGAGTGGAAGGTAGTTAGCCTTGGAGACGTGACGATCATCCGGTATGGATTAGGACGGCCCCCAGAATCCGATGAGAATGGAGTTCCAATGATACGGGCAACGAACATAAAGCGAGGTGCCATCGTTGAAACGGGTCTTTTCAGGGTGAAACGTTCGGCTATTCCGAAGTCTCGCAATCCCTTCCTTCGAACAGGGGATGTTATCGTGGTCAGGAGTGGAGCTTACACAGGGGACATAGCTCGTGTTACAGAGAAATGGGAGGGTGCAATTGCTGGGTATGATCTGATTCTTTCGCCTACAAAGAGGACGATCAACTCGGTCTATCTGGCGAACTATCTCCTTGGCTCAAGAGTTCAAACGTACTTCTCGCGGCTCAGAGTTCGTGCAGCTCAGCCACACTTAAACTCAGATCAGGTTTCCCGTGTCCTCATTCCGCTTCCTTCACTTACTGAACAGGAACAGATTGCCAGGACTCTCTCCGTAGTTGACAAGAAACTCGAAATTGAAAGGAATGAAAAGGCAAACTTACAAGAAATCAAACAGGCACTTATGGATTTGCTGCTTACGGGAAAAATCAGGATTAAGGTAGATTGAATGACCTATAGTGAGAAGGGCACAGTCGAAGATTTCATCATTCAAGAACTCAAGAAGCTGGGATGGAAGTACTTAACTCAAAAGGAAATAGAGGCAAAACGAAAGGATAGGCTTGAGGAACCGCTTGTTCTGGAGAACCTCAGAGAGTCAGTTAGAAAGCTCAATCCCGACATAAAGTTCACCGATGCTGATCTTGATTTTGTAGCTGTCTCGCTGAGAACGATACCATCGAATCTCGAAGGAATCAGAAGGGTTCTTGACATTTTCAGAAATGGCTTGGTTGTCCCTATACAGAAGGAGAACAAGGAGAAAGTCATCAGACTATTCGACCCTGAAAACGTCGATAAGAACGAATTCGTTGTAACGAATCAATTCAAACTCGAAGGCCCGAACAGGAACATCAGAGCGGACATTATTCTTCTTGTCAATGGTATCCCCCTAGTCTGCATCGAATGCAAGAGTCCGACCGGAGAGAGTGTCGATTGGACGACAGCCTATATACAGATAAAGAGATATGAGCGAGAGGCTCCTGAGCTTTTCAAGTATGTTCAATATTCGATAGCAACCGACGGAATGAAAACGAAGTACTTCCCCAATGGCTTCAACGAGGAGAACAAGGATTTTCTTAGCGAATGGAAAGATCCGTATCCATTCAAAGTCGAGGAATTCAAAGAAGACATTCTGAAAATCACGATATACGGTCTCTTGTCAAAGTCGAATCTCCTCGACTTGATTGAGAATTTCACGTTCATCAGGAAAGAGATAGACAAGTCTACGAAGATAATGACTCGGTACATGCAGTTCAGAGCATCGGAGAAGATCTATCGAAGAGTAATCAACACTCTAGGGAAGAACGAAAACAGCAAGTTCGGCTTGATATGGCACTGGCAAGGCTCCGGCAAAACCTACACGATGGCATTCTCTGCGTGGAAGCTCTACAACTCGCCTAAAGCCGAACGGCCTAGCATTTTCGTGCTTGTTGACAGAAAAAACCTTGAAGAACAGATTGAGAAGGATTTTGGCTTCATTGAAGTTCCGATAGAGAAGATTGAGCACGTAGATGGCTTGATCGAGGTTTTGAAATGGGGCAAGGAAGGAAAAAGAGGGATCTTTCTAGTAACCATTGAAAAGTTCAGACCGAAGGAATTTGCGAAGCTGAAAAAAGAAAGCGGCAAGATAGAAATCAAAAGGGAGAACGTGATTGTTCTCGCCGACGAGGTGCATAGAACCCAATACGGAAAATTCAGAACGGTGATGAAAAGTGTTTTCAAGAAAGCCTTCATCTTCGGTTTTACGGGCACACCGCTCTCTAAACCAGAAAGGAACACGTTCCAGAAGTTCTGTCCGAGAGGAGAACTCTACCTCGATAGGTATTCGATGCTCGACGTGTTGAAGGATGGATTCACTGTCGAGCTCTCTTATGAGCCGAAACTCCCGGATTATCACCTTAACGAGAAAGAGTATCGACAGTTCGTGAAATTCGAGGAGGAAGAGCTGAAGACACGATCGAAAGCAGAACAGAAGGAAATCAGGAAAAAGGTCAAGGTAATCGTCGCCTTTGTCAAGAAAAAGGAGCGGATAGAGGCGATCACCGAAGACATAGCTCATCACTTCAAGGACATAGTGGAGCCCACCGGCCTTAAGGCAATGGTTGTAACCATAGACAGAGATGCATGCATCCGATACAAGAATGCATTGGACCAAATTCTGCCGCCGAATTGTTCAGAGATTGTGATGACGTTCAATGCGAACGATAAGGAACCAATTAGAACCTACTTTGACAAGCTATCTAAGAAGTACGATTCTAAAGATCAAAAAGAAATTCATGACAAGATCATTGAACGCTTCAAGGAAGCCAAAGAACTCAAGATTTTGATTGTAACTGACATGCTGATCACGGGATTTGACGCTCCTGTCCTTTGGACGATGTACCTCGACAAACCATTGAAAGAGCACAGAGTTCTTCAGGCCATAGCACGAACGAACAGGCCGTATCTGAACAAGAAGTTTGGTTTGATTATCGATTATATTGGCATCCTTGCAGAGATGCAGAAGGCGTTCCAGAAATTCGAAGCAAGCGAAGCAAAAGACATCCGTGTCGTTATAAGACAGCTCGACAAGGAGAAAGACGAATTCAGAGAGCTGCTCCAGAAGGCTCTGAGAATTTTCCAGTCTGTGAAGAAGGAGGATACACGAGAAAGTCTAGAGGCTGCGATGAATGTTCTTGTGAATCCCGACATAGGCAAGCAATTTGAAATTACCATGAGAGCGCTCATGAAGTCGTACGAAATGCTCAGTGGAGACGAGTTTCTTGGGCCGTATCTTTCTGACTACACATGGCTCGCCAAAGTGCTTGTTGCCTATAACAAGCGGTTCAAGAAGAAAGATGTAGACGAGCTGAAAATAATAGAACTCTCAAAGAAGACATTCCAACTCATACAACAAACAATCGACGTCAAAGAGATCGAGGATACATATCCGACTTTGAGTATTGATGCAAAATACGTTGAAGCCCTCAAGAAGTCTAAGCCTAATACAATCGGCGCTGCGATAGATATCATTACTAACATTCAGCACGAATCGAGAACGCATTCTAGCTCACCGTTCTTCCTCAACCTGAGTAGAGAAGTCGAAAGAACCTATGAAGAACTGAGAACAAGAAAGATCGACACCCAAGAAGCGGTACGCAAGGCACTGGATTTCTCCGAAAAAATCGCGGAGTGGAAGAGGGAAGAGGAGGAAATAGGAAAAGAGAAGTATCCTCTATATGAAGCGCTGAAGACCGTCCTTCCCGACATCGAAAAGCAAAAGGCAGTGAAATTCATCACGCGTCTTATTGACCATCTGAAAAAGTTGGATTTGCTCTTTGAAGGATGGCAACTGCAGAGGGATGTCCGCCGAAAGACATTGACTGAAACAAGACTGTTAATCTTGTCAGAGTTCAAAGGGCATCGTGACAAGATCGACGAACTTACAGAGCAAGTGTTCGGGGCCTTGGAGGGAGAATAATGAGCAGAGCAATTGTGCAAACTGGATTGTGTGATGAGCGTCAGGTTGAGGCGTTCTACTTGACACTCTCTGATATCTACGAACAAATAAGAACGGAAAGAAGAATTGATGTCTTCGGTAACTTGGATTTCGAGGTTGTTAGAAGCATAGATGGTAAGAAAAATAGGATTGCAAAACTTAAAGGGAGCAAGATACTCGTACATGTGAACGCTAGGCTATTGCCGAAGAGTGCCCTAAGATATGTCATAGCCCATGAGATTGCTCACACGCTTACGAAGAGGCATACGAGGCGATTCTGGAAAGTTGTAAAAGCCATAGACCCCAAGTTCGAGATAGGCCAGAGTCTTCTCATGAGGCACGGCAAAAGATTTCAAGCTGATTAGTATCAGCGCACTTCATTAGAGCGGCGGCGGGGGCGGCGCACCACGATAACCACACACATGAAAACAACTGACGGTGTGAGCCGGTGGTCCTGAATTTGTTCTTACAATGGCGCCATGCAGTGTGGGTTTGATCACTTCACTTTCTTGATGTCGCCAGGTTTCCAGCTCTTGTTGATCACCGTCTCGGTGGGGCCGTAGAGCCTTAGGATCGCGAAGTACCCTCTGCCTGGCACGGTGGCGAGCCAGTTGCTTTCTTTGCCCTTGGGCGCTTTCAGTCCGAGGTGGAGGTCTGTGCTGCCGTCGGTGTTCTGCGCTGGCTTGTCGCGCTAACGAAACCTAGATCACTTCTTCAGTCGTTTCTCTAGTTCACGTCTGCGAGCGGCGAATTCCGCTGCTAGATCCCTGTCTCCACCTAGACTCAATTCAATATTGGAGCCTTTGCGGCCTAAGTACCCATGGCGCGGATACTTCTTACTACTCCTTCGCGTCGTCAGTATTCCATCGAGTGGGTGACATTTCGGGCACTTCGTTCGACCCGCTGGAATGTACGAGCTACATTTGGAGCAGAACCCCGGCAAAACGTATCCTCGTATGTTGAATTCGGATTATCTAAAAACATTTGTCTTCCTACCCGGACGTCCTGGCTTACAGAAAAATTGCTTTACAGAATTCTAACCGTGCGGTGGCTCGCGTAGTCCTAGAATTCTTTTGAGTGCATTGCAGGCACGCGAGGATCGTGGATTGCTCTAAAACGTTTTAGGGAATGCTTGTACTCTTCGTTTGCTTCGTCGAAGGCCTCGATTAGAATTCGTCTCCCTTGGTGGGTACGGAGTGTTTCGTAAAGCGCGTTAAGATCAAGAAGCATAAGGATTCCTGTGTATGTAGTCTTGCGTGGTGTTGTCTTGACATCTAGATGCTTCCAGATTTCATTAAGTATCCGGAGATAATCTTTCTCAGGAATCTTTCGTAATCTTGCGGGCTTTATGAGATAAGATGGATCAAGAATCCATTTCGATCGCTGTTGGTAGCCATCGATTTTCCCCTCTTCTAGGTTGTCGTTTCCTTCAATAAAGTTGAAGAAAATTCCTCTCAGTAAATGTTTAAGGACTATGAGTCTTAAGTCGAAATCCAATCGCCCGTTGGAGTCCCATCCGCGGGTGTGATTAATCTCGTAGCTTCTCACTAGTTGATCGAAGCGTACGTCCAATCTATCAATATTCAAATCGTAGAGCAATTCCTCGAAGCTAGACGCTCGGAGCTTGCGAAGAGCAGTTAATTTTGCACTGTGAATTGATCTCGGAACCGTGATCTCGTAGGATCGCTTTTTCGATACTAGAATTCCTTCTCTAAGGAAACCGACTCGGGTTTTCCGGAAGCCCTCTGACTCACCACCTTTCCCTCTACCCGTAATGTGATCATACAAGTCTTGCCGCGAGATTCTCCAACCAAATGAAGTCAAACATCGTAGTAATTCGGCGACGGAGAATGTTGTAGGCATGAAGATCAGGATAAAGGCTTGCAAGAAGTGATGAGTATCCGTCCAAGACGACTTAATCCATCTGTTTCGACCTTTATATAATCGTACAGTAGGCTCCATAAAACTCCATGTACGTTTCTTGGAATTGTACACCGCTATAGTTACCTCGTTAAGACCTTGTCAACGAGAAAATACCGTGATCCACTGCTAAACGTGTCGGATACTTCACGCGGAACAACTCAAAATGACTTGCCCTGCAGCCCGGAGATGTATCTCGAAAAATTCGAAGAAGCCGTAGGGCCCTTGCGAAAGATCCGGATTGATCACACTCGACTTCATGTCAAATTAGCGTCAATTGACCTCTGCCTCGATTTCGATTCAAAGAAGCAGGCCGAACTGACATTCGAGGAATTGCATAACATGCACGGGAAGACGGTGGGGATACTCAGACAATCAACTAACTGCGTTCGTGTTCGCACCGTCCCCTACTTCACTGAGCGAGATGAACAAGTTTGACGGACGACAGAGACATCTCCCTGTATCGGTTTCTGCCTGACAAAGACGGTGACATTCCGACTTCAGATTCCGGAAAATGCAAAGTGGTTGGTGCTATCGACTCGACGACTCTCAACCGCAAACCAGGGTGGAGGATAGGAGCGAAGCACGCGATGAGAACGCTGCGTGACCGAAAACGTGAGACGCAATGCCAGCGCATAAGTTGCCTAGATAGGTATTGTGTGAACCTTCAACCCGAAGTCAGCATAGTGAACTCACCCCCCAATGTTCCAATGATCTATTCCCGTTTGAACTACGACCAAACTCTTCCTTCCATTACCCCTCTGTGTCCTCCCACCATGATCCGATCTCTGGATCATCCCATTAATCTGACATACTCGACTCCCGAGGAAATGCTACGAAAGTCAGTGCTAGAATCTCCCCCTCTCACTTGCACTCACTGTGGTTCCACTAATGTGACGTTGAACCCGTGGGTCCACAACGTGGAGTCCTACGTCTGCTCGGCTTGCAAACGGAAATTCGTTCCTCCCAAGTGCATAAGCCAGATTGTTGGGTGGAATATAGTGAAGGAAGTTGTTGACGACATATACGGGTCAGGCAATACGATTCGTGACGAAGTAGCATCTCTCGCAAGGAAACAAATACCTGTAAATCCCATGTTCATCAGTCGAATGCTCAACACAATCGGAGCTGCAATTGACGCCCCAATGACGATAGCGCGGAAGTACCGACTGAAATTTTCCCCCTACTTGTGCATCGACCTGACGTATATCCCCATCCGCAGGCATCGCACGCCAAACAGTGAACTTACTGAGTTTCCTGTCCTCTTCGCAGGAGATCCAATGACCACATATGCGTTCCAGGGTCGAATGGTCCATGTCGACCTACCAAAGTCGCGAGAAGACAAAGTGTTAGTTGACGCGTACATCAGAGAGATCGATGAAATAATGAAAGCCCTTGGGCGCGAGTATGAGAATAGCCTAAGAGTGGTAATTGTTGACCCGGAACGAGCACTAATTTCAGCCATCAAAACACGACTTCCTACGAAACGAATACAGGTTGATACAGTTCACGTGATCAGAAAAGTCGAGAAGATACTGCCTACAATCCGAAAATCCAAGTTACCAGAGGATGAGCTTGAGGCTAGACGAAAATTGAAAGACACCATAAGAAGCATCATGGCCTCAACTTCTAGGATACAGTTTGACGTCCGACTTTCTGATCTGCTGACCCACTACGACGGATTTGACGAAAAAAAGAAAAAAGCTCTGCGAGTTGTGCAAAGATACAAAGACATGTTGAAAACACACTTTGCATTTGAAGACGCGCCTAAAACGAGCAACTTCGCGGAACGTCTAATTCAGGAAGTTGAAGAGCCTCTGGATAAGAGGAGAGGTTTCAATTCCTATGATTCAGCGGATCGCAATCTAAGCCTTTATCTGAATTGCTTTAACTTCAGAAAGATTCGAAGTAGCAAAACGGGATTGGAAGGATACACCGCTTTTCAGCTTGCGGGTGGGTTGATAGATACTCATTGGTTGGATGTAGTGTACAAAGGAGAACAGAGAACATGGCGAGCTCGCGTTCGGAAGGAATCGAAGAATATTCGCTAACCCAAAATTGTATTGCGAAAGGAAACAATTCTGTAACGAAACCCCGATTCGTTACAGATACTGAGCAAGTGTAAGACCCACCGTAACGTTACGCCACCCTTATTGGTGCTGTAACATTACAGTCGGTTTCGCCTGAATCTGCACTCTGTAACAATCGAGGGGTATGGATAAGGTACCATCAAGTGCGAGTAACAAGGATGTTGAAGATGAGAGGTTATAGCGGACTGCAGAAATCGGAATTTCAGGAGCTACATTCTTTTCGTTGCGTTTCGAGTTAGCTCCAGCCATTTGTTTCTCATCTTGAGCGTTAGACCTGCACGCTCGCTAGGAGATGCCCCTCCTAAGTGTGCGTGAGGTCGGACGAAGTTGTAGTATATCATTGATCCTTGAGCGAAAGTATTTCCCGTGTCCAGGCTCTCTAAACCCTTCGTTAGGTCGTAACGTGGTCTGAGAGTACCGTGTAATCGCTCCACTACGTTATTGTTGCTCGGATCAGTAAATTTGGGGCTTGAAATGTGTCTTCGAATCTGCAGCTGCTTGGTTGCTTTCGGATATGACTTTAACCCGTCCGAGACGACGCAGTCCGATTTCTTGCCTGAATACTCTATCGCTTTCTCCAACACATGGCAGGCCTCTTCTGTGCTCCTGCCGGTAGTGATTTCTGACACGAGCAAGAATCTTGTTTTCCTGTCCAGCACATTCCATAGGTAGCTTTTCTTCCCGTTGACTTTCACGACCATTTCATCCACATGCCACTCTCCACCCACCTGCGGAGTCATCTTAGCAGTAAACTTCGAAACTAGTTTCACATACTTCGTTATCCAGCGATAAACGCTCATGTGTGACACTTCACAGCCGTAAACCGTTGACAAATGATGCTGAATGTCACGGATGCTGACGTTCTTGAAGTAGAGATCCAATGCAGCAATGATCATGAGTGGGTCGTTACGCATCTTCGAGAAACCGAACCTGTCACTAAACTTGTATCCGCAACGTTTGCATTGATAACGTGCTGTAGACCCGGATTTGGTGCGTCTTTTTCCAATGCTCACTGTATCCTCGGGACTTGAATTACATCTTGGACAGGTCAACAACTCATAGTTCTGATTCGTCATGAGAATTTGCGGGAGCCTGTTCAGGAACCCAATGGCATAGATATGTTTGCATGATGTCCCCGACTTTTCATTGTCAGGACAGTCGCAGACCCACTTTCCATTCAGCCATTCGACCGAGTACCAATTGTTTGATTTCTGAGAATGAACCTGATAGTTGTGCTGCGCTAATCTTCTTATTTGGCCACCACGTGAAACAATTTCCATTCCTCGAAGCTGTCGCATCCGTGAACCGGCCATCAAGCGCTCCCTCTTTTCCAGTTTCCAACTTCCTTATTCCGAAAAATCACCGAACGGGAAAACGGGTAGAGGCATGTCCACAGATTGGGTTTCTTTGTTCATGCCGTTGAACGGGCAACTTTCATTTGCGCAGGTATAGCAAACGTCCTCGTGTGGCTTGTAATTTACGGCTGCCTTCTTTGGGTCTTTGGCCAGCAGCTCCCTGGTTAAGCGGGCTCTCTCCCGAGCTTCCCAGATGAATTGATCGTCAAGGACGATGTCTTCATGCCGGTTGGAGAGAACTAATTCATTTTGATCGTTAGGGTACAGAGCTGCTTGAAGTTTGTGGACCTCTCTGAGCTTATTAGCTGACTTTACTTCCACGAGCCTGGTTTTATCGGTGGGGTCGACGAAGATAAGATCAATTCGAAACCCGGTTCCGCGCTTTTCGATGGCGTCTAACTTGTAACCTAACTTTAGATGCCTCGCAATCACCCTTAGAGCTGCCGTCGCGTGCAAACCATGAAACTTGGACGCATTCTCCATGCTGAAAGGTGCTGAAACGTATGCTGGGCAGAGTATCTTTCTAGCTAAAAGGGAAGGAGGCGGCCAGATTCTTGAGACCGCCTTCATGGATGCCATCCCCTCCGCAGTAACGCTAGCTGAACCTTTCGAAGCTCAGCTCGCTTTCCATTACGCGAAGCGGAACGGATCGCGTCATCCAAGAGCAATAAAAATCTCTCTTGGCGTTCCGAGCCATCCAACATGGGATGGAAGACCAGAGTTTGGTTGCGGTTGCTCAACTTCGATACACAATCGCTATATTATATATAGCGCAATATAAATATAGCGATTCGCTATATTATCCATCGGTGGTAATGATTGCCCATAACCCTCAAGCGAACTCTCGTCAAAATAGGCGGGAGTCTACGACTGACTGTTCCGCGAGAAGTAGCGGATATTCTGAAGGTTAAGGAAGGAGACGAGATTGAATTTTCCACCACGAATGGGGATGTCGTGATACGGAAAGCAAGAAATTGAACCGAAAGAGATTCAGGTCCATGAATGATGGTCGTTGCAGGTGAATCATCTTCACATGCCTTACCGTCTCATGTTCCATGAAATGCCCTATCAGAGTCATGAATTGTCCGAGATGCCACAGTCCAGCTCAAACAATGAATAAGTCTCTAGGGTGGGATTGGGGAAACGGAGAAGCCGACGTAATCATCGAATACTATTGTACTGGTTGCGGACGTAGATGGGAACATTGGGAAGGAACCTGTAAGATCGAAGAGAAGTGACATGAAGGCGCCCACTGCACCAGTCTAGTAGTCTCTTCCCGCGAAGCGTTATTACCGCTTAACATTACCCTCTCGGGTGAGTACAACTTGTCTGTCCCTTCAAAGCTACATGAACATTATACAGATTTTGTAGACCTGTTCTTCATTGTTGGAATTTCTCTTGGTGTTGAGCATTCGATCAGTATCTTTGCAACTCCTCTATCACTACCATTTGCCTTTCTAGTCACTGCGTTTATCATAATTGGTCTGAGCTGGGTCTTCTATCACGACTCGACTGACAAGTTGCCGTACGTTAGCATTGAAAAAAGTGGGCTCCGTTTCTTCTTTGACTCTGCAATAGCCTTCTCCTACATTTTTCTGATTCTAAATGTTGACAGCTATACAAATTTCACCATCGTAGTCTTCATAATCTATTTTCTGTACGGTGTGCATGGATTTTCAACTGTGTGGGAATGCGGGTGGTTCCGAGGCTGGCCGCTGAAACCAACTTCGACTCCAAGTCTCTGGTTTGTCTTTTCTCTCATTTTCGTGTTAATTGCATATGCTTCATCATACGTTGGCGGGTGTTTGACTCTCGTTCTCGTCTTGGTCGGGATCGGACTTTCAAGGTTCCTCAGGCATAGCAAAAAGGCGCGACCTCAAACATTGCGTTTTGCTCAATGGGCCCATCTGCAGCCACGCCCAGTGGTCGCGTTGGACGTTGACGGTGTTCTGGCAGAACAGGTTCCCCCCGTCCTTGCTAGGGCCGAAAAAGAGATGGGAGTAAGAATGAGAAAAGAGGAGATTACAGCATGGGATACCCCAGTAGGCGGTGTACCGTTCGATAAACTCATTCTGAAGTATCTTCTTGATCCAGAATTCGTAATGTCTATGCCCATCGTGGAAGAAGCTCAGTCGGCCGTGAAAATGATTAGAGCCAATTGCAAAGTAGTTGTGGCAAGCAGTAGACCCAAAGAGACTGAAGCATATACGATCAAGTGGCTGGTCGATAACTTCGAATTAACGTCTGGCATGTTTCGAAATACGACCGGTACTAAAAAATCAGCTATATCTGCACACGTTCTAATCGACGATTACATTCCTAACCTCAAGAGTTTCACAGACAGGGGCCACGGTCGTAAGGGAATTCTATTTTCTCAACCGTGGAACAATCAACAAGATGAAATTGCGGAACTTAAAGAGAAGAACATAATCACGGTCAAGAACAGTTGGAAAGAAATCGAGAAAATTCTCTCGTGAGGCTAGACAAGTGGCTAACAACAATCCGGAACGCAAAGATGCAGAGAAAGGATTCCTAAGATCATACCCAACGACCGGCTATTTCCTTTGCGCAGCCTCTATTGCGGCTGTCGCCTACCTGATGATACTTATCCTCCAGTTGAAACTGTATGAGTTCGATACGACTGTTCTTACAACGATCATGAATGTTACCGTGGAACTCTTGGTAGCGGGAAGTGTCTTCTTAGTTGCTCTTGAAATGATTCAGAACATCTATACTCCCCTTGTCGAAATCCGTAACCAACTAGCTGATATAGTAAGGAACTTACCGAAATTACCAGTTCAGGAATCAGTCGATCAAACAATCAAGGCTGGCCAGCAACTAGAGCCGCTTCAGGATTTTGTTCGCAGGCTTCAAAATAGATATTTGCTGATCAGACGCATGTTCATTTTCGGATTCTTAGTCGTTCTGGTGGCTGATCTCATGCTCGAATTAGTCCACAGTCTATTCTTCTCTGCACTATCATCATTGCGTGGTATCTTGTTCGCGGTTGAGATTGCCATGCTTGTGGAGGCATTGAGCGTTTTTCTCCAAGCAATGCACATTGCGGTCGGATACACCGACAAGAATATTCCGTCTTTGTCAAAATCTTCGCCTATCTCTCGCACTCGCCTGTGTAAGTATATGGACAGTATATGGAAAGGCTAGGGTTGATTATGCCCATAGAATTCGAGGTTAAGATAAATCGTGTTCATGGCTCGTTGCGAATGACTGTACCTAAGGAAGTGGCAACTATAGTTCTAGTTGGATTAACTGACAGCACGATGAGCGTTCGAAAAAAAGTTTGAGTCAATCCTGACCACAGCCTTCACGCTTTAGCAGATCGTTCGTTGGGGTAACAATATCTGAAGCAAATTCACAGTATGCTAAAGTATTCGATATAGCACCGATTGATTTTGGCTGCGATCAGAGTGGTTGACATCGGGAATATGAACGGACTGACTGGGGTTACTCAAATCGGCTTGTAGATATGGTCTGAGCGATGTCTAATTATCTTTGATCGATTTTGAAGAGGTATTCGGTTGTTGGCATCTATAAGCATCCGTAACCGGAGCAACTTTTGGTTAGCCAATTTCTTCGACGTCCCGGTACCATTTCTTTGATGTTCCAGTTTTCGCTCGTTTTTCCCAGGTCGATGTTTTTGGTTCTTCGTTAATGGCCTGTAGTAGCCTATCGATTTTAGCTTCGACAGTAGCCTGCTCCTTAGGTGTAACGTCAAGTTTGCCCAAATAGTTTCTAAGTTTCTTGAGATTTGTTGTGACGGTATACCAGAATCCCCAATCGTTTGCCAGACTCCTAGCAATGTGAGGGGCATTAATGAGTTCGTCGTCTCCCGATCCTATCTCGTGACCTACAAGGAGTGCAGTGCAATCCTTAAGATCCTTCTCGTTTATCTGTACTATCTGCATCTTCTCTAGCAACAAGTCAGCGAGCGGAATTGTTGGGGAGTCTTTCTCAAGTCTGCCAGCGAAATTGACGGTGTGACACATTTCAAGTTTGTCAAAGAAGACGTCTGCGTGGTACTGTCTTTCAGGTGTTACATAGACGGCACGTCCCGCCCAAAGTCCAAGAAGTTGCGCTGCGCGGTCCGGCGTGTAGCCGAGTCTCTCTAGAAGCTTTTCCACATTGCTCCTCGTCTTTCCATACGTGATATAGTCCAAGTCGCTAAACTCCTCGCCTGAAGCTGACTTCCTAGCTAGTCTTGCATGAAGGCCGGTTAGGTCACCTGTGTGAATTCTGACGGCCACGGCTCCGATAACTCTGATGATGAGACCTTCTTCCGCGGCGCTCTGGACCGTTGTGACGCACAGATCACTTAAGAAATTTGAAACGGATTTAGCAGTTGCAGCCAATGTTCTTCTTGGCACGCCGTTTCCGCATTTGGCGTTCTTAATACTTTCTCGCCAGTTTCATGCCAGACTATGAGAGGCGGCTAGTCTTTCTGTACTCATTAAGTGATCTAAAGACTCAAAAGACGCGTTTTCGCCAAGCGTATGAGACAGTGAGTAGTGATGCAGTTATTGGAAGATCGTTTTGAAAAACTGTGTATCTACAATTTTTCAATAGACTATCCTTCGATTTGCGATAGAATAGAATTTAACCCAAAATCCAAACGCGATGGTGGAGATCTAGTCTTCCACCTTCCTGACAAGGAAAAAATCTTCCTAACTTGGGGAAAGTTGGACAACGCTAGAAAGAAGTTTCAAACATTGGAGGAATACGCTGAATATAGCATCAATGAGGTAAGAAGAGGCGCTAAAGGCGGATTATTTGAAAGAACTCCGCCGCGCTCACTTAGAGTAAATTCGCATAACGCAGTTTATAATCAAACTAGTCTTTCTGAACCCTCTTTAGGATTTTTGAAGGCTCACCGAAAATCAACTAAGCGCGGAACATACTCGATACATCTTTATTGTGACCAGTCCTGCAGATTCTTCGTGGTCTATGAGTTGCTCTCCCGCGAAACAGAGATGAGCTCTGAAGAGACTTTCATGAAAATGGTGAACTCATTCAAATGTCACTAAACCATGAACCCTTCTGATCTTTCTCGGCTAATCTAAACGTCGGGGGAGCCGCGTTCCAAGTCAGCCTGATGTCAGAATATAACCCTTGACTCTTCTAGATTCGAGACTGATAACCGCTCCTCGCAGAATACCCTCACCATATTCGCTTCCGGGGTTTACACACAACGTATTGCCGATCATGATGGTCCCTCGGGATTCGTGAATGTGTCCGAAAAGCCCCACAAGCGGTTGATATTTCTCAATGGCATTTCGGACTGCCTTGCTGCCTACAGAGACGAATTCAGCCTTCGCGATCAGTTCTTTCGTCATTTTGGGTGCTTCGTCAAGCCTTGATTCGTACGGAGGAGCGTGAAAATTAAAGATGGCATTCTTCATGTCTTTAACCCGTGAAGCCAAGTCGCTGATGATCTCCGTCAGGTGCTCCTCGGAAGTGTCCCGGGGTAGATGCCAAGGGGTCATATTGGCATAACCCGTACAAATCATTTCATGGCCGTCAACATCGACGAGTTGGTTATGGCAGTAGACTAATGATTCTGACGTTTTAAGTACGTCATCAATTTCGTACGGATCGTCATTTCCTGCAGTGACGAAGACCTTTTTTTGGGGAAGTTTTTCCTTGGTGAGCGCAGCCCAATCCCTTAGTCGGTTCGAGGCCAGCTTAATGAACAGTTCCTGAGTCTTAGCTTTGTCAGATGTGATCTTCGC
Organism: Candidatus Bathyarchaeota archaeon; assembly: GCA_963845275.1. GTDB lineage: Archaea > Thermoproteota > Bathyarchaeia > 40CM-2-53-6 > 40CM-2-53-6 > FEN-987. Next base: position 237,899 of record CAWJRR010000002.1, read on the forward strand.
CCATTCATCGGGAGATGTTGCGAAATCATAATAGCCTAGATCTCTTATGAGTTTCAAGAGTTTCGTAATTTCCGTTGGTGATTTTGCTGAGTAGTCTCTGCTCAAGAAGTTAGTAGTGAGACTACCGTCACCCATCTTCATCAAAGGGATTACCGCTTTTCCGGTAATGTCCCCACCAAGAATCATTTTATCTGCTTTGTAGAAGCTTGCCGCCCCGATAAATTTCAGAAATGTAATCTCAGAACCGTGCATATCTGTTGAAAAGAATATTCTGGTCACTCCCAACCCTCATACCCAGCTCAATAAAGAAGCTGTGGTTGATAAGATTTGTTAAGCAAGGCTGAGGTTGACCGTGTAGTTTTTATCCCCGGGACTCGTGTCAAGCTGGAAGCTTTACGTGTCAAGGCCAAATCTTGACATCTAAAGATATAACACTTCTATTGAGAGTCGCGGAAAGGAATGGCTGCGCGACTGCTTTAAGAAGCCTTTGATCTGCCCCTCAAGTGGGCTATCGAGATTGTCCGATCTGCAAAAAGTTTGTGCCGAGACCTTTGGGATCCAACAGTTTGGAAAAGACTAGCGCAGAGAGTTTCGAAGGATCTAGGTCCCTCTCTGCAGCCGTGAGTGAGATCCCGAACTTGGTCGCATTTTCCAAGAGCGTCGATTTGCATTGTTTCTTGTCTGGACAAATTTTGCATTTGCCCAAGTTATGCCGATACCAAATACGGAGACCAGATCGCGGATTTGCCATGATCACTGCCTCAGTTTGCAGCTCTTTACTCCATCCTACGAGCACTCCTCTGGCGGCATCAATTAGGCGAGGTTCAACTTGGTTAAGTTTGGATGCATCGTGCAACGCGGCCATCACCTTCTCGGGAATGGGTTGAGCTAGTTGGTTGACCGCTTGGCGGGTTATTTTCATTTTTCTTGCTATCTCGCTCTGTGAGAGACCATCCCGCATCATCATCCAAATCTTTAGCTGACGGCCAGTCAGATAGGCGCTATGTAGGCTCAAGCAATTCACCCATAGTGCGCGAGTGCTCTCTCATGTAACTCACTTTCCTTATGGTTACCACCGATTATAAGTGTTTAGCGTAACCCATGTATGGATTTTCTCCAAACCTAAAGAAACATTTGCGGCAGGCAAATATTGTGGATATACCAAAGTGTTATATCCTTACGTGTCAAGCTTTAACCTTGACACGTAAAGCTTCCAGCTTGACATGGCGTCGGAGGGAAAAGGCTCTAAGTAACGTGATGCATATGATGAATCCAAGTTGCACAAGCGGGGAATGCCCGTGTCGGAGTTTTGTATTTTGAAACCAGATGATATTTTCGTTAGGAAAGCAAGCGGTATGGTTAGAGGATACAACCTACTCGACATGTTCGTTTTTAATATGAACGGACTCGCCCCATCAGCTATGATGTCTGGCATGGTGGCCATAACTGCAGCATATTATCCGGCAGCTAATGTTTTATGGACGCTGTTATTGGCCTCGCCCTTCGTATTCTGCTTCGCCTATTGCTACGCAGCTCTGTCGGCCGCGATGCCTCGTAGTGGTGGAGACTACGTGTTTGCCAGTCGCATAATCAATCCCGTCGTTGGATTGGCGGGCGGAGTAGTCTACAATCTGCCTGTTCATATGCTTGCTGATGCTGGTTTTGCAATCTATTTCTTCACGTACGTCATCCCTATGACGCTGGTTCTCTCATTCCCAGGCAACCCAACCGTCCAAGGAATGGTCAATATGATGTCGAATAATTGGGTGATCTTCGGTCTTGGAACTGTGGTCACTATTTTGGCTGTTGGTACTGCAATACTTGGGGCAAAAGTCTGGAAAGCCGTCATGTGGATTATTTTCATCTTTGGGATGATCTCAGTCGTTCTTATAATAGGCATTCTTGCGAGCACTAACACTACTGGTTTCATCCAAGCGTTCAACGCATTTGCAGCCAAGTATGGGACATCATATGATGGAATTATTCAGACGGCAACAGCGAAAGGATGGCAACCGACTCCTGATAGTATCTTCATCAGTATAGCGCCGATGGTTATTCTGTACACGTACGTTTTCACAGCATGGCCAGTCTGGATGTCGAGCGAAGTCAAGTCAGCAGAGAAATCTGTCCCGTTCGCAACATTCGCTTCAATTATTCTAGCTCAGATTATAGGAATTGTAATTGCTGCACTCTACGAAAACGTGATTCCAAAGGACTTCATGAGTGCCGCTAGTTATCTTGCGTACAACGCGCCCAGCGGGTCTTATCCCCTTCCCTGGAATCCCGAGATCATAACAATAATCAGCTCAATCGCGCACACCCCAATCGTAACGCTCCTCATCGGTATGGGAATAACCATGTTCAATCTATCATTCATTTTCGGTGATATCGTTATAACGTCCAGGACATTGTTCTACTGGTCGTTCGACAGACTCATCCCGAAGAAGTTTGCTTCTCTTACGACCAGATGGAGGACGCCCGCTTTTGCGCTGATTTTCTATGGCATCATCGTTGAAATAGCGTTGGCTATCGCACTCTCATTTAATGTTCTATACGTGCTGTCAAACTGCCAAGTGCTCATCGTAATCAGCTTCACTCCTGCCCAATTCGCCGCTCTCTTCCTAGCATATAGGGGACGGAGCATCTGGGAGAAGGCACCAGGCTGGGTTCAGAAGAAGATCGCTGGCATTCCCTTACTCGCGGTTATTGGCGGTGTGTCTTCAGCATTCCAAGTCGTGATGATCGTATTGGCGACGTTAGTCTTTCCACTCTTCGGGGGACCCATAACCCTAGCTGGAGTTGCATTCATGTTGTTCTGGATACTCGTAGCGATTCCCTGGTACTACTTTGCGAGGTATTACCACCTGAAGAAGGAGGGAATGGATATTGCGTGGGCGTTTAAGTCCGTTCCGCCCGCGTAACCCCTCACATTTTGACTGCATTTTTGTTGTTCAATAAAGGTGAGCTGTGTGGTCGAAGCGTCGGGTGCGCGTATAGTGGCGGAAGCGCTGAGAGCAGAAGGAGTTAAGTATGTTTTTGGTGTTCCAGGAGGGCAGAGCTGCGATGTTCTGTATGACGGGCTCTACGATGTTCCTGATGTTAAACCCATCCTTGTAAGGCATGAAGAAGCTGGAGTTTTCATGGCTTATGCATACGCCAGGCTGACGGGTGAGCCAGGAGTGTGTACTGGGACGGTCGGACCTGGGGCTCAGCATCTCGTCAGTGGAATAGCGGAGGCTTGGTCCGGTTGTATGCCAATAGTTGCACTTGCTTCCCAAGTTTCAACCGAGATCGAATGGATGGGAGCCCTACAGGATTTCCCTCAACAGACAGCAATATTTGCTCCTTTCACGAAGTGGAGTGTGCGCATTCCAAGAACTGATCGTATTGCATGGTATATGCGGCGAGCTTTTCAAACAGCGACCACGGGCAAGCCGGGCCCAGTTTTTATGGAAATTCCAGATGACGTTGGTCTCCGTAAGATCGAAATGCCTGCGTATGTGCGTTCAATTCGCCCACTTCGAGTGAGACCTTCAAGAGAGCAGGTGAAGGAAGTTGGAGAACTCATAATTAAGGCGGAGAGACCTGTCATTGTCGCTGGTGGAGGCGTCTACTTATCCAGAGCTTTTAAAGAGTTAAGGAATTTCGCTGAGATGCTTGCAATACCTGTGCTGACCAGTGCGGGCGGGAAGGGTTCGATCCAAGAGGATCACCCTCTATGGGCTGGTTGCTTGGGCCTGTATCGAACGGATATAGGAAAGAAAGTGTGGGAAGAAGCCGACTTGGTCATAGGCGTCGGAACTAGGTTTGAGGAAATGGAATCTGCGGCATGGAAGTGGTTCCCCAAGAGCGCGAAATTGATACAGATCGATATCGATCCAACTGAAATAGCAAGAAACTGGATACCAACCGCGTCAATGGTCGGTGATGCGAAGTTGGCATTGGAAGACTTGATTGAATACATTTCCGAGAGAATCAAAAAGGTCAGCTATCAAGAAGCTCCTAGAGTTAAGGAACTCATCACGGCCAAGAACGAATTTGAAGACGGCCTCAGAGAAGAATTGAAGAAAGGGAAAGTAACAAAGGTCCTTCAGATAATGAAGGAGGCTAGGAAGATCTTTGACAAAGACGCTATTCTTGTTCACGAAAATGGCTCCTTGGATATATGGTCATATTCCTATTTTCCCGTTCTTAGTACTGGGATGGATGTGATGCCGGCAGGTCAGACATGTATGGGTTTCGGGGTGGCAGCAGTAATAGGTGCGAAGCTGGCCATGCCAGAGAGACAGGCTGTATGCGTAACTGGAGATGGCGCTTTCCAGATGATGATGGACAATCTTTCAGTGGCAACGCAATACAAAGCGCCCGCTACGTGGATCATACTCGATAACTCCTGCTTAGGATGGATACGATGGTTGCAACACTTGATCTATAGAGACAGATACATATGCGCGGACTTTGAGGTGCAACCAGATTTTGCAAAGATAGCTGAAGCCCACGGCTGTTTCGGAGAGAAGATTGAGAAACCCCAAGATATCAAGATAGCGTTGGAAAATGCGGTAAAAGCAAACGAAGAAAACGTGCCAGCGGTACTGGACTTTGTGGTGGAACCGTTTGATCATTATCGCAGCTTCGTAGACTTTCACAAGTTCCAATTAGGGGGTTAATGGTTTGTCTTCTCGCATTTGCATTCAATCATCGGCCTCAGGGAAAGACAGACGACGCCATAGTCGTTAGGCTTAGTTATGGAAGTGTTGACGTAAAACGAGTTGACGAGTGGCATTTTCGTGTATCGGCAGTCTATTGGAGTTTTCTTCCATGAAGAAATTCGTTAATGATGTCGCTCATGTAGTTGAAGAAGAACTACAAGGAATGGTGCTTCTGTATCCCAATGTTCTGCGTCGTCTAGTCGGGACCAATGTTATCGTAAGGCGTGATTCCCCCATAATTGGGAAAGTGGCCCTAGTAAGTGGCGGGGGTAGTGGTCACGAACCCCTTCATTGCGGATATGTAGGTAGAGGTATGCTTGACGGAGCAATTGCTGGCGAAATATTCACGTCACCCCCACCAAATCAAATCTATGATGCCATAAGAGAAGTGCACGGAGGGAAGGGAGTTTTGCTTATCGTTAAGAATTATGCGGGGGATATCATGAACTTCAAATTGGCCGAGGAATTGGCAACAGACAACAGCATTGAGATAAAGCACGTCATTATTCACGATGATATCGCATTAACACCGGTCGAGAGAAGACGAGGAGTCGCCGGAACGATACTATGTCACAAAATTGCTGGCGCCAAAGCGGAAGAGGGCGCGGATCTTGTTGATGTCGAGAGACTGGCTCAAAGGGTCGTTTCGAACGTAAGGTCTATGGGAGTCGCATTGACATCTTGTACGCTTCTGCACGTCGGCAAGCCAATGTTTGCCCTTCAAGATGATGAAATGGAACTCGGGATTGGCATCCATGGTGAGCGCGGAGTTCAAAGGACCAAGATGGTCACAGCTGATCAAATTGCTGAAGTTTTGGTGAGCAGCGTTTCTGATGATTTGGATTTGAAAAAAGGAGACGAGGTTGTAACAATGATTAATGGAATGGGGGGTACTTCCCTAATGGAATTATTGATCATATCACGTAAAGCTCTGCAGCTTCTCGGAGCTCGTGAAATCAAGAACTTCAAGTCATTAATAGGAAACTTTGTTACTTCTCTTGACATGGCCGGCGCTTCGCTCACGCTACTCCGAGTGGATGATGAAATGAAAGCGATGCTTCTAGCGCCTCAATTCACTCCAAACTTTCCGATGTTAATCTAACTTAATCTTTGCCTACGAGTTGGTAAGCATGATTCGAATCATCAGCGCTACTGATGTATGTCTGATAGCCCGTGACATTTCTGCCAATATTCACGAAAAGGTTGGCTACCTGACTGAGTTGGATTCTCAACTTGGCGACGGAGATCATGGGCTGAATCTGGAGCGCGGCTTCCGCCAGGTTGTTGAACGCTTAGCTCCAATACAGGAGAGTGACGTAGGGAGTATTCTAGAGATGATTGGCTCGACTCTGCTCAGCTCTGTCGGTGGCGCAACCGGACCTTTGTATGGCACCGCGTTCAAGAGAGCGGGACGATCATGCAGAGGCAAGACTGAGATAGGTATCTCAGAAATCACTCAAATATTCGAAGCCGCGGAAGAGGGTATAATGAGTATCGGAGGAGCGAAGCCGGGTGACAAAACCATTCTGGATGCGCTTCATCCTGCATCTGAAGCGGCGCGAATAGCAGCCAGGCGCGGTGAGCGCGACCTGGTTCGCGCTTTCGACGAGATGGTGAGTGCTGCGGAATTGGGACTGGAAGGAACAAAGAGTCTTGTTGCAGTCAAAGGACGAGCAAGCTATATGAAGGAGAGAGGAATAGGGCACTACGATGTCGGCGCAGCTTCTTTCTGCATAATGCTTAGATCAACCTTGGAGACTTTGAGGCGCATAAATAAGCAAGTCCAGAACTCGTAGGGTATTGTATGATGGAGAACGTCTTTCGTCCAAACCGATGAGCCAAGTCCGTACACGACCTTGTTACTCTTCTCAATTACGTCGTCGTAACTGTTGAATTTCAGCACTGTGAAGACGGGGCCGAATATTTCTTGCATCACTATAGACGAGTCGTGGTTCTCTGTTTGAATAACCGTTGGTTGAATGTAGTACCCGTCCTCGTGATCAGGAATTTCGGGGCGTTCAGCTGCCTATGTAGCTCTCAACATTGTTCCTGTGTGCGGCTGAGATCATTGGTCTTAGGTCAGTCATATTGTCTTGGGTGTCACCAATCACGACCTTGCTGAGCTCTTCGTTAAGTCTCCTCGTGAACTTGTCTACGACAGATTCGTGGACATAATACCTCGTCGAGTTAGCGCAGTCTTGGGAGAAAGCACATGGCCACCATCCTCTTCGATCGCATCAATTACCTCACGAATGGGGGAGGTGTGAAAAAGACCGTTCATCCTAGCCCCTATGCCTTGAACTAGGTTCGGTTCTTGTGTGATTACAGTGCCTGCACCATCGCAGACGGTAACAGCCGCATCCACACCTTTCCTCTCTAATGCGTACATCATCATTTCTGAAGCCCCAAAATGAATGACTACATCACATCGTTGAAGCTCTCTTCTAGTTGTAAAATGGCCGAAACGGTTAATCTTCGATCCTACACCCGCCGCTATCATTTGCCTCTTCGATTCAAGGCTGCAGGTCTCAAATCCCTTCATGCAATCATACACAGAACTCGATAAAGGACAGTAATCCATCCGGGTATCCGCAACCTTAATGACCTCCCTGTTCGAAACTGCCACCAGACCACCACACATTCTTGTCACATGAAGGTCTTCTGGCAAGCCGCATCTCTCATCCCTAATTGCGTTCAGAAACACTTTCACTTCGACGCCACCCTTCATCTCAGACATCCATACCGAAGCCGCAGAAGGGTTATTCGACAAACTATTCAAACATACGTTCGGTAGCGTTGCAAATGAAGTCGAAGAGCAAAGGCTCGGATCGGTGACATGAGGCAGTCGTTCAACATCTCTAAATGCGGCACAAATATTGAAGAAAACTTGAGAATGAAGCACTCCTTCAACTCTGCCGCGCATCTCACAGCATTTTCGAGGATATTTCGAATCACGCGTAACTTGCAAATTCAATCAAAGTCCGTATATCAGGTCCTTCACATTCTAAAGACGAAAACTCAAAAAGGAGTCACTACACCCTCGTAATCGCCCTAGTGCTCACCGATACCTTCCTTGGATCTCTGCAATCATGGTGGGAGTTACTAGTAAACTGGGGTTCAAATCCCACCCCCGGCGCCAGAACGATAACCCATAGGGTTCTCGATTCAACGTTCTCAGTCAGTTACATGAACACGCGTTTGGCCGAACGTTCTCAACGGATTGTGTAATTTCATGGCAATAATGTTAGAGAAACCAACTCACGATTTTGACTGGTTCCAGCCTTACCATCACAGTAGAATCATTAAGCTTGAACTTCTCTCGGTACTGAACATATTTCTCCCTTAGCAGCGACAAGCTTCTCCACTGTTCCTCCTGGCCTGGTTGAAGAAATATCGCTTTGCCGTAGACAAGAATCCCCTTGTTACCGGACCAATCATCTACGTAAGAATCAAGCTCAACCGAGACGACATTGTTCTTCTTGAGATTTCGCCATCGTTTCGCGCTTTTATTTGCACAGTGAACGTAGAAGTTGCGTCCATCGAAGGCGAAGCAAAGTGGCACGCTATGGAGCTGGCCGTCAGGCGTCAAGGAATTGAATCTCAAAACACCTTGGCTGGCAATGAAGACCTTTTCCTCTTCAGAGAATTCACTTACCATGCTCGTCGCCTCACGACAGCGCCTTCAGGATTTCTGCTGTCATTCTTACCCGTCCAATCCTCTTCAAGACGAATTCGATTGAGCTGTTGTGGGCTTCTGTGGAACGGTCTGACATTGCGTCTTCAGCGAAGATTTGCTGGTAGCCATATTCATACGCGAACCTAGCAGTACTCTCAACTCCGTAAGTCGTTGCGATGCCTGCAAGCACAATTGTATCGAGCCTCCCGCGTCTGAGCCGGAGGTCTAGGTCAGTTCCGTAGAATGCACCCCACTGTCTTTTCGTTATCACGACATCGGATGGTGCAGGTCCCAGCTCTGGCACTATATCCGCCCAATCTGCCGGTACCTCTCCCCTCGATGGCATCACGGAGTCAGCGACTGGTTGGAGGGCTGTCTGTTTAGAGAAGGCAACATGCACAAGAAAGACTGACATTTTGTTCGCTCTGAAAGCCTCAGCCAACTTGGCAGCGTTCGATATAACCGTCTTCGTGTCATATGGCTCAGTCGGCATTGACGTGATCCCCTTCTGAAGGTCTATCACCACAAGACACGTCTTTCGCTTGTCAATAGTAAGATCCGTCAATTATCCTCACACACTTCCACGATGAACTCTCAGGTTTCATGGTTCACGGTGTTCGGCCATGCGCGAGTAAAGGCCTCCCAACAGTCGGTCCTTACCGATGGGGCTGGCTAGGAAGTTGTGTGGGAATCCTAAGTCAATCCTGCTCGCTTCATCTAGTTGGCGAAGGTGTTCTTCTGAGAGTGTAACGTCAAGGCTATTCAAGTTGTCACGTATTTGACTCAGTCGACGGGCTCCGAGTATTGGAACAATCGAACCGGGGCGCGTGCGGAGCCATGCGAGCGCAACTTGGGACGGGGTGCACCCAATCTCTTTGGCAACATCTACAACTAATCGTGCGATCGTGATGTTCCGCTCGTTCGCTTTCTGGCTATTGCCTGCATCGAGCCGCCGCTCAACTCCAGTAGGTCCGTTAGTCTTCGTGGCAGATGGCGGTGCGTCGTTATACTTTCCGGTTAGGACACCTGACCCGAGTACACCCCATGGAGTCACTGTCATTCCTAGGCTGCGAGCCATAGGCAGAAGATCGTGTTCAGGCGTACGTTCGATGAGACTGTACTCGATTTGAAGCGCTATGAAAGGCGACAATCCACGTAACTCAGCTAACGTGTTAGCTTGACTCACAATCCACGCGGGCGTGTCAGAAACTCCAACGTAGAGTACCTTCCCTGACCGCACGAGATCATCGAGGGCCCGCATAACCTCCTCAACGGGGGTAGAGAAATCCCAAGCATGCAACCAGAAGAGGTCAACGTAATCCGTCCCAAGCCGTTTCAGGCTTCCCTCCAGCGAACGAAACATGCTTTTGCGATGGTTGCCGCCACTGTTAGGGTCACCCCTAACTGTGGGAAAAGAGTACTTCGTGGCAAGAACAAATCTGTCACGATCAGAGCTAATCAGCTCCCCAACGATTCGCTCGCTAGTTCCATTCGTGTAGCCGTTAGCCGTGTCAATGAAGTTGCCGCCACGTTCAACGAAACAATCAAAAATCGCTCGGCATTCCTCCTTCGAAGCACCCCAACCCCAATCTTCTCCAAACGTCATGGTACCCAGACATAATTCGGAAACTCGAAGTCCGCTTGGACCAAGATAACGAAACTTCACGGCATCGGTCACATTATTCACCTATGACTCTAGAAGCGAAAGACAATTTCGCTATAAGAAGCTGCTGAGCCAGCGAGTTCGCTTACACAGATCTTGTGCGCCCTGCTAGAACGTTAGCCATATCTTCATTGATACTATCAGTGACGAGCCCACATCTTATGCTCGAGCATACTTACTTTTGGTTTATACTTTGAACTACCCCTAAGCACGGAAGGGGGAATCGCAGCGACATTGACGATTGCAAGCCAGAAATATGCTGTGCTGAGTCCTTTCATGAAGAGAAGTTTGTCCGAAGATGATATCGTAATGGGATTCACTGCTGATATTACCTGCGTTATCGTTTGGTAGGGAATGACGGCGGTCATCATCAGCACGGCGGCATTCAGGCTGATCACGTAACCAACTTGGAAGAAGGTCGCTCTTAATGCGGACGCGATTCCCCTGCGTCTTTCAGGCACGGAACTCATCACTGAACTAATGTTCGGAGAAACAAACAGCCCCATGCCTGCTCCAACAAGAAGCATGTGGAGAATAACAATTGATATTTGCGTTGATATCGTCACCGTAGAGAAAAGATACAACCCAATGCTCGTGAGAGCAAGTCCGGACGTCGTGAATGGTAGATGTCCAAACTTATCAGATAACCTGCCGCTTAACGGCCCGACAATAAGAAACGCTATGTCGAAAGGTATTATTGCTATTCCAGCCGCGAGAGGACTCATGTCGAGAACGAGCTGAAAGTAAAGGCTGAGTAGGAGAAGAAAAGCACCCCAAGCTATCGCATTCAGCAACTGAGCAATCACTCCTCCAGTAAATTCCCGAATTCTCAGTAGACTCATGTCAAGCAACGGATGTTTTTGCCTCTTCTCGTATACTATGAAAATTGAAAGAGTCACAGCGCTGACGATCAGGAGCGCGTAAACAACAATCTCTTCAGAAAAACCATACGCATCGTAAGTGAGCGCGAGGAGAAGACTCGTGATCGAAATCGAGAAGGATGCGAACCCTAGCCAATCCAATGGACTCTTCTTCTCTACTTTGGCTATTTCCTTCAGCCGGTGATGCGCCCAGAACGTGCCGAAGATTCCTATTGGGATGTTTATGTAGAAAAGTGCTCTCCAATCGAAAAAGGATAATATCAAACCACTGAGTGTTAATCCAGCCATTGCGCCAAACCTGAAGGCGATCTGATTAATGCCGAGGGACAGTCCAAGGTCCTTTTTTGGAGTTGCGTCAACAATCATCGCTACGCTGTTTATGAAGAGCATCGCAACTCCAAGCCCTTGTAATCCTCTCCACAAAATGAACTGGTTCGGATCTTGGGAAAGACTCGTTAGAGCTGAACCGATCGTGAAGATTGTGAAGCCGGTTGTGTAGATTCTTACCCTTCCCATTATGTCGGTAACTCTGCCGATAAGAAGCAAAGCGATGGTACCGGCGAGTACGTAGGATTGCGTGAACCAAATGGCCTGCTCTGCGTCCGCATGTAATGCCGCGGCAACTTGTGGGAGACCAATGATAACTATTCGTGAGTCGATACCATCCATCAGCACTCCGACGGTGGTTACCGTGAGAACGACCCACTTGTATTTCATCCGTCTTCACTGTCTTGTGCACTATGAATTCAGAAGCCGATTTTTCTGGGAATTTTCTCTGTCTAGGCCTGCAATCTTATTTAATCTGCCTTAGAATTTCCAAAGAGTGTACGATCCCCATCGCCAGGTTGGAGGAATCTAAATTCTTGATCTTTGCGACTATCAGAAATTGTAATGGTGTTTATACCACTGTAAGATTTGAGCTGTCATGAATCTTACAGATGTCTACAATCAGCTACGTAGCGATCGTTGAGAATAGCAACACTCCATTGAATGCAACGGACAGGTATATACTCAAACGGGTATTAGGATCACGCGCGTCGAACCTCGGCATCAGCGTGTAGTGTGACATGATCTCCTTCACTGACGTTTCTATTGCAATATGCGTATTTCTCTTCATCACTATCAATCTCGATAATCTTTTGCGTTATCATGCGGGTTTTTCAGGCGAGCAGGAAAGAATCGAGGTAGCGAAGCCCCTTGCCATTCCGTTGCTGCTAGCAGGAATAGGCACGGGGGCATTCTTCCTTGAATCCTGCCTCCACGTGCTGCTTGATTTTTGGAATGATCTGAGTCCGTTCCACGCTTATCTTGGCCTTGGAACGGTACAGTTGGAATTCTTCGGTTTGCTCATCATGATTCTTGGATATGCAATTTTCATCTGGAGTGTCCTTGCTAGAGGCCGATATGCAACGTCTTGGCAGATGCCGGCGGATCATAAGCTTGTGAACTGGGGGCCTTACCGCTGGGTCAGGCATCCGTCATACTTGGGGTACTATCTAATGTTCATAGGTTTCGCTCTACTATGGCATAGTGCTCTCGCCCTTTTTCCCTTAATTGCTATTCCAGGATATGTTCTCATTGCACGCCGGGAGGAAGAAATGCTAGTGGCAAGGTTCGGAGAGGCGTATGTACATTACCAGAAACGAGTCGGGCGCTTCCTACCAAGAATCACGCTGAAGTTCTGAAGTTACGACGATTAGTGAATCAGTCTTCTTCAGCTTTGGTTCACTTGCCCTCGTCGGCCCTGAATAGCTAATCTTGCCTCAATCAGTTTGGAGTGTTCAAGCTCTGCCACAGTAGGAAAGCGTTAACTTCACCGTCGCTTTCTGACTTGGTCAAATACGGCGACTTGCCATCATTGAGTGTGAATCATTGTCTAACGTAATGAGAGGAGCTCTAAGACTTCTGACGGTCTGTGCGGGTGCTACACGTAACGACAGGGTACTGGTGGTTCTGGATACGGCACATGGTTACGAGCTGAGCAGAATCATGATGAACGCAGCCAATCAGCTTCATTTGAATCTTGCCGTTGTCATAATGAAACCTAGAGCGTATCCTGGTGAGGAGCCGCCTTCGTCTATCTTGGAAGCAATGAAGGCGAGCAATGTCGTGATATGTGCAACCAGCATGACCATGTTCTACACCAAAGCCCGCCTAAGTGCTTGTAATGCAGGAGCCAAATTCCTCTCCATGGCAGGCGCGACACCATCTACGCTGGCATCAGATGCTATGCTTGCAGATTTCAGGAAGCAAGAGAAACTGGTGGAAAGGGTTGCAAAACGGCTGACGAAAGCATCGCTCGTTCGGATTTCCTCGGATAATGGTACAGATGTTGAATTGAGTGTTGCCGGCAGACATGGTCACGCGATCACTGGATTGTGTAGGAAGCCGGGCGATGCACAAGGAGTTCCAGATATCGAGGCCTACGTAGCGCCCATCGAGAATTCGCCGCATGGTAGACTCGTTGTGGACGCAAGCACGTCAGTCACCGGTCTCCTCAAGACACCAATCACAATAGATATCCATCACGGCGAAGCACTCCGATTCCGTGGAGGAAGTCAGGCAAAACGCCTTGTCGCACTGCTAAAACGCACGAAGAGCAGAAACTCTTTTCGGATAGGTGAGTTCGGCTTCGGATTGAATCCACTGGCCAGATTTAGTGGGTCAATAATAGAAGATGAGGCCGTTATGGGTACCGCACATATAGCATTAGGCGAGAATCGACAACTCGGCGGACGGAACAAGGCACCGATACATGTTGATCTTGTTCTCAGGCGACCTCAAGTCGAGCTAGACGGCAAGCTCGTATTGAAAGCAAATCATCTGCTAATGTAACTATTCACTTCACTGAATCGTGATCAAAATTCATCGAAGTAATCTGTAAATATCCACTGGAGTGAACCCGAACCATCTGATGAAATTTGGATAAACTTATGGTTTCAAGCGGCGCCCTACTTGTATTGGCGGGTTTGACGGGTTTGGTTTATGGTGCAGGAATTAATCTGCAAGGAATGATGGCGCGAGGAGCCACGGACTACTCTTTCATAACTGCATACATTACGGAGTGGACACTGGTCCTGCTTGCGGGCTTAGTGTTTGTAGTGACTGGAGTGCGAAGGAAGCAGCCTTAGAGAGTGCGGGCGAGAAATATGGGAACTCGATCGCTATTCTCCCCACTCTAATTCATGATTAAGTCCTGATGTGAAATTACATAATCACAGAGGCAGATATGCAGGCCGAAGGGGTAAATACGAACGGTGTTAATGGGTCCGCGGATTGTGAAATTTCGTGGACTTAGAAACATACTTGAAGAACGCGGGTGTCTGGTATCGCTTCTTGGAGAAACCTGAAACCGTCCACACTGCAGACGCTTCGCGTGCTACAGGCATAGAACTGAGTAAGATTACTAAGAATCTGGTTTGCAGGACGTCTGATGGCCGGTTTGCTTTGCTTGTAGTGGCAGGTGATCGGAAGGTCAATTTACAAAACGCGGCTGAGGTCCTCGGGGCCCGTAACATACAATTGCTGGGATTCGATGAGGCCGAGTCGATTAGTGGTTATCCGCCGGGCGGAACTGCCTCGGTCTATCATAAGACGCCATTACAAGTTGTGATTGACAAGGAGCTCTTGACTGGCGAAACGATTTTTTGCGGCGGAGGAGCGAGGAACAGACTTCTGGAGCTAAGAATTGCGGACATTCTCAAACTTACTAATGCTCTGACTGGATCAATTTCTCAGTAATCTTAGGTTAGGCGTGGTCGGTTTGTGACGCACTTTGAAGAGTAACCGAGTTGAGACTACCAGGCCTATAGCACTGCCGAGAGAGCCAGGCCATAGGGCTGCAGTGTTTGTAGCGTTACTGAGTATCTGTGACTCTCCGAAAGCTACTAGGGATGAGAAAGAGATCAGTGTACCTCGCTACAGAGTTAATTGCTCCTGCTAAGGTGCCTTCCATGAAAATGCCCCGTAAGCCGAAGATGTCCGTCATCGATAATTAGTTCCGACAGACCGAACTAATACCGCCTTATGAGTTCGACGTTCATCCACTAAACTGGCATTACGTCATTGATTTCTTCATGTAAGGATCGAGGGAACAGCATGCCCCGACAATGATTCCTCCGAATACACGATCTCCGCGCCGATTATAATCCTCATTTCGCGTGATTAGATTCGACTAAGAGGTAAACTCATTGACTTCACTTGATGAGGTTCCACTAAAGCAGATATGCAAACGTTGCTCGTTCGAAACAAACAGTGAGGAAATCTTTACCGCACATAAGAGAAACTGCCCGAGAATTTAGACTCAAGCATCATGCATGGGCCTCAGAGTAACACTCGTAGATGGTGTAGCAATGAGAAGTAGTCGCCTGTTACGACGTAGAGGACTGCGACTGCAAACGGAATGAGCCGCTGGGTATTCTGACGTTTCATAGATAGCACAGTAATGTACCACAGTATAGTTCCACGTTTCCACACATATAAGCGTACTCTAGAATCTCAACATATGTCAACGCGCTGCATGCAATCCGAGGACGGTATTTGCCTCGAGGTCGGATGCAAATATGTGTCTGCGCGTCAATCCTGTTAGACTGATGACTTGTCCTGAAGCGCACCACAATTAGGACAGAATCTTGAACCAATAGGTACGTGACCTCCACATTGCACGCACTTCATAGTCTGATCTCTGGGGAGTCCAACGTGTGGAGCTGTGCGGGTAGCTGTACTAGTTTGGCGGGTAGCGCCTAGCTCTTGTCTGGTTTGAATAGTTCTCATAAGATCGCCTCTTGTTACTATTCCAACTAGCACGCCTTCTTCGACCACTAAGAGCCTCCCCACCCTATCTCTCGCCATCCTGTGCATGGCATCAAGCGCGCTGAGAGCCGATTTAACGCAAATCATTGCTTCTCCATGAATTAACGCCTGCTCGACCTTTGTTGACGATCTCATGTCTTTAGGAATCGCTCTCACCGACTGAAGTGTTACAACCCCCAAGATCTTCCCATCTCGAACAACAGGGTAACCCCCGTGTCTATTCACAAGAAAATAATCTGAAATAAGTTGGTCAATTGTAATGTCAGGAGATATTGTGTAAACGTTTCTTGTCATGATATCGCCCACTGTGACCCCGCTTAACGTTTCACCAACGAGTGTTTGACGAAGACTTGTCTCAGCGCCTGATTTGATGAACCAGCCCAAGACTACTATCCATATCCCATCTACGAAATCGCTAACAATAATTAGAATAAACCCACCGAACATCATCAATAGTGAAATTATTTCACTGATCCTCGTGGCTGTCTTCGTGGCTCCGATCAAGTTTCCTGATCTTCTCCAAAGGCTTCCTCGAAAAACTCGTCCCCCGTCTAATGGAAAAGCTGGGACCAAGTTGAATGCTCCTAATACCGCGTTGATTAGCGCGCTATAACCAAGGATCGCTGTGATTGGAACGGATGCCCTTGTCACCAGGGACACATACCACGCTCCACCCAGGATTCCTGCTATCAGAAAACTCATAAGCGGGCCAGCTGCCGCCATCTTGACCTCTAACCCAGGATCCTGAGGTTCTTCGGTCATCTCAGAAACTCCCCCAAAGAAGAACAACGTGATCCTTGCGATAGGGAGCCCGTGCTTCTTCGCCACGTAAGAGTGAGATAGTTCGTGAATCAAAACCGATGCAAAGAGAATAATCGCAGATGCGATTCCAATCCCCCAATACGTTAACGTACTCAACCCCGGATACTGGTGCGGCATGTAACCATACGCGAGCGACCAAGCAATTAGAATGAAAACTAACCATAGAGTGTAGTGGATTCTAACCGGTATGCCCATAATCTTTCCGAGTTTCACCGACAATTTCCAAGAGGCCTATTGGAAGAACACTCGCAACATCTACTTCAAAAGCATGCCCCTCAGCGACGATCCTGTTTCATTCGTAGCGAAAGCTATTCTTCTCATGATGTAGACGGACACGACCTGTTTATCTGTGGGATTATCCTCGTTAATGGTCGATGTCAAAATGAAGCTCTTCACCGTGGGTCCAGTTGCTTGTTATCCTGAAGTGCTTGAGGCAATGGGTCATCAAATGTATAGTCACCGAAGCAAGGAATACTTCGCATTGCATTACGAAACAGTCCGAATGTTACAGGATTTCATTTCGACAAGGAACGAGGTCTTTCTCTTCTCTAGTACGGGAACGGGATTCATGGAGGCCTCGGTGAGGAACTGCGTCAGAAAAAAGATTCTCTGCTGTATAAACGGAAGTTTCGGAGAACGATTCGCTGAAGTTGCTGAGGCTAACGGCCTAAGCGTTGTGAAGTTGGCGCCTCCTCTTGGTGAGCCGATATCAGCGTTAGATCTAGATGAGATGTTATCTGCGAATCCAGATGTCGAGGCGGTGGCGTTAACGCATAATGAAACGAGCGTGGGGCTCATCAATCCATTAAAAGAGCTCGTTGCATCCGTCAAGAAGCACGATAAACTCGTCTTTGTAGACGCCGTCAGCTCAATGGGTGGTACGGAGATCAAAGTGGACGAGTTAGGTATCGATGTTTGTTTCTCGAGTTCACAAAAGTGTTTCGGAGTTCCTCCTGGATTAGGAATCGGTAGCGTAAGTGAGGAAGCCATGAACTTGTCTGCGACGGCCTCGAACAAGGGATGGTATTTTGATTTCAAGGTGTGGGAGGAAGATCAGAAGAAGGGTCGAGGTACGCCGGTTACGCCCGCGATTCCGCAAATCGCTGGGCTAAACACGGCCCTTAAAATGATTGAGAGGAACGGAGGCAGGAAATGGTACTTCGACTTATACAAGGAACGAAACCAGAAGATAAGACGTGGCATAGAGAAACATGGGCTATCAACATTCCCTAGAAAAGGTAGCGAAAGTCCCACCGTGAATTGCATCAACTCTCCTGAGGGTGTTGAAGGCGGTGCTATTTACGAGAAGATGCGTGAGAGAGAGTTCGAATTAGCTGAAGGTTACGGGCCGCTGAAGAAGAAGACTTTCAGAATCGGGAACATGGGATACATTGAGATGGGGGATATTGATCTCATGCTGGATACGCTCGGAAAAGTCACCTCATCTTTGTGAGGTAGACTACAGATCGTTAGAATTCCGATCCTCCTGAAAGATTAATGTAGATCGAGCAGGACTAAGCTTCGCCTTCCAAAAGATAAGGTGCCATAGCTTGGCGATAAAGAACGGCGATTTCGTCCTCATTGACTACACGCTGAAAGTGAAAGAGACTGGTGAGATTGTTGGCACGACCTACGAGAAGGTTGCCAAGGAGAGTAAACTGTATCGAGGAGAAGAACATTACGAACCCTACTTCGTGATTATAGGAGAGGGTTGGGTTCCCAAAGGCTTGGATGAAGCCCTAACAACTTTGGATACAGGAAAGTCAAGTACCATTGAACTTCCTCCCGAAAAGGCGTACGGAGCCCGAGACCCCAAAAAGGTCCGACTTGTCCCTCTTAGAAAATTCACAGCCGATGGAGTTTCGCCAACACCCGGACTCCAACTTAACATAGATGGGAAACCTGCACAGATTCGAGCTGTCGGAGCAGGTCGAGTTCAAGTCGATTACAATCACCCATTCGCTGGCAGGACACTAATCTACGACGTAACGGTCCAGAAGATTATTGATGTCGATGAAGAGAAGATTAGAAGCTTGCTCCACAAGAGACTTTCAACAGTAAGTCCAGACAAGTTCCGAGTGTCGATTGATAACGGCAAACTGGGAGTTGAGATTCCGGAAGAGGCATTTTTCTTGGAAGGATTACAAGTGGAAAAGAGAACATTAACAGCCGATATAGCAAAGTATCTGCCGAAGCTCGAAACGATTTCCTTCATTGAAATCTTCAAGAAACCAGCAACCATAGCTCCTGCTGAAGCTAAACGAGAGGCTGAGGCTGAAGTGCAGCCGCCTGCAGCAGCGGCAACACCTGCGGCGCCGTCTCCTTAGCGGATAAGGCTAAACAGCATACAGAACAGACGGATCTGACGGCTGGTGGTGCCGGTCATCGTCGCTTCTCAGCCGCCTGGTCAACTTGTTACCTGATCCGCCGAAATCTATTCATCGTGTGAGTCTGCCAAGCGTAGCTTCGTAACTTCTTAGTGGCACCGAAACCGCAAGCTGAGCATCGCTTCCACCTTATGTGGTAGGAATGCCGACCGCACCTTCGACATCGGATGTGTGTCTTAGAACGCCCTCGCCGACCAAATGAGGCAGTGCCTTTCGTCACATGCCATCAACCCAGTTTCAGTTTACCTCTTGGGAGGAGGCGACACAAGGACGACGTTATCGCCTCTGACAATTATGGTACCAATATTCTTCGCGTTCTCTGGGTTCGATACGTCTTCCGCGTCTTCAAGTACCAAGTTCATGTGCTGATCATAGCTGTACAGCTTTCCTCTAATCGTACGACTACCCTTCAGTTCCACGAGAACTGTTTTGCTTAGGCTCTCTTGGAAGATCTTGTCAGCAACTGCAGACATTGTTCTTTCTGACCTAACTGCGAAATTGTGACGGTTAATGGAACGCTCTAAATTAAAGCTTAGGATAGCGTTGTCATCGTCTTAAGAATGACGTTATCAGTCAGATAGCAAATGACTGTAGCGTTACGGTATGCGGCACCTTAAGGATCGAGAATCAAAACAAGTAATCAAGGAATTCCTGAATCAGTTTCCATCATCAACGGAAAGCCTTGATTCTGTGAAACATCTTGAGGAAGAGATGGTCGAAGATAGTTTAGTCTTCTTTGCTGATGGTAAGCCTTGGATAGTTCGTGTTCAGGGCCGATTGCTTCCATCACTCAAATATGATGCGGTACTAGTCACGCTGCCTAAGATAGTGGTTGATATGGGAGCCGTCCCCCACGTCGCAAACGGTGCTCATATTATGCGTCCGGGAATTCGCCATATAGAAGGACAATTCGACAAAGACGATTTGGTCGTTATATATGACGAAAAGTATGGAAAAATCATCGCATTAGGCATAGCAGAACAGGACGCTAAATCCATGCGTTCCATGACCAAAGGTCGCGTTATAGCCAACATACACTACGTCGGCGACCCCCTTTGGAAATCGTTCACTGCCTCTAACAGGCTCAAAATGGAGTAATCTTAACGCGTAGGTGACAAACTGCACAAAGTTCCAGTCGAAATACCTGCTGAGTCTTTACACAACCATGTCACGAACCTATCGTTCCCTCGCAAACGTTTAAACTCCCAAAACCTGAGGCTCTTCAGTTAGAGTGACAAGGATGATAAGTTCGCACGATGCAGATTCAGAGAGATTTCCGCTGGTCAATCCATCCATTCAACATCCGATCTATGTGAAAGCGTATCCTCTGCGTGATCCAACTGATGTCCCTAGAATAAAGGCCGAGATTATCGAAGGTAACATACTCATCGTCAAAATCACTCCGATTGCAAAACGAAGTGTTGAAGAGACCAAATCTGCGATTAGCGAACTTGTCGAGTTCGTAAAATCAATACAAGGCGATATCGCTCGCCTTGGAGAGGAAAGGATAGTTATGACTCCGCCAACAGTTAAAGTCTGGCGCAGTAGGGGTTCGAGGCTTACTGTAACTGCTGGCGGTGCAGGGGCGGACGAGGAGACAGAATAAGAGCGTTAGCGTAATCGAAGCTTCTCAAGAATATCAGGCGCGATGGTCCTCAGTTTCAGGATCCTAGAAACCTCGTGTGCAAATGCGTCAGTTTTTCTTGATTCTCCGTGACCCATAATCACCCTTGAAGGCCGCGGAGAGACCCTTCGAAGGAACCCGAACAGCTGATTTCTATCCGAATGTCCGGAGAAGCCCTCAACGCTTTCAACCCGTAAATTCACCTTGTAGGCTTCAAGTTTTCCATCTCTTCCCATCAAAGAAACTTCGCGTATACCATTCTTGAGTCGATTGCCTAGTGTTCCTTCAACCTGATAGCTCACAAACACAAGCGAATTTCTCTCATCCGATGCGAGATATCGGAAATAGTCGATTGCGGGACCTCCCTCCATCATACCGGAGGTCGCGAGAATGACGGCGGGTTCTCCTTGCGCAATCTTCTCGCGTTCAGACGGGTGATCAACGTTCGTAAAGTAGTCAGATTGAAATGGATTTACGTCCTTATACAAGATCTGCTCGCGCAGGTCTCGCGACAAGTATTCAGGATACGCGGTATGAATCGCCGTAGCTTCCGAAATCATTCCCTCAATGAAAATTGGAAGTTCCTTTATGATTTTGTTCTTCATGTATGCGTTAAGAACAAGCATTATTTCCTGAGCTCGCCCCACCGCCAAGGTGGGTATCAGGATCTTGCCCCCCTTCTCCGCTGTCTCGTTAACTATTCTCGCCAGTTTTCCCTCTACCGTCTCCCTATCTGACATGATATCGTCCCGCCCGCCGTACGTGCTCTCCATAATCAAAGTCTCGGCCCGGGGGAATGAGCATGTGGCTGGCTCAAGAAGCATGGTGCGTCCGAATTTGAAATCGCCCGTGTAGACGATGTTGTGTAGGCCTTCTCCAATGTGCAGGTGAACAATTGAACTTCCTACTATGTGACCCGCGTTATGCAGTGTAAGTTTGATATCTGGTGCGACGTCGGTGACCACACCGTACTTTACAGGGATTGTGTGCATCACCACTTCTCGCACGTCCTTCTGGTCATAGGGCGCGTAGCCTCCTTCTTTATTGAAAATATCAAGATAATCGAGTTGAAGAAGCGTCATCAGAACGGATGTTGGCTCAGAGCAGTACACTGGGCCATCATATCCATACTTGTAAAGGAAGGGCACGAATCCACAATGGTCAAGGTGGGCATGCGATATTATCACCGCATCCAGTTTTTGAATTGAGAAATCATCTGCATCAACCCGCGGGAAAGCGTAGTACGGGCGATCTGCCCCAGCACTAATGCCGCAGTCGAGCAAGACACAACTTTCATCAGTTTCCACAATCATTGAAGATCTTCCGACTTCATGAAAGCCACCAAGCGGCGTTAAGAAAACACTCGAAGTTCTCGATAATCTCGTACGGAAGATGCGCTCACCGACATCTCGAAAAATCCTGCTGCGCTCTTCACTTTCTGAATGAAGTATGTGTCTGGTGCTGGCGATAATCTTCGATGGAAGGGGTGGGGCTCTAAGAACTCGAGGGCGCCAGCTCGTAGTTTTAATGATCTCTTGTAGGGTAGCACCATCCTTGCCGATTGCAAGGCCGGGCTTCTTCGCCTCAATTATAACTTCGCCAAGAGTTGGATCGAAATTTATTTCAGTGATCTCTGCTTCGGCAGGCACTATGCCCTTAATGAGCCGTTCAGATTCAGGTTCCTTCAATCTGATGGTCGGATCGGATCTAATTACGACCCTCTTGTGGAGAAGGTTTACAATCTCAGTGACAATGTAGCTTTGTTCAAGTAAGAGTCCGACATTCTTCACGTAAATTGCGAGCCTTGGTCCTTCGAATTCGATTCGAGTGATCTCTGCTTCTTTAGGCATATGGGTGACTATGGTTTCGCGGATTCTTGCCTGCGAATCGTCTACTAGTCTTGCCACTACCGTTCTCCTCGTAAGTGTATTAAGAAAATTCTCATGACCGAGGTTGTTTATTCTAAGCGTGGATTGCTTTCTTTTCCTCCTCGCTCAGTTCTCTATAACCATCTTTCGAGATGACAGCGATATCGAAGCTGTCTCCGCTCGCTGAATCTCTCTTCATTGCAGAAGTCACCGCCGTAACGACGAGTGGTATAGCTTCCGTTACTGACATACCCTCTTTGTATCCTGGTTCAAGTACACCATAGGCGACGGGCGATCCAGAACCAGTCGACACACACTTCTCTTCTGTCACGCTTCCAAGCGGATCAAGCGCGAAGATGTGAGGACCCTGATCGTCCATCCCTCCTATAATCGACTGCACAATGAATGGGTAGAATCTGGATTGGAACAGAATGTTCGCTGCAAGCCGAGCAACGGCTGCTATTGGGATCGGAAGGCCCTTCTCGAACTTGTAGAGCCTCGAATTCGCTCGGAGTACTTCTACGACTGACTGCGCGTCAGCAACTCCACCAGCGATAGTCATAGCGACGTGGTCATCTATCGGGTAAACTTTCTTTGCATGCTTGTGTGCCACAAATGTTCCTAATGTTGCGCGAGTATCGGTTCCTAGAACGATACCGTCACGACAGACTAAACCCATCGTAGTCGTGCCAGTTAACACATACTTCGGTGTTTCATTCCTGTTCTGCTGATACATGATTTCAGTTGCCTCCGAGAATATGTCCGGAGCATAACGAACGAGCGCTCGAGAAGGTTCCAGCGCTGTAAGAATAGGACCATTTAGTGAACACTTAAAAACGTTTCTTGAAGGTTTCGCCTACACCTGGTCAATAAATAAGTCGTGGAGTTCGACAAGTAACACAAATGGCCGCGGCTAGGATATCTATGGAAAATGCCTACAGTTACGAAAACAATCTAATGGATGAGGCATTTGCTGAACTGAAGTCGCGGCATGTCTTCTCTGATGAGCTTAAAGATAGGTTGCTCAAGGCATTTGGAGAACGTTTCACTAACGGGTTGGAGCTCGCAAGTTCACATAAAGTCAAAAGGTACGAGTTCAAACCGAGTAAACGAGTCGTTTGGGTGGTGGAAGGTCGTACCAATGAGTACCAAGTGATCCCTGACCTTCCTTTCTGCTATTGTGATGATTACTACTTTCGTGTTATGGACCGGAAGAGAGGATTGTGTTATCATATTATAGCGCAGCGTGTTGCTGAAGCATTAGACCAGTTCCAAACAATCCATGGAAATGACTCGCAATACTCCCACATCACGGACCGTTGGAGAGCTAAAATATCACAATGAGATGAGTAGTGTTTAAATTAGGTCGTTTTCTAGGGTGTAACGAGCGTTTAGCCGTTGACAACTGATGAGCTCTGGGCTCTCATTCAAATAGGGATCACATTTTTGGCGTTCGTAGCTGTGGTCCTAATCTTCGTTTATTTGGCATACGAGAAACCGTCGTCGTAGATCGCCTGCAGACACGCTCCATTCATTCGGTCTTCGGGTGGGAATTCTAAATTGATCGAGAACACGTTCACTCGGTTACATAGGGCTATCCGGGAACACTTAGAAAAGATAGGCTTGGAGGAACCAAGCGGGATTCAACGTGTTGCGATTGAGCCAATCCTTGAAGGGAAAAACGTTCTTGTGATCGCCCCCACGGGCACAGGGAAAACCTTGGCATCGATTCTGCCAATCTTCAACTGTTTTCTAGATCGTCGTTCCGCTGGAGAGACCAGAGGAATCTCAATACTATACATAACCCCTCTTCGAGCATTGAATCGCGACATAGTAAGAAGACTCTCGGATATCGGTAGAGAGTTGGATATTCGAGTCCAGGTTAGACACGGTGATACTCCTCCTAGCGCTAGAGCAATGCAGGCGAAGTCACCACCCGATATGCTTGTGACAACCCCAGAAACCCTCCAGGCCATCATACCTGGACGACGGATGCGTGAACATCTGAAAGGTGTCAAATGGGTAGTGGTAGATGAAGTTCATGAACTCGCAACTGATGAGCGTGGAGTCCAGTTGTCTGTGGCACTTGAGAGACTAGAGCATCTAACAGGGACGAGTTTCCAGCGAATCGGTCTCTCTGCAACCGTCGGCGAAGAAGGTAAAGTTGCGCAGTTTTTGGTTGGAACCGACCGTCAAGTTATAATAGCGAAGTCGGAGGAACTTCGACGATTCGAGGTTCAAGTGCAGTATGTAACCCCAGGAAAACAGGATGCAGTCGATTCCGAAAGGCTTGGATTACCTCAATCAACAATAGCAAGGACAATGAGAATCGCCGAGATCGTATCACAGAAACAGTCCACATTGGTTTTTACGAATACTCGAGAACAGGCTGAAGCGATTGGTTCTCAGCTCCATGCTTTGACGCCCACTCTTCCTGTGCGTGTTCATCACGGTTCGCTTTCTAGAGAACTAAGAGAAGAAGTCGAAAAAGGATTCCAAGAAGGATCTGTCAAAGCAGTCATATGCACTTCCAGTCTCGAACTGGGAATGGATATTGGTAGGGTAGACTTCATCGTTCAAAACATGTCTCCAAGAACGTCTACTAGGCTCATCCAGAGAATAGGAAGAAGCGGCCACACCCTTCACGGGTCCGCCAGAGGCGTCATAATTGGGGCATTAGCTGATGATCTTTTAGAAGCCGCTGTGTTGACAGTTCAATCGCGAGAAGGACGAATCGAGAATACGCTAATACATGACAATTCTCTCGATGTTCTGGCTCATCAAATTGCAGGCATAACTCTTGATCTTAAGAGAGTGAATTTATCCGAAATATACGAGCTTGTACGTCGAGCATACCCGTTCAGAGCCTTGTCTGCCGAACAGCTACACGAACTAGTAGCATTCTTGGACTCCATTAGGGCGATTAGGCTTGTCGAGGATATTGTGTCTGCAAGATATCCAAGAACCTTTCACTATTATTACGAAAATTTGTCAGTCATACCAGATGTGAAACGCTTCGACGTGTTTGATTTCTTCAGGAAGCGACGAATCGGAACTTTAGATCAGGGTTTTGTTGTTAGAAGGTGTAAGAGCGGAACAGTTTTCATAATGCATGGTCAAACTTGGAAGATCATATCCATAAATGAGGAAAAACTGTCAGTAGAAGTCGAACCAACGGCTCCTACACTCGATGCAATTCCTAGCTGGGAAGGCGAGATAATCCCAGTATCTTTCGAGACTGCACAGGAAGTTGGCAGATTACGGTCCGAAATCGCATCAGGCTTGGATGATTCTGATATAGTAAGGAAAATCCAAGAGCGGTACTACCTTACTGACCAAGCACTGGCCAAAATCATTGAGACGATAAGAAGTCACCTGAGCCATTTTCCGCTCCCTACCAATTCAAGAATCGTAATTGAAAAGTTCGAGAACTGCGTGGTCATACATTCCAGTTTCGGCACAACAGTGAATGACACCCTCGCGATGGTAATTGCATCACTTCTAAGCAGTAAATTCGGCGTCAACATTTCAACGCAGACAGACCCTTATCGGATAGCGATTATTTCATCATTCAAAATTGAACCTGAAATAGTCGCTAATGAACTTACGAAACTAACACCTGAGGACGTCGAGATTGTTTTGGTCGAATCGCTTCAGACATCAGAACTTTTTGCATGGCGACATTGGCATGTCGCTCGAAAATTCGGTATCGTAGAGAGGAAGGCAGATTATCGATCATATCGAGCACGCACCATAGTTCGAGCACTGAAGGGAACTCCCGTGAACATTGAGACTAAGAGAGAAATGTTAGTTGAAAAATTCGATCTAGAGACCACCCAAGAAGTGGTACGTAATATCCAGAGAGGGAAGATCGTCGTAGATGTAGCTCAGAGTCGGTCAGATTCATGTTCACCTTTTGCTACACCGATAATTGACAAGATTATCCCTCATGATCTTCTCAGGCCAGCAATACCATCGAAATCCGTAACTGACATTGTCAAAGAGCGGTTACTGACCGATACGGTCCGGCTCGTGTGTATGTTCAACGGCGACTGGGATGCAATCCGTATCGTTGGTGATGTATCCGAAAGAATTCGCTGTCCAAAATGCGGGTCGACATTGATCGCTGCCACTTATCGATCCAATGATCTGCTTGCACCTATAGTGAAGAAGAAGAAAAGAGGGTTGAAGCTCTCGCATGATGAGGATCACATCTGGCGACAGGCTACACTAAGTGCAAGCCTGGTGCAGAACATGGGAAAACAAGCGGTCATCGTAATGAGTGGCCGCGGCGTTGGTCCCACGACCGCCACGAGAATATTGCGAAAACTCCACCACAAGGAGGCTGATCTCTACGTTGACATACTCAAAGCTGAACGGGAATACGCGAGAACAAGGCTCTTCTGGGATTGAGATTCACATTTGGGTTTGAAGCTTTAGAGTAATCGTAAGATGGTCGGGATACCTCGGCCTCCCGAGTTCCTGGTACTCCTCTTCAGTCAGAGTCACTATGACCCTCGGCGTGCCCAATTGCTGACCGAAACCTGGAAGTTGACTCAGGGTTCTTTGAACTGCAATAGTAACCCCTGCCATCTCTTTGTCCATCTCAAGCGGAAAAGTTACCGGCCCCTTAAACGGATCGCCTAGTGTAATCTGAACCATCGGCCGATTCTGCCCCGACTGAATTGGAGTAACGACCAAGACTGTACCTTCAATCGTAACGTCCGCCATCTTACAGCGCTCTCGTTGCGTTACGCATGAAGCGCTATTCTAAGCTTCCGGGAATAGTCGACTGATCATGGAGCTCGCACCTTGTATACGATATCGTTCTCTCGAACACGGCCAGAGACTTTAAGTCCGATTGATTGTCCAGCACCGGCTGTAGTAATCTGTTTATGTTCAATCTCCATTGACTCAATTGTCTGTTCAACATTCGTCGTGCTACCGCGAATTATGATCTTGTCTCCATTGATCAAGGTGGCACTCAGCTCTAAAACCGCAACTCCCGCCTTCGGGAAGAAATGGGTGATTCGACCGACTTTTTCATAATCAGGTTCCAATTCGATCATCAGTACATTCGTCATAATGGTCTGAAGTAGTTTTCGCCCAATGCTCTCTCGCGAGGATAATCGAGTTTCTATCCTAACGTATTTATTGTCTTTTAAGGGCAACATCTAATTTCTACAATAATACTTACGTTCCTGCGTGTAGAATTTAACGAGGAGAGTGCTCTGTCAGGGTCTTGACGATCATAGACGAGATTCTTTCCAAGAGACCGGATCTCTCTGCTGACCAAGTTCGCGCTCTTGTTGAGGAAAAGAAGAGAGAGCTTCCGAATTTTCTTTCGGACGAAGGAGCTGCCCGCCTTGTGGCTGAAGAATTGCTTATCAAGACAAACGGCACTCGGCTAGGACGAATGCAAATCAAAGACCTAGTTAACGGGTTGAATGATGTAGCCGTTTCCGGTCGGATTCTCGCAGCTTGGGCACCTCAAACCTTCCAACGCAGAGATGGGAGCCTTGGAAAGGTCATGCGCCTCATAATAGTAGATAGAAGTGGCAGAGCCCGCTGTGCACTGTGGGACAAGCACGTCGAGATAGTATCCAAAGGTAACCTGCAAGGAGGAATTATCAGAATAGGTCATGCGTACACTCGTCAAGGGCTTGCTGGAGACGTGGAGGTACATGCGGGTGATAGAAGCAGCGTCGAAGTTAATCCGCAGGAAATGCCCACAACTGATTTTCCTGAATTCAGAGAGATGTTCCTCTCAATAAACGAAGTTCCAAATGAATCAAGTCAAGTAAACGTGGTAGGAGTAGTTCAAGTTGAACCGCGGCATCATTCCTTCACGAAGAATGATCGAGTGGGCACTGTTCTTAACACGATCGTAGCCGATCAATCTGGTCGTATTCCGCTCGTCGCATGGAATGAAAGAGCCGAGGATTTGCGTGATCTCAAAAGAGGAGATATTCTGCAGATCGTAAATGCGCGGACAAGGTTGAACCAGAACGCAAAGCCGGAGTTGCATGTTGAAGCTAGGAGTCTAGTTTCCGTGCTTCATCAGCCACCCGATAATTTCAAGATGCCCACAGAACAACTAGCCTCTAAGATCGCAGATCTGACAATACAGAGCTCTCTCGCAGACTTGATCGTGACAGTAATCTCGAAAGGAGAGATTAGAGAAATCAAGAGACCTACAGGAGAGACTCTGAGAGTTTCGTCAATTCTTGTGGGAGATGATACAGGAATGATTACGTTAACGTTATGGGACGATAAGACCGACTCGGTAAGGAATCTGATTGAGGGGGATTCACTACGTTTGCACGGAGCTTCTGTTCGTGAGAGACTCGGGGAACTCCAATTGAATCTTGGCAGGTCAGGTGAGCTAGAAAAAGTCCATCTCATTCAGAAGTTGATTCCACCAACAAGAGTAGACGCACTTGCGATGGTTAAAGGTCTAGTCACGGTCGAGGGTACAGTAGTTGATCAACCAATGATTCGACAGGTAGCAACCGAGAAGGGTGAGACCATAAACGTCTCTTCCTTCACCCTCAAGGAAGAAACCGGATCAATTCGAATTACTCTATGGCGAGATCATGCCAACTTGGCGAACAAGCTTATGCCCAATCACAGATTGCGAGTGTCCGGGATGAGAATACGCCCAGGATTGAATGGCCAAATTGAATTAAGCTCGATTCCCCTCACCAAGATTAGCATATTGCCTGGCCCGGTTGAGAAACCTGCATGGGAAGACATACGCAAAATAATCAGCCTCGAAGCCGGGTTGGCAGCATGGATAAAAGGTCAAGTTGTCAAAGCTGAAGGCAATAAAATCGAGATTGACGATGGCACGGGCGTAGTCGATGTGCTATGGGACGGGGGCCCTTCTGATCAAATCACGAATGATCTGGATGTCGGCAGAGAGTTAGAAATATATGGTATTGTCGAGAAGATTGACGAAAACAAGCTCATACTCAAGGCAATGAAAATTCTTAGCTCGACTAAATGACACTTTTTTCTAGAGATGGAAACTGAATCAAAACTACACGCATAGAAGGGGGCCATCTCGCGTATTCAATCTCGAAGAGGCATACGTGAATTTTGTTAAATCTACTAATCGAAACTCTAATATTCGTTTCACGACGCAAATATGGCACTAGATTTCAGGGAGCACATGTAGCCCACATGACGCTGCCAATTTTCGTTTTCTGAACGAATGATGTACGTAGGTAGATATTTTGTCACTACTAAGAAATGTGATTGGTCCACATCCAAATTTGTGGGATTATGTTAATGCTATTAAGAATCCGACCGTGAAACAAACAATCAAGAAGAGAGTGCAGGAATATCAGCCGAAACCAGATGTAATCGACAACTTCTCGGCTGTAACCGACCGATACTTCCTCGTGGTGTTCGCAACAGAATGGAACGCAGAATGTAGAGCTCAATTGCCTAACTTAATGAGAGTCTTTGCGGCCGCTAACAATGCTGCAATCAACATCAAGGTCATCGACTTTGATGAAAATCGTGACATAGCAGACGAAATGAGGGTTCTACGGATTCCCACGATTATTGTCCACGATAGGGTGTGGAGGGAAATAGGCAGATTCATCGAGAAGCCGCAAATGGGTGGCACGCTCGAAGAAGAACTATGGGGAATAATCAGCAAGAATCAACAGAAGTAGCCTTTCAGTTTTGTGAAAGAATTACTGAGTTAATACGTAGAGATTTTGACAACGCCCGGGATCTTCAGCAATCTTTGAAGGGTTGTTCCACTCGGTTGTTTCTCGACGACCAAAGTCAGCTTTGGATCGGGTGTCAGATCTGGGTCATCAGCAACCGCTTGTCTAATGGCAATATTCTCTTGGGAGACCAGCGAAGCTGCTTGGGCTATAATTCCAACCGTGTGCGGATCCGCATAAATCTCAATCACACTATAGCCAAGAAACCTTGCAATATCTCCGAGGAAGGGACCAGCCGGGCGGGTTTTCTCAAACACCAACTTGAGAACTGGGTCAGAACAAATCAGTTCGGCTGTCTCGCGAACCGTCCTACGATCTACTCCTAGATACCGTGCGATTTTCACATCCGATAATTCTATCCCGCCACAGCATATCGCAGTGTCTTCCTTGATGCTAAGGCCAAGTTCGACTAGCGCCCTGGCAACTTTCTGTCTGCCTGGATAGTCTCTGAGTTTATCGGAAATTTGCCGCCACATAATCTTATTCTGACGTACAAAAATGTGCAACAAAGTCTTAAATGCTCCGTTAACGTTCGCAGCCGCCACTACGAGTGGATGAGTATGGTAAAATCAGCCCTAGTAGACAAAAAGCACGCCATCTACCTTCCACAAGACGAAATGCCCACTCACTGGTACAACATCCTCGCCGATCTTCCTGAACCGGTGCCTCCCGCTCTCGATCCCAAGACGCTCAAACCGATCTCACCCGAACCTTTGATGAGAATATTCGCAAAAGAGCTCATTATGCAAGAAGTCTCCACCGAACGCTTCCTCAAGATACCGGATGAGGTGTATGACGCATATCTTAGCCTGCCGCGTCCAACACCACTACTTAGGGCCAGACATCTTGAGAAGTATCTCAACACTCCAGCTGAAATCTACTACAAGTGTGAATACGTAAATCCTACTGGGAGTCACAAACCGAATTCCGCAATTGCCCAAGCCTACTACAATATGGCGCAGGGATGTGAGAGGATCGTGACTGAGACAGGAGCTGGTCAATGGGGGTCTGCTTTGGCTATGGCTGCTGCCCTTTTCGGTTTGCAGTGCAGCGTGTACATGGTTCGGGCAAGTTATGACCAGAAACCAGGACGCAGGATTATGATGGAGACTCTGGGCGCGGACGTAGTCGCCTCGCCCAGTAAGAAAACACGATTTGGACAGAGCCTTCTGGAAACTGATCCAAACAATACCGGATCATTAGGAATCGCCATCAGCGAGGCACTGGAGGACTGCGTGACTCATGACAACACTAGATACTGTTTAGGTTCCGTACTCAACCATGTGCTTCTGCACCAGACCATCATTGGACAGGAAGCAAAGAAACAATTCGAAATGATAGGGGTTCAACCCGACGTTATCTGCGGTTGTATCGGAGGAGGATCCAACTTTGCTGGCTTCTCATACCCATTCATGGCTGACAAGTTGAAGGGCAAATCAACCACAAAATTCGTCGCGTGCGAGCCCAAAGCCGTTCCGTCTACTACCAGAGGGGTCTACACATATGATTTCGGCGACACGGCTGAAATGACTCCATTACTCAAGATGTACACGGTTGGTCACAAATACCCGCCTCCTCCAATTCATGCGGGCGGATTACGATACCATGGAAAAGCGCCATCACTATCTCTGCTCATCAACAAAGGCTACGCATCTTCTGTCGCTTACTCACAGAATGAAGTCTTCGAGGCTGCACTAATTCTTGCCAAGACGGAAGGTATGATAACCGCTCCAGAGTCCGCCCATGTTGTGAGATACGTTATAGACGAAGCGCTACGATGTAAAAAGAACGGAGAGAAGAAGATTATCGCATTCAACAATTCTGGTCATGGGCTCTTGGACTTGCAAGCGTATGACGCATACTTGAATCATAAGCTGCAAGATTATGAGCCTGCGAAAATTGAAGTACCTAAGATTCACTCGCCTAGTTCCTAGTCTTCATGTGGAAAGAAGTTGGCACGCCCAGTTCAAGCAGTGAGAATGTTCATATTCCCTATCACGAATTTGACAATCCAAAGAAGAACCCCAAGCTGAGCGATAAGCCCGCTACTTCATGGCTGACTAGGCTTAATTTTCGAAAGGTCCATTTCTTGCAATCGAGCACGGAGCTCGTTAAGCCACATATCAAATGGCTGTCTGGCTGGACAAGTGATTTTCAGTCTACCGTCGGCTAGCAGATCCACGGAGCCTGTTTCTTTCGTAGTTAATGGGATCATGACAGCTTCACGATGCAGGTTGAAAGAATCGGTTACCTCGAGTATTTTCAGAATCTGGTCGGAACGTAGAGCAATCAACCCTCAGTTCACGCTGCTATACTCATCTTGGCTGTTTTTGGATTTTATGCTACGTTCGGATTGCACTCAGGCGCGTATGTCGTACCAATGAAGCTGAACTGGTACTTGCGCCATTAATCGTGCTTCGTTGAATAGGTCAATGATTCGCTGTACAGGAGCATTGTCGCTGTTTATGCTGTAGACACAAACAGGCCCATAGTTCTTCACATGGATAAGATTCGCTGCGAGTAACTGACTCAAATGCTTTCGTATAACCTTCCTGTCTAAACCACTAAATTTCGCAATTTTGTAAATCGTCAAATCCTCGCCTCGATTCCGGGCTAGAACTAATAGAATCCTCAACCGTGCCTCGCTGCCTAGCACTTTCAAGAGTAGAGGTCTAAACGGCATTGGTAATCAGATAATAAGAGGCCAAGTGCAGAGATAAGTAAGAGAGTTAAGTGAAACTAGTATGTTGGTCTCTACGATAATTCTGCAAAAGGCTCGAAACTACTTATCTCTACGTATTTCTGGCTGCATAAATCAGTAAAACTTCAATCGAAACATGCAGGTACTATGATCGAATATTGAAAGGAAAGTGAGCAGATAAACTCATATCCACTCCTCTTCGAGTGATATCACTTGATCCTCAATAAACAGGCAGGTTTAGATCTAGTCGGATATTCGGTTTGATTGAGCGTTTGGAACTTATCTTTCAGTAATCGTTAACTTCTCAGGTGAGAGGGTTCTTTCTGGAAGAAACGGGTGGCATTGGCTTGGTTGGTTGCGTATTCTGCGAAATAGTGAAGGGATCAACCCCCTCGCATGTTCTCTATCAAGACGAGGACTACATTGCAATTCTGGACAAGTATCCGATTGCCTTCGGTCATACACTTGTGATGCCCAAGAAGCATTTCGAGAGAGTTAATGATCTCTCCATACGTGAATTCGGCGCGCTCTATGCACGTGTGTACGCTCTAAATCGAATTATCATATCTAGAATGAATGCGTCTGCTTCCCATATTTCGATTAATGATGGTACGGCGGCGAATCAGCTGATTCCTCACGTCCATGTGCATATTATCCCCCGCAGCCTGAATGACAATGCAGGCTTCACAGCAAGGAAGCTGGTGAAGGCGGAGGAAATGGATAAGCTCTGTCTGAAGCTTCGGGTCGATGCGTTAGATTCGATGTCTGAGCTGACTAGACCTTAGTCTTGCTAACTCTGGAACGATATTTGCAGGATCCGTAATGGGAGCGCCACAAAGTTTCCCTAGACAGACGAACGCTGTCGGTGAATCTGAATTAGGGTAGCCCAATTCAGCGATATGCTTGGCGTCTCTTTCTCGGTCATATACCTGAATGACTTTTCTAGGTTCGTAGATTCGGTTCGACTCCGTTAAGAGCCCAATCGTCTGCGGTTCCTCTAAGGATCCGATTATTCTGATCATGGTCGGTTCACTGATAAGAGCGTCTACTGCTAGAGCGTAGTCCGCCGCCATTAAACCGAATTGAGGAAATACATCAACGAATCGCTTCAGAGTCTCCTCGGCCAAATTATGATAATACTCCTCACCGGTTAGATGGTATAATTTGACCAGCACCCTACTTGCGACGCTGTTTTCATCCAATGGTTTTACTGGTTTGTTCAGGTATCCTGATGCATTTGGATCAATAGTAGTATCGAAAAATCCTCCATGTTCCCTATCATATAGCTTGTCAATCGCAGATCGGACTAACCCTTCAGCTCTTTGCAAGAATTTTCGATCGCCGGTGAGTTCATAGGCATGGCACAGAGTTCTTGCCATTTGTATCTGGTCGATAAGTTGAGTTGGTAGTTGTGGCTCATCATCGTAGTGACACATCTGTTCACCTTTGTAATTCAAGGACGTTAGCCTGTCTAGGCTCTTCATTGCGAAGTTTCTAATCGAAGCGTCTCCTAGAATAACAGATGCTTCGAAGAAGGACGAGATCATGAGAGCATTCCAGTTGGTGTAGATTTGCTTGTCAACAAAGGGAGCCATCACTCTGAGACGTTCGTTCTTGGTGAGATTATAGTACTCTTCGTCTGCATCTTGGCTCCCGTAGAAGCATCCATTCTCAGGATCGCTTAACCACGTCATGACATATTCGAGTATGCGTTTTGCTACTGTTGCGTAGAACTGCTCCTCTGTTTCCTGGAATGCGTGAAGGTACAGCGAGAGCCATTTTGCATTATCTTCACTCATTTTTTCAAAATGGGGGATACTCCAGTCTCTAACAGTCGAATATCTGAAGAATCCACCCATCTCATTATCAAACAATCGACTCTTTCCAACGTTCTGAAGAGTTAAAGTGGCAATATTCAGGATTTCACGATTTCTGGTGTAATGATACTTCAAGAGGACAAGTTCATGCGCGTCAGTGTTTGGGAATTTGGGCTGTGAACCAAATCCCCCGTAAATCGAATCGAAATTGTTCGCTATGTCTCCTAGTACTTCGTCGACAATCGATATTGAAATGTCGCCAACGGGTGTGTTATCAGATTCGGGAATAAGAAGAGGAGATGGTTTATCCTTCGTCTTCTCCCAAATTGAATAGACATCGCGTAGTATTTTTCGCATCTGGTCTGGTGGAAAATACGTGCCCCCGCCCATAACGAGGCCGCTAGGAGTCAGAAATGCTGTTGTTGGCCATCCGCCCATGTTGTATCGTCTATTTATGTCCGGTCGCTTGTCCGTATCGACGCGTATAGGTATGAAATGTGATTCGATATATTCAGCGATCTCCGGGACTGAGTACGTGTCATGATCCAGTCTGTGACACCAGTGGCACCACACTGCGCTAATATCGAGTAGGATTGGTTTGTTCTCTATTCTTGCTCGCTGAAACGTTTCATCTTTCCAGTCACGCCACTTAATCGCATGTTCGTGTGCCATTCACGTTGATCTCCAAACTCGGGGCATACTAGACGGCAGGTGTCGGAGCTGATCGATTCGGTAGTCGTTTCTTGTAATCTGCAAGAATCTTGTCGTAGATATTGAGGGTATGATGCAACGACTCTTGTGACTTAGCGTGGCAGTATTCGTCGGGCTGTGGAGTGCTGATGCACTTCTCCCTTGCCGCCTCAACCATCTGCAAGGAGGTTTCGAAGTTTGGGCCCTTTTCTAACTTGAGAACTGCTATTAGTGCATTACAAGCGGAGAGGTGTGCACGCTTGCATTCTAAATGGCTCTTGTCCAATCGCTCTTGGTAGCACAGTTTGCAACAGTCGAGTGCCGTACGTGCTTGCACCCAAGGTTGGACAAGAAATACTGCTTCCATGCTTCGCGGAGTGGGATCCGGACTTTTATTGGTTACGCACTTGTCACAGATATCGGGAATGATCCAGAGATCATCTTACATCAAAGTAGCCTCATAGAGTGTAGTGAACGTCTACTTGACCTGATTAACTGCTGGTCAAGTTTGAAGAGGTTTGAGCTCCGTCAACCCCGGACCAGCGATGAGAATTGCTAGTCCTAAGGCTGAAATTAGTATTAGAAGTCCAGCGTAGAATAAACTCGTGAGTCCATATTTGTCAAGAAGATATCCTCCGAGCAGTGGGCCGATTATTGTACCTAGGCTTATGACTACGCTGTAGACACCCATAGTCGTCCCTCGACCCTGTTTCGGAGCAATGTCACCTAGTGAAGCAAGCGCGGCTGGCGCGAAAGCAAAACTACCTACCCCGAAAATAGCGAAAAACGGCATCAGATAGAGTGCGTCAATATGCCATCTGAACATGGCAATCACCGTCGCAAAAAATCCTATCAACGAGAGCATGCCGAGCATCATTAGTCGACCGCGCCCATACTTGTCAGAGAGATGTCCGAAAAACGGTTGTGAAAACGCCAACACCAAGACCACTCCAGCGATCACCGAACTTGTAATCATAGGGGACGGACCCAGACGGGGCCCAAAAGTCAACGCCATCCCGATGAATGTGGTAACCGACAACCAGATTGGAAACATAGCGGCCGCCCGCTTGTCACCAATCAAGAGACGTATCGTTTCAATCGGAGATAGAACCCTTCTACTTCTTTGGCCACTTTTCTCCTTCACTCTGAAATAGGTATATGCTGCTCCAATCGCCGCGAGACCAGACCCTAGATAGAACGGTGCTAGCAAGGAATGAGTTCGCGCAATGACGCCTGCAGTGAAAATTCCAATCATATAGCCTCCCAAATTTGCGAAATCATAAATTCCCATTTCACGCCCTCGTGTAGAAACTGTGCTGATATCAGTCACCATGGTGAGAGTACTTACAACGATCATCGCCGCAGCGACGCCTTGGATGGAATGCACGAACACCAGGTACGCTACGTCAGTACGCAGAGTAAAAGCAAAGAGAGCTATTGTAGAGAGACACAACCCTACCCAAATCCATCTCTTTCTCCCGAATCTATCTACTAGTATTCCAACTATAGGCCCGCAGACGGTTTCAGCTGCAGGATATGCCGCCGCGATTATTCCCACTACTAAGTAAGAGAATTCTTTTCTGGGAAGATATAGCGGCAGCGTGAATAGCACTAGTCCGAAGCTGAAACGCATCAAGAAGATTGAGAAGTAGAGAGGAGAAGAAACAAGAAGCGCCCCTGTCGCCGATAGCTGTTTTGAGTAGTTTTTCGACAAGAATTATCCCTAAGTTGTTGTATTGGACACTGCTCAATCATCCGCTTTTATGAAATTCAGA
The DNA here is from genome assembly GCA_963845275.1 of Candidatus Bathyarchaeota archaeon. GTDB lineage: Archaea > Thermoproteota > Bathyarchaeia > 40CM-2-53-6 > 40CM-2-53-6 > FEN-987. The sequence goes on from CAWJRR010000002.1 coordinate 275,066, forward strand.
TTGATAGGCGGCACCTGCATAAACCCAAGCGCATCCACGTTGGGAGATTCTTAGGCTTTGGCCTTACACATCAGAATTGAATTCAAATAGACGCTGATCGACCTAGTCCAGTTTCTCTTTCTGATCTGTTGAACGAGATGCGTTCCAATTGTCAGGTTCTGATGACTGCGTGTACATGTCAATTCTTCCAATGCGCTGATCCTTTTCTACCAAACCATCCTTAATGGAGATAACTCTGTGAGTCCTTTCGGAAACTTCTGGGTTATGCGTCACAATAACAAACGTAGTACCCGAAGCCCTATTCACATTAACCACATAATCCAGTACCTCACTCGTTGACTTCGAATCAAGATTGCCAGTTGGTTCATCGGCGATAACTAGTGCAGGTTTCGTGACAAGGGCCCTCGCAATAGCCACCCGCTGTTGTTCTCCCCCACTCAGTTCAGTCGGACGTTTGTTCCGTTTCGATGCTAATCCGACGGCACTCAATAATTTGAGAGAATTTTGCTTCCTGACCTCTTCCGCGGTTCCTCTCGAAATGAGGGGCAATTCAACGTTTTCGATAGCGGTGAGTCGTTGAATTAGATTAAACGATTGGTAGACGAAACCGATTCGCCTGTTTCGGAGCAAGGCCAGCTGGTCCTCATTCAGCTTGGTAATATTGACTCCATCTATGAATACTCGCCCAGAAGTTGCTCGGTCAAGGGCTCCGATGATGTTGAGCAGTGTTGATTTGCCACTGCCCGATGGTCCCATGATTGAGGTTAGTTCGCCGCGTTCTATCTTGAAACTTACTCCACGCAGAGCGGGATACTCTTGATGACCTACGCGATATACCTTAGTAACGTCGACAATTTGAACCGCGGCGGATCTTTTGGTAGGCCGTGACAAAGTTCCTCTAACTACGCAGCATAGTTGATTGATTTACGCCTTGCGCCTTGATACGCCATCAAATCGCCCAAAGAACTGACTCCGTGACTCTGATTTACACTAAGACATCGAGACAATCCGTCAATCACTCATACTTCAGTGCGTTTACAATATTCATCTTTGATGCCCGCCATGCAGGATATAATCCCGCGAGTATCGACATGCCGACTGGAAAGAGTAAGCTGAAGATTATGAGCGGTATTGAGAAAATTGGGGGAGATGGGGCAGTTGACGCACCGGGACCTCCCCCTCCCCCAAAACCTCTTCCTCCACCAAAAGAGAGTGAGCCTCCCATAGCATATGCCAAAATGAATCCTAACCCGGTTCCCAGGAGTCCGCCAACTACTCCAGTGATTGCCGCCTCTGTGAGGAACATACTCATGATTTGTGCTCCCTTGAATCCTAACGCTTTCAGTATTCCAATCTCTCTTGTTCTTTCCATCACCGCTACATACATCGTGTTAGCGATTCCTATTGCCGCCACAAATAGTACTACGCTCCCAACACTGCCCAGAAAGATAGTGAGCTGGCTTGTTACAGCTGATATGCTGCTTGCGATTGACCCAGCGTTGATTATGTTAACTTGAGTGCCGTAGATGCTCTGAATCGCGGTTTGAACCGCAGCCACGTTATCGGTTGAGTCAACAGCTATGTAGATTGACGAGAAGTACGGGGTCTTAAGAAGAATTTGTGCTGCCTGCAAAGAGACGAAAATGTCGTTGTCAACATTAGCGAATAATGCTGATCCGTAAGGAGCAATAATCCCTTTCACCAAGAAACTCAGACTCGTCTTGCTACTTCCAATCACCATAGACACAGCTTGATTGACTCCAACCAGTTGAGAGCCTCCTGCAAGCACGGGAAAAGCGACGCCGTTTCCAATGACAGCTGAAGTAGGGTCTCCCGATACTGGGTAGGATCCTTCAGCAAGCGCTATTCCATGAAAAACACTAGGTAAGAGTGTCAGGTCTACTCCGAACAGTGATCCAGAGAGAGTTTGCCCCCCAACCGAAATAGAAACCGATTTAGTTTCAACAGGTATTGCGCTCACCACGTCTGGAATTCTACTGAGTATAGGTAGATCCAACGGGCTCAATTGATACGATGAAGTTGAACCCGAAATGAAGTTAGTGCTTGCTGCTCTTACAATCAGCGTGTTCGCACCTATTTTAGCAATGTTTGCTTGAACTCCTGCGCTTAATCCACTGGTGCTTGCGACCAAGGCAAGGATGATTGCTGAGCCGATCATGATACCCAAGATTGTAAGTGCGCTCCGAACTTTCCTGTCAAGTAGTGCCGTTGCTCCCAACTTGAGCAAATCGATTGTTCTCATTCAGTTCACCTTTACGGATAACTTGCTCCGAAGAAGACGTTATAGAGACTGCGCAGAATTGTAATAACCTCTCCGAGCAAGCCAGTGGGGCCACGAGGACCACGTTGGGTGAGTATGGCACTTGCCTTCGAAATCTGAATTTGTGAGCTTGCTTGGCTAGTGAGCGGTATTCCTGGACGATTATTATCCGTGGCGGAGACTTTCACCGTGAGCGTATAGTTTCCATCTGGAACGTTCTGTTTGAATAGGACGAGCAGGCTAAACGGTCTAGGAATGTTCGGATCGATTTCTCCAATAAAGTAGCTATTAATGGACCCTGGGAGAAGAGCGTCAGATTCAACCGTAACATTTGCGTCGTAAGCCGCAAGGTTTCCTGCGTTAAGCAGGCTGCCTGAGATTGTTGCGTTACCTCCCGGTGCAACCACTGTAGGTGTGAGCAGGATACCGTATAGGACTAAGCTGATCCACGCATTCACTGAGAATCCAATATTGTGAACTTCCTGCGTGTAAGAAACATCGCCTAATTGCTTGTAAGTTGCCGTAACCGTTCCGACCTGTGCTAAAGTGCCAATAGCAGAGGTAGGTGCATACACTTCGAAACTGATTGTAACCGCTTGACCATATGCGATGGAATCATAATGCCAATGATTATCGCCGTAAGCTGTCAACGTGGTGGGCACTGAAACGGAAATGTCAACATCATAGATCGCTATGTATCCGCTATAATTGTTGAGTACGGAGATTGTGACTGTGTTGTTGAAGCCAGCGGTAAGACTGTTACCGTTAATTGATACGTTCAGGTGGGCTGATGATTGTCCTTCGACAACAGAGGTTTGAGATAAGAGCGAGATTAAGAGTACTGCAATGACGAGATAGCTGTATCTATATTTGTTCAAATTGTGCCTTCCTGGAGAGCTTTGATTCTTGCGTCTAACGTGGGTTGCTTGTCGAATACTCCAAACCATCGATGTCTGCCAGAGTGGAACAAGCACGCCATCCCAACTGATGTAGGCGGAGTGGCCACCTCATAGTGGGCTTCGCGTATCTTAGAAAGTGCTGACACTAGAGCGTTCGGTCCACCAACCAGCTTGGAGGCCGTGCTGTCCGCTAAGTGTTCACGAGATCTGTACACCGCAGGCTCTATCAAGTAACTAAGAGGACGTGAGAATAGGCCAACCTTCGCCATGGTGGCGAAGAATCGAAGAGTGAAATCTTTGTTCTTCAAATGTGATATCTCATGTGCAAGACACGCCTCAACCTCCGCGGGCCTCAATGATTCCAGCAGCCCGACTGAGACTACAAGAACGAATCCCTGCTGTGATCGGGTTATGAACGCCCATGGGATCCCCGAATCTAAGAGGCTTACATGAGGCATCTGCACGCCCGCAGTCGCGGCCAGCTTCTTGACGATTCGTTGAACGTATGGTGGAGGGTCGAGAAACTGATATTGAGGGAAAAGTCGGGTCAACGGCATACGAGATTTTCCAAATTCCACGTACGTTGCAACAGCAAACGCTGCTACAACGCCAGTTATTGCTAGACCTAGATTAACATCAAAGAAGATTGAGAAAAAATGACGGATGCCTTCAGAAACTGGGTCTGGGTGCATTAACTCCATATGCAATCCTATTACGATAAGTTGCAGGCTCTGATAGAACATTAGAGCTAAAACGCAGAGAAGAGTTATTGATCTGCCTCGAAAGGATCGTTTGAAGGATACTGATAAAATTAGAGCCAATAGTGTAAGGATGATCAGAAGCGGCGAAAGAAACCCAGCGAAGCCATGGGCAGTAACTGGCCCCAGAAACACCCAGGCTAGTAATATGAACAGCCTGGGGGAGTATTCGATCATTCTTTCGCCTTATCTTTCAGTTTTTTGAGGTATTTCGAAATAACCCTTCGATCTTCTGGGCCGTCAGCCATCCTGTCGGTTAGATACGCGACGGTCACGTCATTGAAGCCTCTTAAAAGTGCTCCCATCACATTATGTACGACCACATGCTTGAACTGGTCCTCTGTGACTCGTGCCGAGTACACGTAGTGCGGGCCGCCCTCCTTAATCAGCTGCCTAGCAACAATACCCTTCCTGTATAATCTGTCCAAAATCGTAGCGACAGTCGTTACTGCAACAGGTCGGCTTTTTGATATCTTTCTCTGAAACTCTTTGACCGAGAGAGATTCATCCGTCTCCCAGAGCCGTTGAAGAACAGTTGCTTCAAGGTCACCTAGGGCGAAGCGTAAGTCTCGGTTGGTTGGGTGCAGAACTTGCAGTCTCAAACAGTGATTACCGCAGACTACTGGCTGTAGTTAGGCTTATATAAATTCGTCCGTAACTCCGAGCTGAACAGGAGCTAACACAATGCCTCAGCCACCTATCGTACTCCCGATTATAATCACTGGGTTGACATTAGGATCAATCTTAGCATCGCAAGCCAAGACGATTTCTAAGAAAAAGTTCGCCGGCATCTCATTATTATCCGGTCTCCTGAACAGCGCCTACGCGTTTCTATTATACACATTAAGTCCACCTCCAACTTTCTCACGTGCAGGCTTCACGGGCTCTACAGGCTACACAGGCGCACAATTCAGAGATTCAAACAGGATCAGAAACTGGCTTCATCATCTCATCATTCATAACGGGCCTCATATTTTTCATAGCGGTTTGCGGAATCGCACTCGTATACGCGCGATTCCGAGGAAAGAAAGAAGATGAAGAAGACGAAGTTGAGGACGAAAAAGCGGTCGACGACGAAGACCTAGGAAAATTAGAAGACACTTAAAGCACCTGGCTTTTTTAATGTTGGGGCTAAGCACGCGCACAGTCAAGACACTTTTCGCATTTTTGCTACTGCTAACAATCCTGCTCCCAATTGGAGCTCAAAATGCGCACGCAAGCCCCGTAACCGTCTCGCCGGGAAAATCGGACCTAAACCTCGGCGCAGACTTTCCCACGTTCGCTTCAGTAAAACTGAGTTACCCAAACAGCAGCATTCTGACAAATAGTACAGGAGACCTACTCTTCACAGTAACACCAGACGCTAGTTGGTTAGTATTGCCTAATGGTACGCAAGTGAATTCGAACTAGCTTCCATCAGCATATATATTCCGCCAGATTTTTCAGGCCTGTCGATAAGTAAATTATGGACCAGTTTTTCAAACAACTATAATCATAACAGTATCTCCGTATCGCGACAGTCATCATCTGATCAAATTGCGACCCAACTGGTGGAGAGTGCTTATACAAAATCTGACAATCCTCTGCTAAGTCGGCTCGACGCAATGTCAGCCTATGAGAATCTTCCAGTTGGTCAACCTCAATACATTAGACTCTTTCAAGTCACATCTCCTCTCACTGCTGGTCGATATTTTTTCAAGGCGTTTCATAATGTGGGGCAAGGTGGACAAATATCGATTGGGTCCGAAAATTTCCCAACGTTAGTTGTCAAAGCAAGTAAGGACCCAGCATACATCTCGGGCACACTCAGAAACTCGGGCTACCGTAATCCATCTAAGAGCTGGGCAGCCAATAATCTTGCCTCTTGGAACCGGCGCTCAAGTAGTAGCTACCGGTTTTGATTATCTCGGCAGACCAGTCTCAGCGCAGGCTTTCATCAATTCTACTATTACCCGGTGTTGCAACGCGACCGGATATCCTTTTCTGGTGCCCAGCGGGGCTTCTTATACACTGTTTGGCGTCGCTCCAGGAACATACAACATCACTGTATATGCGGCGGGTTTTGTTCCAGCAATAAATGGAGCGACCGAAGTGAGCGTCGCCGCTGCTCAATCTCTTGAAGGAGTGGACATTTACCTGACTGAAAGTGTTAACGTGACGGGAACCGTATTATCCGAAACTGCTGAGGGGGGCCTCATTCCATGGGGAAATCTTACTGAGTATCAATCAGCAATGCAAGCAGCCCCCGGGGGATAGCACTTATACCAATTGCGCCCCGAGAGCAATTTCAATAAAACTCCTAAATTTAGATGGAAGTGCCGTCGCAGCATCAACTCCAGCCCCATATCAAATACTGAACTTTCACAAATCCCGATTCTACATCGTTCGATTTTTCAATTCAACATTACGTCGGATGGGACGGAAGAATACCACAAGACTATCGCAAATTACACCTCAGGACTAAGCTGGGGAGACTACTTACTGCAGGCATATGTCACATCCTACGTTCAATTGGACCAAGTATATGTTCATGTTGCAAACGAAACTACAAGGACAGAATCAGTTATACCTCTTATTCGAACCGGGATTCTTCAACGTAACCGTGCACTTCAGAGATTACAATTCATCACTCGTCGATGATCCAGTTCCAGTTGGATATGGGGGCACTTTAACCGTCTCAGCATATGACCAGCAGGGGATTCTTAGAGCGCAGAACGTAACCTCCGTCCGTGCAGGGACAAACAAGACCGCTGTGGAATTGGGTGGATTCAGCAATTCAAGGAGCTTCGGGGAGTTTTCACTTTTTTCACAAAACTATGGACTTCTACCCGGAACTTACCATATCAAGGCCACCTTTACTTCCTCACCAAGTTTCGCTGGCTACGCGAATGTTGGGATAAGAAATCTGTATTATCAACTCTGGGATGTCGAAGCTACAATTGGTCTTGGATTAGCGGATGTAGCAGTCGGCTTTCCAATGTTCAAGGGGGGAGGAATATTACTAACGTTACGATCCATCGACGATCAGTTACCGCCTTTGAATTATCCATGGGCGTATCCACGAGCTAATATTCAGATTCTGATACTCGATCCCTATGGCAATGTGTATAATTCGAACGCAACACAACTGAACAATGCTACATTAATCACTCCCCCTCCTCTATGCGGCCTGCGGCAATCCCGCTAATTCGGCCTGTCTCAATGGCACTTTCACACTATTCTATTCAGGACTCTTGTCCAACGACTATAAATAGTGATTCGAACTTAGGGATATACTCAATCACAGATTTTGCATTTGCACGTCGTTTTGGGTGGAAATTCCGATGCGTCTATTTGGATGATTCTAAATCCAGTTATTGACTTGACAGTTGCTTTCAAGGATGAGGGACTTCTATCCGTCATCAATTCTACGCAGACCTTACGCTCAACCTATAAATAATTTAGATGCGACGCCTGCCCGCGTTGAAGTTTTTGATGACCTAGGGAATTTCGTAGCAGCAAATCAAACCTACATTTCCAACAATTCAACTGATCTTCCCCCGCCGCTGGGCAGCGGTGAACCTACTCGAGTTGCCCATTTTGTTTTAGCCGGGTTCAATAGGAGACGAATCCGGGTCAGTATTCTGGTGACCCGAGATATATTTGGTCAGGATTTTATGATACGACTGATGGGGTTAGCCAGAATGCAGGAGGCTTATTTCTATATCCTTGGGAAAATAACGAAACAAGAACGTTTACTGTCAGGCTGTGGGTGGATGGTTATTATCAATTCGAGCAGTGGCATGTCATTGTTCCGGCGAGGGACGAGAACTGGGATGGCAGCCAGAAGACTGGGACCAGCAGTTATTTCAATGGTCGAATCCCTTAATCGCGCTTCGAGAATCAGCGGGACAGTGGTTGGACCTGACTTTTTTGATAGAGCTCGTCCTCTTTCGTGGGCAACCATAACGTCTACAGCCGGCAGATTACACGCTCTCAGGCATCATAGATGTTCAGCCGGGTAACTATACAACGTCAAGCCTCGACGGGTTCTTCCAAGTGTGGGTTCCGGAAGGTAACTACGGAATGGGCGTGTCGCTCAATGGATATTCCTCATATTCGGCACAGATCCCTGTTCCATCCGGGTCTGATCTGAACATGTACGTATGGTTGGATAACTATCAGGCATCACCTCAAGCGATCTCTGAGCCCATGTTAATTGTGATCATTGCTCGCAAAACATAACCTCATTTCCGTCAACGGAATCAGCAGTTACAATCCGAACCCGGCGAACCCGACAATCCAACAACGATCATGCGCAGCAAACTAACGACCTAGAGGCGTTTCACGGTTCCATATCAACTCACATTTGTTGAAGGCACACCGGCAAACTAAAGCACTTGGATTTGGAACGGAATGATGCTCGACGATCCTTCTCCGTCGAGGTTGTAGGCGTAAAGCATTAATGGCCAGTAACCTGGCGTGTTTGGCGCAGATGCTTCTAATTGTATCCAAGGTGATACGGGGACTACTGTACTGTCGTAATTCCGAAACAATGTCCAGCTAGCTGTTGAGAGTATCTGGTTTGTTCTTTCATCTAGCAAGTTAACTTTTAGAACGATTCGGCCATAGTAGTCGCATCCAACCGTAAATCGTACGAGCACCTGAAAAGTTTCTGTTGCATGCAGTACATTTGGATACTGCGTTCTAATGTTAGTGAAGTTGCAGACTTGCGCTTCTACATGTGGAATCACGGCTAAGATGCCTGGAAGAATCATAAGCAATAGGATGAACGCAAGAATTTTCTTCAAGTCAATTCGCTTCGTTATAATGCACCAATTGCAGACCTTCACCAGAAGTGAGAATTAATGGGAAATATGACGTCATATCCGGGTGATCTAATGGATAGTACGACGGCTTTCATCTTCTGCCGCATTGCCCGCTGCGTACAGATTTGGATTCGACAAATTCTGAGCTAAGAATCTTCTGGTACGAACATCATAAGGACGTGAGATACCGTAGCTTCAGTGTAAGGTAATCTTCTCGTTGGACAGCGGTTAGGTCATGATTGCAGAAGATTTAGAACTGTTAACTGTCTTTGAAACGTTCGACACGTCATGCTTCTCAGGACGTTACAGATCGCAGTTCTAGGCGGTAACGAGGATGCTGTGCATGTGGGTTTGCGCAATTTTCCGGCGCATAAAGTGATCCTGATCGCGCCGCATGAATCGACGGTTCAAGCAGAATCGTTTGCGGCGAAGCTCACTAGCACGCTAAAGCTTCCAGTAGACGTTGTAGGATTGAAGGACTCGAGTATTTCGACGATGCTTGAGGGAATCTCACAAATAATGAGAGAAGAAACTGGGGCATTTGAGGACGTGATCATCAATGTTGGATCAGCAGACAAGCATTTGACATGTGCCGGGGTGACGGCAGCCTTCGTACACGGAATAAGGGCATTCGACGTTATGGGAGACCAGCCCATTATTCTCCCGATAATGAATTTCAGTTATGCTCAGATCGTTACGGAGCCGAAGATGCAGATATTGCGTGCAATCTTAAGATCTGGAGGTGACGTTGAGAGCCTTGAAAAGTTGAGCGTCCTCTCAAACTTTGGGAAGCCCCTGTTGAGTTATCATATTAGAGGATCTGAGGAGGCGCGCGGGCTAGAAGCTCTTGGGTTGGTCGAGGTGGAACGTGGGAAAAGAGGTAGATTAAGAGTGAAGGTAACGGCGCTCGGTAGAATTCTTTTGTCTACGGAAATTAAGGAGGCTGCTTCGTCTCCTTCTGTGGGCCGTTCTTCTTCTTAGTCATTATCTTCAGTCGGCAAAAGACAGCGTCGCCGTCTTTGATGTCGAAGATTTTACGAATTTCTTCAGGGATGGTTATTCTTCCGCCTGCAGTAACTTCAGCGAAGAACGGGATATCCTCATCTGCTGTTTCTGGCATTAAGTAACGCCTGCTATTCGTGGAAATGGAGATTGACTAAAAAGAGTTGTTAATCGCGGAAATTGTCGAATTCGAAGGCTACAAGACGCTACTTGGACAGGTGTTGCTTACAGGGCAGATCTCGCATTTCGGTCGTGGAGCCCTGCAAATATTACGGCCGAATTCTATTATGGAAAGATGCAATGATATTCTGTTGCGTTCTGGAATGAGTTCTTCGAGACTTGTACGAATTTCTTCGTAGCCTGCTTTTCTCGAAGCAATTCCCAGTCTCTTAGTTACTCTAGCTATGTGCGTGTCTACTGGAATGATGGGATGCTTTGCATTAAACGCTAAAACTATGTCCGCAGTCTTCGGCCCGACACCCGGCATCTCCATCAATTTTTCCTTCGCAGCCGGGTAGGGTAGTTTCAGGATGCTGCTGAGTGAGCCGCTGTACTTTCGTTGGATAATTCTTGATACTTCAATGATTCGGGGGGCCTTCGAGGTGTAGAGTCCAGCCGACCGGATACACGTAATTAGCGTTCTGACGTTGGCTCTGGAGAGATTGCGTGGAGTAATCCTGTAACGTTTCCGAAGCTTCTTCATTGCTGCGTCGCTATTGCGATCGTTCGTATTCTGCGATAGAATTGTGTTGATAAGCGTCTCGAAAGGCGACCCCGCTTTCCACGGTTTGACTGGAAAGCGTTGGCCAATCTTCACAAGCATGTTGATCTTGATCTCGTTTGACAGCGTTTGCGTCTCCTGGGTCACGATGTTGATGTGGTACGAAGTACACTTTAAAGCGAGCTTTACACGGTAACAAATTGAGTGTTTTGCGAGCAGCCTTTCTGTTGGGTATCGTTTCGATCATGCTACTGGTAGCTTTTCAGCCGGTTTTCGCAGCTAGTCAAGGAGGTGTACTTATCGTCAAGATCAGCGGCGATATCGCTAGCCCAACCGCAGAGTTGGTTTCACGATCCATACAGGAGGCGGAAGCGGGATCAGCTCGACTAATCGTTTACGAGTTAAACACGCCCGGCGGAGACCTCGGTTCTGTGACTAACATTATGAACGATTTCGGTTCATCTTCAATTCCCGTACTAGTTTGGGTGACTCCGCAAGGGGCGTCTGCGTGGAGTGGTGGAACCTACATTCTAATGGCATCACACATTGCGGCAATGGCCTCTGGAACGACTATAGGCTCTGCCCAACCTGTAGCCGCAACGGGAGAAGTCCTCAACGAATCAAAGTACATCAACGCATTATCCGGCCTGATGAGGGACAACGCGAGGTTGCATAATCGAAACGAAACTTTAGCGCAGCAGTTCGTTACCGAGAACATCAACCTTGGCCCCGAAGAGGCGTTAAGAAACCACGTGATTGAGTTTGTAGCTGACACTCTAGATAGTCTCTTGACACAGATTCAACCTTACACTCTAATTCTAACTACAACCGAACTGGGAACGTCAGTTTGGAAGCTCGTTCCAACTGCCTCCCTGTCTGGTTTCACTTACTCGGAGAGCTACGATATGAATGCGATTGCGCAAGCTTCTCAAGTCACCTACACGCCCGGCCTCAGCATCAGCTTGTTACAGTTTCTTTCCAGCCCAATCGTCTCCATCGTGTTGTTCCTTGTAGGACTTTACGCGATCATAATTGGTTTCAAGAGTCCGGGCTTCGGTCTCGAGATAGCAGGATCTATCATGTTTTTCCTATCGCTAATAGGGTTCGGGATCGTTGGGATAAGCACAGCGTCTCTTCTGTTCTTTATCTTCGGAATCATACTGACGCTAATTGAAATCAAAACTCACGTTGGCTTATTCGCCTTAGCGGGGATTGGGTTAATAATTCTAGGCAGCTTCTTAGCCTTCCCGCTTCCAGGCTGGGAGATGCTCTCACCACGTGCAGTGCAGAGCGATAGAGAAACCATCGTCGTGGTTGCTCTAGTTATGTCGTCAATTTTCGGGTTCGTGGTGTACAAAGTTGCCCAGGCCCGACGAATGAAAGTGAAAACCGGATCAGAGCAGATGATCGGGATGACTGGAACCGCGTTTTCTTCGCTGGATCCTAACGGCGAGGTAAAAGTCGAGGGACAAATTTGGAAAGCCGAAAGCGTCGCGGGCCTTGTACGCCCAGGTGAATTCGTTGAAATTGTGGGTCGAAAGGGGTTAATCTTAAGAGTCAAACCAAAAGAAGCTCAATCCTGAAGGACTGGTTATTGGCATTTGAAGACATACTGTTCGATCCTGCTTTCATAGCCGGAATCATTGTCATTCTTTTCGTTGTTATCCTTGTTGCGTCTGGAATTAGGGTGATCAAGGAATGGGAACGGGCTCCCTTACTGCGTCTAGGCAGGTTTGTTGGAATGAAAGGGCCGGGACTGTTTTACATTATTCCATTTGTTGATCGATTACCTAACATTGTCTCAACGAGAGTTCAGACAGTTCCTTTCAGGACGGAGCAGACTCTAACTAAGGATAATGTTCCCGTAAACGTGGATGCAATCATGTTCTATCAAGCAATTGATGTTGAGAAAGTCGTTCTGAATGTTGAACGGTACGTAGATGCTACTACTCTAGCAGCTCAGACGACGCTCAGAGAGGTCATTGGGAAAGTAAGCTTTGACGAACTGTTGACTGAACGTGAGAAAGTTGGGGTCGAAGCTCGTAACATTATAGATGAAAAAACTGAGCGTTGGGGAATCAAGGTTACTTCGGTTGAGGTTAAGGACATTGGGATCCCGTCAATGCTACAAGAAGCAATGTCGCGACAGGCTTCCGCGGAACGAGAACGCAGGGCTAGAGTAACGTTAGCGTTGGCCGAATTTGAGGCCGCGCAAAAGATGGTCGATGCGGCAAACCTGTACGATAAGAATGTTCGTGCACTTGAACTCCGTTGGATGAATATTCTCTACGAGCTGGGGCTTCAAAGCAAAGGAACGTTGATGCTAGTGCCCACGAACACTCCGACCGCAGGAGTTTCAATGGGATTCCCACCTCTCGGTGTGGCGAGCATTCAGGATTTAACTAGCCAAAAGAAAGATGAAGAAAAGAAAAGGCAGTAGAGTCACATCTCGACGTTTGGGGTCGATGCTGCCTCTAAGGACGAAGCGTCAACCTTCATCGGTTTAGCCGACCCACTAATGCCCAATCGTCTACGCTGAACTATCTCAGCCATAATGCTGACTGCGATCTCTTCAGGTGTTTCTGCGCCTATGTCGAGTCCAACGGGTGCATTCACCCTGCTTAATTGTTGCTGCGTAATGCCTTCCTGAAGTAGGATACGAAATGCTTGGAAAACTCGGCGTCTGCTGCCAATCAATCCGATATACCCTGCCTTTGTCTTGAGAGCCGTCCTTAGCGCTGGGAGGTCATCTTTGTGCCTCGTGACAATTACGATGCACGTGTTTGAGGAGACGTGCATGTTCGGAAGGTTAGTTTCAGGAAAATCAGGAACGATAAGAGTCGATTCGGGGAATCTGTCTTTTGTGGCAAGCGGATCGATTACTGTAATTTCGAACCCTAAGAGTTGAGCCAGTTTTGCGATCGCAGAAGATAAGTGACCGCTTCCGATTATGATGAGTCTGGGATTTGGCTCAGCGATTTCTATCGAGACGTCAATCTTTCCTCCACAATTCATTCCGACCCCTCCGAATTCTTCTTCTACCAAGTCGTAGGACTTTACAATTACACCCTTCACACCTTGTTTGAGCATAAGTATTGCCTCTTCCGCAACTTGCCCCTCGACGCATCCACCCCCGATGGTTCCGTAGGTTTTCTGATCTTTCGTGATTATCATCTTAGCAATTTGTCTGGGAACTGATCCTCTGTAATTAACGATCGTCGCGACAGCGAATGTTTCTTGTTCGCGTATTAATTCGGCCATTCTCTCGTAGATGTTGCTCATCTCAATTCCTCTTCCTCAAGTAGCTTAGCAGAACTCGATCAGGCGTTGCCGGGATTTCTGTTAATCTGACGCCGATAGCGTGATCTATCGCGTTTACTATTGCGGCTGCGGGCAATACTATGGGTGGTTCTCCGATGACTTTAGCGCCGTATGGTCCTAGTTGGCCGGGGTACTCGACTATGATGCTTTTGATTTCTGGAACATCCTTGGATGTTGGAATGTAGTAATCTGCAAGGTTCGGGTTAAGCACGGTTCCATCTTTGTGGATGAGTTCTTCCATGATCCCGTAACCTAGACCTTGAATTGTTCCCCCCTCTATCTGTCCTTCAACTGATAGAGGATTGATCGCTTTTCCGACGTCGTATGCTGCCACCATTCGGTTAACTTGAACTTTACCAGTCTCAGTATCGATTTCAACTTCGGCCGTGACTGCGCCATACGTGTACTGGAGATAGGTGGTTCCTTGACTTGTTTCCGGGTCATACTCACATTTTGGCGCATTAAACGTATCGTGCACTTTCAATTCCACTCCATTCTTGTACGCTGATTGTACGACCTCCAAGTATGAGACTGCGCACTCGGGTCTGTCTCTTACGTAGTATGATGCGTTCGACGTTTCAATCTCATCAACATTAGACGCTAACAGTTCTGCCGCAATTTCTTTGAGGCGTTGATGAAGTCTTCCTGCAACTAATTGAGCCGCACGTCCACCAACGGCAGTTGTCCTGGAAGCAACGGTAGGTCCTGCGTCGTTGCAGTAATCAGTGTCCGGTGGCTCCAATCTGAAGTAGGACATGGGAAGATTCATAGTCTCGGCGGCAATTTGCAGTAGTCCAGATGGTGCACCAGTCCCATACTCGGTTAAAGCGGTTCTGAATCTGATAGTTCCATCTTTGTCGATATTCATATGAGCCGCTACGTAGTCGCTCCCTTCAGGACCAAGACTATTACCATGATACATTATGGCGATGCCTATACCTTTCCGAATCGTTCCTGTTTGCTTGATGTATTCACTTCTCTTTCTCTGCCAATTTGATGCCTCCACTACTTTTTCAACGCATTCTTCGAGGCCACAACCTTCATCCACCACTTGACTGGTTGCGGTCAACGACCCTGGTTTCAGCATGTTAACGCGTCTGAACTCTAGAGGATCCATTCCAATTTTCTTCGCGATCTCTTCTACATGTGATTCTGCGGCGAAATGTGATTGGGGGCCTCCGAAGCCACGGAATGAGCCTGCCATCGTATTGTTCGTGTAGACGCAGTACGAATCGCTCTTGACGTTCGGAATCTCATAGGGTCCGGTTGCATGGAATAATGCCCTGGTGACTACAAGTGGACCGAGAGACGCGTAAGCGCCTGTGTCGGCTATTAGTTCCGCGTTCCATGCAGTTAGTTTTCCGTTCTTCTTGACGCCGGCCTTCAACTTGATGATGAATGGATGGCGTTTCGTATGCCCTATGATGGACTCTTCTCTGGTGTACGCAAGCGCCGTTGGTCTGCGCGTCTTGAGAGCAACGATTGCAGCCATCCCTAAGATATCTACAGGCATTTCGTCAGACTTGGGTCCAAATGCGCCTCCGGTAGCCGCTTGGATTACTCTGACTTGGTCAGCGCGCAGAGAGAGGATTTTGGCAACTCCTGTCTGTACGTGGAACGGGCTCTGCATCGAACCGACGCAAGTTACTGATCCATCAGGTTCAGGAACCACAAAACCAGTTTCAGGTTCCAACGGAACTGGTTCTTGAAATTGCGTCTTGTACGTTCCCTCGACTATGTAATCGGCTTGCTTGAATGCTGCTTCAACATCGCCTTTACGAAGCTTCAGGTGTTTCGCAATGTTTCCAGTCTTATGAATCATAGGCGCATCTGGTTTCAAGGCTTCTATGGGTGAGAACAGGGCAGGAAGATCTTCATACTCTATCTTTACGAGATTAACTGCTTCTTCCGCCACAGTCTGATCATGTGACGCGATGGCTGCTATCGGTTCCCCGACGAATCTTACTTTGTCACTTGCGAGCAATGGCTTGTCTGGCAACATGGCCGCTGATTCATTTATTCCTGGGATATCTGCTGCAGTGATAACCAAAACAACGCCGGGATATTGTCGTGCTTGTGAGACGTCCACTTTCCGTAACAACGCGTGGGCGTGAGTTGATCTTACGATCTTCAGATAAAGACAGTTTTCGGGCAGAATATCCATTGAATAGATGGGTTTCCCGAGGACTTTGTCAAGCGAGTCTACACGCTCCACAATCTTTCCAATGAGCACAGTTTGCGGAGGATCG
The DNA here is from genome assembly GCA_963845275.1 of Candidatus Bathyarchaeota archaeon. GTDB lineage: Archaea > Thermoproteota > Bathyarchaeia > 40CM-2-53-6 > 40CM-2-53-6 > FEN-987. Next base: position 291,105 of record CAWJRR010000002.1, read on the forward strand.
GAATGTTTACCCTGTCTATTCACCATTCTCATCGCTTCTTCATTTCTAGTGCGGCTGCCTTCACGGCTTTGACGATGCTTTGGTATCCAGTGCATCTACATAGGATGCCTCGAATGGCTTCTTTGATTTCTTCATCGGTAGGCGAAGGGTTATGGTCGAGAAGATTCTTCGACGCAAGAATCATTGCTGGGGTGCAGAAGCCGCACTGGGCTGCATTGAATTTGATGAATTCGCGTTGAAGAGGATGAAGATTCTTGGCTGTCCCAATTGCTTCGATTGTCGTTATTTTCTTGTTTCTTGCTTGAATCGCGAGGACAAGGCAGGAGTTTACGAGTTTTCCGTCCATGATGACGGCGCAGATTCCGCAATCTCCAGTACTACAGCCTTCTTTCGTTCCTTTCAATCCAAGTCTGTCTCTTAAAACATCCAGGAGGCGTTCGTGTGATTCCACAATCAACGCGTGGGCTTTTCCGTTGACGGTGAATTTTAGAAGGTGTTTAGACAAGTAACTTCACCCCTAGTCTCTCCGAACATTTGATTAGTGCACGCTTGAACAGCACGGGGCCAACGTTCTGTCTATACTCTCTGCTTGCTCTGAAGTCTGAAGTTAACTGGAGTTCGCTCTTTAATACCGTAATAGCGTTTTCAACTTTTTCTTTAGTAAGAGGATTTCCTCTGAGCTCGTCCTCAGTCTTCCTTGCTCTGTCAGGAATCTTGCCTGATACGCGGTTCATGGCGATTTTGATTTCCTCAATGCGTTTGTCTTCTTTACTTAATTTCAAGCAAACAGAACAGTTCAAGAATGCTATGATCAGGGAATTGCGCATTCCGATCTTTTCGAAAGCGCATGCTGACTGATCATCAAGTTCCTCAAACATCGTCTCGATGAGAATCTCGTTAGGAAGCATAGCGGTTTGTCTTTTGTCTGTAAGGAAATCGTCAAGACCAATCACTCGTTCTCCCTTCTTGGATCTCAATGTGACTCTTGCACCAAGCACAAGCAGGACGGGTATCAGGTCTTCAGAGGATGATGCCGCGCAAATGTTGCCTCCCACTGTGGCCATGTTCACAATCGAGGGTCCACCGAATTTCGACGCGACGTCACGAAAAACATCGTAATGTTCTCCCAGGACCGGAGATGATACCAAATCTTGAATGGTAGTCAGGGCGCCAATTCGAATTTTCCCGTTGTCATCTCGTACGTAGTTGAATTCAGATAGGCCTGAAATGTCAACTAATACTCGGGCTTCAACTTGTCTTCGCTGTATGCGGTTAATCAGATCAGTTCCGTTCGCAATAAGTTGCACGCCGGATTGATGATCGTCTAAGTAACTCAAGCAGTCGTTGAGGTTTTCTGGGACGTACATGTCGAATCTGTGCAAGAATCTTAACCTCCTGCAGCTGGTGGGATCAATAGCACCAAGTCACTGTTGCTCAATTTCGTAGCCAAGTTTGGGGGGTTCTGAACTCTATTGTTCAAGTAGAATAGGATATACTGACGAAGGCTACCTTTGGAATCGAAGAACAATCCCTTCAAACTACCCTGTCTATTAATGAGCGACTCAAGAACGTCGCTAAGGGTATTTGCTTCTATTTCCAGTTCGCTTTGCCCGACGGTTTCGCGCAGTTCATGGAAAAGTCGAACTCTTACCTTTGGAGGCAACCTATAGTTTCACCTTACCACTCAGAGCGTCATATACTATTTCAGCGGTGGCGGGTAATGTGTAGATTCGTGTGCCTGTTGCATCATGGATTGCATTAGCAATTGCTGATCCGACTGGGATAATGCCGATTTCTCCCAGACCCTTTGCCCCGAATGGTCCAATTCTTTCGAGGGTTTCAACTGGATCAATCTCAATTTCAGGTATGTCAGCGATTGTGGGAATTATGTAGGTCGTGAAATTGTTAGTTCTCACAATGCCATTCTCGATCTGAGTGTCTTCGGTCAGGGCGAAGCCGATTCCTTGAACAATTGCGCCTTCACATTGACCCGTGTAGGATTGTGGATTGATGATTCTGCCGCATTCAGGTGACAGAAAGAACTTTAGAATTCTAGTCGCACCCGTCTGAGTATCGACTTCCACTTGGGCAACGGCGCTTGAGTACATGTAGGACATGTGCGGGATCTCCAATGTTCCTTGAATCGGCTTTTCGACTCGGGGTACGTTGTATCCTGCAACAACTTTCATTTCAGCACCCGATCTTTGAAGATGTTGCGCAATCTCGGAGTAGCTGACCCGCTTCTTCGAATTCCTCGTTGACTTGACATGAGATTGTTTTGCCGATAGGTTTTGAGGATTCTCGTGGAGGATTTCCCCAGCTGCCTTGAGAAGCAGTTCAATCATTTTGGGAGCTGCAGCTAGTATAGCGTTTCCTCCTCGAACAAGCGCCATTGATGCCGATGAAGTGCCCGAGTCTGGGGAGAGTTGTGTGTCGGCGCTGTCGATGTAAACTTCATCGATGTCACAGTTCAACGCTTCTGCTCCAATCTGGGCGTATGCGGTGGTGGCTCCTTGGCCTATCTCTGGGCAGCTTACCCCAACCACAAATTTCCCTGCTGGTTTGAGTTGAATCGACACGGAGGCGAAGTCTGGCAATGCCCCGAAGCCGAAACCTTTCACTGCTGATGCGACTCCCACTCCTAACTTACACCAAGGCGCCGATGATTTTGACTTGTTCTTTCGCCTAGTCTTCCAAATTCTTGATCTTTCGGCTCTTAGGAGAGTTTCGTAGATGCCAACGCTTCCGTTGACTCTTAGCCCGAAGGCGCCCGTGTCGCCTTCGCGGAGAACGTTAATCTTTCGTAAAGCAATCGGATCGATGCCTAGTCTTTCAGCGATGATGTCCATGTTCGTTTCCATGGCGAAGTTCACTTGAGGGGCGCCGAATCCTCTAAATGCTCCCGCTACTCCATTATTCGTGTATACTGAATACGCATCAATGTCTACGTTCGGAATCTTGTATGGTCCACAACAGTTCTCTACTGCAACATCGAGGACGGTTGGACCGAGTGATGCATATGCTCCCGTATCGGCAATTATCTTGACCTTGTTTCCGAGCAGTCTTCCTTTCTTGTCCGCTGCTGTTTTAGTGATGACCGTCATTGGGTGACGCTTCATGCCTGTAGTGCCCGATTCCTCTCGCGTCCACACCATCTTGACAGGGCGTTTCGTTTTCACCGCCAACATGGCTAGATGGATTTGCACCGTGTTCTCTTCTTTTCCGCCGAAGGCGCCTCCCACTGGAGTCGATATGACCCTAATCTTCTCAGGAGGGATGCCTAAGGCTCTTGAGATCTGCATTTGATCTCTGTAAGGTGATTGACCGCCTGCGTAAAGCACAATGTTGCCTTTCTCATCAAGCATTCCAAGGCCCGCTTCCGTCTCAAGATACATGTGCATCTGGCGCCCTGTGTGGAATGTGTTTTCGATTACGACCGCAGCGTCCCGAAACGCTTTGTCCACATTTCCAGTCTTGAATGATGCATGCCTCATTAGATTGCCCTGTGAGTGCACCTTGGGAGCGTCGGGCTTCATTGCTTCAATCGGGTCTGTAACTATCGGCAATGGTTCGTATTCAACTTCTACGAGTTGCGCGGCTTCTTCCGCAGTCTCCTTTGTCTCGGCTGCAATCACCGCGATGGCGTCGCCGAGGTATCTGACCTTGTCGTGGCAGAGGACAGGTTGATCAGGGGTTAGGATTCCGAATTTGTTCTCTCCTGTAACGTCCTTGTAAGTGAGGACTGCCGCAACTCCAGGTAGTGCTTCTGCTTTCGACGTATCAATCGTCTTGATCAATGCATGTGGGTACTTACTTCGAACGACTTTCGCCCACAGCATGTTCGGCAATGCCATGTCTGAGAAGAATTTTGTTTCTCCTGTAACCTTCCCTAGTCCGTCCTTCCTGTCAATGGGTTTTCCGACCCATTTCAGTTTTCTTCTCTCAGTCTGAGGCATTTGTGTTCTATCCACCAGCAATCGGAGGCACTATGAGTATTTCATCTCCGTCGTTAAGTTTCGATGTTGTGGTGAGTCTGATTCCTTCTCGCACAATGTAGACGTAGTTCTTGTTATCGAGAGGAATAGAGTTGAGCAAATCTTCCACTGTTGCGTTCTTTGCGAGGTTCAGCGTGAGTTCGCGGCTTTCCAAAGCCATGGCTGGTGCGCCAAATACCTTCACTCTAACTCGCAGATTATTGCTCATTTCGATGCTCCATTCTCAAATACTGCTTTGTGAAGTGCTTGATAGACTAGGGAACTCAGAACTTTCCTCCTATACTCTGCTGAGCCTCTGATATCGGTGATAGGTGAGGCGTCTTGAGAGGCAAGTTTTGCGGCATCCTGTAATGATTTCTCAGTGAGGCACCTACCAATGAGAGCTTGCTCGCAGCTGTGGGCTCTCACGATAGTCGGAGCAACTGCACCCAAGGCGACTTTAACGTCACCGTACGAATCCTTGTGTTTCCCCCTGAGGATCACGGCCACGTCAACGATCGAGATCGCGTTAGCTTTTCGTAGACCTAGTTTGAGATAAGCACCTGCATCCTTCCTAGTGAGTCCATCAAACTGGATTTCTTCAATTAGTTCATCTGATTTTAAGGCAGTCTTGCGGTATTCGATGAAGAATCTCTCAATCGGAATTTCACGTCTATCAGACTGATTCCGTGTTACAATCGTTGCTCCAAGTGCGTAGAGGGGTGGTAAACAGTCTGCTGCTGGTGACGCGTTCCCGAGATTGCCGCCAATTGTGGCGCTGTTTTGCAGTTGAGTGGCCCCAATCTGTTTCGCTGCTTCAAGAAGAATCCAGGCCTGTCTCTTGATATGTCGTGACCTTATTATCTCGGTATAAGTGCTAAGGGCGCCGATGTGGATTCTACCGTACTTTTCTTTAATGAATTTCAAATCTTTGACGGCAAGTATGTTTAGGAGTTTCTCTGTTTTGACTGCGCCGTCCCTTAGCTGGATTATAAGGTCTGATCCGCCTGCGATGATTCTGATAGCGTTTTGATGCAGTTGTAGTAGCGTTAACGCTTCTTCTAATGTGTGAGGCGAGAGGACGTCAATTTCAGAACGCATCAAATACTATGTTCTCCGCTTCTTGGCAGCGTCTTCGACAGCTGCGATTATCTTGGTGTAGCCTGTGCATCTACAGAGATTACCGGATAGTGCATTCTTGATGTCTGCTTTGGTTGGCTTCGGATTTTCCATGAGAGCGCGGACGCAGATACAATCATGCCAGGAATACAGTGGCCGCATTGTACTGCTCCATGATCAATGAATGCTTTCTGAACCGCATTCAGCTTTCCATCCTTTGCTAATCCTTCAGATGTTATGATTTCTGAATTTTCAGCCTGAGAAACGAGCACTAAACAAGAACAAACTGGCTGCCCGTTCATTATCACGGTGCATGCCCCGCATTCTCCTTTAGCGCAGTCTTCTTTGGGGCCAGTGACCTGCAATTGATCACGAAGAACTTCGAGAAGTGTGTAAGCGGGCGGGCATCTTACTGTAATCGCTTCGCCGTTTAGCTTGAAACTTATCTTATGCTCCACGCGCACTAGACCGCACTCCTGAATCTGGAATCTAGGATAGGATAGGCAAATATGTGTCTCTTAACCGTTGATCGAATTTGATCAATTCCTAACACATCATAAATTGCCTTCAGTTTAGAAGTTCCTCTCTTGAGAAAGGCTCTTTTCCATGATCACATTCTGGTTATGTTATGTCGCGTGTGGCCCTTTACTTACAGGATAAGCCAACGGTTTTATCCTTTAGCTACACGGCGAGGCAGAACGAGTGAACGAGAAGCCTCGCATTAAGAAAACCTTTGACTGGGTTCAAAGGGAACCACTCATCAAGCCTTGGCATCGTAAGCTATCCTCAGGCTCTGAGAGAACTGCAATTCATTACGCCTACAATCTGCAAAGACTGTTAGAGGAAAGAAAGCAGACACCAGAGCAGTTCCTTGAATACTGCAAATCAAAATACACTTCACCGAAAGCTACCGGCGAACTATGGGTTGAACTCAGGGACCAGGCTTACGAGTTCAAGCCTTCACAGGTGAAGATGATTGTCAAAGCGTTCCGCAGTTTCCTGACGCATCACGGCGTATTCCTCCCAGCCGAAAGACTACCAACACCTAAACCAAACAACAAGAAAGAACTGCCTTATGATGAACTCAAAAAGATAGTAGCCCTGTGCCCTGAACCGTACAGAACAATCTTCACAATATTCACTTATGCACCGATGGGTGAGGTTTCATTCATTCAATGGAACAACAGCGATGACATGGCTCAGGACGTGCAGAGGCAGCTATCCAATAGGAAGGATTACGTGAAGGTTGTTCACCCACCAAGGAAGAATGCTCGTTTCCGCTTCTACTCGTTGATTCCCAAGACAGTGATTCAGGATTACCTGGACCGTGGAGGAATCTTGCCTTTCAGGAATAGCAGAGGCTACCTAGTCAAAGACTACAATCTGCAGAAGGAGTGGAGAAGCATCAGGGAGAACCGAGCAGGATACAAGAAACACAAGGGCGTAGGTGTCCACGAAATTCGTGATGCATGGTTCACCTGGGCTGGTACACCTAGCGGTGGAAGACTGGATTGGGATTACAGGAAGTTTGCAATAGGCCACTCGCAATTCTCAGAACAGGAATACAACAAATTGTGGGAGCGTGAAGGAGAGATGGCGGACCAGCTAAGAGGAGCTTGGGCTGCAAGGGATTCAGACCCTGAGCTGGCGAAGAAGATTACTGAAATTGAGGAGTCCACGAAAGCATACTTGTATCTGGTCTGAAACGGGTCAAAATAAGGCAATTAGCCTCTAATGGTAGTGAATTGAGGCGTTTACCCCCAGTCACCGCACCGTAAAGGGCATAGACGTATGGTGAGCTTGAAAAGCGTACTCACGAGACTAACCCCTATTGTGGCTAGCACTCGCCGGTAGGTCAACGTTGACACTGGCCTTATTGGAAACAGGGCTGATTGCATGACGTTTTAGGTCAATGCGCCAAGAATCAGGGCGTTTAAGGCCGAATATGCTCTTACTTGGGACGAGAGGTTGTGGACGTGCATAACGCTGCTGTGGTACGCTAGGCTAGTTGGCCTCCTAGCGTGGTAGAGGCTGGGAGGAGGCCACTATACACTACAGAGGACAAGAGAGCACCTAGGTATGACACCTATCCTCTGCGTTACTTATGTACCTCCCACTCGGCGAAATGGCTTGGAGGCGTCTCCAGTCCCTACTTCCGAGTGGCCCCCGTCAGACCGTCATAGAGGAGGGGGCCAACTAGATGATTCCAATACGTCCTATCAATGCTGTGAAGAGAGGGACCAACTGCAATTCATGTAACGGCCACACGAAGGTGGACCATTCACAGGGATTCATGGTAGGACAACACAGCTTACGTTTAGTGGTCGGCGGCATACCCAGACAGAGGGCCGACCAACTAGCTCGATTTCATAATTCGCATACAAGGTATTTGATTTACTCGCACCCAGCATTAAAGTCCGCTAAATCCACCTCTCCCACTTCTGCGGAGTTGAGAGGTCGGCCAACGATGACTGAGCGTTCATTGCAATAGAATAGAAAAAAGGAGGGAGATTGGGAGTTGATGCCGTGTTTCGCTGATTTTACTTATTGCAAAAGTCGCCTTGGAAGTCAGAGACCTCGAAACTGTGCGGCGTAATGCCATCGCCACAGCCGCAAGCTGCGTCAGTACCTATCTTGCCTGAAAAACAGCCGTGGTGTGGTGGGTCGTGGCTTCCGCCATTTCCTCCGTCATGCACAAAGGGGCAGTTATTCGCAGTATAGTTCGGGTTGCTTGGTGACATTTGAGCGCAAGTGTTCGTGTTCCCGCCCGTACTTTGCGTAGGCTGCACTATGGGATTAGCGTAAGCGATACCGACAAGCGTTGAGGTTGCCAACATCAATCCCAAGAGGATTGAGAGAAGTGCTTTCACCGAATATCTCCGCCGCCGAGTAATACATACGACATATATTTAGTTTTCACCCACCATAATTCATTGTGAGTCGTCGAAAACACATATGCGTACTACCGCTATCGAGAGGCCCAGATTCTGAGATTCTAGCCTCTAATTGCGTCCTCGTTGGAGTCCACTTGTATTTTACTCACGAGTAGAACGAAGAGGAAGGGGGGTTGATGTCGTCTATTGTCAACTTTGATAGGCTTGCTCAGTCGTGGTGAGGGCCGTTTCTTGGAGGTTCACCAGGGCCACATGCGGTATAATAGTACGGCGGATAATAGTACGGCGGATATGGCGGATAAGGCGGACAATAGTAGGGCGGATATGGCAGAGATTGCGCAGGTTGCATTGTGGGAGTAGCGTAAGCGATACCAACTAGCGTTGAGGTTACAAAAATCAATCCCAGTAGGATTGAGAAAAGTGCTGTCTTCACTAAATATGCCTCCTCCATGACTAGTACATACGGCATATATTAGGCATGTCGCATGTTACATCAATGTCACACGCATGATACATATCTATACCTACAGGCGTGAATAGGTTCTGCCAATCATCCAGTCAACCCTACTTTCTCTTTCTGAAAAGTCTGACCCGTCCCTATTGCGGAGCAAAGGTTAGCGCTGAGAAATCAACCTCGTACTCGGAGAGTCGCATTCCCAAAAGAGGAACCTCACGTTTCTAATCGATTTGCTTGACCATTTCGTGTTGCCGTTACGTGATTGTCGACTGCCGAGCTTTTGCATTCCATGAACTGTCCAAAATGTCATGAACCACAGCTTTCACTCCTAGGCCGTAGCTTACGATTCATGAATGAAGGAACGGAAGTGGTCTTGGATTACCTATGTCCAAGATGCCAGACACGCTGGCAACGCTGGGGAGAAACTGGACTCAAGATTGAAGAAGTCTAGCCACTTTCTTTCTTGAAAACATCTCCGCTAATCGTCTTGGCCCGAAGCGTAGCGCAGGGTCATAAAACTAGAACATAATCAGAACGTTACAACAATCAATTCAATGATTGCCATGAGTCCAATTTAGATTGTCCAGTAGAACCCTTTCCTTTGCGCAAACTCAATAGTACTATTACGGAAACAGCGATGACGGTAACGAGGGCTATAGCCACTTCATGATATGTGCTACCCGTGGAGATGGGAGCTATTTGCTGAGTTATGTAGCCTGTCTGCGTTAAGGAAGATGTCGTCGTATAGGTGGGCATGGATTGTTCGTATTCTCTTGGGCGCTTCAGTTATCGTTGACATGTAGGGAACAGAGCAGCCTGAAGTGAGATAGTTTGAAAGAGCCTCCGCCAGCTTGTAGGACGTGCGGTCGACCCATGCAATTACTAGACGAGGGGGACCAGAAGTGGTACTGCTACAGGGACGATGAGATATTCTATTCTAGGGAGGCCAAGTGGGGAACGCCATTAGGGGAAGCTGAAGCTCCCGACTCTTGGACTTGTCTATGCGGACGCAAGAGGAGCGCCAGTTATTCCTTTGCAAAGCGTATTGAATGCATAGACTGCGAAGAACCGCATTACATCGGAGTACGAATCGACTCTACAGTTGTGCAGGAAGTCAAGAGGCGATTTCGAGCCAATATGAGAGGCGCTTACGGCTACCCAGATAAAAAAATCGATAAGATTATTGCATCAGCTGAGGCTGCGTCAAGTCCGACGAGGGTAGTCGCATATCTTGAAAAAACGGACGCTGCTATCTTTGCCTCCAAGGCGCCTGGATGGTTTGGGATTGGACTAGGGTCATTCGCTGCGATGGCATTGAATGCCATAGAGGTAGCCCGACTTAAGCCTCCAGTTCCCCTCTTTGGCACACTTACCCAAGAACTAGAGCACCTGACGTCGAAGCGTTTGGGAGAAACGACTGCAAGACTAGGTACAGGAGTAATAGTACAGGAGGTTGAACCAAAAGCTTCTACGAAGTTCTGCCGTGAATGTGGAGAGAGAATTCCAAGAGATAGTGTCTTCTGCGAAGAGTGTGGGGCCAAAATAGCCTAACTGGACGGAGTCCAATACACAATATCAAAAATGCTAAACCGTTCTTGATTAGACAAAACCGAGGACTTTGCTAGCTTTCTGAGTGTCGTAGTGCGTTGTAATATAATTTGTATATTGACAAGTGTTAAACAGAGCTCCTACAAAGCTCAAGGCATGTAATGCCTTCGTGATTTGAATTGACCCAACGGTCGAAGGTCCAATATCGGACGCTCCATCGAACGGCAGTTATTTCTGGGCTGCTTTTCGTTCTCATATTATTCGGTATGGGCATTATCTCAGGTGCTATCCAAGGGTCCACTACACTGCTTCTGCCATATGACCAAATTGATGCGTACAATGCTCTTGCTCAAAAAACTGACCAGCTGTTAGCACCTTACGAAAGTCTGAAGAACACCGTAGTTATACTAGATATTGCGGCACTCGCAGTAGTAATTGCCTCAGACTCTTAATTCTTATGCGAAACGAACTTTCCACAAAGTGACAGTATTTGTGGCACCGTTTGTTGTGACAGCCGACATACTCTCTGAAGGTTGGTACCGTTCCCTTACCCAACAGGCTTTGACTCAGCTTTCGTCAGTGATGGATACAGGCACATTGAATACAGCATTACAAGTTCAGCAGAAGTTCAATGCAGCTTATGGATTCTGGGGTTCTCCTGAATACGACACATTAGGAGTTATTTTGTCATGGATTGGAGTGGGATTTCTAATTGCTGCAGTTCTTACGATGAAGATTGTAACCGTGAGCGAAACCACGGTAAAGCAAGAAGACGCCATTCCAATTATCGGTCCTGTGAAGATTACGAACGACCAAGCTCCAGTCGCCCCACCCTTGAAATATTGTCGTTATTGTGGAGCCAAGATACCTAGACAGAGTAAGTTTTGTGAGGAATGCGGAGCCACTCTAAGCCTTGAAACTAAGTGATGTGAAACGGAAACCAGTCTGCAAGTTATGCGGCAAACAAATGACGCTGCTGGACGAAGAGAGAGGGTACTGCTACAAGGATGACCTAATTTATTACGTGAAGGAACTCCGATGGAGTGACGATGGTCCTGCTACCTCTGCTACCAAAACTGAAGCAGGTCCTCCAGCCCCACCTGTCGGAACAATCGACGTATGGGTTCCTATCGTATTGCTGCTGGCGATGTTGCTGCTTTCATACCGGATTCCTTTTGCGGGAGTCGGTCTATTCATTGTAGCGACACTGTACGTTCATTACAGCTCCAAGAAATTCAAGATTGGCGGTGGCCGTGCGTTCGTCACGCTTCTTTTTGCCATAGTAGGCTTGCCACTCTTTGCCTACGACCTGCATAAGCTCAAGCAGCATCAGAGGTCGCCCGTTTCACAACCACTCGCTAGTGCGGGACCCATGCCTACGGTCGCAAAACCAGCACAGGTCACGGTTCCTGAAGCAAAGTTCTGCCGAGAATGCGGTGCTAAAATACCAAGAGACAGCATGTTCTGCGAGGAATGCGGAACCAAACTAAGCTAATTGGGGCGACGTGAGTTCATGCGGCTCTTGAGGTCGGCTTGTTACGTTGTTCTTCTCACTCTTCTTGCTATTTCAGTGACCGAGAACGTTCGAGCACAGTCCGCATCGACATCAATCTCGAACCTAAATGCTCCTTCACGTGCCCTGTTGGGTAGAGAGATTCCCGTCACACTGACCGTCACTTACTCTGAAGGGTCCAATAGATATTTTTTTGACATAGCCATTATTGACAGGGAGACAAACGACTATGCTCAGGGCACTGCGCACGCTTCACCTACAGACTGCGTATCCACGGCAGGAGTCGATTTGAGCAGCTTTAATCCTGCACTTTGCCCTTTTCCCTCATCGTTTCAAGCTTCAGGCTCAGTAGATGTAACCTTCAACCTGAAATTCCAGACTGTGAAAACTTACCATCTTGCGGCAACGGCAGCCTATTTTGACTCCAGCGGCAAGCTTGTACAATCATCACGGACTTACCAACTCTTTTCAATCGATGTTACCGATAAAGTGAATCTGCAAGTTCTCGTGCCAAATGCAGTATCCATAATGGTTAATGGAGTTCCCCAAGGTCTTGGCCCCGTTTCCATCGATGTTGATCCAGGAACGTACACAATCGTAACTCCACAAACGGTTGATGTCAAAACAGGTGAACGACTAAGATTCGAGCACTGGTCAGACGGTTCTACTAGTACAAGTAAAATCGTAAATCTACAAGACGACACATCCTACTCAGTGGCATATGTAACGCAGTACAAGCTAACTTTGCTTAGCTCGCAAGGTAACTCTACTGGGCGCTTGGTATGATGAGGGTACTACGGCAGTGTTCAGCGTTCCCCCAGGTGTTCCAATGACCGGAATCCTCGGAATCCTTGGAGGCAAGTATGATTTCCAAGGATGGTATGAGAACATGACGCTCGTATCTTCTTCAAATAACAGTTCACTCAAAATGAACGACCGGCATTCGCTGACTGCTAGTTGGACGCCGAACTACATTGTTCCAATAATCATTCTTGGCGTAGTGGTTATTGCCGTAGTTGGCCTAACTTTCTATTCACGTAGACGGAAAGGGCAGACCGGTACCAAACAGCCCTGACGATGCAAGGTAGAAATCAGTTTGGCTCAAGGTAGTAATCTCGTCGAGTTCCTTCAGGAGCTTTTGCCGCCAATAGTTGGGTCTTTCTTTGGCTTCTTGGTCGAGAATCGAATAGAAAAACGAAGACGTGAGAGATTGAGGGCAGAGTATACTAGAGGACTGAAATCGGAAATCACACAATGCATCGGCCTCCTCAAGAATCGTCTATTCCAACTTTTGCCAGATGACCTCTGGAAGATTTAGTAGGTTCTGGAGACTTGTCCATATTTCCCTTTGTTGAGAGGGAGGACCTGCGTCAAGCATACTTCGCAATCAGCAAATGCAATTATGAGTTTACCAGAGCTAGGGACCTCGGAGAGAAATTCCGTGCAGAAGCGGACACTGAGCGAAAGAAAATGCAAATCCAATCGGCGTGGGAAGCAACAACAGAAAATGCAAATCAGATGACAGACAGCACACTTTCGTTCTTGGAGGAACTTGCTAGTCGCCCTTGGTGGAGAGAGGGTTGATTAATTCGACCTTGTCCAACAAGTGTGGTATCAATCCTAATTCATCTTGAATGAACGTCGGCTCGTTCGACTACTATGCCTTGTATGAGGGTTAGTGGGAGTCTGTAGTTGCAGACATTAAGAGAGGCGTGTAGGGTTTATGCTATCTCATATTCTGATTCTTTTTTTGTTTGGATTTCTGTCTAGTTGGGGGTGTTGTTGCTGTTGTTGCCGTTGTGGCCTCATAGCTGGGTGAAATGTGGAGGCCAACGATTGTGAATTGCGTGTATAGGGTTGTTGTGTGTATATCGGGGTTGTAGGGTAGGGATTCTCCCGTCTATTTTCTATTGGCCGCATCTGCCGAGAGAGCCACAATGGATGGTTGCTCCGGTTGTGGTGGGGTGGATGTTGACGTCCACGTTGGGAGTGACGTCCAATGATGTCAGCCCAGCAAATCATACACCTGGACAATCAGCCAGTGGCCCAGCCAACAACACAGCCGATAGCTGGGCGAAGTAGAATACTAGAAGTGGTACCACCCAGAAGACAACACGGATTAAACAAAACCTTCCGCCATATTGGCAAAAGCAAACTCTGGGTTATCACAGCCGCAAGAGAATCACCATGCTCCGTGTGCGAGTCTGGAATCAAACAAGGTCAAACAATCACATTGTACACGCTAGGTTGGGGTCACGTATCCCACCTACCCCAAAACGCTGAGCCGAAACTCACATAGGCTTGCGTAGCCTCTTAGGCATACATCTCAGCGTGAATCAAGAGAGGGTTGTGTAAAGTGGTAAACAGGCAAAGAGTGGCCCTTTACTTACAGGATAAGCATCAGGTTCGCGAAGAGCTGGAGTTTGTTCAATACGCTGAAAAGAAAGGGTTTGAGGCAATCTGGCACGCTGAATCACGATTGGCTAGAGATGCTATCACACCCCTCGCCGCAATGGCCGTGGTCACTGAAAGGATCAAACTAGGAACTGGAGTTATCAACAACTGGACGAGAAATGTTGGACTCTGCGCTGCTACCTTTCTTACATTAGATGAACTCTCCGGCGGCCGGACTCTACTTGGCGTGGGAGCGTGGTGGGATCCACTTGCATGGAAGGTTGGAATTGAGCGAAAGAAACCGATCAAAGCCATGCGCGAGTATTGCACTGTCCTTCAGCGTCTCTTCAGGATGGAGAACGTAACTTTCGATGGTGAGTTCGTAAAAGTGCATGACATTCGACTCGATGTCGTGTATGGTGATCCAAATTCTCCACGGAAGATTCCAATTTACATTGGTGCGACTGGATGGGATATGATCGAGCTTACCGGCGAGATCGCAGACGGGCTGCTACTGAACTACCTCGTATCGCCAGAATATAACAAGACAGCTCTAGATCACCTTAAAGACGGAGCTAAGAAAAGAAATCGCAATTGGGAAAAGATAGACCGTCCACAACTCATCGTGTGTTCGCTCGACGAAGATGCTGACAGGGCGTTAGACGACGCACGGCCGCTAGTGGCGCAATATCTTGGTCAGCAACCTCACATCGCGAAAGCTAGCGGAGTTAAAGAGAATCTGATTGAAGAGGTTAAGTTGGCGCTTGGCGGTTGGCCGGCGAAGCCGGGTGGGTTAGAGAAGGCCCAACTGCTCATAGATGACAAGTTAGTTAGACTCATAACTGCTAGTGGCACGGCGGATGATTGTCTGAAGAAAGTTGAGGAGTACGAGAATACTGGATGCACGTGTCCTATTCTATATCCACTTGGAGACGATGTCCGTGCGATGATTGATGCATTTCAAGTTGAACCTACACGCCCCGGTCCATTGGTTGCTTAATCTAACTGAATCAACGAGGGTTAGACAGGTCTTAGTTGTTTTCCCAAAGTGATCTGAAATACTCTCTTGACCTAACCGCATCCTTATACGACGTGAATACTTCAAAAGTAATCGTCCTGTTGTAACCAATTGCCTTGAGCCATCTAACTACTTTCTTGAAGTCTATGAAGCCGGAGCCCAGCGGCAGGTGTTCGTCGAGGTCTCCATGGTTATCATGGATGTGAATATGATTTAGTCTTGGGGAAAATCGTTTCAGGTATGCCTCGATTCTGTTCATACCGCCCTCAATGAATGCGTGCGCAATATCCAGATGACAATTTAGTTGTGGTACACTCTCCATGACGTGCGAATAATTCCCTATGCCTCCTGTTCCGTAGTCTCCGACAGGAACGTTTTCTAACATCAACACAATTCGCTTCGACCTTCCAAACGTGCAAAGTTGACTCATTGCACTCGAAAAATTGTCGAGGAAATCGTCTCGTGACTCCTTGGTATCCCCGACTCGGCCGAGTTTTCCGTAGAAGTGAAAATTAAGCAGCTCAAGCCTGAGCTGTGATGCAGTCTGGATCATGGCTTTTGCTTCTTCAATCCAACCTCTCCGCGCTTTTACGTGGGCTGAACCAAACTGCACCCAATATGCTGTATGGCCGATGGCAAACATGTCATTTGCCGACAATAATTCCAAGATTCGTTTTCGTTGGCGCAACAAGATCGACGGTGTAGCTGATGGTTCTTCAATTCCTATTTCCGCATAATCAAAACCTAACTTCTTGAATCGGATGATCTCCTCGGGAACTGATTGAATTGGATCCGTTAACATTCCGAATTTTGGTACCTGTTTCTCTTTCAATCTCGGTTGGCTAACGTGGAATTTCACAAGGCAACACGGCAGATCTGAACATATCCGCCTAGGACTTATCAACACTAGAGGGAAGGAGCGGTTTATCCCCACAAAAACAAGCTGCGAAGCTTCATAGGTACAACATTGAGTAGGCAGAAAGTCAATTAACTTAGAAATGCGTAGAATTCCGCACCCAAGTTGGCACGATATTTCGTCAGGTCAAATTTGGCTAAGTTTAACTACGTATGGGGCACCCAATAGATTACGAGAACGTTGCGCGATGAAAGTGAGCATCTATGCTGCGACATGCGGGGGATGCTCTCATTTATGTTACTCTGGTTACTGTGCAAGCGACCGATGTATGGCCAGGAATTGGCTGAAGAAATAGCGAAGCGAAGAGGCGAAAAGCCCAATCCAGGAACCATTTATCCAGCGCTAAAGGATCTGCACAAACGTGGTCTAGTCCAGATGCGAAGTGAAGGGCGCAAGACCGTCTATGAGTTAACGAGCCAAGGGCAGACTGGAGTTGTAGAAGCTTCAGTATACTTCTGCCGGGTGTTTGGTGAAGTCTTCCGCTCACCCATGCAACAAGATTAATTATTATTGGGTGTCCGATATATTTATTAGCTGTTCATGATTATTGGGTGTCCAAGTTTAAGATCGGTGAAAACATGAGTGAAGATGACGAGCTGGATCTAAGGCGTGGTGATTGGCAGGTACTTGACGCGTTCCACGATGCGGAGTCGAATCTTGCGTTTCAAGGTCTCAAGCGCCGATTGGGTATGCATCAAGAGACCCTCTCCCGTGCTCTCCAGCGTTTAGAGGATGACAATTTGGTTGAACGTACCGAGGATGGTTACCGGCTTACCCAACATGGCTCAGAAGTCATCCATTTGCCGGCACGAGGACGGTCTACGAAGTCGACTAGTCTCCTTGAGACATATCTTCCATCAGATGTACCCGTAACTGATGTGATCTCGAGACTGAAGTATTCTTGGTTTAGCACACTTCGCTGGCTCGGCTACTCAGACAGTCAGAACGAAGCATTGCTTACTTGGGTTACCGACGACGGGAACACCCAAGTGCGAGCGCGGTTCAGAAACGATCATCTATCGATTGAAATTGACTCTGAAAATGGCGAAAACTCCAATGTAGCAATCAAATCGGCGCATGAATTAGCTGCTCGGATAATTCGCGAGTATCAACACGTGCAGAATACTCGAACAGCACAAGCGATACGCGGAGTGCAAATCTCTTAATCTATGAGCATTAATGGTTCCGCACTGACGTGCTGATTCAAAATTCTAGCAAACATTGAGTAAACTCGACCGGATTTCAATAGAGCTCGCAAACCGCACCGTGCCATATCCATAAGTAGCAAGAGAACGGCATTCGACCTCGGTTGTCCGGTTACTCGATGATCGGACTAACGAACTTGAAATTGACCGTGTCCAGTAGACCTTTGTCTGTAATTCGCAATTTTGGAATAACCGAGAGTGTTGTTAGGGCCAGATTCATGTATGGGGAAGGGAGCGTGCAGCCTAGCGTTACCCAAGCTTCCTTTAGTCGTTCCACTGCCTGAGCCACTACCTCGACAGGTCGGTCGGACATGAGCCCTGCTATTGGTAACGGAACATGAGCGAGTATTCTTCCTTTGCGTACGGCTACCATCCCGCCTCCGCTATCAACAAGTTTGTTGACAGCGGTTATCATATCTTCATCAGATGCGCCCGCGACGACGAGATTATGACCATCATGAGCCACAGTTGAAGCAACTGCGCCTTCTCTTAATCCAAAACCTTTCACAAATCCAACCGACTTATTGCCTGTACCCTTGTGCCTTTCGAAGACCGCAATCTTCAGTACGTCTTCATCTACGTTCGAGTATACTCGACCGTCTTTCGATCGGGCTTCTGCTTCCGCAGAATCTGTGTAAGCGCTGGCTGGGATTATACCTATAGCCCTGACTCTCACGGTTCGTTGGGCTGTCTTGGATTTTACGGTTAAGTCGTCTAGGGTAGGAGATGCCTTGAGCATTATTGATTTGCGAGTGAAGTCAGGAAGCTTCGGAGGAGCGATGTTTGCTGTCAGTTTTCCATCCTGTGAAACCACTTGTCCATTAGCAATCACTGTTCTAATATTCACGGTGGACAGCCTGTCCAGAATTAGCATGTCAGCAAGTCTGCTGGGTGCTATGCTTCCTAGGTTTCTCGAGCACTCATAGTGTTCTGCTACGTTTATCGTAGCCATCTGGATCGCTTTAATCGGGTCCACACCCTCTTCGATTGCTCGCCGCACAACGTGATCAACATGTCCTTCTGTGAGTATCGAATGTGGCTCTCGGTCATCCGTGACTAGGCAGATGTGTCTCGAGTTTAGTTTTTCTTCTGTAATCACGCGGACTGTGTCAGCTATGTCACGCCAGGCCGAGCTTTCCCTAAGCATGACATACATTCCTAATCGGAGTTTTTGTACAGCTTCGATTTTCCTAGTAGATTCGTGGCATGAAGTTATGCCACTCGCAACATATGCGACTAGGTCTCGGTCCAGAAGATTGACTGCGTGTCCTTCTACAACGCGCCCAGCTTTCAGAGTTGCGGCGAGTTCACCGTGAACTTGAGGGTCACTTGAAATTACTCCAGGATAGTTCATCATCTCGCCAAGAGCGACTACCCCATTCCATTTCAACGCTTCTTCAACTTCTGCCGTACCGATGTTTCCACCTGTTGTTTCGAAACCGGGAGCAGCAGGAACGCAAGATGGGAAAGTGACCAGGACTTTCAACGGCAAGTTTTTCGCCTCATCTAGGAAAAATCGCACGCCTCTCAAGCCTAACACGTTGGCAATCTCATGAGGGTCAACGAAAACGGTGGTAGATCCATGAGGGAGAACGGCTCTCGCGAATTCCGTGGCAGTAACCATCGCGCTTTCAATGTGCATATGCCCATCAATGAATCCTGGAACGAGATACCTACCACCCGCGTTGATCACTCGTGTTGTCGGACCGATAGTGTGCTCAGCTTGACCGACGAATGCGATTCGATCTTTCTTTATCGCTACATCTTGACCTTCAATAATTTCCTCTGAATTTACGTTAACCAATGATACGTTCCGGACAACAAGGTCTGCCTTCAATTTGCCCATTGCCGTATCCACGAGTGTACGAGTCATTTCGTGAAGGCGCGTTCTACCTTCGAGCTCGAACAAAGCAAATCCAGTAACAACTAGTGAAGGCTGGAAGATTTAAGAAGACCTTTGTTGTGGACCCGTTGTTGCGCCGCGAAACCAATGAGGCTCTGCGTCAGCCACTTTCTCTAGTATATGGTACTCCTAATGCGGACGGTGGGCGTGCTCCCCTTGCAATTGCTACTGGCACAAGTGTGAGGATGTATGACACCATCAGGAGGAAATAGTAGGGTATGGAAGAGTCCACAACTTGAAAGAACGCTTCCAAGAGAAAGCCTCCAAACAGGAATTTTCCGAAGAAGGCGTGGGCAGGTTTCCACTTAACGGAGTCAACTACACGTAACCTATTGAAAGGTACAGGATGTATTATAAAACACGCAAGGTGCAGCTTCATGCGTGATTAGACCGTGAGTTCGATACTGTTGACCGGCGGGACTCTTGTTACGATGGATGCACGCAGGCGCGTAATTACTGATGGGGGTATCCTAATTGAAGGTTCCAAAATCTCGAAGGTGGGAAAGTCATCTGAGGTGAGACGCGAGTCGAAGGCAGAATTTGAGATCGACGCGAAAGGAATGGTGATTCTGCCCGGTCTCATTGATATTCATGTGCACCTAGCGCAAGCGATGCTACGCGGATGCGCAGATGATACCTCACTGATCGATTGGCTTCAGAAATTCGTTTGGCCACTACAGGGAAATTATGATGCGCAAGATGGTAAGGCAAGCGCCGAACTCTGCATGCTCGAGATGATCAAATCCGGGACTACCGCCTTTCTGGAGAGCCTTCTTCATACTCGTTATGGGTTCGATGGGATAGCTGCCAGCCTGGAAGCCTCAGGCATGCGTGGGGTACTTTCAAAGACTGTAATGGGCGTTCCCGGGTACGGAGCAGCAAGTGGCATTATGCATCCGGGGATGGTCGAAGATGGTGAGACCTGCTTGCGTGAAGTCGAAAGATACTTCAATCGTTGGGACGGGAAGGCAAATGGTCGAATTAGAGTCTGGTACGGAGCAAGATCTTTGGGGGGATGTACACCCCAACTCTACCGACAGATAGCTACGGGAGCTAAAACCTTGAAGACGGGAGTGACAATGCACCTGAATGAAGTTCGCGAGGACGCCGATTATACTAAAAGAGAATTCGGCAAGTTGCCAGCCGAATTCATGGACGACGTTGGCCTCGTAGGGCCAAACGTAGTTTATGCTCATGGAGTTTGGCTCACTGAACCAGAGTGGAAGATCCTTGCGAAGAAAGGAGCAACCGTCGCTCACTGTCCGTCCTCAAACATGAAATTGGCTTCTGGAATAGCGAAAATCCCCGAGATGATCAGAAGTGGTGTTAACGTAGGGTTGGGGTGTGATGGAGGCCCCAGCAATAATTCGTACGACATGATTCGAGAGATGAAATTCGCGTCACTATTACAGAAAGCAAGATTACTCAACCCGCTTGTTATGGACGCCGAGACAGTTCTCGAACTAGTAACAATCAACGGAGCAAGAGCACTGGGACTGGATAGAGAAATTGGTTCCTTAGAAGTCAGCAAAAGAGCTGATCTAGTGCTCGTATCGTTTCGAAATCCGCATCTGGTCCCAGCATACAATCCAATCTCCCATTTGGTTTACGCAGCGACAGGATCAGACGTTGACACTGTAATTATTGATGGACGCATTATCATGAAGAATCGTAGAGTTCTGACTCTCGACGAAGAGAAAGTTATTCGAGAGGCTGATGAGCGAGGAGCAAGGCTCTTGGAGCGAGCTGGAATCAGAATTGAACCAAAATGGGGATACATTTGATCTTTAGATCAAGAGATTCCGTGAAAATGTCTTTCTTCACTCACCACGACTGCTGCTATTGCTATGTTGTATTGGATCTTGACGATTGAAGTCAAGAACGCTTCTTTCTCCCCATAGTCAGTGAGAGTACAGCCATTTTCGTATACATTCCATTCTCCGCTTGAGGGTAGATAACGGAGTGTGGTCCATCCAGTACTTCATCTGTCGCCTCTTCACCTCGTAGAACTGGCAGCACGTGAGTTATTATCGCTCGTCTATTCATCTTATCAAGCAAATCTTGCGTGAGAGTCCAGTTCCGGTATTCTTCATGGATCGCCAACTCTCGGTCCTTGCCGAATCTGCTTGCTCCTATTGAAAGAAGCTCATTGGTTGCCCAGTTTCTTGGAAACACTGCATTGGCTCCCTCTAGCGCGGATCCAAGATCGTTCGTCACGGTGAATTCTGCTCCCTGGGCTCTAGCGTTCGATCTTGATGCATCAATTATCTTAGGATCTATTTCGAATCCAGGGGGATGAGCCAAAACCACGTCCATTCCGAAGCGTGACATTATCAATGCCTCTTCATGAATACTGCAACGACCGCGGAAACTCTTCGCGTACCCCCACATAATCACGTATTTCTTACTTTTCACCTTGCCAAGTGCTTCTTCGGTCGTCATCAAATCAGCAAGTCCTTGTGTGGGATGATACGTGCAACATGCCATGTTGATTACTGGAATCGCAGCATATTTTGCATACTCTCGAACGGTGGATACTCCAACTCCTGAAACGTAGTCGATTGCGGAGTCAAGAATTCGCACACCCAAACCATGCCCATACTTCTCGTACATCTTAGCCACATCTTTGGCAGCTTCCCCGGAGCCAAGACGCGTGGTAGATACATCGATATATTGACCGTGTCCACCAAGATACGTCATTCCTGCTTCGAATGCTGCGCGCGTTCTCGTAGATGGTGCATAGAATAACATGAAGAATGTCTTACGGTTAAGTACTGGTGAGACCTTGCCACGATGATACTGCCGCTTCATCTCCTTAGCAGTCTTTAAAGTTGTTACGAGCTCATCAATCGACCAATCTTGGGTCGTTATTAGATCGCGTCCCGCCAAATCTACTTTAACCAACTCACCTGATCTCCGTCGTTCACAACCATGACCGACGAGAAATTCTGCTAAATAACCTTACTGAATTTGAGAGAACGAGTAAGCTCTTAAGAACAGAGAGAATAGCGAGTATATTCCTCCTCAGAGTGATGATATTGCCTGAAACACTCATCGTTATTGCACTTGGTGGCAACGCACTTCTGCAACGCGGACAGAAGGGAACCGTTGAGGAACAATATGAAAACGTGAAGAAGACCGTTCCGAAAATTGCTGACCTGATTCAGAGAGGTTACAAGGTAGTTCTAACGCATGGAAATGGACCACAGGTAGGTGCCACCCTCCTCAGGCACGAAGCTGCTAAAGCAATCGTTCCGCCATTTCCTCTAGATGCATGTGGAGCAGAGACGCAAGGCTTCATTGGCTATATCATACAGCAGGCACTAAGGAATGAGCTTAAGACGCGAGGAATCGACAAGTTCGTCGTAACCGTAGTCACTCGTGTGATTGTAGATAAACACGATTTGGCTTTTCAGAATCCGACAAAGCCGATCGGCCCATTTTATTCAAAGGATGAAGCGGCGAAATTGAAGGAGCAGAAACCAGATCTAGTTGTTAAGGAAGATGCCGGTAGAGGCTACAGACGCGTCGTACCGTCTCCGGATCCAAAGATAATCGCCGAGCGGACAGCAATACGGGCCCTCGTTGATGCCGGATTCGTTGTTGTCGCTTGCGGAGGCGGAGGAATACCGATCATCGAAGAAGGAACCCAGACAGTTGGCGTTGAAGCAGTAATTGACAAGGACCTCGCAGCTCAACGCCTGGGCACTTTAATCGGAGCACACGTCTTGATCATACTTACCGACGTGGACGCGGCGTTCCTAAATTACGGAAGCACAAAACAGGAAAGAATCAGAGAAATCACTTCTGGAAAATTAAGAAACTATCTGAAAGAAGGACAGTTCAAGGAGGGCAGTATGGCACCCAAGGTTGAGGCTGCCATTCGATTCGTGGAGAGCGGTGGAGAACGTGCAGTAATCGCAGATCTAGTAAGTTTAGTTGAAGCTCTCGAAGGAAGATCAGGAACACAGGTCACAGTGCCAAAAGCTTAATTCCAATCGAAACCATCTCACGCAAGGTTGGTAATCGTAAATGCCATCATTTGTTGGTGTTTGGAAAGGTAAAGATTTCCTTGACACGAACGATTTCTCTCAGGAAGAGATGAAGAAGGTTCTAGATGCAGCTGACTGGCTGAGGAAAGCTTTCAGATCACGCAAGAAACATCATTATCTTTCCGGTCAAACACTGTTCATGCTGTTTTACAATCGCTCTCTTAGAACTAGAAACTCTTTCGAGGGAGGAATGTACCAGTTAGGTGGACACGCACATTTTCTTAGTCCCCAAGATGTCTATACTCCCGCTCTTCCAGAAGACATGGTGGCCTATCAGACTGAAGCGATTTCAGACGTGGCTAGAGTTCTGAGCCGATACGGTGACGGAATAGCTATCAGAATCTATGGCGATGCCGCGAAATGGATTATTGGGCGAGGTCACAAGGTGGTTCAGGAGTTCGCAAAACACGCATCTATTCCCGTGCTGAATATGGAAGACGACATGTATCATCCATTCCAAGCATTGGCCGATGCTCAGGCTATGAGGAGTGCTATTCCTAAGCTCGCCGGGAAGAAACTTGTTGTCTCGTACGCTTACTCTGGCGGGCTGAAACCGTTAGCCGTACCACAGAGCGAAGTACTCATTGGAACTCAGATGGGAATGGAAGTTGTGCTAGCTCACCCACCGGGATTCGAATTAGAGGACGTAGTATTGAAGGCTGCCAAAGCGAACGCGGACAGGTATGGTGGAGGTTTCAAAGTCGTAAACGACATGAAAGAAGCTTTCGAGGGAGCGGACGTAGTATATCCTAAAGCATGGTCGCCAAAGGATTTCCTTCCGCCTCATAGAGCAGAATTAGACAAACAGGGCGCGTTCTCATACCAGGACAAGTACAAAGACTGGATATGCACTCAAGAAATGATGGATCTTACACACAAAGGAAAATACATGCACTGCGGACCCGCAGACAGGGGTCAAGAAGTTACGGACGACGTAATTGATAACATGAACTACTCACTGTACTTCGAGGAAGCCGAAGATCGTCTGCACGTACAGAAGGCTGTCATGGCGATGGTGATGGGAGGCCGTCCCTCTCGTCGCCGGAAATGAAAACGAGTCAAACCGCGAAAAAAGACAACCCTCAGATTGTTCTAGCGAACTGGGGGAGGCGTACTATCGCCTGGTTTGTAGACTACATCATAATCATTCTAATGTTAGGCTACTTCCAGCTTGAAACAGTAGAGACCAGAATATTTCCCGCAGCTTTGATACCAAATGCTCCAGGGACCGATATTTCCATCTGGTCGCCGTTATCGATTCTAATCTTCCTTCTCTACTTCACATTTTCAGAATGGTATTTTGGAAGATCGATCGGGCAATTACTGTTGAACGTTCGAATCGTGGACATTCAAGGAACAGCTGTCAGCCTACGTGCATCGGCAATTCAAAGCATCGGTAAATCGAACCCGCTGTTGCTGCTGTTCGACTGCCTAATTGGTCAAGTTTACCGGCCAAGTCGCGAACGACGACAAAGATTGTTCAACAGAATCTCTAATACAATTGTCATATTCATCGGAGAATCAACCAGAACGATTCAACAGCATGACTACGCGAAGGAACCATAAGTCGACGCGAGAGTTTCAATTCAAAATCACAAGGGTTTTCCTTATACCAATAATCAACGAGTAGCTATGAAGAAACAGCATGGCTGACTATGATATCGTCATCATCGGATCAGGTCCAGCAGGTTTGACAGCAGCGATATACGCTGCTCGTGCACTCGTAAGAACTCTTGTAATCGCCGGTAGAGTTTCTGGTGGACAACTCATGCTAACGAGTGGCGTTGAGAACTTTCCCGGATTTTCCAACGGGATCCAAGGTCCGGACCTCATGGCGGAAATGCGTAAGCAAGCTGAACGTTTCGGAGCGGAAATCGTTGATGAGGATGTTGAATCAGTAGACTTCAAGCAGAAACTGAAACGAGTCGCTTTCGGAAACCGATCAGTGACTTCAAGCGTAGTCATCATAGCATCGGGCTCGTCCGCGAAATGGCTAGGAATACCTTCAGAAGCAAAGTTGCGCGGACGCGGCGTTTCGAGTTGTGCAACATGCGATGGATATTTCTTCAGAAACAAACGTGTCGCGGTGGTTGGTGGAGGCGATACCGCTCTTGAGGAGGCTCTTTTCTTGACGAAGTATGCGACAGAGGTTGTAATCATCCACAGACGCGACAAACTTCGAGCAACAAAGATTATGCAACGAAGGGCGACATCAGATTCTAAGATTCGATTCCTCTGGGATTCAGTTGTTGACGACGTCCTTGGACAGAACAAGGTGGAGAGCCTCAAAATCAGGAACTTGAAAACACATGAAGTTTCAATGTTACCCTGCGACGGTATATTTGTCGCGATAGGATTCCAGCCGAACACCAAAGTATTCGAGGGACAGATCGAACTCGACGAAAAAGGGTACATCACAGTTAGAAACAATACGCAGACGAGCGTAGACGGCGTGTTTGTTGCAGGGGACGTACATGACTACAAATACAGGCAGGCCATAACCGCCGCTGGAGAAGGTTGCAAAGCTGCTATTGACGCATTATCCTACTTGGACAAGCAAAAGGAAATTGCTGTCGCTGCTCATGAGTGATTAGCGGAACTATAGCCCTAACCCTTTGAAAAGAAATTTCTTTTGGCAGATCGGACAGCACGCTGTTTCTCGCGGGATCGTCTGGCCACAATATCCACATCTGATATAGGCAGAAGCTACTTGCATCAAACATCATCCAGAAGGAAGATTGCCTTCTGATTTTGATATTTCTTCTGCATATCAAGCAACATTCGTTGCGGTCAAGTTATAATTATACAATCTTCAATCAAGGTTAGTGAGCTTTCATTCTTCAATCGTCAGATATGATCATACATACTAACGTACGATGGTTCAGTCCCTGACGAGAGCAAGAAGTGCGACCATGGAATTTTTGATTCGCAATCGCGTCGTTTTCTTCTAGAATGTTTTGAGCATCACTGACCTATCTTCTCCAATCGAATTCAATCGAGCTGACGGAGGCGGCAGATCAATCACGGTGCGAAGTCCTGGCTCGAGTGATTCTAGTCTTGGAATCGAGTTCACTACGACAGCTGGAGTTGCCCTGTCCCCTTGGACCCCACCTTTTATGGTCAAGTCAATAGGAGGGACACCTTCAATCAAGATCGAATCATGCGGATTTTGAGCTCCTATGTACATCCTAAGGTCTAGAACAACCAATTCTTGACCCGCCAGGATGCCTTTCGCTACTTGGCGGATGCCGGCAACGAGACCTGCTTGAACTTTCAAGAATTCGCTCTCCAAATTCTTCTCAGCAACAATTGGCGCTATTCTCTCCTGTATCTCGCCAACTTTCCAACCCATTGCTAGTGCTATCAGACCAACGGATTCGGGAAGCCCGACATGCCTTACAGATGTATCTGCAACTCTGCGTTCAAATTCCAGGGCTGTCAGGCCTGCACCAATCCTTCTTTGAAACGGAAGACTCATTCTGGCTGCATCCACGACGCGTTCAGCACGGATCGAAGTAACCTGTTGACATACGCCACTCAATACTACGGGAAGAGTGTCAAGCAGAAAACCAGGGTTAACTCCGGTTCCAAGCACAATTTTCTTCTTGGATTTTGCTAAATCGTCGAGTTTCTGAGAGGCTTCCGGATATTTGACGAAAGGATATGTCAATTCTTCAGCGGTCGAAATAACATTCACTTCGTGTTCCAGAATTTTCACGAGTTGCGGGTATATAGTCTGCATCTCTGACGAAGTCGCGTGAGTTACGACTTGAGGAGTGGTTCGACTCAATACATCGTCTAGATGTTTACTTACAATAATTCCAGTTTGTCGCGCAGTTTTCAAAAATTGGCCGACATCTTTGTCAGCCTTGTCAGCATCCATGTCGATTGCTCCCACAAGTTCGGCCCAAGGTCGCGTGAGAAGTGTTTCCACAATCTCCAATCCGACAGGACCCAACCCGTACTGTACCACCCTTATTTTTCCCAAACCAGTCAGCCCTTCCTGAACTCGGGATATTAGCTGTTAATATATGTAAAAGAAATGACGCAATCAAGATGGACTCGAAAGTGTCTTTTACTTAACCTGACTGATTATAATACTCGGTCCGTGAGGTTTACGCTTCCACATCGAATAACCTACGATCTTATGCCCGCGCTGACCCCTTTGATAATGTACGCTGTATTGTCAGGCTTCGCTGCCATTTTCGTTTATGGAGTGTACCGACGTTTCAGAATGTATTTTCGAGGAGTCACTGGATTTCAATTAGATAGATTGGGCTCTCGAATCGAGAGAGTATTCGTGAACGTATTTGCTCAGCGTAAAGTTATGAGAAAACAGTACCCAGGTTTAATGCATTTACTCATTTACCTGGGGTTCATTGTTCTCTTCATAGGAACTTTGCTCGTGTTCCTAGATTATGATATTTGGAAAACTTTCTTTAACCAGCAAATCCTCGTAGGCAACTTCTACCTCGTTTATGAAGCATCTCTCGACGCCTTCGGTCTGGTGGCTATCGCAGGCCTTGTGTTCGGGATATTTCGCCGCTCCGTAACAAGACCATCAAACTTGCCAAGTTCAAGAGATGACGTGTTCGTTTTCTCAATTCTTCTCGTAATTCTCATCACAGGCTATATCATGGAGGGTATTCGCCTAGCCGTAGACAATCCACCTTGGGCTTCATGGTCATTCGTTGGCTATCGTGTGGCACTTCTTCTTCTGGCCTCGTTCGGTAAGCAAGTTATCAATGTCTACCCAGCGCTATGGTGGTTCCATGCACTCCTAGCTTTCACGGCTTTTGCAACTATTCCATACACAAAACTGTTCCATTTGATCACATCACCATTCAACGCGCTGTTCGCAGATCAAAGGCCAATTGGACAATTGAGCACGCCTTTCGACTTACGACAGTTAGTAGCATCAGGCAACTTCGACGTTAAGGTTGGGGCGACTGCTATTAGTGATTTCTCTTGGCGAGAGAGGCTTTCTTTCGACTCCTGCACTTCGTGTGGTAGGTGTAGCAATGCCTGTCCTGCAACCGCTGCAGAAACTCCGCTGTCTCCCATGCACTTGATACTCAAACTCCGGAATGCCATGCTAACAGAACAAAAATCTGGCTTACCGGTGATAGGTTCAGTTATCGATCCAGAAGAACTGTGGTCCTGTACAACATGCAGGGCGTGCGTCCATGAATGTCCAGTGTTGATCGATCACATCGACGCGATCGTGGACATGAGACGTCATCTTGTTGGAGAAGGAAAGTTAGAACGTGCCAAAAGAGACTTGCTCAACAATCTAAGCAACTCCGCAAATCCTTACGGGCTCCCAGCCAGCGATCGACTGAACTGGGCAAAGGGCCTTGATGTCAAGACTGTAAAAGAGCAACCGGAATTTGATGTCCTCTACTGGGTAGGTTGCTCCGGTTCATACGACCCGAGAAATCAAGCCGTATCCCGCGCTATGGTTAAGATTCTGCGCGCCGCCAAGGTACGCTTCTCCGTTCTAGGAAATGAAGAGAGATGCAACTGTGAAGTTGCGAGACGTTTAGGCGAGGAAGGTCGCTTTCAACAATCAGCACTCGAGCTGATCCAACTGTTCGAAAGATACAATGTTAAGACAATCCTCACCCAATGCCCTCACTGCTTCAACACCTTCAAGAATGAATATCCTGAATTCGGTGCGTCTTTTCAAGCAATTCATCACACACAATTCATCGCCGAACTCATCGAGTCCGGCCGGTTGACCTTAAGAAAAGGAACTGAACAAATCCTGACTTTTCATGATCCATGCTATCTCGGAAGATACAACTCAGTGTATGATAAGCCCAGATCAATACTCACATCACTAGGACCAGTTACAATCCGAGAGATGCATCGTCATGGTGAGAATAGCTTCTGCTGCGGAGCTGGCGGGGCGAATTTCTGGTACAAAGTCGACCAAAAGAAAAGGATTAATCAGATACGATTCGACGAAGCCAGACAAACAAAATCGAGTATCCTTGCAACCGCGTGCCCGTTTTGCACTTCAATGTTTGAGGACGCAGCTGTGTCTCTTGGATCGACAACCTCACCTACAGTGAAGGATGTTGCTGAGCTCGTAGCAGACTTGATTGACCCTTCTCAATTTTATTAGTTTGAGCAAGTCTCTCCAAGGGTCACGCTTAGTGAAGGAACATGGTAAACATCATCGTGCTCGTAAAGCAGGTCTTACAGACTGCGGAACTCAAAATAGACAAAACAAGCAAAGGTATAGTGACTCAGGGAGTCCCCCGAGTTATCAGTGAGACAGACAAGAATGCCATGGAAGAAGCGGTTCGAATCAAAGAGAAACACGGAGGAAACATCACAGCTCTAAGCATGGGTCCTCCTGAAGCAAAGGAAGCTCTCAGAGAGGCGTTAGCGATGGGTGCAGACGAAGCAGTTCTCCTGACGGATCCGCGATTCGAAGGATCAGATTCACATGCAGTAGCAAGCGTACTAGCAGCCGCAGTTACAAAAATACTCGATTACGATTTGATAATTTGTGGCGCATATTCAGAGGATATGTTCGCATTTCAAGTTGGACCCAGACTAGCAGAGGAGTGCAATCTTCCCCAGTTCACTTATGCAACCAAGATAACTTTGGAGGGAACCAAGATCATCGTCGAGAGAGATTTGGAGAACGAACGTCAGATTGTGGAAGGAAAACTACCCTGCTTGGTAACTGTCGTGAGAGAAATCAACGAACCCAGACTCCCGACACTGATGGCAATAATGGCTTCATCAAAGAAACCAACCTCGATATGGTCGGCCGATGACCTACACCTTACGGAGAGTGAATTGGGATACAACGGATCTTTAGACGAGCTTCTAAGAAGCATGGTTAGCTCAGGGGAAAGAAAGCGCATAATCCTACAGGGAGAAGCCAAGGACGCTGTCCTCAAACTCACTCGGGCGCTCCAACAGGAAGGAATTCTGAAGGGCTGAAAAATGGGACAAGAGAAACGTGACGTTTGGGTTTACTCAGAGCAACCTCAACACGCATTCGAACTTCTTGGAAAGGGAAATGTGCTTTCCGAGGAATTAGGCTCAGACCTTGTTGCATTTGCAACGACACCGGGAAGTGCTGACGAATACATCAGGCACGGTGCCGACAAAGTCATCCTAGTGAACCACCCGCTGCTAGGCGAATTTCAGGTTGACACGTATACTGATGCATTGTCAGAGCTGGCGAATGAGCACAAACCAGAGATAATCCTGATCGGCGCAACAAGAAACGGGTTGGAGCTTGCACCCCGCCTCGCAGAACGATTGAAAACAGGCTGTGTAACTGAAGTAACAAGAATTGAGTTAGACGCAGACAAGAAATTCCTTCTTATGGATAGAGTAACTATGGGAGGAAACCTTGTCGAAACTCATATCTCACGCTCAAAACCACAGATTGCAACCGTGCCCAAAGGCCTGTTTGCCCAGAGTACACTAGATCCATCACACAAAGGCCAAGTAATCATCGCGGAGCCAACAATCAAATCTCCAACAACGAAACTCCTCGAAAAGAAGCCCAAGGAGGTAAAGGGAGTGAAACTGTCAGACGCTACCATAATCGTCTCCTTCGGTCGAGGAGTTCGAAAGAAAGAAGACATTATTGTGGTGGAAGATTTTGCGAAAGCCGTGGGTGGCGTAGTCGGATGTTCGCGCCCAATTGCTGAAGATCTCGGATGGTTGCCTGAGGAACAATACATTGGGCTGTCAGGCCAGAAGGTTAACCCGAAATTGTACTTCGCTTGTGGAATCTCAGGTCAAATTCAGCATCTCACGGGAATAAGGAACAGCAAAGTGATAGTATCGATCAATAATGATCCTAAAGCCCCAATATTCGAATTCAGCGACTACGGAATCGTAGGCGATCTCTATACGATATTGCCCATCCTCACAGACGCTATCCGGCAACTGGTGAAGAATTAATCTCTCCCAAGAACGTACGAAGGCATAGAGAGAACAGAGGCCGAAAGAAGCGTAATGAAGAGTCTTGGGTCTAGCGCGAGGGAGGATAGGATTTTCCCCTGAAAATCAATGTCTGATGCTTTCTCCAAAACTTCGTCAGTTCTGAACTGTTTTGATATGGCGAAAATCCTGTTAAGATGTTTATCTGGCATTCCATACATTAGACGTCTTAGCAAACTCATGACTTTCAAATCGAAGCCAATCAGTCGCCGCCAAGAATCTTCATAGCTTTTCAAGAATGAGGATGACGTATTGCCGTCCAGAATTGCCCTGGCCGCGGTTTGTCCAGCAAGTTTTCCGCAAGCTAGTCCGAATACGATCCCTCCCCCTGTTGTAGGCTTAACTTGAGAAGCAGCGTCACCGACGGCTAGAAATGCATCTGAGTAGGTTTGGCCACTTGCACCATTGACTGGAATGGGATGAAAGTTAGGCGCCGTGACATACTTCGCGTTTCTAAGTTTCAAAGATGCCACGGGATGTTTCTTCAGAAACCTTTCAAGGCACAGCCGAATGTTTGACCGAACGGCAGCAGCTAAACCAACTTTCGCAGAGCCGTCCTTTCGCGGAATTATCCAACCAAAGAATCCTGGGGCAAACTGCTGGCCGAAATACAGTTCCACGAAGTCAGGGTCAACGTCGGCAACGTGTTCGACATGAACCTGGGCTGAGTTAACGAATTTCCGCACGTCTTGTCTAAAGACCTTCAGGTGCCGTGAAATGGGGGCTCCGCAACCGCCCGCATCGATCACCATCTTGCATGAAATTTCACCATGAGGCGTCCTCAGTTTGATCAAGTGATCAGATTGTTTAATTCCATTTATTCTGCAATCTAGATTGAGAGTCGCCCCTTTCTCCACTGCAAGAGAAGCGAGGTATTGGTCGAATTTTGCTCTGTTGATAACCCATGTTACTGGAGTTGGTCGACGTAGGACTAAGCGTTCTCCATTAGGTGCATTGAGGATTCCTCCTTTGATCTCATTCTCTATAAGGTTGGGGGAAAACTGCGGGCCATATCGTTTGAACGATTCTATTCCGACATGGCCTGAACAGTGGGAAGGATAGCCGATCTCTGAGTGTTCTTCGAAGATCGCGACAGATACTCCATCTGCGGCGGCTGCAAGGGCTGATGTTGCGCCGCTGACACCACATCCCACGATGGCTAGATCGACTGATTGTGTTAACAAGAATCAATCTTGCTTTCGACGTTCTGATTGTTCTACGAGTTCCACGCGCCGTTTCCCTTTCATTTGTCTTGAAACTCGAATTGTTCCGTTCACTTCCAATTTCATGAGTATTTCGTTTAATTCGCGGAAGCTCATATCCTCTTTCCCGTTTTTCACTTCTTTTAGTAATTCGTCATCGGTCAACGGACCTTTTCGTCCGATGAGATCAAGGACTGTGAGTTGTAGTGGGCGGGGTCCCCAAACTTTCGTGGCCAAAGTGTAACCGCTTCTTATGCTACTGGAGTAGGCGCTGCGGCTCTTTCTCGTCTAAGCCTCTTGGAGAACTTCTGGTACCATGCATCATCTTCCGGAGTAATGCTGGGTCCCACTCGTTCCATGGCTTCGTCGAAATCGCGACGTGAAACTTCCGTGGCATTCACATCCTCTCGTAATGCATTCATGGCGGCTTCTCTGCAAATCGCCTCAATATCTGCACCGGAGTATCCCTGCGCCTTCCGTGCTAGTTCATCGAGTGTTACATCTTGAGAGAGAGGCATCGAACCTGCGTGAATCTTGAAGATCTCTTTGAGAGAGTCTAGATCGGGTGAGGGTACGAAGATTAGTCTATCGAATCTTCCTGGGCGCATGACTGCCGGATCCAGAATATCTGGGCGGTTTGTTGCGGCTATTACTAGAACGTTCTGCAGGGTTTCTATACCGTCAATCTCAGTCAGGAGTTGGCTGATCACCCGTTCACTAGCCCCGGAATCGGCATACCCTAAGCCTCGTTTTGGTACGATCGCATCAAGTTCATCGAAGAATATGATGGAAGGCGCTGCGGTTCTTCCTTTTCGGAATACTTCACGAATAGCCTTCTCTGATTCTCCTACCCACTTAGAGAATATTTCAGGACCTTTTATTGATATGAAGTTGGCTTCGCTCTCCGTTGCTACGGCCCGCGCTAGAAGTGTCTTACCGCATCCTGGCGGTCCATAGAGCAGGATTCCGCGTGGGGGTTTTATTCCCATTCTATTGAATACTTCGGGTTTCTTCAGCGGCCATTCTACCGATTCCATAAGTTCCTGTTTTACTCGCTTCAGGCCACCCACTTGTGTCCACTGCACTTGTGGCACCTCGACGTAAACTTCGCGCATTGCTGTTGGAGTAATCTCTCGGTATGCTGACATGAAATCGTCCATGATTACGACCATTTTTTCTAGGATTTCGGGTGGAATTCGTTCTTCTTCGAGGTTTATTTCAGGTATGTAGCGTCTGAGTGCTTTCATTGCAGCTTCTCGGCACAATGACGCAATGTCGGCTCCAGTGTATCCATGTGTCACGTCCGACAGGCGTTTTAAGTCGACGTCTTCGCCCAGTGGCATATTTCGAGTGTGAATTTGCAGTACTTCGTACCTTCCGGCCTTATCTGGGACGCCAATCTCGATTTCTCGATCGAATCTTCCTGGTCGTCGTAAAGCTGGGTCAATTGCGTTAGGACGGTTAGTTGCGCCGATAACTATGATGTTGCCGCGTGATCCCATCCCGTCCATTAGAGATAGAAGTTGTGCAACAACTCGTCTCTCTACTTCTCCGGTTACCTCTTCGCGTTTCGGAGCGATTGCATCCATCTCGTCGATGAAGATTATGCTGGGTGATGTTTCCTGCGCCTTTTGGAATATCTCACGCAACCTCGCTTCAGACTCTCCGTAGAATTTCGACATAATCTCAGGTCCGGAGATTACGTAGAAATTGGCGTCGGATTCATTCGCCACCGCTTTAGCCAGTAGTGTCTTTCCGCATCCCGGTGGGCCGTATAGAAACACTCCTCTGGGTGGTTCGATGCCTAATCGCTGGAAGAGCTCAGGGTGTCGGAGAGGGAGTTCTACCATCTCACGGATTCGTTGAATTTCCTCATGTAAACCACCTATGTCTTCGTAAGTTACTATCGGGATTCCTTTCTTCTCCGGCGTCGGTTCGCTCAGCACTTGGACGTGTGCTGCTTCCGTAATCTTAACTGCCCCGTGAGGTCGAGTTCTAGTAACAATAAGAGGTACGGCGCTTCCGAAGATCGAAAGGAGTGTCATGTCTCCTTCGATGAAGGGCATATCCATGAAGCGTCGTTTTACGAAACTCACGAACTCTTCATCAACGCTTAACCGCACGTCCGTAGGCGCGAAAACAATAGCTTGGGCGTCTTTCACATCTGCCTTCCTTACGCTAACATATTCATTTAGAGCCACACCCGCATTTCTGCGTATCAGGCCATCCATTCTAACGATTTCCTGTCCTTGATCCTCTGCGTAAGCTGGCCAAGCCACCGCGACTGTCATCTTCTTCCCGTGAATTTCAACAAAATCTCCGGCGGTGCTTCCAAGCTTTTGCATAGTGTCGTTGTCTATGCGGACCTTACCGTGACCGACATCCCTTTGTCTCGCGTCAGCAACTCGTAAAGATATTTCTTTGCTGCTCATTTTTCTCATTCTCAGAGCGTATCGTAGTATTCGCGTCGAAGAGACTTGACTGGTGAGACTAAAATTGCTTTTGCACTAGTTCTCAACCGGCAGAATAGCAGGTTGTCCAACTTATGCGTGCGATTTTGAATGCGTCTTAATTCACGAATGGAAAGCTACTGTTTAGCGGAGCGCATTTTGGATTTAAGTGTTACTGAAGGTAACAGGAAACTAAACTCTTCCCATTCTCAGAACTTGAATTTCGCTTACCGCGTCGATGGAGCGAATGGCTTCTTCAACTTGTTCCATATGTCCAGCCGCGTCTTCAGGTAGGACCACGTGTGCAATAAGCGCAACGAGGCCGAAGGCAACAGGTTCTTCGTCGAACCTTTGCACGCTAGATCCTGTGGGTAGAGAAGCCTGCACTCTTGTTTTGAGTGGGCTAAGATCAATATTTGCTTCTTTGGGGAAGATCTTGATCGAAGCGAGAACTTTGGCCAAGTGTTTACAACCGCTTTTTCAGGGCCCTGTATATCCGCACTTTACGCAGCGATACGGTCGACCGAACATTCTGCACTTTTCGCATCGCCAGATGGTGACTTCGCCGCAGCTGGGGCATGGAAACTTCACTGCACCTTCGCCTGGCAAGATAGTGCGAGAACACCAAGAGCAGGTAGGCATGCGTATGACTTTCTCACTTGCTGTGGTTGTTGCACTCATCACTTACACTTCGAAGGCAGACGCAGTGCGTGAAGGTTATAAACTGATTGCTGAAAACCGACTTGAAATCTTACAATAACCGACAGATTCAAACAGCGGATCACACAGGGCTGTGGCTTGTCCCGTGTGAGTTGAGTGTAGTGGTCAGCATAGACTCTGTGTGTGATCTGGGCGACTTTAGACGTTTCATGATTTTCAGCACATGCCAATCATACATACCCGCTGAACTGGACGAGGACGAGACTGTTTACCCAGAGCGATCGTCCGACAAGGGTACGATGTACGTTGAAGCAGAAGACAAGGTAACCGTCCATCAAATTCGCGAAATCCGATTTGCTAGAGTCTCAAATGTACTCGGCATAATTTACAACTCAAAGAGCGGCAGAACTCAACTCAAATGGCGTCATTTGAAAGGCAGAATGGGGCGACTTAGCGGCGAAGCAAGTCCAAATACACTTGTCAACCTATTTGCCTCGAGAGCCCTTCCTGAATCTTACGCAATTAACGATCGTCAAAAAGAACAGGAGGAGCGAGCTGCAGTGATTCCAGCAGAAGTACGAGAAGAAGACAATCAGATAGACGAGGCATTTGCAGACACCTGATAACCAGTCATAAGAGAGCAGTCTCAAACCACACAATTGGCCACGAATTGATACGTTATAGCTCAGAGAACTAAATTCAGTTCCCAGCATGAATCTGAATAGAAACAGCATTGCGCCTGGAACACGAAGTTCGCAAGAATATGCTACTAGAACAACACTACGTACACGGAGATTGGAACATCATCAAGATCTATGAACGAGGTAAGCTTCTGGAATTGGTAATACGTCGAAGGGCACCCTAGCCTCTACGCACTTATACACTATACACACAGATTTCTGTCGAGGGCTCAATGTGGGTGTCGATTTAGCGGACGTCATGGCTCAACGGCCAATTACCCTTGAAAGTCTTGCTAACAAAACGCTGGCAGTTGACGCATACAATGCTCTCTACCAATTCTTGGCCATAATCCGACAACCCGACGGAACGCCGTTAAAAGACAGACAAGGAAGGGTGACGAGCCACTTGAGCGGATTATTGTACAGGACTGCAAACCTATGCGAAAAAGGAATCAGATTATCGTTCGTTTTTGATGGCAGGCCACCTGAATTGAAGGATTCTGAAATTCAAAGGAGACGTCAAATCAAACAGGCGGCGACAATCCAATATCAGCGAGCACTCAAGGAAGGCAGACTCAAGGAGGCCAGAACTTATGCACAGGCGACGTCGACTTTGAAGGATCTGATGGTTGACGACGAAAAGGCTTCTGAGCGCTATGGGTCAATCGTGGATTCAAGCACCTTCTGAAGGTGAAGCCCAAGCTTCGTACATGGCGTCCAGAGGCGACGTGTGGGCAGTTGCTTCTCAAGATCATGATTCACTGCTTTTTGGTGCCCCGCGGATGGTGAAGAACCTAGCCATCACAGGACGCAGAAAGCTTCCACGTAGAGATGCATATGTCGAAGTCGAACCAGAACTAGTTGAATTGTCGAAAGCACTCCATGAGTTGTCAGTTACGCGTGAGCAGCTAATTGACATAGGCATCCTAATTGGCACAGACTTCAATGACGGTGTGAGGGGAATAGGACCCAAGACCGCTTTGAAACTCATCCGAGAGAATGGTCGACTCGAGAAGATCATGGAAACTGATCCCTCCATTGAAATTGACCCGAACTATGATCGCATCCGCGAAATCTTTATTCACCCGAACGTGACCTCGAATTATTCGTTGCACTGGTCGAAACCTGACGAGGATACAATCGTCTCATTCCTTTGCGGCGAACGGGATTTTTCGGAAGACAGGGTAAGGAAAGCAGTGACGAGAATGTCTAAAGCATCAGATGCTAAAGCTAAAGCCGACGGCACGCTCGAATCTTACTTTGACTAGAACCAGACTCCTAGAGACTCCATCCGCGTTTGCCTCTCATCGGCACAAAAGCGACTCCGCCGAGATTTTCATGACTTAGAGTTCCATGTTCGCTTTTTCTCACGCGAATGAGTTCTTGGTAGTATTGGGCGTGTCCAACAGGAATAAGTAGGATTCCACCTGGATTCAGGTGACTGATTAGGCGATCCGGGATTTCCGGAGCCGCACTCGTCGCGAGGATTACGTCGAATGAGTCTTCGTTATCAAGTCCTTCGGATGCATCACCTTCGATGAAGGTCACTCTTTGAGAGTATCCCATTCGGTCAACATTCTCCCGTCCAACAACAGCCAGTTCATGGACTATTTCCGCAGTCCAAACATGCCCCCAGTCCTTAGATGGATGATCATTCGGAGCCACAACTTCAGCATACACACAACTCATGTAACCACATCCACCACCCACTTCAAGCACACGTTGACCCAACCTCATCTCGCTGTACTCACACAACAGTGCTGTCATATGTAGTGCACTTGTCGTCTGACCGAATCGTATTGGTAGCGGCGAATCAACATAAGCGTCATTTTGAACTTCTGCCGGCAGGAATTCTTCCCGAGGAACTTTCATCATCGCTGCAATCACGCTAGGAGATCGAAGTATGTTTTGATCTACAAGATCGTTAATTGCTTCGCGTCGCCAGGACGAAAAATCCTTCATCCCTTGACTTTTAATCATTCTCACACCAATAAACGTTGCATGATTCCGGTGCAAGATCTTGAGAATCGTTGAAGAGTTCGCGGCACGCGGTCACCCGAACATAACCGCTACTCATTCTACTACTCTAGAGGTCACAAAAGGATTCTCATTAAGCAAAATGGGTGATTGCATCGTCGCAGTCAACGCAACAAGAGGGCTATTTGACCTATCACAAGCCTTCAGGGAGGCGTGTATGAATGACAGATCAATGATTTTAGTCGAGTTGAGCGTGTCGGGTATGGTGGAGCGAATCGTAGGAAGAGGCAGTCATCTTCTAACCCTAGCGGACGAGAAGGATCTTGTGATCCGAAAGTCAACTTACGTTTCGAATAGGACATTGATGATTAATGCTGATAAGGCTGCCTCGGATCTTCCCAGGCATTTCATAAAACGCTTGACATCAGCCTCAACTAATATTCACGTCCGCTTGACTGTCTGCGTTTAGATCTTCAAACTATTCTTGCATCAATAGCAACTTGGACGCGATTCGGCCCAACCTCCTTTATTATTCGCAGAAACGATAATGAGACCACTCTTCTCTCGAAACTCTCTATTCCAGATCGGAAGGTGTCCGAGAGATACTGTAGCTCTTCACCTCGTGAGGCGAAACAATAGAAGTGCACTATGCCCCCATTCTTCTTCAACAGTTTAGAGGCTGTCTCAAGAAACGCTTGTGAATCAGCGGGCAAGTTCATTATTACTCGATCAGCAATTCCAGGCGACTTCGAAGCAAATTCTCGAACGTCTCCCAGATAGGGCGTAACCCTATCTGCGACATTGTTCTCGAACACATTTTCCTTAAGATATTTGTAAGCATTAGGATTCAAATCAATGGAGAATACACGTGCGCCGAGTTGTTTCTTCGCAATGAGAATTGAATATGTGCCGACTCCCGCAAACATATCAACGACAACTTCCCCCTCCTTGACTTGGCTCGCGATGCGCATACGTTCGTGTGCCAGTCTCGGATTGAAGTAGACTGATTTAACGTCGAGATGAAACTTCGAAGAAAATTCTACGTGTACGGTTTCCGTAGTTCCAATACCCGTTATTACTTCAGTACCTCGTATCCGGTACTGGCCAGACGTTTTCTCAGTCTTCTGTACGACCATTCGTAAATGCGGATTTAATTTCATGAGACCCTCCGCTATGACTTTCGAGAAAGGTTGCAGTTCGTCGTCAAGCTCAAGAATTCCAATGTCGCCTACAATGTCATATGAACGTGGAAGCTGATTGGCTACATATGACGGCAGGGCTCCGGCTACAGCTTGGCGGAGATCTCTTGGAGCCCTTGATGAAGCTGCAAATGTCGCTTGGATGATTTTCGCTTCGGAAGCCCTCTTCGATATGTCGGCGAGTTCGGCTCTTGATAGGTCTCGTTTGACCGGAATTACAAGACAGCCGTCTCTTCTAACAAACTCGCGAGTTTCATCAAGCAGTTGCAGTTTATTCAAGAAACGGATAATGACCTGTGCATTGCGGCCATCAACTTCAATTCCATATCCTCTCATATTACCCAACCCTTCGCGCTGCTCGCCGTACGCAACACTAAATACTCGAACAATGGACCATCATTCTTGAGATGAGGTTTTGGCTTTGGTGCAATGGAGAAGGCGCGAAGAGCTAATAGGCAAAGACGTCATCGATAGCGATGCGAACAAGATCGGGAGTGCTAAAGATCTTGCTTGGTCTGACGATGGGGTATTTGCGGTCATTGTAGAAGGCGCAGACGAAGAGGAATCTTTCCTGCCGTTTGATAATGTCGAGAAGGTTGGTGACGTGATCTTTGTTAAAGCGAAGGCATCACTGATGTCCATTCCGACGAGGACCTGCCCGATGTGTAAACACAAGAATCCTATTGAAGCCATGTTCTGTGCAAAGTGCGGTCGTACGCTCGAAGAGAATGAAAAGATAGAGAAGAAATGATGCAACCCAATTAGCCGGTCACATTGTTGCAAAATAGTATGCTTCCCATTGGGCAATGACGCAAAGTTGCGTCTAATATGCAAGTGCAACTTTCGTATATCCTGAAGCGCCTATAATAATGAGAAGATCAACGGGAGTGTATGCTCAAAATGGGCTCAGTGGGCAGAAATAGGCGCCTATCAACATTCTTCCTACTCATCCTCATCATACTCATCTCATCGAATCCGATCGGACCTTCGAACCAATTTCAGATGGTTTCGAACGCTTCGGCCATGACCGTCTCAGCCGCTCCACCATCCAGTTTCAGTGTGAACGAATGGAATGTCCCCACTCCGGGTTCGGGTCCATGGGGTATCACAACCGATCAACTTGGCAATATTTGGTTCACGGAAAATGTGACAAATAAACTCGCAACATACAACCCTACAAACAACACTTTCACGGAATGGAGTATACCGGGCGGAGGAAGCCCGCGATACGTTTTCACAAAAGAAGCACCGGCGGACGTTAGCGGCGGCAGGAATGTAACCCGAGTTTATTTCACGGAATATTCTTCGAACATGATTGGTTACTTCAATAGTTGGAATGGAACCTTCTATCAATGGCAGTTGCCAGCAAGCAGTAACCCTGTCGGCGTCTTCGTTGACGATAATAATACCATCTGGTTCACTGAATCAGGCCGAGATGTCATTGGGCGGCTCACACCTGCCACGAATCAGTTGACGGAATGGACCTTACCAAGAGGAACAAGCACGGCAGGTTCGCCTTCGCTGAAGCCATGGGGAATCTTCGTCCAATCCGCATTAACTGGACAATACCACAACGTAACTGACCGATACGTTTGGTTTACGGAATTGTCCAATAATGCAATCGGAAGACTCCAAGTCACGAACAATCTTCTTATCCTTTGGGACTTGAGCAGTCTCACGATTATTCCTGGACTTAACTATGGACCTATGGGCATCACAGTAGATTCAAGCAACCCAGGAAACGTCATTTTCTCCGCTAGCACAGGTGATCGAATCTCAGTACTTCAGAACTGTGGCACAACATGTACCGGTTACACCGAATATGCGCTCCCCTCTCGTACATCAATCGCGAAATCTACCAGCGTTAGTGTTGATTCAACCCGTGGAGGAGTCTGGTTCCCGGAGTATAACACCGGAATAGTTGCGTTCGTGGACAGATCAACACAAGGTGAGTCGGGTGCTGTCCCAACGTCAACGGCATGTGTAATGCCACCCACCTCTGGCCCTGCATGTGCCGGGCCCTCAGGATACTCCACAACGACTGTAACCCCAACAATTACTAACGGTGTGCAAGACTTTTCCAGCATTGGGAATCCGCTAACCCCTGCTACAGTCTCCGTCTTTCAAGGTCCAATTAACGGCATCACAGAGTACAAACTACCTGCCAACAATTCGCGACCTAACTTTGTCACAGTCGATTATCATGGAAACGTTTGGTTCACGGAGAGTAATGTTACAGTAAACAGAATAGGTCGATTGAGCATTCCATTTGCCTTCACGCTTTCAGCGTCTCCGCTGAGCCGTACGGTAGATCGCGGTCAAACAGCCGCGTACAACGTTAGCGTTGGGGTAACGAGCGGATACTCGCGTCCAGTCTGGCTCTCGATAAGTAATGCTCAAAATGTGAGCACAAGCTTCAGTCCTCCTGTTGGACTCCCACCCTACTCATCAACTCTTACTGCCGGTACATCAAACTCGACTCTTCCGGGTACGTATACGATGACTATAACTGCAGCAGCTGGCAATCAAACA
This sequence comes from Candidatus Bathyarchaeota archaeon, assembly GCA_963845275.1. Taxonomy (GTDB): domain Archaea; phylum Thermoproteota; class Bathyarchaeia; order 40CM-2-53-6; family 40CM-2-53-6; genus FEN-987. The sequence continues at coordinate 332,778 of CAWJRR010000002.1, forward strand.
CAAACGTCGCAGATCAGCCTAACTGTGAATCCACCACCTCCGCCTGTCGCGTTTGATTACCAGATTTATTCCAATAATACCACCGTGGCTGTTCAACAAGGTCAGCAAGCCACATTCCAATTTCAGTTAAAGCCTACGACAAGTGCTTCTCCCCAAATGGTGAATCTTACAATTGATCAAACTGGGCTTCCATCCGGGACGTCAGTATCAGAATTTACCAATACGGGTGGCATTCCACCGTTCACTTCCATACTGACACTCCAAACGAGTGCCGCTACTCCTGCCGGTTCCTATGATATCTCGAACCTGATTACGGGTCTCACTAGTACTGGAACGCCGCATCATCCACAATCTACCTTACTCGTCGTCACGGAGATTCCTCGTGACTTCAACCTCACAGCTTCCTCATACTCGGTGAATGTAATTCAAGCCTCAAGAATTGATCTGATAGTGAGTGTGACAACATCCGGACCATTCACGGACAGCGTTAATTTAAGCGGTAATTTCTCGCCATCAGTTCCAGGACTAACTGTCACTTTCTCCCCATCAACTCTAGCCACATTACCTAATGGTGGAGTCTCACAAGCGACTATGGAGATAGTTGCAACGAGAGACACGACGGGACAAACATATCAATTGACGGTAACCGCGACAAGCACCACACCATCACGCTCACATCAAATTACGATCTCCGTTCACGTATCGCCCTGTCTAATCGCAACAGCAACTTTCGAGTCTGAACTTGCCCCTCAGGTTCAGCTCCTACGCGACTTCCGTGATCAACAGGTATTGCGGACCTTCGCCGGATCCAACTTCATGTCTGTGTTCAATTCATGGTACTACTCGTTCAGCCCAGCCGTGGCGCGGTACGAAATCGGGAATCCTATGGCACGTAGCACGATTCGCGTCCTGCTATTTCCATTGATCGGAATTCTACAGGTATCTTCGCTAACGTACTCTGCACTAGCATTTCAACCCGAAGGGGCAATTCTAGTTACAGGAATACTTGCGAGCTCGCTCATTGGCCTAGTCTACTTAGCATTACCGATGTCTGGTCTCTTCTTGCTTTGCAGAAATAGGCTAAACTCAAGAAGGAAGAACAGGGCGAAGAAATCCATACTAATCCTAATGCTTTCACTCCTAGTAGCTTACTGCATATCCGAGTTGTTCGCTCTTGCAGTGGTGATGATGTTTGTCAGCACAGGAATTATCCTTGTATTTCTGCTGGCAGGCAGCTTATCACTTCTTGGCATTGCCGGGCTTATACGACGTCGATAAGCCCTCACTCTGCTCTCTGATACTTTCCTAAAACTTGAACGGATACGATTTCCTCAACTCGACGCGCTGGCAACCCTACTTCTTTCGCGATCACACGAACGTCATCGAATTCCGGTTTCACCCTGACAATTTTTCCAGTCGCGTCGCGTGCAACCTTAATCCTTACTTCAAATGCCTTACCGGAAATCTGAACACTTACTGATTGAACTTCTCTGCTCAAGGTCAGACGCTGCCAGAACTGTTGCCTAACGCCCAGTGTCCCGGTCTCCTCTATCATGATTCTCGACAATTTCGCACTATCTTGCGGATCGCATAACACGTGGAGAATATGTCCAGGCCTATTCTTCTTGAATAGGCCAAAAGTAACCCACGCATCCTTTGCGCCCGCATCGATCAACTCCTGCACCGCGTGTGACACTATTTCTCCGGACACGTCATCTAGATTGGTCTCCAACACTTGCACGGTCTCCTTGGCTCTTTGCGGAGTCTCCGGTCTAGTGCCTAGAACTACTCTGAGGAAATTTGGGGAAGAATCCAAGGTCATCTTTCCTGACCCATATCCCACTTTCTCAGCGATCATTGCTGGGTAAACCGAAGAGAACTCAGTTACCAAATTAGCGAGCATGGCAACTCCTGTTGGAGTAGCTAGTTCGACTGTTGTAGGACCGCCCAGAATTGGAATATGAAAACGTCTCACCATTTCCATGACTGCCGGTGCTGGGATTGATAGAGTTCCGTGAGAGAACTTCACATGTCCTCCACCAACCGCCACTGGGGTAGAAATGATGGCACTACCGAGCAGATTCAAAGAATCCATTGCCGCTGCGACGCCAAAGACGTCAGCCAGCGTGTCTGCTGAACCCGCTTCGTGTAGATGAGTTTCATGGGCATCCGCTCCGTGAAGTTGACTTTCAACTTCGACCAGCATTCTTACGGAATTCAAAGCGAAATCCGCTGCTTGTTTACTCAAATTCGAGCTTTTCGTGATCTGCTCAGTGGCACTCAAGAATTGATTTGCTGGGATTTCATGATACTCTTCAGAGATTCCTAGGTCAATGCCACAGGATCTGAATCCATGAGTAAGTACAGTTTCTGTTTTCAGATTGATAGACTTGCAGCGTGAATAGTGTATGGGGATGAGATGCAATTGATCTCGAATCGCCTGTATATTTGCCCCCGCGTCAATGAGTGCGGCAAGAAGCATGTCACCAGATATGCCGGAAATACTCGGGTCAATGACTGTAATCCGCTGCAAAGTGGGGCAGCACCAGCGAGACTCAACGAAAGCTGATTCAGTCTTTATACGCGATTGCGTCAATCTCGATAAGCATGTCGGGGGCCACGAACTTTACCTCAACCGTGGTCCTCGTAGGCGGATTGTTTTGGAAGAATGTCTTGTAAACCTCGTTAACCTTCTGGAAGTCACTTCCATTCTTCAGGAAGATTGAAGTTTTCACAACATCGCTCAGCGAGAAGCCAGATGCCTCGATTATGGCCTTCACATTGTACAGGGTTTGTCGTGTCTGGGTTTCGATGTCCAATGCCATCTTTCCAGTCTTTGGGTCTGCTGGACCCTGTCCAGCAACAAACATGAATTGTCCAGCTTTAATTCCCTGCGAATACGGGCCCATAGGTTGAGGCGCGTTTGGAGTTCGAATGAACTGTTTAGGCAACTAACATCATCCTATGACGTTTTTCCCTCTAGATTAAAGGGTCTCCCTTCTGACAAGACTTTCGCAGGTATCTTCTCTTTCCATTTCTCAAGGAATGGGATATCCTCTGTCTGCTCCCTCAAGTCATCGGGCAACATGTGCGGGATTTCATCTATTATGGGATACCATCGATTGCATTTTGGACATGTGATTAACCCTGAGCCAATCTCCTCCTTTTCTTCAAATACCAGTAACTCGAGTGGATAGAACTTGTCTATTGGACAGGCTAGGATATCCATCAACTTGCGTTTCAAGATAGCTCAACTTTCTTGAGGAAGTAACTGGAATATACTGCTTTCGAAGCTTGTTGGGATGAAATCAGGTCCGGAAATAGACAGCGCATTTCGCAGTTGGAGTCGTCAGGATGATACTTGACGGGCGTCCTGAAGAGGCGCTGCATTCCCTTGCAGTTCGCTATGAAGTGCAAGAGCCAGATCTTCGGGTAGGAACAGTCAAGCGTCATCGAAAGGTTCTGGCGGTTTATGTGCATAAGGAAAAGCGAATCTACATTTCAAAGAGTGACCTCTTGAGAAATCCGTTCGTCATACTTCACGAGTTCTATCATCACCTGCGCGCATCACAGACTCCGATGAATGAGCAAGTCGAAAAACGCGCTGACTCTTTCGCTTTAACCTACATTCGAACGTTTCAACAGCATTCAGCTGGTAACTGGAAACAGTGAAAGCAGATCCACGTTTTTCATTGTAAATCATAAACTCACACATTGGTATAGCGACATGATAGTGGAATTTTCATAGATCTCAACATCCAATCAGGAGACGATGGCGATTGTTTCTAGTACTAGCTCCTAACATTACGTGATATGCGGCGAGTCATTTGACGGTAAATCCTTCAGTACTAGATTACGTTGCTCATCTACCGCCAACTGCTCACGCCGTCTTCTGTTACGAGAATGTTGAAACGGTTCGTCAGGTCCTCGTATCGTACCTAAAGGGAAGTCAAGAAAGTAATGAAGCCGTGTGCATCTTCAGTTCTTCGCGTGAGTCTTTTGACGATTTTCTGCAGTCCTTAAAACTGTATGCACCATTCGCAGAACCGCAAATCGACTGTATTGAGATGAGCAAATTCTCTTCCAAGACGAAAGGCATTGATTACAAAACAGCAATGGAGCTGGCTAAATCCCGGCTTACTGCAACCAAGAGGTTAGGGTTCAATGGGCTTCGAATCTTCGTCCTGGCCAACGACTACCTGGATTATGCAACCGCCGAGAGCGTACTGAAATTCGAAAAGCAGTTGGGACAGAACTTTCCCATCCCTATTGCAGCAATATGTGGCTATGATCTTGCGGAAGCAGGAGGCAGATGGGACCAAGTCCTACTGGATCTACTGAAGGCTCATGGAGCTCATGTTTTCAGGGGCCTTGCTGGATCGGACAGGGATGGCGTGCATTGAGTAACAGTATAGAGTTCGATGAAAAGAGAGGAGAAGTAAGGCTTCTGGGTCTACGTCAAATGGTAATGAGCATGGACGCGCTCTGTAATCATTTGGACACACTCGTTGGCAGTCAGGTCGCAGAAGTCATCATAAAAAACCTTGAACTCCAGGAAGGGAAGGAAGAAGCTGAACGATTCCTTCGAAACCATCCTGATGCAAAGGTCGAAGAGTTCGTAGATTTAATGAAGAGATATGATGCCTTATCGGGCGTAGGGATTACTTCGGTCAGGTTTTCTGAAAACCAGGATGGGTTCATTTTTGTTGAAATACTGAACCCTTACATTAAAAGAACCTCAGGCTCATCAAAGTCTCTTCTATTCTCCTGGTGGTGTGGAGCGTTAAGTGCAATACTCCACCGAGAGCTGGACTTGGAATCAATAACCTACGACGCGAGTCGTGATATTCTCAAGTGTACAATAGCACCTAGAGTAATCAAATAAGATCGTACTGAACCCAATTACAATTCAAACTTCAGATCCCAGTATGAGACCGCATGCAGATTTCTTCTGACGCTTGAGTGATTCGCGTTTCATGCTGAGTGAATACTGAGTGTCATGGTTCTGCCGGCTGTGCCTGATGTAAGAACTGCCTCACAGATTTCCACCGCTCTCAATCCGTCGATGCCGTTCACCGAGAAGGGACGTTCATTCAATATTGATTCAGCAAAATGAGTTAGCTCAAGAGTCAGCGGCTCCTTTCCATCAAGATTCGGTGTCACGGTCCTTTCAGAGCTTTCAATTGAAACCTGTTGAGTTATGTAATCCAGTTCTGCTGTTGCGTCGCTTCCGGTAACTACCATAGTTCGAGTCTTCTTCGGGGTCAGCCAGTTTGCGTCGATGAAAGCAGTTCCTCCTTTAGAGAATTGGAGCATGATCTCCGCATAATCTTCCTTCGAATGTCGCAAGCTCCCTAACTGCGCGTAAACAGCAGAAACCTCGTCCGCGAAAATATAGCGCGCCAGATCTATATCATGAATTGCTGTGTCTCTAACTACGCCTACGTCTCCTATTCGCTCAGGCCAACGTCCAACTCTCCTTGCGACGAGCAGCATTATGTTTCCCAGTGCTCCCTCGTCAACTAATGACTTGAGGTAAGTAACCGCGGGGTTGAATCGTTCGATATGTCCTGGCATGATCCTCAAGTCCTTCTTCTTGGCGAGCAAGAGTAACTCGTTGGCTTCGGCGGCCGTGTTTGTCATCGGCTTCTCGACGAGAACATGCTTCCCTGCTTCAAGTGCTCGAGTTGCGACGTCTTTGTGTGTTACCGTTGGGGTACAAATCGTGACGGCATCGATGTCTCTTCTGGATAGCACGCTATCAAGGTCGGTTGTGCTTTCCACGTTGAATTGTGATCCTATTGTGCTCGCGGTCTTAGGGTTAGCATCACAGACGCAAATGAGTTTTGCTTGTTGAAGCTGCGAGAAGACCCGGGCCTGGTTTTTCCCCCAGAAGCCTGTTCCGATGACTGCGACTCGAAGTTGATTCATCTAGTCCAAAGTCCTCTTCCCGTTGCTCGATACACTAGACCTGTTTTCTCGACGCTAACTGGATCTAGAATGCCCGTGCAATCTATGATTAGGCCTTGCTTAGACATGTGTGCGGCGAGTTCAATTGTATCCATTTTCTTGAAATCGTCATGAGCCGTAGTTAAGATCACGCAATCTGCTTTTTCGATTGCTTTACGGAGTGAAGGTTCCGACTGTAACCCCATCGCGCCTAGTTCGGAGGTTGTGAAAAGAGGATCATATACTGTAACCTTCGCACCTCTCTTTTTTAAAATTCCAATTAGTTCATAGGAAGGCGAATATCGAGTTTCCTTCACGTTCGGGCGGTAGCTGATTCCGAGCACTACGATCTTCGCACGCTTCAATGATTTACCGGATACTCGAAGGCCGTCGGAAGCGAGTTTTGCAACGTGTCGTGGCATGGTGTCGTTAATCTTTCGTGCGTCGAGTACGAGCCTAAGATGTGCGTCTAGAGCGTCCGCCTCAGTTAGCAGCAGATATGGATAAACCGGCAGACAGTGACCCCCCACTCCCACTCCAGGGAAATGAAGATGCGAGTATGGCTGACTATTGGCCGCTCGGGCTGTTTCTAGGTAATCAACTCCCACTTCTTCGCAGATCAGAGCGAATTCATTAGCCAATCCTATGTTTGTGTCTCGGTATATTGTCTCGAAAAGCTTGGATAGCTCTGCGGTTTTGATGTCTCGAACTCGTATGAGTTCACCCTTCACTATGACTGAGAGGGCTGCGCATGCGGCCTCGAGGCTGCGCTTGTCAATGGCCCCTACTACCTTGGGATAGCTCTGGACATCCTGAATCGCCCTTCCCCCCATCGCCCTAATCGGACTGTAAGCTAATCCGAATCCTTGGCCAGCAACTAGTCCTGAATACTTCTCCAAGGTTCCCTTGACTACTCGCTCAGTGACACCGGGTCCACAAGTGCTTTCGAATATGACGAGACTTCCATTTTTCAGATTCTTGCCAACGCTGGTACATACGTCCTCTACTGCGGAGTAATCTGCTCGCTTCTGCCGATCGATCATCGTTGGAACTACAATGAATATGACGTCAGAATTCGCGGTTGCATCTTCAGTGGATGTTGTGGCGCTGAATTTTCCCGCCCGAATTGCTTTTTTCAGCATTATCGGGAGTCCAACTTCATCGATAGGTGGTTCCCCTTTGTTGATTCGTTCTACGACTCTAGGATTCATATCCGCGCCAATTACCGACGCACCGGCGTCAGCGTACAAACATGCAGTAGGAAGCCCCATCCATCCTAGGCCTACGACGCCAACCTTAACCGCGCCGTTTCGAATTCTTACCGCGATCTCACCTGGTTCGAGAGATAGCAATGCTTGCTGTGAGGACACTCATTACACCCGTAGTGCGTTTTCTTCCGAAATATTTAATCGTTTTTAACTCCTCTTCAGTTAATTATGAATGCTGCGAGCAACCTGCGAGAGCCTCTTCGGAGGGTCGGTCTCACTGCTTACGAGTCTGAAGCTTATCTTGCCTTGCTATCAAAGCGCGAGCTGACAGCGGAAGATGTTGCCAGACAGACTTCAATTCCAATCACGCGAGTGTACGGCACGTTAGAGCAATTAATGCAGAAAGGGTTTGCGCGCATTATTCAGAGTAGGCCAAAGAGATTTCACGCGGTTCCTCCAGTAGAGGCAAAACGCGAGTATCTAACCCACCTTAGACAGGACTTCGAGCAAAATCTTCTCGCTGTGGAGGAAGTTATGCGGATCATGCAGAGGCAGGTTGAACCAATCTATGTGAGGAGTCATCTCCAAGTCAAAGCGGAAGATTTGCTTGAGCCGCTTGATGACCTGCAGGTTATGGAGAAGCGTACTTCCGATTATGTTCAGGCGGCCACAGACGAAATTCTGATTTCAACTGCACTGTTTTCTTGGCTTCCGAAAGTGAAACTTCAACTGAGAAGCGTGTTGAGACGAAGAGTGAAGTTGAAGATCCTAATGCAAATACCCAATTCGCAGGTTGGTAGACAGTTGAACGAGTTGATTGAAATGGGTGCGCAGATACGAGACACACGTGATCCGTGGCACCCGGTGAGAGGAACATTGGTTGATAACCGCGAGTTGGCCTTCGTGATTTGGGCTGCTGAAGAGGCCGAGCGTCACTGGAATCCAATAGTTTACACGCCGAATCATACAAAGAACCCGGGTTTGATCAGGATCTTTCGAGACTCCTTCCTCTTCAGGTGGGAGAATGCAAAACGAATCAGTGAGGTGAAGAATGATTGAAGGTTTGGCTTGATGTATTGACGCCAAAACAGGCCAACCTCTTTGCTGAACTTCATGACCGTTTGAATGCTAAGGGCTGCAAAGTCCTTGTGACAACTCGACATTATAGGGAAGTAAACGAGCTGCTTGAGCTCAGAAAGCTAAAGGCTAGCAAAGTCGGGCGTCACGGGGGAGCAAACCTCAAAGATAAACTCCTGGAAAGTTCGAAACGAGTGACGGCTCTCGCGGAGGTCGTGGCTGATTATTCACCCGACGCAGCGATCTCATTTTCTTCTCCTGAAGCCGCGAGAGTCGCGTTTGGTTTAGGAATAGCACACTACTGCATAAGTGACTCACCTCACGCAGCGGCAGTCTGTAGACTAACGATACCGCTCTCTGAGAAACTGTTCACTCCGTGGGTTATCCCATCCTATGCTTGGAACCGTTATGGAATCAGACCACGTGATGTAGTGACTTATCGAGCGCTCGATCCAATAGTCTGGATAAACTCTAAGAACACTCCCAAATCCTTTGAGGGGTTCAATCTAGACTTCACGAAACCGATCGTCGTCGTCCGGACATCTGAAGAGTTCGCTGCATACCTATCCGATCGTTCGGCTGCCAGAATTTCAACGACAATGGACATCGTAGCAAACATACTTGACAAAAGCAACGGGGAACTACAGCTCGTTGTTCTTCCACGCTACGAGGAGCAAGGAGAAAGATTAAGGAAAAGGTTTGGCACGCGCATTGTTGTACCTCACCACGTTATTGATGGTGTTTCTCTGCTACGAGCCTCAACGGTATTCATAGGCGGAGGTGGCACGATGTCTGCGGAAGCTGCGTTGCTAGGCGTACCAGTAATCTCGCACTATCCAGGGGACCAAACATTCGTCGAGAAGTTTCTCGTCAAGTACGGCCTGATAGAGAGAATTTTCGATCCTGAAAGAATAGCCCATAGAACCATTGGGATTTCGAAGAGCAGAGAATTCGGAGATTACTATCGCCGAAAATCGAGCAAACTAGTACAAACTATGGAGGATCCGATTCGAATCATACTCCAGCGCATCCTCAAGTAGTCTTTGATCGTCCAATTGCTCTCCAGAAATATCGTTCCGTGATCTTCTTCCAAGATACAAGCCATAGCAGTACGGCCGCACTAGATATGACAAGTCGGACAGTCTGAGTGGCGATTCTCTCGCCTAACGTTGCGCTACCGAAACTTATCTCAAAAACGATCCTGCCAATAATCACGATACACATTATTAGTGCAGCCCACACGAAGATCTCGATGGCAACCAACGGGAGAAGGCGTTTCAAATTCTTACCAGCGTCATGCAATATGTCAGCACGGCCAAGATCGAAGCGAGCAACGTCAGCAGCATCATTCCACGGACTATATTCCGTTCTGTTGAAGGACCTGTAGCTAGAATAAGTCTGGCCAGCGTGATTGGCGCATTCTTCTCGGCAGTTGCTGCAAGTTTCCCATCGTCAAGTAATTTGGTTGGTCGCTGGCGAATCTCCCGTCTCTCATATAGTCGTCCAACAGAAGACAGCCCATAAAACGCGTTCATTATCTGGGGCATAAGCGCAACCACAACAACAACCTCCATTCGACCCAAGATTGCGAGCGCTCCAAGGGCAGCTCCCACAGCCAGGCTTCCCGTGTCACCGCTAAACACTTTGGCGGGAAATCGATTGAAGTAGAAAAGTGCAACCATCGCCGCCAACAAACCTGCAGAGAGTGGCGCCACTTTCCAATCCCCATCTACTATTAGGACACCAGTCAACATGGCGGCGATTATTGCAACAGTGCTAGGCATAGCACCATTCATAACATCCATCATGTTCACGGCATTCGATGTTACTGCGATGCCTAACGGAATGAGCAGAGGATACACAATCGTGAGGCGCGCTTCACCAATGAACGGGAGATTCGGATATGGAACATACGTCCCAAGCAAGAGAATTGGCAGGCACGCGACAGCAGTCAGAAGAGGTTTAGTCTTTGGACCAAGAGGATGCCTGTCATCAACGATTCCGATTCCCCCAGCAATTAATATTGCTCCGAGCCAAGCCATGGCTTCTCGAACGGAACTTGGGGCAAGGATCGCATACCCGATCACTCCAACGCTCAAACCGAACAGAACCGCTAAGCCGCACATCTCAGGAATCTCGGGCCCACCAATCTTGTGAACATCCTTTCCGGTGATTCCATGACTCTTCATGAATTTCGCAACAAGGGGTGTCGAAATGAAAGTGACCAGGAACGTCGCCAGGAAGACAAATGAAACACATGAAATCAGACTGTAATAATACATGCTCCCGACCATTCTTGATATTTTTTCAAAGCTTGTAAGAATACACCCGCTTGGTCCCTCACATGACTTGAGCCCAATTGCCGATATGCCGAGTTATCTCCTTGTAAGGGTGAACCATTGCACCCCTGCCAACTCTGACCGCATCACAGATCGACACTTTCGGTGAAATGATTGACCCCCGCTCTATTCTGACGCCTCTTCCAATCCTTGAGTAGGATCCTACTATTGCTCCGGTAACAGTAGATTTCTCTCCAATAATGACGTCATCAAATATAATCGAATTAGAAATCCTAACTCGTTTGCCAACCAGCACATTCTTTCCGAGCACTACGTTTGGTCCCAATTTCGATTCAAAACCAATGGATGAATGTGTCCCAACGAGTACTGGCGGAGTAAGCTTCGAATCCTCCGCGACTGCACTCCTACCGAATCGTGCATTTGCTCTTCCAGTTTTCCGTAATAGAGCGAAGTTTGCTTTTCTATAGTCAGAGAAATTGCCGATGTCGAACCAATAATCTGATAGCGTGAATCCGCCGAGTTTCCCGTGTTGAGCAAGGACAGGAAATATCTCTCGTTCCAGAGAGACTTTTCGTTCAGACGGAATCCGTTTGAGCACGCTGGGTTCAATGAGGTAGATGCCAGCATTGATGAGTCGACTAGGAGCGTCTGTCTTGCTTGGTTTTTCGACAAATCGGACTATTCGCGACGCGGCGTCGAGTTCGACGACGCCGAACCTGGAAGGATCTTGAACTTCACGGAGTGCATCCGTGATTACAGCCTTCGAGGATTTGTGGCTTTGGAGCATTTCGTTGAGGTCGATGTTTGTGATTATGTCACCGTTCATAGCTATGAACGTCCTTGTCAGTCGCGTCATTTTCGACGCTAGCTTGATTGGTCCGCCAGTTCCGAGCGGAGACTTCTCGAGAGAGTACCTGACGCGCATACCACGATATTCATCTCCAACCGCCCTTCTCAGATCCTCCGCAAGATAGTTCACGGCAAGGATGACTTCGTCAACTTGAAATCTTTTGAGCAAGTCGAGTGTCCAATAAATCATCGGCTTACCCGCAACCGGGAACAGCAGCTTCGGGATAACATAACTAATCGGTCTGAGCCTAGTTGCATACCCTCCAGCCAGTACGATTGCCTTCAATGGTATCCCGACAGGTGGATAGGGATAGAATTCATATGCGGCTATTTGTGCTTCGGAGGATTGCCTTGAGAGGAACTTATACTCTGCTTCTGGCCTGCAGCAGGCCGATCAAGGTCAAATTCGGAAAGCTGGGTCTGACCAAGCTAGAGAAGGGAAACTATCTCTATACTGGATCCGCGCTAGGAAAAGGTGCGTTTTCTCTCGAACAACGAGTGGCTCGACATCGACGTCGCAATAAACCTTTGAAATGGCATGTTGATTACCTCACGGTCCACCGCGAAATCAGAGTAGTTAATGTCATCTGCATAGGAGTCAACAAGCGACTGGAATGTCAAATTAACCAGCAGATACTGGCTAACCTCAATGGGAAACCGATTATTCAACGAGCGGGCGCAACTGATTGCAAGTGCAGTGCTCATTTGCTATCAGTAAAGTTGCGTGACCCGAAGACCGTTATGACACGGCTCAAGCAGATTTATGCCACGTATGGAGAGCCGTTATCAATGTAATTTACAATTCACGCCTCTACAGGGGTCCCTTCTTCCCATCGCTTCTGAAAGGCGTCTCTGAAAATTCTGATTAAACCTGCATTCTTAGTGTAATGTGGACGATAGTATATTGGACGAACCACCTCTCGCTCTCGCGTAGCCCAGATCAAGAAAACCAGCTCCTGATCATCGACAAGGGTTCCACGCACAGGGTACCATTCTTCAGTGCAGTGACGAACCTGGACGCCAATCCCTTGAAGCTCTCTTGCCCTTCTCAATGTGGATTCGTCGTTTGCCATCATAAGGATCCTTAATTTTACACCACGATCATGAGCTTGGAAGAGCGCCTCCCGGACCTTGTCGTACCATCCGAAAGTCTCAGCGAAAATTACAGCCTCCTTTGCGGCGTTTCCGAGTATCTGCGCAGTGTGTAATTCCATGTCAGCAAGGTCACGAAGGGGTTCGATAATCTCCTCCGATCTTAAGCCCATCCGATTCTCCCAATAGACCGGTTCAAGCATCTTTTCGAGCGCGAGGGCATTCGAGCTTTCCTGGGCTAGCTGGGCTTCAATTGTCTTTCTTCGCCGCTCAAGCAATGTCTGGGCGACGATTCGAGGCTGAACTGCCTCAACCTTGTTCCTAGAGATTCGAACAAGACCCTTATCGGCTAGTGATTTTAGCGAATCCTCAGCTTCAGATGTGTGGATCTCAAATGTGGTGACCACTTTGTCTAACATTTCGCCTTGCGGTCGCCGTAGTAGTTGCAGGTATACTTTGACTTCTCCGTCCGATAGGCCGAGGTCTCTGAGTAACTTCTCTTCTTTGTCTTTGTCGACGAGCAATATTCTCAGATCCGAATGAGTTTGAGGCTGGAGCACATGATCAATCGCCTGACTCAATACGTTTGTGAGAACAAGTGGAAACCAGTTCGTGTTTTTCTCTGTGACTTAGTGATTTGATCTGTAGTTCTCTCCTAATCGCGGCGCCTCGGGTTTTGAACTCTTCCACGTAGACTACCTTCTCTGGTCGACGTATTCTGGTATATCGAGCTCCATACCCTTTCTTATGTCTTTCAAACCTTAATGTCACATTGTTCGTGTAGCCAGTGTAATAACTACCGTCATCACAAAGAAGCAGATACACGAAGTAGGCTTTTCTCTCCTCCGTTTTCTTTGTTCTTGCTCTTATCACTTCTCTCACTTCGTAGGTAACGCCACATGTCACAATATGCTCAGAGCGCATTTCATCTAAACTGACTGACTTGTTGAATAGGGTACATGAACTCTTGAGGGAAAAAGCTCTTACTTAGGCACCTTGAATGTTCTGTTGAGGATATCATATGGCTCTCTGCTATGTCCTGCTGAACGTCGAACCCGGCTCGGAGGAGAATGTGCTCAATGAGGTTCGTAAGGTTCCAAACGTGAAGAAGAGTCACCGAGTCTACGGCGTCTACGACATGATCGCGGAAGTCGAAGCCGATTCGATGGATGCATTGAAGGAAATTGTGACGTGGAAGATAAGGCGACTCAACGGCGTCCGATCCACTCTCACCGCCATCGTCATAGAATGAAACCCTTCTCTCTCCATTACAGCTATGCCACGTTCGCGAAACCTCTCTGAGTAGTGCTGCTTAGTTCCTGCTACAAAGTCGGCATGCAAGCGCTCGAGTCATGAATCAGTTTCCGTAGATAGCGCGAATAGGCGCGATGGTCGATTAGCTTGATTTTGTGTGGCTTGTAATCCTGTAAAGAACAGGTAATCACCCTTCGACTTAGTTGACGAATTTCTGCTCCTGCCAGAGGCAAAATCATGCTAATCCTCAGTGTCCTTAGATGGTCAAGGTAAGGGAGCATTGCTGCGATTTACTAAACGAACCATTGTGTACCGCGGGGGCAAAGGGTATGTTGATCGCCATGTCCAAGATGGAATTCACGTCATACTTGGGGGCTCTGGAGAAGCATCTTCCTCTCCTGATCACTATTCTCCTTTTCGTGTCGGGCGATTATGCTTCTCTAATCCGGCACTTGCGGTTCTTCTTTTAGTGGCTCGCCTAGAACCAAGATTAACCAAGACAATCGTTTCTGACGTGTCTAAATCATTCAGCCTATTCACTTAATTCATTTCGTTCATTTACAATCTGAAAAGACTAATTTAGCCTCATTTTTCGAGCATGTTGAGCGTAAGTGAATGAACTGAACGATCTGAATGAATCAAACGCTCTTTTGCAACTTTTTTGGAAACAGGCTATTTTGAACTCAATCTAGTCTGAAAGGCGCTTTTTGAGCCGTTCACTTATCGCGTGAGGCGTTCACATTACCTACCCATCATTATCAGGTAATAGAAATGAGTAGGATTGTTCAGAATGAAAGAAGAAGAATTCTCGAGTTATTCTACAAAGGTAACTCAAGGAAGGAAATCGCAGATGCGGTACACCATTCCTCCGCGACCGTTCAGCGCGTAATCAAAGCGCATGAGCGGAAGGTCCGGGAGAATGGTCTAATTTCCGAGTTGAGTGAGGAGGGGCTCACGGAGCCTCTTGAACTCGCTCGTCTCTACGGGCAACTACAGAGAGCCAATTTGTCAGTCGACGATTGTCGTGAGGCAGTACCAACAGTCCAGAAGTGCCGGGAACTCGAACTCGAAGAAGGGAGACTGAACGAGCTGATCGACGCAGCGGTAGGGCTCGGGGAACCAGAGTTCCCGCGACAACAATTCGTCGGAGCCCTACTGCGGATGCTTAGACGGGAACAGGAGACAGGGCAAACTTTCGAACAGCTTGAGTCCGCTCAGACGCGACTAGACAGTGAGGTACGTAAACTACAGTCAGACGAAACAAATCTCAATAACAGCATCAGACAGCTCAGGGCCCAGAGAACCCGGGTAGAAGCGGATGTTCAGAGTGCTCGTGAAAGGCTTTCAACTTTACAAAGTCGACTTGAAAGGGTACCTGTAACGGAGGCACAACTCGAAACTTACCAATCAGATAGAGATTTCTTGGTCACTATCGGTCTTAACATGAATGACCCGGCTAGAGCTAGAATCGCTCTTATTCAAATTGCAGAATTGAACTACAATGTAGCTGCCATAATCGACGAACTTGTTCGAATTAGAGACCTAAACACAGCTTTTCAGACTTTGACTAGGAATGTGTCCGACCTCGAAACGTCGCTCGCTACACTCACACGACAGCAGGACAACTTAACCAAGGACATCCAGGATTTGGAGTACAGACGAGAGCAGACTAAGGAAGAATTACGGAAAGAAGAAGAGGACGCAGGCAGAAGGATCACGGAATCTAAAAACCGCGTCATGGAGCAACTAATCGAACAGAACGTGTCCGAACGCCAATTTGCTGAATTTGTCGCGGCTAGAACTGCGTTAGGGGAGGGAGGAGTTACCCCTACCGACTATCCTTTGATTAAACAGATAATGGAGGAGTGCGCCAAGTACGGGGGTCCAAAGGAGCTCGCTCGACAACTCAGCTTGAACAAGAATCTCGAAGAACGAAATCAAGAGGTGCAGGAGCAAAACAACTCCTTAACTAGAACCAGAGACAGCATCCAAGAACGAATCAAAGACTTCGAGAAACAAGAGGCGGAGACCAACAGGAGAAGAGACGATCTGCTTGAGGAAGCTAAGAATTTGGATGGGGAAGTCAGATCAAAAAGAAGCGAACTCGAGAACGTCTCATCCACGTTAGCACAGAGACTCAACGCGAAGAATGAATGGGAAGCAATCCGACAAAGAATGGAGGAAGAACTCAGTAGGCTAAATCAAGCTATCGTCTCCTGTAAGACGATACTTGCCCCAGTGCTCTGGGTTCGCTCAATCCTAGAAAAGAATCGTCGAGTACTATTCCAAATTGAGAAAGAGTACGTCTTCAATCTCCTGGATAAGAAACAACCTGAACAAGCTTACAGTGATGACATAGGTCACCGAATCATCGACTTTCTGATAGCTGAGCTTACTAGTCGTGGAACGTTGATCCCAAAGCGTTTGTACGATGCTATCGTAGCGCAAGCACGACAATGCGCAGACAAAACCAGACAAATAGGTGAAGCACTACATGCGTTCGTTTATGCCCCTGACAAGATGAACGAGGAACAGCGAAGACAACTATTGATCGGATTGGCGACGGAGTTGGATTCCAAAGACAAATTCGACGAACTCCAAAAGCAGACTGCAGAGATCGGAGTGCAGTGCCCAGCCCATCGCATGAAGATGGCTTGGAATCCAGCAAGCCTCAAATGGATTTGCCCCACGTTTAACTGCAAATTCGTTATATAGGCGGGGCCATCGTTCCCCGTTCTTTTTTCCCATTTTACATGTCCACATAAGAAAACGACGACGGGTGATGCATCGACATGATTCAAATTACGATGCGTAGATCCCCGTGTTACATTGATGCACGCAATCATGTTTCACTCTTCGTGGGTTTGCGACGGACCTTCATCTCCTCGGTGAGCTGCCACGTGTTCTCATTGTCGTGTGATTCGACTGAGCGCCAGCGGAACGAGTAGTCTGTGATATCGGAGAAGATCCAGCGTTCTGGAAAGCCTTCCTTACTCTTGCCCTCCAACACGATTTCGTCTCCAACTTTTCGTGCTATGAAAGTTTGAATGATCCCTTGCAGCGGAGAGATCCAGATACTGTGCCACGCGTCGATCTTTGGATCGTAGAATCGGATGGTCGTACCTGCAGGAACAGCCCGGGGAGGGTCATCCTGATACGTCATCCAGACGTCCTGTATGGCTCTTCCATCAAGAATCCATCCGAAGTGTATCTCTCCCTTTCGTTTGATCTCGGTTCCGTCAGGTTGCGGGTAACGGGCTTCTTCTATGTCCCAATCTCCCACAAACTGGCCAAAAAGCATCAATTTCTCTCTCATGTCGGGATCAGGACTGTCGGCTCCGAGACCTTTGATCACAGGTTCGTTGTTTGGTTGGTTCGGTTTGGTGATCATGTTTCGAATGGGGATTAGGACTTGAAAAAAACTTTCTGGTTCACCATAGTACACGGTTTACTTTCGACACTTTGTGCGTTGTACTAGTGAAATCTCGTCGCCCTGCGGTTTTGCGAAGGTTGCGATTCGCATGTCGCGCCCTTCAACACGTCCATAGACTGCGTATAGCATCTGTTCGGGGTCTTTCGTTTTCTCTTTGAAGATTTCTGAGGCTTTCACTAGTTGGACTTTCGTGATTGTTGCCTTTGCTTTGAGGCCGGGTTTGCGTTTCTTGTCCACGATATCTTAGGATATTGCTTGTTAGCATACGCAACAGGAGTTCACATAGATTTCGGATATGGACGGACGCAGATAGGCGATGGAGCAGATCTTCGGTTGAGACATGTCATGGACACAGCTCAAGAGCCGTGATTGCAGTTCTGAATTTAGAGTAGACCGCTTAGCCGATTAGTAGAATTGGGCATATTTCATCACTATGTGAACAACCGTTCTGTCATTCACCAAGTCCCAGGCAAGCTGGTTGTCTCACTATTTTACTTACATCAGATTCTTATGTGCAGAGAGGCTCGAGTCAATTCATGACCGATGACAGGGGCATCCTCCTGGATGAGATGACGTGGGTTGAAGTAAAGAAAATTCTCGAAACAGACCCTTTCGTTTTGATTCCAATCGGTGCGACCGAGGAACATGGACGACATCTTCCGCTTTGCGTAGACAATCTGGCCGCATATGAAGTGGCCATTAGAGCTGCCAGAAAAGCCAAAGAGAAAGGCATTCAGACTGTGATTACGCCCCTGATACCCCTAGGATTTGCAGGAGAAACGATGTTCTTTCCCGGTACGATAAGTCTTGAAGCTGAAACGGTCACTAACGTGCTCTTAGACGTCTTGAGATCCTTGATAAAGCATGGTTTCACAAAGCTGATAGTTGTGAATGGTCATGGAGGAAACGTAACTCTAGTAGACGTAGTCTGCAGACGAATAAGAGATGAGACGAAAGGCAAAATCGTCGTAGCAAGTACAATCTGGTGGCACTTAGCGGCAGCCATTGTGGATCAGGTGAGAGAGGGACGTAACGTGCCTGAACATGCTGGCGAACTAGAATCATCGATTGCGTTGTACTTGAGACCCGATCTCGTTAAGAAACAAGAGATGGTCGACGTAGATAAGGAGTTGCCAGTATTCGCGTCTGAGAACTCGGGCGGGAAGATGCCTTCAGAGTTTGCGCACTGTGGGGTAATGGTTCCATTTCCCTCAGTTGAGACGGTAACCCCTGACCTAGGTCATTTTGGAAACCCATTACTCGCCAGCGCTGAAAAGGGGAGAAAGATAATCGAGGCGGCATCAACGCAACTAGCGAATTACATGAAGTCAGCAAACGATAAGGGGTATATGTTCGGTTTCGAACTCGCCTAGATTGGGTACCGATTAATTCGGGTAGTCAATACACACGGCATGCCAGTAGACCCGCAATGATTCAACGCACAATCAATGTTTGAGTCTCACGAGTTCCGATGGTTGTGAAAGCGTCTGTAGATTTTTTCCGCCGTCAGCGGGAGATCCCTTATGCTCAGTCCAATAGCGTCGTTGATTGCGTTCGCGATCGCTGCCGCAGTGGGGACCGTGGCTTGCTCACCGACACCCTTTATGCCAAACGGACCTGACGGGTCCTGTGATTCCAAGATCACTACATCTATCTTAGGCATGTCACTTGCCGTGAACATCTTATAGTCCAGGAATGACGAGTTCATAATTTCCCCTGTCTCTGCGTTCCAGACCAAGCATTCTGATAGCGCGTACCCCAGCCCCATCTGCAGTGCCCCATGGACCTGTCCTTCGATGCGGGAAGAACTAATTGCCTTTCCAACATCTAGTACGGCGACGATTCTCACCACTTTGGTTAGCCCAGTTCGAACATCAACTTCAACTTCAGCAAACTGTGCGCCGCTTGTGGGCGCATTTCCTTTAGGTTCGAAGACTCCTCTTCCTGTTATTGATGTGGTGTCGTCGAGTGAATACCTACATGACGTTACGACGGCGCCGTAGGAGATTCTTCTATCGGGGTTCTGTTTTGAGTAGATATATCCTTCTTCCGTTTCCAAGTCGGCTAAATCGGTCTTCAGAATTTTCGATGCAGCAGTTAATAGCTTATTTTTCGTGTCTTCCGCTGCAAGCTTAACCGCACCTCCTACAACGAAGGAGACTCTGCTTCCAAAAGCTCCGAGATCGAAGGGATTTGCATCCGTGTCAGATTCGAGTGTGACGTTAACGTTCCTGGGATCGATTCGAAGTACCTCTGCCGCAATCTGGACCAAGCCTGTCGCGATACCTGTTCCGAGATCAACGGCACTGGTTACAATGTTAATTGACCCGTCCTCGTTTACTATGACGAATGCTTCTGACGTTTCGGGCCAAATTCCTTTTTGGCTAGTTGGAAAGACATATCGTGCAACTCCTATGCCCCGTCGTATATCACCCAATGTTGATCGCGATCGAAAGTTGTTCCAGCCGGCCTTCTCAGCACCTATGACGAGACAATCTCTTGGATCGCCTGTGATGGTCCACCCAGTCTTGGTGTCAGTCTCATGGTGGGAATTCTTCAGTCGGAATTCAACAGGATCATAGTCGAGCTCATGACAAATCTCATCAAGCTGGCGTTCTATGGCGAAAACGGGTTGGGGCGCCCCGTATCCTCTAAAAGCGCCTCCAGGTGTCGTGTTTGTGTAAACACACCTGCCAGCGAACCGAATGGCTTCGGCGTGATACATCATGCGGAAAATGTCAGCGATCGCGCCAAGGACAGAAGGTGCGTGGGACGCATATCCGCCTGCTTGAACAGTTGATTCCATAGATCTTGCAGTGATAGATCCGTCTTTATTGACACCTGTTTTGAGCTCCATAGCGCACGCGTGTCTTCTTCTTCCGGCGACAAATTCCTCATCTCGTGTGTACTCAAGCTTTACGGGTTTTCCGGTCCGCATTGCTAGAGCCGCACAGTAGGGTTCAACTGTCATCTCTTCTTTGCTGCCGAACCCTCCGCCAACCTGGGGACGGATGATTCTCACTTTGCCGACCGAAAGATTCAGTGCTCGCGACAGCCAAATTCGCAATCGAAACGGAATCTGAGTCGCGGCCCAGACGGTTAGTTTCCGACTTTCGTCAAATACTGATAAACAGACATGTGGTTCCATGGCGCAATGCTGGATTGATGAGGTCGTGTATCTCCCTTGGAAGACAAAATCTGAGTTCGCAATCACTTTCTCGAAATTCCCATATTCTTGTGAAATCTCAGAGAAAATGTTCCTGTTCGCGTCGTGGATGCGAGGTGCTCCTGATCGCATTGCCTCTTCAGCATCGAGCACAAACGGGAGTGGTTGATAGTTGACGTCTATGCGCCTCAATGCTTCCTCTGCTGTATCTAGGTCCACAGCTGCTATCGCTGCAACTGGATCTCCTACGAATCTGACCTTACTATCAAAGATGACCTGGTCTAGAGGTAGAATGTCGTTGAAAAGTGGAGGACAGCTTGAATTGAACTTTGAGCTTCTGGTGTCCTTGTGAGATATGATGGCTTTGACTCCTGGGATCCGTTCGGCGCGGCTTGTATCAATGGACTTTATTATGGCATGAGGATGTGGAGAGCGGAGCAGCTTTGCGTGTAGCATGCCCGGTAACCTGATATCGCTGGTATACTGAACGGCTCCCGTCACTTTGCCAGGCGCATCAACTCGTGCGAGATGCTGGCCAACGACTCGCAACCGGTCTTCCTGAAGCAACATTGTTGTCAATTGGCGCGTTTGCCTTCCAATGCCATTATGTTTCTTGCTTTGAGAACAGCTTCAACCTGCTTTACGTAGCCAGTGCATCTGCAAATGTTTCCACCAAGCGCACGACGCAATTCTCCTTCATCGCTTTCCGGATTCTCGTCCAGGAAGGCTTTCAGGTTCATTATCATGCCAGGTATGCAGTATCCGCATTGCACAGCATCCCCTTGGATGAATGCCATTTGAATTGGACTGAGGCGTCCCTCTAATGCGAGACCCTCGATAGTCTGAATTTCTGCTCCTTCAGCTTTGACAGCTAACGTAAGGCATGAGAGTATAGCCTTACCATTCATTATGACTGTACAACATCCGCAATCGCCAGTCCCACAGGCGACCTTGGTCCCATTCAGATTCAGAACATCTCTCAAGACACGGGCAAGCGTCCAATGCGGCTTGATCAGGATTTCATGATGAACCCCATTCACTGTTAGATTGATTAAGAGTTTCTTCAATTCAATATCACTGACCTTGAAACAGCAACCATCGCGGCTCTTTCCACGAGAGTAGCAACAACTGATCTTCTGTAATCTGCAGTGGCGCGTACGTCACTGATAGGTTGTGCGTCTCGTGACGCGAGCCGTCCTGCTTGCGTAAGTGTTTCACCATCAATCTTCTTCTTTCGAAAGAATGCTTCAGTACTCTTAGCTCGTAGAGGAGTTGGAGCGACTGAACCCAAAACTACGCGGCAATCTTCCACGCGACCCTTCTTGTCCAACGTGAGTCGGACAGCCGCTGAGGCTAGAGCGATATCCACCTGAGTTCTAACCAGTCTTAAGTAAGCTCCGACGGTATTAGGAGGTTGTTTTGGGATTCTGATTTCCGTCAAGAGTTCGCCTCTCCTCAGCGCGAGTTTCCTAACGTGACGATACATGCTCTGCAGAGTAGCGATGCGTGATGAAGTTGGTCCAGTGATTCTCACAGTCGCATCCAAGGCTATGAGAGGTGGAGGCATATCGGCTGATGGTATCCCGTTACAGAGGTTACCGCCAACGCTTGCCATGTTTCTTACCTGGATTGTTCCGAAATCTTGAACCGCGTCATAGACGATGCGTAAGGAGGGTTTACGAAAAAGCTGTGAAAGTTCAATTTGGCGAATTGATGTCGTCGACCCGATCAGAACCGAATCTCCCCGCTTCTTAATGTAGTTGAGTGGAAGGTGAGCTAGATCAACTAGATGTGTGATATCTGGATCACGCTCAACCATAATGTCCGTTCCTCCACAAATCGCCTTGGCTCCCCTGGTTCGAGCAAGGAAATCGGCGGCCGCGTGGACACTTTCAGGCCTGAAATAACCGGGTCTAAAGAGTCTCGCTTTCCTGGGTTCTTGAAGTATCTTGAGCATCAGTTTCAGTCACCAAGATGGCCTTCATGTTACAAATGAGTTCTTCAACTCTTATATGCTCACCCCACATACACCACCATTTGCGCGGGAGAGGAAATCTGCTAGGGCAAGCAGCTGGGACATCCAAAGATTGCAAGCAGAAAGACGCAGTAGAGAGTGATTGAATTGCCGTTCTTCTTCGAAACTCCTACGAGGCGAGAAGAGTTAGTCAGCGTGGCCCTGGGTAACGAAAAAGCGGACATGGTGATAGAAGGAGGGACGCTCGTAAACGTCGCAACCTCTGAGATGTATCAAGCGAACATTGCCCTCAAGGGGGAGCGCATTGCGATTGTAGGGGAAGTTGAACACACGAAGGGTGATTTCACACAACTCGTGGACGCCCGAGGGAAATTTCTTGTCCCAGGATTGATAGACGCCCATTTCCATATCGAGTCCACCATGGTCTCTCCCTCAGAGTTCTCGAAAATCGTGCTACCGCGCGGCAACACGACTGTGATTGTGGATCCGTCATGGACCGCGAACGTTATGGGAGTTGAGGGGGTAAGGCTCCTCTCAGATCAGTCCAGGAATTTTGGGATAAGGATTCTGATTGATGCTCCCTCCTGTGTACCTCTGGCGCCATACGATTTGATGACGCCAGGTAACGATTTTGGACTTGACGAAATCAAAGAGCTGCTGAGCTGGGACAATATTGTTGCCTTAGGAGAAATGAACGATTTCAAACGTGTCTTGAGCAGAGAGTATAGAGTTCACGCCGAGATTCGAGCCGCAATGCGCGCCGGCAAGATTACGAATGGAAACGCGCCGGGGATGATTGCCAAGGAATTGGCAGCCTATATTGCCGCGGGTACTCAGTCTGATCACGAGGCTACGAATCTCGAAGAAGGTCTGGAGAGATTAAGATCTGGCATTCGACTTGTAATTAGACAGGGTTCAAGCGAGAAGAATCTGCAAGCACTCGTTCCTGCGATCACTAAAGAAAAACTCGACCATAGGCATTGTTGTTTTTGCACAGACGACAAGAATGTGCTTGACCTAATTCAAGAGGGACTAGTCGATAATGCGGTACGCTTAGCGATCAAAGAGGGAATCAACCCGATAGCCGCTGTGCAGATGGCTACCCTAAACACGGCCGAACATGTCGGAATTGATAGAGAACTGGGCAGTATCTCGCCTGGAAAGATAGCGGACATTGTCCTTGTCGAAGATCTGCCGCGATTCTCGGCCTCACTTGTGATAATGAGTGGCAAAATTGTAGCCAAAAACGGACAGATGCTCGCGTCAGTTGAACCAGAACAATATCCGCCATGGACTCGTACAACAATACACGTGAGAAGGAAGATAGATCCGAGTGATCTGAGAATCCAGACTGTTACTTCACAAGGCACAAAGAGAGTTTGGGTTATGGAGGTTTCTGAAGGTCAAATAACTCTGTAAAGCAATCAAACAGGATCTACAGGTCCAAGACGGTTGCATCATGCCCGACACCGCGAGGGACATACTGAAGGCCATCGTGGTTGAACGATATGGTCGAACTCCTCCGAATATCGGAAAGGGATTCGTAACAGGATTCGGCCTCAAAACTGGGGCGATCGCAACAAGTGTATCAGCCGACACTCACCATTTGACGTCAATTGGCATGAATGACAAAGATATGAGCATCGCTCTAAACCAGGTTATCAATCTCCAAGGAGGGATAGTTCTCGTTGAGGATGGGCGTGTCTTGACGGAATTGCCTCTCCCAATTGCCGGCTTTATCTCAACAGAAACGTCTGCCAAAGTCGCGAGTAAATTACGTGAGCTAGATGCTACTGCGAAAAGGCTTGGTTGTCCGCTCACTTCCCCATTCATGACATTGTCTTTTCTAGGAAACCCTTCCCTTCCAGAACTCAAACTCTCAGACAAGGGGCTGATGCTGATGTCGTCGCAGATCATTCCGCTCGAAACTGAATGACGACTAATGCGAGTTCAGCCTTAGATGGTCTTAGATTTCGGCAGCGGGTTTCTTGTGAGGATTGCAACTACCTTGGCTGCATCTTTCGGACCAACAGGCCGAGTGTTAGCGAAGGCAGGGGCTGGTAATTCGCTGGTGCGGTAACCGGCGAGTGTCCTTTTCTCAAGTATGGGGTCGAGATGAGCTCTGCTGCATTTCTCTGAGTTCTGTTAACGATGGAATCTCCTTTAACATTCCCTTTTGGAGACTCTTCCATCGAATGCCTTTCGGCTTCTGTCTTCGTGTCTCCACTTTGATGGTGCGTGTCGGCGTAATGATGTAATCGGTAATAGTATCGAAAGGTGATACAGGCAATTTTCGGTCAACGACTTGACAATCATGCACGACTGTCAAGAGGGATGTTCTCGAATCTACTACACCAAGCCCTGAGAAAATCCCCCATTCTAGATCGAAGTAACCATGCCCTTTCCCGTACCTCACGCCATCTAAGTTGACCGCTGAAGCTCCAGTGACAACCAGGTCCAGGTGGCCAATCCTCTTTATGCCCTCAAGCAAGATTGGCCTAGCGTACCTCTGCGCACCATCAAGAGTAGCAGCGAAGTCCTCTTGGCCTTTAGGTATGTCCTCGCGTGTCCAAATGAGAAACCCGCCGCGTATTCCATACGTAGTCATAATCTGAGTCTTGTTATCTAGAATGCCACACTTGCGAAGTTCCACGAGGCAGTTATCAGGAGTGATGAAGTTTACAGAGGATTGTTTCCATATGTCCATTTCGCGAATCTGTCTCACGCACTCACTACTCCCCGCAAAATCGGGTATGTACATCGAGAAATCCAAGTGGAAGCGAGAATCCGGCACAGCGACTTCTCGGAGCTTGGTCCAGACCTCCTTTCTTAACGCGTTCTTGGAGGGCATAAGCAATCCTTACCAGATCATTCTTTTTCCGAACTTAAGAGTGTGCGTTCCCTCCGGGATTTGGACGCTTGAGTCCGACTGAGTGTTTGCCGGGTATTCGCGAATACGCATGATAAATACGAAGGTTTTAAATCGGCATGCTCGCACGAACTCAACTTTATGCCAGGCGAGTACTTCGTAAGAAGAGCCTCAGGCCTGCGTAGAGATGTTACACTTCTAGATGCGACAGCACTCAACATTGCCAGCATGTCGGGCGGAATCGCGCTCGGAACCATTGGATTCACAACCGCCCTGATGCCGTCGATGTCGGGCGTGAATTTAGTATATGGCTCCGTAATTGCCTGGTTAATCACAGTGCCCATGATTATCGTCTATACCATGTTAACAACAAGGATCAGTCGGACTGGAGGGGACTATGTTTGGGTCTCACGAGCTTTTGGCGGATTGTTGGGCGGGTCTCTCGCCTTTATGGGCTTCACCTGTGAGACACTCTCCTTCATGAGTCTCATCGCCCTGTCAGGTGTTTTCTCGATTGGTTCGGTTGGAGTTCAACTCGGCTATCAAGGCATGCTGAGCTTAGCGTTGCCAGGCAATGTTCCTGGGTCGGATCCGACATTGCAGTTCACCGTTGCAGTTCTCATGTTCGGTATTCTTGTGGCGATCAACTGGTTCAAGCCCTCAGCCGGTTACAAGATCGTGTCCATCATGACAATATTCGCGATCTTGGCAACCTTCGTTGGTATCTTAGTCCTTGTAGGCGCAGGACAACAGGGTATTGTGAGCTACATGGACACTCTGAACACACTCGGAGCCAATGCAACATACACATCGCTGGCCAACTCGTATAGTGGCCCAACCTTCGACTTCAGCGCGACCATCCTCCTCCTGCCTTTTTACGCCATATTCGCCTACCCTTGGCTCAACTACGGGCCGGCGGTAGCATCAGAGCTTAAGGGGAAGAGCGCACTGAAATGGAACGTGCTCATTTCTTCAGTTATATCGTTCATTGTTATTACGGCTGGGTTTGCATGCATGTACTATGTTGGCGGTTTCGGTTTCGTTAATGCTGCATTGGCCAATCCAACGCTAGTCTACAATTACTCCTTCAACTTTTGGACTCTGGCAATGGGAGTCTCAAACAACGTCGCAGTTGCTTGGTTCTTGGGACTCGGCTGGATTGCTTGGAGTGTTCTTATCTTGGCCACTGATATCATTGTTGTAGCACGATACCTATTTGCCCAAGCGTTCGACCGATTCCTGCCCGTGAAAATTGCGCAAGTTAGTTCGAACCAAGCACCCATTTTCGCATACGCAATCGAATTTGTGGTTGTCGCATTGATGATTGGAGGGGCCTCGTTCCTGTACGGCACACTAGTTGCACTATATGGAGTGGTTGTTTCAGGAATCATCTACTTCGTCTTCGTAGCACTGGCTGCAATAATCTATAGCAAGAAAGAGAAGGGAGCAGCCAAATCAGTGATGGCAATCTCAGGTGTCTTGATGGCAATTGTCGATTGCTTCCTAATTTACCAGTTCTTCGCTTATCCAGCGATATATGGAGGAAACACATTCGCATACGGTTACATCGTGATCAGCTTCCTTCTTGGGATCGCGATCTATGCAATTTCGAAGACGTACTATTCGAAACGAGGTATCGAGATCGAGCTTGCATTCAAAGAATTGCCTCCGGTCTAGAATGTATCACTAGGGCAACGCATCTCGGAACTAGAATAACTCTTGATGAACCAAAAAGAACTAATCCGTATTACGCCAACCAGCAACTAATACTGGCAATGTGTCAGAGCCTTTCAACGCTGCAGATCTGTACTACACTAGCCGGAAGTAAGTTGCCAGCTAACCACTTTCTTATCTGCCACATTGACAATGGCTCCTCTGAGTATCCCATCTGAATATTCGCTGCCCGGATTGATCACGAGTGTTCTTCCGAGCATAGTTGTTCCCCTCGATTCATGAATGTGGCCGCATAATTGAACTAGCGGCTGGTACTTCTCGATTCTGCGACGGACCGATACGCTCCCCCCTCCAATCATGACTGCCTGTCCCTTGTAAAACACTGGCTTCGGAGGGTATACAGAAGTGTCCAGCTTCGGACAAGTATCCAGGCCGCAGTCTATCGGAGGTGTGTGGAGATTAAACACACAGTTCTGTAGGTCTTCCACAGAAGAGACAAGCTTCTCTATCGCTGCTTCAAGTTCTTCCTCGCCATGGTCGCGCGGACATTTCCAAGGGGTCATATTGCTCCATCCTAAGTTCACCATTTCGTGGATCTGATCTATTTTGATCACTTTGTTGTCCGCATTCTTCACATGAGGAGTGTCTCGGATGGTGTCAACAATTTCCTGATAATCATCATTCCCACCCGTTAAGTAGCAGGTGACACCTAAGTCGGAAAGGAAAGGTTCGGCACGATCAACCCATCTTACCAACGACTCTTTCATAATGCTCATGAAGAGGGTGTCCACTTTCTCCTTAGATGATTTGAGTTCATCCATCTCTACTTTGCTGCAATGATAGTAGTAGTAACCACTATCAGTTATCTCCTGCTCTAGAGCTTTGACCGCCTCCGACCCACGAACAGTCTTTCCTCCAAGATAGTCCGCTTTGAACGTCCCGTCTCCAACATCTATGATTGGAACAAGCATCTTGCCGGTTAGGTCTCCTCCAAGAACTAACACATCAACCTTGTAGAACTTAGCAGCACTCAAGAGCTTGTTGAAGCAGCGCCCAGACCCGTGGAGGTCGGTTGCAAAGAAGATTTTTGTGAACTTCTTTTCAGGCATGTCAGCGCATCTTTAATGTTGTCATAGTAATATCTTTCCGTCCGAATTCGACGCTCAGTTTGGTGCTGGCATTAGCTATCGTGTTATGGGGCGGCTTGAGTAAGGAAATGCGTGAAATCGGACAAGAGATTCAGGGCCAATCATATCGCAATAATCGTAATTTCATCCTGCTCTAGAGACTATTCGTAGCGCGCAGATTTGATGTTAAACGAGCTCCTCCGGCTTCTTTAGCTGTTTCTTGTCGATCTTTCCGGTGGGTGTCATGGGGAGTTCTTTCCTGATCACCACACGCGATGGTTGATAACGTACTTGATCTAGGTTTGACCTGCAATGTCTTAGCAATTCTTCTTCATGCACTCTTTCATTGGGGAAGAGAGTTACAAACGCTACCGGTATCTGGTGTTTATTCTGCTGTATTCCAACAACGCAGGCTTGACGCACGGCTGGGTGGCCGAAGAGAGATTCCTCGATGACCCTGGGGTAGATGAGGCCATTCCCGGTGTGAATGATATCAGTCTTCCGAGCTAACCAGTACACGTTGTCGAGCTCGTCTATCAGGCCGATATCACTTGTGTGCAGCCACCCCCCACGAGTGGTCTTCCTAGTCTCTTCAGGCATCTTCCAGTATCCCCACATGAAGCCTCCTCGGAGCAGGATCTCGCCAGGAACTCCGCAGGGAACTTCTCTTCCTTTATCATCAACTACCTTCACCTCTTTGTCAGGCAATGGAGGTCCTATGCATGGGATTCTGTCGAATGGTTTGACGGGTTTCGACTTGAAAGATCGACGACGCCCCATCGCGACAGATCCTCCAAGCTCGCTCATCCCATATGTTTCCACGAAGGATACGCCATGCTGTTCCCACTTCTCTCTGATTCTTCCAATCCCCGCCGAACCCCCTGAAAGGACCAGCATTAGGCTACCCTTATCGATGCTCTGCTCTCTTGCGTAGTCGATTAGTTCTGAGAGTCGGATCGCAGTACCGGAGATCATTCTCACTTCATGATCGTGTATCATCTTCCATGCATTCGACGGATTCCATTCCTCCAAGATTCCGATGGTTGCTCTTCGATGCATCTGAGGTAAAATTCCGTAGACAAGGATATGTGAGCTACTTAACGTTGTGACGCCAAGCGTTGTATCCTCCGATGTCAACTCCAATCGTTCTGCTATACATCGAGTGGCCCGTAGGGTCGGTTCGTGAGAGAGCACCGCGGGCTTGGGCTCATACGTGGTCCCAGATGTGAAGCTTAGATGGCAAGGCGTATCTTCAGAGAAATCAACCTCTACTGCTTTTCGTCGATTCTTCAGTAGGCTCTGCCACGAGTGCTCCCCGTTACCGAACGAAACGAACTTGGTTTTAGGAGTGGACTTCTTCAGTGTATCAATGTGTTCCGTGGGTGCGAGTACAAGTCTGGGCGCGAGATTTTTCACGTTCCTATGATAACTTGAAGGGTCTAGGACGTCTATTAGGGCGGCTACCCCGCCGAGCTTGAACACAACAAACATTGCGAGTACATAATCTACTGAGTTTGGCGCGAAAATGAGCACCCTATCGCCCTTTCTGACCCCAAGCGTATGAAAGGACGTCGATGCCCTTTGAACCAAATCCTGAGCCTGTGAATACGTTACCGACTGAGATTCGGAGAAGAGGAATGTCTTGTCGGGCACTCTTGCGGCATTATGCTCTAGAAGTTCATGCATCCTCATAGATCGCGTCTACCACCGTTAGAACCCGACATCCGTTCCAGCCTCAAAATCCTCAGAGATTATCGCAGAGGCTTCGCGTACGGGGACTTTCAATCTTTTAGACGTCAAAGAAGATCCGCTTAGCAGGTTGAAAAATCTAATTCTATTTAACGCTTCGGATGAGTTCGATTCCCACCCTGCTCATAAGAGATTCCCGGTTGTCGACAAGAACGGCCTCGTTGGGGTAATGTTTGGCGCAGAAATGAAAGATATTCCTCGAGAGAGGTGGTTCGAGACTAAGGTAATGGACGTCTGTGACAGAAGCTTCAAAACCGCCTACCCTGAGGATGACCTACAGAAAATCTGGACTTTACCTTACCCACCTACAGGCAGAAAGACTGCTGACTGATCGTATTTTTGGGCATAGATTGAGAGAATAATCCTTAACGTTGGAGCAAAGCAACAGAAAGGGATCATGTAGGATCGGTGTTGCAGTAGATGGAACGACGCTCGACTGTGCTTGTAATGATCGCGACTGTCCTCATCTCACTGACTCCAGCCCCTATCTCGATAACTCAAGTTTCAGTGTTTGCGGCCAAATCAAACGATCAGTATGTTCTCGTGGGAGGCCAGAATGGGACTTGGTTTCGGCCGGGTCAGTCTCCTAGATTATACCGAATTTTCCTATCAAATAACTCATTGACTCCGCTAGGTCCCCTTCCAACTTCTGGTGTAGTATGGACTGGCAGTTGGAATAATTCGCAATGGTTGATCTCAGGCTGGGGGGCAACCATTGGCGCGAACGGGTCAAACCCGTACATCTATCTTTACGACGGAAGGAGTCAGATTATAGCAGGAACTCTGCGGCTGTGGAGAGCACAAGCATCCTGGCATGGAGGAGACGTATTCGCAGCCAGCTACAACGGTAGCGAATGGTTGCTCTCGGGTTTGGGTAGTGATTGGCTACCGTCAGGTTGGGGGTCCCAATCAACAGGCAAGGTGAGAAATCATCTGGCGTTGGCGTTGTTCGACGGTTACAAATTCACTGATCTTTCCGGCGACGTGCCCAACCAGTGGGACGGAGTACTCTTTGCGAACGCTTGGAATGGACACTATTGGCTCGTAGGTGGAGGGTGGCAGGGGAACGAAGGTGTGCTCTATCGATATGACGGAGCCAACTTCACTGACCTCTCATCTGAAGCTGGAGTCCGCAATGTGGCAGAGGGGCAGGCAGTTTCATTCCGTTCAGGCAATTGAGTGGAACGGCGACTACTGGCTCCTTGGCGGGGTAGGTTTCTTAGCAAAGTATGACGGACAGAACTTCACTGACCTCACACCCGACCTGAACGCAGCAATTGGTCGCAGACACTCTCTGGACTACATCTCTTGCTGCAATGCCGTGAACGCGCTCGCTTGGGATGGAGTCTCATGGCAAATAGGCGGAGGAGCCCCTGTAGCTACTACTGAACCACTCACTGCTTGGGCAGCATCGTATGACGGGGTAAAGTTCACGGACTTTACTTCCCTTATTTCATCCTACATTGCAAACGCCGCCCAAGGTTCAAGCGTACTCACCATCACCTCTTCGAAAGATTCTTGGTTCTTTGGAGGATACGCTAACGGCAGAGGCTTCTTGTTCTCCTACGCAAACTCTGCCGTGACTGATTTTTCTGCGATGATTAAGGATGTGACTATTGTGAATTGGATAGGTTGGCATAAGTTGTCTCAAGAGGCATTCCCGAATTTGACCAGCGCCATCGGGAACTATTTGATCGTCCCTGTTGCCATCGTTGTAGTTGCAACGGCGGTAGCAATCACATATAGGAAGTATGGCCGCCGAAGACGTTGACTTCGGGGATTGGTTGGGAGATTACTTATGCCTCGTCGAGTCCTTCTGCTCCGCATGGGATAGTCGTGGAGAGAATCCCGAGCGTAATCTTTGCATTACTTTGCCTTATCTGGGGATCAACTTGGCTAGCAATTAAGGTTGGATTAGGATTTCTCCCACCCTTTCTTTTCGCGGGGATGCGCTTTGCGGTTGCATCCGCAGTCCTAGTGTTTCTGGTGCGATTACTTCATGCCCAGATTCCGAGGGATAGATCATCGTGGATGGTGATGATCTTCCTAGGCATTTTCCAAATCACTCTGCCTTATGGTCTCGTGTTTTGGGGTGAACAGTACATTTCGTCGGGTTTATCAGCAGTATTATACGCCACACTTCCTTTCTTTGTTCTAATAATCGCTCACGCCCTGATCAAGGCTGAGCCATTAACGAGACGAAAAATTCTTGGAGTAATCGCGGCTTTTGTTGGTCTCGCCGTAATTTTCTGGCGCGACCTGGGGTCAGTGCAGTCAATGATGCAACCGCCATTGTTAGGCAGTTTGGCAATGTTAGGGAGCGCTGCCTCCGGGGGTCTTGCGAATGTAGTTGCCAAGAAATATGCGAATAAGATTGATCCACCAGCAAACGTGTTCGTGCAAGCTGTGATAGGTGCTGCTTGTCTATCTTTCGTGGGTATACTGACTGAAAGGGGTGTACCCCTCAGGTGGTTTCCGCCTGCGATTGTTTCCGTTTTCTATTTAGGAGTTGTCGGCTCAGCCTTGGCTTTTGTCGGACTCTATTGGTTGCTCACGAAAACATCTGCAACTAATAGTTCACTGGTAGTTTTCATCACACCCATAGTGGCCCTGCTTTTAGGATGGGTGGTCTTGCGTGAGGAACTCGAGCCGGTCGTTGCGTTCGGAACAATGTTGATTCTTTCAGGTGTTTACTTGACTGTTTACACGCACAGAGGAGAATAACGGTTCAAATGGGCATTAAGGGGGAAGTATGTGTGAAATTGGTGGACCGGGCTATTTCTAGTGTGGCATCTAAGCCCGCATCCGAGAGTCCCGTGTTCCTTTCGGGTTTGAGTCGGGTTCACGGGTTAAGAGCCACAGCGAAGATGAAACCCGTAACATGGCACATCCATACGGCTCAAGAGATAAACTTCTCGACTTGATGAGTGACGGAAAGCCACGAAGCAGCAGAGATGTAGCTGAAAAGCTGCGTTTCACTGATCGTGCTGCTGAGTCTGTATGCTATAGAGGTTGGAAGGCAGGATTACTGCTCAGAGCTGCCAAGCCAATTCGTGAAAGGAATAGGACTCTTGCTGGAAGAGCAGGCTCACGATACAACACACGTTCTTACTATCTCTTCGTTCTCGCACAATGGCTCTGACGATACGGAAGTGGAAAATCTGAGATTTCTCTCCTTCTCAAAGACCCCGAGAATCGTTAGGACAAACAAGTCACGACTGATTCTCAACTTTCTTAGAGAAAATGCTGAACAGAGCATTCTACACCAGTGAGATTGCTAAGAAGTTGAAAGACCAAGGTATCACGATCCGAGACGTCGCAGCAAACCTGCGCAGATACGAGAGAAGAGGCCACGTATTCTTCCGTGGATATAGAACAGCAGAGCACGAAACACCATTCGCAGCCGGATTCATCGTAACCTACTTGGACGCATCGAAAACTCGTAACCAGGCAATTGCAGAAGCATTACAGCGAACAGACTTGCTACTCGAAGGCGGTTCTCACATCAATCCACTGGCAGAGAGAATTCGAGTGATCCGAGACGAGATTCTCAAAGCCAAGGAACTGAAAGAAATTGTAAGCTTCAGCTTTCTGAAACAGAAGCTCCACTGTAACGAGGATCAGATGCGAACAGCCCTAGACAGAGCAATGCAACTCTACAAAGATGAAATCAAGGAAGTGAAGATTTTCAACTTTCCCTACTGCTACCATTCCAGTCTAAGCGAAGACGATCTTAGGATCGCTATTGAAGACAAGAAAGACTACATCCGTAGAGTAAAAGGCAAAGACAACCGGATAGGTCACAACTGGGAAGCCTGCGTCGAATTCTTCGTTGACAGGTTGACAAAGGGAGCAGAATTCCTGGAACAAACCCACCGATCAAGAATGGACAAGCGCAGAATTACACTCAAACTCCTGAAACCTATAGGCGAACGAAAACTATTTGCAGAAGTTGATCAGAGTATGGACGATTCGTCCAAGCCCAATTAGCCAGTCAATTACGTACGTTCTGGAATGCAAGTGGGGATTGGTGAGGAAGAAGAGATCTGGAGGATTTCCTGAATGTTCTGAAATGGAGCTACGATTTTGGTGTTGACACTCCAGAAGGCCGAACCATCAAGCAGGGCATCATAGGTATCTTTGCAGGAACGGCTTTCAACCCTGAAGAAAAAGTAACGATAGGCAATGAATCTCTGTCTCTTGCACAGTATGCTGCAAGAATGAATATCCAGCTCTTGAAAGCAGCAGACCTGAACGAAATGCTTCACACTCGAGGAGTGGAGAAGCGAGTAACCGTGCAGAAGGTTTGCACAAGGGCACGAAACGAAACTGAGGTTAGAGAGGCACTGGCTGAAATTTGGGATAAGCCAACGATCTCTCTAGGGAGTTGTTAGCTCAGATGGCTATCAAGAACGCAGCTCTCTTTGAATTTGAAAAAGCGCTTGAACAGAAGGAGAACCTTTTGCCACAGATAGCAATGACCATTTAGTAACAAATCGGAAAATTGACCCTACCTGATGGCAGAATAGTAATGAAAGCGTTGTAAGTCAAAACGATTTGAATACAGATATTAAGATCGGTTTGAGAGATGAATCTCGATACTTCAGGCTGGGTATTGGGATACACTCTATCCCTGTGGTGGCATCCGCTAATAGGTCAAGCGTCGTTCCATCTTAGCAAACGGAACGTTGAAGCCATCTTAGCAAACGGAACGTTGAAGCCATCTTAGCAAACGGAACGTTGAAGCCATCTTAGCAAACGGAACGTTAACTCGTCGTCTCAAACGGTTGGCGTTTTCGAGGGCTCGGTAGTTGTAGGTGCACTTGAAGGAGCTTCTGTCGGAGGTGCGGGTGTTGGTGTGGGCGGCTGGAGTTCGGCTGGGGGCGTCGCCGGTTTGGGTGCTGGCCGCGGAGCCTTCTTTCGCTTCACCGTTTTTTTGCTGACTTCTTCCCTTTCTTCTTCGTCTTCGAGGGCAACATTTCACCTATCTACAGATTATCGCATATTGCAGATAAGGCTTTGATCTTTGATGGCATAGTGATGGGATAGAATAGTGGCAACTGCAAGCGTCCAAACGCTCCCGACCGCCCCAAGTCTGAACGGGACACGTATGAGCTCACGGTGGAGAAGATCTATCCAGGTAGCGCCGTTGTCCTGATAAACGATGAGTGGAGAGCCAGATTGGCGCATGAAGACTTCCTGGGCCCACCTAGCTTAGTCAAGAAGAACGCCAAGTTCAAGGCAAGAGGCATATTGTATCACGATAAGGGCACTTTATCCTTCAGAGTTCAAGAGGTCACACAGATCCTATCATAGAAGAGAATTAGAATACCGAAATCCTAGAAGTAGTAGTATGTAGTAGACTATCGGGAACACCTGTCATCACTCGTGTGAAAGAGCAGAGCATCGACGATCGAGGTAAAGAGTCTGGCTTCCAGCGCTGTTGTAGAAAGCTCCGTAGGTCCACAGCTAAAGTGAGACTTCGTTCTGCTCAGTGAGGATGGCGCATAAAGCGAATTATACGCCCATCAAATCTTTCGCTATCGGGCTTAGTACGTCGTTAAAAACAACTGGAATGAGTATTTCGTCTGCGATTTACCCAAGCAGCTGAGATTAGCGGTATCTTCCACTTTGTGGCCTTAGTTTGCCTTCTCAACTGCATATGATATTCGATGAACGGCTTGAATTAGGAAGTATACCCAGCTGGAGCATTTCCAGATTTTGCTCAGGTGATAAAATGTCTATTTATTTTCAGAACACCAAATATTGAATGATGGCTTTTTGGAATCGATGGTTCAGGAAAGAAGAATCGAAAGCTTGAAAGGACACAACCTGTTGCAAGTGATCGGGAGCTGGTCATGCAATGGGTTCAGAGCGTCAATGATTCACTCATGAGTATCAGAGAAGAACTGAAGAAAGATACCTTCTGAAACTGCAGCCATCTACAATCAGAGTCTCGAAAACAGCAACCGAGACGTTCTAAGAAAGTTGGACGAGCTGCCTGATAAGATAACAGGACCCTTGAAGGAGATGATCGCCATCTCGAAGCAGGAAATCCTAGCCGAACTGGTTCGCATCAGTTCGCACTATGATGCGCATCATTCGCATGATTCGGATAGTGCGCAGATTCGAGAAACCTATTCAAGAGATAACGAAGGGTTTGACGGGTAAGCAAAGGAAGCTTCTGGCCATACTTCTGGATTCAGGTTTCCTCTCATACGCAGAGATCGGAGAGAAGCTTGGAATAACCCATGAATCCGCAAAGAATCTTGTGAATAGGCTTCTAAAGGACGAAGAGAAGGCGAGGCTGTTCTCAAAACAGGAGACGGATAGAGGCGTTATAGTGGGTGTGTCGAGCGAGGTTCAGGATGAGATATTAGAGAAAAAGTACCGAACTACAGCGAACGATTCGACATGATTCGGCGAATGATTCGAACGATTCGCACGATGCGGATGATTCGGCGGCGATTACTTTTGCTCGTCTGAGACAGATTATCGCCTATCTCATTCTCTCTTATCCTATAGATCTGATTAGGAGACATGAATTGTCCGAAATGCCACAGTCTAGCTCAAACAATGAACAAGTCATTGGGTTGGGATTGGGGAAACGGAGAAGCCGACCTCATCATTGAATATTACTGTACAGGTTGCGGGCGTAGGTGGGAGCATTGGGAAGGAACCTGCAAGATCGAAGAAAAATGATACCTTTAGGGAGACGGAGACGAGTTGATCTGAAAGACTAGCTCTTTTATACATTCTGACCATGTAAATTTCAGGCGTTCGGATTGAAAGGACGCATTCTGCTGGTGTCGGTACTCCTTTTCTCCCTCCTTGCGGTAAATGGTGTGGTTGCTGACCAAAGTTACTCGATACCCCTCACTCAAGATAATGCCGACTGGAGGGGGATAGCTCCCATACCTGTGACAATACCTGCAAGCTCATCGTGGGCTCACGATCAAGTCGCAAAAGCTTTACCTATTTGGAGTAGTGCTCAACAGTGGTTTGCGGCTACGTATTTTCCCGGAAACGCCGTCTTCACATTTACTAAGTTCCTGAACAAAATGCTACGGATTTAGTACATGTATCGGTCTCTTTTGTTCCGTCACATTCTTTGTACAATATACACTGTCCAGTGGAATCAGTAGGGTGTGCGCACAACGATAAGGTATACTTCGATATGGCTTCGATGCCTCAGCAATGGATGCTACACTCGGCTGTACATGAGTTCGGTCACATACTCGGACTAGGTCATACGTCAACACTCAATGACCTTATGTGCGGTGACCCTTACAAGTGTACATACCCAGACAACGTCGTGGTTCCGTCTACGCTGGATCTGTATGCCGTTCACTTAATAGCAGTGGAACCGGTACTAGACCATGTCTATGGCAGCGTGACTCTGCTATCATCTATTCCATACCTAGTTAATCCGCCGATAACAGTTCCTGAGTTCTCGTTGTCGATTGGCGTTACTATTTTGAGTTTATTGTCTTGCTTGGTAATCGTACACTTCAAACGAAGAATCTAACTTCGCCATGCCCCCGAGCTACAAGATCGAAGAGAAGTAGTCTGAGCGAGTGTTCAGAAAAGAGTCCGTCTGATCTGGATATTTAGTACCTACCAAACCTCAAACAAATTATGACTAATGAAAACCATGAACACTCTTGGTGTCTTGAGGAGCTATTTACAAAACTGGGGATTATCAAAAACAGTCCACCAGAGAGGATTTGTTGGCTCCAAGCCTGTAGCCATAAGACAAGCCTTAACAGAATACTTCAACAAGTTGGATGAACAACAGCTCAGGCGTGCAAGACTGAGGCTACTCAAGAAGGAGTCAACATGAAGTCGCCTGCGAGATGACGATCGTCAATCGTACCAAACGTGTGGGAGTTAGAGCATCTACGAAAGTGTCAGTTCACCCCATGTTGAGGGTACCTCCCTATAGTAGGGGGAGGGCCAAGAGGAAGTTGCGTACTAGTATACGCAGCGGCCGCGAATTTGATTGTATTCTGTAATTGCGGGAAAACAGAGAATGGAATCTAGAACTCAGCAATCTCGTGAGGTGTTGCAGAGTTTGGCGAAGCAGACATGGAGGAAACTATCAATACCCCTGGGGGAAGCGAATGCCCCCAACTAAATAGTATCCCTCCTGTTCCCACCTGCATCGTCCCGCCATTAGGATATTGAGAATCGAATCTGATGTCACCAGCATCAAGCACATTTCCACCCTTATGCGTTGAGTCGATGCTCACAGAAAGCCCATCTTTCGAAGGGTCCAATGTTGTAGCTGACACGAAATCAATCAAGAAATAGAAAGTTGACGCATCATGTTTAGCGTACAGATACGCAGTACCAGAAGAATCACTCGGAGCAGTCATATTGACTTTGACAGCGTCAGACCATTCATCAACGTCTGTCCATTTGCCGTCAATTGTAACGGGCTTGGATGATAGTGGATCAGAAAGCTGATCGCCACTAAATGCGTGAACCCAACACAAACCAGCTTGAAACGCTAAGATGACAAGAGCGAAGAGCACTACTCCTCTTACTTTCAAAAGGGATACACCAGTTTGTAGCGTACGCTTACAGTGATGTAGTCTTAGCCATTATGATATATACTTCTCATCCTAAATCGCTAAGACGAAAGATTCAACCCTTACCATGGGGCAACATTTGAGTTCGACCTCTCGAAACTGGAAGATTCTAGCTCTTCTAATCTTAGCAATTATCATCATGGGCACGTTTGGCTCGCATCTTCTCGTGAGCAATCAACCAACTCAAACTGGTCGAACCGTTCCAGTCACAATAAGTGGCGAAGTGACGGGGTCCGCTACTACGAGCGTATCAGTGGCAAGTGATCAGTCTATCTCAGATTCGGTTGACTACTACCTTTCGTTGCTCCAATCGAATGGCACTTCGCCCTATTCTCAGTTGAGTTCGGAACTTCGAAAGTTACCTGATCTAGACAATTCGACTGCCGTGGCTCAAATCGTGAATTTGGCAGTGAATTCTACGAACCCTGAGGTCAAACAAGGTTTTCAACTGATGCTGAGGTATGGAACACCGAGCCAGGACTATTTCGTATATCAAGTGAACCCTTGGAATGCGGAGTTGTGGGTGCTCTATCACCTGTCTGAAGACGTCGCGATTCAGAAGGACGATATCATAGCGTTGGCAATAGCGATAGACGATGGCGTCTTCACGGTAATGGGCGATAATTCTGTTCAGAATCAAGTTAGACTTGACGACGCAAACATGCTTCGATTGAGCCGAGAGTTGATGGGATGGCAGAAGGAACACCAGATGGTGCTTCTGTCTGCGTTGCCTCTAGACGCTGCTCTGTACTGGGCTTGGAGAGGAACAACAACAATGGATAGGGGAGGATCCTGGGTCTGAGGCGGCGGTCCATATCCGTTGCAGAGCTTCCTATATTCCAAAATGCCTTCTGCGGCATACCTCTGGGATACGATCAACCCGCAGACCCTGAGAGACATGAGAGTGGATGCGGAGCAACATGGCTGGACTACAGGCCCTGTCGACTCTATCGTCGGACACGTCGAGGAGTATTTCTACTTCACAGGTTTCTCGCTTCACTGGAAATACTATTACTTAAACAGCACCGGAGGCTCTGACACGATTAAGAGCGTTGATGGAGTGAACGTGGAATATGGAGAAGTTCAGAATACGGACTGGCAGTACTATCAAAGATTCAAGAAAGGACTTCCTGCAGTTGGCTCCGCGTTGCGGAGACTGCTTTCGTTGATGCCTGGTTAAAGAGCATGGGAATCGCCGCCAGTTCAATTGCCAGATATCCATTAAACGGAGCATACGTAGGCCACAATCATTCAATCTACTACAATCCAGTTTCCAAAGTGTGGAAAGCCTACTCCAACCAAGTGGAATTAGGGTTGACAGAACATCCACCAACGGACGTTCAAGAATTTGATATCCGTAAATTGCCATTCAACTATGTCTTTGACTCCTATTGTGAGATGCACCTAACACTTCCTCAAATTCAAACCATGTTCGTGCAGAACGGAGTCTCATCACAACAGATGCAACAATGGGTAATGCCCAACTAATCCAAATACTCTAACGGCAAGGTACGGATTGGTTTCTCCTCCGGCAATCTCTTCCGCCTTCGATTATTTCCGGCAGAACCCTAGCGCAGAAGCTCCAACAACAGCCGCAGAAAGTCCAGCATACTTGAGAAACCGGCGACGATTCAAGAATCTCTTCAATCACCACTTATCGTCAATGTAAGTTATTTGGAACTTTCCAAACTTTGAGCAGCACGAATTATGCGGGCTTATACCCATTAGGAAATCTCGTAGCACCGGAAAATCGGATGGTCCAAATCCGAGCAGTTCGGGCAAAAACCGGCCAAGAATCGGGAAAAGGAAGGTATTGGTGGACCGGGCGGGATTTGAACCCGCGACCATACGGGACGAATGAGTCTTTCCGCATTGCGGGCGATTATAGCATGCCAAGCGGACGATTTAGTCGCATCGAATAGCGTGGGATGCTCATACCAGGCTGATCTACCGGCCCACCGAGCTGTGCTCCCCAGTTTTCGCCTAAAAACCTTCGTACCGAAGAACTTGCTTTGCTAATGGCAAGTGACGCGAAACAAACACGTGGAAAATTCCGGAGCGGAATTCCACATGAAGGAATTCTGCAACTGAGAATCAATTACCAAGCCATGTCTTCAACGCGTTAGAAATGGGGAAAAAGTCTTAATTCAACGCAACTAGGACAGCACTCCGTTGTCGTCGTGCCGAGGTAGCTCAGCCTGGGAGAGCACCCGACTGCGTAGGGTGAAGCTGAAGACCGGGTTGACTACGGATCTCGTAGGCCAAATCGCGGATTCAAATCCCGCCCTCGGCACCACATTCCTTCTCTAGCTAAACGGCTTCTATGCCGACCGTAATTTCCTGGTTACGATTCACGTAATTGGCGGTGGGAACTGATCGTGTAGGGCCCGTGGGTTTTAGTTAAATCAGTTTCTTCACGGGGATGGACCAAACACTGACTAGCCACAAAGAATAGGTAGTCAAATCATCGTATTGTGATATGGTTGTCAGTGGGAATCAGTCGAATTCTACTGATTGCAGTTCTTCTAACACCCATGAATCTAGTATCGGATCAATCCGTGCCATCGTCGAACATCGTCTCAGTTTGGAGCCGAATAACGATTCAGAACGTAGATGCGTATTCCTCGATATATGAGAGAGCACCAGATGACTGTATGCGTCCGAAATGGGTGCAGTGCTTCTCAGTTCAACAGAATTTTTGGATTATTGACTCCGGAGGAGTGCCGGTTCTCTGGGCGCAGGATGTCGTAGATCTCGCAAAGCTCAATGCAACGTATTATGGAACGTTTTCGTTTGAGGTTTGGGGAGTCAAAAAACTCGCGCCAGTACTTTGTGAGCCAGAATCTGATAACGTTACTCAGTGTCGCGCTCCGTTCTACAGTGATCCTCTTCATTTTCCTCGGTCACTTACATTTTACGCGCACATTTCGACTCTGGGTTCTGAGAACACGCTGCGCATGTCGAATGATTTTGGAGCTGTTGATTGGCTGATTCCAAGCGTGATCAATTGCCCTTGTTCCGTCGAAACGCTCGGGAAGGGTCGTTTACCGTGGGGGTACTCACCGTTTGAGTTTGTTGCAGTGGGTTTGGACAGCTTAGCCTTAGCAACCTTCGGCAACCAAACCCTGGGAACCTTTGGTCCTATCTTAGCCCAGTCGACGGATGGAGCTTGGCACATAGCAACCGTGGCCACTCTAAATTGTTCATACATCGGCGAATGTCCGACGCGTCCAGGTACAGGCGAGACGTCTATGAATCTTCAATGGAATAGTACAAGCGGGGTTTTCAGGTGGGTTGCCGGAGCGGCTGATCAGGGCATCTACATTAACGGTCTTTCCGATTCGGAGATCATACCTGCCCTTCCAAATCCGCCGCACGACGAGTACTTGTACGTAAGACTGATCGCGGCAGTAGGATTTCTCACGGTTTTTGATGAACATTCGAAGGAACTGGGATTTGACCAGGTCTCAGGTCAATGGGTGCAGCAGATTCCGAATTCAACGGTTATTTTTTCTCGCAATACGGAGGAAATCGTCGTAATGAATCCTAAACGGGTATACGTGTTAGTTGTTACCGCGGGAGGGAACACTGTCTTCAACCTATTCGTAAGTAAATCCTCGAATACAGCGGATGTGATTGCGAGTGTTAAGGCTGGAGGAAAATTGAGAATGGGAGAGTCGAGGACGTACATGTTAGATTCGAGCAGTATGCAAATGAAGAATGAAGACGTAGGATTCGAGAATATTTTTCGAGCGCCAGATTTTGACCTCGTTTTGTTGCTCACTCTGTGGGGTGTGAGTATACTTACTATTCTGATAATCCTTCGCCGAAGAGCGAAAACACGTCGAAGATTAGTAGCAAGGTTACTTCGTTAGCGTCGACTATGGAGATTTTGACAACTCCCATAGGTGTATATGGTCATGTAAACTAGGCGCTCGAGTGATCGTGAATTTGCCTCCGGCATTTGGATAATCCCTTTTGTTTTCTTAACCCTGACTGATAGTCGGTGCATCGGGTTGAAGAAGATGTTGACTGCAGTCTTGATCATCCTCGTACTCGCAGTTCCTATGGGAGCTAATGCGTTGTATACTGCTCCCCCGCTAACTTCTAACAACCAAGGGCAGGCTCTGGTAATCTCATCACTGAATGCGACGGTGCCGATGGGATATTACGAAAAGGACCTTCTGTATTACCTGAAACAAGCCAAGTACAATATTACGTATCTCGCTGACGGCGCAATAACCGTCGATTTCTTACTGCATCGCTTGAATAATTATACTGTTGTGATTTGGCGTACTAACACCTTCAATTGGATTCACACGACTTACTGGTATATCGGTGAAAGGAATAACGATGGAGTTGAACAGGAATATCCGGCTGAATTCGCAGCAGGCTACTTGAACGATCATACTGGCATTGTTGGAGCGAGTGAAGACTTCTTCATCACCCACATCAAACCAAACAGTCTAAGCGACGTCAAAGTACTAATCTTGGCTGCAAGTGACGGCAACTCGATTGCACCATTCTTCATCAATGCAGGAGTAAAGTCTGTAATCTTCTGCAATGGGGTTATCTCGCTCCAATTTGGTCTAATCGACGACTTGACTGTGCAAATCTTAAGCTACTTGACACAAGGACAGAATGTCTACTACGCCGTATTCAATACAGTTTCACCATTCAATCAAGGATCACAACCAGAAGACAACCTCGACACGTCTTATCCGCCCCCCTTCTGGTTCCTTGGAAACGCAACCTTAACCTTAACCTCCGGCCCCTCAACTGCAGGCGCGGTCGCCCAATAATACTCGTTTTCATTCCCAGTTTCACATACTGTTCCCGTTCAATTTCTTCACTAGATAGCGCCGTAACACAAAGGTTAAGGATTCATATCACTAGCGCCTCAGGAATTTTCATGCTAGACAAGGCTGAAACCGTGATTATTGGCGGTGGCTGCGTTGGGACAAGCATAGCTCATCACTTGACGAAGATGGGTAGTTCCGGCGTTGTGCTTTTGGAAAAGGGGTACCTCGCCTGGGGAGCCACGGGTAAATCCAGCGCGATCGTGAACATGGGGGTCTGGAACGTCAGCGGACCTTTAGCGAAGATGCTTGTTGAGAGTATAGGAATCTTCCATAACTTCGCCGACGCCGTTGGCGGGGATTCCGGATTTACACAGACTGGTTGGATGGGGTTAGCAGGCCCTGCACAGGCGGCGAGAATTGAGGAAGCGGTTCATCTCCAAAATGAAATGGGAGCTCACTCGCAACTACTATCGCCTCAGGAATTGAAAGAACTTGAACCCAGGATTTTCACGGACGATGTAAGGATTGGAATCTATGAGCCGGCCTCAGGCTATGCTGATCCAGTCAAGACCACCAATGCTTTCGCTCGTCAGGCGGAGAAGAATGGCGCGCAAATTCTCACGGGGGTGCAAGTTAACCGGATCATGACTGAGAACGGACATGTAACCGGCGTGGAAACCAATCAAGGAACAGTTAAAGCGAGTAGAGTAGTCTGCGCGGCGAACGTTTGGGCAAGAGAACTCCTTGCCAAGTTAAACGTGAAGATTCCGATAGAACCCACTCGAAAACAGGTCTGCCTCTTCAAGAGACCCGCCGACTTCGGCAAAGCACATATGATAACCGATGATTTCGTGACCGATATTTACATGAAACCGGAGGGAGAGCAAACGCTGGTTGGCGAGATCGAGAGCCCCGGTTTACCCATGAATCCTGATAGTTATAATGAAGGCATAGATTCTGACACAGTTCTGAAATACTCTCAGAGAGTGGTGCATCGATTTCCAGTCATGGGAGCAGCGATAAGTCGAGGTGGCTACTCTGGG
Source organism: Candidatus Bathyarchaeota archaeon (assembly GCA_963845275.1). Lineage (GTDB taxonomy): Archaea > Thermoproteota > Bathyarchaeia > 40CM-2-53-6 > 40CM-2-53-6 > FEN-987. The sequence continues at coordinate 376,939 of CAWJRR010000002.1, forward strand.
CCCTATGATGTAAGTCCCGATGGGCATCCAATTCTGGATGCTATTCCAAGTATCGATGGACTCTATTGTGCCGTGGGCATGAGTGGTCACGGCTTCAGATTTTCACCAGTTACAGGAAGACTCGTAGCAGAATTCATACTTCGCGGGCGGACCACGGGAGTGGACATTAGGGAATTTCGATTAAGCCGATTCGCCGAGGATAAACCTATCATCTCTGCAACTTGGACCGGGCTCACGCTTTACATCAGCTTGAATTCGGTCGGTGATCCCGCCTACAATACTACGCTAGCGACTTTGTGTATGGCAGTGTCGATGTCCTTCAGGTCACTTTCGCTTAGTAGCGGACTAATGTCGAGGTGCACTGCTCGACTCATCAGGTTAATGGACTGCGTATACTTGTCTCTTACCCGGTCTAGGCCTTTGATTATGTGACCCCAATGAAGGAACACGTGGCCGTCAGTCACTGCTGGGTCGTACAGGACGCCCGGGTAGGCGCCGCTCTCGGTACGAATGTTCTCAGCTCTTAACGCGTCCCTGAACGCTCTTGCCTTTTCCGGAGTTTCGACAAAGAACACGAGACCTACAGCCACTTCGCCTTGAGGGTCAGGTAGCTTCCTGAATTTCACGCCGCTAATGTCTGACATGCCTTTCTTGATCACTGCCTTGTTGGCTCTGATTTTCGAAACAACTGCATCCATCTTCTTGAGCTGTACTCGAAGTATCGCGGAGGAAATTTCGTTCTGTCTATAGTTGACTCCCGGAAACGGTTTGATTGTAGAGGTGAAGTTTTTCTCCGAAAATGCACGGTAAGGTGTGCCCACATCAGCGAACATTACGGCCCGTTCGTACGTTGTTTGGTCGTTCGTGGCCACTGCGCCGCCTTCGCCTGCTGAAATCATCTTATTGAGTTGAAAACTGAAGGAACCAGCATCTCCTATCGAGCCGAGTTTCTTTCCATGATATGTTCCTCCGCCGCATTGCGCCACGTCCTCGACCAGAAGCACTTGGTATTTCTTTGCAATCCTAGATAATGCATCTAGGTCGCATGTGACTCCTCTAATGTGCACTGCTAAAATTGCTTTAGTGCGATTCGTGATCTTGGCTTCAACATCCGCGGGGTCGAGTGTCAATGATTCATCAACGTTCGCCAGTACAGGCGTTGCGCCGCTTGCAACGATTGCGTCGGGACAAGCAACCCAGCCGTATGTTGGCAGGATCACCTCGTCTCCGTGGCCTACGCCGAGACCTACGAGTGTACAGTGTAATGCGGCTGTACCGGAGGATACAGCTAGAGCATACTTGACTCCAACATATTCTCTGAATTCCTTCTCGAACTTGCCAGTGATGTTCAGGAATTTTGGTCCGTAGAATCGGTAGAGTGATTGGGATTTGAGAACTTCAAGAACTGCGTTTATCTCCTCCTCGTCAATTTGAGAAGAGCCAGGATGCATCACGGGCAGAGGTTCGGTCCTTACAGGTTTACCGCCATATAGGGCCAGTGAGCTTTTGGAGACCATTAGCTATCGAGACAACTCGCAGAAAGAGAACTATAGTTTAAGGGTAATGGGCTACAACATGACTTGGTGATAGGTTCGATTCGAAAGAGATTCAGGGTCGCATGAGTTTGTGAGTTTTCAGGAACTCAGCTGTATGAGTTACAGCTTGAGCGTTGTTTGGTTTTGGAAGAGTTTCTGCCGATACCCATCCCTTGTATCCTGAGGCCTCGAGGAGGCGCAACAATGTAGGTATCTCCAAGTGTCCGTGACCAGGAGGCCAACGATCGCTGTCGGCTATGTGGAAGTGCACTATTCTAGACGCGTTATTTCGGATTGAATCGCTGATTGATTGTTCTTCAATATTCATGTGGAATGTATCTAAGAGAAGCCCAGTTGCGGTAAGTTTCTCTTGCTCAATTATGTGAGCCGCGTCAGCGGCTGTATTCAGCAGGCTTGTTTCGTATCTGTTTATGGCCTCTATTGCGATATGCACGTTTTGTTCATTCGCAACTTTATCGCATTGTTTCAGGTTTTCATGTAGGTGATCATCAGTTGACTTGTCGTGCTGTGAAGGTGAGCCTCTAACGAGGCCGATGATGACAACTGCATGCTCGCCAGAGGCGAAGTGTATTAGATTCTTCACAATTGCCAGCGCCTTTGCACGTTTGTCAGGGTCATTGTCGGTGAAGGAGAGTCGTTGCCTCACATACACCATTCCAGTTCCGATGGCTGCAAGTTTCAGTCCGGATTCATCTACTGCTGCCTTGATCCTGCCGAGTTTACGTTGGTCGTCAAAGCTGAGGTTAAGCTCAACACCCTCGAATCCTTGCTCTCTTAATGGTGTGCAGAGCTTTCTCGAATTCGTCGAAGGACGATTCACTGTGAAAGAGGTCCTCGATCTTGTATCCAAGACCACCGGAGACTACGAAGGAAAACCGCATTCTTTCACGCAGCTTTTTGCTTCAGGAGGCTTTCCCTAGTAATCAAGCATGCTGTTGTAGCAATAGAGAATGTTGAGTTATCGCGACGTGTAGCAGTTTAATAATCAAGGCGCTTTTCGAGCAATAAGTGAGTGGAAGAAATGAACCATCAAGTCTAATTCTCGACTCTGCATGTCAGATCGTGTGCTCGTAAATCAAACTGGGTCTCATAGCAAGTACGATTTGGCAGTGATCGGACACATTGTGCTCGATTACATCTCACGCGGTAGCCAACGCTATGCTCCACAAATGGGAAGCCCGTGCGTCTATGCGAGTCTTGGTGCCCGCGCGATTAACGCATCCGTTGTTGTAGGAAGCAAAGTCGGTTATGATTTTGGCAGAGAAAGACTCGTGTGGCTCGGTTCCCGAGGAGTAGATATCGATCACGTTCGACGATGCAATTCACGAACAACTTCATTCAAGATAAAGTACGTAAATGGCAATAGGCTCATGTGGGTAGCCTCGAAATGCGCTTCCTTGACGCGTCGTGACCTTTCAGACCTTCCTATATCCTCCGCACTCCACTTTGGTCCAATATTGAACGAAATCCCGCTCTCCCTTGCAATATCACTCACGAACCGAAATTCGGTAACGTGTTTAGACCCGCAGGGATACTTGCGCCAGTGTGCTTAGAGACGGACGAATTCGAAAGTCAAAATGGTCAAATCGCGCTCTCCTGAAACATCTTGATGTTCTAAAAGTGTCTGAAGATGAAGCTTCGATAGTGATCGGAAGAACAGCGTCTTCGTCTTCTCTCAAGCTCCGCTCTCTTGGTCCCGAAGTCATTCTTATCACCAAAGGGAAGGCAGGGACAACGGTGTGGTCAAGAGATCATGGGGAGTATGCAGTGCCCGCATACAAAACTCGAGTCCGAGATCCCACAGGGGCCGGTGACGCCCTTGTTGGAGCGTTCCTTGTAACTTGGAGTCGGACAGGTGATCTCGTATGGTCAGCCGCAATTGGTTCGGCAGTTGCGTCATTCGTAGTGGAAAAGGTTGGTCCTTCGAATTTCGGTACGCAGAAGCAAGTGGAGGAACGTGCAAGGACGGTATTGGATGGAATCGTCAGGATGCACAGTTGAGGCGTGAATATGGCGTTTTGTCGGAATATTGTCACGTCAAGAAGCGAATTCTCAAATAGCAGACTCATTTTTCCAGTTCAGCCATCGGAGACTGGAATCAGTTGAGTTCACTCGCATCTGGCTATGAATTTGATCTTCAAGTTTTCTTCCCGGAAAGAATATTCAGAACGATCACGGAGGTTAGAGTAGATAACCCCGGAATAATCGAAAAGTCTGCGCTGCGCAGAAAACGACGACAGAAACTTACATCTGATGGTAAGCTTGCAATACTCGCCTGCGACCACCCCGCCAGAGGCTTAACGAAGTCTGGGAGCGACCCATTACTGATGGGAAACAGGCAGGAATACCTTGGCCGTGCTCTCCGAGTGATTTCAAGCCCTGAATTCGACGGAGTGATGGGGACGACTGACATAATCGAGGACTTGCTGATAGTAGATCAGCTTGTGGTTGATCGAGGTGGTGAAAGCTTCCTTGACAACAAAATATTGATCGGGTGCATGAACCGGGGTGGATTAAGCAGCAGCTCGTTCGAGATGGATGATCGATTTACTTCATTCACGGCAAAATCAATTAATCATCTTAGATTAGACGGAGCGAAATTCATGTTCAGGCTAGACATGAAGGACGACCGTTCACTTCGCACCATTGAATCATGCGCGAGAGCAGTCACAGAACTGAACAAGTACTTGATCCCCGCTTTCCTCGAAGCCTACACAGTGGAACACACGGCCGATGGGTACAAGATGGTGAGAACCGCGGATGCACTAATCAAGGCTGTTGGCGTTGCGTCTGCACTTGGTGATTCCTCGAGAGGAATCTGGTTGAAGATTCCATATTGCGACAGGTTCGACATGGTTGCGAAGGCTACCACCTGCCCAATCCTCATGCTGGGTGGAGAAGCCTTAGGCGATCCTGCACCTGTTCTATGGGAGTTTTCTAAGGGATTAGCTGCAGGGAGCAATGTGAGGGGGGCGCTAGTTGGAAGAAACATACTCTTTCCAGGTCACGAAGATCCTTCGGCCGTAGCAAACGCAGTCAGCAGAATCGTCCACCAAAACTACAGCGTGGAACAAGCAATGTCACATATCACAAATGTACATGGGAAAGCGTTAGACAGGTTAACTGCAATCCTAAAGTGAGAACTTGCCACAGAATCTCCTAATCGCCCAGTCCGGCGGACCTACAGCCGTAATAAACAGCAGTTTATGCGGAATCGTCGAAGAGGCAATGCAACATGAAAGAGTCAGCGGCATATATGGTGCTGTGAACGGAATTCTCGGAGTGATACGTGAGGAACTTGTGGATCTGCGTCAAGAAGATCTATCATCAATCCGGAGCCTTAGAAGGACGCCGTCGGCCGCGTTAGGCTCATGCCGATATAAGCTATCAGAGCGCGACTTCAAGCGTCTGTTAGAGGTCTTCACCGCCCATGATGTCCGCTATTTTCTTTGTGCAGGCGGAAATGATTCGATGGACACAGCACATAAGGTCCACAAATTAGCTGCTGAGAAGAAGTTGGAATTGAACGTCATGGGTGTGCCGAAGACAGTTGACAATGACCTACCAGTAACAGATCATTGCCCAGGCTACGGAAGCGTAGCAAGATTCAACGCAATAGCCACCAGAGATTCCAGTTTGGACACCGACGCCATCTACACCAGTGACACGATCAAGATTATTGAAACCATGGGCAGGGACACGGGCTGGATAACTGCCAGCACAGCTCTAGCAAAGGAGACAGAAGATAGTGGCCCACACTTAATCTACCTGCCCGAACGCCCATTCATCGAGGACAAGTTCCTCAACGATGTGAAAGAGGTCTACGACAGGCTAGGCCGCGTCGTTCTTTCAGTATGCGAAGGATTGAAGGATGAGAATGGACGATTCGTTAAAGCATCAACGAAAGGAATCGACACCGACAAATTCGGACATGCCCAACTAGGCGGAGTCGGTGATTATCTCGTGAACCTAATCTCAGAGAAACTGAAAATCAAGGCACGTTACGATAAGCCCGGTACAATCCAAAGAGTCTCAATGCAATGTGCATCACAAGTTGACGTTCGACGAAGCGTACCGTGTAGGGCAAGTTGCCTTATCAAAGGCTGTTGAAGGAGAATCTGATAAGATGGTCACATTAATTAGAAAACGAAATGAGCCCTACGCTTGCGATACTGGCCTCGTAGACCTCGATAAGATCGCTTTGAGGACTAGAAGCGTTCCTGACGAGTTTATCAACAAGAACTCCAACTTCGTGACTAAAGGGTTCATAGACTATGCCACGCCATTAATCGGCGGACCATTACCAGAATATGCACGATTAAGAAAGAGAAAACTGGAAAGGAAATTGGAGCCGTATGGTTGAGGTGCAGGCTTCAAAGCTAGCTTTTACGAGAAACTCTAACAGGCTTCTTTGTATTGGTTGATTTAAAAGCTGCCAGCCCTATGTCTAATGCGGCCCTCCCGTCTTCGAGGTTGGGTGTCGCCTTCAAGTCTTCTCGGATCGTTTTGATGAAGTGAATCTTCTCGCAAGGTAAGCTGCAGCGAATCTTTGAGCAAAATGTGGCGTAGGTCCTCGCCTAGGTAGGATGTTTCAGCATTAGCGCCATGCGTTGTGCAGACCACGACCGGAATTCTCTGGATTGCACCAATCGTCACCATACCCTTGCTCCCGTAAATCTCAGCTCTGACGTCATATCCATATTTCGGAATTTAGACTCCCTTCAATTACTCCTATGCTCTTGTTGTTGAAACTGAGAGTGATGACTGTGTTATCTACGAATTCTGGAATCTTCTTCTTGATCCGGGAATACAAGACACTCTGCCTGCGTGAAAACTGTGTTAACCTCACTTTCCATGAACCAGCGTGCCAAATCGTAGTCATGCGCATGCATCTCAATCTGCAATCCTCCCCCTGCTTAGGATCGCACGCCCATGGAGGGGGTGGAAATGGATCTCTGCTAGTCGACTTGAACACCAATGGTCTTCCAATATGGCCTGCTTC
>CAWJRR010000003.1:0-164845 GCA_963845275.1 Candidatus Bathyarchaeota archaeon
GCCTGAACTTGTCGACGAGAATCAAATTCGATGTGAATATGCAGAGAGTAGGGGTTGGGGTAGCATCTTTCCTAAGTATTCGAAAATCTGCTGGGACTGTGACCGCGTCAAATGTTGGCTGCACCCTCGCGATGATCTAACCGCGCTGTTTGATGATGAATTTCTCCCTCAGCTCGGTCGAGATAAGTCGAGGATCGTGACTCATCCACCTCCACGGCCAAAACCACCTTCACCGGTATCCAATCAATTCTCCATTCAACCTAAGCATCTGAACCCTCAAGTTGCAATCAGCGAACTCACTCCAAAGCATGTCCTCGAACTCTTTCCAAGCCCAGATTTGAGATCATACCAAGAAGAGATTATCACTCGCATTGTGAGCGCGTTTGTTAGTGGAAAGAGATGTGTAATCGTAGCGGCACCCACCGGTTTCGGAAAGTCGTATGTGAACGCGGCTTTCGCGTCCGCAGTACGATCATTCTATGCAACCCCACAAATTGCACTAATTAACCAAATACAAAACGATCCACGACTCTCTGGAATGTTCGACGTGATAATGGGGAAGCAGAACTACCAATGCTACTACAATCCCCGAAGAAGAGTTAACGTTGGCAAATGCGTTACCGAAGATTACCCATGCAGGGAACGGTTCGAAGTCTGTCCCTACTGGATCCGTAAACAGGCTGCAAGGAACGCTAGATCAGTGCTCACGAGTCTAGCCTACTTGATCTCTGAAAGCCAAGCTGACGAAGCGGAATCGTATCTTGGAAGCAGACCGCTTGTCATCCTTGATGAAGCTCATAACCTCGAAGAGCAATGTCTGAATCAAGTTGCCGTCCGGGTCACCCCGTTCTCTATACCACTAGAAACGTACGATAGCATCAGTACCGAGCTGGCGAATGTCAAAACAGATGCTGAACTGAAAGCGTTCCTTGAGAACGTTGAGGCACGTCTACGTAACCTAGTTGAGAATTGTCAGAGAATTGTGGAATCAAGTGGACTAACCCCGGTCCAAGCAGAAGACGTTGATCGAGCGGGCAAATACTTACGCAACTATGAGAATTACAAGAAGTCAAAATCGGATTGGGTGTGGCAAAACAAGAACGGTCAGCTCACCCTTCAACCTGTCTTCGCCCGTGAATTCATGCGAAACCTGGTTTGGAAGCGGGGAGAGCACTACATCATTTCTTCAGCAACTATCCTGGATCCGGAGGAATTTGCTCAAACGGCTGGTCTTCTCGACTTCCTACGGAAGGATGAGATTGAATTCCTAACGGTCCCGAGCACTTTCCCAGTAGAGAACCGCCCCGTAATCGACGTCTCAGTCGGCCCACTCTCAATGCAGCATGTGGAAGTGAATATGCCGAAGGCCATTCGTGCAGTTGAAATGATTCTTCAGAAAGAGAACGGAAACGTTGCAATACACTGTCACAGCTATCACCATCAACGAACCCTAATTGACGGCATATCCGAGGAATTCAAACCACGACTAATCGTTCATTCAAGTAGAGATCGAGAAGAGAAGTTGGAGGAGTGGAAGAGTTCTAGGGGGAAAGTGTTCGTTTCCGTGGCCTTCAATGAAGGTCAAGATTGGAAGTACGATATGTGTGACGCACAGATTCTGCTGAAGGTTCCGTTTCCGGACCTTGGTGATCCCAGGATTAAGCGGCGGATGGAGCTCGGCTACAGACGGTGGTATTCGAACCAGGCGATGATGGAAGTCATCCAAGCTTATGGGCGAGCAATCAGAGCCGAGGATGATAAAGCGAGATTCTACGTTGTAGACGGCAGTCTCGTACAACTTATCCATGATTGCTGGAACTCGATTCCAGCCTGGTTCAAGGACGCTCTACCCACCTCACTCGTTCAATAGGCCCTAGAGAATCCACACTCGCACATTGTAGCGGAATCTTAGTGTTGATCTAGCCATGAATTTTTGTTCCTTTGTGTCCGCCAAAACCAATTTCTATACCCTCTCAACACGTGAGCGTAGGAGTGGCGAGGTTGGCGTTGAAGCTATCTAGCCCTATTGAACGTGAGGTCTTCGATGTTTGGTGCCAAGTGAACCCGGCGAGCGCATTCATTGGTGGACGTTCCGAGTTTGCTGGGAAAGCCTTCATTCCTAGCCTGGAGAATGTAGACGCCGCGCGAAAGCGTATCGCAAAGACCTTGACTCGATGCGAGACTGAGTCTCAACGGAAGTTGCTGTTATCTCTGGATACGGGGCTTTCAATTCTGGAACCATGTAATGTTCCAGATTATCTGCTGAACACATTCTTCGGTCACATGATAAAGGAAGGCATCAAGCCCCCGCACCTCACCAGCCTAGTAGAGTACTCCAAGAAGGCCTTGAACGCGTTTCTCGAAGCTAACCCTTCGACAGACTGGACGATCGGGCAAAAGCTACTTGCCGAAATCCGATGCGACGGCCTCGTTGAAATCCTGAACGTCATCAAAAGAACAACGAAGAGTAGGACGCTCAAGAGTCGAGTTGACGACCTCTTCGGGACCGTGGCGTCGTTCGAGAAGCGAGTCCACGTTGACGGATATTCCACTGGAGCTTTCGACGAGGTTTGGAAGATTATTCGCGAGCGCGGTTGCGCGATGGGACGCGAGCAGATCTACGCTCAGGCACTCAGGGGCCTATTCGATTATCCAGAAAGCCCGGATGAGGTTGAAGAGAAGGGGTTGCGGTTCTTACAGAACGAACTCGGGGACTTCAGCCGGCTCACTGGGGAATTGGCTGGAGAGCTTGGTTGTGATGCGAATTCGGAGGCTGTGACGAAGGCGATTCGCGCGAAAAAATCACTGAAGATGAGCAGGATCATAGCGTACATCAATCAAGTTCGAAGGATAGCGGTCAAGGTTGTAAACAAGCGGGTTGTTGGCATAAACCCCCAGTACGCTACTAAAGTGATCGAAACCCCGTCTTACCTAACCGGAGTCTTTCCGAGCGGCGGCGCCTACTTCTTCAACTACCTAACCCCAACGCCCAAACAGATCTTCATCACAACAATAGACCCTAAGAGAGATCCGAGCACAGTGCCATCGGAACTGGTGAACCTTCTAATTCACGAGGAGTACGGGCATTGCGTTCATGCCTCAAATTCTGCACGAGGCTACGCCGCCAAGCCGGCGTTTGTGGAGATGCTTGACTCAACCCTGGGCGGGGCAATCTCGGAAGGAATGTCGTTCCAGCGTGAGCTCGAATTCCTTGACTACTTGAACCAGGTGGATAAGGGAATGAAGCTCACAGCCGTGGAGAAGGCGTTCGTGAAGTCTTGGGCGAAGCTGGGCGGGTTTGAAACGTTTCGCAGAGAGTATGAGTTCTTCACCAAAGCTTGGCGTATGACACGCTTCCTGCGGGTTGTCGGTGACGCCCGAATCAACTCGGGCAAGCAGGATTTAGCGGACTTCATAGAATGGGGCAACAAGGAAACCGGATTAAGCAAGAGCATGGTCTACTTCCAACTCTTCCCAGCACACCAAGGCATCGCACCCGGCTACGCGTCGACCTACGCGATAATCGGCGAGTCGATACGGGAGATACAGAAGAGTGCCGTGGCTGCGGGAAAGGATTTGGTGAAACTCAACACGTACGCAAGTTCCCTAGGATTCACAGCGAGAACAATCTTCGAATCGAGACTCAGAGACTTCCAGTAGAACCACAGAAGCAGTACAAGCAGTTCCTTAAGGTCGGATTGAAGGTCGATGTTGTGACGGACGACAACGGCTACTGGAAGATGGAAAGGTGGGGCCGTATTGAACTGTACACAGGTCAAGTAATGATGTTGGCACGATCTCGACAAGAGAATTCACTGCGGATGGCTCGTAACCATTCGAAAACTTTTCAGGGAACAACGGATGGCTCTGGGCCAGTACGTTTGGGCATTTGAATATCTATTAAGCATGGTTTTCCCTGCGCGACCAGTCTGAGCGCACGTATTAGAGCATCCTCGAATCCATGAGCGGTATTGACACGCGCGTTAGGAATACCGAAGGCATCAGCGATTTTTGAGAAATCCACACGAGGATTATCGAGATCAAGAAATTCAAAGTCGCCTGCTACCTTGGCCCACTGTTTAGAAGTGTGCTCAAACGGTGGCCATTCAATTCCCCAGCACGCATTATTCAGTATCAAGTATAACACGCCTATACCATAATGACTGCAGGTCCATAGAGCAGAATCGATGTTTCCGAAAATCGCATCTCCATCCCCTATGGTACAGATAACAGTCTTCGAACTCTTTGTCAGTTGACCAATCTTGTACGATCCTTTGTTTTCGATATTCATGTAGTTGGCGTAAGCGAGTGCAACTCCATATGACATGCCCGCTGCGGTTCCCAAATGGTAACTCGGATTACTAAAATACGTGCCTGGTTCGTCTAATTCAATTGCTTTTTGAAGGCCTTCGCGCATTGAGATTGATCCGTCGACCCAGATCATTTCTCTTGACCAGTGCTCGTTCATTACGTGTCCGATTGACCAGCCGTCAAGTGCGTCTTTCTCGTATGAGCGTTTACTGGTAGTTTTCCAATCCTCCAACAATTTGTCATTGTATTCTTTCGCCTTCGCAGACCTTTCCAAGATAATTGCCCTTTCAACCCCTGAAAGCATCGACTCGGCTACTTTCGCAAGCTTGCAAAGAGTGGGCGCGGTATCGCAATTCGCTCTAATTATGGCAGGAAAAACGGTTGAACCATATTCCCCTCCAGCAACTACATTCTGTCGCCCCATTGGATCGCTCTCCAGGTCGATAACATCTATAGCCTCTCCGAACTTTTCGAGAGGGAGCATACCGATTTCAAGAGCGAGGACGAGATCCGTCGAATCAAGAAGTCTCGGAGATTTTGTTGTATGTATGAATCCTGCGAATAGTTCGTCATGTACTGGAAAACTCATGTAAACTCTCTTTTCGCTAACGGGCAGGCCTAACACGTGGGCTAATTTGACGAGGCAATCAACGGCGGATTTCCTTCTTCCAAGATGTGAGACCACGATTTGCGGATTCGTATGGGAAAGGATTTCTTCTATGATCTTTTTACATGTGTCATCATCGGGCACTCGTGCTGCTACATTTGATACAGGAACTGAGCTCGTGAAGTCGCAATTCTCAAGCGTCTTTGCCATTAGGTCTTGTCTGAGCGTGACGTAAGTTGGTCCACAATGTTCAGCAGAAGCTAAGTAAATTGCTTTAGCGACATCATGTTCTAAAGTTTCAAGTGCCACTACGTTCGTGGACCACTTTAGCCACGGGCGGGCAAACATTGCTTGGTCATTACTATAATGGTACTCTTCTTCTCCTGTCGGAATACTGACTCCGGGAACATTCGAAGAGGCAAAGACCACCAATGGTGCAGAGTTGAGGTATGCGGAATACAAGGCACCTACAGCATTCTGCGTTCCGACTACACGGTCTATCAAAGCAACCCCATATTGCTCAGAGGCTAAGCCATAGCCAGCGGCTGCACTTACTGTGGGGAACTCGTGAAGCCCTTGAATCCATTTAGGCGGCTTTTCGATTACCATCGCGTCTTGGATATCAGGCATTCCTGCTCCGGTCGTACCAAACACAAATTCGATTCCCTTTTCTTGTAGAATCTTGACGAAGAGATGTCCTCCCGTTTTTATTTCTTTGCTAACTTTAGCTGACAAGGGTAATCTCCCATACTTTGGCAACAGTCACGCAGTCACGCTGGCTCAAATGGCTATCGATCAGCTGGGGGGGTGCGCACCAGTATGCCCATCACCCGCACAGAAGACGTCTACATATCTATGGGGTGATTGCGCAAGCTTAAGTCCATCACCTCATCCTCCTGGAGTGCTCAGCTTTGAGAGTGTCTCCTCCGTTCCAACTACAAGTCTAATGATCTTTCTTACCTCAGCGCATTGATTCGCGTACATTGTGGCCTTCTCAGAATCGCCTTCCGTCTGCGCCGAAACACATTTGCCGAAAAGTTCCTTCTCTCTGGCTTGTAGCTTATCCTTCCATGCCAACAGCTTCGCGAGCTTATCGCTCAGGAGCTGAAACCTCTCGTCCGGCTTCGCCACTGTCCTCGGCTGAGCAGCCGAAAAAACCCTCTTGACTATCCACCCTTTCTTCTCAAGGACACTAAGCATCCTGTTGGTCTTGCTCTTGGTCCAGCCAAGTTTCTCAGATATCTTCTGAACGCTCAATCCTTGATTCTCAGAGATGAACCGAAAGAGTTTGCTTGAATCGCTCTCTGTCGTCTTCCTCTTCACCTGTTGCATATGCTTCACTCACAATCATCGGCTCAAATCACGATGACGGATGCGACTGTGCGCTCTTTCTAATCTTTGGATTTGCTTGAAATTGCTACGCCGACCGCCACACCAACAACGAACGCAACACCCAATGCCAAAAGCGGTCTTTCATTTATCGCCTTCGTAGCCCTATGTCTTACGGGACCCATCTGCTTACTGAGATCACCAAAGCGCTTATCGATGTCCTTCCGCAGGTCTTTCACGTAGTCCTCTACCTTTCGCATCTCCTTGAGCTCTTTCTCTTCACTCTGTTTGGACAAAACAACGCGCCGTACTGGAGTGAAGCGAACAGCGGATAAAAGAGTACCCTTCTCAGATAGCGCTTGTGCCGATTTCATGAACGGTTCCGAAATAAATGTACCTAAATGTTGGCTTCAGAGAATTGTGGTGCAGTGAGATCGCAAGATGAGACTGCTGATAGCTGATAAGCTCCCTAGGGAGCATGTCCAAACACTCCGAAAGATCGTAGAGGAGGTTGAGTATGCGCCAGATTTGCCAGCAGTGACCTTGGCGGATCAAATATCTAACGTCAATGTGCTGATTGTGAGAGGAACCAACGTTCATTCCAACGTTATCGAGAAAGCAAATGCGTTGGAGCTTATTGTTCGATCTGGCGCGGGTACTGAGAATATTGATGTGCAAGCAGCCTCCGCCCGCGGCATTTACGTAACCAACTGCCCTGACAAGAATTCGGCTGCGGTTGCTGAGTTGACTATTGCTCTGCTGTTGGCCGTGGACAGACGAATACCCGATCAGGTAGCCTCTCTCGCAGATAGCAGATGGGATAAAACTGGATTTGGCAAGGCTGACGGTTTGAAGGGTAAGGTTTTCGGCGTCATTGGCACAGGTGCGATTGGGCGAGAAGTGATCAAGCGCGCGAAAGCATTCGACATGTCTGTTGTTGCTTGGTCTCGGTCGCTGACCGATGATGAAGCTGAAGAGTTAGGCGTCATTAGAGCGCAGACAATTGATGAACTCCTCAGCAAATGCGACATCGTCTCATTGCATGTTGCTTTGGCACCTGAGACTGAGCATCTTCTATCCGCGGAACGCATCTCTAAGCTAAAATCTGGCGCGATTATTCTGAACACGGCACGAGGGGCAATCGTTGACACCGCCGCTTTAGCGGAGGCGCTCAGAAACGGACGTGTAAGGGCAGGGCTCGATGTCTATGAAGACGAACCGGCTCAAGGGCAGGGGAAATTCGTTAACATGCTCTCGGGTGTACCAAATTGGGTTGGCACACACCATATCGGTGCCTCAACCGATCAAGCGCAAAGAGCTACGGCCGATGAGACCGTGCGCATAATCGATGCTTACGTAAGAACGGGAAATATCGAGAATTGTGTGAACTTCGCAAAAGAGACCCCCGAGTACGAATTGATCATTCGTCATTATGACAAGATAGGCGTCCTCACACGAATACTTAATGACCTTCGAGAATCGAAGGTCAACGTGCACGAAGTGCACAACATCATATTCGATGGATCAAAGGCAGCCGTGGCGCGAATTCAGCTTGACACACTTCCACCGCAAGAAACCTTCAGCAGGATGACAGCGCGTAAGGATGAGATAATCCACATGAAGCTCGTGCGACTGCAACCAATCGCAACGTCAGAGGGATAAATCATTTTAGAGAGATAATTATTCTCCGCTCGTTGCCCATCACGATATCTATACGCACGAAAGCAGGTCAAGCGCTCTCATAGGCGTAGATCATACCTTTCTTCTCTAGTTATTTTGCCCCAGACCTTGTGTCTCGTCTCGCTTGTTTTCCTGAAACCGGCAGATATGTAGACGTGTCGGGCTGCATCTAGTTCGCTAGTAGTCCAAAGGAAAACTGTATTGTAGTTTCGTCGTTTGCAGAATCGAAGTGCTTCGTTGAGCAGTTTTTTTCCAAGACCTCGTCCCCGGTGGGCTGGATGAACGAAGAACCAACGCAGTTGCGCTTTACGTTTCGAACGTCCAACGACGGCAATTGATCCAATGATCTGTCGGTTTGCCTCTGCCAGCCAAATACGGTCTTCTTCAGGGTTGAAGGATTCGATGAAGTCTGCGATTCCAGCAGCTACGTAAGCTTCGAACGTTGGATCGTAGCGGTATTCTTTGGCGTATATTATTCCATGAAGATAGGTGAGATACCCTATGTCTCCAGGTCTAACTGAGTGGCGCAAGGTCCATTTCAAGTTGCCCATTACCTTCTTCCTCCCACTTGTACTAATGGTTCGCGCACACATGGAAAAGGTAGACATCTGATCGTCGTACGAAGGAAGTCTAGGCTCATCACGTCTTTGCAGTATGGATGCGGCATAAAGGAAAGGATTAGTCTGAAACTTCTGAAAAGAACAGTGGGAGTATCTTCAGACGTGCTACGGAAAGGGAAACTGTCGGATGGGCGGTGGCTTGCCCTAATCTACAATCCTTACGGAACAAACATGTTGGACTAACTAACACCTCTTCGATGTAGTCAGCTTGAAATATGACCTGTCGGTGGCTGTGCTCTTCGAATTGTTTTGAGATTTGTTCGCTACTCACTTGATTCAAGAATGACTTATGGCAGCCTCGGGGCAAACAACAGGATCACGCCTATAGATAGGGACCTCTTCGGAAAGTGGACTCTGAGCAATGAAAATGTAGACTTCAAAGACGTTCATTTGATGGCGCCAGTTCGTCCTCCCACAATAATCGGAATCGGGTCAAATTACAGAGAACACGCAACAGAGAGTGGCCGGCAGACACCAAAGGCCCCACTCATCTTCCTCAAATCCAACACATCAGTCGCTGATCCTGGACAACCAATCCTGCTTCCGAAAATGGCTCCGAGCGAGGTAGATTATGAAGCTGAACTTGTGATCGTCATCGGACGGGAAGCTCGCAACGTCTCGGAAAAAAATGCACTCGACTACATTCTAGGTTTTACATGTGGCAACGATGTTAGCGCAAGAGACTGCCAGCTGAGGCTTGATGTGCAATGGGCCCGAGGGAAATCCTTTGACACGTTTGCGCCTCTAGGGCCCTGGATCGAAGATGACATTGACGGCGACAAATGCAACATCCGATGCAGATTAAACGGCAAAATCATGCAGGCATCAAACACTAGCGATCTCATCTTCAATACGCGCCAGTTGGTCAGTTACTGCTCGAAATGTATGACTTTGATGCCTGGAACAGTGATAATGACTGGAACACCATCAGGAGTAGGATTCGCGCGTAAGCCCCCAGTTTTTCTACGGAACGGAGACGTAGTTGAAGTGGAAATTGAAGGGATAGGTGTACTCAAGAACCAGGTTCAAAATGAGCCGTAAACTCAGATTGTTAGGGTACTTCGAGATGCGCGAGTTGTTTCGCATATTTACACGGTTGTGGACATTATTCTTCCTGAACCTGTTTCAGCAATCTTCCCGAGAAGCTCGGGGAGGATTTCGTAACCACACTTCCCACATTTCCACTCGTCAGAGTACTCGTGTTGACAATGAGTCTTACTACTCGATTTAGTCATCTGAACACCATCATGATTCTGAATGAACTGCAAGCAGGAGTGTATAAGTAAAATGCACACAAACTAGCTGTTCATCACATCTTCTGTGGGTGGGTTGTCTGGTGTGCACACACAGACAACGGTTCAAAGCCAGATGGAAGGACTAATCGAACCTGTTGATTCACGATGAGCGACAGACAATTTCGAATCAGACTCGCTATATGCCTAGGACGCTTCGGCTTATCTACAATTTCTAAATCGTGCTAGTTCAGGCGCACAATGATGCCGTTGTAACGGCCCATGAGGTTCCGATAAGGTTCCTTAATTGCATCCTAATTGAGCTATAGGCCAAGAGAGCGGTTGAATACGTTAACATAACTCATAGCAACGTTTGGCCATATCATCGCTCTGCTATACTCATAGGCGCTTCTGCTGAGCTTCGTATAAATCTCTCTGTCTTCGAGGAGCGTATTTACGCATTGGCCAAGCGATTCTGGGTTCGCGAATTCGCATCTCAATGCTGCTCCACTGGAGATCACTTCTTCAGCGTGGAGAAAAGGTGTCGTAACAATGGCCTTCCCTGTACTTAGGGCGTACGAGAGGGTGCCACTGCTGATCTGTTCACGATTTGGGTACGGTACAATGTAGACGTCGGTTGCTTGAAGGTACCCGATAAGCTCTTCTTCTGAGAGGAATCGATTGACGAATCCGACGTTCTTAGTCAATCCGAGCGCATCAACTTTGTCGAGTAACTCCTGCCGGTACTTTTCGCCCTCGCGTTTTCTGACCTCGGGATGCGTCTCGCCTATAATCAAATACAGGACTTCAGGATGTTTCCTAACAATCTGTGGGAGTGCAGCAATCGCGTGTTCTACTCCTTTTCCACTACTCAGTAATCCGAACGTCGACAACACGGTGTGGTCCTGAAGTCCAAAGCTTCGCTTGATCACTGCAGTTTCCAGCTTTGGCACGTTCGGACAACCGTGGGGTATACATCGAATCTTGTCGGGCGGACAATCATATTTCTCCTTAAGCACGTTAATCCCGGCGGTTGCCATTACTATAATTGTGTCCGTCTCTGTGATGATCCCTTTCAACACTTCTCTAGCTTTAGGCGCTGGGTTCTCAAGTACAGTGTGGAGGGTTGTGACTACAGGTTTTTTAATCCTCTTCAGAAACGCGGTGACGTACTCACCCCACTCCCCGCCGAATATGCCATACTCATGCTGAATGTTCACAATATCTATGTCAGAAGCATTGACGTAATCGGCTGCCTTCTCATAGGACGCAAGCTCATTGGCATCGATCTGGTACTTAACCCACGTCTCATAGTCATATGATCCCCCTCTATCGTTTAATGCCACAACTACAGGCGGACTCACAGCTTGACCACAAAATGTGGACATAGAGTCGACTAGATGGGTCGTGAATGTAGCTATCCCACATTCGCGTGGAGGATACGTGCTGATGAACGCGACTGTAATCTTCTTACCACCATGAGCATCTGTCTTTCTAAGTAAACCTCGGTTTTTCACCAAATAATATCCGTGAGCGATCTCCAACAGTCTTCTTTCAGTTGTAAGCCCAATAAGAGCCCCATTTCTTGTTACAATCAGCCTTCGAATTCGGTGTTCTTGAAGTAATTTCAAAGCGTCTGCTATGGTTCGATCAAATTCAATCGTAATGAGCGGCTTCGACATCACGTCCTTGATAGACGTCAGTTCAGGATTCTTCCGGAACATCAGAACCCTCTGAAGAATGTCTTTCTCCGTGACAATTCCTACCGGTTCATTTCCTGCCACAACCACAACGGAACCCACGTTTTCCTTGGCCATCAACTCCATCACGCGTGAGATCGAATTGAGGTAAGAGACAGTAGGCGGTCCAAGTCTCATGTTCGTCTCTACGGATAGGCTAAGAACATCTGGATCCGTCTGCTCCATCACAAGTTCACCTTTAAATTTGATTCAAAGTGCGAATATGCGAAACACTACCGAAACGAGGAATCGCATGACAAGAACTACAAGCACGCGAGGAATAAGACTTGCCGGCCGGAACACGCATGGATAAGCCATAGGCGTTTTGGTTCAAATTGTGTGATTACAACATGCTTCACGGCAATGTTTGCTGATGATGTCCTAGCTTAAGCAAGAATGACGGTTCACTTTCTGATGCTCGCACCAGACTACCCACACACACGAAAACATCGAGGCGTATGGCCATCTCGAAAGACTCTATTCATGACACAGTCCCAAACAAAGTGGATTACTGTACGACTATCGGTTATGGTTCTAGATAGAAGGCTATCCAACCACCTGTACGGCCAAACGGTTTGATTAACAGGTCGTTTAGTGGTTTAAGTTCATGACAAAAGCGTTTGTTTTCGTTAATGTAGACGCGGGCGCAGAAAAGGAAGCTGTCAAACAATTCCGCGCACTGCCTGAGGTTATGCAGTCACACCTCGTCTATGGATTATACGACGTCGTCGTAATCTTGGAAACGAACTCGATGGGTAAATTGAAAGAGGCAATTGGCACGAAAATGCGTACGGTAGAGGGTGTAAGGTCAACGATAACGACAATAGTAACGTAAACGCGATTCTAACGGGTTTGACAGTGATGAAGAAGAACTGTGCCGGGTCTAAGATTTCTTATCGTTACTACGCCTAAGAAACCATGTATGTATCAAAATGCATGTATCTTTATCAGGTGCGTGGGCTATCTCCAGTTTGATTAGAGCCATGGCAAACACTGCGTTGGAAAAATCGAGTAAAAAGTATCATTGTCAACACGAGTACTCTGACGAGTGGAAATGTGGGAAGTGTGGTTACGAAATCCTCCCCGAGCTTCTCGGGAAGATTGCTGAAACAGGTTCAGGAAGAATAATGTCTACTAACGTGTGAACGGATGGAAGTAAGCGAGCATGAATCTTGAAGAATCAGAAAGGCAAGCACAGGAATACGTCAAGAAAAGACTCGAAGCGACATCAACGGAAACGTTGAGTGCCCGTTACGATAAAAAGTACGAGGAATTTGTAATCACGTTCAGAATTATCGACAAATTCGGAGCTAAACGAGAGGTCCGAGTCAGATATGATAAGGACGGGACCCTGACAGGGTATGAGTTGAGGCAGGAGAAAAGGGACCGCTACTAGCTCAAGAGAGATCCGTGCCCTGAAAGTTAAGATAATTGCAGTTTTCGGAACTGTCCGTATTAGTTAGCACTGTTTTCTAGGAAACCTCGACAACCACACGACGGCAACGCACACACACGATAACGCCCAACATGATTCAAGTAATGATGCCCACAACGGCAAACAGGTGGAAAAACCACCCTCTTACTTGTCACACCATCAACCCTAACGTCATCTGAGGATACTCATTTCATACTTATGACCCATTGGACCTGGTCCCGTCTTTAGGATCCATCACTGGTCCCGTCCGTTCTGTCTCCGCGACGCTTAGCCCAACACTTACGGCAATAGACTGGTCGACCCTGATACGGTTCAAACGGCACGGAATCCGGATTACCGCAAGCACTACACTTTATCGGCCAACGTTCAACTTCACTAATTCAACTTTCACCTCACCATCTTGCTTCGCCCTGAAACGAACATACTCCATTACTTGGTCCCGTAAGCCGGGTGGAAGCTCATTGTGGAGAGCACCTTCACGTTCCTTTCGGGTATACGTCAACTTGTCTGAGCTGTGGGAAACCAATATGCCACACATGCAGTTTTCGAAAACTGCCCATATTAGTTAGCCCAACGGTGCTTGCTTAGTTCTTTCTTCTTTTCGTCTTCGAGTTTGTCGAGCTGCTTCTGAACGGAATCCAACTCTTCTCCGGTGGCTGTAGCTAGTTTTGGTTCTAATTTCGCAATCTTGACGTTCATCTGGATTGGGTCGAGATTCATTGGTTTCTTATCGGTTGTAGATGTAGTCTTAAACTTATTACATGAAATGAATCATACTCTCCTGATAGCATTTGACTAAGATGAAGACTCGAAAATGTCCGGAATGCGGAATGGGATTCAAACCGATGACTGACGGCACATGGGAAAACGTGAAACGTCTGCATCGACCGTCACTGAAACATAAGCGGAGAAAAGCTGCAAAGTCACGAACGTAATTGGCACGACGTCACGTTTGCTCCTGTTTACCCACGCGACCTGGCAATTTCCTTAGACAGGAATTGAACCGTTTACTGTCCAGTGTGTGTGGTATGAGTTCAAATTGGTCCTTTTTGTTTCTATCAATCTGATTGCGCAGGAATCCTTTTATCAAATGGAGCGCCTCTCCCACTGTCGCAACACGACCAGTATACCAAATCCCCCTTTTCCCAAGCTTCTTTTTCTTTTTCTATTACCTTCGTGGTCTAACCAATGAATTGCTCACTGCCACATTTCGCGCACTTGATTACCATTGGAACCACGATAGCACATTTCCGAGCCTAGTTTGTCAACTCTTCGCCGGCTCCTTCCTGCTGTCAAAATTCGTCTGGTAGGCGGTGTTCTGGTTAATCTTTTCGACAACCTCTTTTCCTAATGAGCAGCAAAACTCCCTACCCGACTTGGCGATCTGGTGAACATGACGACGGTGATGGACCGGCCACGATTTGACTCCCAAAACATCAAAATTCTTCGGAGCCGGTTCACTGTTCGGCTTCACTTTGATTGCCATGAGGTTGAGCTTGTCTTGCGTTTTGTGTTATGGTTATCCTCAGGTATTTCTCCTGGCATTAGGCATGTTCTTACCTGACCTTGGGTATTCGATAGTGACTAGTTGCTTTGTCATGTCGACATCTAAACAGGAAGGAGAACGAGAAGTTTGCGAAAAATGCGGCTTCGAGACAAACAGTCCGGAAATATTCGTCCTCCACAAAAAGAATTGTCCACGAGTTTAGTTGCACAGGCAGGCAAGTATCACTCAGGTGCGCCCTCTGGCCGAACACAAAGCATTCATCAACATCGAGAACGTGGTCGCGACAGGCTCTGTTCATCAGAATATTGATTTGCACACTATCGTACGCATCTTCCCTGGCGTAGAATATAGGCCTGAACAATTTCCGGGTTTAGTATATCGATTGAAGAAACCGAAGGCCACCACCTTGATCTTCACCTCGGGTAAAATGGTCTGCACTGGGGCGAAGTCGGAGCGGCAGGCTCACAAGGCCGTCAACAAGGTTGTGGACGAGCTCAAACGAAACGGGATCGTCATTCTGAGTAAGCCTGAGATTCAGGTTCAAAACATAGTAGCCTCGGCAGGTTTAGGCGGCCATATTGATTTGGAAAAAGTAACCTACTCACTGAAACGCACCATGTATGAACCCGAACAGTTCCCCGGCCTTATCTACAGAATGGAAGACCCCAAAGTAGTCATACTAATCTTCACAACCGGAAAACTCGTTTGTACGGGCGCCAAGAAGGAGACGGAGGTTCATAGAGCCATCGCAAAACTGCAAGAAACGCTTGAAGAGAAAGAACTCATAATCTACCCGTAATCCCGAATCGGATGCGACCTGATTGTACGGCAGAAAGAATACGGCTGCGAAGATAGCTGAGATACACATCGAATTATTCCAGAAACTCTTAGCGAAGTTTGACGAAGCATGGGTTTGAGCGACATGAAACGGAAACTAGGGTGTTTTTCTCGTAACGCAAGATCAAGAGGTAATCCATGGACATGGCCATGACAATGATACGTTAAGTAGCTTGTTCCGTAATGGTGACGTGTGAACATATCATGGCGAACATAGCAAGCGCAGGAAGTAACTGCGGAGAATGTGGCAACGACTTAGTGGATAGGCCCATCCATAACTGGGGCACATGCGAAGCATGCGGAGTCATGTTCTGTAAGAACTGCCTTCAAGTATTCCACAACTTGAATTGTGAGCGTATGCGAATCAAGACACACTAAGAGCGCCTTTTCCTGTGGCAGAGAACTTCTGGAAACGAGACTGGAGATTCGGCTTGAACGGCGCGAATCCTAATGCATTCTGAGAGAATGAGAGAATGAGTAGTGGAGAAATTTCTTTGAGAGTTGCTGACGCCAGGCAGCGGGATGTTGGGCACGGCAAAGTCCGAATTGAGAACGACACGATACAGAAGCTTGGAATGACTGCGGGAGATTTTGTTGAAATTCATGGGAAAAAGATGACTGTAGCTGTAGCATGGCCTGCGTACGCTGAAGATCAGGGACAAGAAATTGTAAGGATGGACGGCCTTATTCGAAGGAATGCTGGTGTTGCTCTAAACGAGTACGTCAACGTTAGAAAGGCAGACGTGAAAGGGGCCGAAGCGATCGTGTTCGCGCCAACAGACGTACGCCTGAGCGTGGACGAGGAGTTTGTGCGTTTCGTGAAAAGACGATTCATGGACATGCCGTTTATTGAAGGAGACATGACCCTTCTTTCGATCTTCGGAAGCACAGTTCCATTGATGGTGGCGAAAACACGTCCTCATGGCCCAGTGAAGATTACGGAGACAGCCCAAGTCCAAGTATTGAGCGAGCCCACGCCCCAGAAGCGAGGGATCCCGATAGTAACATACGAAGACATAGGCGGATTACACGAAGAGATGCAAAGAATACGTGAGATGGTAGAGCTGCCTCTCAGACATCCGGAACTCTTCCAGCGACTTGGTATCGAGCCGCCTAGAGGAGTATTCCTGTATGGACCTCCAGGTTGCGGAAAGACACTTCTCGCAAAAGCTCTGGCAAACGAGTCTGACGCAAACTTCCACGTCATCTCCGGACCGGAGATAATGTCAAAGTATTATGGGGAATCGGAGGCTAGGTTACGGGAGATATTCCAAAAAGCACACGAGACATCACCCAGCATAATCTTCATTGACGAAATGGACGCGATCGCACCAAAACGTGAAGAAGTAACGGGCGAAGTAGAACGTCGAGTCGTCGCACAACTCCTATCTCTAATGGATGGAATGGGATCTCGCGGCAACGTAATAGTAATCGGTGCAACCAACCGGCCGAACGCAATCGACCCAGCACTACGTCGACCCGGGAGATTCGATCGCGAAATCGAGATCGGAGTTCCAGACAAGGCGGGAAGAGATGAAGCACTCCAGATTCACACGAGAAATATGCCCCTGAATGCAGACGTGGATCTGAACCGACTTGCAGACGTGACACATGGATACACTGGAGCAGACATTGCCTCGCTATGTCGAGAAGCAGCAATGAAGGCACTCCGACGGTACATACCAGAAATCAACTTAGAGAAGGAACGCATTGCGCCCGAAATCCTCGAAAAAATGGTTGTCAAGATGGAGGATTTCACGTCAGCATACCGAGAAATCACTCCTACAGCAATGCGCGAAGTCTACGTCGAAGTCCCACAAGTGAAATGGGATCAAGTCGGTGGTTTGAAGCAAGTCAAACAGGAACTAATGGAATCCGTGGAATGGCCGCTTAAGCAGCCTGAAGTATTCAAGAGAATGGGAATCAACCCGCCGCGTGGAATCCTGCTCTACGGACCACCTGGCTCCGGTAAGACCCTCTTAGCACGAGCGGTAGCAACAGAAAGCGAGGCCAATTTCATCTCAATAAAAGGCCCAGAAATATTCTCAAAGTGGGTTGGAGAGTCAGAGAAAGCTATCCGCGAAGTCTTCCGAAGAGCAAGAACCGCAGCTCCCTCCATAATATTCTTCGATGAACTTGATGCGATCGTACCAAAACGAGGCTTAGGGATATGCCGATTCCGGGGCTAGTGAACGGGTGATCAGCCAACTCCTGACTGAAATCGACGGCATAGAAACATTGCAGAACGTTCTCGTAATCGCAGCCACTAATCGCCCGGACATACTGGACCCAGCAGTCATGAGACCAGGAAGATTCGATAGACTAATCTACGTTCCCTCCCCAGACTTAGACTCACTCAAAGAGATCTTCAAAATTCACGCAAACCCAATGCCCCTCTCAAAAGACGTATCACTGGACGAACTCGCAAGAAAAGCACAAGGCTATTCAGGCGCAGACATCGAAGCAACCTGCAGAGAAGCCGCCATGAACGCTTTACGAGAAGACATAGATGCAACAGAAGTCTCAAGCCGAGACTTCAACGAAGCCATGGAACAAGTTAGTCCTAGCGTAGCCCCCGAAGACGACGCATGGTACCAGAAATTCTCCAAGAGACTCAGAAGAGAAAGAACCGCAGCACGCACTCCAGTAGTAGCCTAAACCCAGTGACCGCTCGTTGAAAGAAGTAAATCGAATACTCACGAGTCCGGAGACTTTCCGCGTGTGGTATTGGGTTGAGGGTGGACGCACCAATTTGTCGCGAATATAGTTGTCTTGTCACATTGAGTGTGGTTCAAACATAAGTCTACGAGCAAAAGTAGATTAGTTTCTTCAGGAAACTCGGTTCGGTTCTCAGCTTGCTTGCCGATGCCTTCCTCATATCGGTGGGCATCTATCTGTCCGCTGAAGGATTTTTGAACATTCTCTACTGGCGTCCTTCCCATCCGCCCTGGCTGTTCCAGGCTGGAAGAATTCTGCGCGGCCTAATCGGCCTTAGCATGATAATTGTAGGCCTGATGCACTAAGGCGTCATCTAGTGAACAAGGATTCACACGGTTCTATGAAGCGAATTGTTTCGCGGAACGCGTTTGTGCGAATCGTAAGATTCCATGAGTACGGACCGTGCTACTTGGTTTCTGTCTTGGCTTGTGCATTCGTGGCAAGGTATCCCGTCGATAGCGAAATTCTGCCGGTGCTTCTTTTCGTTGCAGTCTCCTCCATTTTCGGTTTTGTGATTAACGATATTGCTGATGCAGAACTTGACAGAAAGGCTGGCAAGTTAAGAAACCCCGTAGCGTCGGGTGACTTGTCTGTGGCTGCGGGTTGGGCACTCGTGCTATTTCTTTTGGGCGTGGCGAGTTTATCCATCTATCTTCTTAGTTTTCTGAATAGGTTGCTTGGGATCCTGGTGATTATGCTGTTTGGTGGTTATTCTTTCGGTTTGAGGGCAAAGACTAGGCCGGGTCTTGATGTTGTCTGCCACGCTTCCTGGAGTACCATATATGGGGTAATGGCTTACTCTGTTTATCGCCCCTTTGATTTTGTGGGAGCAGGGTTGAGTGTTATTCTATTCCTGTTGTCCATGTTGGCCCAGCTTGTCAATGAGATTAGAGATTATGATTCCGATAGAGGCATGATAAAGACAGTCGTGACGTTGGTTGGCAAGAAATGGGCGCTTAGGGCATGTGTTGTGCTCCTTTTCTTGGTCCTGGCGTTATTTGTGAGCCTTGTGCTAGTTGGCGGACTACCTTGGATTCTTCTCGTTTTCTCGCCATCTATCATATTCTTTGTAGCGCCCATTATCAATGCATTGCGGAATGAGCAAAAGGAGCAGGACCTAATGCCTGCGTTCGTGAATAGGGGAACTATCATTGGATTGCTCTTGCTCGTTACCTATCTCGCTGTCAAGATTGTCGGTGCTGGCTAAACCCTTCAGATGGTCGCTAGTCAGGTGACATGTTCATTCTGGAGAGGTTTCGGGGCGTGATTGTCTGCGGAATCTTAGACTATTATCCTGAATTTCCGATGTTATTCGCGATTAGGTTCATGACTTCGGCAGATAGGGCTTGCACTGTGGGGTTACATCGTGAGGATGCCCTTGCTGTGAAGTACTTGCGCTTGGTTCTGTGTGTAACGCCAGAGCACGTCTGCGCGGCTGGTTTGGAAATCCCAGGGAGCAACCAAGACTACATCGCCGTTCTTGATCCAGGTCCGCCTCTTCATCTTGCCTCGTATGCGGCAGACTCGGTCGGCTCCGTCTGAACACTTCACCATCATCCGATCGTACCCGAACATTTGGGTTACAATCCCAAGCAGCTGGCCCGTTCCTGGAAGAACGAGTTGATTAATGTCTCCTTCTGAAAGGACCTTTCTCTTTCCCAATCGACATTGCCTATCCTACAAGCCGATAGCTCGACTCTCCACTTTAACCTGCCTCATCATAGGCAACAAGTGCTTTCGACCTACGAAACCCGCCCAGTTTTTCATGAATGCGCAGCTTCAGCGGCGCGAATATCGAAAGTTTGAACGGCGACGGTGCCTTGGGTATCGTGATCTTCCCCCGAACGCGCGACGAGTTTCACCAGTAGATATCCACGATTCCTCTCTCCCCCCAGTGAATACGCCAGGGCCAGAGGTGAAGCTAAGTCGCTCAATCTGGTCGTTTGCCATCGATTGTATTGCTCGAAAGTCGCCGTTTTGCTCCGCGGATACTATCGTCACTGCGGTTCCCGTCTTGCCAGCTCGACCAGTTCGACCTATCCTGTGGAAGTAAGTATACGGATTCTGAGGCACGTCATAGTTGATTATGTGTGAAACTCCGTCAACATCCAAGCCTCTTCCAGCTAGGTCAGTGGCAACTAGGATACGACTCTGGCCGCTTCGAAATGCCTTCATTGCTCCATCGCGTTGATGTTGGGTAAGGTCACCGTTCAGTGCTATGGCATCTTGATTTCTCCGCCGGAGTGATTGATTCAACCAGAATGTGTTGCGTTTGGTTCGACAGAAAACTATGGCACGATGCACTTCTTTGTCCTGCAGGATTCTTAGGAGCGCATCAAGTTTTCTTTCCTGGTCCACTTGGTAGTAGTATTGGCTGATCTCCTTGACGTTGAGATCCTCCGGTTCGATCAGAACTTCGCGAGGGTTCTTCATATGTCTACGCGCAAGTTTCAATACATCCTTGGGCATCGTTGCGGAGAAGAACGCGATTTGACGTTTACTTCTAGTCTTAGTTAAAATATGCTCAACGTCACCAATGAATCCCATGTCCAGCAACCTGTCAGCCTCATCCAAAACAACGCACTGGACTTTGTCAAGGTGAAGGGATCCACGTTCTATATGGTCGATGACTCGACCAGGTGTTCCAACTATGATCTGAGGGCAATCTTCCAAGGCGCGCATTTGAACATTAATTGATTGGCCACCATAAATTGCAAGAGCACGCTTGCGAGTGAATCTGCCATACGAGTTAATGTCGCCTGCTACTTGCACTGCAAGCTCGCGTGTCGGAACTAGCACCAGCGCCTGAATATTCAGATTCTTTTCGTCAACGATCTCCAAGAGCGGTAGCCCGAAGGCTGCGGTCTTTCCAGTTCCGGTATGAGCTTGACCAATCACATCGGTTCCGTGCTGCAGAAGCGGAATCGTTGCTTCTTGGATCGGAAACTGTCGCTCGAATCCAAGTGCCTTGATAGCATCCAATATTTCTGGGCTCAAGCCCAGTTTCTCGAAAGTACTCATAGATTCTTTCTCCTTATCTTCCACGTCGCGGGTCCAAGATGAAGACCGAAGACTCGTTCCGTCTTTCACTTATAGTCGGAACGTGATTTCGGTTGTTTCCTCAGACTTCGGTCAGTTGCAGCAAGAAGAAGAACATGCGGTCAATCGTTGCAAATGACTCGTGCCTCTCGTTCTCGACAACTAACTTTGTGCATTCTCGCATTGGTTCAATATAAGGATAGAAAGACAAGTACATCGCAAGAATGCCCTTGCTCTGAACTACGGCTTCGTCTGAATACTCGCGAATGCAGCACTCATCGCCTAAGAAAAATGGGTATGAAAAAAACAGTTTCGAAGGGCACCAGGGTTTCAGTGGGAGAGCTTTAGCAAGTTCTCATCCAAGTCACCTTTGACGAGCATACCGCATGATAGGAATGATTGCTGCCTTGAATCTGCTATTCCCGTGATCCTCACAAGCGCCCCGCTACGTTACCCTTCTTGATCTGTTACCCGTTATTCATATCATTTTCAGAATGAGTTTGCCGAAGCGAAAAAAACGATTCAAGTCAGAACAGCGTTCCTAGTGATACGTGGAATGATGTTCATACAGTCGGTCGACTGATCGAAATATCTTAGGTGGGTAGTCTATTCGGCAACCTCTTTTCCTGACGACCAGCAAAACTCCCTGCCCGATTTGTCGATTTGGTGAACATGACGACTTTTATGGACCGGGCATGATTTGACTTCTAATTCAGTGAATTTCTTCGGAGTCGTTTCATTGTTCGGCTTCGCTTTGCTTGCCAAGAGGCTGAGGTCTCACTAGGCTGAGTAGCTCGCTGCGCACTTTTCACATTCATGGAGCCCTGAATGGCCAGCTTCTAACTTACAGACGTGTTTATGGGGTGAATAAGAAGCCCCCTAGGCTTTCTGTGTTTACGCACTTGGAACAGGTATAACTGACATTGCTAGTGTGGGATGATTGCCGGACGTATTTTGGCTAGTTTCTGCGGAACGTTATGTGTGTGTGCGCACCAGACTACCCACACACACTTTCAGACGAACGACGACGGTTCAAATCACGTTGCTCGCATTCATCTCTATTCAATGCGACAGCAGCAGTTCTCTTTTAACCGTGAATATCCTAGTATGGGTGAGGAATATCACGTTGAATGAACCGAAGCAGAGGGCCTACGTGTTGGTGCGTATTCAGCCAGGAAGAGAAAGTGAGTTTTATGGAGAAATGAAACAACTCCCACACATCGTACAAGTTGATCTGGTACACGGACCATACGACTTCGTAGTTCAACTGGAAGGTGCCGCGGCCGACATGGACGCCGTCGTTCTCAAAATAAGAAAGATCCCCTACGTCCTAAACACGGCTACAATGACCGCCTTCGTCCTCAGTTAGACCATAATACGACACGAAAGAAATATCATTACGCACTTTTCATTTTTCTTCGGGTTTCCGTAACTACCGCTTTCACAGACGGAAGTTGAATACGGTCGAGTTTCGACAGTATGTCCTCAACGATTCTTGCGTTACGGACATGTTGGTTTCCAAGAAGGTATTCTTCGTAGGCCCAAAGGAGAGCCTCCAACTTGTCCGCGGCTCTTACCAAGACTGCCTCCGTCGAATATCCTTGTTCAGCTTTGCGGGCCTCTATGTATTCACGGGCCAGTGCATTTGGAAGGCTGAGCATAAGATTCCTGAACCACTGTAATGCTCGGTCGTCAATCGTTTTCGTGAAAGCAGGATCCTGATGTTTGAACGGGTGATGAATATCACCCGTTCTTGATTCTTCGGCATCGTGAAGAAGAGCCATCCTCAGCAACTTCTCAACATCTACTTCCCTACCTCTACGTCTCTCAAGGTCTGCCAAGATCATCGCGTAAAGAGCCGTCAAGTACGAATGTTGGGCTACGTCCTCACGGAAATGACACTTGTATACGCTAAATCGTTCAACCGTCATAAGTGACCTGATCGAGATCAGAAAATCTAGAACTTGAGTCCCTTTCAACTTGCTCCAAGAGAACTGAGCTTGGACGACTTATAGACTTGCGGATTATACTTCAATCGCGAAACATTCGGTTGAGAACAGACCAAAGGAAGCTAGGCGTCGAAGGGCTGAAAGAGCTCTACGTCATAATCCTTTTACCGATAGTGCTCGGAACTACCTGCTCAGTGTCATTATGCCATTTAAAGAAGGCCCATCGACACGTTGTGTCCATTACGGGCGATCTATTGACCCGTCAACGCACACGATGAACATACCGATCATGGAGAACGCGGCTTTTGCCTATGAAACTTTTGAATCATGGCGGGATGTTGCCCTAGGGAAAATACCTGGAGACATCTACAGCCGGAATTCTAACCCCACTATGCGCGCCCTTAATGAGAAAATGGCTGCACTGGAAGGTGCGGAAGCATCGACGGACTTCTCCACCGGAATGGCAGCGATCAATACGACTCTTTTCGCCTTACTGAGCCCGGGCCAGCGTGCTGTGACCATCAAGGATGCTTACGGTGCGACATACCTGCACTTCAAGGAGATTCTACCTCGTTTCGGAATCCACTGTGAATTGTGTGAGACCAACGATGAAGAAGCGATACTCGCTGCGATCGCCAAAGGTTGTGATGTCCTTTATTTAGAGTCTCCCACTAATCCATTGTTGCGTGTGGTCGATTTCGAGAAGTTATTCGCCGCAGCCCACAAAGTTGGCGGCGTAACGATCGCTGACAACACTTTCGGTACACCCATCAACCAGCATCCGATAGATCTCGGAGCCGACCTTGTCGTTCACAGTGCTACGAAATTCATCGGGGGTCATAACGATCTCTTAGCGGGATTAGTTTGCGGAAATAACGACCTCGTGAAGAAAATCTATCACTATCGGGAACTTACCGGCCCATCTCTTGATCCCCACAGGGCAAATCTGCTCCTTCGGAGCCTCAAGACTATGGCTCTGCGTGTTGAGCGCCAGAATAACAATGCCTTAGCTATGGCTCGGTTCTTGGAAGGGCACTCTAAAGTCGTCAAGGTCAATTATCCTGGCTTAGAAAGTCATCCGATGCATGAAGTTGCCAAGAAACAGATGCCCGGAGGTTACGGTGGTGTCCTCAGTTTCGAAATCGTCGGCGGCCTGGAAGCAGTTGCCCGCGTTCTGCCTCGCCTGAGATATGCCTACATGGCCGCCAACTTGGGTCAGGTGGATACAGTAGTTGGACCACCTTCATTGACCAGCCATGTGGAGTGCACGGAGGAAGAACGCCGAGCAGCCGGCATCCCTGAAGGCTTAATCCGTTACGCCGTTGGAATTGAGGACGTTGAAGATTTGATCGATGACATGAAACAGGCACTCTCAGTTCTATAGTGAAGTCTGTTTAGTTGGTCTCACTAGATTGTAGAGGGTAACAGGCGAGATTTCGCGACATAGCATGTTGTTGAGTGATCTTCATTTTTGAGGCTGAAATCGATATTCCAAGCATCGTCACGTGGTTTTTGCTAAGAGCTTTCCACGGTTCAATAGGTCGTTAAGGGCTCTGCGGCCAAACACTTCTGCATGCATAGACAGGATACCAAGCAACTTCTCTTCCCACTCCATCTGCGACTCCTTAATTCTTTTGAACACTCTTTCTTGAGCCGTTCGACCCTTCGGAGTAAGTGCATAGTACACTCTGCCCGACTTCGGATCTCGAGTCGACTTGATTATTCCCCTGCGCTCCATGCGACGTAGGAAAGGGTAGATTGTACCAAAACTAACCTTGACGTGCCCCCGAGTCATCCTCTTAAACCGCGTGGCCAACTCGTACCCATACGCGGGTCCTTCCTTCAAAGCGAAGTAGAACATTACCTCGTACGGGCCAGTTTGGAATCCTTTCACCATTAGCTATCCCTGCTATATCGCATCGATATATCAAGCAGTGTATTTTAATATTACGCCACTATCGATAAGATAGTATCGTATCGATAGTGTGGAGAGAACATAGAAGGAATGACCGTGCCGTTGGCATCGCTAAGCCTTGAATCTATCTTGAACGTAATCTACATAGGATCGTTCGTGGTTTTCTTTGTCTACGGTCAGCGAATCCAAACATCGATTGTACTGCTTAGCGTACGCCGGAACCTAGGGCGGTTGGAGACACTTAGGAACACTGCGCGAAATCGGCTCCGAGATACGATTGTGCAGCTGGGCGCGAATCCGTCTGAAGTTCAGAATACGTTACAACGCCTAGCGAACTCCTTCGTCATTACTCCTAGCAGCCTAGACCCGGCGGGCATTATTGGCAAGTTTGAGCATGTACTCGACACTCATGATGATCGTCTAAAGGGCGAGCTGAGCCGGTTGGTGGATACATCGGAAGTTCAGATAAACAACTTGACGAATCTACTCGAAGTTTCGATCAGCTTGGAAAACATGTTTCGAGTTGTTCGTCACTATTACTTGGAGTCCAAGAGGCAGGGCGGATTGTTGGCGCTGGCACAGCTTCAGATGAGTCTTCCCACAATCATGGAGGAAGCTGAAGCCTGTAATTCAGCTGTGGACGCATTCGCCGTTGGAAAGGAAATTGGCGATGGAATCGGACCTCTAGTGGCTAGAAGCTTCTCGAAAAAGAGTGAAGCGAATGAGCTGATCAAGGATACTGTTGTCTATGAGGACGAATTTGAGGGACGCAGACTCCTGATCGTCCGGGCAAAGGGTCCGGGTGGAAACGTAGGCAAACCGGGCTTAGCTGTCGAGAAGTTGATCAAGGAATCCGGTCCAATTAAACGCGTAATAACAATCGACGCCGCGGTGAAACTTGAAGGGGAACTCACTGGAGAAGTGGTCGAGGGAACAGGAGCAGCAATCGGCGGCCCCGGAACCGAACGATATCACATAGAAGAAGCAGCTACCAAAAGCAATATTGCATTAGACGCGGTGGTCGTGAAAATGTCCTCAAGAGAAGCAATCTCGGCATTAACCCCACAATTACGGGAAGCAGTCGACGCCGCTCACAATCGAGTCCGAACAATCATTCAAACTGAGACGGATCCCGGCGATACCGTAATCGTCGCAGGGATTGGAAACACGATAGGAATCAACTGAGGCATCATAATGACTCTCCAGAGAACCGAGTTGGCTGCGGTATCCGAGTACGCGATTGAGACTCATGGCCTGACGAAGAAATTCGGCAGCTTCACAGCCGTCGACCACATCGACCTTGCCGTCCAAAGAGGAGAAATCTATGGGTTTCTTGGGCCTAATGGTGCAGGGAAAAGTACTACCATTCGCATGCTCTGCACCTTACTCACGCCGACTTCAGGTACCGCGAAAGTTGCAGGATTCAACGTTGACAGTGAAGCGAATGAAGTTCGGAAACGAATCGGACTAGTCTCAGAGAAACTGATCATGTACACACGATTGACGGCCGAGCAGAACCTAATGTTCTTCGGCAAACTCTACGGAATGAACAACGCAGAATTGAAGTCGAAGGTCGACGAACTATTGGATTTGATGAAGCTAACACCCTTCAAAGACCGAAGCGTAGGAGGCTTCTCAAGCGGCATGAGACAAAGAATGAATCTGATCCGCGCCTTAATTCACGATCCTGAAATCATCTTCCTTGACGAACCTACCACCGCGCTTGACCCGCAAAGCACGAAGTTCGTCAGAGACACGGTACTGGACCTAAAGAAAAAGGGACACACAATCATCCTGACAACGCACATAATGGAGGAAGCAGACGAATTATCGGATAGAATTTCGATTATCGACAATGGAAAGATCATGGCAACCGGAACTGTTGCGGGCCTGAAGAACGAGTATGGTACGCAGTCGATGCTTGAAGTTTTCCTGACAGTAACAGGCCGTGAACTACGCGATTCGGCTTCAGACCGAGTCAGCATGAAAGCCGTAGGGAGAATGTAAACGTGCAAACCAAAGCAAGGCACGTGAGCGGATGGAGGGTTATGACTGAAATCGCTAAACGCGATCTGCTCGATTTATGGCGGGCAAAGATGCTTCTCGTCTTCTTCATCATGATGCCCCTGCTCTTCATGACAATGTTCGGATTCATCTACCCACCAACAGTCCAAGTAAACCCCTACAGCGGACAAATACCGTCTCCATACCCAAACTTGAACTTGGCCATGATCCAGCAGGACAACGGACAAATAGCCCACAACGTTGAGGCCCAATTCATTCAAATCGCTCAATCTCAAGGAATTTTCAGAGTGAATGAAATAACAGATTACCAAACAGCCAGAAACGGAATCGTGAAAGGTCAACTGTCAGGAATCGTGGTCATACCCTCAGGATTCAGCGCTGCAATTCAATCTGACGCACAGGCCACAATACAAGTAACTGTTGACCAAACAAATCCAACGGTGGCCGCCGCCGTCCAAAGCGAAGTCGCTGAAATTTTCGGAGCAATCGAAGGCCAAATATCAGCACAATTCCTCCATCAGAACTTGGACCCGGTTAACCCTACATTCGTTCTTCAGCCGATCAGCATAACGAGCATCCCTTTGATCCCAGGCGTCCCAAGCTCCTTCGAATACCTAGCCCCCTCATTCATGGCCTTAACCGTCATTACGGGGGCGCTAAACGGAGTCAGCACGGCCATTTCTAGAGAAAAGGAACAGGGAACAATGGACGGCTTACTCGTCGCACCTATCCCCAGGCAATCCGTCATCTTGGGAAAAATCGTAGCTCAAACAACACGTGGATTGATCCAAGGATTCCTGATACTTGGATTATCAATGCTACTATTCGGAGTCGTGATTTACGGGAGTCCCGTCACCATGCTTCTCGTCATGGTGCTTGGCGTAGCTAGTTTCATCGGCGTCGGCATAATCATGACCTCTCTTGCTCCCGAACAGGAAACTGCACAGATGATGACCACACTCCTTCAATTCCCGATGATGTTTCTCAGCGGAATACTCTTCCCAATCAACCAACTACCCGTAGCTGTCCAGTACATCGGCAAAGCTTTTCCTCTCTACTACGCCGCCGATGCACTCAGAAAAGTAGTGATACTGAACGCGAGCGTGAGCATTATCTTGCCTGATTTGCTAGTGCTCCTGGCATACTCAGTGGTCACTATGGCAATTGCTGTACCAATCTTCAACAAAGCAATGGCAAGATAACTATTCAATCTAATGTTAGCTCGAGTTAATGAGTGGAAAGTATGTCGCTGGTGTCAGCTCGATTAACCAGA
Source organism: Candidatus Bathyarchaeota archaeon (assembly GCA_963845275.1). Classification (GTDB taxonomy): domain Archaea; phylum Thermoproteota; class Bathyarchaeia; order 40CM-2-53-6; family 40CM-2-53-6; genus FEN-987. The sequence continues at coordinate 28,217 of CAWJRR010000003.1, forward strand.
AGAATCGGAGCGGCCGCAGTATTTGGCGGACTCTCCTTCGTGCTAGATGCTCTGACTGCCCCCTATCTCCCCAGATTGCCGGGATGGGGTATTGGGTTCATTGACCCTGTGAGCATAATCTGGGTCACGAGTTACCTGCTGTTTGGGTTGATGGTTGGGCTTAGTACAAGCGTGATTGGAACAATAGGTCTAATGTTCTTCGACCCGTTCACACCCGTCGGCCCAATTATGAAATTCCTTGCCACTATCCCAATCATCCTCGCCCTTGACGGTGGGATGAGGTTAGGGCATTTTAGGCCGTATTCTGCCGAGTCGCTGAAACCTCTGAGACGATACATTCCATTAAGTCTGGTTGGCGTAATTGTGCGAGTGGTGATAATGACCTTCATGAACGTGCTGCTTTTCATGACAATACTCAATTTGAATTATGCAACTATCAACCTGTTCGGATTTCAGTTGATGTCATGGGATGCCGTCATAATAGTGGCTGTCCTGGTTAACGCGGAGCAAAGCATATGGGACTGTGGAATCTCGTACTTGCTGTCGTTCTCAACAAAACTGTATGACCAGATCAGGTTTTGGTGATTTAAGCCGTCCTCATTAGCCTCGAAATCAGCCTTATCCAGGGTTCTAGGCGGTGTTATGGAATGTTCAAGTTTGTTCAGGCATGTTCGGTCTTGTTCGGGCATGTTCCACCTTGTTCGGGTTCCCCTTTTTGAGGCCGTTTTACGCTTGATTTGGGGCTGTCCTAGTGGCGAGTTTGGGTAGGACATCGCCGAACATCGTTGGGTCTGGTGGTGCCCAGACACACGAGAACTACTCCAAACGAAGACGACGAAACACAACTTGGAACCAGTAGATGAACTGACTTAAGTCTCAACTGCAACCCTCACATCGATCCCTTTACGAACACTCTGAGTGACGATACAAAAGTCTTCGAACATCTCTATGCAACGTCTCATCGGTACTCGGTCCTGTTCATTCAACGGGTCTGCTTTCACGTTTACGCTAATATCATGAACTCTCCAACGTCCTGTCTCATTCCTGCCCAGAGTTGTGTGCACTGTGGTTGAGAGGTGTTTCAGCGGAATCCGAGATTTTTGTAAGCAGAATAGTAAGCTTGCGCTTAGGCAATGTCCAACCGCGCTTGCAAGAAGCCTAGAAGAATTTGGTCCTTCATCTGTTCCAATTGGCGGAGGCTCATCCATTGTTAGATGTTGCATAGTCTCCTTGTCAAAGTTCACAGTGAATTTGTAGTCCTTGATTTGCTCAAGGGTGATTGAGAATTCTGTGTCCAAGGTGAATCCGGTCTGATGACGATCATGTGTCGATCTAATAATTCTACCCTGTTATCCAATAAATTAGAACCAGACGCCCCCAGATCGATTTACCGATTCATGGTGTGCTGGTGCGCACATAGGTTGAGCTCTTCTCAGCCTGCACCTGTCCTACTTCGATAGAAGTGGTTTGCATGTGGTTTCTTCTTCGCAGAGCTATCCAGACTATCGTGAGCATGACGGGTATCTCAATCAATGGGCCCACTACTGTGGAAACTGCGACCATTGGCATTGATGCAAAAGCCGTCAGCGCAATTGCGATGGCAAGCTCGAAATTCCTTCCGGTGCAGTGGAAGCCCATCGTGCATGCATCTTCGTAATTGTAGCCCATTCTCTTTGTTGTGAAGTATACTATGTTGTAGAGCAGAAAGAAGAATAATGTAACCGGTATTGCCATTTGCCAGATCAGGTTGGGGTTGTCAATTATCACTCCCCCTCTCAACGAGAACATCACGATCATCGTGAAGAGAAGCGCCAACAGCTGCATTGCGTTATAGTACGGAATCAGTTTGTTATTCAACCACTCCTCAGATTTGCGTTTGATGACCTCTCTTCGGGTGATGACTCCGAAGAGCAAAGGTAAGCCAAGGTAGAGAAGAACGCTTTGGCCAATCAGAAAAATATCGATCGAAATGTACGTGCCAACAAGCAGTGCAATGTATAGTGGTGTTGTGAAGATTTGGATGATGGAGTTCCAAGCCATCAAAACTATTCCAAGAGGACCATTACCTTTGGCCAGATCAGTCCAAACTAGCACCATGGCTATGCAGGGCGCGACACCGAGCAGGATTAGACCAGTCCATAAGTAGCGTGCAGTTTCAGGTGTGATCAAACCAAAGTAGGGGAGAATTTGTTCGAAGAATACGAATCCTAGGAGATAGAGCAGGAACGGGTTTATGGCGTAATTGAAGAACGCAATTATCGCAACCTGTTTCTTACTCTTTATTGCATCCTTCAATTCCGTCATTTCAATCTTAGTCATTGCTGGATAGATCATCAGGAACAGTCCGATCGGAATGCCGATCTCCAGATTCTTGCTCACTTCGGGCAGATACTTACCTATTGAAAGACCGATGATTATGCACAGCCCGATCCAAAGCGCGAGGAGTTTATCAATCCAGTTAAGACTAGTTTTTTCTTGACTCATTTCTCAAGCGGCTCCGAACAGCCGATGACTTTTTTCGAGAAGTGATCTAATTTCAGGGTTAGCGATGCGATAGAAGACCCATTTGCCTTCACGACGCGAAGTTATGATTCCTCCTCGTTCTAAAATGCCCAAATGATGTGAATTTGTAGGTTGAGTTAATTTGAGAGCTGCCATTATCTCGCATGAGCAGAGCTCTTCATTGGCGATCATGTTCACAATTCTGAGACGCGTCGGGTCTCCGAGAGCTGAGAAGAACGATTCAAGCTTACGTAGAGCTGCCTCGTTGATCATCTTAACCTGATTTTCTAATTGGAGCAATCGTTCTCTTGGTCGACACGATCCTCGGGCACCTGAGTCGACTAGTCTTTTGACTCTGGCCTGTGCAATTTCAATCGTCATGAACATCCTTACATCCTATGTCATATTTATATTCTTAAATGTGTTGTAGTGTTCGCAAGGGTATTAGACATGGCGAAACGGGCACTTTTTGTCTGCGTGGAGAATGCGGGGAGAAGTCAGATGGCTGAAGCAATTGCGCGAGCTTATGGAGTTGAGGCAGTTAGTGCTGGTACGGTCCCGTCGACGGCAGTCAACCCGACTGTTGTTCAAGTTATGAAGGAGAGGGGATTCAATTTGGCGTCCTCGAAGCCAAAGATGCTGACAAGAGAGATGATTGAGGAAGCTGACGTTGTTGTTACTATGGGTTGCTCAGTCGAATCGGTATGCCCGAAACCGATGCTTGAGCAGATGCAGAAGAAGCTGGTAGACTGGCATATCGATGATCCGAAGGGTAAGTCGCTGGAAGAAGTGAGAAGAATCAGGAGTGACATAGAGAACCAAGTCTTGGTGTTATTGAAGAAGGATTGATGTAAATGCAGAAGTCTGAAGAAGAAATCAAGAACGCGGTAAGACGTCACTATGCGAGTCTAGCGACGGTCGGACAAGGCGAGTCATGTTGTAAAAGTTCGTGTTGCAATGGACCTTCAACTGAGCTGGGGATCATTCCTAAGGAAGCACTTGCAGTTGGAGCTAGTTGTGGGAGCCCACTCAGTCGTATCGCGCTGCAAGGGAACGAAACTATCTTAGACTTGGGGAGTGGGGGCGGCATTGATGTTTTTAGAGCTTCCAAGGCGCTTAAGTCATCTGGTAAGGTTATCGGGGTAGATGCCACGCCTGAGATGATTTGGAGAGCTCGTGAAACTGCGAAGAAATACGATTACAAGAACGTAGAGTTCAGACTTGGCGAGATTGAGAATATTCCGGTTGAAAGCGACTCGGTCGACCTTGTTGTAAGTAACTGTGTTCTGAACCTTGTTTCTGACAAGATGAAGGCGTTTACAGAGATTCATCGTGTGCTGAAGCCGGGTGGCCGAATTGCCATTTCAGACATGGTGGCAGTCAAGCAGCTTAAGCCCGAGGAGCGAGCGAATCTTGAGGATTGGTCTGCCTGCATTACGGGAGCCATAACGGTCGACGAGTACAAGCAACTCCTCTCTGACGCAGGATTTGTAAACGTCTCATACGTTGACGAAGTATCAGGGAATTTCGATTCATCGAATAGAGTTGTTAGTTTGACGTGGACGGGCATCAAACCGACGTCTTAGCGCAGAGGAGTAATGCTCGAGCGCGACCGCTACAGATACCAAAATGGTAGGACGCTCTCTAGCGGAAGGTTGAAGATCCCGTATTCTCGAAAAAAACCGAAACGGAAAAAAAAGGGAATGATCTCACGCCGGAAGCACTATTTGGTCACGTCAACAATCTTCGCTTTAGAAGCATTGTTCTTGACTGATTCGACGCCTTTCATGCACCCTTCTTTCGACTCGTACCCTTGACCGGCCGCTATCTCTTCATCGTTTGAGGCTCTCAATCTCCACCTGAACTTCCCGGCATGATCCTTGTAGACCTCGAATCTTGGTTCCGTTGGCATACACAAATCACCTCCATTCTCTAAATTTCAGTTGATTCACGTACACTGACCCCGTTAACATACGGTTCGCGTTATCTGTGTTGCGAAATTGTTTGCACTCGGCAAGAGATCATGTGGTTCGAAAGGCACGGTACATCATGAATCTTCTAGAAGCCAAGTGTAGGAAGTTTCATTTCTACTGACCCATTAGAGATTTCATAATGCTCTGAGCAATGAGTCCGCCTGAAGCTCCGCCGGGCGTGGATGCTTGGAGTGGATTTCCACCCATCATAGCTTGCATGGCCGCTTGCATGACTGCTGACTGCGTGCTAGACCCTGATGCTTTGGCGCACATGAACTTCATAGCTGCGACCTCCTCCGCGCCGACGCAGTTACTACTAAGCCTACGATTTCAAGATTCGATTCATCTTCCCACAAGTAAAAGTACGATCATGATCGAAATGGCAGCCCCTATGCCTATCTTAAATTGAAAACTCCGTTTGCTGATCTTATGATGGAAAACCAAGACCCCCAGGATAATCCCACCGAAGCCTCCTGCGAGAGAGATTAAGAAGAACAACAACTCCGGCACCCGTTCAGAACCAACCTTTGCAGATAGCTTATCGAAGCCCATAAGAACAAAACCAACAGCACTAGCCAGAATCAGATACATCCAAACCGAATCCAACATCGAGTTAGCTCACCTGGACTAGATCGGCGGGCAGTGGAATAGTTGGTGTACGGTTGGACAGCCCTGCCCTTTATTAAATTCAGCATGACGTGTGATCAAAACTAAAAGCTGCCCAAATGGCTGTTCAGCCATATTCGTACACATAGATTGATGTAAGGCGGAGCGTAAGTCAGTGAATGTGAGAAACATGAAAGGATTTGTAATCCACCTTGAACGGGAGACGAAGAAGAATACAGATTTCCGGCACGTGTTATACACGGCGAAGCACAGCCAGCTCGTATTAATGAGCCTCAAACCTGGAGAAGAAATAGGAGAAGAAGTACACGAAGATCATGATCAGTTCTTCCGATTTGAAAGCGGTGAGGGAAAGGTGATTATCGACGGCGTAGAACACCAAATCAAGGATGGAAACGGAGTCATTGTTCCGGCAGGCGCAAGGCACAACGTGGTTAATGCTTCTAAACGAGCGAACCTTCGACTTTACACGATCTACTCTCCACCCGAGCACCAAGACGGCGTAGTCCGCCACACCAAGAAAGAAGCCACGGCAAGCGAAGAACACTTTGACGGGCGAACCACAGAATAGCAATCATCGAGAACCGTATCCCTCAAGTGTCTGCTTTCACGCTTAAATGCGACCTCACGAATTAACACACTAGACATGAGTCTTCTGAAAAAAATAGTCGTATCCAAGGATGGACCATACCTAGTCTCAGGAAACATACCCCTTAGCGTGCAAGTAATCACTCCTAACAAGGAAGGATTCTCCTGGGATTGGAAGCAGGGCAAAACTTTCGACACAAAACCGGAGTACGAGCTATGCCGTTGTGGACATTCAAAGACCAAACCATTCTGCGATGATACTCATAAGAAAATTAGATTTGACGGAAAATTAACCACGACGCGCACACCCTTCGCTAGGCAAGCAGAAACATTCGATGGACCCACATTGACGCTGAGCGATGCTCAAAACCTCTGTGCCTTCGCCCGATTCTGTGATCCTGCAGGAAAGATTTGGAGTCTAATTCATGAGACAGATAACAAAGAAGCCCGCGACCTCGTTATACGTGAAGCGAATCACTGTCCAGCCGGTCGACTAGTCGTTCACGATAAGAAAACAGGAAAGGAAGTTGAAGACCAGCTTCCACCTTCCATCGGCGTGATAGAAGACCCAGCGCTAGGCTGCAGCGGACCCCTCTGGGTACGCGGAGGCATAACAGTCACATCTGATGATGGCAAACCCTACGAAGTACGCAACCGCGTAACGCTCTGCCGCTGCGGTTCCTCAGACAACATGCCCTTCTGCAACGGCAGCCACGCCAGCATCAAGTTTCAAGACGGAATCCTCAAGAAATAATCTTGGCCCGTTCCTGCTGCGTCACGTAAGCAAAAACGTTGGACTCAGTACACGAGCGGTTCGCCACATCTGCCGCAGTTTCTGCTTCCAAGGCTATTGTCATAACCACACTTTATGCATTTTACGATAGGTGGACGCGGCAACCGAAGACGGCGTGCAACTTTCTTAGACATATGACTTCCCCTCTTGCCTTAGCCTATTTTTGTAACAACCGCCTCATCCTACTCCTAATAGCCGTTATAACACAGCAACCGTTACGAGATTATAGCTAGTCTGTCTGTGAAATTCACTTACCCAGTTTCGTGGCCTGTTAATGGCGCCAGACAACAACAGAAAAAATGAGGTCCTGCTTCGTCGCTACGACTTAGGTGAGGAGTGCTAGAACCAGTAGTTAGGCCAACCCATTTCATATCAGGGATAGCCATAGCCACCAGTATCAATCCTTCAGTGAGACAGATTAGGCAGGATAGATGAATAACAGCACGGGAAATCATGAACGTGCAATTCCTGGGTGCAACACGTCAAGTGACTGGATCGAGCTACTTCCTGGATACTGGCGGAGAGAAGATCCTTATCGATTGTGGACTATATCAGGAACGAGAGTACGCTTACAGAAACTGGCAGGACTTCCCGGTTCCTCCAAATCAGATTAAACATCTCCTACTCACGCATGTTCACCTGGACCACTCCGGTCTCATTCCAAAACTTGTGAGAGATGGATTCTCCGGCGACATTCTCCTGACGCGCCCATCAAGACAGATGCTCCCAATCGTACTTTCTGATTCAGCCCGGAACTTAGAAGAGGACGCTTCCTTCAAGAAGAGACGCCACGAGAGAGAAGACAAACGAGGACCCCATCCGGAAGTCCCATTGTATACGGTTCAGGAAGCTGAGAGATGCTATGCCCAACTCAGGGAAGTACCGTACGGCGAATTTGCTCAGCTGAATGACCATGTTAAGGTGTGTTTTCACGACGCCGGCCACATCCTTGGCTCAGCAATGATCGAGATCATCCTTGAAGATGAGAGGGGGCCACGCAGCATCATTTTCTCAGGAGACATTGGTCAGTGGAATAAGCCTCTTCTCAACGATCCATCAGTTTTTGATCATGCCGATTATCTTGTCATGGAATCCACCTATGGAGATCGGAATCACGAGGAACTCCAAGCCGTGGATGAGAAGCTCTGCACCGCCGTGAACGAGACAGTGAAAGCAGGCGGGAACATAGTCATCCCAACCTTCGCTATTGAGCGCGCCCAAGAGCTACTATATCATTTCAGCCGCTTAGCGCGCGCCGGCAAGATTCCCTACCTGATGACCTTTCTCGACAGCCCGATGGCTATTGAGATTACGAAGGTCTTTGAACGATGCTTGAAGTATCTGGATGAGGAGACTCTTCAACTGTTCAGGGAAAATCAGTCGCCTTTTGATTATCCAGGTTTGAAGCTTGTTGAATCTGTTGAAGGATCCAAGGCAATCAACCTCATCAGAGGGTCATCAATCATCATGGCTGGGTCAGGTATGATTACGGGGGGACGAATCAAACATCACCTAACCCAGAATATTACTCGTCCGGAGTCCATGCTCCTCATAGTGGGGTACCAGGCGGCCGGCACACTGGGGCGCCAAATTCTAGACGGCGCTTCACCTGTCAGAATCCTCGGACAATCTTACCCGGTCCGAATGAAGATCACGCAAATCGAAGGCTTCTCTGCACACGCAGGCATGAGCGACCTCCAACGCTGGCTTAACAACTTCAAATCGCCACCAAGACATGTTTTCTTAACCCATGGCGAAGACGAATCAATCCAAAGCCTGACGAAATTTATCAATTCCAAGAACTGGGAGGTAAGCGCACCAACATACAAGGAAGGGTACACGCTCTGAGATCTGCGTATTTTCTTCATGGCGTGGCAAGCAATTTCAAACATAGACTTCAAACCTGGCGCCTTCGAGTTTTCGTGCGTGCTCGAATAGACAAGATCAACCCATTACTCCAGTTAGCCACTCCAATACGGTTTCGATTAACTCCTTCCTGCAAGCGCAGAACGAGTGGTCGCCGATCGGAAACCTATGCCACCTTACATTCGGCAATTTGCTTACAAAAGACTCATAGTGATTCGGACGGAAGAGATCATCTTGGTCCCCGGTCACTAACAGAATCTCTCGATCACGAAGACTGGATACCATATTTACGATCGGCGGTAAATTCTCCCATTGCTGCCTCAATTGTTTCGGAGTCACATCCTGAAGCATCGTAGCGAATTCGGTCGCCATTTCCACGGGTAAGGGGACAGTGACTGGGTCGATCAGTGGACAGATGGCAACAAGAGCTTTGTACCGAGCGTCAGCTGCTCCAGCAGCCAATGTAGCGTACCCACCCATGCTACTTCCCATCAACACCACGCGTTCTCTGTCAACCGAAGGCTCTTTCAGGGTCCACTCTGTTGCGGAGCGTACGTCATCCAACAAGCCATCAAACGAGTAGGTGCCATCCGATCCCCAACAACCACGATAGTGAAAGTATAATGTGTTCCATCCGACGTCGCGCAAAGCATAGGCGAAGTCAAGGTTCTTCTCCACCCCCGGAACCCCGTGAAGCAAAATCGCAGTGGGTCTCGGCGTTTCGCCGGCGGCTCCGTAGAAACCGCCAAGCAACTTACAACCATGAGATGACAGAACGACGCCGTCAAGTCTAGCTTTGAATTTCAAAAGGATTCCATCTCTGGTCGCTGTCTATTTATGAAATCCCCGATAAGAACGTACGAGTAGCAGAAGTAGCCAAACGTAGCTATGAAATACGTAAACGCATACTACCGCACACTTAGCCCAAGGCATCAGGAGTACCTATGAAAAGCAAACTGCTCGCATGGGCATAACGTTGTGATGATATGAGAGTTAAGCTGGCCCGAAGTTGCAAGAATCCCATCATTGAACCAAGACTCAAAAGGGCATGGGAGAGACATGCAACCTTCAATCCCGGAGCCGTAAACAGTGGCGAAGTTATACACATGCTCTATCGGGCGGTGAATGAGCACGGCATTTCATCCCTTGGCCATGCAACGACGACAGATGGCGAAACGATCATAAGTCGATCTCCTGAACCTGTCCTCGCCCCGCTTGACTCTTGGGAAGAGCTGGGTTGCGAAGACCCGCGCATAACCGCCTTAGACGGAAGATTCTACATTTTCTATACGGCGTATTCGCGACGGGGCCCACGAGTAGCCCTAGCGTCGACTACTGACTTTAGCCGATACGAACGTTACGGTGTGGTAGGGCCGGACCACGACGACAAGGATGCTGCTCTCTTCCCTCAGCTCATTAACGGGAAATTCGCCGTTGTACACAGAATAGAACCAAACATCGAAGTGGCTTTCTTTGATAACATCAAGCAGATGGAGAGGGTTTCACACAACCCATACTCGAAGAACTACCTCAAACACGTAGAAGCAAACACTATCATGAAACCAAAGTGGAAGTGGGAGGAAAAGAAGGTTGGAATTGGCCCCCCGCCGATCCGGACTGACGCCGGATGGCTAATTATCTACCACGGCGTGGATTCTAACACTGTATACCGGCGGGAGCAGCGCTTCTCGATCTTGAAAATCCATGCCGAGTAATTGCTCGAACACCAGAACCGATTCTAGAACCGGAGGAGAAATTTGAAAAGGTTGGAGTCGTTCCAAACGTCGTTTTTCCAGAGGGCGCAGTCGTGATAAAAGATGAACTGAAAGTCTTCTACGGTGGAGCAGACAAGGTTTGCTGTGTCGCCAGTGTACCATTGAGACTGCTCATAGAAAGCCTGGAACACTACGAAGTTTGAGATTTACCTACCAAAGTGTAGCGAATGTGAACCCTCTTAGGGTGTGAGTTCTGAAATGTTTGTGGCTACAGGCTTGTTCTTGTGTAACATATTATCTTGTAGAATAGAATGGAATCTCAGGTGGGCGCGATGGCCTTGAGCCGCTTTAGAGCTGCGTATCTTTCTCTCTCCTCAAGTCGAGCTTTTTCAATCAGCCGGCCGAGATGGTAGATGGTTTGGTCGTAGGAGGAACGGTCGACTGGGAAGGGTACACCGTCTTTGCCTCCTAGCGCGAATGAGAACTTTACAGGATCATGCCAGCTTGGCTTTGCACCGTAAATCATCTGCGAGACCAATGCCAGGGCTCGCACTGCTCCTGGGCCGATGCCGCGGATGCTGATGAATTCTTCATAGTCGGCTGGTTGAAACTCATAAGCTCGTTTCATGGCGTCCCAGTCGATACGTCTTGGCATCTTTAGAACTTGCGCCATGTGGGGTGGGTTAGGATTCTGATCCATCCATTCGGTGAGTAGCTTCTGGCCGTCAGACCGTAGGCGCGAAATTTCATTCCTAAGCTTCCCTACTCCATCTTTGACAAGGTCGACAGCTACTTTCCTGCTCTCTTCGCTGTCTGTTGAGGTCATGTTCAGCGCAGTTGGCCGGACCCTGTCGCCTACGATGGCGTCATGCGGCTCAACCACAAAACTTTGCACATGTTCTGAAAGCCAATGATATCGGCGCGCAGTCCCGTCTGCAGCATCCATACCCTGCTGTATGACGGCCCATTTTCCGTCGATAGTCATGAAAAAAACGTGGTGGTAGAGTGGATACCCAGCTTGTATAGCTGCATTGTCAACCTTAGCCGCCAGTTTGCTCGCACGCTCAAACCTTCCAACCTGCTCCTCAGATAGTTTGAACTGGGACCCGTATCGGTGAATTTCAGTTGGTGTCATGTTTGAGCGCTTTCCCTTACCTCCGCAAACGGCAATGCCGATGTTTGTAGGGTTAATGGCTTCGCGTAGGACACCGGTCAGTACCGTCGTGACCCCAGAACTGTGCCAATCGTAACCGAGAACGCATCCGAGAGATTGAAACCAGAAAGGGTCTGACAGCCGAAGCAGTAACTCATCTCGTCCATACTCGTCAACAATTACTGTGACAATTTCAGCCGCAAGACTCTTCATCCGGCTGATGAGCCAGCCTGGCGCATGGCCGCCGTGCAGAGGTAGCACAGCCCAACCAGATTTATTCATACACTCATCTACTTCCTATAATGCTCTCGTGCAATGTCACAGGACCACTTGGAATGGCAGATAGAAAAAATGGGAGGGGTCCATCGGGTGACTAGTGTGCTGCAACTTCTACGAGGCTGTAATTGAAGCTGGATACCGGGGGGCCAAGCCTGGGACAACTGGGGCTAAGTGAGGGACGTTTTAGGGGCTAATAGAGGGCCGTAAGGCTTCAAAGAGCATATTGTTTGTGAAATAGAAGGGGTTTTTGAACTTGAATTTTCGTTTACGATTTTCAACCCTCACTTAGCCTCTGCTAAGCCTCCAAGTTGGCCTCCGATGAGCCTCCATCTAGCCCCGACGAGCCCCGCTTCAGCCCCCAAGAAATCCAGCAGTTAGACAGAGCCTTTCCGAGTGTAAACAGTCGCTCCAGCCACCCCTAGGAGACCCAGGCCGTGCACAGGCAGATCAGAATATGCGCAGCTGCTTCTCCGTGCGTCAAATCTTGACACTCCTAGGGGAACAGGGAAATTACGTCTTTGCTAACACTAGACATCCAGTGTTCGCGGGGCCAAGTATGGGTCTAATGGTGCACACCTGAGCTTCGAAAGGTTAATTGATGAACGTACAGCTCCGTTGCAAATAATCGCTGTGTCATGATGGAGGTGAGATTGTGAAACTGAGTGCAAGGAACGTGTTGAAGGGAAAAGTCAAAAGCATTAAACAAGGCGCCGTCAACTCCGAAGTCGTAGTACAGCTGCAAGGCGGACTAGAAATCGTCTCCGTCATAACGAAGACCTCAACCGAGAACCTAAGCCTGAAAGAAGGAAAAGACGTGTACGCCATAATCAAGGCAACAAATGTGATCCTGGGAGTGGATTAACTCCCACTTTCTCACCTTAAACGTTCAGCAAGGCGATACTCAATTTTCCTCCCGACTAACGATACACAGATTCCATAATGCTGGATCGACCGGCAAGAAATTCTACTCTCAGAAAACTGCTGCTGATTCCACTAATGGAATTTTCTTCACATTCAGCTTCAAACCGCGCAAAACTGGCCGGTATGCAAGGACATGTACAAATACAATTGCATCATAAACAGGTGCAGGAAGGATGAGTGTAGATGGCAGTAGATACGAAAGCGTTCGACGAAGCAGCCGCAGTTGCTGCAGAAGAGCTGAAGAAACTACCAGTAGAACAGGTGAAAGTTGTCGCAGATTGGTGGGCCAAATATTACTTGACAGCTGGACACAAGAGATTGGGACGACTTTTAGTTGCAATATCGAAAGGCAAGTCTATTTGACGAAAGGTCCTCAGTCGTCTGCATCTGTTGAAAACAGAATCATAGAGCACAGAACATCAATCGGCTAAGTCTTAGGTCATGATCGTTAGCCGACTACGGGAGAGACGAAGCAACGGACATTGGTTCAGCTTTACTTACGGTGACGACTGCCGTATTCATTGCAGAATTGACAGATAAAGACGCCCTTCTAATCCTCTCCCTGGCCACGAAGATAAGGCCGCGGATTGTCTTCGCGTCGGGTTTAGTAGCTTTCACAATAACAACAGCAATCATCGTCTCACTAGGCAGTTTTTTGATAAGTGTTCTTCCAGTGTTTTGGATTACTTTGTCGGGGGCCGTTATCATGATTGGCTATGGCGTTTGGCTTCTACTGGGAATTCGCAAAGACGAAGAGGGTCTGAAGGAAGAGGAAACTAGACTTTTGGCGCGTTCCGCTGAGAAGAATGCATGGTCGATATTCCTAGGCATTGTACCTATGCTTGTTATGCTCGATCTGGCTGGTGACGCTACTGAAATTTTGATAATAGTATTTGTTGCAAACCTTCAAAATGTCGTTCTGGTTTTCGGTGGAAGCTTAGTTGCGCTTGCTGCCGCAACCGCACTAGAAACTACGGTTGGGCACACGTTGAGTAGATTTCTCTCGTTGCAGAGGATTAGGTTGGTTTCGTCTCTAGTATTTCTTACGCTTGGTGTAGTGGTCATCGTAGGCATGTTAGCAAGATAACTATTTGACCGCCGGACGAGAAATCAGATCGAATCCAAGAAATTGGGTGTCCTGGTCGAGTTGTTTGTGCTGCAGGTGTAACCATAGTATAGCTATTCATACCAGCCGCCGAATATCCCTATAATAGATCGTAATAATCGTCACCAATAGTTCCCTTCGAACTATTCACGGTCTTTCCTCATCTGGTCGTTGGAGGCGAAGCGTGATTCTTGGAGCGTAGAAAGAGATTACAGGTTTAGTAACGTAACTATTTCAGCGGCTATTCTCGCCAACTCAATCTCCAATAGTCGAAGATTAGGCTTGGACAATTTCGCATTCGCCTCAGAGAGAAATTGTTTTGCATCCTTCTCGTATTGTGATACGGCTGGTTTCAGAATATCGCTATAGCCTCTTATCCAACTCTCGGTTTCGGCGTCTACGTCAGATTTGAGTGATTCTAATGAGGCTAGAGCTTCATCGACTCTGCGTTTTAATTCGTTTATGTGATTGCTGAAGTGTCCGCTGGCGACGGGTTTTATGTTCTCTTCCTGAAGGAACTCATCCAATCTGTGTTTGTAATGTTCCAAGATATGTTTCAAGAGCTCGCGATCTATTGCCATGCCAATAACAGAATGTGGGATTGAATAAAAAGAGCACTACGATAACATCGGTCGCGAGCAACTATTGAAGGCTAGGCTTACAGAAGTTCAACGTAATTCTCCGAAATGTCTGTGCACGGAAGAAAGCGTAGACATTCTACATGGCTGGATGCGGCGGCTCGCCATGGTGGCGGCGTGGACTCAGAGCCCGAGTAATGAACGCGAGTTTCCACACACGTATAGCGAAGATGAAACATTTCCTATGCATCGGAGCTTCCATAACGTCTCCAGTCGCCCAGCTTGACGACGTGAAACCCAACTCCTTGGCTGACTCTAACAGCTTCCGCTGGCTATGAGTAATCTTCAACATCATTGGAGTTGATCGTCCGCGAATTATCGCTCCACAACCCACACAACGGACCTTAGCTTTTTTCGGCATGCTTTCACACATTCTAGTTCAAGGTGTCCGGTATTTACGTGGTACTCCCCAAGATTCTAAGCGTCACTCGCATTATCACTCGAATAGTTTGACTCAGATCTGTAGCCGTCGTGAATGCCATGCTGCTCATGGACCAAAGCATTTAGACGCGTGCACCATATAATCCGGTGAAGTGCGCGAAATGAAGATCCAAGTCGACGAGACAAGGAGCGAATTCGGCAAAGGATTAGCCTACTGCCTCGGCCTATTCCTAGCTCATGCGGATCGATTCCGATCCGAGAAGCAGGTGTACAAGCACTTGAACCGGACCGCGATTGCAAAGGAGTTACACGCGACATATAGCACGGTCGAAGCCGAGAGGTGGTTTAGCGGAGCTAGCGAACACTTGTACGGGTTACAGATTGCGAAAGCACCGAAGGTGTTACGGAAACGCCTAACCAGTTTTCGAGACAAATGTGTGACTTGGGGGCGCGGCTTCGAATCAGATAGGAAGAGAACCCCGACGAAGAAGGATTTTGAATGGGCGATACGGGAAGCTAAAGATCTCCTGTTCGAACTCGACAGGTTAAATGGCGTGCAGCCCACCAAAGCCACTTATGAATGACCCGGTTCATCAATGCGTCCTCTTCCGCATCAAATGCGACCGCACGAGCCGTAATGCTTTTGGTTATCGCTTTCAGGTTGCAAGCAGTTTGGCGAGCCTAAGCAGGGTTGGATCCAAAGTCTTCTCTGTCTTGCATGATTTCTGAAGCTCAACAGAGCTAATCCTGCCATCCTGCAATCCGACGACTCTATTGCCTTCTTCATTTAACAATAGTTCAACTGCCCGGTTTGCGAATAAACTCGCCAAGAGTCGGCTCCTCGCTGTTGGGTTTCCGCCTCTTTGAGCATAGCCTATGATGCTCAGTCTAACTTCTGTCCGCGTGTTCCGCTGGATTTGATTGGCGAGGAGACGAGTGTCTCCAATTCCCTCGGCCGCAATGATAAGGCCAGACTTTTTCCCTTTCGCCTTGTTTTCTCTTATAATCTCGAAGAGGTTCTCCTTTCGATATCTTATTTCAGGCAGCAGAATTATCTCTGCGCCAACGGTAAGACCGATCTCTAATGCGAGAAAGCCCCTTTTACGCCCCATCACTTCAATCATGAAGACTCTTTCATGTGAAACCGCTGTATCTCGGATCTTATCGATCTCGGTGACTGCTGTGTTTACAGCCGTGTCGAATCCAATGGTTTCCTCTGTTCCAAAAACGTCGTTGTCGATTGAGGCTGGAATTCCAACGATTAGTGCATCCGTATATCTGCTTAACTCGAGAGCACCTTTGAAAGAGCCGTTACCGCCTATTACTACCAGTCCATCAATATGGTTCGACGCGAGAGTTTCGACAGCTTTCTCGATCCCTTTTTTCTTCTCGAACTCTGGACACCTTGATGTATGCAGCAGTGTGCCGCCTAACTGCAGAACGCCACTGACTGATCGAGGTGTCAAGGGTGTAAACGAATCTGTAATCAAGCCTTCCCATCCTCTCCTGAACCCGAGAACTCGAAACTTCTTTGAAGAGGCAATTCGGACGACGCCTCGAATGGCCGCATTCATGCCAGGTGCGTCTCCGCCGGTGGTGACCACGCCTATCTTATTCATTAATCGTCTCTTCTCCAATTCGATGGCCTGGAATGGGTTCCATTCTATCCGAAGCGTTTTTCCTCTATGTCCAATTTTCGGATGAAGTTGATGACTTCACTGGAAGTTTGTGGTTTTAAGTGAAACTTTCCATGATGCGGACAGTATATGTGAAGAATCACCTTTCCTTTATTCTCGTCGAATACAGCTGGGTATAATCGACAGCCCTCAGGGCGATCTTTATAGATTGTACATTGCTTACCGCTGTGGAAGACGCATCTGCCAGACACATTCTTCAGGTGATGGCTCCCGTTCCTCTCGAGCACGAAAAAATCCTCTAAGAAACCGAGTTCCTTGATACGGGTTATATCCGAATTGCTCAGCGGCATCCTGGTGTTCATGCAACACTTAGTGCATCCGTAATGGATACACACATTGTTCATCTTGTCACTCATTGAAAATGCCACATTGCAAATGAGACAGATCGCACACTAGTGTTCCAGGTATTTCTTTTGCATTGATTTGAGGAACTTTAATCCGTCCGAAGCTATAGCATCTGCGCTCGGAGCTACTTGCCTCCATATCGCTGTACTAGCTGCAACGCTCTTGATGTCCGTCGTGAACGACTCCAGTGTGATCCATTTGTCATAGCCGATATCGGAAAGCGCCTTGAAGACCGCGTCCCAGTTAACGTTTCCAGTTCCAGCGACACCTCTGTCGTTTTCGCAAAGGTGTATGTAACAGAGAAGGTCGTCCGTCGCCACTATAGGATCATAATAATTCTTCTCTTCAATGTTCATATGAAAGGTGTCCAGATGAACTCCGATGTTCGGCTCATTCACTTCCCTAGCTAACTTGACAGCGTCAGCTGCGATGTTGAGGAAGTATGTTTCAAATCTGTTCGCAGGTTCAAGACCAATAGTGACCCCACTGTTACGAGTGAGTCGACATGCTTCCTTAAGGCTATCTCGCGAATGGTCCCATTCATCGTTCGTGCGACTTGTACCGGTAAGCTTTCCCCATGCCCCATAAGTTACTCCCGTTACAAGGTTACCTCCAAGCTCAGAGAAGAGTTCAGCAGACTTCAGAAGGTGGGTAATTCCTTGCTTTCTGATTGTTTCATCTGCGCTTGTCAAATCGGTCCCTTCATCGAGGCAAGTGCAGCCAATGCATTCGAGCCCCGCATCACGCAAAGCCTTCTTGACCCGCCCCTTGTCGAAAGTGTCAATTTGCTTAGGAGAGACGTAGATTTCAATCCCATCAAAACCAAACGCTTTAGCTTTCTTAGCCACCGGTTCAGGGTTAACGTCGAAGCGCTCTGTCCAGAGAAGGGAATGGATGCCCCATTTTACCATAATTCTCTTTCTCGGATTAAGTCTGAGTTGAACATGGTCATTAGATTTGCTACGGACGGCCGTCGAATATGGTGGGTTGGCGCTCTATCAACCGGTGACCTAGCGGCTGTTTCGTCTGAATCTACAAACGACTGACTAAATCAGGTGTGCCGCTACGATCAGTAGGAGAACCACGAACAGGTATGAAATTGACATTTTAAACACGCGCCACGCGCTCATTGGTCCCGGACTCTTAATCATCCGCAGGTTAGCGAACACGAATCTCAGATTGAACGCGATCAACAGTGCGGCGAGGATAATCAGTACGAAGATGTTTCCTTGGTTGGCTGTCAAAGCGAAGAGACCGAGCGTGAAAGGAAAGAGTGCAATATTCGAAAGAGCCGTGTAGATTGCGCTCCGTTTCACTCCATCAACCACTGGAAGCATCGGGATCTGAACATTAGCATATTCATCCACTTTAGCTATAGCTAAACCCCAGAAATGACCGGGTGTCCAAAGAAAGATCAAAAGCGCAACCAGAAATGCAACGAAACTAATCGAGCCAGTAACAGCTGCCCATCCAGCAAGCGCGGAGAAGGAGCCAGCGGCTCCCCCGATAATTATATTCCATTTTGTCCGAGGTTTCAACCATAACGTGTAAACGAGAACGTACCAGAACACTCCCAATCCGATCAAGAAGGCAGTCAGTACATTCAGGAAGAAGGCTGCAAGCGCGACACCGCATATCGAAAAGCCCACACCAATGGAGATCGCGACGTTGTTAGATATTCGATGCGATGGAAGTGGTCGATGCTGAGTACGTCTCATTCCTGAGTCGAGACTTCTCTCAAAATAGCAGTTTAGAGCACCCGCGCCGCCAGCTGCAAGAAAACCAGCCGCGGAGAGTAGCATCAGCGGAAGGGCGGTCTCAAGGTTGAGGCTTACAGCTAAAAGCATGGTAGCCAAACCTACGAACACGTTGAGTGACGCTATGGCAGGTTTAGTGATGCTGAGATACTCAGTTAGGGTCTGCAGCAGTGGGCTACTGGATGACCTCATATACTCACGTTTGCCTGATGATTTAAGCCGCTTTAAAAATTATCTTTTAAGATGCGCCAATTCCCTTGCTATATGCTTAACTTACAAGAACAAATTCAACACGCTACAGCTTGTGGCTTAGTCTCACATGTTGCGAAAAGACCGGTCGTGCCATAATCGACTTATCACAATTACCGTCAAGCGTTATCTGTAATGCCATTACAGACTACCCTGTTTCCAAGTAAGACGAACATGCATTGAAAACGTGAGAAGTTATTTGCAGTCTTTTCGTTTCCGTCCTTCTCGGAATCCTCATCGTCCTTCGACTTAAGATCATAGAATGATTTCCGAGTACAGCTATTTGTTGAACAGGTGAGACCATAGTCCCTTCTCTATGATCGTGTCGTCTGCGATTTTTTCCCGTTGGGCCTTGATGAGGTCTCCGCGCGATACGTATCCTACAGGCTTGTTGTTTTTGTCTACGGCGACAAGGTATGGCACGTTGTATAAGGTCATTAGTCTGAGCGCTTCGAACCCAAACTCATCTTCCCTGACGGTTTGGAAAGACTTTGAACAGATTTGCTCTATGGTCATATCCGAATCGCCGGCAGCTGCGCCCTCATAAAGCTGCGTTCTGTCCACGACGCCTATGGCGAAACCATCCTTTAGGACAACTAGTCGATTTCTTTTGGCGAAATGATGATTGGGACTGTTCATCTTTCTGAAAAGCTCTATTACACTTTCCTTCGCGTCAACAGCAACGAGGTTCGACATTATCTTGGAGACGCGGGTCTGCCTGAGTGGATTGAACTCGTAGATGTGGCGCACTCGCAGTCCTCTTCTCGTAAGTTTCTCTGTCATGATCGAGTCTGCCATTAGGTACTCACCCACGAGTTCTGCAATCACCACAGTGACGATTACGGGAAGGACGCCTTGATAGTCCTGTGTAACCTCAAGCGCAAAGACCACCGAGGTGAAAGGGGCTCGGGAGGCTGTTCCGAAAACAGCAGCCATGGCAGCTATCGCGAACACGCCTGGAACAATTCCTAGGGTTGGAAAAGCGGAAACAACAGCCGTGCCATAAACTAAACCTAATGAACTGCCTATCATGAAGAGTGGAGCAAGAGTACCTCCTGAGGTTTGTGATCCCATTGCGAGCACCCACGCAATAGCTTTCGCGACGAGAATTAGCGTTGCCAAAGAGACATCTACTCTCGAGTCAATAATGGCTGTGATCACATCATAACCCACACCAAGAATTTGGGGAACGATAAAACCGATTAATCCGACAACAAGCCCGCCAAGCATCGGGAGCCAAGGTTGCCCCAATGGTAGCTTTCGAAAGAGGTCTTCAGACTTGTACAGTCCACGAGACAAGACGGTACCTAGCACGCCTGAAAGCAGACCGAGAATGACGTAGAATGGGAGAGTGTTGAGCCCGCCGAAACTGTAGACAGGTGTTGAGAACAGTGGTTTCGGCGATATGAGGTAAATGTGCATCCAGGCACCTATTGCGGATGCTATGGCGATGGGAACTAGTGATTTGACGCGGAACTCGAAGAGCAGAAGCTCAATCACAAGAAAAACTGCAGCGATCGGGGTGCCGAAAGTCGCGGCCATACCTGCAGCTGCCCCTGATGCAAGAAGAATTCTTCGCTCTGAACCTGTAACACTGATTACTTGACCAATTATTGAGCCGAAGGCTCCACCTGTCTGTATTATTGGTCCCTCGGCTCCGAACGGCTGACCCGAGCCGATTGTAATAGCTGCTGAGAGAGCCTTGAGAATACCAACCTTAGGTTCAATCTTACTCTTGGAAAGGAGGACGGACTCAATGGCTTCTGGAATACCATGTCCGATAATTTTTGTCGAGCCATACTTGATCATGATTCCAGCGATCAGCCCTCCGAGGCTGGGAATCAAAATGACAAAAAGTCCGAGTTGATTCTGCTGGGGAGATGCAAATGAAAAATCAAATTTCTGGTAGAAGAACAAATTCGTGAAGAATCCGATCAGATGGTAGAGAATGTAGGCGATAACGCCCGCCACGAAACCGATGACACCCGCGATTAAGGTCAGGCGACCAATCCTAGCTTCTTCTCTTTCCTCCGCTGTTTTTGCGGGCGTTGTCAAAGCTAATCAACCTGTGTCTTCAGAACGCTTTGCGGTTCAAAAACCTGTAACCTAACACACGAGTGCACAGAGAGATTGTCTATTACAACACTACCCACCCAACACTAAATGAATTCACTTATTTCGAATCAAGACCGAAGGAGGAAGTTAGGTCTCTTGCTACTAACGCATTAAGCTAATAGGACAGCGAGGTCGGAATCGCTTGTAAGGTTGTAGAATTGTCACAAGGTCCCGTTGCGGCGGTCGTAATGCAACTTAGTCTAAGGTACGTGAAGGCCAGTCTCGTATATCTCGTGGTGGGCGGTTCATTGCTGCTTGCCACATTCACGCATGTGCTTGCGTTCGAAATGACTGCCTTCTACTTCATGCAGTTGTATGGATTCGTGGCCATGATGATATTCGGACTATCCTACTTGTTCGTGCCATCTTTCTCCCATGCCTTCCTTCACAGCTTGAGGCTTGCAAAGTTGCAATTTTGGCTCATGAATCTCGGAGTCATAAGCTTAACCATCTCTTTCTCCGGCCTCTTACCCTACACTGC
Organism: Candidatus Bathyarchaeota archaeon; assembly: GCA_963845275.1. Lineage (GTDB taxonomy): Archaea > Thermoproteota > Bathyarchaeia > 40CM-2-53-6 > 40CM-2-53-6 > FEN-987. The sequence continues at coordinate 49,399 of CAWJRR010000003.1, forward strand.
GAACCTGAAGCTTATCGTAGTAGGATCCTTGGTTATCCAAGCGTTCGCACTCTATCTGCACGCGTATAATCTCTGGTTGACAATGCGAGGATGGAAAGGGTCTCCTGGAGAAATGTTGGCTAAACAAACAGCTGGCAAACAGTAAGCGGAGAGCTAAGTCATCTTCTAGACCATCGTCGCTAAACTTTCCAAGCGGTTAGTGACTACGTATGGTTCTCGTCGCGTCATATGCTGTCTTATCACAATCCATACAGTACATCTTTCCGTCGCCGTACGTGACGGGTTTACCACATTTCGGGCACGTCTTAGTGGACATATGATCGCGCCTGTCGCTAACTCATTTCCTTCGTTCTAGCGTCTTCACTCTAAGTTCTAATTCTTCTACTCTCTTTGTGAGCCCATGAATTGCTTTGTGGTGACCGTAGCTATGGTCTACGAGCTCAGTGAGTAGCTTCTTTAACTCTCTGCGGTTTTCTCTTCTACCAAAATATCGTCTCCTATGGCTCTTTCAATAGTCTGCCTGCCATAAGAACCGCTGGGTAAGTGAGGTCTTCCTCTATCAGCTTCATTACATATGCTATAGGAAATGATAACTGTGCACTGCGAATGAGTTCGGGCGGATGATGATTGTTGCTCAAGACCCACCAAATCCTTGTGATCCTAGCGTTCTTGATTCTCTTGAATCAGTTAGCATTTGCAAAAGGCTTTGCGCTCCATCCTCTACCTAGTCCATCATCTCCTGGCGAGTCTAAGAATTTGAATTACAAATTAACTCAGAACCAGACGGGTGTGACGCGAAACATCATCGTTGAATGGATGGAGACTCAATCTGGGCAGGATAGGTTCTACCCAGATTTCATCATAGTGAATCAATGGGATACAGTGCATCTTACTTTCATAAGCAATGACACGGTGGCGCACGACTTCGTGATCGGTGCCCCGTACAACATAATAGTGAACGCTACAGTTCCCGGGCTTTACAATGACCTGACCGGGAAAGAGTTCACTACACCGGCGACGGGAAATTCGCCGGGCGTAAACGTCTTAGGCACGCCAGGGAATGTTTCAGCGACGTACTCATTCGTCGCAAAGTACGCTGGCATCTTCGAATACGTATGCTCGTATCACGCCCAAGTCGGAATGAACGGATACCTCGTGGTGCTATCTAATTCTACGTCAGGCGGCGTTTCTCAATCAAATACGACTCGGGGATTAACGGCGCAAAACTCCACCGTAGTGCAGGTGAGTATTGACCAAGGTTCGGGCACGAATGTAAATTTGCCTGGATACACCCCCACGGATATCACCGTAGTAATCGGCGTAAACAACACGGTGAGATGGACAAATAACGATAATATGCCACACACAGTCACAGCGACCGATGGCAACTTTGATTCAGGAAACATGAATGCGGGCGATTCGTTCGTGCACACATTCAACGAGACAGGTACCTTCGCATACATCTGCTCGTACCATCATTGGATGCACGGGAGTGTCACAGTAATTGGGTCTGCGAACCAGCAGAACGCGGGGGCGACTGGGGTTGAGATTTATGGACTAGTAGCGGTGGGGATCATAGTTCTGGTTGCGATTCTTGTTGCTTTTTCAAGGTCGGGAGATTCGAGGAAGCCGTAGCTTTCCCGCTTCTATTCGGTTATTACGAAACCTTAGCGCGCTACCGTCGAGAGTAAGCTGCGATACACCGCGAGTCTTCATCAAATCCTTGGCCATAAGTTGGGGTATTGTTTAATGATGCTTAGCTAACCTAGGCTCCGCCAAGAGTTACGATCAGATCGGTGACAAAACCCGCCACGAGCCCAAGAAAGATGCCTAGCATCAGGAGCCCGTTCGTAACGTGTCCTCTCGCAACATTATACATTAGCAGAGAAACGTAGACCAGTGCGCCTCCAGCCAGCGCGAGGAATAGAATGTACACGAAGCCCGATGACCAAAGGCCGCCTAGAAGTGTTCCAATAAATGTTGGTCCACCGCCGATCATGCCTGCGAGGGCGAGGAAACGAATTCGCGGTTTCTCAGATAGATTAGTCAGCGGGCCGGCTATTCCGAAACCTTCCGTCGCGTTATGCGCTGCGAAACCAATTATCAACATTAATGCTAGTCCTATTGCTCCTGACGCGTACGATTGACCAATCGCGAGCCCTTCGCTGAAATTGTGTGCACCTATACCTATCGCAATCATCATCGAGAGCCTGTAAGCCTCGACCTGTTGAATAACCTGCAACGCCTGTCCCTGTCGCCCATCGTGGGTGGCTATCGTCGTCAAATTAGTCGGGTATCGCAGAGAAATGCCATTTGTGAAACGAGTTCCAAACCATGCTAATCCGAGAAGCCCAACGGCCATTCCCGCAAACATAGCAATGATAGCGAGTAACGCATCGCCCACTGGAGCGCTTGCCGCAAACGCACCACTTGTATATGAGCCAACAGCATCCCAGCCGTGACCAAACACGTCAACAGTGAGAAATATCAAAATCCCTATCGCAACAGCGTTAAGAAAGCCCTTCTTCCTTGGACTCACATTCCAAACGGCAGCAAGCGGCAAGCCTAGAAAAATGGTGAATCCTGCCGTTCCTCCAAGAAGAAGCAACTGGCGGTAGTCGATCAACCTGAATCAGTCTCCCAAATATGGCATACGACATATTTAGCATTGATATTTGAGGTCAGTCAGGGGCAGCGAGGACGTTCAAGAAAAAAGAAAGATCGCGGCTTTCCTGAGTCGGAATAGCATGCCGTCAGGTTACGAATCCTTTGCTGTTGAGTTGGTGATGGATTTCTCTAATTGCCTCATGCACGTCTGTCGCGTTCACTATCAGCATTATTTGCGACGTGTGGGAAGCGAATATTCCTAGTAGCGTAACCAAGCCGTCGCGAGTCATCCCCATGAATCCTCCAATGGAGACAATATTCCCCTCATTCAGGAGGTTTATCAGCGGCAGAAGACTCTCAGAGCTCAACTCGAGACTTGGAGTGGCATTCTCGAAGTTGTCGTCTGTTATGATCGGCCAGTTCACCTTCTCGAGAAAGCAAGATTTCAACCCGGCTGCTTCGAGAACGAAACTCATCAATGCCGCAGTAGGTAATTCTCCCCCAGATGTGAGAATCTTGGCTCTAAGCAGACGTGTAAATCGCTTATCGATCCTTGACAGACTCTCCTCAACATCAGTCCTATAACTTTCGAGCGTTTCCTGGAATTTGGTGAAACGATCCGTACTCATTAGATGAGATGCAAGCGTCGAGTAGGACGAGAATATGGAGTCCAAGTCGTAATCTTGGTCGAGTGCTTTGGATTCACCAATCGCTTGGAGTCGATCAGTTACGCCCTTTGGTGCAGAGAACACTGCTAGGGGGCCGATATCTTTTGTTCCTTTCAAGTCCTTGATGCGTTCAATGACAAGAGGAATGTTTGTTCCATTGAAATCTATGAGGCTCCCTCCAAACTTCATAACGGCAAGTGTCTTCAATCCCGCTTGACCTACGTCCCATTCATCAATGGAAATCCTTGAGATCTCAAAGCCAGTAAAACGGCTTATGTCGCGTATATTTCCATGGAATATGGTACGATTCTGGCATAATTGGAGGATTGGTTTATGTGCCGGACATATTACATATGGCATAGGAGAGCTGAAAGATGCAATCCCTCATCAGTGATGGAAGGCCTAGCGTCTCAGCATGCACGCACGAGCGAAGTAGAGAGATAGGGCAGGACTTTGACAAGGATGGGCGACTCCTCAGGCTCGTTAGATGCCAGAAATGTGGCCTACTCATGCGTGAGTATCTACCCGCGCTATGACGGACCATCATTCATCATCGTTCAATGTTACCGTTATCTCGGCGAGTTCAGGAAGGCGTCACATTCAGGTACCCCGAAGTCTTCGTAGCTATTCGCTTTCATAAAATTGCTCTAGTTCCGCATCGCGGAGGTCTATCAAGAAATCTCTCTCTAGACTCTTCCAGGTCACCTCTACTGGTTTGACTGTGGATAGGATTTCGAATACCGCGTAATCAACTGCGGATTCCTCGGGGCGAAGTGCGAAGCATGGATGCGTAATCCTTTCGTAGACGTACCCCTTGTCCACGAGTACTTCAGATCGATCCATGAGTTCAACCGTGACCAGTCGACAACCCACATTACGGCCTCGAACCTTGAGCACGAGAAAACGGTAATGCTCATCAGCACTCCTTAAACCGTACGCGAAGTAGTGTGCCCTGCTAAGGCACGCATTAATCTGTAGCTCGATAGGCTCGTCCTGTACGGTTAAGAGGAATAATTCGCCCAACGGAATGCGGAGAGGCATTCCCACAGTCACATGCGAATGGACGCTGCTTACGGTTTCATCATACAAGTTCCATCACAATTGATCAAGGTAGGTAATGTGAACCTGTTACAACTTCAGCGTGCATGAAAGTGGCATTTAAGCACCTCACAGCAGAAGAGCCATATCGTCAATACACGTAACTTCAAACAGTGGAACTTTTGAAGGAACAGTACATTCGTAGACTCACCAAGTTACAGAGAGCGACCCGGTCGCGGAATCTAAACGGTGTTATCCTCGTCCCAGGCCCCAATTTGCGATACTACACCGGAGTAAACTCCATTCTGATGGAGAGACCGTTTCTTCTTCTCGTGCCAAACGATAATCTTCCGCACTTGATTGCTCCAACCCTCGAATCCGGACCATACAGGACAGGCCCTCTAAAGATTGAGATTCACAGCTGGACTGACAACGAAGGTCCGACGCATGCTCTCCAAGACGCAGTGACACGTCTCAATATCTCTGGAAAGTGGGGCATGGAGGGGAGAGTCCCTTTCAGGTTCATCAAACTTCTCGCGAAATTCACAGAAGCCGAATTCGACGAAGCTGATTCTTGCCTTCAAGCACTCAGACAAGTTAAGGATGAGGAGGAGATTCGCTGGTTGAAGCGTTCGGCATCGATCCTCTGCAAGTCCTTCCTTTCAATTCCGTCACTAATTAAGCCCGGAATAAGGGAGTCAGAGTTAGGAAGCAGACTTGCTCAAACGATTAGAGCAAATGGGGCGGATGGCGTAGACGATATTCTCGTCCAATCTGGAGAATCCTCGGCCGACCCCCATCATATCGCCTCTTCCAGAAGAATACGACGTAGAGAACCTATTGTGATAGACATAGGCTGCACGTATTCAGGTTACTATGCGGACATTACGCGAACTATCATGATTGGCAATGACCACAAATTCGAAGACATGTACGAGAAAGTGCTAGAGGCACAAGCCGCTGCAATTAGGGAATCTAAAGCGGGAATAACAACAGGGGCAGTAGATTATGCGGCTCGACAGACCCTTCAGAAATACAACCTTGACATGTACTTCATACACAGAACCGGGCACGGGCTAGGTCTTGAAGTCCACGAAGCCCCTTACCTCGTCGAGAATGGAACACAGATTCTCCAACCCCATATGGCATTCACAGTTGAGCCAGGCATCTACATTCCGTTAAGAATGGGCATAAGAATTGAAGACAACCTACTAACCACAGAAGGAGGACATTCGGTTATGACCCGGAGTCTACCTAAAGATCACGGCTGGTGGAATTAGCCGAAGGATGGCAACTCAAACAGGAAGCATTTCCGCAATCTAATCCATTTGAATCCTCCTTCAGCAGTGATTGGGCGGAGTCCACAAGGTATTTCATTGAGTAAGATTCCGCTGTAACCATTCCGATCGACGTCTGTCGAAAATCTGCGGCAGGTAGAAGCATCGAAGAGAGTTTCCCAAACCCGTTACTGCAACCAGTTGATCGAATATCGACCCACACCGGACCTTTCGAAGACATGGTCAATGCGCGTTCCTTAACGAACTTTGCAGGCTTGACCGTCTCTACCGCTAGCTGAATAGCGGTTACCGCAGGGAATCCCACTCCAATAGTTACCAGGCGAGGATTACGCTTCAGAAACTTTCTAACCGGCAGTAATGGGTCATCTAACTTGACCTCTCGAACCAGTTCGTCTCCGTGATCTCCAACAGCAACATATGAGTAAGCTGGATGGTTGCTGCGCCTTGAGTTCGGCCAGGAGCATAATCGATGTGCTATAGCTCCGATCTCCTTGTCAGGTTGCAGTTCCGGGATGAATGGGATATGCCTGCTCTCCCTTCCCTCACACCAGCAACCTTTGCGAGTAAAGTTGGAATGGAAAATTGCGTGACGAGTGACTGACGTAAAGGTAGGCATAAGCAGTGTTCCTTCGTTTCCGATTGTGCGGGTTAAACGGTGTAGAACCATTGCCGCACCTCCATCCACTACGCCCATGCTCTCGAGTGACGCATGTAGCATGATACACTCGCCACCGACGAGACCTAGATGTGCGAATCCTTCTGAGAGTTCATCTGGAGAGATTTTTTCTGACGTAATCATAATCCATCATGGGACACTTAGCGGCCTTAAACCGTACGTTGCTCGACTATGATATTCTCAATCAAGGTCAACGACCTCTTGGTGATCTTAGATCCATCGTATTACATAGTAAACCCTCATTTTATATCGAAAATGCGCACTGGTCTCATTACGGTGAATTGTTATGGAGGGTAGAAAGGCCAGGATTCTCGTAATCGATGACGATGATGGTATTCGGCGAGTCCTATCGACTGTCCTTGAAGACGCAGGGCATTTGGTTGACACGGCAAAGGATGGGATGGATGCAATTCAAAGGGCTGCGACCACCACGTACGATCTTGCCCTTATCGATATTAGGCTACCCGACATGGATGGGACGAAACTCCTCACGAAGATGAAGGACTCTACTCCGAGAACGGTGAAGATAATCGTTACAGGTTACCCTACGTTGCAGAACGCTGTGCAAGCAGTCAAGAGGGGGGCGGATGGATACATCACGAAGCCGGTCGACATGGAGAGACTCCTTGAAACGATCTCTTATCATTTGAAAAAGAGAAAGACACAAGTAACCGCAATCGAAAGCCATCGGCCTCGAAAAGCCGAACGCCGTGGTAAGAAGAGTTGAAACTCTTCACGTTCCGAGGGTCCCTGGATGGAGATATAGCTTGACGGCGAGAGGAAGTCACACGAATCAGCCCCGCAGAGTGAGATTGAAGACGATTTCACTCAGAATTCCGGAAGACTTGGAGAGTGCTGTGAGGGGCGAAGCGGCAAGAAAGAAGATGACGGTCAGCAGCTTCATTATAAAAGCCCTATCTGTCGGCCTCCCTGGAGGAGTAGAGCTAGGACCTAGATTCGAGCCGTTTGATTTTGTGCGGATTTTCAGACCTCTAATTGTCTCTTTGCTCAAACAACTTAGTGACAAGCAGATTAAATCAATCGCTGAAGAAGCCCTGTTCCCGCTCCTTAAGGAAGCCGCTATCACTAATTATTCCTCGGCCAACATGAACGCCCTACGATCAATGATTGACATGCTAGCTAGATACATCCATTCATGGCCAGTATCAGTCACTCACTTCGTCGATGAACATGGAGAACACTTTCTCGTGTGGCACGGAGTATCGCAAGAATGGTCAAAGCTAACTGGTGAAACAATGAAAGAGTACGTCCAACAACTAGGCTTAGATTCGAAATATGAAGCTACTCCAAACGCAACGATATTCACCGTTATCTCCAAGCAGAACACAAAACGTTAGATTGAACCGAACTCACTGCTCACCCTTGCCGAGATCGGCATCAATGCCCGAACGCAAGACGTGCCAATCCTAACCAAAGTGTGCATGAAAGTTGACAACCAGTCAACGAGCCAGAAAGGCCGGCTCTCAAAAACGGAATACTCGAAAAACCTCTCACTACGGAAGATTAGGAAAGGTCGACAGAACAAAAAGACTCAAACAGAGCCTTGAGCGCGAGAAAACCTTGGCAGATATAGTACGATCCGCCTCGGTCGCAATCGATATTGCCTACCCGGATGGCCATATCAGCCGCTGCAACCCAGCACTCTTCGAACTGATAGGGTACACGAAAAAGGAACTGCCAAGAATTAATTGGATTAAATTAACTCCTCCAGAATTCCATGCGTTTGAAAAGAAAAGACTCGAAGAGATCAGACGAACAGGGAAAGCCGCACGTTATGAGAAAGAGTATATCAAGAAAGATGGATCCAGAGTTCCGGTTGAACTGCTAGTCCAACCAAAATACGACAAAAAAGACCAGTTCCAGTACTATATCGGGTTCATCTCTGACATTACGCAACGCAAGCGAATAGAAGAACAGCTTCGAGATACTAGAGACCGTCTAAATCACATAGTCACCATGAATCCGGCGGCAATCTATCTCGCAAGACCAGTCCCCGACTATTCAGATGTCATCTGCACTTACATTAGTCAGAGCGTAAAGTCCGTAACGGGCTTCGAACCCGAGAAGTTCAAAGGAAGATCAAAGTTTTGGCGTGATCGGGTGCCCCCAGATGACCAACGTGCATACTTCAACGATCTCCCACTACTATGGCAGAATAATCATCACAGGTTCGAGTACAGATTTCTCCACAAGGACGAGACCTACCATTGGATTCACGAAGAGGCGAACGTGGTCCGCAAAGGTAGAGATGTCTAAGTAATCGGCTATTGGAGCGACGTAACGGAGCGTAAGAGACTCGAGGAAAAACTACTGAGAAGTGAAAGACTCGCCACAATTGGAGAGCTAGCAGCGATGGTTGGGCATGACCTTCGAAATCCTCTTCAAAGTATAGCCGGTGCCGCCTACTTTCTGGAAAAGAAATGTGCACTCCAGACGGATAATGCTAAGATACTGGAGATGATTGAGGCAATTAAGTCTGGAGTCAAGTATTCGAACAGCATCGTGACTGAGCTGCTTGCGTACTCAAAAGAGCTGAATCTGAAATTAGAATCTGTTACGTTGAAGAAGCTGGTTGAAGACGCTCTCAATCTGCTAGAGATCCCCGAGAACGTTAAGGTTATCGACGTGACAGAGCAAGTTCTGATAAGGGTTGATGTTACTCAAATGCAAAGAGCGCTTACGAACCTAATCGAGAACGCAATCGACGCGATGCCTAAGGGTGGAAGAATAACAATCGAAGGCAGGAAATCAAAAGAGATTATAGAGATCACAGTAGTGGATACTGGCACCGGCATCCCGAAAGATCAGGTGAAAAAGATATGGTTGCCGTTGTACACCACAAAAGCCAAGAGGGATCGGACTCGGATTGACAGTGACGAAGAGAATTGCTGAGGCGCATAATGGCTCGGTCCATGCCGAGAGCGTCGTAGGTCATGGTTCAAAATTCACGATACGCATTCCAACGGGGCTAGACTGACAGTTACGTTCAATCTACCCATTGCAGGGCTTACGGGAAGGCGACTCATGACGTTAGCGCGGACTTTCTCCCTATTTGTCACGCCCATGTTCAATTCACCTCTACATTCTGACTGATTTTGCTCACAGTCGTTTCGAATCTTTAATGGCCCGCCGCAATCGATCTACTGTGTGAGGAGTCCGTTGGATACCGGAAACTTGGCTACCCTGCTTGCTACGCAAATAGGGCTGGGAGGCACGCTTGGATTCCTACTTGGATACGGATTGAAGAAGATGGCGACAATTCTCCTCAAGATTTTGGCGTTGGTCGCCGCATTGTTCGCACTTGGTCTCACATGGCTAGCTTCTATTGGAGCAGTTACTGTCAACTACAATGCGTTTACTTCAACGCTCGATAACTCATTTACAGGAGCGATGGCTGCCGTCATTAGCTCCTTCGCCCTGATTGCCCAAGCCTTTCCGATTGGTGGGAGCTTCGGGTTAGGTTTCTATTTGGGCGCGAAAAAAGGTTAGCTTCAATACGATTACCAGCAGTAATCCCTTGTGGAACTAATTGAACAAGCTGATTCTGGGCTCTCTCCTCTTTCTCCTTGTCACAATAGGAGTCTCAGGTTATTCTTGGACCCAGGCACAAAACAATCGCATTCTAGTCGGTAACGTTCTCCTCCTTGTTGAGATCGCTAACACGCCTAGTGCGCAGCAAAAGGGGCTATCAGGAAGAACATCTCTCCCAAGCGATCATGGAATGCTCTTTGTCTTCGACCATGAAGACTATTGGGGATTCTGGATGGTGGAGATGAACTTCCCCTTGGACATAATTTGGTTCAATTCAAACCGACAGGCTGTGTTCATAGAGCAAAATCTCCCACCCTGCACTCCACAGAACTGCCCAGTATTCACGCCGAACTTAAGGCAATGTACGTGTTAGAAGTAAACGCAGGCTTCGTCACAGCTCATAAAATCGCGCTTGGAACGACATTCACTTTCCTTGGCACGTAAGAGTATCTGGCACAAGCGTTACACTGGTAACGTTTCCGAGCCTCTTACTAACAAGCGCTTTACCGGCAATTACCTTATGTCGAATACCACCACAGAGACGCTTCCACATCCTCTTTTCCGAATCTCTGGCAGAAGATGAAATTCTGTAATTCCTGACCCACGTTTGTGATCATGGACGTATCGAACGCGTCATATTTGCTATCGAATTTCGCCTTGCAATTGACGCATCGAAGCTTAACATGTCTGATCTTCTCGCTCATGATCAATACTTCTATTTGCAGCAAACGTTCCGTTGACTAATTGAAACCTTTCGGTCGTTGTTGTGTGTCGGCGGCTTGATTAAAATTGCAGCAGAGATATCTGCGGGAACTGAAAGTCCACTAGAAGGAACCATTAATGCGGCGCGGAGAATCAATCACATCGTCACTCCAGCACCTGGTATACTTTCCGGAGAGAGTTAAGCAGAATTATCCTACGGTTGTGGCTTTGCATGGCCGAGGGACCGATGCTTATGACCTGATACCTCTCGTTGAATCACTTGGCTTAGGGATGTTAGTGATCGCTCCCCGAGCCCCGCGTCTCTTCGAGGCCGCCGGAGGCTATACTTGGTATGATTTTGGTGCAGAAGGAGTCCCTGATCCACGTTCATTTGAAGAGAGCCTAAGGCTACTTCAAGAGTTTCTCGAGCAGATCAGAAAGGGTTACCCGGTTGATTCAACTGGACCTATCCTGTTAGGCTTCAGTCAGGGAGCTGTCATGTCATATGCTGCGGGATTACTCGAACCGACAACCATCCGCGGAATCGTGGCCTTGAGCGGTTACATCCCTAGCATATCAAATCTTCCGATTAAATGGAATGAACTGAAAGGAGTCCCAGTCTTCATATCGCATGGAACCTATGACGAGCTGATCCCCATCAAACTCGGCAAGGAATCTGCAGAATTACTTCGAAATGCAGGAGCCAACGTGACCTTCAGGGAGTACACGATGGGGCATCAAGTCACGGAAGACTCGCTCCGTGAGTTAGCCTCATGGATGCGAGACCTCCTCAGGTAATTCGCTAAGATTGATGGCTTCAAACTTATATAACGGCCTTGAAGCGCATTTCAGGTCACCGAATTGAGAAGAACTCAGACGCAACGGCTATTCGTCCGTGAGGCGACCGGTCTAGTTAGGCAGCTCTCGGCCGTTGACGTTTTCGTCTGGAGCATCATATTCTTCCCTTGGCTCACAAGTTGGGCGGGAATTTTCTGGGTGACACCTAGCTATTACCAGAACGTCGACTACTATTCGAGCCTCCTCGTATGGGCCGTAATCGCCATCACTATTGTTCTGCTCTACTGGCAACTTACCGTGGTCATGCCAAGAGCTGGAGGCGACTACGTGTTTATCTCAAGGACGCTATCGAGTCCACTCGGCTTTGTCGCTAGTTTTCTGTTCTTTGTGGCTGTACTCATCTCCGCCGGATCAGGGTCCTATTGGGCTTTTGCAGAAACTGGAACACAGCTTTCTTTTGCGGGTCAAACGCTGGGCGACACTAGCCTAAGTGCATTAGGAAATCTACTGACACCTTGGAGCACCAGTTCCCCGTGGGCATTATTCGTCGTCGGATTGCTCGTGCTCGTCATAGGAGGACTGGCGACGGTTGCGGGGGGTAGAACGTTTAGGATACTCACCTACTCATTCTTCATTTACGGAATCATTGTGCTTTTCCTCGTGCTCGGGGTCTTCCTCACCCATACCCACGCCGACTTCATCCGAGCCTACGGCACGTACTTCCAGGGAGGCGTCCCGAAGGTTTTCTCAGATGCTTCGATGAAAGGGTACACTCCCGGAGTCACTATTGCCACAATCGGAGCCATTGTGCCTCTTCTCTTTGTCAGCATTGGTCCCTACCCCGTAATGCAGACCGTCGGAGGGGAGATCAAACAGCCAAGGAAAAATTTGCTTTATGGCCTGGTCCTTGCCGAGATCGTCTCAATCACAGTATGGTTCGTTTTGACTTTCGTCCTTGACAAGGTTGTAGGCATTTCCTTCATCGAAGCTTGGACGTTAACGGTCGGAGCAGGATCATCAACAGTACCAACTGCATTTGTCACTGTCCTTGAGCCAAGCAGGCTGCTACTCTGGCTGATCGTGATAGGATTGTTCATAGGGAATATTGGATGGTCGTGGCTAAGCATCGTCTTTCTCAGCAGGCTGATTATGGCATGGTCCTTTGACAGAATTCTACCATCCGCGTTAGCGCATGTTGATGATCGTTTTCACACTCCAACCACGGCCGTCGCTGTCACCTGTGCTCTTGCTGTGATCCCCATGTACCTAGGATATTTCACTTCGTTCATCACTGCTCAGGTTAACGCGATTTTTCTGTACTCTGTTGTATGGTTCCTTGCAGCGGTGAGCGCGCTTATCGTACCATTTCACAGGAAGTCAATCTATGAGAATTCAGCTGGAAGATTTCTAGTTTGGCGAATACCAGTCATTTCCATACTAGGCCTGAGTGGCATTATCCTCTTTAGCTACCTAGGACTCAACGCTCTGATCAACCCGGCGATTGGTCCATTTCAATTCGGAGCCCAAATTGCCACTGCGATCATAGTAATCATCCCGATCGTAATCTACATCGTATCCTACTACTTTAACAGGCTTAGAGGAATAGATCTGGGAAAACTCAGTTCGCAGCTTCCGCCCGATTGAAATCTCACACTGTCGAGCTAGGATAGCCGAGTCCATTTTGACTTCTCGTCTTTGCCGGATTTCGGATTTTTCGGTCGCCTTCCCAAGTAGTATCCAATAAGCGCGGCTGGGATAACGTCCACGAATGAAGGATGAAAGTAGTTCCTAGTGAAAAATCGCCATAGAACGTCTAGAATGATTCCTATGACTACCGCGATCTTGGAGATTCGCACTTGGGGTACCACGGAGGAAAACACTTCTACGAACTCATAGGCCACGGTTTATCCGCTCGACCTTTCCCTGGAAGCATTTAGAGTTGCCGTATATGATCTGCACTCCTGAAGTACTTATACAACCAGCATGGGATGACAGTCATGTCAATAATCGTCATGATACTAATCATGATGACGCCCGTCTCGGCTTGTTGAATGGCAGGATACAAATTGTATAGTTGTGTCGGCGTAAGGATGAGAAATGCTCCGAATAATCCCATTACCTTCCCGAGAACAACAGACAGCATTGACAGAACGTGAGTATTGACGCACATTGCTCCTACGAAGACCAGCGCCCCTACGCAACTGAAACTCAAACGCATCACAAGTAGAGTCAAACTGCTTGAGAGGGCCGCATCGAAACTGGAAGGGAGAGCCCAATAGCAAATCATCAACCCAGCTGCAGAGAAAGATAGAGCACCATAGCGGTTCATCAAGAAAACTTTCCTCAAGACCGACTCGTAGGCAATGAAGAGCCTAACTGAAATTCCGCTAGACGCCATAGAATGCACAGCATACGCAAGGAGTAAGCCTACCATGATGAAGACGAAATGCTGCAGAATCATACTCGTCACCAACGAAGATTCAAGAGAAGCGTTCGCGAATACAGCGCCTAGAACTAAAGCAAATCCAGAAAAAGACGCCGAGACAAACCTCAAGACCCAATTCTTCTGCACATTATTCCGGTACCATCCGACTGCTTCTCGGTCAGTAAAGCCAAGAGGAGTAATCCTCCGAATCGTGATACCTCCTGACTCAACCCCTCTGTGTTTGAGAATCTTAAGGCTCAATGTACGCAGACTTCCCACTACATAGATTCTTCAACCTGTCCTTTGATCAAATGATGTGGAAGAAGTTCAAACTCAAAGCTAAATATCAGACCTGAAATGTTTCAGGCATCAAAAATTACCGTGTGATATTTGATTGCAATTTCGTTCCGTACGTCTAGTTGAAGAATTCATAGGTTTTGTTTTCTGCTTCCTTGCGATGTCACTTCCATTAGCTTCAGCTCAGTCGTCGCAGGTTGCGCGGGAATGGGCCTTGTTTAACCAGATACTCATGATCGGCATAGTAGTTGGAATAGTAGTCTTCGGACTCATGTTCTATGCGATTATCAAGTATCGTGAGAAACCGCAGAGAGCGGAGGCTAAGTGATGGTATCTAAGACTCACGCGATTGAGATTATCTCAATCTTAGTCACGTCAGTAGTTCTGGGATATATCGGGGTGGTTGCTGGGATCAACCTAGTAGCCATCGACACTCCCCCTCCAACTGCAAGAGAGACCATAAAGGTGATTGCACGACAATTTTACTGGACGTTCCAGTATCCGAACGGGTCCTCTATCACCTTCCCGAATGGTACGACAACCAGTTACCCGAATGGAACATCTACGCAGAACTACCTCTACTTGAAGGCGGGACAGGCCGTGCAGCTTGAGATAGTGTCACTTGACGTTGACCATAGTTTGTTCATTTATGAACTTGGAATTCACATTGACGCAATTCCCGGTCACATTAATCATACGTGGGTTGAAGTGGATCAGCCAGGCACCTACCGGATCGAATGTACGCAGTTCTGTGGAACGGGACATTACACAATGTTAGGTGAATTGGTCGTGGTGCCTTAGGAAGTATTGCGATTGCAGACAGCGCTAAAGGAGAATGAGAAGCCGGCGTTCTACACAAGCATCAAAGGCATTTTGACCACAACGCATCACACGGATATTGGCATACTGTACATTGCAACGTCGTTCTTCTTCTTCATAATGGGTGGCGTAGCCGCGCTGTTAATCAGGACTCAGCTGGCTGAACCTGGTAACGCGGTGGTTACACCTGAGGTCTACGATAGCCTGTTCACGACCCATGGAACGACGATGATATTTCTCTGGGTGATACCTTGTCTCGTGGGTTTTGGAAATTATCTTGTGCCCAAGCTCATCGGAGCGAAAGACATGTACTTTCCTAGATTGAACGCGTTAAGCTACTGGCTCTTCCCAGTCGGTGGCGCCCTCATTTGGGCTGGGCTTCCAGACGCTGGCTGGAGCGGATATGCCCCGTTATCGGTCTATTCTCCCGGTTATGGAATTGACCTTTGGCTTCTCGGATTACTCGTTCTTGGAACATCTTCAGTAATTGGTGCAGTCAACTTCATCCTGACCATATACAGAATGCGCGCACCTGGCGTTATGTTCCGGAACATGTCGCTCTTCGTTTGGATGATCCTAGTGAACTCCTTCCTAGTAATAGGCGCGACACCAGTCCTCTCTGCCGCATTGATAATGCTCCTCTCCGATAGAAATCTAGGGACAGGATTTTTCCTTCCACAACTAGGTGGCGACCCATTGATGTGGCAACATCTCTTCTGGTTCTTCGGTCATCCTGAAGTCTATATCATGATTATTCCCGCTTTTGGGATCATTTCAGAAATTGTTCCCACATTTTCACACAAACCGATCTTTGGCTACGGTATGGTCGCCGGCTCGGGGATAATGATTGGAGTATTCGGTTTCGGAGTCTGGGCCCATCACATGTTCACATCCGGCCTCTCCGACATCGCCAGGTTTCCGTTCATGGCGATGACATTAGCCATAGCAGTACCATCAGGAATCAAAGTGTTCAACTGGCTTGGCACCATGATCGGTGGAAGGATAAGCCTGAAAGTACCCATGAAGTATGCTATCGCATTCATTTCCACGTTTTTCTTTGCAGGTGCAACGGGCGTCTTCCAAGCAGCGATCCCCGTTGACTACCTGCTTCATGATACGTACTGGGTCGTTGGCCACATCCATTTGATGCTGTTGGGCGCGTCAACACAAGCACTGTTCGCCGGATTATACTTCTACTTCCCTTACATGACGGGCAAAATGTACAGTGAGAAATGGGGGAACATTCAGTTCGTTATAACCGAAGTCGGCATCTACATTCTGTTCTCGATGATGCTGCTACTTGGTCTGGAAGGTATGCCTCGACGATGGTATACTTATCCCGTGCAATATGCGGCACCTAATTTGTTCGCGTCAATTTCCGGATTCCTAATCGGAATAGGCGTGATAATCCTGGTCGCGAACTTAGTGTTCAGTTGGCTTCGTGGACCCAAAATAACTGGGGACCCATGGAAGTGAAAAGTCGGGCCTTACAAGCAGTGTCAATGGCAACAGCCCTTTCGATCTATGTGCTCATCGTCCTTGGTGGGCTCGTTGCGTCTACAGATTCGGGCCTCGCGTGCCCGGATTGGCCTCTCTGCAACGGCCAGGTTCTGCCGAACCTCACGATTAATGTGCTCATTGAGTTTACTCACCGGCTTTGGACGATTGAAGTCACGATTGCCGTGATAGCGACTATGCTGATGGCATGGAAGTTCCATAAGCAGATGGGCAGGATCACGCTCTTCGCCACACTAACTTTCGTTCTCTTGTTAGGACAGATCACATTGGGGATGCTAACCGTGCAGACTAGGACTCTTCCCGTGGTCGTGACCGCGCATCTTGGGATGGCTACGCTGGTCTTTGCGTCTTCGCTCATAACGTGCATATTTTCATTCATTGATCCAAGGAGGGTGCAGTAGCATTGTCAAAGGAGCAGGTTGTGGCGTTGGTGTTCACGATAACCGCCGTTGCAGTTCTCGGAGTAATATTACGAGCGATACTCACTCGCTAGCTCTTCTAGCTTGTAACTTGGGGCTGCAATTCTCGTTGCATGCCGAGCAGTTCCTTCATCGACTCGTTTGAGATTGACAGGATGCCTATTCGGATCGGTTCACCGTTCTTAACATGCTCGTCTAACAGCTCTGAGCTTATCTCGTAGGGGCCCGCCACGTATGCGGACCGCATTCCCGTTCGGTTCTCCCTCCAAACATTGATCATTTCAGGTCGTACACTGACCATGTCGTAGACATAGTCAGTCAGTTTGTGTTCATATTCTCCAGTCAACGATTGCGAGAACTGATCCAAATGCAATTCAATAACGTCAGGGATCGCTTCTGGCCGAATCTCTCCCTGTACCTTCGTCATGGTAGGCTCCAAGCCTGGTTGGGCGGCAGCTAACGCTCTTTCCTCCTGAGCCCCTATGCTACCGAGTGAGACGAAAATGGCGTACGCTAACACTCCGAATATAACCAGCAATACTTCGACCCACCATCGTACCTCATTGTACATTTGCGAGATGAAGACTTGGAGCACTAAGTCAGCAGCCGCGAAGAGTCCTAGCGCAGTCATCAGATATCCTACATACTCAATATTCTTGTAAAAGCGAAATTGTGGGGGTGTTTGCTCTTCCACAACTGTCTCAATCCCAATCCCAAGATTTCCCGATTCAGGTCGAGAACTTAGGATAGAGGTTGGAGCAGGTCTAAGTAGGAAGAAAAGTGAAATGAAGACGACTGCAGAGCCCCCAAGCAGCACATTTGCACCAATGAATTGTGACGTCATCTCCCGAGCTCCAGGTAAGCCGACTGCGATGAAATTGAATCCGTAATCGATAAGCGCGAAGCCGACCACTATGCCAATGAGTTGATAGAGCTTGCGCGCGTTCAACAGGATTCCCGTGTGGGAAAGGACTGGGTAGCTAATAAAATGCAACTTCGATCTAAACCAGAAGCCAGACTTTTGAAAACGACTTTGTATTCGTTCCGTAAACACTTATATTTCGTGCAGTGCGGCTGGCTTGGAGGTTTTTGAAAATGGAGACAGCCGCTGAGACTTCGCGTGATGGCGCCCATTATTATGAGCACAGTATTTGGCCTGCGCTGATTGCATTCGCGACGGGGCTCACGGCAGTTGGGTTCTTCTTCCTCATGAAAGGCATCATGTTGGTTGCCGGATTCCTGCTAGTATCAGCTTCTGCGTTAATTCTCGGTGGATTCTTGTATAGTGACACGCGGAACTGGTCTTCCGCACTCTCGAAGTTAGGGAAGATTCCTAGGGATACTCTTGTCGGAGCCTTTCCCGTAGACATCAATTTGACGATTCAAATAATCATAATGACTGAGCTCTTGCTGTTCGGCGGCGCATTCGGAATGTACTTTGCAATCAGGGATCAATTCGCTATTTGGCCGCCGCCAGGAACGCCGATACTCGACGATTCGATTGCTCGTGTACAAACGTTAATCCTGATCTCAAGCAGCATACTCGTAGAGTGGGCAATTTGGCAACTGAAGCGTGGAAGAATTAGGGCGTTCAAGGCAGGCCTCATCGGAACTACGATCCTCGGCGCGCTCTTCCCCATTCTCCAATTCGGCGTCGAATGGCCTCACCTGATTTTGCAAAACATACTGACGCCTGCAACGAACTTCTTCGGAGCGACCTTCTATCTTCTGACCGGCATACATGGAGCGCACGTTCTAGTCGGAGTCATCGCGTATGGTTATACTGACATAAGAGCGATGATGGGTCAATACTCTCCGAAAAATCATGGATTCGTCGAAGCGACATCTACATACTGGCACTTCGTTCACATCATATGGCTGTTCCTGTTTGCGCTAATGTGGCAAGGGAGCAGGGTCTAGCGTGAAGTTGGAAGACTTCGGCACATTCGTCATCTTCGCTGCGATATATGCAGCTTCAACCCTCGGCCTTCCCAAAGTGCTCTTCCTAGCGTACCATATTGAAATCGGAGTAATTCCCACAGCCTTTGTTGCAATATTCGGTATGCCGGCAGTTTTCGGCTTAACGCTGGGGCAATTCATCGCAAGTATCGGATTTGAAGTATCCCCGATTGCGATGTTTTCCCCTGCGATCTCGTTCGTTGGATTACTGGCGGTCTATTTCGCTCGGAAGTTCAGCACGATAGCGGGATGCGTAGCGTACATTGTTATTACATCTCTATGGTTATCTTACATGCTACCAATCGTAAGCGGCACGCCCCCCGACATCGCGGCGTATTCGGCGTTCGCAGGACAATCCATCGCAGTAATCATCGGTTACGTTGGCTACCTCGTTGCAGTAAGAAGGATTCTGCCAAGGGATCCGGAACCCGTCGTGAAGCAATGAAAAGACTCTCCCTTTCAGTTGAACCATTGACGGTCGGTGCAAACGGTGCCAGGTCCACCAGCATCCTCGCGTAGAGATGCTAGTGGTAATTTCTAGGTTTAAACAGTCTACGCCTGAATATGATCAGCGCTCCGAGCAGCATTACTACTAGAGCAACTGGCAGAAAGATCCACGCATTTGCGTTACTAGTTGTCTCGACGGTGACGGCCAACATTGTGGAAACACGAATCGCTCCCAGATCCAAACCTACTGCTAACGTGTAATTCCCTGGATACACTTTTGTTGACAGTTGTGCTTGAGCTTCCGTCCTGATTTCTTTCGTGGCTTCAAAGCTAGGATACTGCGAAGAGAAGACCACTGACAAGTCATTCGGATTATACGAGGACCAAGAATAGTCCCATGTTCCATTCCCTTCCAAAGGCACATTCGAATTTGCGGAAATGGACAACGCGAGCATGCTGCCGCCTTGAGCTGTAAAGCTCCCTCCAGCTCCAGTCGCGTGGAGAGTAACTTGAACAGGGATGCTGGCATGAACCACGCCTATCTTATTGTAAGCCCATTCGGCGAACCAGACATCACCATTCCGCGCGAGCGCAATCCACAGCGAAGTGCTGATAGGCCCCGAGGGAATCGCATACTCTACCATGGTTCGACGATCTACGCTAAGATAGCCAACACTGTTTCCCCCATGCTCCGAAAACCAAACCCTATCTTGATTGTCGATCAACAATCCGTTCGGAATTGATAGCGGATAAACATCCGGTGGAGGTATCCGGGTTGGAAAATGCATCGCCTTGCCCGTCACAGGGTCAAATCTCACTATCCAGCTTCCTCCATGATCTGCCACCCAAACTATGCCCTCGTGGTCTACTCCTAAACCAACGGGAGACCCAACAACATTTGGAGGCGTCTCCGAGCTCAGATTGAATTCAGAAATTCTGTGCGAGCGTACGTCAAATCTCCCAACGCTCCGAGAGTAAGCTTCCGTAAACCACAACAACCCATTCTTGTCGAAGGTCAGATCTGCTGGTCCTGAATTGTTATTGGGCAATGCATATTCCTGGAGACGTCTTGAAGCCTGATCGTATTCACCGATCTTACCGCTTAAGAACTCCGTGAACCAGAGTCTGTTTTCGCCATCAACTGTTATTCGCATCGGAAATGAACCATTGCTCGGGTATGGTGATAGAAGTGAAACTCTTGTTTGCCACGTCAAATGAAATCAACCGCCCAGTTCCTCCCCCGACTATCGTACCTCCAGGATTTACTGACCCTTTCCCAGCGTACTGAGTCATCCAAACATGACCATCCAGGTCGGTGATTATACCCCACATGTCACCCACGCCCGGTACATTGAATTCGTTGAAAGTTCGGTTGACTGGATCAAACATACCTAACTTGCTAACATTCGACTCTGTGAACCACACCCGCCCATTTGAATCAGTTGTGATCGCTAACGGCGCGGATTCAGGAGTGGGTATCTCGAACTCCTCCACATACCTCGGTAAAGCCAGAACTGTTGAGGACCCGAGTGTTAAGCTGTAGAGCTAGAAGCACGCAAGCGATCAGAAAAGAGGTTAGAAGGCGTAATCGGAAATCGATTTTGGGTTCTCCCCCATTCCTTCAAATGAGGGACTTAGTAGTGAAGCCCGCAGCTCTCACAATAGTACCTATTATAGTATGGAATCTCAGTCAGGTTACATCCGCACTCTGAGCATACGTAGAAGGCGCTTCCTTCGTAAATGACGGGGACCTCAATCACCAGCTCCTCAGGCTCCGATTCATAATTCGATTCATCTTCTACGTCTTCTGACAAAACTAACACTACTTGTACATTACAGCGACGTGAATTCAAAAGGCTTTCGTGAAGATGTAGGGGGATTAACCAATGCGATTTGTGACCGGTTAACCGTCCCCAAAGTCGATATAACAGTTCATTTTCGTACTGCGAACAAGCGTGTGTTTACTGGTGTTAGATAATGAAAAACAAGGATTCCTTCGCCAAGAAGAAAGTCGGTCATTTTTGATCTCGACGGTACGCTGACCAAGAGCAAATCTGATCTTGATAAGGAAATGGCAAATCTAATCGCAGAGCTACTCCAAGAGAGATTCGTAGCAGTGACGTCAGGTTGTTCGTTTCATCAATTTGAAGATCAGTTCCTCGACAAACTGCCGAAGACGACTAATCTTTCGAACTTATTCCTGTTTCCAACATGCTCCGCGAGCGGCTACTATTACGACGCGAAGAAAAGTAAGTACTATCGAGCATACACCCATCTCATGCCGACTCAAGCCGTCAAACAGATACTCAAATCATTCGAAGAAGTATTCGCTGAAATCCGCTATTCCCACCCGAAACGAACGTATGGACCAGTGTTTGAGAATCGAGGTAGCCAACTCACATTCTCCGCGCTGGGCCAAAAAGCCCCCCTGCAACTTAAACGTAAATGGGATCCTGATCAGAAGAAGCGTCTAACAATCAGACGTCATCTGAGTCCTCGATTACCCAACTTTGAGATAACCATAGGGGGAACTACCTCGATCGATGTAACACGAAAAGGTGTCAATAAGACGTTATGTGTTCGAAAATTGATCGAGCGTCTGCACGTTAACAAGAGGGAGATGCTCTTTGTCGGCGACGCTTTGTTCAAGGGCGGAAATGATTACATCATGAAGAGCGCAGGCATCCAGTGCGTGCCGGTTTCAGGCCCGAAGGAAACGAAAGAACTGGTAACCAGAATCATGCAGTCAACTCCGCCACAGCTTCGTCCATGAGCTCGTTTTGCGAACCTAAATCAACGGAGCAGAATCATTTAACAAGCACTTACACAGTTTGAAATGAAAGCTTGTTCGGGGCCGTGGTCTAGCATGGTTATGATACGCGGCTTGGGCCCGCGAGTGCTGCCGCAAAAGCAGCCGCGAAGTCGCTGGTTCAAATCCGGCCGGCCCCACCAAGCCTCAAACGTCCGGAATCTAATTATGTCTGATCCGGTCTGGATCACAGTCAACTCAGTAAAAACTCAAGTTGACCCGCTTTCACCGTTGTTGGCTTTTCGAATATCTGGGAGACAATTTCCGGATCTTTCAGTCCGTGCCCCGTAACAACGCATGTCACTCTTTCATCGGCTCCAACAAGCCCCACCTCTATGAGTTTCTTCACTCCTGCTATACTGGAGGCGCTGGCCGGTTCGACGAAGACGCCCTCGAGTCGTGCCAGGAGTCTTTGGGCTTCTAGGATCTCATCATCTGTAACAGCCTCCATAATTCCCCCTGAATCTCTCACGGCTCTGAGAGCTTTCTTCCAGCTTGCAGGTGAACCGATCTTTATTGCAGTTGCAATCGTTTCAGGGTGCTGAATAGGGATGATTTCTGATCGACCTGCTTTGAAGGCTTCAGTCACAGGCGAGGCTCCTTGTGCTTGTATGCCGATCATTCTGGGCGGCCGCGAGATTAGACCGATTTCATGGAGATCTTGGAAGCCCTTCCAGATGGCGCTTATGTTTCCAGCGTTACCTACCGGAATTATCACTGTGTCCGGAATGTTACCTTCAAGTTGATCCCAGATCTCGTAGGCTAGAGTCTTCTGACCCTCAATCCGGTAAGGATTAACAGAGTTCAACAGGTACAGTTTCGGGTTTGATTTGGCTACTGTTAGAACCTCGCGCAACGCATCGTCGAAATATCCTTCTATTTGTATTACTCGGGCACCGTGCGCAATGGCCTGTACCAGTTTTCCGAGAGCGATTTTTCCTTGCGGTATAATCACGATGCACTCAAGTCCGGCTTTCGCCGCGTAGGCGGCCAAGGATGCTGACGTATTTCCTGTTGAGGCGCAGATGACCTTCTTCGCTTTGACCTCGATTGCTCTCGAAACCCCAACAGTCATGCCTCTATCTTTGAATGACCCAGTGGGATTTTCACCTTCGTTCTTCACGTTCAATCTCTTGATTCCCAGTAGTTCTCCCAGTCTCGTAGTCTTATGGAGAGTAGTTCCTCCCTCGCCGAGGGTGATCTTCGTCGAGGCTCCGTCGATAGGAAGGAGCTGTTCGTATTTCCAGACTGATGGGGGTCTTGATTTCCAAGCTGAGACGTCGACGGATTCTCTGAGGTCATTAAAGTCGTAGGTTACCTCAAGCAGATCACCGCAACTCGAGCAAGCACACTCAGTATATGATGAGGGATACTGAGCGCGGCATCCTATACATTCAAGTTGATGACGCATTATGCTCATCTTCTTCGACGACGTTCGAGCGACAAATTGCTGCCAAGCTTGAACTCATCGTGCAGGGCTCGAATGGCTTTCGGTCCATCTTTCTCAGCTACGATGAAGGAAATGTTCAGTTCGGACGAGCCTTGAGCAATCATGCGAACATTCACATCTTTGTCTGCGACCGCCCTGAACACTTTGGCTGCCACGCCAGGGGTCCCCTTCATTCCGGCTCCTACCGCGGCAATTACACATACATCATCCTCTGACACCAGGTTCTTCGCGAAGTCTGTTCCAATAAGCCCAAGCCCTAAGGCGTTCTTGGCTTGGTGCAACTTCTCCCTTGAAACTACAAAGGAGATTCCGGCTTCTGAGGAACTCTGAGAGATCATCAGGATGTTGATGCCGGTGTCGCCAAGGATTCTGAACACTTTCGCCGCGACTCCAGGTAGTCCCACCATACCGGAGCCTGTGACGCTTATCATGGCAACCCTGCTGACCAAAGTAACCGCCTTCACTACAGTACGGGTGTTGACTTCTCGATCGCCTGCTACCAATGTGCCCTCGGTCGTAAGGTCGATGGAGCTTCTTATCCTGACGGGTATCTGTTTCTCCAGCACTGGCTGCATGGCTCTTGGATGAATCGCTTTAGCTCCAAAGTGAGCCATCTCACTCGCTTCAGCATATGAGAGTCTGCGGATAAGTCTGGCATTTGGCTCAATCCTGGGATCCGCGGTCATCACTCCCTTCGCGTCTTGCCAAATCAAAACCTCATCAGCGTCAAGGGACGCGGCGATCAAAGTAGCGGTGTAATCTGAACCACCCCTGCCTAGAGTTGTGGTTACACCGTGGGGCGATGCGGCTACATGCCCAGCTATGAATGGAATCCTTCCCTTGTTGAGGATCGGTTCCAACTTGGCTCTGACTTTTCGAACCGTTACGTCCATCAATGGATTTGCCTCTCCAAAGTTCTCGTCTGTTGTTATTCCTGCATCGCCTCCCGTAAGCCACTCTGACTTTAGGCCCAATTCGACCGCCGCTCCACATAGGATCGGAGCTGACAGCCTTTCGCCGAAAGAAAAAACAAAATCCTTGGAGCGCGGCGTAAGCTCCCTTAGGCGTGCGATACTCCTCAGGGTTCCACGCATTTCTAATGAGTTCTCGTCAAGCTCATCGACCACTTTGCCCAGAATAGCCTGATCGCGAATACATCCTTTTGCAGTGTTGACATGATACCTTGTAAGGCGTTCTACGAACTCATCCATGATCTTGAGGTTGCCCTCGACAGCCTTTTCACTAATACTGGTGAGCTCGTCTGTGACGGTGGGGAACGCCGATACAACAACTACCAGGCTGTGTCCTTTCAATTGGTACTCTGCAACGATTCCAACTGCACGTGAGATCGCCTGGGCGTCAACGACCGACGACCCTCCGAATTTCATCACACACTTCAATCTATGCCACCTACTTGGATCTTTCAACCGTTACGATCATCGCTCTAACCTCATGGTGTAGACACCTAGGACACTCGTAGAGCATCTCCTCAGTTTCGTAATTGGATTTGCAGTTTATGCACTGAAAGAAATACTCCATTCTTGTCACCGTCTTACAATCACAGTCGCTCCAGCTGAAGGCCGGGTTGAGTATGCGTCACATGCGATGCCTCGCCGTTCAAAGGCCTCCTTCATTGCACTTGCCACGTCTTTCGTGTTCACTTCAGTTCTGTTACAAACCGCGATTACGGCAGGTCCTGCTCCGCTAATCGTGAAACCATGGGCCCCAGCGGTCAATGCCGCTGCTTTTGCTTCACTGAACACAGGAATGGTTTTGGAGCGAACAGGTTCCACGATTGAATCACTCATAGCGTTCCCTATCATTCTAATATCTGAAATAGCCATTCCTGCCACAAGCAGAGATGCATGAGCAACGTTGTATGCAACACGGTCAAGATCCACTTCTTTCGGAAGAATGGCCCGCATCGTCTTTGTTTTCTCCGCAGGAAGCTGTAACTTTGGAATAGCTACTGCAACCTCCAGATCCATCGGAGGCTTCAAGCTGGCGAAGAGCAAAGGTTCTTCTGAAATCGCTACGAAGCCTCCTAAGACAGCCGCCGCGGCGTTGTCGAAGTGCACGGTGCCAGCTGAAGCAAGTTCACCGTAAGCCGTCAATTCCACAAGATCCTTGGAATTGAGTGACAAGCCAAACATTTCATCCAAGGCACGAACACAACAGGCGGCTGAAGCTGCACTGCTTCCCAACCCTTTGCCAAGCGGTACACCTTTAGTTAATTTGATCATCAGACCCTCTTCTTTTCCAATCGCGTCCATAACCGTCTCTGCGACTAGCCCTGCGGTGTTCTTTTGAACTTCTGTGGGTATTTGCTCGCATCCTACACCTTCCACACTTACTCTTCGACCACGTTCAGCAACAAGCTCGATCTCCACTCTATCATAGAAGAGGTCCAGAGCCAGACCGAAAACATCGAAGCCAGGACCCAGATTGGCACTTGTGGAGGGAGCCTCGGCCTTTACCATTCTGTACATTTCAGAACTAGATCGTTTCCTAACAATCTTCTTTCGAAGTTCAGCTCGTATTGCACTCTTCAATGTTGCCGTCCTCTTCCGAGTTTTTTGCGCGAGTGTACGCTGTCTTCTTCTCCCCAATTGAAACTTCTGGCATGGCCACTGCAACCCGAAGGTTTTCTGGCGGGGAAAGCCCAATGACATGAAACGGCTCATAAGATTGGATTATTGTGAAGCCTCCTAGAACGCTCGCCGCGACATTGTCCGCATGCGCAGACCCAGCGGAAGCCATTTCACCATCTGCAGCCAGCTGAATCATCTGATTGTTAGACAAGCGCAAATTCAAGAGCCTATTCAACCCGAACACGCATGCTGCCGCGCTTGCGCCACTACTCCCCAGCCCGATACCCCCCACGGGGATCCTCTTGGTAATTCGAAGTCTGAGACCATACCCCGAGGGCAGCTTCTTCACGAGCGCGCTTGCAACAATTCCAGCGGTATTTTTATCCACTTCACTCGAGACGGACTCTGAATCTACCCCAACGACTTCAACGTCGACGCTGTTTCCGCAAACAACTTCAATTTTAACAGAATCTACGAATGCGTTATGCGCTAGTCCGAATACATCAAACCCTGGTCCCAAGTTCGCGGTAGTTGAAGGCACATTCACCTCGACACTCTTAGCTACGCTTACATTCGAGTTACTCCGCTCGAAGGCTCCCTCAAGGATCCCCGGAGCATTACGCCAAACCGCTCGATTATTCATTTCTTGCTAAATTCTCCATAACATCAATCCAAGCCGGAACAGCAGAAAACTGAGAAATCGGTTAGTTTCTTGCCGTCCGACTCAGTTAGTCTGAGTCGTAGTAGTAGTGGTTGTACTCGTAACGAAATTGAGCAGCGCTGAATGCATTGGTGAATCTCTGGCAGTACATCAACATGACTTATGATTTAAGATTTGTTGAGCGACTCGACCGATACAAAAGGCCATTTCAAGAAGTGTGGTGGTCCTAATTCACTCAACTCTCCCACTTCACGTCGTAATGTCGGCAAATTAAGAGCTGATACTTCGATTTCACTTAACTGTGAAGCTATCATGATCTGTCCAGAATGTGGGATAGGCATCATTATTGATGCACCTAGACTGAGCTTTCAGGAAGCGAACGATGAACCCGTGTGTAACCACTGCGGTTTAACCTTGGACCTGACTCTTTAGGTGGTTGAATTGGATTGCCCATACTGTCGTGAATGGATGCCATGCACCGCCAGAACAGAGAAGTGGGAAGACCAAGGATTCGTAACAATTCTCAGTTATGCTTGCGATGAGTGCGGGAGACGATGGGAGAACTCAGGAGATGGACATGGAATTAGAGCCGTACAGGCATAGTTTCCGCTCCCTCGTTGTAACATAATTTGGGGCTTAATCCGTTATTTTCACTCATCTATTAGACTAATATGATTAGCAACGTATCTACAAGGCGGTTGAAGTTCTATGACCGAAGAGAAAGAAAAGTCTCGGGTTAGTATCGTGGAGCCTCGGGCGGGGTTTGAACCCGCGACCTGCCGCTTTCTTGCTGATTACAAGGCGGCTGCTTTCTAGTGCCAGTCAGGCATCTGCCAGGCTGAGCCACCGAGGCGTCCGGCCGTGATATTGAAGATGATGCTTAAAATTCTCCCCTATGAAACCTACCTTGCCTTGGCGTATCGGATTGATGCTTCTTCAAGTGCAACTATAGCTGGCAACTTCTCTCCGGCGAGCATCGACAGCATCGCTCCACCTGCAGTGCTTACGTGTGAAAATCTTTCAGCAATTCCCAACATGCTTGCGTAACCTGCCAAGTGTCCTCCTCCAATAACGGTGAAGGCTCCTGAACTGCCCATCGCTTCCAGCACTAGCCTTGTTCCACTTTCGAATCCAGCCTGTTCGAAGACGCCCATGGGTCCACTTGCCACAACAGTTTTGGACTCACTCACTGTGTGAGCAAAAATCTTTGAAGTTTCGCTTCCAATGTCCATTACGTCTCCAGTGGTCTTTGTGATATCTTTCACAGCGACTTCGCAACGCTTGCCTTCAGTCAAGGTTCCAAAATCGACGGGCACAACGATTCGGTTACCGTATCTTCTGAGCATGCCGCTCGCCTTTTGAACTGAGTCGGTGGCATCGGTCAACCATGATTCATCAGTTTCATTGAACTCCTGACCCTCGGCTTTTAGAAACACCTTGCCTACATTACCACCTACAAGAACATGATCCGCCTTACCTGTCGCTAGGATATTCTCAATTACCGGGACTTTGTCCTCAATCTTGGCGCCTCCCAAGAGGTAAGTACTCGGCCGATTGGGTTCCCCCAGTAACCGGTCGAGGGCGGTTAATTCCTTCTCGAGAAGGAGGCCGGCAGCCGAAGGCAGAACTTGTGGAAAACCCACCACTGAAGCTTGCGAACGGTGAGCAGACGCAAAAGCGTCATTCACATAGAGATCGAAGAGCGGCGCCAGACGCGAGACTAGATTACTCTTGGCAAGTTTCTCCCCCTTGTCTTCAAGATTCTCCTCCGCACAGAATCGTACGTTATCGAGAACAAGCACTTCTCCCCGGTTTGTCTCATTGACAGCCATCTTAGCGGAGGGGCCCATCACGTCTTCGACAAACCTTACAGGTTGAGAACAGACTGTCTTCAGCAGATCTGCATGTTGCTGAAGCGAGGTGAAGTCTCCTTTTCCCGGTCGACTCTGATGAGCCATAACTACGACCCTCGCGTCTCGTAGCGCCTCCAAACTTGGTTTTGCAGCCAAAATTCGACTGTTGTCCAGTATGCGATTTGTCTTTGGATCCATTGGACAGTTAATGTCCAACCTCAGCAAGATCTTCTTGTCTCTAATCTCAAAGTCGCTGAGCTTCAAGTAGTCAAATCCCATTTCCATCAAATCCTGTGCGAGTGTTTGAATTACACAGTCGATTTAACGTCTCCTCAAAGAATCCTTCGAATACAGCAATAGAGAAGATTTTTACATGCAGAATAGATTTTCTGGACTTGTGCCGGGGTGGCTCAGCTGGTAGAGCGCCAGCCAGGCTTAGGGCGAAACTCATAATCTGGAGAGCATTGGGCCCAGAAGCCGCGAGTTCGATCCTCGAAAGATTACGAATCTATCGAGCGAAAACCTCGCTCCCGGCACCAACCTCACTATTTCGCAGCGCTTTTGTTTCCATTCGACGCGGAACCTAGAATCATCGTAATCACCCTCAATCCGACCGTCGTGAAGAGAATGAAATTGTTCACGAGTGCTACAATCAGCGTGGGCAATCCAGAAATCATAGTTGCGACGACGGGGGTATTGAATAGCAGGGCGATCGACACATTCTGCAACGTCTCACTCATCAAAGTTAGTAGTATAGAAGAGAATGCCATTATTCGGAAATCAAGTTGTTTGATCAACCTTCGAGTAATTCCCGCGAAAACGCCGATCATCCCGATTATGACGGCGATGACTGGCGTCCAAGCACCCGGTATCGTGGCAATATCAGATATGACAATTATCGAAACCCCGGTAACAAACCCCTCGGCTGGACCAAGAGTGAAGCCACTGATGAACGTAAGGGTCTCAGTCAAACCCACTGCTATGAACAAGCCATAAAGCGGCTGTGGAATAAACATCGTAATGCTCCCAATGCCGATCCTAGCTACGGCTCCGACCGCTATCAGAACCGCGGTTAGCGCGATCCGTCTGGAGCAGGTCATCTTGATCAGGCTGGATTATCCAACCAACTTCTTTATTCCTGCATCTTTAAAGCCACTGGTGAACTCTCTGCCGCTGATGATCAGTAAATGTCGCTTCTGAATTACCTCGAAGCGAAGGGGATTACGCTCAACGACCTCATAGCGACAGCTCTCGAGCTTTTCGTTCCGCATCCGGGAGTTGAGACTAGGGAGAAGGCAACTCAAATCCTGACTGAGGAATTTCTTAACGCGTGCTCTGATGTTGACGTTTCAACCCTTGTGGTTGCTTGTCACTTGGCGGAGGATGAAGCTAGAGCGGGACGCATCCCTAACCTCTCGGCTGAAAGGTTTCAAGGGCGACCGGGCCTAATCGCTGACGAACTCCTCGGAATTACCATCGCTAACTACATTGCTGGAGCTAGAGGAATCTTTGAATTTGTCAGGTTTGATCAGCTGAAGCCGGGTATCCTGAGTAAGCTTGGTCCAATCGTAAATGACGCTATAGGTGGACTTATCGCAGGGTGCTCATCAAACATGTACTCGTCAGCGACGCGACGTAACCAGATGGTTTGATTGCGGATTCTCAAAGCGATCCGTAACACCCTCGCTTTCTTAACGATTCTTCCGGTCGGCATGGATAGTGACGCGTTAACTCTAGCAGCCGAATACATGCCTATTTTTCCACTCATCGGGGGGTTCATTGGCTTCGTCGCTGGAGTCCTAAGCTGGATTTTGGACCTCGTTCTGCCTCCTTTGCTAGTTGGCACTATTGGATTGGGCACCATTCTACTGATGAACGGAGCGCAACACGTTGATGGGTTACTTGACTTCGGCGACGGCATCATGTGTCATGGTTCAAGAGCCCGCAAGCTCAGTGTGATGCGTGACCCTCAGACTGGAGCCGGCGGTTTCACTTTAGGCTGGATTACACTTTCCGCAACAGCCTTCGCTATCGCAAGTCTGCATCGAGGTATCGTGATACAGGCTATAGTTGTTTCAGAGGCTGCTGGAGCCTTTTCAATGGTTTTCCAAGCTTGGGCGGGGCATCCAGCCCATAAAGGAATGAGCAGCGGCTTTGTGACCGCCATGCATTCCCGCTGGCGTAACCTGCGCATCATCTCGTCCGTTCTAATACTCATGCTGATGGCTCTCCCAACACTACTCACTCTAGGCTTGGCTGTAACCTGTGCAGCCGTATCGTTCCATCAATCATGCTACAGGTTTCAAACAGAGCGTTCGGCGGCATTACGGGTGACGTAATGGGCGCGACGCATGAAATGACACGACTCGTGTCGCTTGTAATCATCTTGGCGGGGTTCGGTTGGGTATAACAGCGCTGGTAATGGCCGGCGGAAAAGCAACCCGAATGGAGACATCCATAGAGAAACCTCTCCTCAGAGTGGGAGACAAACCAATGATTCACCACGTCATAGACGCGTTGAAGAAGGCAGAATCTGTTGACCGAATAATCGTCGCAGTAACCCCCGCAACACGAGACACCGCATGAGACTGTACGCACACTAGGGGTGGACGTCATCGAAACATCCGGTGAAGGATACGAGCAAGATATGCAACAGGCCATAAAGAATCTGGAATTGAAAGATGTCGTGGTCGTGGCAGCTGACCTACCATTCCTGACCCCTAAAATAGTCGATGATGCGGTCGGGAATTATTTTTCGGGCGGCAAACCCGCTCTAATGGTGGCCGCGCCAGATTGAACTGTACGAGAAGTTCGGTCTAAAAGCCTCATACGCCTTCAATTACGAGGGCCAAGAGCTAGCGCCGTCGGACTTGAACGTGGTCGACGGAACACGAATTGATGAGGGAAGACTGGATGAAACAGTTTTCGTGGTTAAGGACCGTGACTTGATCTTTAACGTGAACACTCAAGTAGACCTCAAGTTGGCAAGGAACCATCGAGGAAGAGGACCGCAAGATGAAACCTAAAGGAAGCTCAAGAACGCCACGTTCTTATCAGCTCACTAGAATCGCCGCATCAAACTGGTTTTGCTCAAACGCTCATGTCCCTAATGCGGGTCCTAATAATTCCTGTGCGGGTTTGAAGCAGGACTCGATGCCCAGCGCCATTACAATCAGAATAGAGTGAGACTCAGAAGTATGCTTGACTTCATTCTACCGATCCGTCCGGCGGCGAACGCTAAACTTGAAGGTGAGATTCGTGCACATCTTGACGACCTCACCAAACCCCCGGGAAGTCTAGGGCGACTTGAGGAGTTCGCGCTGCAGTACTGTCTGTGCCGCCAGAACAGGAGGGCGGAAATTCACGTCATGAAACTTTTCACCTTTGCGGGGGATCACGGTATCACCAGGGAGGGAATCAATCCATATCCCGCTGAAGTGACACGGCAGATGGTGTTGAACATGGCTGCCGGCGGAGCGGCAGTAAGCGTCATGTGCAAGACAGCGGGCATAGAATATGCCGTTGTCGACGTTGGAGTGAACAGCGATTTTGATCCATTACCAGGACTCATTATCAGAAAGGTTCGCGAAGGGACGAGAAATTTCCTTACCATGCCAGCTATGACAGCTGCCGATTGTGAATCGGCGATTAGGATTGGCTATGAACTGGCCGTCTCATCTGGCGCGGATTTGCTTGGTGCAGGCGAAATGGGCATTGGCAACTCATCTTCTGCATCCGCGCTGTACAGTCTTCTGCTGGGCGCCGACCCAACGCAAACGGTCGGACCCGGCACAGGTTCGCACGGCGCTTTACTGGATAAGAAAAGAACAGTAGTTCGAACGGCGGTCGCGTTCCATCAGAAGGAATGGGATGGGTCGCCGTTTGATGCGCTCCGACGCGTGGGAGGATTCGAGCTAGCAGCAATCTGCGGATTGGCGCTCGGAGGCGCTGCCGCAGGAATTCCGGTGGTCATCGATGGGTTTATCGCTTCGGCCGGAGCATTGGCCGCACTCCTTATTGTTCCAAACGTCCGAGATTATCTTTTCTTTTCTCATATTTCCGCCGAGCCATTCCATCGTGAATTCTATACGAAGCAGTCGATACGACCAGTGCTTGACCTTGACATGCGGCTTGGTGAAGGCACGGGCGCCGTCCTTGCCATGCAGATTATCCAACAGTCGATGATGTGTTATGCCAACATGGCGACGTTCCATTCCGCCGGCATAAGCAAGGGTTAGAAGAACTTGCGGATTTCAGTCAGGATTGATGCGTCGTTCCCCTGCGCTCTCAAATATACATTCTTAGAACCGTCAAAATGGTCCGAGTTGAATGAAACCATCGATAAACCTTTGAGCTTTATCGGCAAAGTACGCTGATGAGTGGATAATCATCAAGGGAGAAGTAGCGTTGAAGAAAGAAGGACTGTTGACGAGGCTCCAGGCCTTAGCTCAACTGTCTAGCGCTGGGCCTTCTCCAGCATTTGCGTACCCTCAAGTTGCCTGCGCACTCCTCCGCATAGGAGACGATACTGCCGTAGGGCGAACGCAATTATCCAAAACGCTTGGTCTAGGCGAAGGAACAACAAGAACGATAATTAGACATCTCACACTCGCGAAGCTAGTTGAATCGAGCAAACAAGGTTGCACATTGACTCCGAAGGGACTGGTTCTTTACAAACGTCTGAGGTCAAGACTCTCGAAAACAGCAGTTGTAAACGCCAGACAACTCTCTCTGGACAGTGCTAGCACTGCCGTGCTAGTCAAGAAATCAGCTCACAAGGTGAAGCAAGGGATAGAACAACGGGACGCGGCTGTCCGGTCAGGGGCAACTGGTGCGTGTACTATATTGATGAAGCATGGCAGACTCGTTATGCCCCAAGTGTCTGATGATTGGAAGCTGGATTTGGATGATCCACTGGCAGAGGAGTTGATGAAAGTATTTCAGCCGCAGCATGAGGACGTGATTATCATTGCAAGCGCTAGTGACAAGTCCGTCGCTGACTACGCCGCAATAGCAGCCGGACTGATGCTACTGGACTGACGACAGCTGCTTACCGTGGATTCATTATCCTAACTTTGCCGTTTCTCTGACCTACGAATACTCTGTCCACCATGCGTACGAATAGTCCCGTCTCCAGTACTCCTGGAATCGCCTTCAAGCCCCGCTCCAGTTTAGAGGGGCTCTCGACACGCCCGAAATCAACGTCCACCAAGAAATTACCGTTATCAGTAATTACGGGGCCCATTTTCCCACTACTCTCCCTCACCTTCGCTTTGCCCCCCATCTTTGCAACCTCGGATCGAACGTACCTGTAGGCGAATGGCAGGATTTCAAGCGGGATAAGCTGCTTACCCCCCAAATAGTCGACCACCTTCAGCTGATCGACTACGACCACAAAGCTCCTCGCGGAGGAATCCACGATTTTCTCTCGCAGAAGAGCCCCCCCTCCACCCTTTACTAAATCCAGACTACCATCCCGGACTTGATCCGCCCCATCAATAGCATAATCGACACGAGCAACCTCGTTTAGACTCGTAATTCTCAAGCCATGCGAGGCCGCAAGGTATTCCATTTGGTACGACGTGGGAACTACCGAGAACTCCATCTTCCGGTCTCTTTGCAGCCTCGCAAGTTCTCTCACCGCATACGCCATCGTCGAACCGCTTCCAAGCCCTATTACCCATCCGTTCTTCACGGGTTCTATGGCTTTGAGGACAGCGTTTCTCTTTGCGTCCTCGATCCAGGACAACTCTACCCTTCCGATTCTATCTGCTCGAGTCGATCCATTGCTTTGAGAATCTCGTCGCGGATTTGTTCAACGCGTTTCTCAGCATCCGTAGCTTGCTCCTGTCCCTGCCCTGCCGATACCACGCTCGAACTAGGCTGCTCAATCTTAAAGAGGTCAGACTTCCCGCTTCTCAGGCGAGTTATCTTCTCGTCCATCTCAGCTAATTTCGTGTTGAAATCTCTGATAAGCTCTTCTCGGGATTTCCCTAATTCATACAGATCGACCGTGCGTTGGTGCTCCTCTATGGAACTGTTCAATCTTTGAAGGTCTACTTTGTATTTGTCTACGAGTCGGTCTCGTTCAGTTTGGCTAATTATCCCCTTTGTTTCAGATTCGAATATTGTCGTGAGAGCTGATCCGATTATTCGGCGTTCAAGAAGAAGAACCTTCAGCGCACCCTTGGCCTTGTTAACATCATCCTCTGAGGCTGAACGAGCCTCCACCCCAATAGGCTTTGGCAATGGGGGTAGCGGAATAATCCGTTCAGGTTCAGCGGTCCCAAACTCCCTCTTCTTCCAGAATGCTAGAGTTGCGAGGTTGATGAAGATCAGCCCCCTGAACGGAATCGATTATCTGCAATTGAATGTATTAATAGCTTCGAGCCGTGAAACCTTAGCATTAGCGGACGACTTTTGACATATTCATACAAATACCGCTCAGATGAATGTTAAACATCATGCTCACTATTGCATAAAACGCGAAGTGTTTTACGCTGAATTCGACAACTAAGTGATCTGCGGTCAATTTTACATCTAGAAGGCTCCTTTGACACTCTGGCTACCCGTGCAACAGTATAGGAATTCCTGCTCAACCCGAGCTAAATTGCCTCCCACTTGCAATCTCTTGAACTAGTGAGCCATTTGGCAGGCGAAGAGCTCCCATTCGAAGCGATCGAATCAGCCACAGTAAAATATCCCAGCAACAATGGGAGGTCAAGAGAGAACTACTATTGAATCGAAGTATGATTGCAATAGTGCTCCTTCTAATCATCGTGGCCATCGAGTCGACAGCCTTGGCATTTCGAATGTCCACACCACAACCAACCGTCAACTTCGTTTTAGGAAACGAAACGGTATTTCGCGTTCCGTTTGATCAGTTCAATCAGCCAATCTCAAACGACACAGAGTACTCGTTGGATTCCGCTATCAATGGTTCTTGGAAGATATCTATTCAAAGCGACTTGATTTCTTCGGGAGATCCACAGGAATCCGAAGCGCAAGTCGCGATTGCTCCAGCTTACCTGTTGGAGAACCTGTCAATTCCGACAATCATCGTTCAGATGCGCGGTGACGGTCTTCTTAGAATCGAGTATTTCGCACAGAATTGGGAAAACTCTTACGGGTTCGTGTTGTACAATTCAACCTCGCCTAGCTGGATTGGTAAACAGAATATTACCTTAAGATTTGTCAGCTTTGCACCACCCGTTCCTGTTAATCCGCAGATCGCACCGAGACCAAACGGCAATCTGACTATTGCAATTGGCAATAGGATCGTCCTATCAGATTACATGATCTCATGGGCTAACCTAGCCTCCTTCTACGTGTACGGTCTCAAAGGTTCAACGTTCACGGCCGGGACGGTAACACTCTCGACGGCTGAGCTAGAGCCAGGATGAGATTCTGGATGCTCCAGTATGTGTTAATCCTCTTGCTAGCAATCTCTTCGCCAAATGCGAAGGTGGCAGTTTCGCGAGGCATCATTTTGAACCCCCCGCAGGGCTACTATGTGTACAACTTGTACCCGACTCTAAACTCTACTGAGAATGGTCCAGTCTATGATCCGAATTTCATCCCCGGATTTAGCAAGGGATTAACAAACATCTCTGTCAGCTGGTCTACGGGACCTGGTTTCGCGCATATGGGATATTGGGTTGGACCATGGACGGAATTGCAAGTTGGGATGCCTCACCTTGCAGTTGGCCCCCAGTGCTGTAACTTCCAAGAGATTCCGAGAACACAACAGTACAGGCGTCTGGAGTGGGGCGACTACTATTACGTCAAAGCAGGGTTCGTTTCGCCTGGAGTGAACTTGCCGAACTACACGACGAACTTCGCGGCGCCCGCTTATGTTGGGCTCCGAACCGATTGGAACTGGACAGTTAGCGTATCATTGGACTGGAGAAGCCCCCGCATGTTGAACGTCAATAATGAATGGTTCGCTGTTGGCATTGCGGTAACACAATACGTGCCCAGCGTCCCGGAAAAGTTAGTGTACACAGTCCTGAACTTCTGGATGGACGCCAACAGCTCCAAGGTGCTCTCCGCAAGCAGCTCTGGAGATGAAGGTTACCTCGTAACTGGCCCAAGAATAGTTGTTTATCATTCTCTTCAGCTGACAGAGGATGGAAATCAAACAGTCACGGTCAATTTATCCCCATACCTCGATGATACACTCCACATTCTCAACTTTACGTCATCGCAATCGGACCCACCCGTCATCTCATACGTTTATTTGAATGTGGAAGGTTACAATGTTCAGTGGAACTCTACACTCTACTCGTTCTTCGTTTTGTCCGATCATAGTCCCATCGAAAACGCAAGTGCCCGCTACCTTCCTCTACTATACCTTGGTATTCCGATTCTCGTTGCCGGATTAGTCTATGTAGCCTACATGAAGATGAAAAAGAGAAGACTCTAACTCAACCGATTCAACTGTTTCTCGTACGATCTTCCGCTCTCCTCCGCATCCAGAGAAGGAGCACGCCCGCAGAGATCATCGCGGGCAGTATCAACGAAACCGGTAAGCCCCAAAAGGTTGCTGGCGCGACGCTAGTCGACGAGGGTGTAGTCTGATTTGAAGGTGCTTGTAAAGGGATTGGGTAGACCGTTGCTGAGAAAGGACCGGTATCGCTCAGAAACACTGGTAATCTAGGCGCCCCTGTAAAATTGAAAAACTCGAGTAGGTTATTGGAGTTCATAACGTAGTGGTTGAGTACAGGCAGGTTCCAGTTGTATTCTATGAAGCGCACAATTGACATGTGATTCAGGACTGTCTCCGAGACGTAGTTCTCTTTAGCGTAAGCGGAGATCACGAGCAACGGTACTCGTTGACCGTACCCGGATAACGGATGATTAAACCCATGATCAATCTTAAGGAGTTGGGGTGGAGCGACGTGATCATAGTATCCACCTCCCTCATCCCAGGTGATGAGAATAGCTGATGAATTCCAATAGGTGCTCGACATCACCGCATTCACGACTGAAACAGTCCACAGCTCTCCTCTCGTCACGTTTTGAGGAGGGTGCTCATTGAGAGTGTCTGACCCCAATGCGTTTACGAAGCTTACAGCGGGCAGACCAGTCCCCGCCTTAAGGTACGCGAAAAGTCTGGAGACATCCTCAACGTGATCTTCGACGGTCCCGTTGATCAGGTAGTTCAGCGGATAGACATCCCTCGTCAGGCCGAACGTATTGACGAAATCGAAATATCCCCACGACAGACCATGCGCATCAAGCTCGCCAAGAATAGTTTGATTGTAGTTTAGGTACGGAGGAGGCCCATAATTGTTCGCCACTGGGGAATCGCCCGCTAGGAGGAGCAGTCGATTCGGAGTGGTTGTGCTCAAGGCAGATGCGAAATACCGGTCAGCTAATCCATACTCTTCCGCATAGTCCCAATAGGCTGCAATCTGATGATAGTCAAAATACGCCATTGATTGCGGACCGGAGAATGTAACGAACCCACTCATCTTGCCCGCCGCGTAATCCTGCTCGTAAGTAATCTGACCTTCCACAGGGTTGATCGGATTGCTCACGCTGGAAAGATATGGTGAGTAACACTTCGTCCCGTTCCACACGCAGATATTTCCCGGCAGTCCATCGACAGGATGTAATCGTGCAGTAATCGTGTTCACTAGAGAGCCATTGGCTGAAGGGTAGGTTCCGAAGTAGTTGTCGAAACTATGATTCTCCTGCACTATAACGATGATGTGCCTGATAGGGGTGGCCTCATTGCCAAATGTTCCGCTAGCGCATGGAACGGTGAGAGCCGAAAACAGCAAAACTGAGACGAGTACAAACCTGAATGAAACCAATCTTCGTCGACACCTTCCTCTCTCACTAATCCAGGGGCTTGTTCTGTAGAGAACTCGAACTCTGACAACGAATACTCTACGATAATT
Organism: Candidatus Bathyarchaeota archaeon; assembly: GCA_963845275.1. GTDB lineage: Archaea > Thermoproteota > Bathyarchaeia > 40CM-2-53-6 > 40CM-2-53-6 > FEN-987. The sequence continues at coordinate 87,894 of CAWJRR010000003.1, forward strand.
GACTACCTCTAGTCACTTAAATCCATAAATCGGATCGTAAGATAGTATTAGTCAGCTCGACTGGTTCAAGGTAATATGCTTAACTCGTCGATCCGAGTAGTCAATCGTGATTAAGACATGAGTCAAGAATCTGAACCGCAGAAGAGTTTGAAGAAGTTAACTTGGCAATACGAGAATTGCCTCGCCTGTGTGTGGTTCTTCCCGAACGACCCAATCAACGCTGACATACTGGAACGTGGAATTTGCGGTCATCCCAAACTAAAACCCTACAGCCTCATCGTCTCAGGACGCGACTGGTGCAACTTGTTCAGCGAGATAAAGCAGAAGCAGATTGACAGCCGACAAGAAATGGCAATGAAAAAGGAAGAATCAAAGAAAACCTGACTGAAACCCGTACAAGATGCGAAGGGATTCCAATAGTCCCTTTATCCCCTTCACCTCAGGAACCCTAAGTGAACGCCGCGATTGACAGTCAAAGACCATACTCACGAGTTTTGCGTACCAAAATGTTTTTCACGCAAGTTTCCCATGTCGATGTAGGAAAGATCTTTAGATCATGATCTATCTCGACGTGATTCCGCCGTTCGAGATGATGCTCTACTTATTGATTGTAGTTCTCTTTCTTGTTACGGGTTTCCTTAACCTGAAAGATCTCAAGAAGATGAGACGGGATAAGTGGACGCGACAGGATTCAGCAGCTCTCATCCTCAGAATCCTCTTCTATGCATTTCTCCTGAACTTCCTACTGACATTAGCGATAGACGCTGGAATTCTACTATTTACGGCCTTAAGGTCCCTAGCATCGTTACAGCTCGTCCTACCATTGACTCTTACGTCGCTTCAGCTCTCGTTTGCTGTACTGCTAGTGACTGCTGTCACGTACGGCTTAGCAAAATGGAAGGATTGGTACGATCTCGTTGACGCAGAATACTGAACCGACTCAAGAGTTCAAGTATTGGTGGGTTCAGCGACCTATTGCGAGAAAGCTCCTATGCGTTCCGCTCTACTTCACAACTAGGACCTATCGGTTGTGGCGTAACGCAAGACTTACACCGAGAAAGCTTCGAAGGCTGATGCGGGCAATCGATGAGAAGTTCCCGACGACGCACAAGCAGCTCATTGGAAGAGATGATGAATATCAGCAGGTAATGTCAAGCATTGGTTTTCATGTTGTCAGAGATCGATACGTACTCGATGTTTTCCGAAATGCTCCACCTCCTAAATTCTTCATCTTGAGAGGCTCAAGCGGAACTGGAAAATCGATACTTGCTCAGGTTTGCATCAGGGAGGGAGTTGTCCATGGGATAATGAACGGAGTGAACGTTCAACCCATGTCGGTAAGGGGTGCTGATGTTTTCGATCCGTTCTACGGCCAGTCGGCTAGGAACCTGGCACATATCTTCGATCAAGGTTTCAAAACACCAACCATCCTGTTCATCGACGAGTTTGAGAGTTTCGGAAAGAAAGTTGACAAGAGTGCCTCGCCGCTAGTACAGTCTGAAGACGTACGTGTTCAGAGCATATTCATCAGTAGTTTAACGAGGGTACTCGACACGAAAGTCAGAACGGTAGTGATAGTGGCCACGAACGTGTTTGAGTCGATTAGGGAAGATGTGAGGAGGCGTGGCTTTGTCATAGATCTGGATCAAAACGTGAACCGCGAGATGCTTCTGGCAATTCTCACGTCCGAGCTTGCAAACTTTGGATGGAACTACCTCGATCCTGAACAGGTCATGACAGCTCTTGAAAGAGCCGTAAGCGTTTACAGACAGACGCAACTGACGCCTTTCGACGTTATTGACGCATGCTACAAGGTTAGGAATAAGAAGATAGAACCTCTGCGGCGGAGTCTCTTTTTGAAGTTTGAAGAGCGCAGCAAGACTCCAAAGGGTTTCACTGTTACGCTCGAAGACTTTGAGCTTGCAGCCAGAGAACTCAGAGGCTACGTAGAGACCGAGAAGAGCAGTGAAGTCATAAGCTCTATTCTCAAGATTAAACCGTCCATAACCTACGATGATGTTGGCGGCCTATTTGGCGTGAAGGAGAGGATCTTCAAAGCTATCTCTCTAAGCCTTCGACCCGACTTGGTGAATAAGCTTGGATGGATACCGCCTAAAGGCTTCATACTTTGGGGTGAACCTGGGTGTGGAAAGACACACATCTCCAAAGCCATAGCCAGAGAGAACGGAGCCTCATTCTTCTATGCTCCAGCCGCCCAACTACTGATAAATGCCAAGTGGGTTGGCGAACCAGAAAAGAACGTTAAAGACCTTTTCGCCATCGCCAGAAAGGTCGCTCCAAGCGTAGTATTCTTCGACGAATTCGACATAATCGCCGGTAAGAGAAGAGGCGACCCAGTTGGAGACAAGATAACAGCGCAAATACTCACTGAACTCGACGGCCTTCAACCCCTAGAGAACGTAATCGTTATCGCAGCAACGAACAAGCCCGAGATGGTCGATGAAGCGATTCTCAATCGGGTCGAGCCAAACATCCTCGAGATACCTCTCCCAAAGAACGATGAGGAAAGAAATGACATTATCGCCATTCACCTCAAACAAAATGCGGCGCACCTACATCCAGAAGTAACGACCAAAAAAGTCTTGAACATCATTAAGCAACATCGAATTGTATCACCGAGAGTGATGGCTGAAATCATACGAGAGGCCAACCGACTAAGATCTCAAGAGATAATAGCCGCCTGGGAAACCCACAAAGGAGACGAAGAACACCGACAACGCGCAGCAAAGATGTTCAGAGAAGACCTCGAAAGACTCCGAGAAATCTTGGACATGCACCGCAAAACGGGCGAAACCCCAACTTCTGAAGAAGAAGTACTCACTGACAACTACAAGATCCGACTATACCATTTCGAGAAAGCAGCACTACAGCTCGAACAAGATCTCGACAAAGAATTGATAGAAGCACAAGAAAGCCTAATGGTAGAAACACTTCAGAGGGGCGTCGCATATGGGATCGCAACAGATCCTCAAGGAAGACGCGGTATCGTACTATTGACAGAGTGCAGTGTCAACAAACAAGGCACCGGCAAGGTCAGAGTGACAGGAGCAGCTAAGGCAGCGGTCCTTGGACCTGCAACAGCCGTGGAGGACGTGAGCGTCGTGGAGAGTGCAAGAAATGTTATCGAGTACATTCGCAGCTACCTCCGTGAAAAACTGAAACTCGACATATCCAAGTACGATTTCACCTTTCAAGTCATAAGTCCGCTCGAAGGCGCTGCAGGCATGGGAGTAAGCGGTCCAAGCCTAGGAGCAGCCTTCAGTGTAGCAGCCATATCCGAACTATCAGGACTTGGTGTTAGCGCGACGGTTGTGATGACAGGGAAAGGTGACATCAAAGGAAACGTTGGCCCCGTAGGCGGAGTCGGCTGGAGAGGAGCAGGCAAATTCCTTGCAGCAACCCAGACAAAGAAGATAAAAATACAGAAATTCTTGCTACCCCAATGGAACTATGAAAAGTCGGCAGACGAATGGCAGGTACTCCAAGACAAGAACATAACTGTAATACCCGTGAAGTCCCAGATTGAAGTCTGGGAACACGCATTAGGAGTAGATAACGAACAAATAACTCGAAGACTCGAACTCGCGCTTAACAGCGACGTAGAGTAGAGGCTTGAGCTTCAACTAATCGTAGCTTACGACTGCAAGTCTTACCAATCAATTGTTATTAATTTTCAGGCGCTTCGCGATCAAACCATCAATACTCAGCGAGGGACTTCCGTTTAGAAGCAACACCAATGACGCACTCAACAGCAAAGCATGCACCAACCCTTGCCCGATGTTCCCACTCAAAAGAAGAGGAGTATCGATTATCGCGAACTCTATTACTCCCCACACAGCCGCTAACCGCGTCATAAACCCCAAGATGAACGAAATTGCCGCGAGAGTCTCGAGTAGAGTGAAAAAATAGGTTAACGGCACCACCATGCCCACACCAAACAGATTCCGAACCAGACCGTTCGCTTCTGGGGACTGAGACACTAACGCTGCCCATCGTGGAATATCGGAATGTAACCAGAAAGCAGCCACGACAACTCTCAGCGGAACAAACGCGTAACCGCCCCAACCCTCAGCATCAGCAAAAAGAAAAGCTGCAAACTTTGAACCAGTCAGATCAAAAACACCTTATTCGTAAATGGCCGCTAGTGGATTCAGATATGTCTATCCCTCAGCGGTCTTAACATCACAGTCGAAAACTCTAGCGCTTACGTCTAGTAGGGTGAGCCAACCGATTTTGGAGTTTCATGGTTTTAGTTCGATCTCAATAGGTCAGCGGTCTCGACCACCTTTGCGAACTCTCCATTCAGACTCGATAAACCGACAGCGTGCACCTCTTCTGCGTCAAAATGTCTCCCATCAGACCCAACACGATCAAAAGTGGCTGTCGCATCGGAGACCACGTACGTCTCGAAACCGAGATCCCCTGCCATACGAGCCGTTGTCGAGACGCAATGATCTGTCTCGAGACCAACTATGACAACCGAACCAATCCCACGATTGCGAAGCTGCTTCTCCAAATCCGTCCCTATGAAGGCGCTGCTAACATTCTTCTGGATGACAGGCTCTGCGGCTCTCGGCGCTACGACTCCCTTGATCGGATGCCCACTTGAACCGGGAGCAAAAGGTGAATCCTTGAATCGCGAGCTATGCTGAATATGGAAGATTGGACGGCTTGCAGTGCGCCAGACTTCAAGAAGCTTGGCGATATTAGCTTCCGCGTTCTGGTTATTTCTCTTGCCCAAGCGGGGATCGTCCATACCCTTCTGCACATCGACTATTATGAGCGCGGTGTTCTGGGGTAGATGAATCACGAGGCTGTCACCCTCTGTCTCGCTTCTCTGCGCTTCTTTTCCAAGAGGAATCCGAAAAGTCGGCTAACCAAAACCACTCAGCTCCCAAATAGAACCTCTGTCTCTTTATGAAAATCTTTGCTCTAAGTGATCGTTACTGAGACTGAAAGATAGCTGGGTGTCCGTCTGGGAGGGGTCCGCAGTCATTAACTAGCTACACTGCGGCACATTACCATCGTCTTTAAGACGTTAGGTCCTGTGTTACGGATCATGCTTGGAAAACGAATCTATCCTCACTTCCGCCAGTTTCTACTAACAACTCTATGCTCGTAGTTGGGCTCCGCAGCTTGTGCAGAAGCGCTTCCTTGCATTCACGGTTGCTCCACACCGTCCACACGTGCGTGTTCTTGCCGGAGATGGAGTCGCAGTCAGCATACTCGCTTGCTTCCCGCAGTTGAGGCAAAAAGCGTCTGACGCGTCCATTTCTGCTCCGCAGAATCTGCAGGTCTTCCCCACTGTTTTACTATCGGTGGGAAGAGCTGGTTTTGTTATTTGGCGGGTTTCGAGAATCGGAATGCTTCGTTGCGTCAATCGTAACGTGCCCTGTGGTTGACTAGGAACCCACCACCCATCTCCCTGAACGTACCATTTCGAAGTATTAACACCGATAGACCAGTATTTTCCTTGTTCATCAACCATCAGTAGGTCTTGAACGGTTGTCACGTACGCACTCTCATCCTGATCACGAATTTTGCTGAGGTTGCTCGCTATTACTTGTGGCGTGTACCTTCGCTGATCTGTCTCATTTGATGGTTTCGCGATCGCTTCAATCTTAGACCCACACTTGGCGCAGTACTTGGTGCGTCTTCCTGAGATTGCACCACAGCTACCGCAACGGATACTGGTGATTGGACTCATAGACGAACTCGGAGCGGACTGAATCTGTTGGGTCGCTTGTGGAAGCGAACTCTTCTTAAGAACGGTTCCCTGTGCGCGTTTTTTGGAGCTCCTGTTCAAGAAGATGCCTAGAACGAAGCAGCCGATGGTTGTGACGATGACGTTCCCGGTTATGAAGTTGAGGACGATTCCAACAAGAACCAGCAAAACGGAACTAGCGATCCGGTTAATCGTCTTCACGCTCCAAAACGATCCTCACCAATTTCGCTTCCCCTTTATCTCCAATTCCTGTGACCAATGGGTGCACCTTCATCCCCTCAGTTGCGCTGTCCTGCGGTCCGTGTTGTGTGATCGATTTCATTTTTTCAATTGCCGCTCGCTTTTGTATCTCTAGCTGCTTCAATTCGTTCGTCAATGCTTGTTGTTGTTGTCCTATCTGGTCAAGTTTAACGGCGGGTCTCTGCCACCAGGATTGAGCACTCGTTGGTTTTGTGGCATACGTGGGCTGATCACCAACCAACGCGCGTTCCAGGCCCCTGCTCGCGACGTCGGCAGGCCTGTTTGAAAGGTTGTCCTTGGGCTCCGGCGGGGGAGTTTGAGAGTCGGATGCACCTTCGCGCCCGGTAAGTTGATTTACTTTTTGGGTGAAGTCTTGCTGTGCCTTCAGTTCTTCCGTTAATGCCTGCTGGCCCTCTGGAGTACTATACCATTTGCTAAGTATATTTTGTTGGGTCTGCGAGTCCGTTAGGGCTCCACCAAGTCCCTTCTCCGGATTCGTTATCAGTCCAGGGTCTGGTTTATGATAAGTCTGCGCGATTTGGTTTAGAGTGTTCTGATACTGTTGATATGCGTCCGTAAGTTGAGCGGTTCCTGCGATGAACCTTCCGCCTATGTTACCCTCTGATACCTTCAATTTGTTGACCTCTCCCTGGAGAGAGTTCAATTGGTCCCAGATCTGGCTTGCGCGCTGATTTACCGCGCCGAGCGTTAGCTGGGCAGTTTGGTACTCGGTTGCGTCTTTCTGCGTCATCGTAACTTCACCGTTCGGGGTAGTCTGTGACACGGGCTGTTCATCGGGGTTGAGATCAACCTGGCCTGAACCTCCTCGTGCCTTATCCGCCTGGTTCAGGTCATTTTGGATATCCCCTGGAGATCGGTTATGTTGGATTCCCCATTGGATGGTTTGCTTCACTTGGTCCTGAGTGAGGGTGCTGTTTCCATAAAGGGATGAACCGTCTGGCGGTTGTACAGGCGGTGTCTCTGGCGGTTGTACAGGCGGGGCAGCAGCTGTTGAAGCTGGCGAAGTATCAGGTGATGGTTCACCTGTGCTGGCTTGTCCAGATGGAGAGGGCATACCATGAGAATCGGCTATGGCGTTACGAGTGCAAATATCAGCTGCGGTGTAGGCGAGAGCGCTTGCTCCAGCTCCAGCGACGCCTGCAACGGCTCCCTGCGCGGTCGTGGTTACGGCATTTTTGAGTGCTATGGAGATAGCTGACGAGATGCAGGCAGCCGGGTCTGGAAGCAGAGAACTGCAATCGCAGCAGTCACTCCCACTTGAAGATTGGAGGACACGGAATGCGAAGGTCATTGCCACTGGGAGCATTGAATAGGCGAAGGGTCGTAGTTCGATAAGTTCAGGATTCGTGATCGTCTTCCGCACTTTAGCCCAAAGGCCTTCCGTGACAGTATACCTGATCGTTCTTTGGAATCGTCGAAGCTTCACCTTGAGAATGTTCTCCCGTATACGCAGCAAGCTTTGGCCCACGCAAGCTGCGAGAAATTGCTCCGAATTCCTAGATGATTCACCGGAAGAAGATAGATGATCGAATACGTTGAAGCAGACCTTCACTCTTATCCTTCTGAAAGTCTACGTACCCGTCGAGCAGGTAAGCTATGCGCCAACATGTCGGCCGACTTCCGCGAGGTGACCCGCGTTACCCGGTGCACCTGCCAATGTAGCGGTGTGAGAGAAGATCTTAGAGTACATCTCCTCCGTCGTTCCAGAATAGTACGCTAATTCTCTACTGGCCACGGCTTCGCGTCTATGCTGCTCCTCAACTAAGCTCGTAGAGGGAGGGAAGTTTTAGTCCGAGTTTGCGAAGCGCCTGTTCGGCTTCCCTGATCTTTGACCGCCAGACTGCCAGTTGAACTTTAGATTGAATAGAAGGAGCGTCGTGCAAGTTGTCGATAAGGCCGACTCCGGCAACTAACACTGAGACGGCGGCTGGATACTCGAACTCTGGCATGCAAAATGAATCTCTAGACCAGGGTCGACACCGTTCAGGCCGCGTTAGGGTTCCGCATGGGATTTGACTTCGCTGGCCGGCTAGGAGGAGCGATAGGTAAACTGAATCGTTTGTGAGCATCAGACGTGATGCTCTACCGAACTTTGAGGCAAGCGCGTTGCAGACATTACAGGAATAGAAACTTCTCTTATCTCTCTCAAGACCACAGGAATTAAGGTCTAGTAAACCAAACATGCCATATTCACTTCATTCTCAATACTCGTGATTCAGTACACCCAACGAAGGCAGCGAAGCAACATGCTGCACGCTGACAGGCAAGACGAACGCCTTCACTTCCAATATTCGCTGTCCGCATCATGTCAACCATCCTCCGTGCTAGCGCCGCATTCGGGACAGAACGTGGCGTCGATCGGAATTGGCTTTCCGCAGTCGCCGCAGAATTTCCCGCTGATAGGTAAAGCCTGCTTCTCTGCGACTGTGGCAGTTCCCGTCTTTTTGCTAGAGCGGTGCCGGAGTGCAAGAAAAGCCGAGGCGAGAACCAACACGAGAAGGATGACGTACAATCCGTACTGTTGAACAGGCTGCGTGACTGGAACCTCAGTTACGACCGGTACGAATACGGTGGTGACGGCTTGGGAGATATACGCGTAATCTACGTTAACACTGGCTGAGTTGGTTGGCGAAAAGTTCAGGAGAAGCAGATAGTAATCCCCGGTGGACGATGCGATCATGTCGATGTAGCCCTTGGACACGTCCTCCCGACTATACTGCACGCTGCTTCCAATAGCACAGCTGGGCGCTGCCGCCCACGTCTGATAATCACTTGCAGTCATGATGTAGAATGAGATTGGAATATTCGACGTGACGTCAACGGAGATGGTATCACCCTTAGTTATCTTGAACGGCCCATACGGTTGGTCCATACACGCGTACGTTCCCCCCGTCGGCTGAATGACGAACATGGTGGTGTACGCGGCCGTGTAAAACATGGTTGAGAGGCCTTGCGTTGTTCCTATCGTAGTTAATGTTAGAGACTGGCCTACACCAGCCGGCATCCCGAGCAGTGCAAACAAGGCAACCAACAGGAGCAGGGATGAAACCAGTTCTCTGCCCGACAAACAGCCTAACCACTTACACTGATCACCCACAATATTACTGGCTTTAGCAATAAAATTTCGCTATTCATAGGGACGAAACATGACTCTCGGAATCCTAACGCAGGTTTGCATTCGTCAAAAACATTTCTTGATTCATGATGATGAAGGATTCAGATCGAACGCTTGCTCAACAATCCCCGAGATTTGAGACCTTAAACCGACATCAAATTTAGCACTTAATCACTCAAACGATTTTTCGCCGACTATTAGTATACTATTATAGCTCGGCAAATAAGTCGTGGGTGTCGATGTCGATTTAAGGCCTTAATTCGTTGTCGATTTAAGCTACCCCCGCGAGCAACGAAATTTGAACCGTCGTAGTTCGTCATAAAAGTGTGTGTGCACACCACTGGACCCATACTCTTGACGTGTAAGGTCAGCGCTCTCGTATTCATCGAAATGACGTTCACAACCCTGTTCGTTGATGTATCACCGTGGCACGCTTCCAAGATCCATACGGAATCCTTTGAACATTCGAGATACGTAAATGGAAAATGCGTCTGGTTGAGAATGAAAATAGGGAAACCTAAACTCACAGAACGTACGAGAGTAATAATCACAGATGTTTGAGTCTGTTGAGATATTTTTCTTGTGTGATGCTCATGCGAAGCAAATACCTGCTAGTTTTGGGATTGATCTCGATAAGTCTTCTGCCTGCCCAGTTAGCTGCCGGTCAGACTTGCGGTCTAAATTATCAATTACTTACAAACTCGGGCACCGTGTACGGCTTAGTTGGAATGGAGGAGTTTGGAGAGTATTCAGAACCAAACAAACGTAATAATTACGGGAAAGCTGCTTCCCTACAATTCGTCAGACTTCATAAATCCAACGCCAAAATATGGTGGCACAATTATTGTCCTTCTTCTCGAGTCAACTGTGACTACACAGCCCTGGTATAGCGTAACCGTAATTGAAGCAGCGAGCTCAACTTGGACGACGACTCAGGCAAACAATCCCGCACCAACATCCCAGATCATAACCATGGCGGGAATATGTGTCACTCATTACGGAAATTGTGCTCAACCTCTCATGACAAGTTCATGGTGGAATGGAAACGCAGTAGCAGTAGTGTTTGGCGTCACTATTCTAGTTGCAATTTTCTTCGTCCTCTCTAAGACGAAGCGAAGAGAATAGAGCGATTCGTCAGTGAGCAGCTATTCCATATGCCATTAGAGAACTGTCGAGTTGCGACACTGATCAAGTTTACTCAGCAATAAACAGGCTGCAAGATTGTTGCATGAATGCATAGATCACGTATAGAGTGATATGCACAGTACAAACATCACGCTGGTTAGACCTCGATAAACTAGGCGGCTCCCCTAAGTGTGATTGTTGTCATCATCTTAGTGTTGTCTCCGCTGACCTATCCATCTGCGTTACAAAGTGCTGAAACCTTGTCAAGATCTTCGACAATTACTGAGACTCCAGTCGTGACGATAATACCACAGACCTCGGTAGTGACCAACAGCGGTGCAAAGGCAGTAGGTAAACTGAAGAATAGAAACTTGGACATTATACTTGTTCTGAAGTTCAGACCTGGAACAGATCCGGAAGGATATGTGCGTTCACTCTACGATCCAACATCTCCAAACTACCACAATTTCCTAACACCAACAAGCTTCGCGAATATGTTTGCGCCAACAATTGAAAACTATCAATCCGTCGTGGACTGGCTAACAACCCAAGGATTTAACGTAAAGAAAAACTGAGCCTGATCGACTCTTAATCCATGCTTCTGCAAGTGTGGGGACGATTGAGACCGCCTTCGGGGCGAATTTTTCAATTTATCGAAACGGCAATTCAACATTCTACTCGAACGCAGCCGACATACAGCTACCTACATCGATCGGGAGCATGGTCCGCACCGTGGTTGGACTTCATAACCTGACTCTCATGAAACTATCACTAGACCACAGGTACTCCGTAACGAATGTAGATCCCACTTACGCCCCCGCCGACATAAGAACTGCATATGATGACTCCCGCTTAGTAGACACTCCGAGCCTAGGTTATAATGGAGCAGGTCAGACAATTGACATTCTCGATGTCTATGATTACCTAATCTTTTCAGCGACGTGAGCTATTTCGACAACACCTATTCACTTCCCGGATCGTCCATGGTCAAGATTCTACTCAACAATCCCACCACGTGTCCGACCGGAAGTGTGGCCTGCGTGGAAACAGCGATGGATACCGAGTGGGCACATGTCATGGCCCCCGGCAGGAATGTTTGTTAGACCTTACTGATACTCAGCTGGAGAATGGGATTAGCTACGTCGTCAATACCGATCTTACCGGTGGCGGAATCTTCTCTAACAGTTGGGCGGGCGTCGAAATGTGTCAAAATGCGCTCGGGGTCAAGTACGTGTGTGATCAATCATTCATTAACGCAGTCGATCCGATGCTGCTTCAAGCGACATCCCAAGGGATTTCCACATTCTTTTCCTCGGGGGATAACGGAGCATACGGCACGGGAACGGGGTGCCTGCTCTATTGTGACACATACTTACGGTAACTATCCCGCATCAGATCCTTGGGTCACTGCTGTGGGGGGAACGAGCCTGACTTCACAATTTTTTTTTTTTTTTTTTTTTTTTTTTTTTTTTTTTTTTTTTTTTTTTTTTTTTTTTTTTTTTTTTTTTTTTTTTTTTTTTTTTTTTTTTTTTTTTTTTTTTTTTTTTTTTTTTTTTTTTTTTTTTTTTTTTTTTTTTTTTTTTTTTTTTTTTTTTTTTTTTTTTTTTTTTTTTTTTTTTTTTTTTTTTTTTTTTTTTTTTTTTTTTTTTTTTTTTTTTTTTTTTTTTTTTTTTTTTTTTTTTTTTTTTTTTTTTTTTTTTTTTTTTTTTTTTTTTTTTTTTTTTTTTTTTTTTTTTTTTTTTTTTTTTTTTTTTTTTTTTTTTTTTTTTTTTTTTTTTTTTTTTTTTTTTTTTTTTTTTTTTTTTTTTTTTTTTTTTTTTTTTTTTTTTTTTTTTTTTTTTTTTTTTTTTTTTTTTTTTTTTTTTTTTTTTTTTTTTTTTTTTTTTTTTTTTTTTTTTTTTTTTTTTTTTTTTTTTTTTTTTTTTTTTTTTTTTTTTTTTTTTTTTTTTTTTTTTTTTTTTTTTTTTTTTTTTTTTTTTTTTTTTTTTTTTTTTTTTTTTTTTTTTTTTTTTTTTTTTTTTTTTTTTTTTTTTTTTTTTTTTTTTTTTTTTTTTTTTTTTTTTTTTTTTTTTTTTTTTTTTTTTTTTTTTTTTTTTTTTTTTTTTTTTTTTTTTTTTTTTTTTTTTTTTTTTTTTTTTTTTTTTTTTTTTTTTTTTTTTTTTTTTTTTTTTTTTTTTTTTTTTTTTTTTTTTTTTTTTTTTTTTTTTTTTTTTTTTTTTTTTTTTTTTTTTTTTTTTTTTTTTTTTTTTTTTTTTTTTTTTTTTTTTTTTTTTTTTTTTTTTTTTTTTTTTTTTTTTTTTTTTTTTTTTTTTTTTTTTTTTTTTTTTTTTTTTTTTTTTTTTTTTTTTTTTTTTTTTTTTTTTTTTTTTTTTTTTTTTTTTTTTTTTTTTTTTTTTTTTTTTTTTTTTTTTTTTTTTTTTTTTTTTTTTTTTTTTTTTTTTTTTTTTTTTTTTTTTTTTTTTTTTTTTTTTTTTTTTTTTTTTTTTTTTTTTTTTTTTTTTTTTTTTTTTTTTTTTTTTTTTTTTTTTTTTTTTTTTTTTTTTTTTTTTTTTTTTTTTTTTTTTTTTTTTTTTTTTTTTTTTTTTTTTGTTCAACATAACTGTCGAAGACTTGCGGTGAACTAATTCTGAAGCAGAACATGTTACCCGTTTAAGCGCTTAAATTGACATTGATCGACGCTAGAAATCAGGTTACCCACTTTTTTGCAAAGCTCGTTGAAAAAGAGGAAAAAAGGAAAAGGGAGTAGAGAGGTTTACGGATACAATGCTGCTGCGCTAGTCATGTAGACCCATAAGCCTTGTCCAGGTTGAATGGTCGTAGTGCTGGTCGCTCGAGTCCATGTCTGCCGGGTATTGTCGTAGATCCAGACATTGTTCGGGTCGTACTTAGCATTGATGCTGTTTAAGTAACCGCCTGTGCTAGGGAGGGCGTTCACCTGTTCTTGGCCCACCGTTGGTTGAGGTTTGAAGCCGATCAGGTTCCAACCGAGGGTCAGCGAGTAGCTGGGTGGACCTGCCGCTGGTGGAATCACGTAACCCGACACGTACAACATGTCGGGTCGAGTCATGTAAATCCAGTAACCGACTCCATCCTGCATAGTCGTCAGTCCACCTGAAAGAACTCCTGTGCTACTTAATGTCGCATACTTCCACGTACCAGCTTGGTACGTCCAGACCTTCGTGAAGTCTTTGGAACCGATTAGATCTGCAAGCACTGTCTTGATCGCTGTGTTCGACGGAACGATTGGCAGGCTGATCAGATTCCAACCAGGAACTAGGCTGACATAGTAATTGGTCTGTGATAGGGCGCTTAGGTAGGTTTGGATGTCAGTTACAAAATGGGCAACGTCGAGTGTTCCCCAACCTGTTGTCAGGTCGTAGCCAGTTCCGGCAGAGAATCCTTCGAATGTCGACGTGGGCGGTAGGACGCCCGTGTTGTTGCCTTTTGTTATGTCATGGAACGAGTGGCTGTAAAGTGTGCTTTGGGCTAGGCTGTAGATTGCCGGGTTGATGAAGCCAGCAGGGCCTCCGTGGACCTGGTTCACTAATGCGACTATTGCAGCCATCGCTGGTGAGGCTGCGCTCGTGCCACCGAAAATCCACCAACCTTCGACGTCACTTGAGAAGGACAGATAGAGTAGTACGCCGCCGTCAACTGCCGCGTTAAATGAAACATCCGGATTCAACCTACCCGACGCCGTCGCTGTTCCGCTAGGCAGCGTTGCAAAAGTGGCTGGCAAAGCTGACTGGTAGCCGGGCCTTCCGTAAAGAGTGCTCACTCCACCGCCGCTCGAAGAGCGATATCCAATGTAGTTGTATTCTTGCCAAGCACCTTCGCCTCCATAACCAGTGGGATTGCAGTCGGTGGGTAAGCCTGGCCAGTTGGAACTATTTGTGCATCCGAGGCTCCCAGCTTTCATTACAACTAGACCTGTGTTGCAGGTGCCTCCCGCGGCGCATGTCCAATATCCCCCCCATGCCGGACGATATTGGCCATTATATGGCAAGCCTTGCGTGCCGCCGACGGCTAGGTTGTACGGATTCGTTGCTGGCCAACTTGGAGTCAGCTCACTAGTTCCCACGTACGAGTAAGCCTCGTTTGCGCCATCGTCACCAGTCGAAGCCAACACAGTCCACTGGTTGAGAGTCGCATTCCGGTATATGTCGTCAGCTATCGCTTTGATAGTGGGATCGCGATTGGTACATGGATAGTTGTCGCAGCCGACCAGATCATCCGGTTGGCCGAAGCTCTGTGACATTATGCTGCCCCTAAGACTTGGCTGCGTAACAACCGCGAGCTCAGCAGCGTGAAAGCTCGTCCACATATCGTCATTGGAAATGACGAAGACTATGTTTGCGCCAGGAGCAAGCGCATGGGCCATTGTTACGTCAAGTGTAGTTTCCTCTGCCCATCCCACTTGGTCTCCATTGGTAGCGTCGAACACGGGGCAACTGTCTAAAGTAGCGTTACCCGTCCAAGTTGGACCGCAGAGTATCTTGAAACTGGGGGGTGCAGATATGCTAAAGCTTCCATCGAAAATAGCCAAGTCGCTTTGTATTGTCGGGCTGCCAAAAGCGTCTACTATGATAATTGTTTGACCAGTTCCGTCGATCGCGCCGGATCCAGTGCTGCCCGGAAAGTCGTAGGCCGTCCTTAGGAAGTTGGGGGGGTAACACAATATGGTGCCCCCACCTGACAATTGGCAGAATGGAGCTCCGCCGGTCGGCGTAGCTGGGTTGAATATGCTTGACGGATTAAACGACGAGATCAATCTAGCATGTGGTGGCTGGGCGATGACGTTTCCATGCCACGTCGAAGGTGTTTGCGCTTGTACGTGAATTAAGCTGAATGCGTTCGATGTGCTCGCTATGATTAGTAATCCTATTGCGATTATTGTTACCAGAAATTTTTTCATTGGGCTCTAAACCCAATCAAACGTCTTCGGCGATTGACGATACTTAACAATACTAAACACAATACTTAACACAAGACCGTAGCACAACGTAATACTTAACACGATACTTGACAGCTAAAGTCAGGTACGAATGCATTTTTATTCACGAAAACTATCAAGCTGTTCTAAAGACTAGGCTTAACAGACTTTCGTCCTATTCACTACTGGAGATAAACGGGTTGCCTAGACGTACCTCGTGCGTCCCACCTGTTATGAGAGCATGGCTAGTCGTGGCGTTCGCAGTGGTGTTGGTTGCCCCAGCAGTCTTCGGATCTGTTCCGTTTGAGAATCATCAATGCAGTCTGCTAGTGCTGCGTTCGGACAAGGACGCTTACTCAGTCGGAGAATCTGTGAACATAACGGTGAGCTACGCTCCGGTCCTTCTAGGCTGCGTTGAATCGATGATTGCCCACGATTACGTGATTAAAATTCAGATACTGAACAGCAGAGGAAACGAAGAGTATTCTTCCACACATGTCACGACAGGTAATCTTACGACCCATGAAACTTGGGTGCCAGCCAAAGAAGACAACTACACTATCCTAGCGTCCTCTTGGCTGAGGCTGGCTGGAGGTCAATCGATGGTAAAGGAGTTGGAAGCGTCAAAGATGATTCAGGTCGAAGGCGCTTCGGAGTCATTGACGCCTCCCTCGATTGGGTTGGGCGTAATCGTGATCCTTGTAGTTACAATGAGTTACTTCTTGTTCAGGCATGCCTCAAGCAAACGTCAGTCGTCACAACAGCAGGCGTAAGCTAGTACTTGCATTTTCCTCAAAGAGCCAAAGCTGCTTAGATAATCTCATCAAGTAATTAAAACGCACAAATTGTTAAGTAACCCTAGACGCGTTCCTCATTGCACGATGCAACTTGAAAAATATAATCACAGTCGTGGCGCTCCTAGTAATCGCTGTTATCGGATTCTCGGCAACGAATTATTCGATTAAGAATGCTTACGGGTTTGAACCGGCCGGGTTGGGTCCACCGATGGTGTTTTCTGGTAACGTGTACGTGAACGGACTTGCAGCTCCTGATGGGTTGAATGTTACTGCTTGGGATAGCTCTGTTAGTTCTAGTCAGGCTGTTGGATCTGTTCTAACGAGCGATGGACAATACTCCAACTTGCTAGTGTGCGGGCAACCAAGTCAGAACTGCAATAACGGGGACACGATTACCTTCAAACTCAACAATCAACTCACCGCCAACACGACCGGAACATACAGTACAGGTGGAACACAAACACTCAACCTCCACTTCACCGGTACCATATCGCAGGCGCAAGCCACAACAACGACCTCAGCACAAACCACTCCAGTTCAAACTACGCAATCCGCAACCCTGGTCACAGTAGTATCCACTGTTACTACGCCGGAGTATCAGGACTTCGCCATCATATCTCTTGCAGCACTCCTCATAACTCTGGGCATCATAGCGGTCAGAAAACAGACAACAACATAGAATAGACTCGTGAAGAGTAATTTTGCCAGGTTTCAACTATTTGTAGATCTGTGCTGACTTAGTCTGGGCATGCGCTGTGGATCCTGATTACTGCGCCAGCCACACTTACTATAGCAAGATCGTAGCCCAAGCAGTCAAGAAGGCACAACTCCGCACCAGTCTTTCCACACGCAAAGATTGAGCGTCCTTACTGTGACTATGATGGTCAAGAATCGTGGCGTCGGAGCTATAGAAACGCGGACAGATGCACGTTGCCGTCCTGTAAGTGTGAAAGGTAACGTTAGGCGTGAGATGGTCGTGAGAGGGGCAGAATCCAGCGTGAATTGGTTGGGTTTGGACAAGAAATGTAACAAAAGCGAGAAATTCCAAAATCAATCAGGGCCAGATTGTTCGCTTTGTCTCTGAGAGTTCTCTCCGCAATTCTCTTAATCATTGGCGTTCTTAGCCAGTCGTATCTGGGCACAATCATCGTTCAAGGCAGGTCGCTGACTTGTCCTTCTGGTCAGACAAGTCCACAATCCGCTAAGATGTACGCGTTTACCTCTGATCCACAAACATGGATCAGAACCTATGGTGGATCAGAGTTTGAAGCAACTGACGATCTAATCGTCACTAATGATGGGGGATACGCTGAGCTTGCTTACACGAGTTCGTTCGGTGCTGGGGGTTTGACATTTGGGTCTTGAAGCTCGACAATGCGGGGAATGTTGTTTGGCAAAACACCGCTGGCGGTACCGGGGACGATGTTGGAAGTTCAATTGTGCAGACCTCTGATGGAGGGTACGTTATCGGTGGTTCGAGTAACTCTCCATGGTCCCTTGGAAGTTACGACGGATTTGTATTGAAGCTTGATGCCTCCGGGCACGTAGCGTGGACGCAGACATATGGTGGATCGGCTTATGACGAAATAAATGCGATCAGGCAGACCTCGGATGGTGGTTACATTGCTGTCGGCGATGCCAATTCAGACCTCTGGGTACTCAGGCTTGATAGCAGCGGAAATATACTTTGGCAGAAGGCAATGGGCGGCACCGGGAACGATTCAGCATATGATGTGCGAGCAACATCTGATGGAGGGTTCATTGTTGCAGGTGTGACATCTTCCTTCGGTGCTGGTGGTTCGGAACGTGGGTCATTAAACTGAATTCGAGCGGTGGGATTGTTTGGCAGAAAACCTACGGAGGGACAGGCGACGATGATGCAGAGTGGATTCAACAAACAAGTGATAATGGATATTTCGTTACAGGTCAAACAAGTTCATTCGGTAGCGGAAACGGTGACGCATGGGTTCTGAAGCTCGACAGTAACGGAAACGTGGTTTGGCGAAAAACGTATGGAGGTTCGGGAACCGATTTTCTGCTATCAGCCCAACAGACTACAGACGGAGGGTACGTATTGGCTGGAAGAACCACTTCATTCGGAGCAGGAGCGCTTGATGGCTGGGTTATCAAACTTGATTCCTCCGGGAATGTCGCATGGCAAAGAACGTACGGAGGATCCAACGTGGACCGTCTTGCCATCGTGAGACAGACTGCTGATGACGGTTCGTAGTTTCGGGACGGACATCATCGTTCGGAACGGCTAGTGATGACCCGCACGCAGACTTATGGATGCTGAAACTCAACTCAGACGGGACCACCTGCATTCGAAGTGGAAGCGTTACCGCTCCAGGTCAGGATACGCATGTGACAGTTCATCCTCGAGTGCGAGTGCCTATGGCCCTGATGAGGGAGAGAATCCCATTACGGGCATCTCACCATCGAGTACCTCTGCGACAGTAATTACAGTGTGTACCGGACAGTCATCCGGACAGTCATCTATTGCGGTTCAGGCCAATTTCCAGACGAGACTGAACTTCCTGAAGAATCCGTTTGCGACCGTCGAGAGTGCAACTACATACATAACTAACTTCGACACTAGCAGTGGATTACCCACGGCTGATTTTGGAACCATACCAATCGCCCTGACAATCACCAATAAGGGTACGATAGCTGCCCAGTACATAACCGCAGACGTTACACTCCAAGGACAATTGAGTCTTGATCAGCCTGATTCATTCTCAGGAACGATTGACCCCTCAAAGACATATGACTATAACGATTCAAACTCGGGGCTTCCGATTGAATCATCGGTGATGACCTACTATTCAATCGGAGCTGGGCAGACTGTTTCTGCATTCGTCAACGTTCCTGTTAGGCATGCGAGTGTTGCCGCTGGATACCTTAACCTGCCGCAGGCGTCAAACGTGCAACTTCTTCTTGAGACACTCTCCATATCCAAGGTTACCATAGTCGTCCACTCAAACAATCTAGGTCAGGGATCGACAACAATCGACAACCCTGATGTCGTGATAGTAGAGGACCCTTGGGACATCCTCCGATCATACAAATCAGCCGTCGTCGGACTTATTCAAGACGCGGCTATGAAACAGGCCATAGAAACCTACGCGGACATTGTCGGCATCCCCTTGATTCCACCGGACACTTACAAATCCCCAGAACACCCCTGAAACCATTTCTTTCACGATCGAGAACAACATTGCCCAGTACGCAAGTTACCTATTCATTGCAGGCTCCTATGTGGTTACGGCCTATTACCTAATTGTAGGAGTAGGGCTAGAGGCGATAACCGTGCCAGGCACACAACTAGCCCCTGGACGATGGGGGATAGCCTTGAACAATCCCCCTGCTGGACCCGCCCAGATCACTATTGATTCCACCTCCAGTTTAGCAATAGCGTCTGCATATCTGATTGATTACGAGAATTCGTCACCGGAGACAACCTAACTCTAACGGTTTATCTCGACCCACGCTCCCCTAACTCGCAGGTTCTTGGCGTTCCGCTCCAAACCGGTTCAATTCTATCTCATTGCCAATCGTCCCGAACAATAATGCAATATCCAGTGTTCTCGCATCACAAATATCGTCAAAGACCGTAGGCGCGGTGTGGGGTTACACTGGAACACCACCGCATGGAAGTACTTCACGCCGGGAAAGTCTAGCACGCTAGCAACTATGGTTGACGGTACTGGTTATTGGATATACATGACGAAAGCGAATGTTCTCCATGTTAACGGCACGATAATTCCAACCGGTCTAACTCCCCCAACCTACTCACTGGTTGCCGGCTGAACCTTGTCGGCTTCAAACCTCAACCAGACATTGCCAACGAAACAGTAGGTGCTTATCTGACAAGTGTTACAGGAAAATACGATCCTACTAGCGTATGGGTCTATGATAATACAAGTCAATCTTGGATTCGAGCAGACTCATCCTAAGTGCTTCAGCCCGGACAGGGAATGTGGATTCTCATGACTGCACCAGCCACACTTAGACCATAGCAATCGTAGCCCAAGCTTCAAGTAGTCAAGAAGGCACAACTATCAAGGTGTCAATTTCACTACAAATTGCGGAGGATATTGAACTCCCGATCTATTCGCTGAATCTTTGCGTGTGGAAAGACTGGTGCGGTGAACCAGCTTTGAAGCAAATGGCGTCATCGATTTAACGCCTTAAATCGACATCGGTTTAAGTCCACGCTCGCAACAAATTCGAGTACAAACAGCGAATTATTTGCCAGCCTCTATTATCGTGGAGCCCCGGGCGGGGTTTGAACCCGCGACCTTCGCCTCTTCGATCTACGCGCTACCAAGGCGGCGCTCTTGGCAGATTTTCTACCAGGCTGAGCCACCGGGGCAATGAACGGCAGCGATACGGGAAATCCTGATCTTTAACCTTGATGCCTTGTACCCTTGACTATAGTTCCTTTGCCGTCTTCGTCGTTGTCGATATACTCCATATCGCGTGTGACTTCCCTCGAAGAAGATCAACGCCTGCAAAAAAGTGTGCGGCCAGTTCAAGCAGCACTGTAGAGAGACCGCTTCGAACGCTGCCGTGTAACGCGAAGTATTCAACGAGAATTCGGAGAGTCACGACGGGTCGAACCAGCGCGGAGTAGAACAGGAACTGTGAAAAGTGCCCTGTTATATCATGGACTTGATAATGTCCCGCTATAATTCGCCTTCTCTGCTGAATATAGTCTCCAACCGTTTGGGGACCCAGCACACCTACTTGTGATTGTCGCGTGTACTTGATTTTGTAACCGAGACTCTTCGTCCTGACTGCAATGTACGCATCGTCATTCACCAGATCAGATGGAATTCCTGTTACGAGTCCTCTTCTGAGGCAGAAAATCTCGCTCGCATGCATCAACAATCCAGCATCATTTAGCTTCTCTAACTGCCAATTATGAAACCCCCATAGCGTATCGACGATACCTCGGATCAACGGGCGGCCTCTCCGTACGGGAACCGGTTGGCCGCATGAAATACCTACCGTAGAGTCAGCCATTGGTTTGAGCAGTGCGATCAAACAGTTGGGTTGAGGGATGACGTCGGCTGAAAGAAATGCAATGATTTCCCCTTTTGCCTTGGCAAGAATCAAGTTGACGGCAGACGCTTTCCCCAGTCTAGTGGGCTCTTCAACTAGTCTCACTCGTTTGTCTCGCGCCGCGAACTCCTTTACGATATCCGGCGTAGAATCATGGCAGCCTGAACAAACGACGATTACTTCCGAATCACTGGGGAATTCCTTGCTCCAGAGTGATGTTTCTGAGTAATCCTCGCATGTTCCACGCTTCGTTGTACGCGCAAATTCCAACAGTCAGCACCGTCAAGGCCTTCACGCTATTGCTGTTCCTGCCAGAGCTGCCGAAGCCACCTATAGAAGTTGGACGTGTAAACACAAGAATTCCTAGAAAGGAGAGGATCAAACAGCCGCATGCGCTGCCCGTGCGATTGCAATTTAAGGTTCGTCAAATATGCACGAAGTCGAAGATACCGACTTAGCATTAAAAACGCGAATGCATCTGCCCAATCAAGAACGATAGGAATTTCCGGCGTTCTATCCATTTTTCGATCGGAGCTTGGGAGACTTTTCAGCTTAGCTTGGTAAGAAGCCGCATGCAACTGCTGTACCCAACCATTCTCCTCTAATAATCGTCGATAATGGCTCTTTCCTACAAGTGGAACAGCTTTGAGAAGCTCACGAGCGAATAGTGGGTTAACACTTTTGCGTGTTTCATTTCGAAACCCGTGCTCATCGTGTACGTAGCTCATGCAGAACGGCAGAAGATGTGTGGGCTGGACGCGCAGCGTTTTGAATACTCGCACGAGAACCAACGCAAAAAAGATTGAAAGCCACAATCGATTCCGTCTTGTAATGATGAAGAGGTCAATGTCATCACGCTTCCCAGCACTCCCGTAGGCCACACTGCCAGTTACCGCTATCATCATAACCCATGGAATCAGTCGGGTCAAAGAAGAAGCAAATTCACCTGCAGACATCAGTTTCTGTGCAGAGATTGATTCCCGGATTAAACGAACGTGCGGATTCTGATCTGGTCTGGTTAACAGGCAATCATCTTCTATCTTGAATGGAACATCTTTGAAGTCACCATCGAGAATCATTTGACGCAGTTCATTTCCTGAAATGTCCGCTCCTGGCAAAAAGAAATCCGCAACCTCGTTCAAAGTGAATGGAAAATCAAGGTAGGATGACACCTGATATACAGTAACTAAGCTGCGGTGTAGATTCTCATCTACCGACTGTTTCATCGAAGCTTCCAACATTAACTCTCCATGCACCTTCGAGCATTTGCTAAATGGCTACTACACGTGTAGTAAGTGATTGCGCTCCATATTTATCTATTTAGCTTACAATGCAAGTTTCGCTTACAATGCAAGCTATCAGTCAAACAAATGTTATCTTCCAATCCCGTAATACTCTCTACAAAATGAGGATACCGTAACCAGGAGAGCGGCCAAGAACAGCTTGAGGCGATGCATAAATCGTGAACAAACTTAACTCTCAGTCATTAATTCAACTTTGAAACCTCCGGACTGATTCATGATGCCGTTACCAAGCTTCCCCCCAAGCATCGTGTCTGAGGAAACAGCTAAGATTGTTACTAGAGGGAGGACAACCGGTCTCCCTCACATTGTCCGTGTGAGGTTTATTTTACTAAATGGGAAATTTTATACAATTTCTGGAAGCGCTCGAAGCGACTGGGTTCTAAATTCGTTAACGCACCACAAAGCGAAGTTCAGAATCGAAGAGTACGTGTGGAATGTTCAAGTAGAAAAGGCTGATTCCAGGGAAAAGAAGAACGTTCTCCAGGCCTTCTCGAAAAAGTATGGGGAGAGAGTCGTCCGTGACTGGTACATCGACTCACCAGTCTGTCTTTGCTTTGTTCCTAAAGGCAAGTTGAGAAAGAGAGCGGCAGTCAGAGGCGAGAGCGATGTAGTTACCACGCTCAGCGAATGGCAGGCTAAGAACACCAATTATTACAGAGGCGTCTCGAGTGCCTTTGATTCAGCCGCAGAAGAATACGATTTCACAATTAGTAATAATTACATCAACACTTGGATTAGGGAAAAATCAATTCGTGAACTCTTGCGATTAACCCGCCCTGAAGACGTTCTTGTAGAGATCGGTTGCGGTACAGGTGCAGAGGCGATTATGATCGCTAGGAGAGTCTCTCGGATAGTGGCCACAGACATTTCCAGACAGATGCTCAAACTTCTAACGATTAAGATTCGTGCCAAGCGACTCGAAGGCAAGATTATACCAGTCTTGGCCAGTGCCGCCGAAGTGTCGAAAGTCAACAAGATCCTAGATGGGCAGAAGCCTAGGATCGCGTATTCCTTCAACGGAGCTTTGAATTGTGAACCCAGACTCGCGGATTTTGTTCGTGGCCTTTATTCAGTCCTCGCAGATCACGGATATTTCGTTTGCACTATCAGGAACTCACTCTGCTTTTCCGAAGCAATGTCACACGCTGCAGTACTTCAGTTTGATCGGATGGCTCCTCGAAGATCTCAACCGATCATGGTCTCCGTCGGTGGCATGGATATTCCTTCCGTATACTATTCCCCTTCGACTTTTTCACAATTTTTTTCAGAGAAATTCAAGCTTGAGAAACTGATTGGGATACCCTCCATATTGCCTCCCGCGTACCTGAGCGATTACGCCGTCAAATTCAAACGCATAAGTGGCCTTCTCGAAAAGTTCGAGACGGCTTTATCTGCCCACTTTCCGCTGAACAGACTCGGTGACCAAACACTGTACGTCTTCCGAAAAACCTGAAAGAAGTAATGTTTGTTAACGCGCAACAGTCAATGAATCTGCGGAATGACGTGGATGGACTGACCTGCACCGAGGCCCCTCACGCCAGATGAGGAGATGCATCTCCGCTGACCGCAAAAATGCTTATACTCAAAGCCGGGGTCTTGCCGTAGCATTGGTGCCTAGATGTCAGACACGCGAAATTACGTCGCTCCTGGCTGGGACGAGGTCTACGCAATGCTCCTAGACTTGGCGTTAAGGATTCGCAGGTCTGGGTTCAAAGCAGACCTGATAGTTGGCGTATCGAGAGGAGGATGGGCCCCTGCGAGAATCCTCTCCGATCTGTTGGAAAACACTCGCACGGCAAACATCAAGATTGAATTCTACACGGGATTAGAGAAGACAGCGAACAAGCCGATTGTCACGCAACCCATCAGCGACATTATTGCTGGCAAGAACGCATTGGTGGTTGATGACGTGTCAGACTCGGGCGAAAGTTTGAAGGTCGCATTGGAACACCTTCTGAAAATGGGAGCAGCCTCTGTCAAGACGGTCACAATCTACTACAAGCCACGCAGTATCTTCAAGCCCGACTACTTTGCAAACTTAACAAAGGATTGGATCATCTTCCCTTGGGAACGTTTGGAGGCAACTAGACTTCTATTAGATGAAGCAAAAGCGGCGGGGCGGGACCTTCAATCGGTTCGTGACACTCTCAGAAAATGCAATTTCAGTGATGAGACTATCGACAGCCTATTTCAGCTCGCAAATGGCGAATCATAATTGCTCTTCGAGCTGCTCGACAGAAAAATCTGGATTTCAGCATACCAGGGATCAGTAGATCCCACGCAACTCACGAGGGTTCAAACTCAGTTTCCGAGTGTTACCGTTCAACTATTCGATCTGGATAGGACTGCCGGATCACGTCACATGTTGTTGGCCACTTTCAATGCATTGAAATCGTATGAATCTAAACGCCGCATTTCTCGATCTTTGGGAATGGAAGTACTCCTCTTCATCTCGGGAACGCGACAGATATCTGAAGCAATCAAACGGGTAGGGATTACTTCCAAAACAACTCGGACAGCCGTATTGAGTGTACTACCCGCGGCATCTGACCAATTGAAGGTATCAGACTCTCTCGCAGAGGTCTTCAGACAGAAGGATGATGATTCTCTCTTGGACAAGTGGACGAGTCTACGTAAGTCTAGGGTACTGAGAACGTTCGGAATTGGCGATAAAGAACTGAAAGCCGCATTGCGAGATGGTGAAACTATTGAGAAAGCTATCGAAAGACTCGCTATCGAAAGATCAGCTATGCTCGCCATTGCGAAGTGATCTACTGAATTCTTTTCTCTTTTTCGACTGACAGTATCTCATTTGGCGTAATGACTGCTAGACCCGCCAACTCGCCTATGATCTCGATCATCAAGATCTTGTCCGGAGTCTCGAGGCTTACAACTCGATCGATTTTTTTCGCAACTGCATCAATGATGGATTTACTCGACAGAATTGTGTGACGCTTCTCAACGGTAACTCTGAACTTTTCCTTCTCAGCAATTTCATTCGCAATAGTGACTGCTCCATTTTCAATCTCAGGAAGCTGTGCGGGCACAACACGCTGGATAGGAACAACCTTTAGCGTGTACTTGAACTCCCAAGGTCTTTCTCGGTAGAGCTCACGCAAACCTTGCACTGCTTTGATAGGGTCCAGCTTTGTTTTGGCCACTACGAGTCCGATTACGGAGGTGGTCTCGATACTGGAACCACGATCTCCAACCTCGCCGAGAAGATACCACATCTCGCTGCAAGTGTTCTTCTCATTCCCTCTACTCGTAGAGACGACCAGGTTAAATTCCGTTAGCACATGAAACGCTCCCGTTTGTTTCCTCTTTGATGGCCATTTAATAGTGCTATCTTACCTGCCGTTTCTGAGGCAGTTTAGAAGTGCCTCTCTCGAAATAGGTCCTTCGCGGATGACGTTGAAGTTGCTGCTGAGGTCGACAACAGTTGAAGAGACGCCCAGTGGAGCTCTGCCTCCATCGACCACTATGTCAATTTTATCTCCTAACCCGGTGACGACTTCCTCCGCCGTGGTAGCGGGTGCTTTTCCAGTCAGGTTTGCGCTCGTTCCTACGAGGTATCCTGAGCACAAACCTATGAGATTGAGACACGTGGCATGTTTAGGAGAACGAACACCAATAGTCCCTGATGGAGCAACCTCTTCGGGCACTATTGCTTTTGCCTTCAGAACAATCGTTAAAGGTCCTGGCCAGAACCGATTAGCTAGTCTAGCAGCCTTCTCTTGGAACTCAGCGATTCGCAGACAATCCTGAAATGTCTTCACCAACACTGGCAGAGGCTTCTTACGATAACCTTTCACCTCCATCACGCGCTCTAACGCACGCTGAGAAAATGGATCACAACCTAGACCATACACCGTGTCAGTCGGATAACTGACAATTCCGCCTTCTGCGATGAGCTTAGCTGCGAGGACGAGCCCATCCATATCGGCCTTCACCACACGAACCACAATATCGCCAGCGCACAGACCAGTTGACTCCAAACTGCTTAAAGACCAGTCGGTATTCGGAGCAATGGACAGGAGAGGAAACTTGACCGCGGTAATTGTCGTACACGGCGGCGCAGGATTCTGGCGTCGAGATCTCCGGCGCGGGTTAAATGGAGTTATGACAGCAGCGAGATCAGGTTCATCTTGTCTCAAGAAGGATGGAACAGCTCTAGACGCAGTGGAATCTGCGATAGTGAAGATGGAAGATAACGAAATATTCAACGCGGGACGCGGCTCCTCACTCACATTGCAGGGAACTGTGGAAATGGACGCTGCGATCATGGATGGCATTGACCTTTCCGCCGGCGCAGTAGCTTTGGTCCGCGACGTGAAGAACCCCATTCGACTAGCCCGCCTCGTCATGGAAAGAACTGAACACGTCTTGATCGCAGGGGAATCTGCAGAGCAACTTGCGAAAGCGTTTTCGCTTCCAAAATGCAATCCAATAACAACCAGACGCAGGAGAATGTACTTGAAGCTGAAGACCGAATCAGAGGCTCAACCCACAAAGAACACGCTCCTACTTCGCGACCACCCAGAAATACTGACAGATACCGTAGGCGCAGTCGCGTTAGATCAAAACGGCAATTTCGCCGCAGCCGCCTCAACCGGTGGAATCACCTTGAAGATTCCGGGAAGGATAGGAGACACCCCCCAAATTGGATCTGGACTCTACGCCGACAACAGAGCTGGCGCAGCAACCGCAACCGGCCTCGGAGAAGTGGCAATAAAGCTGGTCCTGTCGAAGGCAGTATGCACAATGATGGAACAAGGAATCTCAGCCCCGAACGCCAGTGTCACCGCAATAGAGTCCGCAACGAAACTGCTGCACGGTCAAGCAGGCGTCATTTCCATAGATAAGCGAGGAAGGATAGGGGCCGTGCACAATAGTGAGTTCATGCCTTGGGCCTACTGCACCACCAAGATGAGGTCGCCCAAGGGCTACATGACAGGCAAGATCCTCAATTCGCCGAGTCTCAAGTAACGGCGAAGATACCTTAGAATCAGCCAAAAGACTTAAAATTCCACACCAACGGGGTTACCCTAGCCTTTGGCTCCAGAGATTTTTCTAATGAGTGAAGATGATGACAGCTGGGATGACGGTCAAGAGGATGATTGGACCGACGACGAATGGGGCGAGGATGAGGGCTGGGGAGAAGACGAAGATTGGTGACTGGAAAGAACAGCCCAAGGAACGCCAACTTTTAGATTGATCAAAAACTCGTCTTCGATAAGGGGAGATTCTGAATAATGTTACGAGTAGCCACACTTGACAAGGAACATTGCAAGCCGGACGATTGCGGCATACCCTGCTACCGATTTTGCCCAGAGGTATTGAACCGAAGGTACGCCATCAGGTTCGTGGAGGGAGAAAAGAAACCGATCATCGACGAAGATCTCTGTACCGGGTGTGGGATATGCATCAAGAAGTGTCCGTTTGACGCGATAAGCATCGTGAAGCTCCCTCAAGAACTTGATGGGGAATGCATCCACTCCTTTGGTGTCAACGAGTTCAAGCTGTTTAGGCTACCCATTCCGCGGACCGGAATCGTCACGGGCCTCATAGGAAGAAACGGCACTGGGAAGAGCACAGCTCTACAGATACTATCCGGCGAACTCAAACCAAACTTCGGTACCCCGGAAATCCTACGCGATTGGGAGTTTGTAATCACACGATACCGTGGAACATTACTTCATGACTATTTCGGTAAAATCGCAGAAAAACAACTCAAAGTAGTTCGCAAGCCACAACACATCGATAAGATCAGCTCATTGCCCAAAGGCACTGTCCGTCAACTTCTCCGTAAAATCGATGAACGGTCGAAACTGGACGAACTCGTCCACGATCTAGAACTTGATGAATTGCTCGACCGTAACCCGAAAGTGCTGAGCGGGGGAGAGCTCCAACGCGTCGCGATCGCAGCTGCAATTAGCAGAAACGCAGACGTATACATGTTCGACGAACCATCAAGTCATTTGGACGTTTACCAACGCATCAAAGCTGCACGAAGCATTCGGAAGCTCGTCGAAGACAATAAGGCAGTTCTAGTTGCTGAGCACGATCTGGCAATGCTCGATTACTTATCGGATGAAGTGTACTTGGTGTACGGACAGCCCAGCACCTATGGAGTCGTCTCCCATGTGCATCCTACAAGAGGCGGCATCAACGAGTACCTCGATGGCTACCTCCCCGACGAGAACATGCGGTTCAGGGACGACCCGATCCGCTTTCACATAAGACCACCACGCGAAATTAAGTATGCACCAGACATCAAACTGGAATGGCCCGACACTCTCAAAACCTTGGGAAGTTTCAAACTCAAAGTGGAGTCGGGAAGCATCAACGCCGGAGAGATCATCGGCATAGTCGGAGCAAATGGTATTGGTAAGACCACATTCATCAAAGAACTTGTCGATTACTACACGAATACATCTAAAAATCAACTTCAAGTAAGTTACAAACCCCAGTACATTTCGTCCGAGTACGAAGGTACGGTAGATGAACTCTTGACAGCGGTAGCCAATGATACTTCGTCCATGTTCGCGGAGGAAGTTATGCGTAACCTGACAGTTAACAAGCTGAAGGACAGAAAGGTAACCGCACTAAGCGGCGGCGAACTCCAAAGAGTCGCGATAGCCGCGTGCCTGGGGAAGACAGCACAAGTTTACTTGCTGGATGAACCAAGCGCCTTCCTAGACGTTGAAGAAAGACTAACCGTCGCGAAAGCATTAAGACACATTATTGATTCAAGGCAAGCTTTCGCGTTTGTCGTGGAACATGATATTGTTGCACAGGACTTTCTCGCCGACCGCATTATGGTCTTCAGAGGACGCCCGGGAAGAGAGGGTTCGGCTTCGGACCCCCAGACTCTCCGTGAAGCCATGAACACGTTCCTCGCAGACATGGAAATCACATTCAGACGTGACCCTGAAACCAAGCGTCCGAGAATTAACAAGCAAGAGAGCAAGTTGGACAAAGAACAGAAAGACGCCGGAGAGTTCTACTATGTTTCTGCTTCAGAATAGCCGACTACAGGTTTAACTAGCGCGATTCAGCCTTAGGTTTCGCGGAGAAAATCACGTGACGACGAACTATTGCCTGGAATGCGGCGGAGTACTATCCTACGATACATCACTCAAACTCTACACATGTCGAAGTTGCGGGCTCACCGTAAATTCCCAGCAGCTAATGGAAGGAAGAAATAAGATACGTGACCGCGAATCACCAGAAGAACAACATAGACGCAAACAGAACGAATACTTGAAATGGTGGCTCTCCAAAAAAGAGGCCTAAGTCCCGTTCGATCTTGTCAAAAGAAAAGAACTGCAAAATCGAGATTATTTCGATCGGCAATGAACTCCTCCTAGGCAACACCGTCAACACGAACGCGTCCTGGATTGCAACGAGAGCCACAAGCGAAGGCGCTCTCGTAACTCGAATCACCACGATCGGTGATCGACTCGTCGAAATTACGAAAGCAATTCGAGAATCACTCAGACGAAGACCAAATTACATTATCACAACTGGCGGAATTGGACCCACCTTTGACGATATGACAATCAAGGCAGTCGCTAAAGCAGTTAGCCGCAAATTAGAAGTCAACCCAACCGCACTAGCAATGATCAAGCAACATTACTCAAACAGGTTTTCGGGGCCAGTGAAAATTACAAAGCCTCGACTCAAGATGGCCATTCTACCCGTAAATGGAATTCCCATAGCCAACCCAGTAGGAACCGCCCCAGGGGTTCTAGTCAAAACAAAACAGACTTCAATATTCTGTCTCCCCGGCGTGCCCCCCGAGGCGCGTGCAATCTTCAGAAAAACCATCGCCGCTCAGATCCGACTCGGAACCGGGAGCAGGTACGTCGAGCGATGGCTCAGAGTTTTAGGAGTCATGGAATCGACACTCGCGCCTTTGATTGATCAAGCCATGAAACGTTGGCCGGACGTATACATCAAATCACATCCCCGAGGATTCGAAGGAGAACGGACTCCACACGTCGATCTTCACTTTTCGAAATTCTCATCGAGCTCCAAACAAACTGGGAAAGAAGTTGAAGCTGCGGTTGATTTCATGACGAAGAAACTGCGCGGCTTAAATGCGAGAATTAGCATGTGACCTAAGAATAGAATGTCGCATATTGTCTTCATGGTCGGCATGGCTGGAACGGGTAAATCTGCCCTAACTGGCGCGTACGTTGATTGGCTTAGATCCCAAGATCAAGATGTTCTATCATTAAACCTTGATCCAGGCGCAACGAGTTTACCATACAACCCAGACATTGACGCAAGAAACTACGTCGATATCCAGCAACTCATGGTGGATTACAGCCTTGGACCCAATGGCGCACTAATAATGGCCTCTGACCTCATCGCAGATCACCTAGAAGAGATGCGAAAAGAGATAGATGAGGCAAATCCGGATATGATAGTTGCAGACACGCCAGGCCAGATTGAATTATTCGCCTTCCGGGAAGGAGGCCGATTCATCGCCAGCAATCTTCCTGACGATAACTGCGCACTCATATACCTCATGGATTCCCCATTCACTCGATCGCCACTCAACTTCATTTCAAACCTCTATCTTGCCGTTGCAATATATAGCCGAGTATTGAAGCCACAGATCTACACACTCTCAAAGAGCGACCTTGTCTCAGACCAAGAGTTAGATTCCATAGTAACATGGGCTACTGAACCGGAGACGTTCAACCAAGCTCTACTCTCAGTCGAGCAGAAGGACATGTCCCTAATCACAAGGAGCCTCGCCGACGCAGTCTTTAGCACCGGACTGGTAACCGAGCCTATTCCAGTCTCGGCTAAAACCAATCTGGGACTTTTGGAAATGCATGCGGCTGTCACACGCATAATATCAGCCGGCCAGGAGCCAACCTCTTGAACGTGCAATACATGCGCAAGGCATTAATTAGGGTCCGCGTAAACTCTGCTCAATCTCAAAACGCGGATCAGCTTTGATCACCACTAAGCTTCCACTTATTGGCTTGCTCTCGGAGAATGCGCTGAACCAATTACAATTACCTCTCCAAGAGCAAGGTACCCTTAGTCCGTCGAGGGGCATCCTACCCTGCAAGATTGACCTAGGAACATTATGCTCAGGTCAATTAATCACTGGCAAGATTGGCGCGTGTGCCACTGATACAAGCAAGAGTTTGGGTAAGAAAGGCGAGAGACTGTAGAGAGTATGGAATCCAACACTGTGACTGAAACCTCACCCGACCGTCTATACCGCGAATTGGACAACCTCAGGAATACCACGTCGAGCACGAAACGAGAGATAACTGAGCTGAGAAGGGAAATCGAAACAACCGTGAGGGACCGCGATCACCTGAACGACGAGGTTAAGACGATTGCGAATGAAATCAAAGGGCTCAGATCTAAAAGAGACTCCTTGAACCTTAAAGTAAAAGAACTCAAACTCAAACGTGACGAGCTGAGAGTAGCGGCAACCAAGAAACGAACGGCGTTATCCCAATTACTTGAACAAGCCCAGCACGCATCTGAAAAAGTTCAGGGTAACATGTCGGACTTAATGAAACAGATAACTCGCATGGAATGGCAGATCCAAACAAGCTCTCTCTCGCCCAAGACCGAGCGGAGCATCATTGGAAGAATCGCAGAGCTTGAAGTGCACCTAGCAAAGCACAAGGAATTGAAGAACGTCAAAGATCGATTGCTAAAGTTAAGGGTGGAAGTCGGAGCGCTCCGAATTCAAGCACAATCAACCCACGAAGAGCTTACTCACCTCGCAGAGGAAAGCGAAAAAGTCCACAATGAGATGCAAGAAAAAGTTAGAATCCTAAGTGAGAAGAAAAAAGAGGCAGATGCCAAACATACCTCATTCTTAGAAAAGAGCAAGCAACGGATGGAAAAGATAGTATCGCTAAAGGGCAACATTGCTCGAATAGACGAAATCCGCGCTCAAATCGGCGAAGTCAAAACCTCCACTAGAAGCGATAAGGCGGAGAAAGTGAAATCGAAGTATCGTGAAGCGGCGGAAGAGAAAATGAGAACAGGCGGGAAACTTTCCTTCGAAGAATTTCAAGCACTAATGTCAGAGAATATGACTGAAGGAGACGAGGAGTAACGACCAGCGAAGCGAAGAATAATGCCGAGAATTGCAATAATCGGCGGTAGCGGACTCGAAGGAATTCTACAAGGCTCACGACTTGTACGCATAGGTACCCCATACGGCCCAGCTCCTCCAATAACCATAGGCAAAACAGGAAACGAAGAAGTCGCCTTCCTCCCAAGACACGGCCCCAAACATGACCTCCCTCCACACAAGGTCAATTACCGCGGCAACCTATACGCCCTCAAGCAACTAGGTGTAGAACGAATAATCGCAACCAACGCAGTTGGAAGCATAAACCCAGAATACACTCCTGGAGACCTCGCCATTCCAGAAGACATAATCGACATGACGAAAACGAGACAAGCAACTTTCTTCGACGGAACACCAGTCACGCACATTGACGTATCTCAACCATACTGTCCCGAGATCCGTGGTGCCCTGATAGAGGCATCTAAACATGCGAAAGTAACAACGTGGACGAACTCGGTGCTTGCCGCGACGGAGGGCCCCAGGTATGAGACACCGGCCGAAATCCGCATGCTAAGTACAATGGGCGGAGACATTGTTGGAATGACGGGTGCCCCTGAAACATTCCTCGCTAGAGAACTTCAAATCTGTTACTCAACGCTATGTTTCATATCGAACCGAGCCGCAGGCAAACAGGCGAAGCTCTCAGCAGTCGAGGTGACGGAAGTGGGCAAGGCCATGATACCTCACATACTGACGATCCTTCAACGAGCCGTCGACGCCCTTCCAACCTCAAGAGGCTGCCCCTGCAGCAAATCTATTGACCAGGCGCAGGTGTGAATTTTGCTACCTACCCTGCTCAAGACCATCGGAGTGTACACGTTCTATGAAAAATGGCTGGAGGGCGTAATCACAGCAGAAGGGATGCCGGAGCACGTAGGGATAATACTAGACGGAAATAGGAGATGGGGATTCGTAAAGTACGGAGATCAGCTAAATGGTCACTTTCACGGCGCCAGAACTGCCGAAGACTTTCTCATATGGTGCCTCGACCTTGGAATTAGAACCATCACTCTCTACGTCTTTTCAACCGAAAA
Source organism: Candidatus Bathyarchaeota archaeon (assembly GCA_963845275.1). Taxonomy (GTDB): domain Archaea; phylum Thermoproteota; class Bathyarchaeia; order 40CM-2-53-6; family 40CM-2-53-6; genus FEN-987. Next base: position 121,402 of record CAWJRR010000003.1, read on the forward strand.
CTTCCAACGCCCACAAGACGAAGTTGATACCGTTCTCTCAATAATCGAGAACGAAGCACGAAAGCTGCTGAATGACGAGAGAATCCATAACCACATGGTTCACGTCAAAGCCATCGGCCGTCTTGAGCTATTACCTGAATCATTACGTAGCGCTTTGAACGATCTCGAACGAGCGACAGCCCACTACGACAAACACTACCTAAACATAGCCGTTGCATACGGCGGAAGAGCAGAAATCGTGGACGCCGCAAAACGCATCATCGATGAAGTGCAGAGCGGTCAATTGGACAAAAGATCCGTCGACGAAGACATGTTCACCAAGTACCTCTACACATCACACCTACCGAATCCATACCCGGAACTCATCATTCGAACGTCGGGTGAGGAGAGGCTGAGCGGATTCCTGATTTGGCAAGCCGCATACAGCGAATTTGTCTTTCTAGACGTCTATTGGCCTGAATTCAGACGCATCGACCTGCTACGAGCGGTTAGAACATATCAGAGACGAAAACGACGCTTCGGCTCGTAACTCAACCTTTAGGCGTAGCTGTCAAATCCATGCAACAGGCACGTGCCAAACTTGACATAGTCACATCCATACATTTACGCACGAAAGTGTAACCAAGCCTTATCTTCGCTAGTTCTTAGCACCCGAACATTCACGTAAGACGCTAAAATTGCAATTTCGCGTCATAGTGGCGAGTTTGGAAAATTGGTATACATAAAACGAGTAGACCTGCGCGGCTTCAAGACCTTCGGAAAGAAAACTACGATTCACCTAGACCGCGGACTCACAATAATAACCGGTCCCAACGGCTCCGGAAAATCAAACGTCCTCGACTCAGTAAAGTTCGCTCTAGGGGAACTGAGCCCCAAAGAGTTGAGAGGAGAAACCATCGGTGACCTCGTGTACAAAGGAACAGCACAAACAATACACACGAAAGCCGCGTACGTGGCAGTCCAGTTCGACAATCACGATCGCCGAATACCCATAGACGCTGAAGCAGTAACAATCTCAAGAGAATTCCGTCGAGGCGGAGAAGGCATCTACAGACTCAACGGAAAGAGAGTCTCGAGAAAACAATTAACCGACATCCTATCCTCAGCCGACATTCAAGTTTCAAGCTTCAACATTGTACCGCAACACGCAATCACGCGACTCGCAGAAGTGACCACTGAAGAAAGAAGGAAAATCATCGAAGACATGATCGGTATCGCCGTCTATGACACTAAGAGGACCGCCGCTCAAGCCGAACTTCAACAAGCCGACTTAAACCTCCAAGTAGCATCAGCGAAAATCGAGGAAGTTAGACTCCGCGTCGAATCCCTAGAGAGAGAAAGAAACGATTATCTCAAATTCGTGCAAGTACGCAACGAAATAAACCGACTGGAAGCAAAGGAAGTTTCAAGCAAGATAAGGAAAGCTGAAGAAGAGATCAAACGCCTGGACGACGAGATAGCTGAATCTCATCGGCGAATCCAGGAACTCAAAGAAGCAAGAGATAAGCTTCTTCATGAGAAATCTGAAATTAACGCCAAACGAAGAGAACTCGAAGAATCAGTTGTCGAGCAAAGCAACAACAGGCTCTTCGAAATTCAACGCTTGATGGGAGACGTAAGCGCAAGGATAGCCAGCCTCCGAGCCAACGCCAACGCAAATGAGGCAAACACAAAATCACTTCAGAAACAGAAAAACGAGCTCACTCAAAACTCCACTGAACTAACGCAGCGCATTCAGGGATGCAAATCTGATCTCCCTAATCTAACTGAGCAAATGGACAAGGTAACGTCGATCATTGAGCAAAAACAGTCACTCGTGAACGAATCGAATGAAGCAATACTCAAACTCAGACAAACACTTGGACAAAACACTAAGGAAGCCCAAGACATCGAACGACAAGTCAACAACATCACTCAGAGAATGATCAAAGTAGAGGCCCAGGTTGAAGCCAGCAACGCCAAGATAGATCTCTTGAACAAACACCTAGTGACACTATCCACTCGAAAAGACGAATATGAAACGCTCATCCAAAGCGCCACTGAACGAATTGAGGAATTGAAGAAAGTTGAACAGGAAACGCTTACCAGCACGTCGGAGACTGACCGAAAAATCACGGAATATCAAAAACTCAAGGAACAACGGACCATTGAAATCCAGCAAGCGGAGAATGTAGCCAGACGCGCAACATCAGCACTAGTAGAAATTGACACGCAACGGAAGATCGCTGATGACGTCGCTTCAGAAGACAGAGCACTCGCCCTTATCGAACAAATGTCAAAAGCAGGAGCGCTAGTAGACGTTTACGGAAAAATATCGACCCTAATCAAGTACAAGAATGAACACGCAAAAGCAGTAGAGGCCGCTGCAGCAGGATGGACAAAAGCCCTCGTCGTCAAGAACGTTGAAACGGCAGTCGCATGCATAGAAGTGCTCAAGAAGACCCGCGTCGGCAGAGTAAAAATAGTTCCCGCCCAGGGCATACGACGACACATAGCGCCGAAACAACCAACAGGAATAGAAGGCATCCTTGGCCCAATCACGAATTACCTCACCTTTGAAGAACGCTACAGAAGCGTCATCAACCACATTTTTGGCGACACACTCCTGACGTTAAACCAAAAATCCGCTTTCCTCGCATCCCTCAAAGGCGTCAGAGCCGTAGCTTTGACCGGCGACCTGTATGAAGCCGGAGGAGCAATGGAAACAGGCTACTTCAGACAACCAATCGACTTCACGAACCTCCTGCTCAGAGGACAAACGGTGAATGAACTCAAAACAACACTCTCTTCACTGGAGAAGCTGGCAAATAAGACTCGCGAAGATGTCACGAGACTGAAGAAAGAGGCGGAAGAACTCAGGAAGAACAAATCGAAAACCCTGACGTTCCTAAGCTCAGTCAAGAAGGAAATTGAGAATTTCGAACTGAACATGACTCGTACAAGACGCGGAATGGAAGAAACCATCTCACGGTTCGAAACCATAACGCGAGAAATCGCCACTGAACAGACAGTAAAAGACGCTTGCTCCCACCTCCAACGGAAGATAAGCGACCAACTAGCCCACTCAGAGAAAGAACGAGAGGAGATGACATTCCCGTTCCAGTCAACGGCACTCGTGGAACGCGAGGAAGAATACTCCAAACAGACAAAAGAACTCAACGACCTCATGCGTCAGCGAATTGAACTTGAAAGGCGACTTCAATCCGCCAATTCAACCATGAGCGTTCTAGAACCATCACTCTCGCAAATCACAGGACAAGTGACAGACATAGAGAAGCAGATCGAATTGCTCGCCACGAACATGGAACAGACACGCACAGACCTAGCTGACGCTGAAAACCAACTCAAAGAACTCGACGCTTCACGCGGCAATTTATCTCAAGAACTCAGCGTGGTAAAGAAGAAACGGGACGAATATGATGGCCAGCTCAAGAAGTTAGACTCCGACATAACTGAGATAATTGATCAGCTTGAACCATTAAACGGGGAACTGGCGCAGCAGACCGCATCGCAAAAGAACCTGCAGATGAAAAATGAATTCCAACTAAACCAGCTCAAGGAACTAGGCTACTCGGAACCCGTAGAATTCAACGACGACGAAATCGAAGAGATTACGAAAAACCTAGCGTTCCTCAAGAAGGAACTCACCTCAATTGGCGGGGTTAATGAACTGGCCGTCTCACAGTACGAAGAGGTCAAGAACAATTACAAGCAGCTCGCCACCCGCATCTACGAATTAGAGAAAGAAAAACTCTCAATCCTCAAATTCATGAACGAACTGGACAAACAGAAACTCGGCGTGTTCATGAAGGCCTTCAACCAGGTGAGCCAATCATTCAACGAAATCTTCTCAACCGTTACCGGCGGAACCGGCAGACTCTTCCTCGAGAAACCTGAAACACCCTTCGACGCAGGCGCAGACGTTAGACTCCAATTCCCCGGAAAGACTGAGATGACGATCGGAAGCGCCAGCGGCGGCGAAAAATCAGTAGGCACAGTCTGCTTCATCCTCTCCCTACAATCCATACACCCCATGCCGTTCTACATGCTGGACGAAATCGACGCACACCTCGACGTCCTGAATTCACAACACTTGGCTGACCTACTCAAACGCAAATCGCAAGGATCACAGTTCATCATAGTATCACTCAAAGACGTAACGATCACGCGAGCCGACACCGTTTATGGAGTATTCATCCAAGACGGCGTATCACAAGTAATCAATCTACCAATGCAGGAGGTCAACGTTCCTGGAAGAACTCACTAAACCCTTCTGGCTACGACCCCCCTACCTAATCCTATTCGACCTACTCCGACTACACAGGATCAAACCCTGGGACGTTGACTTAGCCGACCTCCTGAACTCATTCCTAGCAGAGATGAAGAAGAACGGCTTCATCGACTTTTCCGCCTCCGGCACAGCACTCCTCTCATCCAGCGTAGTTCACAGAATGAAATCTGAAGTCGTACTGAAAATGGAGGAACCACCCAAACCTCCAACCCCACGACCAGACGTTGAAGTCCCGCCAGGCCTTCCATTTCCAATCCGATTCGAATACACCTCCACCAGCGTCTCCGAGGTACTACGCGTACTGCAAGAAGTATTGGCGAATGAGAAACTTGCACTCGAGAAGAAACCGTTCATCCTAACGCCGCCCTCAGTCTTCGAACAACTGGACACATTCCTCTCAAACATAGAGGAGAACATTGAAAACTTCTACGCGGAAATAATCAAACTCAGCATTCGAGGCTCACCAATATCCTTCCGCGAGCTTGTGGCCGGAAAACCACTCTTAGAAATCGTCCGGGTTTTCATCATGCTTCTATTCCTAGCCAACCAGAACAAGCTCATAGTCACACAAGACGAGGAAACCTTAGGGATCTTCATAAAACTAGGCGAGGTGTCACCACCAATTGTCTGAACCCCAACAACAAAGCGAACAACAGACTGAACAACAAACCGAACCACAACAGACTGAACTTCTCGAGAAGAACTTTGATAAAGTCGCACTAATCGAAGCCGCACTGTACGTGACCGGCCGTCCCGTTGACTTGAAAACGCTAGGATTAATCCTAGGGATGCGATCGGAAGAAAAAATCCGAGACACGGCGAGACAACTGAAAGAACGCTATAAGAACACGAGCGCCATCGAAGTTCTAGAATTAAATGACGGACGATTCGTCATGCAACTGAGACCCCAGTACGCTCCCCATGTTAAACGACTCGCTACAAGACAACTACTCACCCCAGGACCAATGAAGACATTATCCTTCATCGCCTACAAACAACCTATAACACAATCCTACGTTGCGAAGGTGAGAGGAAACCTCTCCTATTCACACGTCAGACAACTTCAAGAGATAGGGCTCATCAGCGAAGAAAAACTCGGCAGAACAAAGATGCTTAGAACCACACCAAACTTCGCTGACTACTTCAACCTTAGTCAAGACGTTCAAGTGATGAAGAAACAACTCGAGAGAGTCTTCGAGCAATTAAAGTCCGAAAAAGCGGCTTCAGCCCAAACGAAAGAATCGCAGAAACCATCACAACAGAAGACTCAGGCCGACTGCCATTAAGCAAAGCAGTCGTATCAACCAGCCAAGAAGACGCTACGCGAAAACGAACAATAACCAGCCTGAGATCCAGATTATAACAATACTTAAATGAAGACGCCTTGCCTCTCAAGCAAATCGCTACGTCGGAGTCGATACTTGAATGCCCCAATGGCACGGAAACCTTCACAAACGTAAGAAGAGCGGCGGCAAGAAACACATTTTTCGCGGAAAACGCGCCTTCGAAATGGGCAGCGACCCCGCTGAGACGATAGTTGGGGAACCCCGCATAGCTAAGAAACGCGGACGAGGGAACAACCTGAAACTCCGAGCCTTATCAGTTAACTCGGTAAACGTCACCGACCCAGCCACAGGCAAAAGCCAGAAGACTGAAATTCGAAGCGTCGTGAAAAACCCTGCGAACGTCGACTACCAACGAAGAGGCGTCATCACGAAAGGCGCAGTCGTCGATACACCCCTGGGGCAAGCATTAGTAACCTCTAGACCAGGCCAACACGGAATCATAAACGCGGTACTAATCCAAGCAACAAAATAACCCCCGGAACGATGAACCCCCTCTTTGAAGCTTGACGGAAAAATCCTCGTCTGGCCCGCAAACCTGGACTCCTCAAAAACTAGGCTTGAAGGAAGAAAGCTACCTAAAGGCCAGAGCGTACAAGCCCCACGAGTAGATGAGCTGGCTGAAGCCGCACGTCGACTCTCAATACAAGCAGAAATTACCCCGCAAAAATCCAGACCTAGAAACTGGTGGGAGAGGACAGGCTACATCACCGTTCCCAAGACTCCAAGAACGGAACTGCTCCGATCATTAGCTAGCGAGGTAAGAAAGATCAGAGCAGCCAAGGATTTACCTAAGAAGTAAGCAAGGTTACATCCAGTAAACGACCCTTTGGAATCATCCCAGTCTTCTCAGGCACAACAACGAACCCATCAGCAGCCACGATGCTCATCATCACTGACGCACGCTGCGAATCTACCAGCCTCGCGGTGAATCCGTTCTCGCTCTTCCTCAAAGCTACGCGAACAAACGTCCGGTAGCCCTTCACGCCTTTGATTAATTCCGAAGTCGTCGCCTGCAACTTCGCCTCTGGAACCGGCTTCACCCCGGACAGTTTAGCTATCATTGGCACACCAAAAATCAGAAACGCAAACATGGCGGAGACTGGGAAACCCGGGAGAGAGATAATTGGGATCCCGCCTACAGAAGCTAAGCCCGTCGGCATTGCCGGACGCATCGCGACTCCGTGAACCAACATGCCTGGCTTCCCAACCGCGTTGATACAGGAGGGAACCAAATCCTTCTGCCCCACAGAAGAGCCCCCACTAACCAACACCATGTCAGATGATTTGACAGCCTTCTCTAAAGCTCTGATGATGAGCTCTTTTCGATCCTTCACAATTCCAAAATCAATTACGGTTCCACCAAGCTGCCGAACCTTAGCGGAGAGCACCAGCCTGTTGATGTCCACAATCTGACTCGACGATTTGATGCGGAGTCTATCAACGAGCTCGTTCCCTGTTGAGAGTATGGCCACTCGCGGCCTCTTCATAACCCGCACCCGGTCAATCCCGAGGACCTTCAGCACACCCAAATCCTCTGCACGAAGCCGTCTCCCTTTTGTCAGGACAACTTTGCCGCGAGCAATATCCTCGCCCTTGCGGAGAACGTTCTGCCCCCGTTCTACGGTTTCTTTTACAGCGATTCGGCCGCCGGCCATTTTACGGGCATCCTCGACTGGAACGACACAGTCAGCCCCTTTCGGCAGCATGCTGCCAGTCGCGATAGCAAACGCTCCACCCCGCCTGACGACCCCCTTGCATGCTTCTCCCAGTCTACTTTCGCCCATGACCCTCAATACAACTGGGCTAACATCCGAAGCCCCTTCTGCATCAGACGATTTCACGGCGAATCCGTCTACGATAGAGCGATCTGAGTGCGGAATCTCGGATTCAGCCACTATATCGTCCGCCAATATTCTTTCCAAGGCCCGCGACACCAGGAGCCGCTCTGTTTCGACAAGAGGCCTACGGGCGGATTGTAGAAAACAGGCTAGGGCGTCATCGACATTTTTGAGCGTGTGGAAACCTTTGTGCGCGTGATTCAAGTTAATACGACTCGGCCATGTAATTTGCGTAATGAATCTGTACGGTCTCTACCATGTTAAGTTTGATCCTATCCCTTATCCTATTCATCGCCATCCTTCTAGCGTTGATCTGGTTTGTGTCACGACGAAGAAGGAAGAGAAGCATTGAGCCAATTATTGAGTTGGAGAAACTCGTCCAATGCAAGTCATGCGGATCGCTAATTCCCGAGACCGCAGGCAGATGCGCCTTCTGCGGAAAACCGCAGGCAAGAGGTTAACTGACTGGTGACCAATAACTAATTAAAGTCATTTTACGTGTGGCTCATGAGCCGCCGAGCTAGCACACTAGCCGCCGTACGCGCCTAACCGCGCAGACGACAGCTCAGTGGTAAGAGCAGCGGACCCTAACTCTAAGGGGCTGAAGCTGTTAACCCGTTGGTCGCAGGTTCGATCCCTGCCGGCGGCGCCATCACATCTACCGGCGGTTTCCTACTTGTGGACCGTATCCCAATCACGTGAGAAGAGCGGGTTAGAACCCTCTGACAGCTCATCTTACCACCCAGAATGAGAATCAGTTCCTGGACTTTCGGTCATGTCTGATACGAAATACTGAACTTCACGAATTCTGAAGGTCACCTAGAGTCGTACGGAGAAACTCAACAGTCCTTTTCCACGCCACAGCCGAAGCTGCCGGGTCGTAGGCGTCCCGCCTGTCGCTCTCAAAGAACCAATGCCCGGTATCCGGGTATGTGTAAAACTGGACACTTTTCCCCGCTGATTTCAGGCTCTTCTCAAGATCTAGCACGTCGGTAGCAGACTCATAGGCATCTTTTTCAGCAAAATGCCCCAGATAAGAGGCTTCATACCTATTCCACTCTCTTGTTGGAGAAGTCGCGTAGAAGATCACCACAGCCTTCACCTCTTCTCTGGCTGAGCTTAAGTCCAATGCGAAGTAGCCGCCCAAAGAGACCCCAATAGTACCCACCTTTCCTCCAAGCAGTTGCTTGTCCGGAACAAAGTAGTCTAATGTAGCGTTGATTTTCCGGAAAGCCTCTTTCCTGTCCAGCTTAGAACTAAGATCCTCCGCTTCTCCAACTGTTGAAGCGGTGTGGCCTCCGTAAAGATCTGGTGCCATAGTGGAGAACCCCTCGCCTGCTAATCTATCGCAGAAGCTACGAAGGAAATCGTTGAGTCCCCACCAGGCATGTAGGACGATGACCCCCGGGCGATTCTTCGCTCGTGTCGAAAAGTAACAGTTGAATGCCTCTGAATTGTAGGCAATTTGAATGGTTTTGCCGCTCAACATAGCCGCCCGTCTCGAATGCTGGCGCGGTTCAAATAAGAATTTGCATCAGGCTAACGGGAAGAGTTGCTGTGGTCGCTCGCGCGCTCCCGGTGAGTGGGTGGCGTACATTCTTACGTAGGGTGCTAGCGATCGCATTATCTTGCTCTCGGCTTTGCGCAAGTGTTCTTCGAATGTTGTTCGTGGCATCTTGTTCTTGGCGGCAATCTCTTCGGCAGTCACCTTCTTCGGCAAATTATAGTACCCCAAATCCATAGCTGCCATCAATGAACCTGCTTGTCGGTCCGTAAGTTGCGATAGGACGGTGCTAAGTGATATTATGAAAGCATCACGTATCGTTTTCTCGGGCATATTTCGCTTCTGAGTAATCTCCACTGGCCCCGATCGTTCCAAGTCCCGGAAAAGCTTCTTGTAGTCGCTTTCACGAAAGCCGATCACTCTATGCTCCTCCCAGCCGCCAAAATAGATGTCTGGCGGTATCGAAAGACATGAGTTTCGTTGAACAACATCCGAGATACTAGTACGGATCTTGCCGCATCCGCACGTCTTGATGACAATTTGCAGGTTCTTGTCGCCAAAGGTCTTCTTAATCGGCCTAGAGCCTCCAAACGAGATCAGTTCCTGTAGGTCAGATTCAATTCGCGTGTAAGTTTCGATGTCTGGGCATTCGACCTCTATAACGTCTGTCTTACCGTTGCACCAACCAAGCATCTTCACATCAGGGTGTTTTGCTGAAAATTCCACGTACGGGCAGTCGTGCCGAACCTTGAAAGAGACCTCGAACACTACGCATCATCACACATCCTCTGTACACGCTCGTCTAATAAGAAATAGGCCGTCTTACGCCGGCTATTTATGACCGGCAGGCGACGGCCACGATTTACCGGCATGCGACGGTACAAAGCACTACTGACGCGATGGCACTACGAGAGTGTATAGAGGAAAAGAGATTGAGCATCATGACCTCTCTGCTGAATAAGTTAGGATTCATCACCACTTTAAGATCACTGACATTTCTGCCTCCAACACTCCATGCGCGTCAACTCCACATCCCACTGAGCAAGATTAGTCTTGGTCGGGCATGGAATTCAGACGCAGCCTACCGCCAATTCCAGATTCAATTCAACCGAAACAGAGCCTTCCACGAAATGCGCGCACGATTGCCTGTTGCGAGGTGAAAAGAATGCAAAGAAGAATGAAAGGTCAGCAAGCTATTCTCATAACAGAGTCAAAACCAGAATTCATGGAAGAATTAAGAACCGACAAACGAATTACTTCGATCGTCATCAGGCCTAAGTCGACCCTCGGATTAAAAAGCCCCAACGCATTGAAAGTATCTGACTTGCTCGGGAACGGTACATATACGGTCGAACCCTGGAATAACCTGCACCAACTTACATTTCCAATCGACAACCGGGAACTCGTGGTGACAATTCAGCCCAACGCAGATGTCATGGAAATCGCCGACTTGATAATGAATCACGTGAATAGCATCGTGGAAAGTACCTAGGGAACTGATGCGCACACGCAACCACAGTTCAAATCTATTTGCCCCCACATAGCTTTTCGAACAAAACAGACCTTGTGGAATCCTGTCAAAATACTTAGCAGCCGCTCACGTCAATTGATGCAAGTTTGAGGGGTCGACAGGATGACCGTATATAATGCCCTCTCATTACTTTCTACGATTAACTTGCTTGAACACGAAGATGCAAGCATGCCCGATTGTAGCTGCACTTGCCTTCAATGCGAAGTTGGCAACCATGAGAAGTGCGCTTTTGGTACATGTATCCGACTACAACAAGGCGCTATGAAACGAACCCAAGTTCGGTTCCAGTGTATGCCAGCGGATGCCTTCCTAGAAGAATTGGCGCTGTCAAAATCCACAGACACGAATTGATCATTTGCGAAGACGAGGAGAACATGGCGAGTGATCGTATGAGTTTGCGTGCTCATTGGGGAAGTTGGATGATCATAGTTGCAGAGAGTAGTCTAGCATTCCAGTGGCCCGTCGTCAAAGCCAAATCTGATGAAGAAACAGAAGAAGAATGAGAGCAGAATCTATTCTTCATTCGGAATAGATCCATAGAGTTCGCACTAGAAGATGTTTACTTTTTCATGAGGTCGTAGTCAAGACCTATCCAGATCACGCTGGCCACGCCGATTATCACGCCAGCAGCTAACCACGGAAGGTACGTATAGCTTGTCCAAGTCCACCAAATGTCAACGACCAGTATAATTATCCCCAGGGAGATCGCAAGATAGGATTTCACATTACTCATTTTAGGACCCAATGAGGTCAGTTAACGATGTATATCTGACTTTTTCCAATCCCGCCTGCAGCTGCCCAGGCCGGGTCGTCGCAATGCTAGAGCATAACTCAGACTTATCAGGTCGATTCGAAATTCATCGCCTGAGGTACGATTTTGTGTGTAGTTACTACGGTTGTAGTAATAATAAACGTTTCTACTACAAGCGTAGGATATAGGCTCAAATAGGTCTATGCAGTTTGAAACCTAGTGGGAATCATGGAAAAGTCGGGTTACAGGTTTGCTATCCTTATTGTGGCGTTGATCAACGCTATCTTTCATGCTATCTTAGTGCAGTTCATAGTCTACTCATTTTCTACTGGGCTGTACTTCTTGGTTACCGCAATTCTCTTTGCCGCTGGCGGATTCGCGGCCTTGAGCTCGGGTAAATTATTCAAACCAGCGCTCATGGGCTTATTCGTGCTATCGCTCATCGATAACGTGTTGATCTTCATAACAGCGAGCTTTGCAACGCCATTGTCCGGTGGGCAAGCATACGGTTGGGCCACTGATTTGAATCCACCCGGCCAGGTACCCGTTTTCATTATCCAGATCGTTCTGATGATTCTGACCGCATACCTGTTACTCTCAAAAAGAAAAGCGGCCTAAGCTCCACGTGGTGTGGCGTGGTGCGCACCAAACGACCCGCGAGTATGATCTATGTCAAGAGATAGATTGGAAAAATGTGATTTTCAATTGCATGAGCGATAACAAGATTGAGGCGTTTATGATTTCAGGATTCTCGCTGCGATACTCCAACTTCCAAGTTTCATTGCCAACCGCACCCATAGTGCAGTGTAGGCTTCGAGCCAGCGGGCGCCATCAATGCCGCCAATGTCGATGGGTTCTCCCCAACCAAACTCCTTCACTAAGTTCGCTACCTGTCGCTTTGCTCCTTCGTCGTTTCCGCAAATGATCATGTCCGGGAGACCCTCCTTCATCCTTGGATTCGTCATGGTCTGGTTGTTCACTATATTGAAGCACTTGACGACCTTAGCGTTGGGAAGCATCCGTTGAATGCGTTCGCCCAAGGAATCGGTTGTGCCGACGAAAAGCCCCGGCGGCATCCGCTTCGAGAAGTCGAGTGGGTTCGTCGCATCAATAACCAGCTTCCCTTCGAAACTTTCCGTTCCTGCTAGTTTGATCACGTTCTCAGCGGCTTCCCCTAGAGAGCAAAGGACGATTATCTCGCCATGCGCAGCTGCTTCAGAGAATGTTCCTGCTGAAGCCTTCCCTTTCGTGGTCTTCAACCAATCCTGAACTTCCTCCTTCCCAGGGGTACGCGAACCAAGCTTAACATCATGACCGTTCGAAGCGAAACCTTTCCCTAGCGATCTACCAACGGGACCACTACCCAGAATTCCAATCTTCATGGCAACCACATTCACAATTAGTGAAGCGTCTTGTAACTCCATTCTCCTTCCTTAAGTTTCAAGCCTTCGATACCGAAACTCCAAGAGACCCGCGGAGTAATCCGCAGATACTTGCCTGGCCCAAACATCCCATTATGATCCACAACTTCCGCGGTTCCGTACACTCTAATTGCTTGAGGTCTCCATGGCTCAATTGACTTCAGATCATCAATGGTCAAGGCGACCGAGTTCTTGCCAGCCTTGACGTTCTTGAATTTGCGGGACCGGTGGAAGATGTCTTGGCTGTGACTTCCCACGAAAAAGTACTTTCCATCAAATTCGAACGCTACCGGCACAACATCAGGCTGACCGTCAGAAGAGACTGTGGCAAACCTGCATAGGCGCTGCGTTTTCATATATTCAATTTCAGGCTTAGAAAACACGTGCGACGCCGATATTGAAGTCAATGGCCAAGTATAAATTGACTACTTCGCCCAAGACAACCTTTCGCTTCCCTTAGCATCTCATATCCCCCTGAGGGGTGTTCATAGTCATGAATTGTCCGAGATGCCCTGTCACTTGTCTTTCTCGATGCGCGATCTTTCATTAGGGAGCCTTCAGTATAGCGAAGATCTGTTTACAATTAGATCGACTAGATTAATGGAGTGGGGAGAAGCTCGGTCGAGGATCAATGATAGATGTCTTCACCATGGCGTTGACCGTATTCGGACTCGCCGTATTCGAGAGTATCACGAGTATTGACAACGCAGTCATTAACGCAGACGTGCTGCGTGGAATGTCGCAGCAAGCTAGGCATTGGTTCCTTGTCTGGGGCTTGTTAAGTGCGGTCTTTCTAGTGCGTGGTCTGCTTCCACTTGTCATAGTGTGGGCAGCTGATCCGACTCTCGGACCGGTCGGCGCGTTTACCGCAACTTTCAGCCAAGACCCTCGGGTTCTGGATGCAGTGGAAGCGTCGAAACCCCCGCTTCTCATAGCGGGTGGCGTTTTTCTCATGATTCTCTTCTTCCATTGGCTTTTCATGGAAGAGAAGAGCTACGGGCTCAAGGGAGAGAGGTTCATTCATCAACATGGTTTGTGGTTTTACACATTCGCTTCCGTTCTTCTGGCGTTAATAGCATGGTTGGGGATACAGCGAAATGCATACGTGGGGTTCGGTGCGGTGGTTGGTTCCACAGCATATTTCATTACGCACGGGTTCAGACAAAGCGCGGAAGAGAATGAAAGGAAACTCATTCACAGGAGCGGGCTAAGCGATATTAGTAAGCTACTCTATCTCGAAGTGATTGATGCAACCTTCTCGATTGATGGTGTGCTCGGGGCATTCGCATTCACTCTATCTGTTCCATTAATCTTGGTGGGAAACGGGCTTGCAGCAATTGCAGTTCGCCAGCTGACGGTGCGGAATATTGAGACGGTCAAGAAGTACAAGTATCTCAAGAATGGCGCTATGTATTCCGTGCTCTTTCTCGGGTTGATAATGGTGGCTGAGAGCTTCGGAGCCAAGATTCCACAGTGGGTTTCGCCCATTATCACTTTTTCAGTGATCGGATTCTTTCTCTGGAAGTCGATGGTTGACCAGCGGACGTCTCTTTCATAGTAAAACTTGATCAAGCTCATGAATACCAAGAATGTCATCAACTGGCTTCTCGAAGAAAGCCAGCCCTCCATCAGATATCTTGCACTCACCCAACTGCTTGGAAGGCTTCAGGACGATCCTGAGGTTCAATCTGCAAAGCAACGTCTAGACGTTCACTATCGTGGTGGTTGTGGACAGTTCTGCGTACTACAGTTACGGCATATCGGTTTCCCACAGTTCAAACAAGGAGTATACCCGAAGGGAAGGGGAAAGTCTTCTCCGCAATGATTACACTCGTACTTGGGTTTCTCCAACGCTATCCACGCTACTTCGGATTTACTCTTGGTGGCTCCCAATCGCCTAGCGATTTGAAGAATAGGTGTTCATCTGCTAGCGAATCGCCGCACTTGGCGCAGGTTACGAGGACACAATGGTAATACTCGCCCGTATCCAGCGGGTCTTTGAATAGTTTTGGAAACCTTGCTTCTCTTTCTTCTTGGTCCAATGATTCCAAGTAGTCTTCGTCTAAGTCCTTTGGTAGATGGATAGCGAACGATTTGCTATCGCAGTTGGGGCATTTTACGGGAGGAGCAGTGCGGTCTCCAAGTGGATATGGCTTCTCTAACGTGCCTTCTTTCATGGCTACCTCTTAGCTCGCTACCTAGGCTTAAGCCTAAGTGGTCTAGGGTTATAGCTTCAGGATTCTAGCCTCTCGATACCGGCGCAACATTCCCTTCCCGTGCATCTCACAAGCGTACAGGATCTGGTAGCGTTCTAGGGTTAGTTGGATCGTGGCTTTGCTGTTACAGCCTATCGTTGAACAGGTGTTCTGCATGTCCAGCCTCATGGTGAGATTACCCTTGCAGGAGCAGTTATGCTGTGAGAGTAGTGAAAGGATGAGAGGTTGCTGCCGATGGCCATGAACCACTGCTGGACTGCACCGGCCGACCCCCAGCAACTAACAATTAAATGGGAAAGAATTTTATTGGGTCGACACGCGCAATAGCTCGTAAGCAGGTGCTACAGACGGCTACTCGTAGAATACTCATAATCTACGATTCGCGAGATGGTATGACGAAGAAAGTTGCTGATGTTGTTGCTGAAGGAGCCAAACGAGTTTCCAAGGTTACGGTTGAAACGAAGATTGCCAATTCAGTATCTACGCAGGACGTTACCGCGGCTGATGGCTATGCGTTCGGGTCCCCGTCACATTTTGGTTTCATGTCCGGCAAGATTCTAACTCTTCTAACTGACCTCTATTCGATGCGTGATAAAATGGCGGGCAAACCCGTTACGGTCTTTACAACTGGTGCTGGTGATCAAGCAAAAGCATTGGAAAACCTTGAGCGGATTCTTGGAGCCTTTGATCCTGAGTTTGTGAAGCCTGGCTTAGCAATCGAAACGGTGCCTGGGCGCGCGCATTCATGGGAGCTCGACAGAGCGGCTGCAGCTGCCCTGGGGGAGAAACTCGCTAAGGTTGTGACAAAACAGAAGCCTTACGACACCAAAGACTTGTTTTAGAACGGTAAGAGAACCAGCGGAATTAAGACGACGAATGATAATAGTGTGATTCTCTTCTTTTACATCACTTTAGGGTTGCTTGGTGCCGCAGCTATCACAGAATTTTAGGTTTGGAGGCAACTCATTTCCGCATTCAATGCAGAACCTCTTACCTTCTGCCGTTTTCGTTGACAGGCGAGCAGCGTCAATGTCAACCTTTTCTGCTTTCGTGACCGCGGTCTGTCCTTTTCGTCTTGAATACAGGAATACCGCAGCTAATACAACTGCGGCTGTGATTGCAAGAGCCAGGATCAATTGCGGCGTATCGTCTGTTGATTGTACCGCGGTAGGCTGCTGACTGTATGGCTGTGGTGGTTGAGGCATTTGAAGAGATGGCGTTGATGTGACTGCGCTCGTAGATGCGTATGTTTGGTTGTTTGTCGCAGTCGCTGTTGCACCATTTACTACTGAGACGTAGAAATCGGCGTAACTATCGGAGCCATGCATAACAGTATTCGTCTGGGGAATGAGGGCGACGAAGGCAGCCAACGCCTGGAAATGGTACCGTTGAGGTGTGGCGTTGTAGATGATTGCGTGGAACAACACGGTATCTGTTCCAGAACTAGAGTATGGCAGAATTAGGCAAGTGGTGAGGAGCTTAGCTCCAGCCAGTGAAGAAAGTTGGCAGGGGTCGGGGTTCGAAGCCGCGGTGCCATTTGGAGCTGTGGCAGTGCCGTAATAGGTTAGCCCAACGAGAAGAAGCTCATACTGGTTGCTGGTTACTGTTTGTAGAGGAAGTCCCGCGTAGGAGACTTGGACTGCAGCGTCAAAGCGTGCTGAACCGTCAGAACTTAGTACGACACTTGGAGGGGAGCTTAGAACTTTGATAGAGGTAGTTTGTGCATGTACGGACGGAACAAAAGTGACAAGAACGAGTACTACTCCAATTAGGAGACAGGATAGCAGCTTTCTGGGCTGCATACTTACCAAAAAACAATATCATCTCTTGCGATAAAACAACTTGCATTACAAATGGTCTGGGATAGCCAGCTAGAGTGTGTGTTAGTTTCAGCCGTCTTGGCGTAGAGTAGCATGGGAATTCATTCATGGTGCACACCAGAAGTGCCGTCCACTTAAATGGCGCTGGACTCTTGGTAGCTGCAGTGAAACCGTCATGCAGCATTACCATGAACATTACCACGAATATCATCACGCGATGCCGCTTGGCATAATGATGTGCGTTTATTGTGGAGAGCGTAAGAATATCCAGATGAACAAGCTATCGCGTAATCCCCACAAACAGAACGGGCTGAGACACCGGATCAGAACGGGCTTGCCCTGCAAGGACATAATGGCCTACCTAGCTGTTCACCGAAAAACTCCGGAGGTGAGTGCATGAAGAAGATTAGAGTAGCAAACAAATTCTGCAAACAACTGGAAAAGGAAGCGAACCGACAAAACGTGACGCTTGAAGAGCTTGAAGGTCTCTTTATCGGTCTGTTCTCCAAAGACATGAAACCATAAGTTCCTTTTCTTTCGTAACACAGACCCTTTTTCCTCATTGAATGTCGAGTCACGTGTTTCGAGCCTCATGGTAAACGCGCGCGTGCTACGCGGAAGTCTAACGGTTTTCGTATCAGAAGAAACGCTATGTCCCTGTTTTACGGGACCTGACATGATCCGTCATTCTAGACATGTAAGTTCTTGCGGGGGATAAGGAGCCGGTAAAATGCCTGTTGTGGGCGCGGCAATCTCTTCTCAATCTTGGCGATCTCTTTATTCAATCTGTCCAAGTTTCGCTCTGTTCCAGTAACTTGCTCAAAATCCTCACTTGAGAGGCTACCTTTTCGAAGTCGACTTAATCTCCGCTTGATGAGCAGATTCACTTTGAGCTCCAGATTCATCCTTCTCTTCCACAACCGAGTCAATGTCCTTTTCGATGAACGAGGCATAACTCAAATTCACCCCTATTTTTTCAAGACACGTTCTCGTAGAATTCTTCACAATTTTCTTAGGGATTTATGATCTTCAGACATCAGTATATCAATCCATACGTGGTGAAGAACGACCCCTCGACACGTGGGATGAATCTGCAGATGGTGATTGTCACAAAGTGAGCAAACATAAACGGGACCTAGTCCCGTCTTCACTCTTTTTCAAGAACTCTTATTAAATTAGAAATTAAATTCTCGCTCGATGTTTATGCCTAAAGCTGTTTGTAAGGTTCGTAAAGCGAGAACCTTGAAGAAAGCATCTGTCTCTTCAGATAATCTTGTGAATTACTGGAAGGAAGCGGTTGCGTCTACGCCCTGGAAGTTCTTCCAACTTTATCCTTCACAGCTCGTCGCCGAGTTGAACGCTGGCAATAGCTCGATATGCATCATAGACAACAGGGAAGCGACGGACATCCCGGGCGGTGCAGGATACCGCAACCTCCATGGAGGGATGGCAGATTGGAACAACCCGATCGTGACCGGCACAGATCCGGAGATCTGGACAACCTTCAACCTGACCAGCCAATAGGAGCGGTGGCCTTCCAATTGACTTCTGTCTTCAAGCAAATCAATAGGGTTGATTCAGGCTGCGTCTCTTACATCGTAGCCTCCAGAGAAACAGGTCAATGCGTGATAGTGGACCCGCTTCTTGATATTGAAACAGTTCTGAACGAGGCAAGAGCAGCGGGTTTTGATAGAATAACTCACGTGATTGACACGCACACCCATGCTGACCACATATCTGGTGCAAGAAATATCACTAAGACTTTCGGCCTTGCAGGCGTATACATGCATGTGAATTCAGGTAGCAGTTTCAAGACAATTCCGGTGCAGGACGGCGATGTAATGCGACTTGGGAGCACTAGGCTGCAATTCATTCACACACCTGGCCACACCAATGATCACATATGCATTATGATCAACGATTCCAAGCTACTGACAGGCGACACTCTGCTGATAGGAGACGTCGGAAGAATAGATCTAGGAGGAGATCAACGCAAGAACTCTGACATGCTCTATGAGAGCCTCCACAGCAAATTGCTGAAACTAGACGACAATGTGGAAGTCTTTCCTACTCACATAGGTGCGGCCCATCATATTGGATCAAGCAAGTCATCGACATTGGGCGGGGAGAAAGCGGGCAATCCCGCACTAAGACTCGGGAATAAGGATGAGTTCTTCAAGTACATGACAGAAGATTGGCCTCCAAAACCGCCAGATTATCAGAACATAGTAAGGCTCAATCGGGGCCAAGTATCAATCCCGATGACTTAAGGCTAATTAGCAGCACACGACACGTTGTCGCACCCACATTCCCTTGACCTATCACTGACATCCTCTGGGCTTAAGCGCGCGAATACGGTTTGAATTTCTGGCGATATGTGGGTCTGGCGGACTGACGGTTTTCGTATTAGTTTAGGAGGGTTAGTGGCTTGACTGAGCTTAGACTAGGAAATCGCCTATTCATGTTATTCTCTTAAACCGTCTCATGAGGTTTCAGTTGGATACCCCGAGTTGATCCATGCTGTTATGCCTCCGTCCATGTTGTATACTTGGGTGAAACCTGCCTTCACGAGAATTGCGCTGGCTTGAGCGCTCCTGTGTCCTGTGCGGCAGTATACAAGTATTGGCCGATTCGGGTCAAGTCCGCTAATTCGAAGTGGCAGATCAGATAATGGAATGTTGACCGCGCCTTTCAAGTGCCCTTGCGTGTATTCCTCAGGGGTTCTTACATCGACAACCAGTAAGTTGGGAGATGACTGTATCATTGCTCTTGCATCCGATGCGGAAATAGTCTTGTAGGCGAGTTGCTGTCCGACGCAGAAGAAATTGAAACATGAAATGGTCGCAATGATAACTACGGCAAGACTTGCCAGAACAAGAGATAATCGACGCCTATTCACTTGAGTACTCCACCATCATGAGGAAGATTCATCGTACCCAATAAAATAGTGTGCGTGCGCACCATCAGACCCCCCCCAGAAAAACGACCCACACGGAAAAAACTACCTGATTATAGTGACTTCGAGATTCTCAGCAAACTTGAGCCTTTGCCATCGACCGTCAAAGCCGACATTTTTCAAGCTTCTAATCCGAAATAGGTTTTGAGCCGGGTCAGCTGTCTCATCAAGTTTGAAGTCGATGATGCCATCATGCGCCCCCTCCAGTTGCTGGATGACCCAATTGCTGTGAACGTCTTTCATAATACCGCGAATAGCAGTTGACTTACGCAGTTTGAAACTTGGAATAAATCGAGTAAGTTCAACCTCCATCATAGCCTTCTCGTCGTTGAATCTATACCATGTGGAAGAGTTGTCAATCACTCTCAACCATTCGGGTTGAGGCGTTTCATGCATGTCCTCCTTGGCGACTCTTAGGCTGAGGTCCGCGACCTTTAGAGAATCGTAAGCATATTTCTCATTCGACTTCTTGCCAAGGCTGGCCGTGTAGAAGTCCCATATGCGCAGCTTATCCTCCTTTTCATATTCTTCAAAATTCACGCCGAGCCGGGTGAGAACGGAGCGGACATCATCTGGCGACTGGGCCGCAGCGTTATAGCTGACCTTTCCTCCCTGTTTTAACCATCCAGCTGCGATGGTCACTGACGCATTGTACCACTGTGATGCTCCCGTAAACTCCACTAGCAACACAGATCCCGCTGGGACGGGATCGGTTGTCAAATCATCGATTAATGGAATCCTTGGCACATTAAGTCTAGGATTGTGTTACGTGGAGCTTAGTTCTATTTCTTGTGTGCGTGGGTCTCGTGGTGCGCACACACACGAAAACGACTTTGTCCGAAAGACTATGGTATTACATATGGCAAATAAGTCGTAGATCTATTCTATAACAACGTCATATCCAATAGCCTATGCATCTGCTTACCTTCTGCTCAAGGAAGGAAAGACACCTGAGAGAGAAGAAGTTTCACACAGCCATCGCATTGATGTCGATGCTAAAACGATAGTAAATTGGTCGGTATTAGCGGAATTTCTCGGTAGGGTTATAGAGAACTAGTTTTCAGCTCATGTATGATTCGAGATGAGTAAGATTAGAGTGCTCGTTGCATTACTTGTCATACTGGTGGTCGTTGAGACCGCTTTCATCGCGAACCTATACCTCAAACCCAGTTCTCAAATACAATCGAATGGGTTCGCTGCGGTCGGTCAACAGTCGTTCACGGTTCCATACTCTAAGTTCAATCAACGAATCTCAAACGATACCGAGTATCAGTTGTCCGAAGCGGTTAACGGCTCGTGGACGGTCACGATTCAAAACCAGCTCGCAGCTAAGGTTCAGATGAGTTCTGAGGCTGAGATCGCGTTTGCTCCAGAGTATCCTGTCGAGAATCGTTCGATACCCGCCATAATTGTCCAGGAGCGCGGAGATGGCTTGGTTAGAGTAGAGTATTTTCCTCAGAACTGGCACGGGACATTCGGATTATTACTTTACAATTCCACCTCCCCCGGTTGGTTGAATTCTCAGAACCTGACATTAACCTTCATCAATTACGGATCGCCCTCCCCAATCAATCCGCAACTGGCACCAAAACCAAATGGAAATCTCACGATAACGATTGGAAGTACCGTTGTGCTCTCAGATTTCCCGATCGCGTGGGCAAATCTCTCATCCTTCTACGTCTACGGTCTACCGGGCTCATCATTCACGGAAGGCACTGTATCCTTGTACGCACGCTGGAACTGAAGGGCTAGGTGTCTCAACTTTAGATGACAACGCTACATCAGCTATACTTCACTCTAACCGAAGGTTGTCGTTTTCACTATCGTTTCGACAATTTATAGAGAGTTGAAATGTCAGACTTGCTATGCGACTGATCAGACTTAGGGTTGAGTGACTACATGGCAGTGCGGGATAGTTCCACATCGGATCGGTTGATGACGTTTATCCGTTCTTTTGGTCCCGCATGGGTGGTTATGATTGCTGATGTGGATGCTGCGAGCATATTGACTGCGGCCGCTGATGGAGCGCAGTACGGGTACTCGCTTGTCTGGTTTCTGCTCCTTTTAGCTGTACCATTGTTCTTGATTCAGGAGGCTGCTGGAAGAATCGGGGTCGCGACGGGTAAGGGATTGGGTGAACTTATCAGGGAGAATTATTCTCGGAGAATTGCGTTGCTGATGAGTGTTCCGATGGCGCTTACGGACATTCTGAGTTATGTTGCTGAGTTTACGGGTATCGCCATCGGTTTCCAACTTCTTGGAGTTGCACCATTTCTCTCGCTACCCGTGATTTACGTTGTTTACCTTCTAATTGTGTGGAAGAGGGGATACACGACTGTGGAGAGGTTTTTGGTCGTTTTTTCTGCTGTTCTCATCGTTTCGTATGGTGGTGCGCTATTGCTTAGGGGATTGCCTCCCGTGCATGAGTACATGTACTTTTTCTGGAGTTGGAAGCCGGATTTTCTTTACTTGATGGCGGCGACTGCGGGGGCTGTGGTGATGCCTTTCATGCTCTTTTACCAAACTTCGGCTACGGCTGAGAAGAAGGTTAAGAGCCTATGGAGTTCTCGCCTTGAGACTTTGATCGGGGCCGTGGCGAGTGAGGTTGGTATGGTGGTGATATTGTTGGCTACGATTGGTTTGAACGGTGCTTTGATCGAGGCGAGTTCACCTAAGGAGCTGTCGCAGGCGTTGTCTTTTCTTGCTGGGTCGTATGCTCCATTTGTTTTTGGTGTAGGCTTGATAGCAGCGTCGTTCTTTGCTCTTGTTGTGATTTCTCTTGGTAGTGCGTGGGGGGTGGCTGAGACAATAGGTTGGGGTAGGCAGAAGTTCTTCTGGATTTACCTGTTTGAATCTCTTCCAGCTCTTCTTGTTCCTATGCTTTTCCCGGACTTGTTCCATCTGGCAATCGACATGATGGTTTTGTTCGTGTTCGTTCTCCTTGGACCGGGCGTAATGGTTGGGTTGATCACGAGGAACAAACGGATTATGGGGAATTTATCGTCTGGTTTGGGTTGGAGTGCTGCGTACTGGGTGAGCCTAGTGCTTGTTGTAGCGTCTGGTTTCATTGCTCTGGCAGCGTTTTTCGTTTAGATCAACATGTAGGCTTAGCCTTTGGGATTGCAGGATGTGAGATCGCCTGGCTTTTTCTGGACGCAAATCGCTGGAATGAAGACGAGGTTGTCACCACGACACACTTGAACCACTTGGTCCTTGTGCAGCTTAAACCAGTAAGTCATCACTACTCCTGTCGCGCCCTCCTCGACCACGATCAGAGTCGCCCCATTTGATTTTGCCGTGTAAGGGAAATTATCATCAATCCAGAAAATCGGCTTCGTCCAGTTTGCGTCAAATTGCATATGCTTGAATACGATTACGGTAAAGGGACCTGGTTGGTCTACCATACCGGTAAGTTATCGGAAAGTCGCTTTAAGAATAGTCCTTGAACAGTCAAGTTTCGTTCTCTTGAGGACACATGACCGCCGTTTTTGGATAAGAAGCGACCAGGCCACGTTTCAGGATATGAGGCGGATTAGTCCTTGAAGTCCGTTGGATTTGATAAGTCACGGCATGTTGAAAACATGCGCGTCTGGTAGGTCTTCGGCGTCTCGCTTGATTGTATTTCACGTTACACCTGTGTTTTCTTCTGTCTGTGTTTCCAGTACCGCACCAATACGAAGACCCCGTTGTTCACGTGGTCAATGTTGCAAACGCGGATCCTACGGAAGTAATCTCACTCCCTTACCATCAACCGGAGCAAACGTACGACTTGAGTCTAGTATTGTTCTATTCTTAATCGCAACTGCGGTGGCCGTTGATAGTTGATAAGAAAGGATCAGTAGACAAGGCGTCTAAAACTTCAAAGGATCTCTCTGTAACTAAGGAATTGGATCAGAGTTCGCCGTAACATTATCCGCCGAATTGATTTTTGCACAGACAGTCCGCAGTCTTCGATCGTAGACATAGAAAATATGGACTGAGGCCGTGCTTGTATTCAATGATCATCGAAAGAAGTAGAGACCTAGGTACAGATCCCGCCGGGACGGGACCGGTTGTCAAATCATCGATTAATGGAATCCTTGGCGCAGTAAGTCTAGGATTGTGTTACGTGGAGCTTAGTTCTATTTTCTGTGTGTGTAAGTATAGTGGTGCGCGCATCGTAATGTGAACCACCATTTTTCAGTGTGTGTGATCTCAGTGGTGCCCCGCCAAGAAAACTCAATAGTTCAAATTTGGTGCGTGCAATACGCGCCACAAATATTCGAGCTTCCCTGAAAGCGGTAATAGTGAAGAAAATGGAGAGTGGAGATGCGAGAAGTTTCCGGAATTACTTCCTTGACCGCTGTACGCCCTTCTTCACATCGTCCAAAGTCATGGCGGGATGAAACTCGACTTTAGCGTTGAAACCTTGGAACAGTGGCTCAGCAATAGAAGGTATCATATCTACGCTCGCAAGATCTATAGCAAAGAAGAATGTTCTTTCTCCGTTCCTCTCATAGAAGTAAGAAGCTTCTGCTTTAATCATCTTGACGTATTCTTCAAGCTTCTGGATCCCGTTTGGATCCTGTATCATCTTATTACCCGACTCGGTAGGAACACTTACATGGAGTACAAATCTCAATTCACAAATCACCTCTCAAAAAGGTTTAACGAGATGAGAAGTTGATTCACGTATATAGAGTAGTACACGCACACAAATCGCTGTTCAAATTCCACTGACCGCACCAGTAGACCCACCCCCCTCCCATTCTGCCTACCGAACTAATTCCTGAACTACCTGACGGTCCTTCTCATATAATGCGGCTGCCTCGATTTCATCCTTCATCTTCTCCCAGTGCTTCTCCCAATACCGCCTCGGGTAATCTACGCTTACGTAAAGCAGGACCAGAACGGAAGGCCAACCGAACAGTAAATTCATAATGTTACCTAATTCCAGATTCAATATCATTAGGTAGCTGATTATCACTCCCTGGATGATGTAAAACATCCCCCAGATAATATTGATGTCAAACCAGGCCTTGTAGAAATATTTACTTTTGCCGAATTTTGACTCGGTGCGTTCGATGGTCTTCTTATCTATCAGTGTCATGACGAACGGGCGCGGCCTCAACATCGAGCCAACGAACATCAGACCTATGATCGTGGCGTCAAGCGAAGGTATAAGCGTAAACGCCGGATGCACGCGGACAAGATAACGACCAGCAACAATGGTCAAGGTAACCATTAAGGTGATAACCGGGAAAACACTAAGCGTATGCGTCAGCAAACCGATTGTCACTATGACTATTATCAGCCAAGCAACCGCACAGTACACACCAAGCAGAGGAATAGACCGCGGAGACACAAACTGGAGAAGGAGAAGGGGAACCAGCATGCCCACGATAAAATCTCGCCACGGCATCCTGGAGAGATTGAGCTTGATAATCGACCAAGTTGTCTCCCGGCTATCTACCATTATGTTAGCAACCTCAACATGTTAGGAGCTGGAAGTGTTGACGAAACCCCGCTCTTCCCTCTGGCTTAGTTTCACAAATGCTGCTTCAACGTATTTTCCTAATTCAGTGTTCGGTGTCTCAATGAATTCAAGCACAAGTTTCTCGTAGAGTTTCCGTGCGATCGTCGTCTCTATAGCTCCGCTGTCTTTACCAAAAATTCTGTTCAGTGTCAAGTAGAAAGTTGGTAGTTGGCGTGTTAACTTGTCGAACGGAACATCACGTTCCAAGAATCGAAAAGCGCGTTTCGCTGATTCCTCGTCTAGAGCTTCCTGAATCGCTTCTTTCACAGCTTCCGGGAAAAGTAGGTCGAAGTCGTCTTTCAAAGGCAGGTATACGCTGACAGGAACAACGCTGGGTACCGCAGATTTCAGTTTGTCTCTGGCGTTCTTGACATAGTCTGTGAGTTGATATCTCTCATTCTTTTGAAAGTCAAGGAAGTACTTTGAATAAAGTCTCTGAGCGATCGTTCTCTCAATCGTTTCAGCGCTCGGCCCAAAGTACTTCCTTAACAAGACTAAAACGGTTGGCAGTTGATCCGGTATCTCTTCACGTTTGATTGATCGTTTGGCGACTAAACTTGAGTGAAAGGCGTCCACGACATCTTGGCTAAGAAGCGTCCTAATGGCATCGTCCATTGCGTCGATAAGGGCGGTGTCAATCTCGTCAACGTGAGTTATCATGATTACTCCAGCATACTAGCTCCGATGCCGCTTCTGAACCTCAGGTAGAATCCGTACGCCAGTATGAGATATGACCAGTGAAAGAACAACTCAAGGTAACTACCATCATAGTAAATACCATTCAACGAAGCCCAAGTGAACAGGATGTCTCCAAGAAAAGTAAGGATCAAACCAATCGTAACGAATAGGAAGGGCCGCCAAAACGTACCCCGTCCGTAAAGGAATAAGATCGGCAACGCAACAACCAAGAGAGCCACATCAAGCAGCGGATACGCCAAACCCACAACAACGGACAGTACGCTCTGACCAAGACTAGACGCGTAAGTTTGAGGAATCAGCGCTGCAAGAAGAAGACCCGCCACACATATGACCCCCATGATCACAGTCAGCATCCGTCTAGAGAGTAGGAATTCCCGAAATGGCCAACTCTGAATTAATACTGCACATATCAAAGGAGCATATCCTGCCAACCAGAAACCATCAGCAATCGAAGGGAACGGATTAGGAACAGAATACAGGAGCGCATACACGGCCCAAGTTAATTCACCAAAAAACCAAAGCAACATTCCGAGCGAGTAACCCAACCATACAATCGAATAACGATTCTTCACATTCACACCATTCCGAACCAACCCAGCCGTCGCCACAGCGAAAGCAGTGAAAGCCATTAGAGGAGGCAACCCATTCGAAAGCAGGTACAGAAATCCATAATCGCCCTGTGCCAGTATATACACGACTCCAATCATGACTGCCGACGTCAGAACAATAGTCGAGTCGGTGACCGAGTAACCACGCCGACTAGTCGCACTTACGGGATTGGTGAGCTCCTTCAATTGCTAATCCTCACGGTTCCCCTCTTCAACACGATTTCATTCTGAACTTTCACGAACACCAGAAGGTCACCGGTATCCAGACCAAGATGCTTCCTAACCAGCTTCGGAATCGTCGCCTGAAACTTACGAGTGATTTTTGAGGTGCCTACGGAATCCATTGAACTCCATCTTCTGCACCGCCTAGAAGTAGTACAGTAAGATAGTACTGTTGTAACCAAAGACTCATGTCGATGGTAACGATAGTTGGTACGAATGCTGAAAGCGTTTTGTTGCGGAGTTATCTATTACCATAATGCTCGATCAGTATCTGTTTAGCGTCTTCCAAGTAATCCTGGAGCTTGTACCCATCCTTCACGATGAAGTCTATGTTGTACCTGTAATAGATTCGTCTCGCGATTGCTCTGCTAAGTGTTCTCGCTCCACTTAGACCAAATGTGTGTTCTAGCGTCTCAAACAATGTATCCAACCGATACGGTATCTCATCGGGAGTTATGTCGTAGTGAGTCTTCAGATGGTTACGCAAAGATCGAAGAACATCTTGCCCGACAATGGCGTAGATTGCGCCGTCAATAGCTCGCTTCACTTCATCATTGAACTCCTTAGCTTGTTCTAGGGTAAGGGACGGTGAATCTGACTTTTCCGACCTGTCATCAACCAGGCTGACTTTCATCCCTTATTCTGAGTTCTACTTTCGGAGTCTTCCAAGAATGCGATGTACTCCACCTTCCACGACTTTGCAAGCGAAGTTGAAGCGATTGCCTTCTGAATTTGCTTTCTCAATTTAGCTTCTGAATCTTTGCCTTCCTTAGATTGAAGCAGAGTGATAATAGCGAACTTTCTCGTCACTTACAATCAGCAATCAGGGTCGAATGTAGACGATTAATTGTAGCTCTTGATGATTCAAGTTACACCAACTGCGTAATGTCGCCTTAGAGTCAGCATCATCACGTTATCATCCAATCGATAACAACCGAAGACTTGACGCTACTCAAAAAAAGGTGGGTTATCTGGTCTTGTTACTGATGGTAATGTAACTTAGAGGGCAATCTTCCAATAGCCGTTATCGTCCGTCACAACATCAACCTTCAAACCCGTCTTCGAGAACTGCTTGTTGCTTGAACTGCGCCAGCTTACTCTTCGGCGAAATCTCGTCGCCTTGTGGGTTTGCGAATGTTGCGATTCGCATTTCGCTGCCGTTCACGCGCCCGTAGATGGCATACAACATTTGTTCTGGATCTTCCGCTTTATCTTTGAAGATCTCCGATGCTTTGACTATTTGGACTTTCGTGATTGTTGCCTTTGCTTTGAGGCCTGGTTTGCGTTTCTTGAACTTGTGATTTTCTTGTTATTAGAATTATTAATGCGCTGACTCTATTCGGATCTGAGATCGTGAAAGGCGAGGCTAATCATGGGATTGTTGAGTGGCATCGAAATCCTGTCGGTGTTTGCGGTTATTGGGGTGTTGCTTCTTTTGGGTGTACGGTTGCGAACTGGAACGAGGACAGCCATCCTCCTAGTGATCATCACGCTTCTACTTCTGTTGTTGATCTCTATGGGTAAATTAGCGCTGGCTTTGTTTACGGCAGTCCTCTTTCTCGGGGCATTACTAATCCTGTTTGTATGGATCTCCATACGCCACTCCTAACTTTTTGTCCGTCCGTTTTCGTGTGTGTGTACTCTGGTGCGCGCACACACAGTTACTTTTCATCCATTCACAGTCGAACCACGCGTTGCAGCAGATCCACCGCATCGCTCCACGGTCTATTTAGGTCGAGATCCTTACTCTCCTACATTCGCTTAACCAACTTCTTCAGTCCAAGATACAGTCGCACGATGGGACATTTGTAGCCGAGCGCTATTCTCGACTCGTTAGCTTCGACTCTACAATGCGAAATTTCTGTCCTGCTACATGTCCGATACTTTCAACTGGAACAATTCTCGCAGGCGTCTTCCCGAGTAGTTCGACGCATACGATGTGTGTGCGCACTATACCCACACACGAAAAGGACGACGGATGAGAATTACGATGCTCGCACTATGATAACTACTTGTCCCACGAAGTTCTCGCCTCCGATATTGCATTAACGCGACATCAAATCAAAGTACCGTGATGCATGCTAGCGAAATCTCTGTGATAACGAAACCTTTTACGGCACTCCATTGGGATGGGATGCTGTTTGTCATGAGTGCTGAAGCTTATACGAGCGTAACCGAAAGTCTGGATGGTCTTGAAAAGCCAGTTCTGTTGGCGCTCATTGACCCGATCCGTTACCAAGATGCGGTAGTCGGGCTATTGCGTTACTTCACGACAAAGGCTCCGAGGGGAATCTACGTGAGCCTGAACAAGCCTTTCGCAGTTCTCACGAAAGCATTTGATAAAGCCGGTATCCAAACAAGCTACCGCTTGACCTCGTGCCCATTCACTAGCCGCCAGAGCAGTCCTTCGAAATGCAGGCTTTGCAGCGACCGACATGCAATGGAAGATTTTGGACGATCGGAATGTAGAAATGAAGATGGAACTTCGTGTTGCAGGTCAAGAATTTGATGAGGACAAGATCGGGCAAATGATGGACAGCGTCCTTAGTGGCTGATGCCAGAAGAGAATAGTGGGGCTTTCCGTCATGCACGCGGTTCTGGAGCATTTGGTTTGTTAAATGCGAATCTTCGCCGGGTATTTCCAGTTTATCTCACTATGCTCCTCTGGAATATTGCATTATCGACCTCCATCACTGGTCCTGTATTGCCGCTGTACATCGAGGCACGTGGAATAGGTATCGTGGGTTGGAGTGCATTAGCGGCGGTCTATGCGGTGGGGATGTTTCTTTTCGAATGGGTATGGGGAAGTTTGAATGACCGGATCGAGCCTCTGTTCCTTGTACTCCCCTCTGTTTTGTGCATGAGCGTAGTCTTCGCCCTTTACACGTTTCATGGCTCCTTCTCCTTCTTCATTGCGCTCCAACTACTTTCAGGCGTGATTGGTGTTGTAATGGGGCCAACGACGAGGACGTATGTCTCAGAGGAGTCCCCGCAAAAGTCCATCGGGTTATACGCGAGCCTCTGGTGGGCCTTCTCTTCTCTTGGTTTCGTTATCGGCCCGTTAATAGGTACTTACGTTGCGCAGAGGTATTCGTTTGAATATTCATTCTACGCTTCATCGGCACTAAGTATCTTCTTGGTTTTCATCATCCTCATATCCTTCCCGCGTAATCGCCGGAGAACAAGACGAGACTCGAGGAGCATCATCAACAATTTGTTCGCTGTCTTGCGCACGCGCTCCTCAAGATTCTTGTTCCTTTCAACGATATTTGCTTTGATGGGTTTTTCAGTCATTCGATCGTTTTTACCCCTTTACGCATCAGGTCAGGTGAGAATGTCAACCCTTGAAGTTGGGACGCTTATCGCCATGATCAGTGTGACTCAGTTGGTCGCCATGCCAATGCTTGGGTGGTTATCCGATAGGTTTGGCAGAAAACGCACAGCCGTCGCCGTGTTCGCTCTATCCTCATTCGCATTCCTGCTATACTTTCTCACAAACACCTCGTACCAGGTACTTCTCGTTTCGATTGTTGCAGGGGCAAGCCTCTCAGGGACTTCTTTGTTACTCGCGATGATACCCGATGTGACGCCGAGCACAATGTATGGTGCAGCTGTTGGAATTTACGGCTCATTTGAAGATATGGGCATAATCATCGGTCCACTAGTCTACGGATTCGTATGGAGCACGACTGGCCCGGTCTACATCTTTGCAGCGAGTGCAGTAGCACAAATCCTAGCTGCAGTTCTAGTGCTCCCCATTAAGCGTAAACCCAAGTCAGATTAGCAGGGTCATCGTCCATCAGTTCTTGATGATGCGTGAGTAGCGCGTGAATGGTGCAGCTACACTTCTCCTTGAAGTCGTACAAACTCAACCTGCTGGGGTCCGATAAAGATAGGTATCAGCTTTCACGAATTGCTTGTAATATTGTATCTGTGGCGCAAGGTGATCCAATCGCCACGACTTCAAATTTTCCCTGGTTTTTTTCACCACGGTCATCGTTGCCATCTCAGGTACTATCTCGTAGCTGGAGAACTCATCATTCTTAATCTTGAGTACATGAACCAATGCGCCACGGATGACATCTGCGTGTGTCACAGCTACGGATATCCCGAGGCTCAGTCGCACCACTAGACCTACACACACCTAGAATGAGATGTGACAGGCGTAGCATTTGCAACAGGTGATTCCGCAGAACGAGTGTCGTTAGTTTCATTTTCATGCCACTTTCTGTAACTCTGATATTCTACGCTTAGCTCCCTGTCACCGTTGATTTTCTCTTCACGTTATCTTTTGAATCGTTACGCTGGTCGCTGTTTTGGTGTGTGTGTGCGCACCACTATAACCCCCCCAAGAAAATGAACCGAACAATACCTCGGACCAGAATCCACAACTCCTAGTTCGGTGAATGTGAGTATGTGATGTTACGTGCTACGGATCACGGGCTTGGCTATTCTTCTCGTTCTGCTGTCATTTAGTGCTGTGGGGGGAGATGGGCGCGTACGTTATACGCAATAATTTGTTCTACGTTATACGCAATAATTTGTTCCATGGCGACAAAATTGATGAGCCAAGGAACCGCGCGCTAGTACTTCGTGCATCTAAATTCCGTAATAATATAGATGCGACTTCCATCTTCTATCACGTTCACTTCTGGAACATGCTTAGCCAGTCACGGGAATTAGACTTTGTTCTGCAATGTTGTGAGTCGTTGGTCGCGGCTCGATTCGGTGACAGATAACCGATATATTGGGATTCTCAGACGCTCTTTTATTGTAGGCCGAGGCTTATCCGATCTGTTCTCGACACGGATACTGACTTGACCATGGTTGAGAAGATATTGGTTGCTGTTGATGGTTCCGAGACGATGGAACGGACGGTTAGATTCGCATGTGACCTCGTTAAGGTGATGGGGGGATCCTTAACTTTGATTCATGTTGTGGACGTGCCAGTTATGATTCAACCCAATCTGATGTTTGATTCTACCCCTCTGATACAGGATGGAGAAATGATCCTACGGACTGCTCAGAAACAGGTTGAACAGAATGGGTTGAAGGCAGATATAATTTTGAAGCAGGAAGGCGGAAATGCTGGTCACAGGATCGTGGCAGTTGCAGAAGAGCAAGGGTTCACGCTTATCGTGATGCATACCCGAGGAAAGGCGTCTGGAATATTGGTTGGAAGCGTCTGTCATACGGTCGCCCATAACGCTTCTTGTTCGGTATTGATTCTTAGACCGTAGCAGGAAGATATGTTCCGATGAACAAAATGTTTCAGAGAATTCTTGTTCCAGTTGACGGCTCGCGTTATATGTCTGGCGTCGTGGCGCACGCCATAGCGATAGCAAAGAAAACGGACTCCTCATTGACCTTCTTATATGTGGTAAACGTGGAGCCCGCTACCACATTAGAACTAGAGAAGCAGAAGGAGAACAGCACGAGGATACCGGAAGAGTGTAGGCGAAAAGCTGCTGCTGAAGACGTCTCCGCTTCGTCGCGAATAGAAGTTGGTTCCCCTGCAGAGACTATAGTTGAGATAGCTGTCCGTGAAAAATTCGACCTCATCATTATCGGGTCGCGAGGCTACAGTCGCTTGAAGACGCTATTCCTAGGAAGTGTCGCTGACGAGGTCATGGAACAAGCCTCCTGCCCCGTGTTGCTCATCAAGTGACAGACCTTAGATAATTCTGAGGCAGGCTAAATAAGAAACTCAGGCCAATAGGAAGCGAGCATTCTGAGGCGCGTAACGAAGATTCAGAACTCAAATTGTCCGGAACAGTGGTGCTAAACGCAGTACAAATGGGTAGTTCTGACGGTAACTACCGTCGGTGTGCTAATGGATGGAATTGACTCACGCATAGTTATCATTGGACTGCCGGTAGTCGCTGCGGCTTTGCACGCGGATGTGGAGCAGGCCATCTGGTTCACGCAATCTTACGTGCTCGTCGGGGTTATTGTCATGCTTCTAATAGGCAGAGCTACTGACATCGTGGGAAGGGTAAGAATTTACACGACGGGTTTTATAATCTTCACAATCGGTTCAGCCCTTGCCAGTCTTTCTCAGAATCCGAATCAGTTCATTTTATTCAGAGGGGTGCAGGGATTAGGAGTCACAATGCTCTTCGTAAATAGCGTCGCGATGATTGTTGATTCCACTCCAAAAAAGGATCTTGGCCTTTCCCTCGGCATCAACCAGATTGCTTTCAGGTTCGGAGCAATGGCCGGGCTAACGTTGAGTGGCCTGATTCTTTCATTTTTCGATTGGAGAGCGCTTTTCTACATAAACATCCCAATTGGAATCTTCGGAACGTTCTGGGCACATCACCGACTCAAGGAAATTGCTAAGGTCGAAAGGAAGTCTCCCATGGATTGGGTGGGCTTTGCGTCCTTTTCGATTTCAATCACGAGCTTTCTGCTCGCACTCACCTACGATGCTTATGGACTGTCTGAGAAGGCAGTTGTTTACGTGCTTCTTATCGTCAGCATTGCAACCTTTTCGATCTTCATTCTCCAAGAACGACGCCAAGCGCACCCGCTGCTTGACATGAGTCTGCTGAGGATTCGGGAATTTACTGGAGGAGTAATTGCACAGTTGCTCAACGCAATAGCGTGGGGAGCCTTCCTTCTCTTGCTCAGTCTGTATTTTGAACTCATTCTGGACATGAGTCCTCTAGCTGCCGGAATCTCTATTGTGCCATTCGACATAACGTTTCTTTTATTCGGAGCAATAAGTGGTAGGTTATCTGATCGGTTCGGACATTTACCGTTCACCACATCCGGACTTGCTCTTTCGAGCATTGCTTTTTTCAGTTTCTCAACATTGACAATCGCTACGCCTGTTTCAACCGTGATTGCACATATGATGCTTGTTGGAGCGGGCATGGGGTTGTTCGTTTCTCCAAACATAAGTTCGATCATGAGTTCCGTACCCGAAAGACGCAGAGGAATCGCCTCCGCGCTTAGAGCAACGTTCTTTCAAGTTGGTTATGTGATTAGCCTCAATGCTGCTGTGTTGATAATGACGCTCGTGGTCCCCTATCAAACGATAACGTTCGTGATCTCCGCGATCAATCCCGTCATGATAACGGCTGCGGACAAACTTCTCTTCATGAAAGGACTCAACACGGCATATTTCTGGCTTGCAATCGTCAACATGGCTGCGATTCCGCCCTCGGTGCTCAGAGGAGGCTCTAAGTATAAACCAAAAATCCGTCTGCTTAGTCAAATCAGAAACTGGAAACTAATTAGACCCACTCGACATCTGGTATGATGACCCTGGAACGAAGTGTTGCATAGACCGCCGAGCAAGTCAGTTTAAGCAACCTGAATTAGAGATTATTAACTGAATGATTGTACGTCTCTTGTATTATCGTTATCCACTTGTTCTCTCCCCAGCTTTTGATTCTTGCAACTTCGGTTGGTCGCATCGTTGTCACTAGGATTTTGTCAGTCGTTAGAAAAGTGTGTGTGGTTCTAATGGTGCGCACACACCACCAGAGCGGGTACTTTCAAAGATTGCTAGGATTTCCTTGACCTACCAGCTAGCCAAGCACCAAGCAGCAACCCCAAGAACAAGACACCGATCAGTTTCTTGTTTTCACCGAACGGAATAAACTCTGTTGTATCGTCTCTGATCTCCAATACCCCTGCGGGGCGAACAACTATTCCTCCACCGACGCCCTGGCCGCTCCCGTCTTCAGAGTTTGATTTTCTGCTTCCGCCAGCTCCTCCACCAAAACCGTATGCTACTTTGGCGACGGGTATGATCGTTCGGCCTTTTGTCTCGATAGGTTCACCAAACACGGTCTTGATGTTACCGGTCGCATGTAGACGGTCGACTATTGATTGCACAAATTCTTGCAGACTCATTCATACATCACTTGACTATTTCATATCGCGACAAATCAAAAGATGTTTCGTTTGTCGTCGTTCTCATTTTTCGTGTGTGTGGTATAGCTGGTGCGGGCACCTGTAGTGGTCGACTTCTGGGCATCGTGGTGTAACCCCTGTCGGCACATGAAACCAGTTTTCAACCGGCTCGCAGCAAGATATGCCACCAAACCCAAATTCGCGGGTGTAAACATGGAAGAAGTCCCACAACTATCACTCAACAAAAGGTACCTACCAACATTCCTTGTTTACAAAGACGGGCATATCGCTGGACAGATTGTCGGTGCGAAATCGTTCGAAGAGTTTCGGCAGGAAATGGAACCTCTAATTCTGGATGGGAAAACGGCGAGTGGTGAAGGAAAATTGCGTCAGACGACACTAACTCCAAGGCGGAACAAGTAAAATGTTAGACGTGGAACTCACGCGACTAAACTTGTTCCAGCCACGCCTAATGTTCTGGATAACCTATTATCTCGGTAGTTCAGCCGCGGATGATTTTCAAGAGCTTCAATCGCGTACCCGGATGGCGATTTCGATTCAGTTGCCTGAAAATTCATTCTGATGCCTCAGTCAATTCCAGCAGTGTTAGATATATCGATGCGATACTGCCTTATCGATATCGCTAGGCAATATTATAATATGCCGCTTGGTATATCGATGCGACATGAAGGCGACGGTGGCTAATGGCCAAGGGATTCCAAACTGGCCCGTATGAGATAATGTTCTACTTCGCTTTGAAGGAGGGGCCCGCGTATGGGTACGAGTTGGCTGTGAGGTTTGGGAGGATGACTCGAGGACACGTCAAGGTTAGTTTTGGTACAATCTACCCTTTCCTGCGTCGCATGGAGCGCAGGGGAATAATCAAATCGACTCGAGATGCGAAGTCGGGCAGAGTGTACTATGCACTTACTTCGAAAGGTCGAACGGCTCAAGAAAGAGTGTTCAAGCGAATCAAGGAATCGCAGACGGAGTGGGAGGAGAAGTTGCTTGGCATTCTAGCGATGCATGCAGAAGTATTCGGACGAAGAGCCCTTAAAGACCTATTGAACCGTGGAAAGCTCCTAGCGAAAACCTCATGACAACGTAGGTTTGGCACCTCTATGACATCAGTTCCGAATGACCGTCCCGAAGTTATTCCAACGCAAGCTATTCGATCGCCCAACGCCCACTGTTCAGTATTCCTAATTAGGTGAGGAGGAGCAGTAATCTTGGCTAGCATAGGAAACACTATTGAGATCGAATCAATATCCCCGGTGCCTGGCTATGCGATTGAGACGCATGGCCTAACAAAGCGATTCAATAGTTTCACTGCGGTAGACCATGTAAACCTCAACGTGACTAACGGAGAGATTTACGGTTTTCTTGGCCCGAACGGAGCGGGCAAGAGCACAACGATAAGAATCCTTTGCACCCTGTTGACGCCCTCATCCGGAAGCGCCAAGGTCGCCGGATACGACATTACTCACCAAGCAAATGAGGTCAGGAAGAAAATCGGCCTCGTTTCGGAGAAGCTGATCATGTACCCCCGACTGACAGCTTTCGAGAACCTGATGTTCTTTGGCAGTCTATACGAAATAAATAAGGACGCACTACGAAAAAGAGCAGACGAACTCTTAGACATGGTTCAGCTCACTCCATTCAAGGATAAACTTGTGGGCGGTTACTCGAGTGGAATGAGACAGAGGGTTAATGTTATTCGGGCGCTGCTCCACGATCCGGAAATAATCTTCTTGGACGAACC
This sequence comes from Candidatus Bathyarchaeota archaeon, assembly GCA_963845275.1. GTDB lineage: Archaea > Thermoproteota > Bathyarchaeia > 40CM-2-53-6 > 40CM-2-53-6 > FEN-987. The sequence continues at coordinate 157,748 of CAWJRR010000003.1, forward strand.
CACGACAGCGCTTGATCCACAAAGTACACGCTTCGTTAGGGATCTCATAAAAGAACTGAAGGAAATGGGACACACTATCGTCCTCACCACGCACATAATGGAAGAAGCTGATGAACTCTCAGACAGAATTAGCATAATTGAGCATGGCAAGATAATAGCGACAGACACGCCTCAAGAACTGAAGAACAAATACAAATCGGACAACCTGCTCGAGGTCTTCTTGACTCTCACAGGCCGCGATTTAAGGGACTCAGCCTCAGATCGCGTTCCTATGCGCAGAGTGATGGGGAGAATGTAGGCACATGCTCAAGAACGAACTGCGAACGTTTTCGATAGGTCTCAAGATAGCACGGCGTGACCTCCTAGACTTGTGGAGAGCAAAGATGCTTCTCTTCGCGTTTCTCTTGATGCCCCTCTTGCTGATAGCGATGTTTGGATACATGTTCCCCACTACGCCAAAATCAAACCCTGCACTCGGTAACATACCTACAGCCTATCCCAACCTACCGGTAGCATTAATTCAAGTAGACCACGGTTCCCTTGCAAACGCCGTTGCGTATCAATTCGTAGACATTGCGCAGGCACAACAGCTATTCCGAGTATCCGAAATGACAAACTATCAGACAGCAAGGGACGACATCATACGCGGTACGATTTCCGGAATCGTCGTCATACCTGACGGGTTCACAGCCGCGATTAGGGCTGGGACGCAAGCGACTGTGCAAGTAACCGTCGACGAAACAAACCCGCAGATCGCGGCGGTCGTCCAAGGTGAAGTAGCTACAATCTTCGGCGTGATATCATCAAGTATCTCGACAACCGCTATAACGCATACGATGGGTAAGCAAGCCAACCCGGTCTTTCTTGTTGAACCAATTTCCATTGTCAGTGAACCGTTGATTTCTGGACCTTCTACGACATTCCAATTCCTGGCTCCAGGCTTCATGGCACTAACCGTAATCACCGGCTCCCTCCAAGGAGTTGGTTTCGCGATATCACGGGAAAGAGAGCAAGGCACCATGGACGGCCTTCTGGTCTCCCCTATAACTAGATTGGCTGTTATTTTCGGAAAAGTCATTGCCCAGACTGTGCGAGGATTGATCCAGGCTTTTATGATCTTGGGACTTTCGATGCTGCTTTTCGGAGTAAGGATCTATGGGAGCCCGTTACTCATGCTGCTCACGATGCTCCTTGGCGTGGCAAGTTTTGTGGGGGTCGGGATTATTCTCACGGCGTTTGCGCCCGAACAAGAGACGGCCCAAATGATTATGGTCTTGATGCAGTTTCCTATGATGTTCCTCAGCGGAATAATATTCCCTATCAGTTCGCTTCCCGGTTGGATGCAGTGGATAGGAAAAGCGATGCCGCTGTACTATGCTGCTGACGCACTCAGAAAAGTGGTCATATTGAACGCTGGCCTCAACGTGATAGGAATGGATCTAATGATCCTCATTGCCTACGCGCTCGTAACATTAACAGCAGCGGTACCCGTTTTCGAGAGAGCTATGACGAGATGAAGCTGGTGATGATTGCTAGTCATGACGATCGCTTCTAACAACCAACATTGTCATAAACAAATCCGACAGCAGCCGTTGCCTTAGTGAATTCTAGTTGGCCTCGCGATTATGAAACACTAAGGCAGATGAAAGGATTCACTGAGAACCAGCAGGCGGCACAGCAAGTGGCGGGTACGGTTGACCCGCAGTTAGAGTAACAGTGATAGTTGATGTACATGACTCACTAGTTGATGTCAAGGGCAATGGAGGCCCAGGCAACGGAGTGAACCAAAGCAATCCGAGTACAACTAACGCTACGCCTGCTATGACTGGCCATCGATGAATCACGACTTTGGTGCGGGGCATAAGTGAGCTTCTATAAGCTACGATTTAACGCGTACCTGAGAACGGGTTGACCTCTTCGATTTTCGCTCTAGACTTGGTCCAAAAGTGAGACATGTTAGAGTGCAGACCTGTCTCTAGATGGGTTCACTTTAACTCTGGGGAAGAGGCATATTGGAATTTATCGAATGAAATTGCATTGAGGTTCTGGAATGCCCTTAGCCTTCCTTCTCATCAACGTCGACCTAGGGTCAGATGACAAAGTCATCGATGAACTACGAAAGATACCGAACGTCAAAGAATCTTATGCTGTCTACGGACTCTTCGACATAGTGGCAAAGGTGGAAGCGGAATCTATGCAAAAACTAAAGGAAACAGTAACAGGGAAGATTAGATGGCTCGAGAACGTGCGCTCTATGCTAACGATGATGGTAGTTGAAGGACCGTAGCGTTAGTCTTGCTTCGCGGGTTAGTATTTGAAGAGACATTGGTGGGGGTCACTTAGGTACGAAACAACCCTAACTGCTTTCCGTTAACGGTTTGATCTCCATCAGCCAGAGCCGCTCACTCGTATGTTATTAGAATCTTCTCTTCAAGCGTCTCTCGAAGCTTCGTAACTGCTCGGTGAACCTCCCCCTCCTTCTTCCCTCCAGTGCAAACTAGTTTTCCACTGCTGAAAACCAGAATCACGACCTTCGGATCATCCATCCGGTAAATCAGACCCGGAAACTGTTCAGGCTCATACATGGTGTGTTTCAGTGAGTAGGTCAACTTTTCCAAATCAATATGGCCGCCTAAACCTACGGACGCTACTATATTCTGAACCTGAATCTCGGGCTTACTCAGAATGACGATCCCGTTACCTTTGAGCTCGTCCACAACTCTCATGATACCCTTGCGAGCTTGCCGTTCCGACTTGGCCCCAGTACAGACCATTTTACCTGAGCTGAAGATCAAGGTGGTGGTCTTCGGATTCTTCAACCGATACACTAAGCCAGGAAATTGTTCGGGCCGATATTCTACGCCAGGGAATCCACGTACGATAGAGTTCAAATCAATATTCTGATTGACAGTTGCTGTAGCGACCACGTTCTCAATGTTGATGAATTTCCTTCCGGCCCGAGATGCCACCTAATATAAACCCTAGATAAACGCATAAAGCCTCACCACATATAAGCCTCCTTTTAAAAAAACTATCAACGCATCTGCGCGGAGACACGCCCAGAGCCGCAGACATTATGTACTTGCCTGAAGAAGGGCATGAAGGATCAAAATGGACGTTAAAGCATTTGCCCGCGAAATGTTGAAAACAGATCCCAGGATTCGATACGTCGCCGTTGTCACGAACGATTATCACATTCTTGCCTCCAGCCAACGTGAAGGAGTCCCTATGCTCTCATCAGAAGAGACGCAAAATAATTTCGTCTCAATAGTTCCACAGATAATCCTTGAGTCAGTTGACAAGCTCGCCGCTTTTCTTGGAAAAGTTGAAGGGGTAACAGCTCACTACGAGAAAGTCCTTCTAGTGTTCTATCGCTATGAAAACATGATTGTTATCATAAGCTTCCAACCTGCAGTAGCAACCCCATTCTACAATCAGATTACAGAAGCATTCAAGAAACATAGCGCCCAATATCTCACTTGAGTAAACGTCCAAGTTTCTCGCATTACCGTTCAACCACCGACTTCCATACAAAGAACCCGATCACTGAAACACGTCGCCGATCGTCTTTATCTCATGACCCGAATGCTTCGCTAGATCGGCCGAACGATAGTCCGTTGTAGTTCCAAGTTCTGTAGCGCAAGCGACTCGTTCTCTTGAGTAAGCGCAGTATATCCTACTATGTCCGTGAACATTATGGCTGCAAGTTTCCGCTGCTCTTCAGTCAAGTAGGAACAGCTGGAAAGCTAGGAGGGATGGAGATAAAGCAAGCCTTACGGTTCAAGGAATTAGGCTACCGGTTTGGCCTAGATACTATCAGCTCTGGCCTTCATGAGATCCTCCCTCTATCCAGTTCGACTCGCTGAGTCGGAATATTTCCGAGCATACATCTTTCTAACGATTAGATAACACTTTGATTGTTCAGGTAGGTAAGTGGAAGTAATGCGGTAGGGTAAGTGCTATGCAACCGGCATTCTTATGCGGAGTGACAATTCAGATCGATGTTACTTATGACCACAACTTGAATCCTGATAATTGAGTCAAGATCTGTCCCAAACAGATCAGACGGGTCCCTACCATGAGGTTACGCAGCCAAACAGGCAAGCTGTCGATGATGCACATATAATGAAGCAAGACAGAGATGGCATCGATTCTCCTCGTCAGAGATCACCACTCGGATGCCACATTCTGGACACAAGTGTGGAATCATCGTCCGCACGCTGCCCTTCGCTTACTATTCGTGTATATTATTTCCTATGCACATCTCTACCAGAGGTTCAGACTAGAAGAGTATTCAACATAGTCCATTTGAGTCATAAGCCATCCAGGGAAGATTAAGAAGAAACATTGAATTGTATACTCTCATGCGCGTTTGCGAGAGGATACTTTGGTGAAAAAGAGGCTTCCAGTTTCTGCCGACATTAAACAGTTCAGATTCGTCTCAGATCCGCAGGTTTCACCTGACGGCAAATCGGTACTATTCGTCGTGACTCGAATGATTGATGACGGAGAGAATGGAGATTATTCAAGCAACATTTGGAAGTGCTCAGACGGAAAGGTCAGACAGTTAACATTCAAAGAGGGAAAGAACACTAATCCTCGTTGGTCTCCCGACGGTAAGACCCTGCTGTTTATCTCGTCAAGAAAAACCAAGAGTGAAAACTACGTACGCCTAATGACGATGCTTCCTACTGGCAGAGCAATTAGAGTTATTCTGGAACTTGAGAAAGGAAAAATCGAGGGTAAGATTGCCAATCCCAAGTGGGCATGTGACGGGAAAACAATCCTCTTCCTTTCAGACATGAAGAGAAAGGGGGAGAGCGACGTCAAAGTCGTGACGAGAATGAAGTATCGAATGAACGGGGAAGGATACTTCCATGACAGAAGAACACATCTTTACTCGATAAGAGTCAACGGACGTAAGTTAGCTCAGTTGACGTCCGGAGAATTTGACGTTGACGGATATTCTATCTCCTATGATGGCAGTCATGTAGCTTTCATCGCTAATATGACAGATGAGGCCGACTATTCTTTGGTTAGAGACATTCATGTGATGCCAACTAACGGCGGGAGGCCTGAAAAGGTCACTGAGAGCCGCGGTCCGATTGATTCGGTAAGCTGGTCTCACGATGGGAAAAAACTGGCGTACGTAGGCCATGACATGCGAAGGCGGTTGGCGACGAACACTGGAATCTGGCTTACCTCCCCCAAAGGCGGACCAACATTTGAATTAACTTGGGATTTTGATCGGAGTGTGGGAAACGAGTTGAACTCCGATTCCCGGGTAGCTTCGCCAGACCATGGTGCTGTGTGGAATCCGGAAGACCTGCAACTCAGCTTTCTGGCAACGAACGGAGGCTCATGTCATCTCTACACAATAACTGTCGAAGGGCGGATTGTGAAGCCCCTTACGGAAGGGCTGAGAAGCGTAGAAGGCTTCAGCTACTCGGATGACGGACGGCGTACTCGCGTACACGGCTATGGATGCTTTGAACCTTGCAGACCTCTACGTTAGAGAAGAAGAAGGTGAGACGAAAGTGACGAACTTCAGCCAAAACTCACTCTCAAGACTTAGGCTGCTTCCACTTGAGCGTTTTACGTTCAAATCGAGCGACGGCGTCGATGTCGAAGGCTGGGTGATAAGACCTCGCCGTCAGGGTCGGGCACCGATGATTGTTGAGATCCATGGAGGACCCAGAACCGCATACGGTTACTGCCTCATGTATGAATTCCAGCTTCTGGCCTCCAACAATTTCGCAGTTCTCTTGACAAACCCCAGGGGAAGTGCAGCTTACGGGGAGGAATTCGCGGCCGCGGTACCAACGAACTACGGAGACCGGGATTACAAGGACATCATGGAAGCGGTTGATTACATCGTCCAAGCCGGAACTGCCGACGAGAAACGGATCGGAGTCTCTGGCGGCTCGTACGGTGGGTGGATGACAAACTGGATCATCGGACATACGACCAGGTTCAAGGCAGCGATCACGGAACGATCGATAAGCAATTGGACAAGTTTCTTCGGAACCAGTGATATTGGGTACTTTTTCGCTCAAGAAGAGGTTGGAGGAGTACCTTGGGAGAGACTCCAACATTACGTCGAGAATTCTCCCATCACTCATGTTCACAATGTGAAAACGCCGGTGCTAATAATCCACTCAGAAGAGGACTATCGCTGCCCGATCGAACAGGGCGAACAGCTCTTTGTCTCATTGAAGAAACTCGGAAGGGAAACAACTATGCTACGGTTTCCTGAAGAAAATCATGAACTCTCTCGCAGTGGCAAACCCAACCATCGAACGGAAAGGCTGGACCACATAATCAACTGGTTCAAGCATTATCTTTAGCGGAAACTATTTCCAGCTTTGAGATTCGCCGCATAATGTTTACTCTTTTGCATAGGTCTGACACGTCCGATGAAATGAATGCCAGAGACCTGTCCGATATGCGGTAACCCATCAGATACCGCGATGGAAAGATGCATTGTCAAAGGTGCGAAAAGACGACATATGAAGCGACGAAAACCGCACACTAGTTGACGGTCTATCGCCGAGGAATATGTCTCAAAGAGTTATGAAGGAAAGAATCTCGAACTAAGATTATCGAGGAGGTTATGTCAGAGCCGCACACTACTCGACGCGAGGCCGAAGGATACTTATGAAAAAGTCAAGGTATCGATTATTCGGATCGGATCTTAGTATATAGCATATCCATACTGCTGAGAAGCCGCGATGACACCGTGCCGGTTACATTTGATTTAAGCACACGCCCGTCATATCATCCTCAATCAGGCTGATGGTATCGGTGAGCAATGGTGGCGAAATCAAGTCGCGAGCCGACTTGATTCTAGAGGCGAATAAGGCAATCCGATACGTAGCCATGATTGACTACAGCAACAAAGTAATTGAGTGCAAAGGACATGGAGCCTTCTCTCTCGAACTTTCCCCAGAGAAAGTTAGAGAGTTCGTTTCCATTGGACCGTTACTCATCTTGGGCGCATTAGGTCACAAGTTGGAGTCATCGTGCGGTCGTCTCGGATTCGTTGTTGGACGGTTCGAGAAAGCTCTTGTTGCAATATACCAAATGCGCACTCAAATG
>CAWJRR010000004.1:0-100645 GCA_963845275.1 Candidatus Bathyarchaeota archaeon
GACTGGATGCGTTTTTCACCCACGGTGCCCCCGAGTTTTCGACAGGTGCTCCGTAGACGTTCCTCAACTCCTGGAGTACGAGAGCGGACACTTTGTCGCTTGCCACTTGTACACCAAGTAAGACCCGCCTTTGTATCGTGTGTGTCGCAATTCAAGTCGCGTAGAGTACTTGAACCCAAATATCCAGGGAATGCTCAGCTCGCGTAAAATCAAATCCTGTTCGAGGGTCTAGAATCTACTCACGAACTCATTGAACATACCACAAGGTTTATTTCAAATCGCATTCTTCGCCGACCATCACACAGGTATCGAAAGTGGAATTGAGAATCTTTGGGTAAACAAATTCGAGTGCAACGTAGGGGTAAGGGCGGTTCCGTTTTCGTTTCGCGAAGTTTCCGTCGAATAGCCCCCGTAAGTTTTCCCACTTCAACCCAAGGTTCGCTCACAGGTGTGGTTAAAGAACTCTTACATGAAGCGGGAAGAGGAACACCACTGGCGCTGGTCGAATTCTCCAACGGCACGGCTTGCTGCCTTGCGGCGCCAGAAGGACTATCACTGAATCAGGGTATAATGGTCGGATCGGATGCGCGACCAGACATTGGAAACATACTCCCGTTAGGAAGAGTGCCAGAAGGAACCATGATTTCAAGCGTTGAATTACACCCCGGAGACGGAGGACGTCTTGCACGTGCCTCGGGAACCTATTGTATCGTAGTTTCACATACCCCTCAAGGTACAGAACTCCGATTGCCTTCGGGCAAGTCCATGTACATGAACGATCATTGTAGAGCAATAATCGGCGTAGTCGCCGCAGCAGGAAGAACTGAGAAGCCTTTCTTGAAAGCTGGAGTTGCAATGAAACTTATGAGATCAAGGGGACGTGTGTGGCCTACGACAAAAGGGCAAGCCATGATTGCTGCATCACATCCACACGGCGGGGGCAGACACAAGCATGCAGGAAAGCCTACGACGGTTGGTAGAAATACGCCTCCAGGCCGCAAAGTTGGAATGATAGCTGCTCGCCAGACAGGACGAGCCAAGAGAGCGGTGAGGGCTTAACATTGACTCTCGTTGATCCTCTCGCCCACGCACTGAACACCATCTACAATAACGAACGGCGACACAAACGTGAATGCATCGCTTGGCCCGCCTCCAAACTTATGGGACAAGTCTTGCGCGTGATGCAGAAGAATGGATACGTAGGCGAGTTTGAATTCATTGATGATGGCCGCGCAGGGAAATACCGCATCCAGCTTCTAGGACGAGTTAACAGGTGCGGCGTGATCAAGCCGCGATACTCGATGAAAGTGGAAGATGTTGAGAAATGGGAGGAGAGGTATTTGCCATCACGAGATGTAGGTGTACTCATCGTCAGCACTCCCAAAGGCGTAGTATCACATACTGACGCACGATCATCAAAGACTGGTGGTAGGCTCCTCGCGTACGTTTACTAATATCACGTAATCAAGTGAACCTGCTGGAAACGCTTTAATTCAGCCCCGCAATTCGAAGGCGACACATAGAGCAGTGTAAGAAATGGCAAAAGGGCCTCAGTATAACCTCCCCTTCAGACGACGCCGAGAGGGGCGAACTGATTACCGAAGTCGGAGACGCCTAGTCATATCGGGAATCCCGCGTCTGGTTATTCGACCTTCTAACAAGAACATGACCGTTCAGCTCATTAAAGCGGAACCAGCAGGAGACGATGTAGTGGCTTCCGCTCAATCATCCGAACTTAAAGCACTAGGATGGAAAGCTGCCTGTGGCAACATGCCGGCAGCCTACTTGACAGGATTACTAATAGGCACACGTGCGAAGGCAAAAGGTGTCAGCGACGCGATCCTCGATATTGGTCTGAGTGCTCGAGGACCCGGATCACGTATCTTTGCAGCAGCCAAAGGTGCGGTCGACGGGGGTCTTGCAATACCAATCAACAAAAAAGCTCTCCCGAGCGAGGATAGATTGCATGGTAATCACATCGTTAGCTATTCAAAGCTGATATCGACCCAACCTGAAGCTTACAAGAAGCGATTCTCCAGATACCTGAAGAATAACCTGAAACCTGAAGAACTTCAGGAGAACTTCGCCAGTGTGCAAGCTAAGATTACAACGCAAGGGGCAACCAAATGAGCGCAAAGAAACCTAAGCGGGCAACTAAGTCCACTTCTAAAAAGCCAGCAAAAACCACAACTAAAACTAAAACCAAAACGAAAACCCGCGTAACTCGAACTAAGAAGAAGTCAGGGAAAGAGGTTCCGTCCGAAGTCGAGAAAGTGATAGTGGAAGCTGAGATAACCGAACCAAAGAAACCGGTGCAAGCAGAGCCTGTAGAAATTAAGGAACCAATTGCAGAAGCTGAGCGTGAAGTCTTACCACCAGTCGAGATCCAACCTGAAACTAAACCTACGGAAATTACAAAACCCACAGAAATTGCGCAGGCCATACCCGAACCAGAGAAAGTTGAAGCGTCACCAATGCCGATCAAACCTGTTGTCGCCGAGGTCGAGCCACAACCGGAACAAGATGAAACCAAGAAGGCTATCGTGGAGGTTAAACCCGAACTAAAGTTGCCTAGGGTCAAACCTGAGACCTGGAAACGCGCCGGCGTCAAGCCTCTACCGAAACCCCTCCCGAAGAAGAAACTACCTGAACCTCCTAAGGATAGTATGCTGCTTATCATCCGCCTTCGGGGAACGTTCGCTGTCCCAAATCACATCGAACTAACTCTGCAAAGTCTCAGATTAAGAAACAAGTTCAATGCAGCCCTTGCAAGGAACAACCCGAGCACGATAGGCATGCTGCGACAGGCCAAGGATTACGTTACGTGGGGCGACCTTAAGCCCACTGATATAGCCAGGTTGCTGAGGGAACGTGGCGAGGTTAACGGAGGCAAACCGGTTACCGACAAGTTCGCAACGGACGTATTCTCTAAAGATTCAATCGACTCCCTAGCCACTGCGCTGACAACCGGCGAAATAAGCCTGCAATCATTATGGGAAAAAGGAGTGAAACCAGTCTTCCGACTGCGTCCGCCCTCAGGGGGCTTCGAATCAACAATCAAGAAATCCTTTACTAGCAACGGTCAGCTAGGCTACCGCGGCGGCGCCATAGCCACACTAATGGCTAAGATGAGCTAGATCTTATCCGATTTCCTTGCCAACGAGAGAAAGCGTTCCCACTACCATCTTCACAATCACACTTCCAACGGTAGAACTAGACCAGAAACTGGACTCTGTTGTACTCGAAACTCTAAAAAAGCATCAATTCCAGCTTCGCCACGGCGACATTATTTGTGTTGCGAGCAAAGTCGTCTCGATTGCTGAGGGGCGGATTGTCCACCTTAAGCAGAAGCGGGTTTCAAGGACTGCACGTAGGCTGGCTGCGAAGTACTCAATGAATAGGCAGCTTGCTCAAATCGTTCTTGAGGAGGCAGACTCAATATGTGGCGGCGTCAGCGGCTTTCTACTCACCATCAAGCAGGGGATACTTACCGCAAACGCTGGCGTCGACGTAAAAAATTCGCCGACCGGAACCGCAACATTATGGCCTGCCCACCCGGACCGTTCCGCCTCAGCTTTGCGAACTTCATTAATGCACGATGGAAATGCGAGAATAGGTGTCATAATCGTTGATAGCCGGGTTACGCCGCTGCGCCTCGGAACGGTTGGTATTGGAATCGGCGTATCGGGTTTCCGCACAATACGAGACGATCGAGGAAAACGTGACCTTTATGGTCGCCGCGTCATTGTCACGCGATCAAATCTGGCCGATGACCTTGCTTCCGCGGCGCATTTAGTGATGGGTGAACGCGATGAACGAAAGGGACTTGTAGTAATCCGAAACGCTCCCGTCGCAATGACTAATACTTCTTCCGGGAAATTAGCCCTCGACGCCAGTAATTGCTTGATCGGGTCGAGTCTATCCTCTTTTGATTCAGCGGGGCTTAAGCCCTGAGAGGGCCTTGTTGAACATGCGTTCTTTTCGTTCGGCATACTCGAAGTAATAGAGCGACGCGATTCCGGCCAAGAGCACGAAAATCCCGAAAGTTGTTGCGTATCTGTATTCGTAGAAGGGAGACCACACTGAGTCCAGGATGAATTGGAAAGAAGTGCCATTGTAACTAGTAATCATTAGTAGATAGAGTGCTGATTTGGGAGCCCGTCCGAAGTAAACTAGTCCTTTCTCAGTCGCTCCAAAAGTGACATGTAAGACCACTGGTAAGTCTATGTTCTGCTCGACGGGGTCGAATGGTGCCAGGAGGATCGTTGTTGTGCCTGGCCGATCGCTGAGAAAATTCAGGTTGATTGGAGTTCCCTGGTCTATTGGTGGAATAATGTAAGTGGATATCGTGTAAGGACCGTATTGGTCCTTAGGTCCGTGTGCTAACAACTTCTGCGGAATCTTGTAGTATGGCAGTAATGTTCCAGTGATGAGTAGGATCACTCCAAGCACAATCAACGCATTTGCTAACACTTTCTTTTGCCAATACGCCAACCCGTCACATCCATACCCTTTGCAGTCAAGAATGTGAGCGAAGAATCGTTCATTTGACGAACTTGTCGGCGTGGTGGCAGGCTACGAAATGGCCTGTGACGAGTTTGTCCTCGAAGGTGGGAGCAACTTGCTTACAAATGTCGGTTGCGTAAGGGCAGCGCGGATGGAACCTGCATCCATTGGGGGGATTGATCGGACTCGGGACTTCGCCTGGCAGAATAATTCTTGTCGTTTTGTGCTTGACATCTGGCACGGGAACGGCTGAGATCAACGCTTGCGTGTACGGGTGTAGCGGGTTATCGTACAGTGCATTCGTCTCAGCAAGTTCTACAATCTCACCTAGGTACATAACCGCCACTCGATGACTAACTTGACGTACTGAGCTCAGATCATGTGAGATGTAGAGGTAAGAAAAATGCTTCTTTTGCTGGAGGTCGACCAGCAGGTTAAGTATTTGCGCTCTAATGGATACGTCGAGTGACGATACTGGTTCATCGCAGACTATGAATTCCGGGTCAACTGCGAGTGCTCTTGCGATTGCTATGCGTTGACGTTGGCCCCCACTAAACTCGTGGGGATATCGTTCTGCGTGGTACTCTTCCAGGTTAACCATTCGAAGTAATTCGTATACTCTCTCCTTCCACTGATCTTTTGGAATGTTCTTGTGAATTACGAAGGGTTCACTTAGAATATCAAAGATGGTCATTCGGGGGTCTAGAGAAGTATAGGGGTTCTGGAATACCATCTGCATTCCTCGCCTTAGCTTTTTGGCGTCGACGGCACTGCCGCCTTTCCTGAATGTTTCGAAAACGTCCATTCCGTGGAAAATGACGGAACCGGAGGTGGCAGGCTCCAAGAATAATATCACTTTGCCTGTGGTAGTTTTGCCGCATCCGCTTTCTCCAACGAGGCCGAGGGTCTGGCCTCTGGCCAAGTCAAAGCTCACGCTATCGATCGCATGAACCTCACCCACCTTCTTCCTACCGATAATTCCTCGTTCCACTACGTCGAAATGTTTGACAAGCGACTTTACTTGAAGTAAAGATCCTTCTGAACTCACAGACATCTTACTAACTCCTCCCTTCCAGGCTAAGCTCTCTCCACCTGTGGCAAGCAACATAGTGTCCATCTGCAACTTTCTCCCATTGGGGGACTTCTTTCATGCAGATGTCTTTCGCGAATTTGCAGCGCGGATGAAACACGCATCCTGACGGCGGCTCAATGAGGTTTGGTATGTTTCCGGGAATCACTTCCAATGCGCGAGTCTGTGCAACACTTGGCACGGCCTTCAGAAGCGCTTCAGTGTAGGGGTGTCTAGGGTCCGTGAAGAGCGTCGTCGTGTCTGCTTCTTCCATGACTTTCCCTGCGTAAAGCACTGTGACTCGTTCCGTCATATCCGCTACTATGCCCATGTCATGTGTGATCATTACCATCGTCATACCGTACTCTTTCTGCAATTGTTTGAGAAGATCCAGTACTTGAGCTTGGATTGTAACGTCGAGGTTTGTTGTGGGTTCATCTGCGAAGAGGAGTTTAGGTTCACAAGAAAGGGCTCTGGCGATTGCAATTCTCTGCTTCATACCACCACTCAATTCATGCGGATACGCGTTCAATCGACTTTCAGGTTCCTGAATCCCCACTTTTTCCAACAAGCCCAAAGCAGTCTTGTTTGCCTGGTCTTTTGTCAAACCCTTGTGAAGGAGTAGAATATCCGCGAGTTGTTTCCTAACAGTGTAGACGGGGTTCAGTGAAGTCGTAGGGTCCTGGAAGACTACGGCCATTTTGCTCCCGCGCATCTTTCGCATTTCCGGTTCCGATTTTGTAAGCAGGTCTTCCCCATCGAATCTTATTGTGCCACCGACTATTTTGCCAGGTCTTGGAACAATGCGTAGTACGGATTGTGCCGTAACTGACTTGCCTGACCCGGACTCACCTACAAGTCCTATCGTCTTACCTTCCTCAACGGATACGGAAATGCCGTCTACTGCTTTCACCACACCCGCCTCTGTGAAGAAGTAAGTACGGAGGTCTGTGACCTCTAGCAGTTTAGTCATGTGCCAAGTCAAACTCATTATTCGCGTAATCTCGGGTTGAGAGCGTCGGAGAGGCCGTCCCCCATAAGGTTGAATCCCAGTACTGAGAAGACTACGGCCAGACCAGGGAATAGAGCGACCCACCAGTCTGTCCGAATGTATGAGAATCCCTCATTCAGTAGGAGTCCCCAGGTTGTAGTATTCGCGTCTCCGAAACCTAAGAAGCTCACAACGACTTCTGTGAGAATGAAGCCAGCAATATCTAATGTTGTTATCACTATGACTGGAGATAAGATGTTCGGGACAATGTGTCGAAACAGTAACCGCGAAGATCCAGCACCGAGTGATCTGGCCGCTTGCACAAAGTCCATTTCCCTAACTCGAAGAGTTTCACCTCGAACGATAAATGCGGTTCCTGACCAGCCAAAGAAGGATAGTATCAGGACAATCAGAGTAAGCCCAAATCCCTTGAAGACCAAAGCTAAGAATATTCTTGCGAACAGTAGAATCAAAAGTAGTGCTGGAATCACGAAGAAAACCTGAGTAAGGCCAAGTACAACGTCAGATACAATTCCTTTGAAGTAACCCCCAAGCGCCCCCACGACGATGCCTATAATCATCGTTAGAATAGCGGCCGTTAGGCCCACGTAGAGATCGTTTCTGGTCCCGTGTATCACCTCACTAAATACATCAATCCCTGACGATTCCACACCGAATGGATGTTGCCACGATGGAGGTGTACCCGCAGCGCCTTCGTATAATGGCTCGTAGCTGCGCGGAGGATAGGGGGCTATCCATTGCGAGAGGATTGCAACTAGCAAGAAAAACACGACCATTGAAGTACCAATCAATGCCGACTTGTTTCTTCTGAATCGGCGCCAACCAACAGCCCATTGAGAGGCTGCCCGCCGTTTCGGGTTCTTACTAGACATGGACCGTCACCTAATCGATTCTGACCCGGGGATCAAGCGCCGCGTAAGCGATATCTGTAAGAAGATTAGCGACGAGCACCATGATTGTTATCACGATCGTTATTCCCTGAACCAGGGGAATATCCAATACCCCAGCCGCTTGGGCAAAAGCATATCCTAGACCCGGCCACGAGAACACAGTTTCCGTTGCCGGAGCCCCACCCAATGCTGCTCCAAACGACAAGCCGACGATTGTCACGACTGGTGTGATCGCGTTTCTCAAACCATAACGGTAAGTTACGGTCCTCTCACTCAGTCCGCTCGCGCGCGCGGCTAGGATGTAGTCCTGTCTCATGACTTCTAACATGTTTGCTCTGACAAGGCGTACAATAGTAGCTAGAGTTACGTATGTCAATACCGAAACGGGCAGAACGAGATGCATCAGCCAGTCAGTAAACGGGCTACCACCCCAATAGTAAGAGATGCCTACAGCCCCACTGGCGGGGAGCCATCCGAGCTCGAAAGAGAAGAGAATGATTAGCATGATGCCCAACCAGAACGTTGGCATCGAGTAGCCAAATATCGCAACCGTTGTGATCGCGTAATCGCCTTTTGAATATTGATGCTGTGCCGAGTAGACTCCTACGGGGATTCCTATCACAATAGCTAGTATGAGTGAAATCACCTGCAGCTCAAGCGTTGTAAGCGTCCATGCTCCAATTTGGTCAGCGACCTGTCTACCACTTAGGGAGACGCCAAGATTTCCTTGCATAAGGTCCCATAGCCAGTACAGGAAACGTTCCCAAACAGGCCTATCTAGATGATAGTAATGCCGGAGCGCATCCAACACAGCTGGGCTCGGATGCTTTAGGAATATTCGGATAAGATCGATAGGGTTACCTGCAGCGTTACCCACGAAGAAGGTCAACATTGCGACCCCTAGAAAGACTGGAACCATAAAGAGCAAACGTCTTATAACGTAGCGAACGAGGCTTGCCAAAGGTTCCCCTCGACAAGTTGTGCTCAGAACGTCTTACTATATTAGTTTCGCCCTCCGCTGGAGGCTTAATTTCAAAGTTGACAAGTTGTTCTCTTTTGTCGTTGAATCTTTCTCTTTGTGTAAACGCTAACGCGCCGTAGACCCTTTGTGATAATGCATAAATACCAATTTTTGGTAGGCCAGATTACCGTGAAGAAAATGAATAACAAGCAAATAAAGGAAATTCTACAGGGAATAGCCCTTGCGCTACTCGTATACGTTACGATGTCAAGCGCTGTTCCGCTACTTCTATCACCCGCTTATGCGCAGTCAGCTCCAATTTTTTCAGCTACGATGATTGCCTCAACCGGCAACCCCGTTAGACGGCAATACGCTAGCATCATAGCCGCCAACCTACGATCGGTTGGAATTGACGCCAGACTATTCTACGTTAACTTCGACGTATTGTCAAACCGCATGTTCTTCACTACAGCAAAACAAGGCGACTCCTTCGATCAGGGTGGGTATGATATTGGTTTCATCGGTTGGGGATACACCTCACCTGTCCCCGACTTCAGGGCGAACTTTGACGGGAGGCCAGCATACTTGGCTCCGTCAGGGAGCAACTACGCCCTGTATAATAGTGCAGATCTCAACTCAGTTTTTGATCAGCTGTACGCAACAGCGGATCCAGCCGTTCAGAAACAACTAACTGACAAGGCACAGGAAATTGTATTCAACGATAAGCCTTACAATTACATTTACGAGCCCACCGATGCAATTCCGATAAACTCAAAGTGGACCATTTGGGGAACTCCCCCTGGCCCTAACGCTGCATATAGTGAAGTAAGATTTCCAGATGTGGAACACTGGTCTGGAGGTAATCAGTTGACTTACGCAGAGGCCAGCAACGTCTTCCCAGACAACAACCTAAACCCAGTTGTGACTCCGTCCTCAAACTCCTTCTATGCAACGTACATATACAGCGCCATATGCTTCTCAAGTGTGGGATTGCAGGATGTTGATGCACGAACACTACAATTCTACCCAGCTCTAGGAACCAGCATAACTCACACACCTGACCTTCTCCACTGGAATATTACCATCCGGCAAGGTGCCCAGTTTGCTGACGGCGTTGAGATAACTGCAGATGACTTTCTCTACACCGAATATCTCGCTACAAGCGCTAAAGCCAATTCAGTCAACCTAGGAACAGCCATTTCATACCTAGGCAACTACGTGACCTTCAACTTCTCAGACGGAACCAACCTAGTTTCCGACAATAGCGCCGGTGCAGCTAAAACAATGGGAACTTGGACCGCAACTGGCAAGTACTCGTTCACATTCACGCTACCAGCGCCCTATGCGTTCACAGGACAAGTATACGCAGCAATTGCACCTCTTCCAAAGCACATTTTGGAACAGATCTCACCAGACCAAATCGATAGTAGCGATTACAGCACCGCAGCCAAGCCACACACATACACCTGGGACGCGACGAAGTATGGTGGTAGTGGAAGTTACACTGGTGATGGACCTGTATGTGCGGGTCCATATGTCCTCGACAACTATGACTTTACGGCGAACGTTGCAACACTCAAGAAGAACCCATACTTCTGGAACGCTACTGGTTTACAGGCAATGGGACAGTATACTGTTGACACTTACAAGGTTGCGTGGATTTCGAGCGCTGACGCTGCTATCGCTTCTCTTAAGAACGGCGAAGTGGACGTCTTAGACTACAACTACCAGTTAGCCGTCGATGTACCCACTCTGCAAGCAATCCCTAACGTCTTCATCGTTAACCAAGCCGAATTGGGCTGGCAAGAGCAAGGCTTCAACATGATGAACCCGGTCTTTGGAACGGGCACCGCCACGCCTGCAGGCCAAGCTGACCCAACGAAGGCAGCAGACGCCGCACGCATGGTTAGAACTGCAATCAGCCACCTAATTCCACGCGATCAGATCATAAAGAATCTCCTCGCGGGAGTCGGCACGCCAATTGCATCATGGATCGGTCCAGGATGGGGTGTATGGTACGACCCGAAGCTGACACCTGACACATACGATGTCAATGTAGCAGTTCAAGACTTGCAAGCTGCCGGATACAGCGTACAAGTCACACCGCCCGCACCAATCGCGTACAGTGGAACTCCAATGCTAGGCCAATCCGTAACGGTATCCGGAACTTCGCAGGTCTCAAGCGAGATGGTCGTCATAGAACAGAGTACCGATGGTGGGAGCACGTGGAATCCTATAGCGGCAACCGTGTCAGACAACAGTAGCAAATACTCAGTGTCAGTGCCAGGTCCTCCAGTCTTTGGTTCAGTGTGGTATGCTGCGAACTTTACTGGGGCGCAGCTCGATAACCAGACGCTTGCGATGGCCCCACTCACGCCAGAGCTAGTCAACCAATACATCGACAACGGCCAGGTTGCGGGCGGCAAGCCCTTAGTTGCGGCAAAGCTTTCAGACCCGATCACCGTGTCATCTACATCAAATGATGCGTTGGTAGTGCTTGTACCAATAATCATCATTGTTGTCGTTGGCGCGCTGGTCATGAGAACTCGCAGAAAGAAAACAACAGAAGTCTCGAAGTAATCATGCCTGACGGGTCTCCCGACCCGCAGGCCCCCGCTCTTTTTTCGATATGCTCTAACCTCTAAATAAGGCTAGAATTGTTAGAATGACAAATAGGCTCATGCCTGAGCCGACAAGTGCAATAGCGCAGTCTTTCAGCATCCTTTCGCTTCTCCGCGGAGAATGTTTCCTTGGAAGCGAAAACTGATTTCCGAAATTGGATGAAAGCTACCGAGGTTCCGAAATCGACAAATCCCGCAAACAGAAACAGCAAGGCGGTTTCAACTAAGAGCATATCTCCGAAAGTTTCAAGCGGATAAATAACGCCGCGGAGGAGAAATGCACTCAGCGTATCTAGGACAAGTAGAATTGCTGAAATCTTGAGAGATCTAAATAGCACCTGAGTATAAGTCAGCACGAACAGGTATAAGTGAGCTTACAAAATTAAGATAGCGTCTGGGTTCAACCTCATGCAGCGGAAAGACAAGCGAGCAAAGAAGAACGAATCGCATTCGCTGCGAACGTATTCATTCCTCGCGACGCTTGTACTCTTGTCAGTAATCATCGGAGGTTCCTACTATAGTTCTTTACCGAAGGTTGAACATATTCCCTCCAACCTTCAATTTGAATTGGCGAATTGGATGACTTTCGTTCCTCAGACCGCGCAGTACGTGGCGTTCGTCGACTATCAACAAGCGTATTCGACTTCAGGTAATACGTTTCTTTTCGGTACCTCTCCGCTCATCCGATTCTATCAATTGCCCATCACAATACCGCCTCAAAGCGTCATTTACGACCTAGACATTCAAGTTCCACAACAAGTCGGCACTGGAGCAGTGACTGTCAGCGTAGTTAAGCTTCGCAATGACACATTGCACATAATTCTATATGAGCTAGCTAAGACTAGCCTGCCAAAAACGGAATATGATGGATATCCAGTGTACAATTTATTGGCTGTGGATGAAACATCTTCACCACCGAAGTTAATCAGTACATACACAGCCATCATTGGAGATGGACTGATACTGAGCATCGACCAGAACTATGGCAAATATGCTGTGGAAACCATTCTTGATCAGTATACTAGCCAAGCACCCAGCCTCTTTGACAATTCTGACGTCAGGAGAGGTGTTTACGCTAGCGGTGCAGCTTCCGAACCATACATTGGCCTGTTTGTGGGAACATTTTCGAGTCAATTCAACAATACGCGTATGATCATCAAATCCGTCATTCCAAACGGAAATGGGATAACCGTCACAAGGTCCGTTCTCTTTCCCAACTCGGACCTAGCGATAAGCGAATTCGGGCACGCTCATAACGTCTATCGCGATGCTGACAGCTATAGGATCCTAGACCAGTGGCTCGTGATCTCATATAATTATGGGATCGACAAACTAAGAGGAGAAATTACGGGGATCTGACCAACTCTCACGTAGCAGATAGATTATTACGGACCCCTCTCGACTAATCTCTTCGTTCGGTAACCGAGATATGCTGCTGAAGACCGTGCTCCTCGTATTGCTTACGACGATTTCACTGGCCATGGTCACACAATCCAGTGCCTCCTCAACTCCATACTCGCCTTCCGGAGACTTCATAGTCCAGCCGGTTACGACGAAAACTCTTCTCGGCGATAACGGCACTGTCTATATGCTTTGGACAGTTCATTCTGCGCTATCTGGAATTCAACCAGGGATCTGGTTTGCTCAATACCACCCGAACGGAACGGCGGAAATTTCTCCTACTCTTTTGCGGAACAGTACGGATATTCAATCGGCAGATATGGTAGAGGATACGTCCGGCAACCTTCACGTAGTCTGGGCAGAAGGCCCAGCCTTCACCAACTCAACAGTGAATCTCCTCACCACAGACTCAGACGCACAACTCTATTATTCGAAAGTCAATTCGACAAACATCCAGTTAACCTCCCCGACGCCACTCACGGGCTACGGAAAAATCGTCGTATGGCCGTCGATAGCTGTCGATAACGAGTCGATTCCTCACGTAGTTTGGATGGAGGAAAGCATAAACATGCACAATCGCACATTATCCGAATATTACGGGACGATCAACGGCGGTCACGTTGTACACCCACTCCTACTAAGCGAATATGGTAATCAAACACTTGTGAACATTCCGCGACCGCAAATGATCTACGATCAAGACTACCCGAGCTTCCATATCGCATGGACCTACAGTCAAGACGATCAGAACGCCCACGCGAACTCACAGGTTAGATACGCGAGTATCGATACAGCAGGCAACGAAACACGTCGAATTGCCGTGGCGGATCTAAAAGAATCCGTTCAGGACACATCAATCGCCCAAGGTGGAAACGGGAGCGCCTACGTAATTTGGCAAATTCCCACTTCGGATTCATCATCAAGTTCTGTATACGTTTCCAGAATATCCAACGAAGGAATAGTGGTCTTTCAACACAGCTTTACAGGGCCCTCAGCGTCCTCGTCGTACCTAGTTGCTGCATCAGATTCACAAGAGAATCTCTACTTGGTATGGTATCCGCCTCCACAACTTCCACGAAGGGTACTATCGGCAAGATCCATGACTAGTGTCAGTTACATGAAGATCGACGAGGCAGGTTCCGTTACTGACTCTGGGAACGGAATGGTCTCGGGAACTGTACTCGCTATCGGTGTGTCCAACACGGGTGATGTGTACGCGGTATCATCATTGGGAATCATCAAAGTAAAGACAACGATCCTGACGCCACTAATCCAGGTTGCATTGGGGATCACCGCACTTTCAGCTATGGGCCTTGCGATTACTGAGGAGGGCAAGTACCGATTCTTCCGATCCGTAAACTCACTCTCCCCCAACGTCACCCCAGAACTGACTCCAAACAGCAACGCTATCCTGCAGTTACTCACGCAAAAGCCGGGAAGTAGCCTCAGGGAGATTAAAGACACTGCAAGAACTAGCAGCACCTCCGTCTCGATGAGTGAATTGACACGACTGGAACGTGCCGGGTATGCCTCTTCAGTTCGAGTCGGTTTTAGTCGAAGATTCTTCGATAGCAATCTCACTGATCAGACTCCAAACAGAATAGCCTCTGTGATTCTGAATGAGATCAAGCGGAATCCTAGAACGTGGGAGGGGAAGATCGCTCGGGACCTAGGCCTCAGCCAACAGATCGTGCACTATCATGTCAAACGAATGCGATCCGAAGGATTACTAGATGTAGAGTTGCAGGGCAGACGAAAGCTATATCGACTTGCGAACTCTCGCCCCAGTTAAGAGTTAAACACGATGGGCTTACCTCTTTGCAATAAGTGATTATGTGAACGACGAGAAATGGAATAGCTCGTTGTTGGGAAGCTAAGAAGCAACGCGATGGCTAAGCTATATCGTCTGCTTTTCTCTCAGGAGTCGCTGTACCTTCTCTTGCCGATTCTTGTGTCGCAGTTGTGATGGTTGGGATAACTTGGCTTCCATTTGGTATGACGGAGATTGAAGCATCACTCCCCAAAGCCCGCTGAGCTGATTGGACAGCAGCATTCATGGTCTTCGCGGGTTTCAGCCCGAAGGTATGCTCTAGGTGATGGTCAGGGATCGTGGACACAAGGTATATCCGGTGACTGTTCAGTGCTCTCGAAAGATAGGCAGCCTTCCAACCATAGTAATTGAAGCGATGGCGCAGGCGAGCTTCAAGATGACGTGCCTCTCTCTGTTCCCTAGCCCAAGCATAGAAATCGGTGTCTCCATGACCCAGAGAGCACTCTGCTGCAATAATTAGCGCTCCATTCCGCTTGAGGACTGACAAGCCCGCTGGAAAGGATTCAATCGCTGTTAGCAAAGATTCGTCAAGTGGCATCCCACCCGAACTCATGACGACGATGTCCGCTGCTCTAGTCGCTTGAATTGCAGAGACGCGACGAAGCGTTCCACTTAACTTCGCAACTGTCTCGCTAAATGTGCCAAGAGCGATTTCGATAGGAACGTGTTCCGAATTTAGAACGAAACCCAAACCGTAGACATTGCGGAGGCTAGCGGCCACTTCCAGCCGTTCCTTGACCAATTCATGCGGGTCCATAGGTTTACTTCGGATCAGTTGATCACGGGCTGACTTTTCAGAGGCTAAACCAGGGAAGATCGTGTCGCATAATCCTGAAAATCCGGTGAAATGATTCAACCGCAATTCACCTACAACAACGGTTAGCGTATTCGGGGTCAAGAGACTGTTTATTGATGGCGCAAAATCGTCAGATTGACTTACCATAGTTGTGGCAGAGGTATGAGGCGAATGGTTGACAACTTGGACTTCTGAGGGTATGCTGTCGATTACAGGAGATTGGGGTGTCCGAAGAATTGTCAGTGCACTAAGCGCAACTCCATTTCGAGTTAATCGATCGATCAAAGACTTGATAGCGCTAGTGGTCGTCTCCTTGCTCCTGCTCTCTCCCACAACGATGCAGATCCGATCTGAATTCTTCGCAGTCGCGATCAGCTCATCCGAGCCGACGCTATCAAAGCCGACGTTTAATGGCTGTTCAGGCTGCCGTGGTTGCAGTATGTCCACTAGGTTCTCATCCGGAATCCGGACTGGGACCTCAGATACGCCGTACGGTAGCCAGATCTCCATAGACTACACCACACCGAATGAACTTGAATTGCCGCTCACCAATCGCTGGAAAGAATTAAACTAGTCGAGTCACACGTAGTAACCGATCAGATTGGAAAGAAACCGCGGAATCGAAGAACTTGGTAGAATACTCCTAAAGACTGGTTCCCTCAGGTTCGGGACCTTTAAACTATCAAGTGGGGCCCTCAGCCCATACTATATAGACCTGAGGTTAATTCCGAGTGATCCAGAAGCTTTCAGAAAAGTCATCGGCTATTACTCCAGCGTGCTTGAGGGAGAGATCTTGGAACGTTCACACAGCATCGCAGGGATCCCAACCGCTGGAATAGCTTATGGCGCCGTGCTCGCTTTCAATCACAAGAAACCATTCCTGTACGTAAGAAAAGAGGCCAAGGAGCACGGCACTGGAAGAAGGATCGAGGGCCGACTATTTCCTGGGGTACGAGTGCTAATTCTAGACGACGTCCTGACTTCTGGGAGTAACTTGGTCAATGCCATAGACGCTATACGAACTGACGGAGGAGTCGTCGAGGACGCGGTCGTACTGCTGGATAGACAGCAAGGAGGATCAGTCAATCTGGAGAAGACTGGCGTCAAGCTTCATTCCTTCTCGACGATTTCGCGAATTTGCGAAATACTCAGAGACAACGGAGCAATTGAAGAGTCACAATACACCGAAATCATGGAACAGATAGAGGGTCCAGCACCGTCAAGCGACAGTTAACGATTTTCTCTCAAGTTCACGCGTAGACGCTGCATCCAGTGACTTTTAGGGAGACGTATTGAGGAACAATTTCAACTAAAGCCTAGCATTACATGTTTTGCGAACCGACGCGGTCTCGATACGTTCATTTATCCGCCACCCCAATCGCAGATCAGGATCGTCATCGAGATGGTTTCACCCATTGCTAGCATAGTCTCAGCCGGCATCTCGAAGTTCGGTGTCCGAGATGGAATCTACACGAGGGAACTGTTCGCTGAAGCGGAAAAGGAGGCTGTCGACAATTGCCCGAATCTTGACCCCCGGAACGATGTGCAGGCTCTCTTTGTTGGAATGATGAGCGAGTCATATGAACATCAGGCGCATGTTGCACCATTGTTGCTCGATTGGGTCGGTTTGCTACCTAAACCGGCGTTCCGAACTGAAGGCGCTTGTGCCTCTTCAAGCGTTGCACTAAGAGCGGCATTATTCTCCATAGCCTCTGGCATATACGACGTCGTCCTCGTTGGAGGAGTCGAAAAAATGACACACGTCAGCACCACAGGCGTAACGGAAATTCTTGCGATGGCATCCGACTTTCCGTTCGAACAGTGGCACGGCGTCTCGTTTCCAGGGATCTTCGGTATGATGGCCGTAGATCACATGCACCGCTACGGTACTACCGAGGAGCAGTTAGCGAAGGTTGCCGTTAAGAACCATGAGCACGGAGTGCTGAACGAGAAGGCCCATTTTCAGAAACGCATAACGGTAAATGATGTCCTCTCATCACAACCCGTTGCGTGGCCTCTCAAACTATACGATTGCTGTCCACGCAGTGACGGCGCTAGTTGCATAGTGCTCACATCACCGAAAGTCGCGAGGAAGTTCACGGACACTCCTGTGAATATTATCGGTTCGGGACATGCGCAAGACACTCTAAGCTTATCTGAGAGGGAAAATTTCAGCACGATGCAGGTCACAAGGCTCGCTTCCCAGCAAGCGTACAGCATGGCCAAAGTCACATCTCAAGATATTGACGTGGCTGAAGTTCACGACTGCTTCACGATCGCTGAAATAATGGCCTACGAAGATCTAGGTTTTTGCAAACCTGGAGAAGGCGGAAAACTGATCGACGAGGGCCTAACCCACATTGGGGCAAAGATCCCAGTAAACACTAGTGGTGGATTAAAAGCGAAAGGACATCCAGTAGGTGCAACTGGTGTAGCTCAAGCATGCGAAATCTTCCTACAGCTGACAAACCAAGCCGGGAAACGACAAGTAGCCGGCGCGGAAATCGGACTCACACAAAACGTAGGTGGAGCAGCCTCCACCGGTCTGGTGCACGTGTACCAAAGAGGCGATTGAACGATGTCAAATACACAGCGAAGCAAAAAGCAGGACATCTTTCGTAAGAGACGAAACTGGAACCGTATTGCCTACAATACAAAACTTCTACAACTATTGCGCCGAACGGAAACTCATGGGTACAAAATGCAGTAAATGTGGCACGATAATGTGCCCACCCCGCGAGATCTGTCGCAAATGCCTAAGCGACAAATTCGAATGGGTCGAGTTCAAGGGACGGGGAAAACTCCTAACCTACACCATAATTCACTTCCCACCCACCCAGTTCCAGGCACTCGCTCCATACGCTGTGGGTATCGTTAAACTCGAAGAGGGACCACAATTATCCACAATGATCAAGAACGTGAAAGTTGAGGACATTCGGATAGGAATGTTGTTGCAAGCCGATTACGAGACGGCGATCCCAAAGGAATGGCCAAGATGGGCTAGGTACTTTTTCAAACCGGAATGATTCGAATGGTAGTATGCCCAGCTCGGTTATTCGGATATTCCGATTAGAATAACAGATTCTCCAAATTATTAATATAGGAATAACGGGACGGAGGCCCGCTAAATCGAAGGTCGTAGTGCAGTGTACGAAGTGCATCTGACGGGTAACTTCCCGAGACCAGAACAACTCATCGACGTGTCCAGACAATCAGATCGCGGCAGGGCAGACGAGAACGAGCTCCAAGAGACTCTGACCAGTTCAACGCGTAAAGTGATAGGATTACAGATTACGAATGGATTGGACGTGCTGGTTGACGGCCAACTGAGTTGGCAGGATCTATTTCGACCGTTCTCAAAACTTCTCAATGGAATCGAAGCTGGCACGCTGACAAGGTGGTTTGACAACAACACATTCTACCGAACGCCAACCGTGAAGGATAAAGTATGGCGAAGCGAAGCAGCCGTTGCGGAATATTACCGTCATGACTTGATGCCCACACCGGAGAGACGCAAGGCGATCATGCCTGGCCCGTACACTTTCGCCAAACTCTCAGAGAATAATGCTTATGCCAGTTTCGCGGATCTCGTCGATGATCTGGCTCACTCATTAGCCAGCATATCACGCGAGTTGATCGCGAACGGATACGGAATGCTCCAGTTCAATGAGCCGTCACTCTGCACGGCAACCACAGGAGAGTTGGAGATTGCTAAACGAGGATTCGAAGTATTAGCGAACAATAGTACGAAAATAATGGTTCAGACGTACTTCGGCAGCGTCAGCCGTATCGTTGATAAGCTCTTAGACTTCCCGGTAGACTGCATTGGCGTCGACCTCTATGCTAACGACCTCAGCGCAATCAGCAACTATTCTTTCAACCACGAATTAAGCTGTGGATGCGTCGACGGACGTAACTCCCTAATCGAACCCGCTGAACAAATCGTGGAATTGATGACCAAAGTAAGAGAGACAGTTGAACCTCGCAAATTGTATCTTGGCCCGAACTGCGACCTTGAGTTTCTCCCATACCCAGTGGCTGAGAAGAAGGTTCACCTATTAGGGGACGTAAGGAGGAAGCTGAATGGTCAATAAGCTGTTCCCAACCCAAGAGATTGGCAGCCTACCTAAAGCCCCTTGGCTACTCGCCTATCTACGCGGCAAGAACCTGGACCAATCCGACCTGAATCACTTAGAAAAATGGTCAGACACCTCAAAGTTCGAAGGTAAAAATGAAACCCTAGAAATTCTAACTCAACCTAAGGTGAAGGAAAAGGAACAGCGCTTGCGGGAATTAGCCTCGCTGTTCGGAATACGGTTCTTAGAGTCTTCGGGCCTCGACATTGTATATGACGGAGAAGCGAATCGGATAGAAATGTATGAGCACGCCATCAGAAATGCAGACGGCTTCGAATTCTACGGAAGAGTTCGCTCATTCGATAACCGATACTACAGAAAGGCCGCTTGCGTGCAGAAGGTGGGATTTCGCGTGCCATATCATTTAGACGAATTCAAGTACGTTACGAAACACGCAAAGAAAGAGGTGAAGGTTCCGATTACGGGCCCATATACGCTCGCCGAATGGTCGTTCAATGAATTCTACCAGCAAAAACGGATGGGCAAAGGCACTGATCTCAGGACGATCAAGCAAGAAGCGAAGAGAGAATTCCTACTAGACATTGCGAATGAACTTCTCAGACCAAATATAGAATCCCTCGTTGGAGCAGGTGCTCGTTGGATTCAAATTGACGAACCCGCCTTGGCCACGCGACCTGAAGACGTTCCACTATTCGTAGAAGCCTTCAACGAATGTACACGTGGAGTAAACTGCAAACTTAGCGTACACATATGCTACAGTAACTACCAATCCCTCTATCCGCACATCCTGGAACTGAAAAACTGCAGTCAATTCGCTCTTGAATTTGCTAATCGCGAGAGCAGCAGGCAGTCTGCGTACGAGCAACTACGATTAATGAAAGATTCAGGTGATACTCGCGAAATCGGGCTAGGTGTCCTTGATGTCCACGTCAATACTATCGAGGAACCGAAAGTTGTGATGGAGAGAATTCTCGCAGCTACAAAGTTCATTGAGCCAACTAAGATCTACGTGAACCCGGATTGCGGCCTCAGGACGCGTCCCTGGGATGTAGCCTACTCGAAGCTGCGAAACATGGTTACAGGAGCGGATCTTGCAAGGAAATCAATAGGCGCTTCCGGTTGACACGCCTCTCCGATATTCTCGCAGCAAAACGACGAATCTTAACCACAGAATTCCTACCCCCGAACTCCCCGGACTTAAGCGGACTAGTCAGAGTAGCGTTAGAAATTGCAAATGTGGTAGACTGCATCAGCATCCCGGAGATCAAAGCAAATTACAATAACATTCCTAGACACCGAATGAACCCCTTCCACGTGGCACTTAGAATTCGCGATTTAGCAGGAGTCGAAACACTATTTCACCTAACCCCTCGTGATTACAATAAGAACGCCGTCGCTGGCACGTTGCTCGCAGCAGCGCATTCAAGACTACACAATCTACTCGTTATCGGCGGTGATAGGTACAGCTACGACGAGACTATTCAGGTGGCAAAGAACGTGTATGATTTCGCTAACAGTGTTGAAATGATCAAAGGCATCAGAGGATTCGAAGATGAATTTGGCCTAGCCCCTTCTGAGAGATTCTTCATAGCGGCAGGGACCGACCCTACCCTTCTGTACTCGCGAAACAAGATCAAACTCGAAAAGGAAATGGGAAGACTAGTGGCCCGCCAAGACGCAGGAGCGGAAGCTATCCAAACTCAACCCGTCTTCGATTTGAGCTGCCTCGAATTCTTTGATATTGCACGAGAACATGGAATCCGAGTCCCGTTCATGGTCGGATTACTGCCCCTCCAAAGTGAAGCCGACGCTAATTACATAGAACAGAGGTTTGCAATAACAATCCCTAGCGATTACAAAAAGTCAATACGAGATCGTTCTGATGGCGAAGGGAAGGCTTGTGAACTCGCCATCAAGCTGTTGGACAACGGCGTAACATGCCTGCATATTTATCCGCGCGAGGACCCGGGTTTCGTGCTGCGAGTGGCTGAAACAGTAATGAACCGTGAAGCTCTCTAACGGATTTGCACGAGAACGTCGTCTTTCTCGCATTAGGCGCTTAAATCAGTTGTCGCTGTGAGTTGCAACGTAAGACTGGCGGTCGGGCAGTCCGACAGAGGTGCGTGCCGGTGGCTGGATCTTTGCAATCGCTTGTGTAAATCCGCATACGCTCCCTCTACTCCAGTTCCCACTATTGCTGTGGCAATTGTGATAAGGATTCATGCGTAAGTTCATTTAGGTAGTTGTATTGAGCGGAGAGAACGATATCGCCGCCCTTCAGCGACTCGGCTTGACGGATTACGAATCGAGACTCTACCTCACGCTCGCAAGGATGGGCCCAATCAAGGCTAGCGAAGTCAGCTTCCATGGTCACGTTCCTAGAACCAAATCGTACGGGGCGATTAGAGAGTTGGAGAGGAAAGGGCTTCTGATTACGATTCCAGGCAAACCTGAGGTCTACGCGGCTCGCGCTCCTGGTGATGTGCTTATGCCCCTGGTCATGAGGTTGGAGGGTGAAGTGAAAGAGTCCGCGACTCTAGTTCAGCGACTTTCAATGGCGTACGAATCGAACATGATTGTGAAGAGTCAGTACCCACGTGAAGTGAAGGAAATGTGGATTCTTGAAAACAGGGCTAATATTCTGAACAAGTTGAACGAGTTATTTGCTCAAGCCTCAAAATCAATCAATTACGCGACGGGCGCAAACGGGCTAATACGCGCGTACAAAGCGAATGCTGACTTCCTCGCTAAAGCAACGCAGCGTGGCGTCATCAGTGCGATTACTTACAGCCGTCTCAAACGAGAACGCTTCAGTCGCAACCGAGATGGCGGCAGTAGCTGAGTTGAGAAGCATCGACAAACCCTTCTCTCCGCAATCCTCGAACTTCGCATCCGTCGACTCGCATGATCTTCTGATTTCAGAAGTGAAACCTGACGATCTTAAGACAGATCACGGCTCAGATTTCGCTGTCTGGAACCGCAATAAGATTGCAGTTGGAGTGCATGACGAGTTCTTTGATCGACTTTGGCAAGCCGCGAAACCTGTGAAGACGAAGTAGTAACTACTAGTCGGCCAGGGTTCCGTGATTGTTCAAGGTGATTGTAAGGCGGAGTGAATCTCCATCTCGGCACGCGTCTCAGGCCGCGGCTGTTTCCTGGCTACCTTCAACGCTTCCTTAAGGCTCGATAGTGTTTGCAAATTTCCCGACCGCATTTCCGGATGTTGTTTGACCCAATCCAAGAAGACTCTGTAAAGCCTAGCACAGTCAGGACAGATTCTCCAGACGCCGTCGTCGTAACCTGGAGCACGTTCACAAATTTCACAGGTTAATTCGACCATGAAGCGTCCCTATGTGTTTGGGTCTACAGTCAATATGCTTCTTGTGGAGTCTGCTTCTAGACACATCTTCTGGGTGCATTTAACATTCGTGTGTGCGTCAAAACCAGCCGCTATCATTTAGCAGCAAGTCTTTCAGAGTCTACTCTAGAGTAGATTGCTAAACTGGCAATAGCGGTGTAGTCGGGGTTAGGCTGTATACGCCACCCCACTGTACTTGGAAGTTCAAAACAGTTTGAGACTGATACTGAACGTCGGAGAAGGTTATGGTATACGTTCCAGCTGGCAACTGCAATGCGCCAACCCCCTCGAACAGGCCATCAAAGGTCGAGATAGACCGCGAGTAAGTGCTGTTACTTGCTTGAACCTGCGCCCACGACAACGGAGCTGTATCAAGAGGCGGATCAGTATACCCCGCAACCCTGGAAAAGTCGTATGGTCCCTGCATGATCCTTGCCATCTGGTAAACTTTCAGAAAAACCCCCTGCTGCAGGAAGAGGTCGCTAAAAGTGACAGTAGGCAAGCCAGCTACCTGCAAGTAGTGCACTGTAAAACCAAACTCTGGCATATTCCCAGTATAAGTGCCAACGTCTAATCCGTAATCGAAATATCTCGTACCGGTAGGATCAACGTAGAAGAAGTGTCCCTGACCGATCATTTTCGGGCTAATGCTTGGTAGGATCATTCCGCCGAACCCAAAGATTGTGAAGCTTAACGTGGGTGTCCCCACTGACACGTTATACATCTCCGCACCCGCCAGACTTCCTGAGAATACTTGTCCAATCGCATGATCATATTCTGGAGTCTGTCCGAAAGTTTGGGGACTAAAAAATATGGGAACCGTAATGTCGAGCTCATTAGCTATGAGTAACGTCACAGATGTTTGCGAAAATCCCGTAAGATCATTGCCCAATTGCATGCCGTTGACGTTCTGCATGACGTAGCCAAGCGTGTACGCTCGAATAGTGTAAGTATCATTCGTTACGTGGGTCGGGACGTTGTCGTAGAACCAGATCTCACGTAAACTCCAGTTCTGACCAGCAAAGACGACTTGAAATGAATTAGAAGACGGTCCAGTGGTGGAGGATACCAGAGGGACCTCCACGTATCCTACTGACTGACCATTCGAAGCGTAGAAGTAGGTTCTGGCGGTAACGGGAATGGCAAGGTTCAGGAATTGCCATTGCATAGCTGCTTGTGTGGCTCGCGTGCCGAAGCGATTATCATAAGAGCCGACCGTGACTTGAAAGGCTCCACCCCGAGTCATCTGTACTGTAGCGAAGTCGTGTTGCCACCATTAAGATCCTGGCCATGATCCTACGGGCGACGGACATAGCGACGTCAAGCTCGTATCCCCTCGATGGAAACAGAAGAACGTATGATGATGACGGAAGTCCGATAATCATTCTCAGCCCAAACTCCTGATAGGCTATGGTTAAAGTACTCCGTAAAACCGATGACATAGAAGCTGAGAGAACTTGAATTCGCGTAGCGTGTCTTTCCGTTCGGCAAAGTTCCATTAATCACTGTAACTCCTCGCAAGTAGTTCCCGAAACATCATATGCCTGTATCAGAATGTTTCCGCCGAACAGCGTTTCGGTATTTGACCCGAGTGGTAGGGACTCTTCTGCTTGAGCAGGTGTCTCAAGGGTTTGGAGATTCCAGAATTGAATTGTTCCCGGAGATGACGTTGCCGATAATCATCGTCACGGGTGCATTGTATGTACAGAAGGGTGAACCTCTGCCGGGAGATTGAGTAACGGACACGGATAATGGTGTCTTTTGCAGGTAGCCCGAAATCCAGACTCTCATTGTTAAGGTGTACGGCCCTACATCCTCCGGTGCAGGGAGGCCTGCGAATTCGGTCCCGTACACCGAAATAGGATCCGTCCCTACATACTTCACACGCAACCCAGTAATAATCGCAGAAAGAGTCGGATGGAGTGTCGCTGGAGACCCCTTGAAATCGGTATACGTGCCCAAACTGGGAATGTTGTCAGTAGCTTCCACAGTAATGTTTAGGTTGAATTTCAAATTTTGTGCGGGTCGATCATTAGCTCTGAACCCAGCGGCAATCAGATACGGATTATCAGTCAGGGACCGGACGGAAGCGCCGCCCTGAGTTTGATAGCTTATGACACCGCACACTTGTGGCGCACGTCGAAGAGGGAATCCCCCAATCGATGATCCACGGTTGGCAGTCACGACGGGATTACTAGGATAATTTGAGAGGGAGTAAGCGATCCCGTTGTATATTCCTGCGGAAGCTTGAATTTGATATGGACCTGGCGCGAGGCCGGTTAAGTTGAACAGTCCACAGTATATGTTCCCGAGATGGCACAGTGTCTGATTTACATATGCTCT
This sequence comes from Candidatus Bathyarchaeota archaeon, assembly GCA_963845275.1. Taxonomy (GTDB): domain Archaea; phylum Thermoproteota; class Bathyarchaeia; order 40CM-2-53-6; family 40CM-2-53-6; genus FEN-987. Next base: position 24,886 of record CAWJRR010000004.1, read on the forward strand.
GGCAATTTGGCCCGTGTTCAAGTTCGTGGCATAGACCACACCCTTTCCGCCAATTTGAACAGAACATGCGACCGTCGTATTACCATCACAAACCCATCCGGGAATGAAACCTGCATTGTAACTCATACTCACGGGAACAAATAGCGTAGTGTTCCATGCATGCACAAAATCTGGATAACCAAGAATGTTAGTTCGATTTGCAACCGAAAGCGTGAAGTTGTAAATGCCCGCAGCGGATGGGGCACCCAGCTCATTGAATTGTACGAATTTGGGAGCGCGAAAAGCAGGCGAAAACGAACTTGTGAAGATTTGGCGATTGACAATAGTCAACACCAACTAAGGTGGTGTAGTCGAGAGTCTGATCAGTGCCCAGGCTAACATTGAGGGCAGGCCGCTGCAGAGTAGGAGCATTCACGTAATTCCAGATCTCAACGCACCATGGAGCGTTCGAGTCGTACAAAGAGAAATCAGGTTTGAAGCATGGACCGTCACTTTGATTATCTCTCCACCTATACGTCCAATGTAAGGATTCGTCAACCACATTGTAATAGTAGTAATCGTTCCTCACGTTGCTCGTGATGAAACTGGTATCGTTCTCGCCTGATACTGATCCAAGGAATTCTCTCGGAATTTCTATTCGGACCGCTATCCCCGGCTTAGGGATATCGATCTTCACGTTGCCAGATGAACCGAACAAGAGCGGATTAGCGTTGGGCACGATCGTCGTTGAACCCCCGTACGGAGAAGTCCCGCCAATCACGATATCGGTTAGTGCGCCAAAGAGCACGATTAGGGCGATGAGAAAGAGGGCTGTGGTTTCTTGGCGCAAGCACTCCTCCCTCCTTTAATGGCTCTTAAATGGGAGCCAGAATCAGATGTGATTTGCTAACAAGTTCGCATATTAGTTCAATGTAACCCAGTGTTGCAGTCGGCGGGGTTATCATAAAAGTGTCAACTCTAACTTTTCAGTATAATAGGCGCAAATGCTGTATTGCGCAAATTCTGTCTGCAATTTACGTTGATTTGACGGTTGGAATCGACGTACCGGGATAATTGTGCTCATGGGAAGCTGCTGTCACGTTTCGAAAGGCCGTTAACTACTTGCTCTTTTGAGACAAGCCTAACAGAAGGCTAGTTAAGTTCGAATATTCTAAAGCAGCTGAGTGAGTTCGTGTCGTGAACCCGACGCAGTTATCGGAGTACGTGTCGATTCTCCTTACGTCTATTTTTTCTCGCGGTTGCAGCAATCTCTGACATGAAGACTCGTGAAGTATCCGACAAGGTTTGGCTTGGTTTTGGACCTATCGGCCTAGCTTTGACAGTCTATCGAACTTACACTGACCCGTCACTCCTAATCCTCACAGCAGTCTCGATCGGGTTTTCAATCCTAGTCGCCTTCGGCCTGGTATTCTTCGGTCTGTCTGGCGGGGCTGATGCAAAGGCATTGATATGCTTGGGCCTAACGCTGCCCCTTGCTCCCTCAGTCATTACGCCAGTTTTGGGCTATCCTGACCCATTCTTTCCAATTGTCGTTTTGGTGACGGGCTACGTCTGCTCGTTATCAGTCGCCATCTGGATGCTAGGTAACAACATCACTCAACTCATTCGGCTCAAAGCTCGAATGTTTGAGGGGCTGGAGCACGAATCCGCATGGAAAAAGGCTTTGGCTTTGATTACGGGCTTCCCAACTTGACCTTGCGAAACTCCAATCCACTTTCTACTTGTATCCGATGGAGAAAGTTATTGAGGACGAGCGTGGGGCGCGCAGGACTCTACAGACGTACTCGAATGCTGATGTTGATCAGCGCCAGGTTGTCTCCGAGTTCACCGAATCTCTCGGAAAAGTAGGTTCGCCGAGTAAGGTTTGGGTTACGCCAGGATTACCGATGCTAGTTTTCATATTATTCGCCGTTGTGATAACGCTAACCGTTGGTGACCTGGTCTTCGGCGGTATCTTCCTACTGTTGAAGCATTAACGGGCGAAATGGACGCGGTGAGGGATGCTGTTATGCTTGAAGAACGTAGAGAGCTACGATGCAATTGGCCGCGGCTCTGCCCTTACCACTGAGTGTTCTCGCTGGGCTGGGCGCAGCTGTCTTGATTTATTTTCTCGTCCTGCTTGCAAAACGAAGCGGTCTCTATTCCCTTGTCGCAAGAAGCAGTTGACAGCATGCTGAAAATGGCAGATCTAAGACCTGATGATGTGCTTTTTGATTTGGGCGGAGATGGAAGAATTGTTATCGCGAGCCAAGAAATATGGAATAAGGGCGGTCGGAATAGAAAAGAGCAAGATTCTCACCTGGCTAAGCAAGAGGGCAATCAGAAAAAACAAGCTGGAAGATAAAGTCCGAATTCTGAACGCAAATCTCTTTGAGCAAGACTTGTCAGAAGCGACCGTTGTCACCACATACCTCTCCCAAAAAAATGAACGATATGCTTGAACAAAAACTGCGTAAGGAATTGAAAGGGGGTACTAGAATTTTGTCAGCAGATCACACTTTCCATTTCCCGGAAAAAACCAAACTCAAGACAGGACACTTCTGGACTCGCCTCTACATCAGATAATCTCCCGGGTCTCCGCTAATTCACCTGACGACTTCTATCGTTATTACAACGTAGGCGATATCGTACGGGAGTGAGCGGGTGCGCTTAAGCCAAACCTTTTCATCACGGCAACCAAATCTCCTTTCTTAACGCCTATAATGAGCACCGCGTTGAGCACGAAAAGCCCCAGAGTTCTACCCTCGTATGCTAGAAAAGTCGCAACTGAGCCCAGATAACCCAGCGCCAAGGTGAACCCCAATTGTTCGACTAGGAAAAATGCGAAGCCGATTGTGACGAAGCCCTCAGATGCCCTGTGGGTTAGATTCCAGTTCCGTAAAGTTTCGTACATCAGATAGATAGTGGCCACGATTATCACCGTCCTGAGAAAGAGTTCCGCTGCTATGGGTATGGACTCGGCCGTTCCAAACGTTTGCGCAGCGAATATTGACCCGAAAAAGGCTAAAGTAACGAGACCCGCTGCTAGGAGCTCGGCTGTAGTTGATTCGCCGAGAAGGCGAAACCTTGTACGTCGGGCGTACGCGAATACGAGGAATAGTGTGCCATAAGTTTGAATTAGCAAACATACACCCGTTACGGGTAGACCGAGCACAGGCGAATTTGAGACTAGGAATGGCTGAAGGACTTGAATCAAGAAGGCAATTGTAATGAGACTGAACCCAGCTGGAATAGCGAGCAGGTATGGAACACTTGAAGCACGACACGGCTTCGCGGTAAGGACCACCAGAGCCGCCGTCGCTATTACCGATAGAAGGTTGACGCCTGTGAGAACGGGATCAAATTGCATACTATCCGAAACCTCCAGCGGAAGTTGTTACAATGAAGTTCATTGATCGAGCCTTCGCAGCCACCACAATGGCCTTCGTCATTGGTTCGTTCGCCGGAGCACTGCTAATAGCATTATCCTTGACGTTTCGAGAAGGGATGTTTTTCCTGGTGAATGCGCGGGCTATTGCCCCCGTCCGAGGAGCAAGCGCTTTCGGTGGCGTGGTGGTTATGTTGCTTGTCTTTGCGAATAATTGCTTTCCAGTCGCACTCTCCTTCCTGTACCCGTTGATGATTGCGAAAGTCCGATGGACTCCGCCCATTCGGACTTCTACTAGGAATATTCTGCTGACTGGTTTTTCGTTATTGACAGGTGGACTAATTGGGTTCTTTAATCTCGGAGCAATCTTGATGCTCGTTTCGGAAATCGGGGGACCGGCGATGTTGAATCGTTTGCTTGCGGCCTCGTGGTTGCATGCGCCGTTTGAATTCTTGTTTGTCCTGATCTGCGTCGCGGAACCGCTGAGGATAGTGTTGAATCGAGCAGGGGGTAACGGGACCGTTAGGCCTCTGCGTGGAGATCTGGAGATTCTACTCATTAGTTTGGTAGGCCTCCTAGCCTCTGCTGCGATCGAGGTGTTTGCAGGTCTGTAATCAGAAATACCATAGTCTTTAGTCAGCTCCATGGCGTCCACGCTTAGAGTGTTGGACTAATGCGACTGGTGTGTTGATCCAGAAGATCCATGACTTTGTAGTTTTCTGCCAAGAATCGAGCCTTGAAGAACCATTTCCAGCAGAATTGCTTTCGTCGACTCCCAGTTCTTTAAGCCCGCTTTCACCCGAACATTTTCAACGTCCATGGGAATTGGGATTCTTTGAGTACTTCACTGAACTCGTTCTCGCCAACTGTTCTCGATGAATTTCGGGCCGTCCGATTACACCAATCCTGGTTTTGGACTGTCGAGTGGTTTCTCCACAAGACAGCTAATGGTCCAGTCATTCGAGAATAGTATGCTGTAACCATAGCCTGCAAAAGCAGGTTACAGCAGGACCCAATGAAGTTCCATTGATTGAGCCTCTTGAAATTTAAGATCGTAGAGGCCTTATGCCTTGGCATTATGTCTGGTCCAGCGCTGACTGTACGTCCTCTTAGCATCTTGTTTTGTACAGTAAGCTTGCTATTCTGAAAATTACACTAATGAGTCTGTAGTAGACCATCGGTCACGCGGTGAGAGAACTCTAACGAAACAGCAGTATCCTAATCTCGAAACATCCGCCTTGACTTTGAGCAGCTCGAATCTCAGAATACATGATAATTAGAGGGGAAAAGGCTGTTTCGCGTTGGTAATCCACATCAGATCCGGCCGCCCCACCCACACCGAAATAGAATCATGTAACCCTCGATACCGAAACTCGGTTACAACACGACCATTACCGGCCGCTTAGCATTTGGTAAGCTCGTCAACGATGGGGAGGTGAAACATCAAAATGATGACCATCATGGGTAAACAATTCAGCAAGCGCGGAGTTTCAGTCATCATCGCCGCACTACTCCTAATCGCAATCGCAGTTGCAGCCGCCGTGTTGCTCTACGTCTTCTCAATAGGATTAATGGGAAGCTTAGGCAGCAGCGGAGGACAACAAACCAAAGACCAAGTAATCCTAGAAGCATACAATTGGGCCCCCCTGGCTTCGGGTGGTGCGCTGAGTTCTCTTACGCTCTACCTCAAGAACGTTGGCTCTTCGACAGTTAACCTATCTCCCCCCGCCACCGGTACCCCGGGTGCGGACTACTTTGTGAACGGAATCGCAATCGCAAGCCCCGTTGTCAGCGTCTGGCGAGTCCTTCAACTGCTAGCGCCCGGATCCCCGACATGCACAGTGGCCCTAACAATTGTAGCAACGACTGGGTATCCTACTACCGGGGCAGCCTACCCGGTCAAGGTAGTACTTCCTGACGGCGGAGTCTTCTCGTACACCGCAATAGCCGGACAGTCCAGCTAAGCACAATTCAAACTCCCACTCTCCCCCTTTCTTTTCTTAATTATCGTTAGCGTGATTAATGGCCGACGCCTCAGCGTATCCACCTTGAGGATGCTTCGCGGCGATGTTAGGATGAGGCTAGGTATCGTTTTGATGACCGACCGATAGCACGCGACTATCATGCGACCATGTCTTGGTGACGCAGCGATACGAAAATTAAGCCCACGATAGGTGTTTGATAGCGTTTGATAACGTTTTGAAACAAACGATAGCATCGAATAGCAAAATGCGACGAAACTAAAGAGGGAACTAGCCGAAAAGAGTGCTAAATTAACTCAAAATCGAGCACATCGACCACACGGCACAGACCTAACGGGGATTAATCAGCAGTGGTCCATCCGTAACCGGTTGATGCTAGGGCATCTTCAATATTCGACTCACTGGCTGCCTCTCTGTTTGGGCATGGGAAGCAGATTGGGGCTCTGGAACATGCGCTTACTAGCTTGGGCAAAGACATTCAGGCGATGAATGATGGCATCAAGAAGGCATCGTTGGGCAAATAGAGGGCATCCGTATGCATTAAATGGGTATTCGCGGGCATTCAGCAGGCATGCGCGAGCAATTTCAGACAGAAACGGATTAAAACGAGCAGAATGTGACGATTGAAGACTAACCTATCCATTCAAATTGAGGTTTCGCGATCGAGACATGGGACTTGCGGAAACGAGAATGTTCCCAGAGACGCATACCAGCGTTTCAAAATCGCTAATATTTATGTCCCGTTTTTGGAACGCTGAGCCCAAACTAATCGCCGGTCTCCCGTAACTGTTAAGATAACAGTTCGAGTAATTTTCTACCCGAAAGCCCTTGCCGCGAAAGAAAGGTCAAATCTTCTCCCTTGGTGAACTAAACAAGATAATCGACTCGCTCTTGCACCCTATGGCGAAGCGCGACATGCGCTATTATGCGGCGGACCTGTTCTTTCATGCGGTCGTGGAACAGGATCCTAGGGTGACCGTGCAGAAGTTCATTCGCTACGACGTGCCCAAAATAGCGAAACAATACCTAAAACAGAATGCCAGAAAGAGACGAAAACGAAACAGATACTAGAACTATGATCGCGCGCTTAGTGCACTATCTACCTCACTCTTCTAGCCACGCGAGATTTATCTAACCTTCTGGGATGGCGATATATCATGAAACCGTTCCAATGCCCCGAATGCAAAGCCATAATCACGAAGGAGGAGAACGCCAAGCGAATTGGCCGTCGACTTCTCTGCCGCGACTGCGCCGAAAAGCCGTCACACGTGTGACACGGTTTTAATTGATTCTTGTGGCCGTCTCACGTGTGACAACTACTGATGCAGCGACTAAGTGGGCCTTACTGGCTTACAGATGCTTCCAAGTCACTACTGCGGAAGCATGTGTGGAACTCTACTTCTGTCCGCCTCCAAAGAATGTTGTCACCTTGGTGCCCTAACTAAAGGGACATAAAGAGTATCCAAAGCAGAAGCTAAACAACGTTCCAGTTGATTGGGTTGGCGCTTAAGATTCGGCCGGTGAGGCTGAACAGATCAATCTACGTTAGAGTCCCTAACGACATCGCAGACCTGATAGGAATAGATGGGGAAGCTGATGTAACTCTTAGGCTTCAAAATACGGAAGAGGAATTTTTCCTCATTTACGCGGTTCGTAAGCCAGGGTCCAAGCCAAAGGACTTGATCGGTGAAATGGCTGTGGTTCCGTCAAAAGCGGCTAGTGACAGATAGTTCAACCGGGAGGTGAAGCCACGAAAATGGGCCTCAAGATTTCCTTGCGCCTATCGCGACCAGGGAAGCACGCTCCAGCAGCGAAGGCTGTGCTTGAGGCCCCAGCTTCGCTTCCCGTATCGGGGGTTCCGTCTAGTTTCAAGGAGGTGTACCCGCTTATCGAACCCTACGCTTACGCTGCGATTGCCCGCGAGCCGACCACGGGCGGCATGCTGTATTTCGTCATAGAACCCACGCTGCTTGAAGAGGAGAAGGGGCTTTACGAGAAGCTTCGGAGCATCCTCGTGGAAGAGCTGGATGTCGACGCTCGCAAGATAGGCTCTCTCCAAGAGGCAGCTAAATTCCTGAGGAAAGAAGTAGAGAAGACCGTCAAGGAGTACAAGTTCGAAATCGCAGCCGAAACCCTCGACAAACTCATGTATTACCTCTCGCGAGACCTCGTAAACTTAGGCCGCATTGAACCGATTATGCAGGACCACATGATCGAGGACATAAGCTGCGACGGCCCCGGAGTCCCCATTTACGTTTGGCACCGGCAGTTCGAGTCAATCCCGACGAACGTAAAATTCGAGAACCCAAGGGAACTGGACAATTTCGTTGTAAAGCTCGCGTACCTCTGCAACAAGCACGTTTCAATCGCATCCCCAATGGTCGACGGCGGCCTACCGGACGGAAGTCGCATCCAACTCACGTACGCAAAAGAAGTCACCCGTCATGGGAGCAGCTTCACCATTAGACGATTCAAGGCAGACCCACTTACGATTACTGATATGATTACTTTCAACACCATGACGCCTGAGATCGGCGCATACTTCTGGTATGTGATCGAAAAGAAGGCCTGCATCCTAGTCGGCGGCGGGACCGCTTCGGGGAAGACGACTCTCCTGAATTGCATCTCAATGTTCATCATGCCTGACGACAAGGTCATCACGATCGAAGATACACCTGAAATGAACATACCACACGAGAACTGGATATCCTCAATCGCAAGAGTTGGGTTCGGTTCGGTCGGGAGCAGCGCCGAGATCTCCACCTTCGACCTCCTGAAAGCGGCCATGCGGCAACGCCCGGATTACGTTATTGTTGGTGAGGTAAGAGGTGAGGAGGCGTTCACATTGTTCCAAGCTATGTCGACTGGCCACGGCGGGCTATCAAGCCTACATGCCGACTCAGTCCGCGCCGCGATTAGAAGACTCGAATCGGCCCCACTGAATATCCCACGAACGCTCCTCCCCACCCTGCACCTAATCGGCGTTCAGTCAAGGTTGCGAATCAACGCCAGGCCAGCAAGGAGGCTGATTCAACTCACAGAGGTTCTGGGGATCGATCCTAGCTCCGGCGAGATCGATCTGCAAGATCTCTACAGGTGGGAACCAAGAACTGATTCGTTTACGTATTCCGGCCGAAGCCAAATAATAGAAAGGCTTGCCGAACGTGCTGGAGTAGCTACGGAAAGAGTTAGCGAGGAACTTGAACGTCGTAAAATCGTCCTAGAATACCTGGTGAAGAAGAATATACGGCGGTACAAGGACGTGGGGGCAGCCATCAGAGATTACTACGCCGACCCATCGAAAACGTACGAGCGCGAGGCTATCGTTGCTGAGTGAGTGACCATGGCGAAGCTTACTGAAGTACCCAAGAAGCCGACTAAAGAAGCGACCGTTTCAGTGTTGAGAGCGCCTTGGCTGCTCGGTTTTCGGTATCTCGGAGAGCGGATGGAGAAGTACTTGCCGTATTTCGCAGACATCCGCCTGAACCTTCAGAGGGCGGCGCTAAAGATTAGCTTCCAATCTTATGTGAGTATGATGGTCCTGCTTTCTGGAGTGTCGTTTGTCGCTGCGTTCGGAGCAACGGTCGCCGTGGCTGTCGCGTTAGACATACCAATACTCCTGACGCTGCTCTTCGCTCTTGGAGCCAGCGTCCTCTGCGGCGCCTTCGTTTTCGGAGTCCTTTATGGGATACCCAGCTTCATGGCCACAAGTCGACGAAAGCGAATGGACCTGGAACTCCCGTACGTAACAAGCCACATGTCAATCCTGGCAGCCGCCGGGATGCCACCGGCACGCATGTTCAAACTTCTCGAAGATTCACGAACGACGCCTCAAGTCGCCTCTGAAGCGAACGAGGTAGTGAGGGATGTGGAGATATTGGGCAATGACGTTATCACCGCGCTAGAGGCCGAGCGGGAACGTTCGCCGTCCAAAATTTTCGCCGAAGTTCTGGAGGGCCTAGTGGCAACGATTCGGTCTGGAGGGAACATGAAGGGCTACCTTCTCGATTCGACTCGCGCCATGATGGACCTCCGCCGGGTGGCTGCGAAACAACTGATTGAAAGCCTCGCTACGTTTGCCGACGTCTATGTCACGCTACTCGTGGTATTCCCGCTGCTGATCATCGTGATGTTCTCGGTTATGGCTATGATCGGCGGTGGGCTTGGAGGGTTTTCAGTCATCACCATGATGACGTTGGTGACCTACGGAATCATTCCGATATTAGCCGCCGTCGTTGTCGTGATGCTTGACGGCATGTTGGTGGAGGACTAATGCCAAAGATCGAACCAAAAGAGAAACGACTAGTTGCAATCGTCTCGTGCGCCTTAGGGGCATTGATTGTTATAGCCACCATCGCAACCCTGATTCTGTTTCGAGGCATAACCCTGCCGTTGCAATGGGACCAACTTCTCGTGCTAGGAATGATGATATCCCTGTTCCCGCCCGCGGCCGTTGAATATCTCGACCTGAGGTGGCAGCGCGGAATAGACAAGAACATTCCAGGACTTCTGCGAGAGATAGCGGAGTCGGGAAGAACCGGCCTGACGCTGACTAGAGCAATTGAGGTTTCGTCCGAGAGGGACTACGGCCCGTTAACTCCTGAACTGAAACGACTCCTAGCCCAGCTCTCGTGGGGCGCAAGCCTCGAAGATGCAATGCGAGGGTTCGCGACGCGTGCAAGAACGAAACTCGCACAAAGGACCGCCACGTTGATTATCGAAGTGGCAAGATCCGGAGGTGACACGCAGGAGATAATGGAGCAGGTGAACAGACACATCGGCGAACTGCAGACCATAGACCGCGAAAGATACGCCCAGATGAGGCCCTACTCAGTCGTCGTCTACATCGCTTTCGGTGTCTTCCTATTCACCGATATCATGTTAATCAAGACATTCTTCACGCAAATCGTCAATATGCAATCCAGCGTTATGCAAACCGCGGGGGGCGGTGGCGGCGTGTTCGGCGGCATAGGAAGCGTCAACATCTCACTCCTGAAAACGATCCTCTTCCACGCCACCATCATACAAGCGATCTTCGGAGGTCTAATCGCGGGCAAGATGAGTGAAGGGAAGCTCGGCGCTGGCTTGAAGCACATGGTCGCGTTACTCCTAATCACGTTCATGGCGTTCTTCATCTTCGTCTGGGGTGTGTAGAAGACTGAGAGGACAGGTCGCATTGGGGCGCGATCGACCATGGCTCTGCCTCTAACTCTGACTATTGTCACAGGGATGGCGCTTGCCATCCTTGCCTATTTTTTTGTCCTACTCGCTAGGAACCAAGCGGTTTTCATCCCTTTATCGCAGAAGACGATCGACAAAATGTTGAGAATGGCGGACCCAAGGCCTGACGATTTGCTTTTTGATCTGGGGAGCGGGGATGGGAGGGTTGTGATCGCTGCAGCCAAGAACTATGGAACCCAAGCGGTCGGGATAGAGAAGAGCAGGATTCTCGCCTGGTTGAGCAAAAGGGCGGTCAGAGAGAACGGGGTGCAAGATAAAGTCCGCATAGTAAACGCGGATTTCTTTCGGCAGGATTTGTCACAAGCGACAATAGTCACGGCCTACCTTTCCCGAAAGGTAAACTGCAGGCTCGAACCGAAACTTCGCAAGGAACTGAGAGACGGAACTAGAATCCTATCAGCCGATCATACTTTCAGGCTCCCAGAGACCGCTAAGGCGAAAACCGGACATTTCTGGACGCATCTCTACGTAAAACGATAAAATCGGTCATATCACCAATTGGTCCGGTCCAGCAGATCTTTCTCATTTACCTTCTTCCCGTTGCGCTGACGGCTCGGGTCATCAGTTGTCACCGTGAAGCAGCGACCGAGGGTACAGTAAGGATATCCAAAGCATAAGCTAAACTTCCCGGCTGTGGAGGAGACTTGACGGAAAGCATTGAGCCTGTAAAGCTCAACACATCAATTAATATGATGATTCCGGATGACACTAGGGAGCTCATCCTAATCGATTGGGATGGGTTCAGGGCCCAAGCATACGACCATTCTTGCACCAACCAGATTCATGACAAGGCTCCCGCTCGGAGGGTATGCATGTGAGAAGAAAATGGAAGAACCGTCTTGGCGTCAGCACTGTGATAGCTAATATGCTGATGATTGGGATCACGCTGTCATTAGCGGCGATCCTAGTCGCATGGGCTGGGAACAGCTACGGGGCCTTCTCCGGTGGTTCACAACTCTTCTACCAACAACGCGGACAAGCGCTCCAAGAGAATTTCGTTATCGAGGAAGTCTTCTTCAATAGGACGGCAATCCAGCAAATCTTTGTATTCGTCCGAAACGTCGGACTCATAAACATCAACATTGTCGCTATCTACGTAAATGGCACATCACTCACGCCTTCATCCGAACGGGCCACGGGTGGTGCCACCTTCTCCGGAACTAACCCATCCTCCGCCAGTCTGGGAGTCGGGTCAGTCTGTGAGTTTAGTTTGACTTGGCCGACCTGCACTTACTCTCCAAACTATTGTCCCTGGGTTACGGGCAACATCTTCTACATTGTCGTCGCCTCCACGAGGGGTAACCAGGTGGCGTACACCGCGAGGGGGCCATAATGTCTGGGACCATCATCTTCAGGCTTCGGCGTCGGCGTGCGGTTAGCACGATAATCGGCGGGGTGATCGTTCTATCCCTCCTTCTCACTGCGCTTGGCACAATGGTATTCGTGACACAGCAATACGACCAATACGAACAAACAGTCAACAGGATGGCTCAATACCGTAATCAACAATGGTCAGAAAACCTCGTAGCCATCTCCCCCGGCCTAACAATTGCAAACTCGACTATTTCCGGTTGGGGGAACGGGGAGCGGGTGTGGTGCCAACATACAACTGCTACAATGCTACCATAAACAACCTAGGAACCGTCGGAGTTCAGATAACGAGAATCTACATAAACTCAACAGGACCCGCAGGATCAGGTTGCTCATCCCCCAACCCGGCACCCTGCATACTCAACCCAACCAGTACAATCGCTCCCTACGCCTTCAATCAAGCAAGCGAATTTCTCAACCCAGGCGAAGTGAATCATCAGGTGATCCTCGCGTTACCTATCGGCGTTGCTCTGCCAAACCCAAACCCCGGCTTTCCCCAGAACACAATCGTCATCGCTACAAGTAGGGGGAACGTGTTCTCATTTCAGTGGCCGTTTCAGGTTTCGGTTTTCGGTCAAAGTCAATCAGCTTTCTCCTCAGGAAATATGAAAGTCGCATACACAGGACCGTTCGATAGCAAGAATGAGAAAGCGGCAGGAGGCAGTGGTGGAACCGGATATTGCCACACAGAGTCATCGCAACCATATCCGGCTGGGGTCGGTTATGCGGAAAAACTCACAGGAATAACTGGGTATGGGGACTCGGGCGTATTGTGGTTCGTAAACCCATGGATCACGAGTACAATCATGAACTCTGCCGACAGTGGCGGTACAACGGTCTACATCTACGTAGTTGTGATAAACACAGGGACCACGGCATATAACCCCACCGCCGGGACAATAGACCTAACCTGGTACGGTTCCAACCACATTGACGGCCCTCTCATCGGCGTTTACTACAATGGCAACTTCTACGCTACATCGCCAAGTATTGCACCTGGTACGAGTTACTACGCAATATTCAAAATCACCGTATTTACGATAGGAAACCCCCCATCGACTGTGCAACCTGGATACCCGTCAGTCATGTTCTGGGGTGGCGCGTCGCTCACAAATGCGGTGGGGAGCAGTGCGGAGGACCAGAGCTTCTATTCCGGCACCATCCTTCTTTCCGGATTATGGATGCGGTCTGGATGCTAAGGAGTTGTGCATAGCTTGGACGTAGCGATTAGCATTCGGGAAGGGAGGGCGTGATGATGTTTAGTCTTCTCCTCTTCAGACTTAGTCGGCGGCGTGCGGTTAGTACGATGATTGGCGGGCTGATAATACTATCACTTATACTAACCGCGCTTGGGACGATGGTTTTCGTTTCGCAGCAATACGACCAGTACCAACAATTGGTCAAGAAGATGGGGCAATACAGTAGTCAACAGTTTTCAGAGAGACTAGTAATCAATTCCCCAGGTCTGACACTTCTAACCTCTGCCGCTGTTTCCGGTTGGGGGAGCGGTTGCACGACCACTTACAACTGCTACAACATTACCATTAGTAACTTGGGTGGGGTTGGGGTTCAGATCGCGAGAATGTACATAAATTCTACCGGACCCGCAGGGTTAGGTTGCTCATCACCTAACCCGGCACCCTGCATACTCAACCCAACCAGTACAATCGCTCCCTACGCCTTCAATCAAGCAAACGGTTTCCTTAACCCCGGCGAAGTAAATCATCCGGTGGTCCTAGCGTTACCTATTGCCGTTATCTTGCCAAACCCGACCCCCGCCTTTCCCCAGAACACGATCTTCATCGCTACAAGTAGGGGAGACGTGTTCCCATTTCAATGGCCCGTTCCGCTTCAGGTTTTCGGTCAAAGTCAGTCGGCATTCTCCTCAGGAATAATGAAAGTCGCATACCAGTCAGTTTCGGGTGGCTACGATAGCAAAAACGAGCGTGGGCCAGTGGCAGGAGGCAGTGGAGGCACTGGGGGAGCAGCATATTGCCACAAAGAGCCTTTGCAAAATTATCCGGCCGCGTCTAATTATGCAGAGAAACTCACAAACATAAATGGGGTTGGGGTTACCGGCAACACATTGTACTTCCTAAACCCATGGGTTACGAAGACGATTGTACAGTCCGCAATTAATTCGGCAACACAGATGTACGTCTATGTAATTGTGATAAATACAGGGCAAACAGCGTATAACCCTACAGCGGGTTCGATAGATCTAACCTGGTACGGTCAGAATCACCTCGACGGGACCCTTCTTGGCGTGTACTACAAAGGAACATTCTACGTGGCCGCTAGCGGGCCAAGCATTGCACATGGGACGAGCTACTACGCAATATACGCACTGAATCCATCTACAATGAAAATGGATAATGCTCCTCCACAAGGCGGTATGAACTCGATCATGTGGTGGGGTGACGCGTCAATCACAGATGGATCGGGTAGCAATTCCGAGGACCAAAGTTACTTTTCCGGTACAGTCCTTCTTTCCGGATTATGGATGCGGTCTGGATGCTAAGGAGTTGTGCATAGCTTGGACGTAGCGATTAGCATTCGGGAAGGGAGGGCGTGATGATGTTTAGTCTTCTCCTCTTCAGACTTAGTCGGCGGCGTGCGGTTAGTACGATGATTGGCGGGCTGATAATACTATCACTCATACTAACCGCGCTTGGGACGATGGTTTTCGTTTCGCAGCAATACGACCAGTACCAACAAACGGCTTACAAGATGGCTCAATACCGGGATCAAGGACAGTCAGAGAATCTTGTAGCCAATTTCCCAGGCCTAACAAGCCTTGCGCTCGTCACTGGTTGCGAGGGTCAATGCAACCAGTACATTATGAGCTTGAGCAACTTAGGAGGGGTTGGAGTTCAGATCGCAAGAATCTACATAACGTCCACCGGACCCGCAGGGTTAGGTTGCTCATCACCTAACCCGGCACCCTGCATACTCAACCCGTCGAGCTCATCCACATCATACGCGTTTAAGCAATCAACACAGTTCCTCAACCCTGGTGAAGTAAATCATACAGTACCCATGTATTTGCCGAGCGGCGTTTCTCTGCCAAGCGGTTCCGCTTCCCAGAACACGATCCTCATCGCTACACGTAGGGGGAACGTGTTCTCATTTCAATGGCCATTCCAAATCCAAATGGGCGGTCAAAGTCAATCAGCGTTTTCAGCGGGAATAGTGAAGGTCGCATATCAGGGAGCGCCGCCAGGATACGATAGCAAGAATGAGCCGGCCGCAGGGGGCACTGGGGTACCACCATACTGTCACAAAGAATCCCAACAACCATATCCGGCTGGGGCGAGTTATGCAGAACAACTCAACACCGGAACGACTGGAGTCGCAGCTGGCGTCGGGGACGGGGGCGTATTATGGTTCCTCAGCCCATGGGTGAGTCTGACAATTTTCCAGTCGGTCTGCAACCAAAGTTGTACGGGTAAAAACTACACGACGCTCTATATTTTCGTGAATATTACAAACACGGGAAACACAAACTATACCGTCGCCGGGGGAACCCTAGACCTAACCTGGTACGGTTCCAATCACATCTCTGGAAATCTCATTGGGATCTACTACCGTACTACTCCTACCGCTCCGGTACAGTTCTACCCGATAGGTTCAACACAAACCGTCGTACCCGGCAACAGTTTCTACGCAATATTCAGAGTCACTCTATTACAACTATCAAACATCCCGACTACGTCAGTCATGTTTTGGGGGTCCGCATCGCTAACAGATAGTACGAAGGACGCAAGTTTCGTCGGTGGTGTGGCTCTTTCGTCCGGACTATGGATACGGTCTTCATGTTGAGGAGTTGTGAATGGTTTGGAAGTAGCGATTAGCGCTGAAAAAACGGCGACTCAGACGCAGGTAGGGCATATCGCTCCAGAAGGGGCGGAGGGTAACCTTTGTCTGATGCTCAGCACGAGGGATGAGAAGATCCCACGTGGGATCTACGTGCGAATCAACGATAATGACGAATCGTTCATAGCTCGAATCTATGACGGACCCTCCTTCGGCAAGGATGCTACATTCAGCATATACAAGCTTGAGCTGACCGCCATGATAAAGCGCGGTCGCAAGCAGGGTGTCTCCAGCACTCCGAGGCCGGGAAGTGAGGTTATGCTGCTTGACCCTGAAAGCGCTCAGGCCTACCTCGGTTCGGTAGGCGACATTCTGCTCGGCAGGTTGGTCGGCCAGCGTGAAGTGAGGGTGGCTTTGGATTCAAAAATCCTCACTAGACATATGGGGCTCTTCGGAACAACGGGCAGCGGGAAATCAAATACCCTGCAAGTCTTAACGGAAGAGTCTAGTCAAGCGCATCGCGCGATTCTGATCTTCGATGTTGAAGGGGAATACGTGAAGATGAATGAGCCAACCGTGGATCTCGTTCCCACGCTTTCCGAATTTGATGAGAAACCTCGAGGAATAGTCGACTTTCGAGCCTATGTGCCAGCTTCGAAGAGCAGCGTAAACGCGGATGCGAAAAAGTTTGGGATTCCGCTGCAGAACCTCGATCTGGATGTCTTCAGCGATGTGCTTGCCCTCAACGCCTTTGAAAGATTCTATTTGTCGGAACTAGCCGCCAAGATAAAGGAATCCGCTGGCGGTATTCATGCGTATTCGCTAGACAGCATCATGAGCGCTCTTCGGAAGCGTGTGGAGTCTCAGATGGATAGCACGTCGAAGATCCCGCAAATGGTTGCTGAAGCTCACATGAGCTTATTCACGAAATTATCTGTGGCCAAAAGGGCCGGGGTAATTGACTCAAGTTATGAGAGAATTGCACCGGAAGAATTCTGCGCGCCGGGGAGGGTATCTGTGATTGATCTAAGTGAGTCGTCTGACATACTTCGAAACATTTGCGTGGCTCACCTCCTCAATGAGGTGTTCCGGTACAAGACTCGTAACCCCGCAACGACTCCCCTCACTGTCTTCGTTGAGGAAATTCACACATTCATCAGCAAGGGTAAAAGCAGTAAAATGCTGGCCACCCTCACCATGCTAACTGAGATGGCCAGACAGGGCAGAAAGAGAGGGCTTAGCCTAGGAATAGTTTCTCAACAACCATGCCTACTGCCCGCAGAGCTGATAGAGCTATGCAACACCCGGTTCATACATAAACTCGGCTCCCTCCCGAACCTTGAAGCTTTACGAAACTCGACCGGGAACGTCCCCGAATCTCTCTGGAACGCTCTACCATCCCTAGCGAGGGGCGAAGCCTTAATTGCTTCACCTTCACTGGAACACGCCATAATCACTCTAGTTCGACCTAACCGGTCGAAGAGGATGAAGGTTGAATTCGGCTGAGGTTATGATTGCTTGAGATGTGTGGGGATCTAGAATGAGTGAGATTGCAAGGATCAAGAGTGGCATACCAGGCCTCGACGAAGTGCTAGAGGGTGGGCTGCCGCGAAACTACGCATACGCTGTCGTTGGAGCACCAGGCAGCGGGAAAACCTTGATGGGAGCCCAATTCCTCTACCGAGGTGCCACGCAGTACTCAGAGAACGGAGTGTACGCTTCTCTCGAGGAACCAACCCACTCCATTGCAAACACTATGCTACGGTTCAATTGGAATCTGTTCGACCTAGAAAGTCAGGGCAAACTAGTGCTGCTGGATGCATCACCGCATCAAGATCAGCCCAATGCCGAATTGAAGATTCGCGGGGGTTCAGTTGGAAGCGAGAAGTTCGATCTCGACGGCTTGTTGGGCGCGGTAGCACATGCCCGGAAGAACGTCGCAGCAAAGCGATGTGTCATCGACTCATTAATGTCAATATCAGCCGCTTACACGCGTGAAGCTGGGTTCAGATTTAGGCTCTTACACTTTCTCCGAGCCCTCTCAGAACTAGAACTAACAACCTTAATCCTCACCGAATCGCAAACACCGGTTATTCACGAATACGGCCTCGACTCGGTCTTAGCGAACGGAAGTTTCCTGCTTCACACAATCACCGAGAACGATGTGGTGAACCGGGTCATGGAGATTCCTAAGATGCGCGGGGTAAGGGTGCAGAGAAGGCGGATGCCCTACGAAATCACTCAAAACGGCATCGAGGTCAAGCCCCAGGAGCAATGAAGGAAGTAAGGGTCATGACTGTAATCACAGAAGTTGCCACCAACTCGAAGCAGGATATTTACACCAACCCCGAAGCCAGAAAGATCCTAGAATTCCTGATCTGGAACGCGGGGACAGTCCTATCCTCTACCATCCTTCCGACCGACGAAATCGCCTACCCACAAGTCGAATCAATCCTCAGCAAAGAACCTCTAAACATAGAGAAGCAGGTTCAACTGCTGAAGGCCATGACGGAGGCGAACGTGCTTGTAGTGGAATTGACCGACAAGGTTCCAGCCTGCCCCACGTGCGGCTCGACACAAATGAGCACGAGGTACATTTGCCCCCAATGCTTCACATTCGACATAACACAAACATTCCTCTTCGAACATTTGAAGTGCGGAAAGATAGGGAGCAGTGACGAATTCTTCAAGGATGAAAAAGTTATCTGCCCCAAGTGTCGGGCCGTTCTACACGACTTCGGGGTCGAATACCGCTCTGTGGGGGCATGGTACAAGTGCAACCGATGCACCCACTCATTCAATAGTCCTTCACCTTCGCATTTCTGCCGGCCGAATCGGCACGAGTTTACGTCCGACGCAGTCCACCTAGTACCACTCTATCAATACCGAATCAACCCGGAAACAGTGGAACAGATCAAACTGAAAGTGCTAGTCTATGCTGAAGCGATCACTCAACTGGAGAACTTGGGGTTAACGGTACTCGCCCCACACAAGTTGCTGGGGAAATCAGGCCAAGCTCAGCCCTTCGACATTGTCTTGAGGCAGGCAAAGAGGGGATGGAGAGGAGACGAGAAGACGATAGTCATCGACATAATAATCGACAAGCAACCGACCGGAACTGAAGCCGTGAAAAAGCTCCATGCAAAAGTGAAGGATGCCAAGCCCACTGAAAGCTGGTTAATCACGGTTCCAGGCCTCAATGCTGAAGCTGAGACGCTGATTCGCAACTTGAGTCTGTCGCACGCAGAAGGAGCAACTTTGCTCGAAGCCATGCAGGTCTTTCAAAACAAGAGTGATGTGAAGTCGTACGTGGAGCGGTAACTGATCGAGCCACGAGCAAATGATGCTGCGATAGTATAGGTCACTGTATCTTACACCTTTCTTTTCCCTATTGGTACAGCTCAAATGGGCTCTGTTGCGGCGAACTGGGCTACAGTTCGTTCCCTACTCAACACAACTCGTCCGACCTCGATCGATAGCCCAGCAACTTCAGAATTTCTTATTCCAACAGGTGCTGACCTCTAGAACTGTTTTTACGTCATATTCAACTCCCTAGTTGCTTAATGACTGTGCTGAGAGTGTTCTCGTTGGCTACGGATCTTGGCAAACTCAGCCTAGGACTGTCAATATCTTGTTTCCCGCTCAGAGTCTTTGCAATTTCACTGATTAGTTCGGCGGGAACCGAGGGACATTATTCGTGAACTTTCTGTGCGTCATAACCCTTTCTCCATAACTCTAAGTTGTAATGAATAGGCACGCTAGTTCCTCTTGCGACGGATTTGTCTCCGCAAATGTCAGGATTAGAGAGGATAACGAGGAGTCAGACAAGGTAATCCAACCATGCGTGGCAACGGGATAATTGAATAACAGCCACATACTCACGAGGCACGTCGTTTGGATGACAAAGGCGCCCAAAATGGAGCTTCGACATTATGCCGATTGGCCTGCGATACATGAATAGGAGAACACGGCACCATCTTTCGTAACAATCTTGATTTGGTAAGCTACTCCAGGAGTTGGTGTTACTGAACCATTGAAAGTGTTGGATGCGAATGACGCGATCGTTTCCATACAGGCCGTATTAAGCGGTACGTTCCCTGTTGGGGTATTGCACCCTGTGCCGCCTCCTACATTGCTTAGAGTAGCGGTCTGAAGTACCCCGTTGATGAAGACCTCAGATACTGTTACCTTAGCCACCCCGACATTTCTGAGAGTAAGACAGAGGATAGAGTTAGTGCTGCATGTACCGGTTGCTGGCCAAGCGTAGTAGTCCAGCGAGACTTGTTCTAGGTACGGTTGCGAAACGGCGCCGCCCTGAAGTCGCCCCAAGACGCCTGAGGCGTAGGCGTACAGTAGGAGGGCGGCGGCTACGGTTATTATGATCAGTAGCATTGCCGCAATGATTTCCGCGACTCCTCTACGCCCGAACATGTCCCTCACTCTGCGCGTGTTAGGCGCCGTATTCCTTCAGAAAGCTACCTTTCTGCAGAGCACGCATCGCCTCCCGGATGGAGGGAGCTTCGGGCGATGTTTTTGGTTCGGTTAAGCGCGTAGTCGCCATGGTTTTCGACCTACCTTCCTCGGCCCTGCGGCATTACGCCTTCGTTGTGGAGGGAGAGGATATTCCGGGCAACGACTTCAGCGGTCTCTCCTTCGGCGACGATGATCCTATTGGTTTGGGCCACGTCTCTTGCTTGCTCTGAGAGGCGGGGCATGGCTACGAGGATTGCGGAGGCCGGGTTCGCGTCCAGGAGTTTCACGTAGAATTCTAAGACGGGTTCCACGGAAACCTCCGAGTCACTGGAGGCGAGGTCGATTGCAATCAGCGATGAGTCTTTGTGGGCGACGATCGAAAACTGCACGTTTCTCCTTTTTCCACGAAGCGTTCCGGGAACCTCGAGCCGGAAACCACTTCGCTCCAGTACACTGGCTATGACGGGTACGCCGAGCTGCGAGCGAACCTCCTCAAGTATTCTCTCGCTCATGTCGTAGATCCTCACGTCGGTTATGAGGCCCGTCGTAAGGTTGAAATCAGTTTGGCATTTCCTGCAGAAGAAACTCAGATTCGGATCTTCGAAGTGGGCGCTGCACTTGTTACATGTGCAGACGAGGCCGATAAGACGCTGCTCCTCGGGTTTTTGAAGGGTCTTCTTACATGTTGGGCATATCAGATTGGCGCCGAGTCGAAACGCCTTTTCATTGTGGATAGTTCCGCACGGGAGATGCTCAATCATGCGATTGATTGAGATGTCTATGGACGCGCAGTTCGTGCATTTGAACCGCGCATACACGTTTGAGGGCGTACCGCATTTTGGACAAAAAAGAATTTTCTCGAACAGCGATGATTTCAAAATCCCAATATCTACCATTCGATCTAGAAGGGGAACGTCCAACGCGTTTTCCGGAGTTTCTGTCAACGAAGTATCGGGGCACCCGGTCTGCGCCAAACTCCGGTTCCAACCCCTCCTTTGAGCCGTAGACGAAGTGATTGCACACTTGTTGAACTTCAGGGTTCGCGTAATTCTTAGCTCTAAGTTTCTTGGCGATGGTATCGTTTGTCTTTGCCATTGAATATGCCAAGGCCTCGGCGTTGGAGATGCGCTCTTGCACCTGCTTAGACTGGGTTTCGTACTGTTGGGGGCTTATTTTCTGGGATACGAGTTGAGTCTCAAGGCTAGCAAGCTCGTGCATCAAGGTCTCGATTTCGCCTAGAGGATCTATAGTCGGCTCGCTGGAAGGCACTCGTGTTCTTCTCTTTGTCGAGGGTGAGTCACGCCAGATATAAATAGTCGCTCCGCGAACCGAGCTCATTGCAATCTCTATGAAGAAAATGGAAGCCGGCGCGGCCTTTGTTGTTGCATTCATCTATGTTATGGCGCTCTTCTCAAGCACTCGCCCCGTAATGGGAGCTTCCGGAAGCGTCTCGACTGATCGACCCGTCTATCCCATCTGGGAGCTTGGTGGGACGGTGAAGGTTAACGTGCAGAATTTCGCACCAAACTTCACATACTACTTATGGCTTCAGAAAGCGAAGCAACCCGTACCATACCTTCTGAGCACACATTTCACTGTAGTAGGCACTGGTGCTCAAACCCCAATCGCTCTGACCATCACCCCAAACGACCCAGCCGGAACCTACACTCTCACTGTCTCGAACTCAGCATCAATCGATACCCTTGACGCTGCTGTGCACTTTGGTGTTTCAGGGACAGACTCACAAATGTACGAGCGAACAAGAATCGTAACGGTGGCCGGCGGAGGCTTCGCGCCAAACTCCTCCATATCCTTAGCCATAACCGCAAGCAACGCAGCTTTTCCAGGGTTCCCGCTCAACATAACCACCGATGCAAGGGGGGCCTACGAGTACACATTCAAACTCACACCTTCCGCGACTAGCGGTCCCGTTACAGCAACGGCTAATGGACCAACATATGATAACTATGAAGTCGCCTCCGCAAGCTCGACGTTCACTGTGCAGCCTGCAACGATCAAAGTAATCCCGCTTAGCACTCCACCGTCCCAGCTCGAGAGGACGGTCGCGGTTAACGCCACATACGAACTCTCATATCCCGATGGCTCACCGGTCTCTGCTGCGAATGGGCCAGTTGATATCGTCTCAGGCGGCTTGACGGTTGCCAGCGAATCTCTGCTCCCAATTAACGCCACGACAGGAGAATGGGGGGCGGTGTGGGTACCGTCACCTTTAGCGAACACAACTGCCTACCACTTCTCCCTTATCTCCGCAAATCTCGTCGATCCGTACGGCAATAAGGGTCAAGGCTCGCCGATATCATCGAAAGATTTCGATGTTGTCACGGCCAAATTGCAGCTGGCGGTGCAGACGAACCAGACACGCGAGCGAACCCAAAACGCAACCATCACGATCTCAGCACTTTATCCGAGTGGAGCGAATGTTGCCAACGTAACTCGGCCTATTCTTAGCGTTGCTCAAGCGGACGGCATGCCAATCAAACTTCCTGTCTCCCTAGCGGGGCCGGAGGCTAAAGCCAGTTTCAAGATCCCTGTCAACGCGACACTTGGCAACTGGACTGTGACGTATAGTGTGCAGGATCCTTGGGGAAACTCAGGATCAGGTAAGGTAACAATCAGCGTTCAACCGGCGTCGCCCACGTTCCTGCTGCAGACTCCCGCGACTGCTGAGCGGACGACTTTTCTGAACGTCACAAACAGCATGTACTACCCAGATGGAACCCTGTTCAATTCAACGGCCAAACTCTCAATTTCCTACGGAAATCAAACATGGACGCCGAGATTGAATTTCAACTCAACAAACGCAGTCTGGTCAGCCTCATATTACCTTGTCCAAAACGCAACCCTCGGCCCATACAATATCACGTGGACCGTGCATGATTCTTACGGAAATGGGGGAAACAACACATCTACGACCATCGTGATCCCAGCCCGATTCAGATTTCTGCTACAATCGAACAATGCAACAGTAAACTCTTTCGACAACCTCGACCTCCCCGTCGCTGTGAGATACCCTAACGGTACATTACTGACGAACATTGTTGGAAACGTGACGGCCAATTACAAGAATGCTACTGGAGACAACATAATCACACTGCCTCTAGCGTACAACCAAACCAACGCCACCTGGCACATGTTCTTCTCAACACCCGAAGAGGGAAACATAACCTTCTCGTTCGCGGCCAACGATCGATTCGGAAACTCAGGAATGGCAACGGATGCCTTTAATCTCAAGATTAACTCCTCCTCGCGAGTGGAATCGCTAAGGCTGATCATCGCAGGCGTCATAGGAGCACTAATACCCATAGGGCTACTGATCTGGGCTATCGTGACGATCTCAACAAGAAGAAGAAAACACCGGTCCTAATGCCCCAATACAAAATCTCGAAACGTCACATACCTCCTATCTATTTACCAGAAACTTGTGGATTTTGGTTTTCGTGTCTAGTTGTGCGCACACACACAAAACTCGTTCGACCATATTCGACCGCATCTGTTACCAGTCTTTTGAGACTTCGGCAACATTAGGCATATCCAAAGCAATGACCAAGAATTTATCCGGAAAGTTGACTGCCGTGACATTTCGTCCTAATTGCAGTAAGGAAATGCAACCCAAATTTTATTCCCATTATCATGGTGCACGTCCGTGGGCGGTTCTACTACTTTTTGTCTTGATTCCTTTGGCCGCAACTATTCAGGTACCTCAAACTCGGATCTACGCGTTACTTCCCATGAACTGCCAACCAGGCGTCCAGAATCAATATCCAGAGAACGCAGCTGCAGGACAGAAGATAGTGATAATCACGACGGTTACTAGCGCCTGCGTATATAATTACGATCAAGTGATCGTCAACATACTGCTACCGAATACCTCTGTAACCCTATCCACTGCCCCAGCCAGCCCAGCAACAAACACGGTTACAGCGCCAGCATGGGGTGGGTCTTGGAGCCTTGTCGTGCAGGTTTCCTGGAATGACTATCCCACAGGGGGTACAATAGAAGTATTTCAAACCACAATAACAATAAAGATAAACGGACCGTTACGGATTTCCACAACATCTACTACGATATTCTTCACCGAGTTCGCGTCTTCTAGAATAGCAGCGAGCTCGACGGTTTCTTCCTCCTCCGCGGTCACATCGGTTAAGGTGAGCAGCTCGACCGTTATTCCTTTCTCTATGATATCATCAAGGAGTTCTACGAGCACGAGTGTGTCATCCATGACTACAGGCACGTCCACGTTCAGCACACCTTCAACCCTTTCATCCAAACCATTCTGGGATATCCTACCACTTGCATGGCTAGAGTCAACCGGTACAGTGATTCTAGCGGTTGTGGTAGTGCTTGTGCTCGTAGGCGTTTTCGTTTTGAAGCGTCGTCGCAGCTAGATCGTTTTAGTGTGTGTGATCTAAGTGGTGCGTAAGCTAATCAGTTACCCACTACTCTGAACTTGAGTTACACGCCACCTAACAGCTTCCTCCCATAGGACACTATTGCAGCGTATTGGGCATGATCGAAGCGTATGCTCAGGAATCCGACTATGAATCTGCACAATCAAGGGAGCTAGCTACAACTTCAACTGGGATTGCTGGGTTGGATGAAATGATTGGTGGTGGTTTTCCCTCTGGCCGCGTTATCTTACTTTTAGGAGAACCAGGTGCTGGGAAGACAATTTTCTGCTCTCAATTTCTTCTGAATGGGTTTAAGAAATTTGGAGAGAACGGTATCTTCCTGAGTATGGATGAGACCAAGAATGAGTTCGTGCGCGAGATGAACATGTTTGGCTGGGGCTTTCGATCCGCCGAGAAGGAGGGCCATTTCATGTTCATTGACGCCTCCCCAATCCGCACCGTTCCTGAGGATATGAAAGTTGGAAAGCTTACTATCGAAAAACAAGACTTTGCATTAATCAGCTTGCTGGCCGTTCTTAGGAATAATGCAAAGAGGATAGATGCAGCTCGAATTGTCATTGACCCAGTGTCACTATTGTTATCATTATATTCGAATGATGCTGAACGTCGAAAAGCACTCCTAGCTCTAGTGCAAGGTTTACTGGAAACTCGGGCAACATGCCTGTTATCGTCAGAATTACGTCGCGTCGGAATAATAGGGCGAACGTTGCAGGTTGAAGAATACCTTACACATGGAGTAGTGTTAATGCAAACAATAGCAACAGGAGGAAGGATGGAACGTACAATTCAAGTGGAGAAAATGAGGGAAAAACAGATAGACAGACAACCCAGACCGTACCATATCACAGAGAAGGGTATAGAAGTCTATCCCAAAGAGAACATTATCTGAGCGACACTAGGAGAATTCAAGAAAAAAGATTCACCTTAGTTCAGAAATTCGTTCTCTTTCAGCTTTGCGAACACTTCCAAAGACAGAACGAATCAACCGAAAAGTAACAGCCACAAGAGTTAGACAGATCAACCGAGAAGGTACCGCTACCCAAAAAAAGGTAACGTCAAATCATCGGTTGCTACCTTCAATAAATCAAGCTGTCAACAATCAATCGGCTGCTTTCCTAGTAGGTTGATCCATCAAAGCCTAACCCCTGTCACTGCTTTCACCAATTCTCGGTAACAAAACCAATTACGTCTGCCGAAGCCACTTTCGAGGTTACCTGTAGCGGGCATGGAGGCAATTTCCAGCTGCAAATGGGAAGGTGAAGTTCAGGAATGAAGCACAGGGGCACACATATTCTCATTTCTCTAGGATTGCTATGTTGGGTGTTAAGTGCAGCCTCCGACTACGTGTTGATGCCCACGCAGTCTTTCCCTGATTGGCTCATCCTCAATGTCCCAACGAACGAGCTTGTTTTCAGAGTTGTTACCATCATTATTTTCATATTCGGTGCTGTGCTGCTCGCGAAGAGTTCACCGATCCAGGAATCTGCAATTGAGGAACTAAAAAAATCGAACCAGAAGTACACATCGCTTCTGAAAAACCTGCAAGTAGGCGTGTACCGAATTGAACCTAGCGGAAGAATTCTTGAGGCCAATCGCCGATTCGCGGAAATACTTGGATATGAAGATGCTGAGGAGCTCAAGGACGTCAACATGAATGAGGCCTGTGTCAACAAGCTTGACCGTCAAGCGTACCTTGAGAAACTTCGAGAATCGCCCGTGGTTGCGGAAATCGAGATTCGGCGAAAGGACGGGCGAACCATATGGGTACAAGATTATCCCAGAGCAATCTTGGACACAGACCAATATACGATTCGATACATCGACGGCGTATGTGTAGACACTCATGGAATCGAAGCCATAATGCGCGACATCACCGAACATAAAAAACTGCAGAGCATGAAGGATCACTTCATTGTGACCGTAACCCACGAGCTCCGAACGCCACTGGTCTCCATCAAAGGCTATGTGGATCACATTATCGAGAAGGAACCCGCCCTCTCATCCAGCCTCAGATCAAAGATCGAGATCGTAAGACACAACACCGACAAGCTCCTCGAGCTAACAGACGATTTGCTCAACATCCAAGATACGGAGACAGACAGCTTGGAGTTCAAGTTTGAAACACTCAACCTCCAAGAAGCTCTAACAAGATGTCTTGAGGAAATTCAACCCTTTGTGAGGGACAAGAGACAAGAGGTTAGACTCGAAGTCCCAGGGAAGGCATTGCCGGTCGTCGCCGACCGGCTCAGGCTCAATCAGGTGCTGACGAATATTCTAAGCAACGCGAGCAAATTCACACCTGACGGAGGAACCATAACAATCCGCGTCGAAGAAGAGGTAGATGGAGTGACCGTCTCCGTTACTGATAGCGGAATCGGCATTGATCAGAAAGACCTGAAACGCGTCTTCGAACCCTTCGCTGTAATCGAGAAACCTACTTACTTCAAAGGCACAGGCGTCGGCCTTAGCCTAACCAAGAAGCTAGTTGAAGCCCAGGGGGGTAAGGTTTGGGCCACTTCTATCGGTAAGGGGCTGGGTGCTACTTTCGCATTTACGTTGCCGAAATCGAAGGAGGAGTGGATAAAGGCCCATGGATAAATTGCTGGTTGTGGATGACGAGCCCGACATAATAAGTCTGCTCAAGTTGATACTTGAAACAGAAGGGTATCAAGTGATGCCGGCACTAAGCGGAGATGAAGCGCTGCGCCTAGCAGAAAATGAAGCCCCAGACCTCGTATTGTTGGACCTAATGATGCCGGGGAAGAGTGGATTAGAAACCTGTAGGTACTTGAAGAATCAGCCAAGAACAAGAAACATTCCCGTAATTATATTCAGCGCGCTTGGCAGGGAAGTGGACAAGAAACTCACTGCCGAAGCGGGGGCCAACGCGCATCTGATGAAGCCGTTCAACAACGCTGGGCTCCTGACCGAAGTGAAAAGATGCCTAGCTGAGGGAAGGGGGAGGAAGTTCTCCAGGGAACTCGAAATCGAACATTGCAAGCTCACTGGAAGGAAGATCCTACTAGAGTTCGAACCACGCACTGACTACGAGAGAGTGGTGAGAGATTTCGCATTGGAGTGCGCGTTCCTCGGAGAATCTGTCACTATCATGACGCAGAAGGGTAGCAGTGTTCGGCAGGCTCTAGAAGTAGATCAAGGAGTCAGATTCATTGACTTGGAACGGGCCGCCGAATTCCTACCTGTGCTGAAAGAGAATTCCCTAGGCGCTCTCAGCGTAGTCGTTGACAGTCTCACCTACTTCGCTCTGAACGGGAACTCCGATGGCGGTTCCCAGAGGGATATGTACAAGTTCGTTCGATCCGCCCTTGAGATCCTAGATGACCCGAGATTCACCGCTCTATTCTTACTGAACTCCTCGGCTCATGATGCGAAAGATGTTGCTAGCGTTAGAGGCCTCTTCAACAATCAACTGGTTTATGAAAAGAGAGGGATCAAAGTCGCGAGGCTCGCATAGCGCGTGTCATTTGACTCGTTCGCCTGGGGAAGGTGTCTAGCCTGACCGACCAAATTGGCAACGTGTCATCACTGCAGGAGCTATTTTCTTCTAAGGGAGTAAGCTCTGACAAGAAGGACATCAATCTACTACTCCTAGAAACACTGGATGACGTTTTGGTCGACCTCCTTGGGAAGAAGGTTCGTGATGCCTTCTATGACCATATGGAAAGAACCTACTACATTGGGAGGGCGAACATACCCGAACGCCTCGGAGACTTCATTCTGATTCTGGAGCGGACGTTTGGTAAGGGCGGCAAGACTATCGAGAGGAGCATCGCTAGACGATTATGCACTAAGCTCGAATTATCTACAGAAACCACCGGCCTTAATGAACGCCATGTCGATACAATTACATGAAGCCTTGCTTGGACGCTCTGATTGTAGCACTCGTCGCCTCTGAGTCATCAGAAGGTTCGAATCTTCACTATGGTTTCGTCTCAGAGGTACCCTTTACGTTAGGAACAGTCGTGAATTGACGGTCAAGGAATGCGTAGTCTCTCAAGAAGCGTTGGCCCAGTTCGGTTAACTGGTAGGTTCTTCCATCAGGCGTAGTCGTTATCTTCATGAAACCAGCTGTCGTAAGTGTATCCTCATATCCAATCGCTTTCTTCTGCACGCGCGCTGCGCTAGATGCAGTCAAGCTCATAGCGGCTCCTATCGCCAAGCCAAAGATCAACGTCAGGAGACTAACGATGCCGAGGCTACTTACAAGAGGGGTTACGTCCGCGCTGAAATCTGTCTTCCCGCTAGTGTAGATGGTAACAACCAGTTCTTGAAAATGAAAAATCGATTTCGGCAGAATTAGAGTAGCTATGACTGTAAATCCAACCGCGATAAGTATTACAAGTTCTGTCACTAAGAGGCTACTGGACCTTAGTGTTTGCATTTTTGATTACTGCACGAAGGTATCATTAAGACTGTTATGGAAGGTTCAGCACGAACATATCATGCCATTGTTCGTGCATAACGTTACAGCCCGCCAACCCGAGGGAGGTCGTTGCGGAGCGTCGGGCAAACAGTGAGTGTGAATGCGCGTGCTGCTAGTTTGTGGGAAAGTGAATTACTCAAGTACGAGCTTGCGTTCCTTGCCGCACATGGAACAGTGCCAGTTAAAGACCGTAGGGTGAGGTCGATTTTCGACTTGTAACCAGAGCTTCTTTAAGGCGTCACTTTGGCGTGAACAATTAAGGCAGTTGTCTTTTACGGACTCCAAAGCCTTCAAGTCTAAATGACGAATCACTGAGTACTACTTAAGGGGAACTCCACGTGAGTGTGTTGCGTGCACTCAAAAGGAGAAACCTTTCTCTGCGTTGTGACTAGTGGACTTGTACTCGCCGTAGTGTGTTGCGGTGGGAAAGGATTGCAATGATTCAGAGGACTGATTCTTTCGAGTAAACTTCGATTCCATTCTGACCGATGTGGTATGGTCTTGGTGTACGATCGATGGGCATACCGCGCATCTTCTCTACTTGGATGATTCTCTGTGAGCTCTTCCCGCTTGTTGTTGACTGCATGAGGATAATACCGTGGGCCAGGTACTCTTCGACCTGCAATCGTCTAGTTGTCCCGCCAACTTCTCTTAGCTCGGACGCTAGAAGGCAGGTGGCGCCAGTCTTGGAGAGAGCTTCCACGAAATCAAGCATGGCTTTTCGCCTCTGCGCTGCGTCTGAATATTGGAAGATTAAGTGGGAGATAGGGTCGACGACGATTCGTTGAACCTCGCCGGAGACAGCGCGATTCCGAATTACCTCCAGAAGGCTGAGTAGCGAGAAGTCAGTTTTGCCAATCGAGACTTTTCCAACCTGAACCTCGTTGGGGAGTGATCTTATGGGTGAGGCGTCGATGAAGAAGAATTTGCCCGTTCTTTCAAGGGATTCAACGTCCCACCCGAGCGCGTTCATCTCTTCCACGTATTGTTCCTTGTTTTCCTCGAGGGAAACGAAGAGACCTTTCTCGTTGAATTTTTCGATTCCGTTCACAAGAAACTGTGTGCCTAGAATGGTCTTCCCGGCGCCGGGTTCTCCTAGCGTTAGTACAACTCGGCCTCGCGGTAATCCTCCGCTCAGTATCTCATCTAGACCTGTGATTCCGGTGAAGCATCTCTCAAGCTTCTTCAAAGTCATGTGAATTGACCACATTACTGCGTTGGGTTCAGGTGAGTCTTAAGTCAGAGGTTTTCATCACTTCATCTTGAACGATGACGTTTGATGTCGACTGTTTCTGTTCCCGTCTCAATCGGGCTTTTGCCGCCTCAAAATAATCCGCTGCCTCGAATCCGGCGATTTCGTGGTATTCCCATCCCAGTTTTGCGCAGAGTTTTCTGTTCGCTGATCTTCCTATGACGTTGGCGGCTTTTGGGCCAGAGATATCTGCAAGCAGTGCAAAGAACTTTGATGGTTGACGTGGGATCTCTTCGCGCGAAATGAAGCATCCGAGGTATTCGAAGACCATTGTCCTAGTTCTTGACCCTAAGAGGTCCGTTAGGGTTTCATCTAATGATTCGAGCAGTAGAACATCGAACGTTCTGATTGCGTTGTCCTTATCTGGCAGCGAGGTCGCACTATTCGTCTGTTTTCGCCGTCCAATTGACTTGTCACGCCTTACTTTAGTATAATAAAGTCACGATGCTTGAGTACGTTCCGTCATTTGAACGGCTACACTGAACTGGCCGGGGTGTTTGCTATTTGATAGGTCCCTGTATGTACTTGGATGAACAGATGTTCTAGAACATTGCCCTATGCTCAGGTTCAATCAGGCTTATCTGCTTTCCATGACGAACCATGCCTTCGCAGCTTGGCTGGGGAATGGAGAAGTTTCATACGTATGCCTCGGTTGGCAGGCGAGGTATCAATCCGTAGGGGTTGATGCTGGTGACGTATGGTATGAGACTTGCTGATAGTATTCTGGCATTGCATGAGCAGATCCTCGAAGTGTACGTTCTAGAGGAGAGAGATGGTCAGAACGTGGTTATAGATGAGGCTAGCAAAAGCGGAGCGTCGCTTCTTGCTGACGGCATGAACCAAATGGGCAGGAATGCTCCCTTAAGCCCTTCAATCATCCTTGGAGCCGCTAGTCAGATTCTCCAAGGCAGCAGACCTACGAAACTCGTGGGCATCCTCTACCTAGGAGGAGGCGTCGTCCTGTCGCCCATTGATGAGAATAGGGTGCTGATCGCCAGTACGACTCCGTCAAGCCTTTTCGAAGTAATGCAAAGTATCACAGAGTTCCTGCCGAGGATAACCAGAAGCGGATTAAGTGCAACTATGAACCTGGTGAGCTCAGCGAGTCAAGCTGAGGAACGGGTAATAGCATTTCTCACAAGCAGATCACATCACCACCCCACCACTAGCATACGCATCGATGAAGTAGCATACGTGAATACTGAACAACTCTGGAACGTTAATGGTTCTCTTCAGGGGCGAGTCCGCAGGAAAAAATTTCATTTAGAGATGGATGGTCGGGATGGCTCTATCGTGCGGTTCTCTTCACCCAGCTCGACGCATTTGGGCATGATCCTGATTGAGGTTGCATGCCTAGTAGCAGCAGCAATTCTCCTTGTCTGGATCCTATATTCCAAGCTCTGAATTGGCCGCGCCCGAGAACGCGCCGAGAATCGCTATTGGGAGCTGTTTCAGTGCGCTCTCTATAGAATAGCTGAGCGAACTCTATATATGCGGCGGTGCTTATCTATAAGACGACCCTAGATGTACCAACTAGAAGAAAAGCCAGTTGGGAATAGAACACGAATCGAGATTCTTGCTAAGATGCTCCAAGTGGCATCCAATCAGACTCTTAAGACCCATATCATGTACCGTGCAAATCTTAGTCATCGTCAACTTGAGAGGTATTTGGCTTACCTACAGACTAATGGGATGCTTGAACAGGTATTGGATGCATCCGACGGGATCACCAAATTTCGGGTGACTCAGAAAGGCCTTGATTTTCTCAAGGATTATCAACGATTGTCGAGTTACATGCCCTGAGAATTTGAGCTCGGGGGGGCTGCAGCGAGATAGCTCAGTTTCAGCCCAACCATACCTCATCGCGATGACTGGCAATCACTGAGTACGGCATCAGCTTCGTATTTCAAACCGCTTGGATCAAGCTGAGGACATAGTTAGAGACTGCGAGGCTGAGATGAATACGCGGGACGCAGCCTTCCTGTTCCTTAAAGTGCTGAACCCAACTAGAGCGCTCAGCGTGGCCTTGGATCTGATTGGCCAGAAAGAGCGAGACAACGCCTTAGACTCAAAACCCCCCACACAACTCCTCCTAAACATCTCCGCAATCATCATAGATGCTCCGGCAACCGTCAGCAACCAACTAGCTCGCATCCACGAAGACATTGGCAGCCGAACGGGCCAAGAAACTCCTCCAAGCCAGAAACCAGCCCTTCAGAACCCTCATGACAACCCCTAGCGAACAAAGAATGCGCCGAAATGAAGTAGAAATCCTCCTAACCCTACTACGGGGCAACAATAATGTTCGGCAATGTTCCACCCAAACCCTTGAATGAAACAGGCGCAAAATCAAGCGCAAAACAGCCGTAAAACGGGAACCGGAACATCGTGGAACAAGCCCGAACAACACCGAACAAGCTTGAACAAGCCCGAACATGCGATAACACTGGCCACACCGTTCTCTATTCTTTCTATGCCTCGGGGAGGGTTCATTCCATTTCTGCCTAAGAATCGAGCAAATGTTGGACGCTTAATCATGACTGGGACATGTTAACCAGAAGTCGGCGCCATTTAGATCCTAGACAAGTGTTCTAGAACTAACCTTCATAACTGCCTATATTAGCGATATATATCAGAAACTGGCGGGACACCAGGTGGCTATCGAAAAGCGAAAACGGCAGTATCGCGACCGAATCGAGATAACTGCCAATATACTAGAAATCGCCAAGGACGGGTCCCGAAAAACAAGGATAATGTACCTAGGCAACCTTAGCTTCGACCTCGTACAGAAATACCTGTCACAGCTCGAGCAACTGAACCTTGTCGAGGTGAAGGACGCGCCAGGGGGGGAAAGAACGTATCACATAACCCCTAAGGGTGAGCATTTCTTATCCGACTTTCGTGAATTGCAGAAACATTCAGAGATTGCGGAGAGCAAGAAGCAAGTTCTCGAAGACGCTTTAGGCACAAGAGCGAAAGCGTAGTCATCGAAGTTAAACAAGGCCGGTGTACGAGAGTTCAGCCACGGCCAGTGATTCCTGATTCAACGATCTTCTCCTACAACGAGAGGACGGGTTCTGTGAGAGATCCATCAGGCGTGATCAAGCGTCATGAGGGACGTAGAAGCGAATTCGGCAGGTTACACAACAGTTCAAGGGAAACTATTCTAACCTAATTCTCGAATCCCGATAACCTGAGGCGACGTCTTCTTGTCTTACGAGGCCCCTCCTGACTTTCAACTCTTTGATCAGAATAAGGCAATCCGTTCACTGAAAGACTTCGTAGGACAGAAGATCGTACTCGCTTTCTTCCCAGGTGCTTTCACGAGTGTCTGCACGAAGGAAATGTGCGCCTTTCGTGATTCGATGGAGTCAATGATGGCGCTCGGGGCGCAGGTGGTTGCTATAAGTGTGAATGATCCTTTTACGAACAAAGCCTTTGCTGAGGTAAACCAATTACCGTTCGTCATTCTCAGCGACTACACGAGAGAGACGATAAGGAGCTACGGTGTTTTTCACGAGAACTTCGCCGGTTTGAAAGGTTACACGGTAGCCAAGAGATCTGTCTTCATTCTTGATCAGAACGGTAGGCAAAAGTATAGGTGGATTTCCGATGATCCGGCTGTAGAACCGAACTATAAAGAAATCTTGGGGCAGCTCGGCCAACTATGGGTGAAATAGCTTCTGTGCAGGCACTTTAGGTTAGTTAGAGCGCATTCATCATAGTTTCGTACCGCATATGCGGCAGAAAGTGTCGCCCAGGCCTAATTTTGCACCGCAGTGCATGCAAAATGTCCCAGCGGGTGTCTGCGCCGAGTTTGCTTGCACCTGTGGGTTGTATGTCGGGGGCTTGCTAGGCTGAGAATTCCGTTTCATCATCATGAATAGTGTCGCCAGGAACAACGCAAGGGAGACGGCGGCTAGCGCAGCCAAACCTGTCTCCATTGTTGTGTCGACGGTTGTGCTGGTTAATGTTGATGTGAGCGTGAGGGGTTCTTGTGTAGAGATCGCCGTCAGGGTTGTAACGCTTATTGCAGTTATGATTGAGTAGCTTGTGACGGTTGCTGTCTGATAGGGGTAGCTGTTCCCATACCCGTAGCTTGGACTTTGATTACATCCATATCCTGGGTAGTAGCAATTATTGTAGCCGCTCCCATATCCTGGATAACAATTACCGTAGCCGTTGTAACATCCATTGTACCCGTTGTAACCGTTGTAACCGTTGCCGTAACATCCATTGTAGCCGTAGTTATAGCAGGAGGTCTGTCCGAATTGCCACGACGTGCGCCCCCAATGGCTTGATTCTGTTGTTGAGGCCGTGACCGTTGACGTGGTTACAATCGTCGAGGTTGCAGTGGATGTTGAACTTGGGCCGGTCGATACTATAGAAGTTGCAACTGACGTTGAGGTTGACGAAGACGCTGGTGGGCTTGTGACTGAGGACGTAAGAGTTTCAGTTGATGAGTTGTCGCCTCGGTTGTCGTGGCAGTAAAGTCGGTCGATATCATAGAGGATGCTGAAGATGATGCCTCAGTCGTACCTGTTAGGGAAGTCGTTGTGGCGAGCACGGTTTGTGAGTCGGTTGATACTGTGATTGAAGATGTTGCCTCAGTTGTATCTGCGGAGGACGTTGCCGTGCTAGGCACGGATGAGGTCGATGGTGTGAACGTTGTTGTTGGTAAAGTTAGAGTTGAGTTATCCACTGGATGGAACTTGACAGAACTCGCTGTCACCATGTTCGACGTCACGCCAACTATCGCGAGGAAGAGAATTAGCGCCAACATAATCTGCGTAGGAATCGATTTCACTCGAGGCTCACCCCTGATTTCGGAATCACATAAACCCTCTCCTTTTCAATTGCGATACGACCACCTAGGTGCCATGCTAACTACGGATCGTAGTTGAATATAACTAAGATGAATGAATTGGATACAACGGCCATGCAGCATCCTATATTCCGTCACATTTCAACCCTCTGATTCATTGTCTCTGCATTTTCCCTTCTGTGATGAGCTTAGCCTTCGTGAGATGGCAGATACGCCTCTAAAGCTTACTTTTGAGTGAGGTGCCAATCCATGTCCCTTGCGTAATTTGCATTCGGGGCTTCAGTCTTCCATATTTTGGAAATCTTGTCTTCGAGCATGTTATAGTACTCGTCCCCTTTCCACAGGAGTTGACGAATCTGCTGAAGATCGATCGTGGGGTTCCAGCGCTCGTAGGCCCTGAGTGTTTGATTAATTATCATGCCTCGTGCATTATAACGATCAGTCATCAACTTCTTTACGCCCGTCTCCGCCAGATCTTTCAATCCTTCCTCAAGCACGACCTCCGTCACGTACGGGAGCATTGGTGCTATGAAGACCCATGTATCAAAGCCCTCTGAACTCAATCTCGTAAGAGCGCCAATCCTGTCTTTTAATGGAGAAGCGTATGGCTCGAAGATTCGTTGAGCGTCAGGGTCGAAGGTTGTTATTGTGAATCCAATATCGAGTCTATCCTTAATGTGCGTCAGCAGGTCAAGGTCGCGGAGAACGAGGGCGTTCTTGGTTAAGATGGAGATTGAGAACTTTCTATAGGATGATAATAGTTCGATTGCACCTCTTGTCAAATTGTACTTTGCTTCCACTTCCTGGTACGGGTCGCATACGCTACTGAGCCAAACACTACCTCCAGGGCGCTTTGGCAGTTCCTTCGCTAACACGTCAAGTAGATTCACTTTTACATCTACAAAGCTGCCCCACGGGTCCTGCAGATGACCTGAGAAGCGGCGCATGAAATTAGCGTAACAATAGACGCATCCATGAAGGCAACCTGTGTAAGGGTTGATCGTGTAATCGTAACTCAGTCCACTCTTCGAGAGAGCCGTCTTGCAGAGTTTCTCTACGATCTTAACTGCCTTGGGTTCCACAACTATCGCAAGCTGTTGAATGAGCAGATGCATTTCAAGAGTGCGGGTGTGCTCAGTCTGGAGAAGCCACGTTGTCAGGTCAGATCCGTAATATTGCCTTTAACTATTATGGCCGATACGTGTTCCCTTGACTTTTCTGCCTTTCACAGGATCATCTGCAAAGCTTCAATGCTGAAGGTTGTGTTTGCACAACCATTCTTGATTAAAGGCACATTTTGGCCCGGTAAACCAGTCTTCTTCAGCAGGCCATCACCGAGTTTTATCTCTTCGCCGCACGCAACTCCTACTAGTGCTTCGTAGCTACCTCTTTCCAAAATTCGATGGATACAAGATCCGCCGGGCACGACGTACACATCATAATGTTTCTCTTCGCCGGCTGCTGTGGCTTGATTTACCAGACAGTCAGGTGAGCAGTGAGAGCAACTGTATGATGGAGTCTTCGGATCGAAGACCGCTTTGCATCTGTTATCCATGAATTTCCTTGAGCAATGAGGTAGAAAGAGCACTCGTTTCGAAGTCTTTAGGAACCGTTCTCGGTCATCAATGTTCTTCATTTGTATGTCTATGAAATCTTCCAGCAGCATCAACGCTTGAGTGAGATCTAAACCTGTGATTTCCTGAATCTTACAGCGTCGAAGGAGTCGCAGAGCGACGTCACCTATCCTTCTATGAACTCTTCTTCTATGCGCGGCCGCAACTACCTCTCTGAAGAATGATCTGGATACCTTTGTCAAGTCGAAATCGAATTGGTAGGGCATAATGCCATCAACGATCATTACATGTAATAAGGGCCCGTGGCTCCTATCGAAGTTGATTTTAATCTCTCTAAGCCACGTATTCACATTCTATTTATTGCGTGCATGTTAGGCTAGCAACTTTTCTTCCAGTTTATCCAGAAAAGTGGCGATTTCATCCAGCTTACCCATGTCGACCATCGAGGTGACAAGAACTACCATTTCAGTGCCCACTTGGTAGATTACAACCAGGCCCTTCTCGAACCTTCCTACAACAAACTCTAAGCGACCGCAGGATGACTCCAACTTGTGACCTAACGCACCCATAACGAGTAACGGTCCGATAGAGACGAACTCTCTAATCTTCTCGGGGGAGAGGTCAAGGGAGAACGTTCCGTGTCCTCTGCACTCAATCACTTTGTTGCTGAAGTCAATTATGGCTACGTACTGTATTGCAGGATTCGCTTCAAGGATCAAGTCAACACGCGATTTGATTTGGTTACTATTAGCCACCAGCCTCATCAGCCCCTTCCGAAGTGTTACGACTAACGTGCGCTTAAATTACATGTAACCGCTGCAGTCGTGTCATCGTGACTCCGATGTGACTTCGACATGAGAATATATTGCATTTAGCATGTTGCAAGGAACTAGCGAATGAGACTACGTAGGGTTAGTAGATCCTCGGAATTGCCTGCAGCTCATGTGATACAAATGACTCGATCCTGGTACGCAAAATAAGAATTTATTCACCTAGTAAATCTTGACCTGAATCAAGAGCGAACTTGAACAACTAAATGTTAGTCAGGGACGTAGTGTTGGTTGATGCACTTCTGATGGCAGTGGGACACGTCCCGATCATTCGGGCAATTTCGTTCTCTTTCCCATCGGCGCATACTTCCTCTCGCGACGGTCGTGTATGTCCTTGGCGGCGTTTTTGTGGCTGCGAATAAGTTGTTCAAATTGTCGAATGCTTCTTTGATTGTTCTTGCGATTGTGGATAACATACTTCTAATATACACGAGAGAGTTGCCGAACTTCTTTTTCCATAGAATACTGTCATGGTCTTGGGGTTGGTTGCCTCCTGGAACGGGGCAGATCTGCATCGGTCAGGCTCTCCTTGTCGTATTTTGCGCGTATCTTCTGTACAAACCCCGACTGCAAGAAACGCAAAGGGCAAAGTCCTCCGTACCTGTAGTTTCGAAAGTCCAGTAATTCCGCCTAAGCCAACTGGCACGGTTAGAGCGTCCTGATTAAGGCCGTATTGGATGTACGAATGTAATTGAATATGGAGTGGCTGAGGCTTAATGGTCGCATGGGTGCGGGAAAATACTGGCTTACTGAGTGTGCGGAAAGTGACTCGAGATGACTACTCATGGCGTCGGAGCGCTTGATGTGATCGTGAGGCCGAAGATCTGCTGAGATTGCGGTGCGGCCGGGGCACCATTGGAGTCGAGCACGTACAAATTCATCTGCAATGACCACCATCCGGCCCTGGGGGCCACAACACTATTCGTGAATACCCCAGCGAATGGACCAAGAATGGCATACGTCGTTCTGACTGTTGAGAGGATTCGTCCGGTTCTTGCATCAACGAGATCGGCTCTAAGCGTATATTCGCCGGCTCCAGTGCAGGTCACGCTGAATAATGTGTGTACTTCAAATCTCTGTCCTTCTTGCACACTAGCTGGGCCATAGAGATCCATCGCGGTGAAATAGCAACCTGAACTTTGGGAACGCACGGCAGGAGTTGAGTAGGACGTGACGATGGCGACTAGTAGCAGCAAGAGCACAGTGTGATGATGCCTGTTCATCATGATAGCAGAAATGTGGTGAAGCAATTTAATCATTCTGAATTTAAACTGACCAGGAGGTGTGAGTCATAACTGCGTAAACCCGGTGGTAGCTTAGACGTGTCAGATTTGGTTCGAAGTTGGCGCTGCCTGCAACTAATCTAATCACGTCGAATTTGTTCATCGACACTGGTAACATATTATCAGTAAATTCAAAGTGCGCTCAGAGTCACTTGGAAAAGGTGCAGAGGAACTTTCAATGGCTCCGAATCTGCTGTGAACTGAACCTTTTGCTAGGAGGCAGTTACTTTTCGCAACACATTCCACCCAAGGAGTATGCGCTGACTCGAAGAAGCCCTGCAGAACGCCTTCTGGACCACGTTTCGGAGCATGTTTCCACGCCTGATAGGCTCTTTAGGATATCCTAAATGGAAGACGTTCCAAATCACGCAAAAACCCCCGAATTTTCGCGCGTCAGCAAGAAAAGTAACTGAAAAGTAACCGAACAGGCCCCAACCCATACGAAAAGTAACTCTAAAATCCCCATGAAACACGAAAAGTAACTCAGCCATGTCATCGCCGAACTGTATTTTCTCGTCGTGAACGTATAATCAATAAGTTCGAATTGCCCTGCTCACCGGAAGCGTTGCTCGTGAAGCTACTTGGGTACGATGCAGAGAAACTTCAATGGTTCCGAATCTGCTCTGAACTGATGCTTCTTGCCCGGCGGGATCAGTATAGCGTCCCCGGGCTGTATCTTCTCATCTCGATCCTCGTAACGGAGCGTGCCATGTCCTTCAAGGACATACACCTCATGCTCCCAATCGTGTCTATGGAATGGTGTGAAGCCTCCAGAGTCTATAGTGAAGTGGCGCATTAGAAAATTGGGAGCCCCATCGTTCTCGCTGATGAGCCACTTGATTCTTGCTCCCTTAGCGTCCTGTTCTGTAACAGGAGCGTCTGTGACTGTGCTAGTGTTTACTTTATACAAATTGAATCAATATGGGACCCGTATGGAAAGAGATAAACGATGTTCTGGCACCAATAGGAATTCGTGATTCGAGTTGATCGGGTGCACATTCGGGACCTTTACGCATATTCAGGTAGTTACTGAACCACGAGTAACCACTAAATATCTGCCCGATTAACTCGATGGCATCCTATCTGAGCGTGAGCTAATGCAATCGATCATTAATCTAGGCATAGTAGTGGCTGATTTCAATTCAGCGATCACAAGAAGGATGTTGGATGAGGGGGTCAAGAGATCGAAAGAACTCGGCGCCCTAGTCACTTACGTGTGCCGTGTCCCCGGGTCATTCGACATGCCCATTATCGTTCAGGATCTGTTGGAAAAGAAGGACGTTGACGCTGTCGTCACATTAGGCGCCATTGTAAAGGGCGGTACCGCACACGACGAGGTAATCGCTGCAACCGTAGCAGACCAGATCTCCGCTCTCTCAGTCAAGTTTCGGAAGCCTGTAGCCTTAGGGGTTTCTGGCCCACGAGAGAGCTGGGAGCAAGCGGAAGCCCGGGCTGAGGAATATGCAAGCCGAAGCGTCGAGGCCGCTGTCGCTCTGGTGAAGCTGCGACGTAAGTTGTTAAAACAGGAAGACGTGGCCTATTCGGTGTTAGCAGAATGAGAGACCCTCGCGTACAGGTAACGTTGATCCAAATAGACAACTACGGGCCGTGGACCAGCACGTTAGGTAGCGATCGCGAACACAGGTTGCAGATCCTTCAAGCTGAGCTTTACTCAACGCTGCAGAGACACTTCTCCGTGAAGAATGCTCTAGTGTTCTTCAACAGGTTTGACGAGATGCTCGCAGTTACAAATGGAATTTCACGTGCGGAGCATAAGGAGATTCAAGCGAACGTGCAGAACCTCTTCCCATTCACCGTGAGCATGAGCATCGGCGTTGACGTCACGCCATTCAAAGCCCATGCCCAGGCGTCAAGGTTGCTGCAAGCAGCTGGAAGTGCACAGTCAGAACAGAGACGGGGCGTCTTAACAATGGATGAAACGTTACCGCTTGAGGAAGCGTACGCGCAGATCGTACACATCGACGTGGATGGAATAACTAGCATAAGCGACCACAGTTTCCCGTTCGAGACCTCGCTCAGACTGCAGCGGGCACAACTTCATCTAATGATGCTATTCAGACAACTGGATTCGCTGTTATTCTACCTGGGAGGAGACAACTTCATGGCAGTCACTACCGAACTAACCCAGGAAAACGTTTCTCAAAAGCTCAGCTCAAATTCACTCGACGGTCTAACATTGAAGTTCGGAATTGGGCGAGCTCAGACAGCTAGGAAGGCGGCGGAGGTCGCCACCATGAACTTGGAGCGCGTCAGACATGAGAGAACCGGATTGCTTATTTCACCAAGTCTTCGTGAAAGCAGATGAGGTCAACTCTCGTCACAAACATCACGATTCTGGTCGGCGGCGAATTCCAGACGGTGGATCAAGGTAACCTCCTGATCGAGAATGGTGGGATTGAATACGTGGGTGAAGGGCGGCCTGATGTTCGCGGCGTTGAGTTAACCGTGGACGGGCAAGGCCTTCTTGCAATACCCGGATTGATTGATGCCCACACCCACGTCGGTGACTCAGTTGCGAAGGATCTGGGAGTAGGCAAGACGCTGAATGAGCTTGTTCACCCTCTGAATGGAATCAAGACACAATTATTGGCCAATGAATCATCAGAGCGGATACGCTTAGCAATATCGCAAACTGCATCCGACATGCTAAATTCGGGAATCACAACCTTCGTAGACTTCAGGGAAGGCGGCCTTCAAGGAATCCAACTTGCCCGGCAGGCACTTAAGGAATGCAGACAGCGAGTCGTGATGCTATGTAGACCCAAATTCGCGTATTCAGAAACCGAAGTCACGGAAGACGCAGCCCTCACGGAGACAGTCATCAAAGAGACGAAAGATGCCTTATCCGTAAGCGACGGCATCGGTCTTAGTGGCGCCAATGAATATACGAAGACGGCATTGGAGCAAATCGGTAATCTCGCGAAGCAAAGTGGCAAGCCGATTGCAATTCATGCCGCTGAAAGCTTGGATGCGGTAAGATTCTCGAACGAAAAGTTTCAGGCCAGTGAAGTTCAGCGCATTTTTCAGTGCATGACGCCCAGCATGATAGTTCATGGAACCCATACATCACTGGAGGATGTTCGAAGAATCGCCGAACGAAATGTTGGGGTGGTTTGCTGTCCGAGAGCGAACGCGAGCCTAGGTGTTGGTTTCCCTCCCATTAGTACTCTGCTCGAACATAACATCAGAGTAGCACTAGGAACTGACAACGTAATGCTTAACGCTCCTGACATGTTCCGGGAAATGGACTATGCCGCCAGAATGATCAAAGCCAGGGCACTCAACCCATCCGCGATCAGTTCAATCGAGATTTTAAAAATGGCCACGATAAACGCCGCTGATATTTTGGGTCTAAGTTCAAGCCTCGGTACGTTAGATGTAGGAAAAAGAGCGGACGTAATTTTCCTTGACTTATCTGCACCCAACCTCAGCTTCTCACGAGACTTAGTGGCCTCCGTAGTTCACAGAGCACGACCCGACAACATCAAGTGTGTCATGATAGACGGAGAAATTGTGCATGGCTCGCTCCAGCACTAGCCGGCGGCCGTCGGTCACACTCGTCGGAGCTATGTCACTGGACGGAAAAATCTCCACGAGAACCGGCGATTCAAGAATTTCGTCACTAAAGGATTTGAAAGCGCTCCACAAAATGAGATGCAGCCATGACGCTGTAATGATCGGAGTAGCCACGCTACTCAAAGACAATCCGCGCTTAACGGTGAGACACGTCAAGGGAAAGAATCCTATTCGCATAATCATAGACAGCACCGCGAGGACCCCTCCAAATGCACGAATTTTACGAACCGAACCATTCGGCTCTATCGTCGCAGTAACGAGCCGCGCTCCGAAGAAGCGTGTTCACAGATTGCGGCAGGCAGGAGCGAATGTGATTTACGCTGGAAGATCCCAAGTCAACTTGAGAACCCTCTTAACCCGCCTTCATGAACTCGGGATCAGAAGCATTCTCCTCGAAGGTGGAGGGACATTGAACTGGTCAATGATTTCAAATCGACTAGTAGACTATATCAAACTCACCATAGCACCATTCGTAATCGGCGGTAGCGAGGCTACTACGCTAATTGACGGTGAGGGTGTCGGGAAGGTTGACCACGCAATAAACCTCACACCCGTCAGCATAACGCGACAAGGCCAAGAGATCGTGCTCGCTTACAAGGTGAAATGAACTGAACCTCGCAAACATGAGTTGGACGGCAGTCGAAGACGCAATAAGCAAAAACCCGAAGCTCAAAGTGATACTGCCAGTCGGGAGCGTCGAGCAGCACGGCCCTCACCTCCCACTCAGCACGGATAGCATAATAGCCGAACACATCGCCATCAGAGTATCCGGCCTTCTTCCCTCCATACTCTTCCCGACGCTCTCAATCGGTTACTCGCTGGAACA
The DNA here is from genome assembly GCA_963845275.1 of Candidatus Bathyarchaeota archaeon. Taxonomy (GTDB): domain Archaea; phylum Thermoproteota; class Bathyarchaeia; order 40CM-2-53-6; family 40CM-2-53-6; genus FEN-987. The sequence continues at coordinate 68,197 of CAWJRR010000004.1, forward strand.
TGCAGGTTTTCCAGGTACCGTCTCCTTCACGATGCGAACATTCTCATCGGTAGTCACAGAAATTGCCGAAGAACTCCATAACAGCGGATTCAAAACGTTGATTGCCATAAATGGGCACGGCGGCAACCGGGCGATACTAGATAGCACGCTTACATCGATCAAGCACGCTCATCCTGACCTCAAACTCTTCGCCTTCACAATCTCCGATATCGCCAGAGTGAAGTTTAACGAATTCCGAAAATCCCCGAGGAAGATGATCGGACACGCCGATGAAATGGAGACTTCAATGATGCTAGCAATACGCCCTGACATGGTCGAAATGTCGAAAGCGATCACGGAGGAACCCAACTTTCCATCCGCAGTCTCCCTAGAGGCCGAGGATCTTACGAAGGTAACATACGCATGGAAGACAAAGGAAGTCACCAATTCGGGCATTATTGGTGACCCCAACTTCGCTACTGCCGAGATCGGAAGATTACTCTTGGATTATGTGGTGGAGACTATTTCCTCAATCGTCGGAGACTTATGACGTGTTCACTGGCATAGTCGAAAACCTCGCAAACTTGATCTCAACGCGTCATTTGAGTGGAAATACGCACTCACTTATGATTGATTTGAACGAAACTGCACGAGGCGTGCGGATTGGGGACAGCATTGCCGTGAACGGAGTCTGCCTAACCGTCGTGAAGAAGAGGGGAAGAACCGTGAGCTTCCAAGTAATCAAAGAAACATTGAATCGCACTAACCTTGGCAGGCTGACTAAAGGATCGAAAGTGAACATTGAACGAAGCATGACCCTCAACCAGAGAATTTCAGGACACATCGTGACTGGGCATGTTGATGGAACCGGAAAGGTCACGAGCATTAAACCCGAAAATGACGGCTCCACCAGAATGGAAATCTCCACAAGTCGGAAATTAGTTGGGATGATGGTGGAGAAGGGAGCAGTCGCCCTAGACGGAGTCAGCCTAACCTTAGTCGATGTTTCTGATGATTGGTTTTCAGTCTCCCTGATACCACACACACTCAAAGTGACAACACTCGGCATGAAGCAGAAATCTGATTTGGTCAATATTGAAGCCGATTATATTGGGAAGTATGTGCTGAAGTATATCAGAAAACAATACAAGATGACAGTTGCACCCGCGTAAGCTGATTCCTTGATAGGCTTATCGTCTATGAGTTAACTTATCGTGGAGCATCTCAAGGGTCAGGTTGAAGAAGCAGGATAACGACTCGAAGACGTAGAAGCACTTCTCGGTGAAGCAGTTGAAGTGTCCTACATGCTATGACTCCCTGAATAACCATTGTTGCAGATGTGGCCGCATTATCCCTGCAGAGAATCAATCGCTCAGGATGGGGCCTTTTAGGAGGAAAGTGTACGATGATACTGGCCTACATCTACTCTGTGATCAGTGCTATGGGGAAAGGGCAAAGGAAGTTACGTTCGAAAGTGGAAGTTAAGCGTGGGATATGGTCGTGGTGATTACGCTCTATCTGATTGCTCATTGATTAAGCATAATGACGAACGAATACGATAGCCAGGATGAATTTGAACGAATGCAAAAGAATTAATGTGATTACGATCGGATGTGTGAGCATGACTTCTGATCTGCCTCAGCACCACAAGCTAAGGCGCGTGAGACACTTCGAACTATTCGCCATCAGCACTCTCATTACATATTTGGCTACACGGTTCTTAGCAGACTACTTGCATATGCGGCTTTACGTAAGCCATGGGAGACTGCACTTGCACCATTTCCTACTTGGTCTTGCCCTCATGCCGTTGACGTGGATTTGCCAGTGAGAGTGAGCAATACGAAATTGCTGACGTCCTTGCGGGCACCGTGACTGGACTCGTCTTGTCTGAAATAAAGCAGTTAGTGCTGCAAAATTGGAGTCCGTAGAAAATACGTTGGATAAGCACGTCAAGTGGGATTGTTAATTGAAAGCCTCAGTAGGAATCTGCAATCGCCCACGTGCAGACTACGCTTGTTCTATTCATCTGGTTTCGCGAGAAACTTTTTTCTCTCGATTCGGCGAATAATGTGGGTTTGCGTTTGTCTCATACAGGGGTTTTTCGTGGTTGCCCGAAGTGTCCTAGGTGCGGTGGTTGCACACAGTGGCTGTACGGTAGATGGTTTTGTTGGTTCTGTCGGATTTACCTCTAGTGGCGTAAGACTTCCGAAATTGACATTCTGAATACTAACGCTCTGCTATAGGCGCTATTCTTGAAATCCGCGTTCCGATAGAATCCTAGCCGATGAAGTGATTAGTGGAATGGGCCAGAAGATGAATCTTATTGGTTGACCCAGAAATTTAGTAGTCCAAAATATGGGCAGCACCGTGATGGCGAAGAGGGCGGCCGATACGATTAGTACGTCCCTAACCCGCTTGTAGCGGGCCACTGCCTCTTTCGGTACCAAGCCTCGTTCCTCCAAGGCGAGTTGCTGTGTGAATAATGCAAGAATCACCATCAGTCCAGTCATGTCTAAGGCATAGCCAATTGAAGCAGCGTTTAGGAGCAGCTCATGGGATAACAAGTCAAATGTGATGTTAAGATAGAAGAGGTAAGGTTCGATCGAAACGAGAAAGAGTAATCCCATGTTAAGCGCGACTATGGTGCGATCCTCCATCGGGAGAACAGACATTACATTCCAATAACCAAACCAAACAGAGACCAAAATCAAGAAACTAAACCCGAATTCTGAAATGTCGATCACTATTCCGAACGGCCTGGCAGGAAGCCGCAATAACAGGGGAATGGCGCTAATTGCTATCGCGAGTCCGAAAAGCATTTTCGCCGCCTCTTTCTCGGCATCGACTATTGCACTAACTGTCTCGTCCTTTGTCATTATTTGCCCACGTACCGAAAGTCGGGTTGAGGGCAGTAAGAAAAACGTTTACTCGATGCATCAGTCCCAACCGACAGACTCGATATGTCTGTTCACGCCACTACTGACTCACGAATGCGGTCTATCCAGTTTTCGCAAGTCGTACCCAACGGTGAGGTTAGCCCTCAAGCATATTCTCGCCATGTTCGTTTGCATATAGTGCACTTGAAAAACTGGGTCATGGCTTCATCGCCGCCCCGCGTTTGCACCATCCAGTAGAAGGCTTCTCCATTTCCACATTTTGGACAGGTGACGGTCGTAGTTGGCATCGTTTGTAGGCTTTCATGCTCTTTACCAATCACAACGACGGATTCTTTAGGTCTTCCAAGTTTCTGCACTACTGGGTCTGAACGTCTGGTCTCTTCCCCGCACTTGGGGCAGGCTAGCACGACTCTTTTTTCCTTTTTCGTCGGTGTCATGGCTAGATTGCATTTTGGACAGAATTGCATGGTTATGTGGCGACCGATAAGCCCCGATCAAACAAGGATTTAACGGTTCCCTATTCGTGGAGACTTGACCATTGTGTGAAAGCGAATGTTTACTCGGGATTGTGCGATCAGCTAAATAGTCCAAAGGGTGAATTGGAATATTGCGGAGAGATGCCTAGCGTTGGTAGAGTGGGTTACTCTCTATTGCGAAAAATGTCAAGCAGAGACTAAACACGAATTGACTTGGGAGAGGAAGAAGCCGATGTTTAGTGGTAAACCATACCGGGACGCGAAATGCACGCGTTGTGGAACGCACCGTAAATATTACGGGCGATGGTGAGAGGCGCGTGAAAGTCCGCTTCAGGTCAATACGAGTTGCTTATCTTCCGCGAGCGCGTTATGGTGACCTTGTGATAGAACACAAGTAAATTGAATTGGGGTTGGAGATGATGCCCAACGTGAGCGTAAACGTGAAATCTCTCAACTTTCTTTTGGACCAATAACCTCAGCTGGAGAAATTGAACGGTTTTCGCTTACACCTACGGTTTGTTCGATCCGGAAGTAACGAGGCTACCAGAAATTAGCGTCTTCTAAGCGACGGTCTCTACCTTGCTCTTGTAACTACCAAATATGCACATTGCTGCCCATCCATATTTATGCGTCTTTTCTCCCGTGCTTAATATGGTTCCGAGTTCGTGGGAGTTCCTCGCAATTAAGTTGGTCAGCGTTCCAACTTTCATTTGGTTGGTCAGTGCTGTTGCTCGAAAGTGGGGGCATTCGATCGGCGGGTTAATCCTTGGGCTGCCGCTAACGTCGGGTCCTGTCCTGTTCTTCCTGTCGCTCGAGCAAGGGAATGCTTTCGCATCGGAGGCTGCACTGGGAACTCTGATGGGACTAGTCCCGCTTGCGGCATCCTGCCTCGTGTTTAGTCTACTTTCATTTAGAGTGGATTGGCCAGTGAGTATCGTTGGTTGTTGCTCAACGTTCTTCGCAGTTGCGTTCGTTCTAAACTACGTCTCTGCTCCCCTACTCTGGTCATTTCTCGGGGTGATTGCTTTCTTAGCAATTATGCGGGGGCTCTTCCGTTCAGAACGAGTCGAGAGAGGTTCACACAAGCCTCCGACTTGGGAGATTCCAGCTCGCGCGATAGCGGCTACCGCTCTAGTTTTGTTAATTACAGAAGGAGCGACGTTATTAGGCGCACATTTGAGCGGGCTACTCACGCCATTCCCTGTCTACGCCACGATACTTGGCGTGTTTACTCTGAAGTTTGACGGAGCCAATGCGTGTGCACTTTTTCTTCGAGGTGTAGTGACCGGCTGTTTTACGACTGCCGTGTTTCTTCTCCTAGTATCCACTTTCATCGTACCACTAGGGCTAATTCCAGTAATGGAACTAGCAATACTCGTCGTTCTTCTCATGCACAGTTTACTCCTTTACGCGGTCGGAAGGAAAAGGTCAGAGATCAACCGAAGCGCGCTTTAATCCACAATAATCGCGACTGATATCCATCAGATATCAGCTACTAACAACTCCGTGGTACTCGATAACCAGCTCCCTGGAATTATCCATACACATGGGAAGTGTAGTACGCGTAGTCTTGGATTCGTTCATGTGTATGATTCATCCACTCTGGTTATAGGTAACTACACATTGTAGTTAGCGCATGACCATACAATTGGAGCCTGGAATCGGTCACCTGGCGATTATTGCGGATAGCAGCAGCGTAATTGAACGCGACTTAGAACCTAAGGTGATCCTGTATGGTTAGTCGTGCGTTAGATGGCATGAAATCGTTCAGTCTAGAGTTCTACGGTGGAATGCTATGGGCGAACAATGATTTCAGAGATACTAGCCCGAACTTCAACAATCCGGTTGAGTATAACCAGCTCCAATATGATAAGGACAATTTCATGATTGGTACTCCAAGACCCGTAGCCTACAATCTCTTCGACATCTTCAGAATTCCATACACTGGAAAAAACGTGATCACAGGTTGGGTGGGGCAAATTAGCAGTTATGGACCAATTCCGCCTGACTCGACATCTAAAGAACAGGCCATGTCAGGCTTGCACGTGGATGTTTGGCTTAGTACTCATCCTTGCGGGAAGATGGCGAACGATGTATTAGCCGGACTCAAAACAGGGGATGCGGGAGCAGGCTCAGGAGGAGTTTCAGGGTTATCCTTACTGTTGCCAGCAACGATTTACCTGAACTACTGGGCGCATAACATGAGAAGATCTCTGAACCCTCTCAAATTAGACGACTGGCACTGTGGCTTCATCATCTACTACCAATAAGCCCCGGTCGGGGAAACCAAGCGGGAGAATCCTGCCTGAGGTTTCGGATTAAGGCAAGGTTCATTTTCGGTTTGAGTTTTGGTGAACGATCCTTAGATGCGAGGGATGGCATCGATGGAAACCGGGAGTCCTTTGAACGTAATTGATCCCGTCCCCGTAGAACTGGAGACGGTCGAATTCCTTCAGACCTTGAAAGGCAGAACTCGGTTATTGAACGGAGAGTTGGTTCCCCTAATGGAGGAAGCACGATCGATCCTCGAACCAAAAGCTGTGTATTCGTATGCGCGAGTGGTGGATCTGAACGGGGATCAAGTGCGTTTGGACAATGGACACACGTTGAGAAGCGTAGTTCTAGCCGATATTTTACAAACCGGCCAAGAGCTAGCCCCATACGTGATTACCGTCGGACTAAAACTTGAGGAACGAGCCCGTGAAGAAAAAAACCTGCTCCGTGCCTATATGCTTGAGAAGATTGCTGACCACGCCATAGAGAAGGCCAGTGATTATCTAAGATCGCAAGCTGGAGGCAGACTGGGGCCCATCGTTTCCGCATTCAGCCCAGGATCTGGAACGGGCGAGCTGTTCACCATTGAGCAACAAGAGATCCTCTTCAGCATCCTGGAGCCTGCCAAACACGTGGGAGTCCATCTTAGCTCTAGTTACATGATGATGCCGAGAAAATCGGTGTCAGGCATCTTCGCTGCGACACGAGAAGAATTCGTTTCTTGCGCGTATTGTCCTAGAAAATGTGAGAGTAGGAGAAGACCTTACCAAGGAAACTATCAGCACTCCAGAATCACATCTAACCACTAACGCGGGAAAACCTGCTGACACGTCGCTCACTCCGTCTTGTGAAAGCCAGCTGCCATTAGTAGGTTAGGCGAAATCGGAACACTGAAACCAGGAGCGCACGCCGACATTACCCTCCTGAAACTCCAGAATGGAAAATTCCCACTCATAGACTGCTACGGAGAAAGCCGCGTCGCTACCCAAAAGCTCGCACCCATCAACGTAATTCACGACGGAAAACTGATCCTATAGAACTATTGGCGCAGGAGAGAAAACGTCAAAGCGTTCTTTGATTATTATGCTCCGGGTAAGAAGTAAACTGGGCCACTGTATGGTGCTAACGAGTAGAAGATTATCACGTATTGACCGGTCTTAGGAGCAGTCCAGTTCAACGTAATCTGAGAATTGAATGAATGCGCCTGACTACGCGGTCCTATCTGCGCATAGCCACAGCCCATCTGCTGGAGAGTCGGTACTAGATTCTGAGGGACAATTATGTAACTGATGGTCGCACCCGGCGTCCACACTCGCGCCAGAAGTTGCTGCCCCGCGTAAGCGTTGAATTCAAAATAAGCGTAGTATGTGCAGGGCCCGCCAGTCTGACCGATGAGTGTTTGGTCAAGAGTGAAAGAGCCCACGTTGTAGTTGTAACTCGGCGGATACCTAACGAAAGTGAAACTTCCGTACGTATAGTAATTGTTGACGGTTGTGGTTGCCGAACTGAAGGTTGGACTAAAACTTGAAGTGACGACTATGCGCGTGACGCTGGTGACGGTGCTGGGGATGAATGAGATACTGGTGACTGCGGGTTGAGTGTAACTGGTAACATACTACTAGTGATTGAGATACTACTAGGTGGAGCAGCTGAGGTAAAACTAGTGGCTACGCTGCGTGTGATTGAGATACTCGTCAATGCCGGCGGCTGAGTATAGGTAGGTCTGACAGTGAAGCGAGACGTAGACTGACTATAGATAGGTCTGAAAGTTGTCTCATAAACCTCATGAGTCTCAGGTGCAATATGATAACCGCTAACAGTACCAACTTGGTAAACCGTAAGCGGCATAATGACTGCACATAGCATGAGCAGGATGAATGAAATCCTAGGCTTGGGCATTGAAACCCCCTCGTCATCTCTGTTACTGTCTTCTTACACTCATAACTTCGATGGTTACAAGGAAAAGTTAAGCGTTCCTGGTCATGCGGGCGTCTTATATTCCGTGACTCAGCACTCAGCAAACAGTGAGTTGAATTGAAGGACTCGCATGAAGAGTTATGCGCAAACGGCCTGAGACCGCGTTGTCAAGCGGTTAATGCGTGCACGCGATAGGGAATTCCGCCAGTAGACTTATTCCACTTGAAGAGCGGTTGAAGTAAGGGCTCAGGTCTTGGAGAGGCGGGAGTATCAGGTACAAATCGCGGCGGCCGCGCTCAACCGCGAACACTCTCGTGGTCCTGCCTACTGGTCTAGGGAAAACGATCGTTGCGATTCTTGTCTCGGAGAAGCGACTGACCAAACTGGATGGCAAGATAGTGGTTCTTGCACCCACTAGACCCTTAGTGATCCAGCATTATACTGCATTCAAGAATCATTTCACCGATTCCACCTGTACGCACTTGACGGGTCAAATTCACCCTCAGGAACGGGCTGGGTTGTGGGAGGAGTCAAAGTTCATCTTCGCAACGCCACAGGTCGTCGCGAACGACGTCCGTGCAGGTCGATACTCACTCTCGAACGTCTGCTTGATGGTTTTCGATGAGGCACACCGGTGCGTGAAGAACTATGATTACACAGAGCTAGCAACGAAATATGTGGAAAACGCGTTGAACCCGCTTATCCTAGGTTTAACCGCCTCGCCTGGGGGTCGAGCGGGACGCATAGAGGAGATTTGCAAGAACCTCTACATCAAACAGGTTGAATCTAGGACGGAGTATGATGAGGACGTGAAGCCTTACGTCCAGACAACCTCCATGGAATGGCGACGCGTACCGCTTCCAGCAAGCTACCGGGCAGTTAGCGCCCTCCTCAGGGAGGTCTACGATGAGAAGCTTGAGAAACTCAAGTCGATGAAACTGATCCCGGACCTAGTGATAGTGCCAAAGAAGCTCCTCCTGGATTTGAGAGAGCAACTAGTCGTAAGGCTCCGGAAGAGTCGGTCAGGCTACATATTCGCAGCCTTAACCCTTCAATCACAAGCAATCTCACTTGTCCACGCTATCGAACTGCTCGAGACCCAGGGCGTCGCGAACCTGAAAGCCTACCTAGAACGCATGTCAATGAACCCGAAGCGAACCGTCAAGAGCCTCCTCAAGGACTCGCGAATTCAACACGCAATTGAGCTAGCATCCGAACTCACAGAGGCACATCCAAAACTCCAAGTTGTTTCACAGCTGGTTTCAGAACAGCTCAAGTCGAATCCGGCTGCGCGCATCATAATCTTCACGCAATACCGCGACACAGTCGACCAAATCGTCACGGCACTAAACCATGAAGACATGAAACCCGTTCGGTTCGTGGGGCAAGCGACCCGTGACGAAAGCAGCAGGGGTCTCACCCAGGATGAGCAGGTGGAGATTCTGGATGAGTTCAGATCCGGCAGGTACAACCTGCTAGTAACAACGAGCATAGGCGAAGAAGGCCTCCACATTCCTGATGTGGATCACGTAATCTTCTACGAAGCCGTTCCGTCAGAGATACGCACTATACAGCGGCGTGGGAGAACCGGCAGAACCCGAATTGGAAGAGTCACAGTTCTGATGGCTGAGGATACGGTGGACGAAGCTTACTACTACAGTAGCTTAAGGAAGGAGAAACGGATGCACTCGATCCTCGAGAAAGTTCGGACGAGAGGCTTAAGGCCCGTAAAGAAGAAGACCACCTTACTCGACTACGTCTGAACGATCTCTAGCAGTTCATATGCTCAAAGGAAGGCCTTGTACAGGAGCCAAGCCGATACAACGAATCCAAGACCTACTACGCAGGCGTTCAAGATCTTAGGGTCAACGCGTTTTGCCAATCGTGCTCCACCATACCCGCCAGTGATTGCACCTATGCAGAGAATGATTGCTGAGGGCCAAGAGACCAAACCTTTGACGGCGAAGAAGACAAAAGCGGTCAAGTTGATGACCGTTGCTAAGGGAGTCTTGAGCGCGTTCATCTTGTGAATATCACGCATACCCATTATGCTAAGGGAACCTAACATCAGGATCCCAATGCCCGCCCCGAAGTAGCCGCCGTATATGGCGACGAATAGTTGGAAGAAGAAGCCCCAAACTCGCCCTGCCCTAGTCGGATGGTCCCCTCCCACCTCTAGCCTCGTCCCTATCCTTCTCGTAAGCGCGTTACGTCCAGCCAGAATTAGCGTCGCGAAGAGAACGAGAAATGGAACGATAATTTTGAAGAGGTCGGGAGGAGTAACCACGAGTATAATTGCGCCCGCAGCTCCCCCAATGAAACTTGGAATCAGGAGGCTGATCAGTAGGCCACGGTCAACTGCCGTGTCTCTAGCGTAAGCGATGGCGCTGCTAAACGAACCCGGCCAGAGGGCTGCAGTATTCGTTGCGTTAGCCACGATCTCAGGCTCACCGAAACCCACGAGGGCAGGGAAGGAGATGAGTGTGCCTCCGCCAGCTACAGAGTTGATAGAACCCGCAATTACTCCGGCTGCAAAGAGCCCGATTGCGCCAAGCAGATAGGTTAACTGAATTTGCCTCACCAACCTAAGCAAGGTATTGATAGATTGTGCCGCTTCACATTAATTATCTAACTGAAAAAAGTTAGGGGTGAGAAGCGCTAGACGATGTCAACTAGATACAGGCAGGCGAATTATCTGAATACGATTTCGTGGCAAGGGGGCGTCAGCTTGATTTGTCTGTGCCGACTCCGCCATCGGAGGCTATAGGAACAATGATGGAGAGTATGGACTTCACCTCTCTCGTCGTGCCGCCACAGGGACCAATAGGCCCGGCGTGGTGGTTCGCAATCCAGGGGGACAAGCTTCTCGTTGGGCAAGATCAAGTTAAAACAATACCAACTCTCGAAGACTTCGCCGAGCTAGCGTTACCTATCTTGCGCCAACACTACCTGGGTCGCCTAGGGGGCCTTCACTGCTTTACGGTTGAGGTTCCGAAAGGAGCCAGCCCTCCAACTGGGATGAGGTTTGAGGGTTTGCGCCAGATTTATGGTCAAATGAATGAAACGCTCTATTCGGTGGCAGGTCGAGCTCTACAGATCATTGACTGGGATAGGACACACCAGTTCTGCGGCCGCTGCGGATCAGAGACAAGAACACACCTGACGGAACGAGCAAAAGAATGCCCACAATGCGGTCTACTTCATTACCCCCGCCTTGCCCCCGCGATCATCGTACTCGTCCAACGCGGCCCAGAAGTACTGCTGGCTAGGGCACGTCGGTTTGAAACACCCATGTACAGTACCCTAGCCGGCTTCGTCGAACCAGGCGAGACGCTTGAAGAGGCTGTCGTACGCGAAGTGAAAGAGGAGAGTGGAATTACAGTTAAGGAGATCCGGTACTTTGGCAGCCAGCCCTGGCCGTTTCCACATTCGCTCATGATCGGGTTCACCGCAAATTACGCTAGCGGCGAAATCACGGTAAGCGACGGAGAGAATGTTGATGTGCGCTGGTTCACGGCAGACAGCTTGCCGCAACTACCAGGCAAATTGAGCATCGCACGCAAATTGATAGATTGGTTCCTGGAAGAACAGGTGAAATCAACCTCGGAGCTGACGGAAAGCTCCTCTCAACCACAATAGCACTGGCGAAGGGACATGTAATTCACTGTCAGTGTATGCTGGTCCTGTGCCGGTCGAGTCGTGAACGCTTATACAAAGCAGAGTGATGTTCACTCGTGACGACGGCGCTTTCTACTCAGGGCGACCGCAATCACGGTTACTAATATGATTACGGTTGCGAGAGGAATCGTGTAATCCTCCCTCCATACAGCGGTTGCTTGCGCCGGCGCGTTCATGGTTAATTGGCATTCGGGCTGGGTACTGGTGCAGGAACCGGTCCAGTGATCGAAGACGTGACGGACTCCCAATAGGCCTAAGAGTCCTTCCGAGAACACGGATGCTGGTTGCACTTCTGCATGGGCCACTTGACCTGCAAAGTACCATCCTGACCCGTTCGTGGATGCGAAGGGTGAGTTTACGGTGAGACGGTACTGTTTCTGGTAGTTCACGTTCAAGGTTAGATCGTTGCCGAGGTTAATGTCGCGGCTTGTAGTAGTCACGTTGTCACTCCAACCCGTAAACGCCTCCTTCTCATCTTCTCCTATCGGTATCTCGCTTGGGACAGTGAGCTGATGGCTTCCCCAGGGAAGCCTGACCTGTACGATTCCGTTCTGGTCGGTTCGGATTGGCGTGCCGTCGATCTTCATGGGGAGATCCGGGAACGGCGTCTTCACAGTAAATGTTGGTTCCTTAAAGTAAAGGTCCAGTTCGGGTGCTGTGGAAACATTCTTCAACCGCGCTGAACCATACATCGTTCATCCAGGACTTGAAACCTGACATTAGCGCGAAAGAGATTGCGCCACCCGCCTGAAGGGACCCTAAGATCGATGTAACGTTCCAATCGTACCAAGCGTCGATTGCGTGGATCTGGTTGGTTACGTATTGAGTCGTATCGATGGCGGGCATATTGTTCCAAGTTAACGTCGTCTCGTTCCAGTCGTTATTGTCAACGTGATAAACGCGAACGCTCGCGTTGTAGAATGTGGTTGTTAGATCAGCGTAGAGCCAGAGCGTCGCGTTCACGGGGCGCGCGTGTGAGGAGAACAACACTTCGGGGAGGACGCTCGACAACTTGAACTTTAGGAATGCGTAATTCTTCCCGGCTGGGATCGAAGGCATATCCTGAACGATGAGGAGTAGCGGAATGCTACTTTCCATCGGTTTCGTGGGAATTATGTTGTCAGCAAAAGTGTCGTCGCTCGGCCGAACACCGCACTCGAGTAATCCGCCGGCCAGTAACTGACACGTCCCAAAGCTTTCCCCCATGACAATTGACTTGGCTGCGGAACCTGCAAGCGGGGGGTAGAGCGGCAGCTAAGACGATGATGATGAACACTACTGGCGATGGCGCGCATGATTGAGTCTGGTTGTATTACTGGGTATATCACGATTCTCATGGCATACGACATCGGAAGCTGGGTGGCATTCACGGTTCATGAGTACAGAACGTGTGAAAATTGGGGTTGATGCGTACAGAATGGGAGGATAGGCGTGGAAGATGACGCCTCGTCGTGCTTCCCGGCCGCGAGCCTGTTGCCCGCACTCAGGTTGGAGTACGTTTCCAACCGAGATGAACTTACACCGGATGGCTGTGCGGTTTCTTATTTCGGCAGCAAGCAGGCAAATATTCATCGTCTAATTCTTCGTCGCTTGCTTCTCTCTTTTCCTCTGTCACTGAGCCCTCTCGCACCTTCGTCTTTAGTACATTAAAGCCTTTGGCAAATCAGTTCAACGATTTCTTCCAGATGTTCGTTATCGGGTCGGCGGACTTCATACTGAATAAACTCGCTCGTGAGGATCGAGGAGTTCAAGACGAGCAAGACGTTGTTCCCATCCTGAGACGTCAAATGGGGACACTTGACTACGACTATCCACTAAAGGGCTCGGCAGCAAACCACGACAGGGCTACTGCAGCAAATCATGGACCTGTCGGACACAGAAATGGAAGATAGCGGTACAGGGACATAGATCAGAAACCGATACAGTCGATTCTCTAAGTATCACTTATTTCGGAACCTTTCCTTCTATCTACATCAAGATCGGGTGAGAAGGTTGAACAAACTCCAGATAGCTCAACTCCTCATGTTCGGTATCTACGAGGAAACTCATCCGGAATCCCGTTGCGTTGACCTCTTAACTTCAACGAACAAAAGACTTAGCTTACGATGGCTTGACTGCTTTAGTCAAATTTAGTTTTCAAGATCGCCGTCAGCGTCGGCCTAGCCAGAACGTTTGTGCGGTTCAGTTCAGCATACGCAAACCCAAGGATAGTAGAAGACCTCGGGCCAGCAGTACTGAACGTAGACTGGGGTGGACGGGTAACAGTAGGCGGGAAAACAGGGGCTTGGCGGGAACCAATATGAGCCTGGGTACACGACTGGGTAACACGCATACTTGGGCATGAAAGATTGTGGCAACTCGCACACATCCTAAAGTGAGTCACTGCTCTGTTGACCTATAATTATCCCTTTCTTCTACAATGATCATGTACGGGATTTTGACGATGGTTCACTTGGTCCGGTTACGGGAGAGCAGGGCACAAGTAGATCACATGCTTAGTTACTTGCGTTGGATGGCCATGCTGGATAGCACGGCTAGCCTGGCTATGCTGGACTAATCGATTGGACGAACAGTACCCTTCCCCCGCACGAATTCATCTCTTGGTACACGCCCGGTGACGGCAACATAACCCGGAAGGTAGTTGTTGCCAACATTCCATAAGATGGCCTTGACTAGTGTCTGATCCTGGCCGGTATAGAGGTTTACACACCCTGAACCTTCACCAACCGTTGGGAGCCAACCATACACAGTTACGGTTCGACCGCTGCCCCAGCAGCTTCCACCCGTACATGGCTGTGGATAATTGCCATTGTATGTCTCACTTTGAATGTAAGGAGGAATAGTCCAGAGCGGTACGCCGACGCACACCGCCTTCTGAAAAGGGTATGGTGGAAACGGTTGCTGTGACGGCCAATCGGGGTAGATGTATCCGTACACCTGATACGCTCCCGAAGGATATTGGTGGCGGCGGGGAAGATTCCAAACCACATAGTTGACTCCTTGACCGTCGTAAAGAAATGTGCAAGACCCGTCGGTTGTCAAGTATCCGTCAACAGTTACGGGTGGACCCTCATTGCAATAGTACGGGTTAAATGGGTAATTACAGGCTGGGTTTGAGCTGAAATTGTACTGCAAAGGCAGCGTCCGCCCGGTTAAGGCTTGGGATGAGACAGGTTGGAACATTAGTAGACCTACGGACGCAATCAGCATTATAGCTACTAGGGATAACCTCCGCCCCATTGCTAATCCAACCGCCTTCGCCTTACTCTTATGCACGATGTCTCTTAACCGAAGCGGATGATTCGTCCATTCGAACAAGAACGTGGGCTTGCAAATGGCATTTTCTTACTCTGATAGAGGAGCCTGATAATCTGCGAGTCTCGGATGGAGAGATTTGCTTCGGTTGGTTCAGCATTATATCTGTAATCAGCACAGTTTGCCTATGTCCTTGTTGTTGAGGGGATATTGATGAAAGGTATCCTGTTAGCAGGTGGGCTTGGAACACGGCTTTATCCACTAACTCTCGTCACGAGTAAGCATCTTCTTCCAATCTACGATAAGCCAATGGTCTACTACCCACTTAGCACATTGATGCTTGCGGGAATTCGAACCATTCTACTGATTAGCACGCCTGCGGATCTGCCCATGTACCGTCGACTCTTAAGCGACGGTTCAGAACTAGGCCTATCAATCAGCTACGCTGAACAACCCAACCCAGAGGGAGGCATCGCACAGGCCTTCACAATAGGCCAAGATTTTATCAAAGAAGATTCTGTGGCGCTGATACTTGGCGATAACATATTCTACGGATACGGGTTATCCCAAGTGCTCCAGCGGGCAGTAGCGGAACATAACGGAGCAACCATATTCGGATATGTAGTCAAGGATCCTGAGAGATACGGAGTCGCCGTCCTTGATGATAAGGGGGTTTTAGCTGGAATCGAGGAGAAACCGAAACAACCCAAATCCAACTACGCGATCACCGGCCTATACCTCTACGACAATGACGCGGCAGAACTTGCGAAAGAACTCAAACCCTCCGCAAGAGGTCAACTGGAAATCACCGATTTGAACCTCGAGTATCTCCGCCGCCGTCGTTTGAAGCTGATTAAACTTGGCAGGGGCATAGCGTGGCTTGACACGGGCACGCCTGACTCGCTGCTTGAGACAGCCCAGTACGTAGCGACGATTGAGCGACGGCAGGGTCTTAAAGTGGCTTGCGTCGAAGAAGTCGCGTACAGAATGGGTTACATCGACAGTGCACAGGTAAACAGGGCCGCCGAGAACTACGTGGGAGACTATCGCTCTTACTTGAAATCTGTTGCCGCCGAATCGCCCAGTAAGGAATCGGACTGAGCACTCGCCACGCAAAGATATTGCGCATTCCCAACCGTCACTCGCGTCGTGCGCTTTCGGGACCGAAGTGCTGAACCACCTCGCTCCGAACACGTTTAGGCCTGCGCAGAGGAACACCGCTCAAGTTATAGGTAACTACAGGCCGTAGTCAACTAAAGTTGAGTCTACGTGAACGTTGTCGGTAGGCACGTCGTGGTTTCTGCACTGTTACTGATAGTTTGCTTTCTAGCGTTAATGCCGCTTTCGCCGGCGAGCACGGGGACGCGTTCGTGGAGTTCCAGAAACCCAAGTTTTACGCACGTGCACTCATGGCATTCCCATTCAGCTGGAACATGGAGTGGGAGTTGGAGTAGAACTTGGACTAGAAACTGGAGTAATACGTGGAGTAGGACTTGGAACACCGCGTGGCATACAAGTTGGAGTAGAACATGGAGTAATACTTGGAGTAGGCGTACGCATGCTTACCCTACATACACCAGCACAGCAGTATGTACCGTACCCTGTGCCGGGTTGTGACCCAAATGACCCCTACTGCAACGGGTACTATCCGCCTCAACCGGTAAACACGTATTGTTATCCAAACGATCCGTACTGCAATCTTTATCCTCCCGCGTATCCAACAGTCACACAACTCGTGCCAACCCAGACCGTAATGGTTACTCAGACGGGGAGCCCAAACTTCTTCCTGTACGCGTGGCCCTCCACAGTATCGCTTCCACCAAACAACTTCGTTGGCTCAACCAGTTTCCTTCTGACCGTGACGAGCGTTGGGGGCTGGAACGGGGAAATCCAGTTCACAACTTCCACTTTGCCCCAAGGGATTACGCTATCGAATCTGCCCCCACCCATTTACCAGCTTAATTCTCCCACCGCCGGCTGGAACGTTCAAGTAACTATTGACGCATCCGCAAGAACAGGCAGCTACCTGCTCGTGATCACGGGGGTAAGCGGGTCCCTAGTCCAGTCCGTTGCCGTAACGATTAGCGTGACAAACCCCAATAACCCTTAGTCTTAGAATTCAAAGCGGGTTTCTCAGATAGCCAGTGGTTTAGTCGCAGTATCCTTCTGTTTGAAATGCGCTAGTGAGTAACAAAGTAAATCGGTTGCAAGCTCGTCGGTCTTCTTGCATAGACCCCACAGGGCTTTCATCTGAGCGTTCACGACTGAGGGTTCGGGGGCGCCTATCCTGCAATCGCGCTCCAACGTCCTGTACTCTTCCCACGTCCTCTCGCTTTCAGAAATCATGAAATCCGTAAATTTGATGAGCTTGTCTATAGCGGAATCTAGTTGCTCCTTATCTTCACCTGTTCTTGCTTGTGCATCATTCACGATGACCCGCTCCAGATCGTTTATCTCCTTTTTCAGTTCTCCGAGTTCTTCGAGGGCATTCTGATACTTCCGTTCAGTTTCCTTTACTGCCCGATTGATTCGGTTTTGGAGTTCGCTCGTTGTCAATGCGCAACTCATCCTTGTGTTAGGTGATGCAGCTCTTCCTGGTTCTTGTCCTATCGAAGGAGTGTACGCTAAGGATGAGTTCCCAGGCTTTCTGGTGCAGTGACCCTACGCTTTCAGTTGCTTGTTGAAGAAGTTTAGAGTTCTTTGCCAGGCGTCTTTGGCGGCTTCGGGTCTGTAGCTCTCTGCAGTGTCATTGAAGAATGCGTGTGGGGCACCCGGATAGATCTTAATGTCAAATTTCTTTCCGTATTTCGTTAAAGTTTGTTTCAGAAGGTTGATGTCCGATTCAGTTATGGCCATGTCGGCTCCGGCGTAGTTTCCAAGGATGGGGCATTGGAGATTCTTCACCAACTCGATGGGTGAAGGGTTCCTGCCGTAGAATATGACGGGGGCGGCTAGTTCCCGGTTATGGCAGGCGAGCAGGAGTGATAGTCCGCCTCCCATGCAGAATCCTACACTACCGACTCGATTTGGGTTCACGTAGCTAAGGGATTTGAGGTAGTTGAATGCGCCATTCAAGTCAGCCAGAATTTTCTCCTCAGTAAACTTCTCCCGCAACGCGCGACCCTCTTCAAGTTTTGAAACGATCTTCCCCTCAAATAGGTCAACGGCTAAGGCTGCGTAGCCTTCACGTGCGAGTCTACTGGCAACATCCTTGATGTGATCATCGAGCCCCCATATCTCATGAATCACGATTACGGCCGGATATGTTCCCGGTTCCTTAGGCCTCGCCAAGAAACCCTTAGTGTTCCTGGTTGAGTTTCCGCCCGGAAAATCAACCATCGAAGATGAAATCGCCAAACCCGTTCACTAATAATCCCAGTTTGTTCCGAAGCTATATGAAATTGATCATCCGTTCAGCCTCCGATCAACCCGCATCAGGTTACGTCCGGTTTCTCGTCTCGTTCGGGGTTTTCTGGAGTAATTACAGTACTTTGGAAACCCTCATCCGTCCGGGTTGACTAAGGATGACTGTTAGCCGAGGCTATGTTGAATGGTTGAAACGTTGGGGAGGCTTGGGGTATGAGTGGAGTCACATCGTGTAGCAGGGTTTTCCCTAGCGAGTGTAAGGGGTGCGCGGATTATGTTGAAGAGGTTAATACTACTCTTGACGTGGCTCTTGCTGGCTGTTACGGGTTCTATTCTGGTCCAGCCTACGCGGTGAAGAGGTGCACTCGCTTCCACCGTGAATCCTACGCTACAATTTAGCTTGGCGGAACTAGAATTTGACCGTGAAGACTGAAGAACAAGTCGTTCCTGTTGAATCGCCTGGCAAATCAATAAATCGTTCACCCAACCGATACTGAGTTGAAGGAAGCTTCCCAATTTGAAATTCGGTCTACAACATCCCAACTTCACATTCGACGGGCAAGGCGGCGAGATTGTTGAAAAGCTAAGGACGTTAACGCAGAGGGCTGAGAGCCTCGGCTTCGACTCTTTCTGGGTTATGGATCACTTCCACCAGATACGGTACGTAGGTGAATCGCAGGAGCCGATGCTTGAGGGATGGACGACGCAATCCGTCGTCGCAGGGTTTACGAGTAAGATTAAGCTTGGCACACTCGTTACTGGGATCGTGTACAGGCATCCGTCCGTGCTCGCAAAGGTGGGAGCAACCCTTGACGTACTCAGCAAGGGCCGACTCTTCATGGGTATCGGCGCCGCCTGGAACGTGGACGAGGCCACAGCTTACGGTATCCCGTTCCCGCCTGTAAAGGAAAGGATGCAACGCCTTGAAGAGGCAGTCCAGGTAATCATTAAAATGTGGACTGAGCAGCGCGCATCCTTCAACGGTAAGTTCTACCAGCTGCATGACGCGTACTGCAACCCGAAACCCATCCAGAAACCTCATCCCCCAATCATGATTGGCGGAAGCGGAGAACGACGGACGCTTAAGATCGTGGCGAGGTATGGCGACGCATGCAACATCTTCGGCTCCGCGGAAACGGTGAAGAAGAAACTGGCCGTTTTGAGAGAACACTGTCGCTCCGTTGGGAGAGATTATGATTCCATCCTCAAGACGAAGCTCGGCCACGTAATCATAGATAAGGACAATGCGAGCGTAACGCAGGCCATCAAGCGCCTGCCAGAGGAGAGGCGGAAAGAGTACGCGATTTACGGCACGCCTGAAGACGTACGCAAACAGATCGAAGCATTCAGGGACGTAGGAATCGAGTACCTGATCGTGAACTTGGAACCTGACCGGGAGCTTCAAGCCTTAGACCTATTCGGCAGCGAGGTCGTGAAGAAACTCTAACCTCAACAAGACTCGCTACTGACGAGTCGCAGGATGATGACTCGCATATCGGACGCAAAATGTTGAATCTCCGCTTTCTGTAATGCGCACGCTGGATGGCATGACCCTGCGGGTGCTCAATCACGCTTTAATTGGGCGAGTTTGATGGGCTCCTCGTGGTTGAGTGAAGATGTGTCAATGTGGAACTCTCTGTCCTCCCCCGAACTACCCATTCCAAACCTGGCCGTTACGCTACTACATTACGCAGGAGGATTACGAGTCTAGTAGGCTCACGTACACGTATCCGTACCCATCCATGCCGTACTATGTGCCCGCGTACCCTAATCCTCCGCCTGGCCTGACACACCAAATTGTTCACTCGCGCGGCGAACACCGCGATGGCAATTGCCTAATGATCTGCCAGTAGAATCGCCCCTTTTTGATCGCACCATTACGTGAAATCGAGTAAGTCACGTCATGGTGTATCTACGCGTAGGTCAGGTTTTGATGCTTATGCATTCCACCAAGTCTTGCATTTGACGCAATGGTGATTGCCAGAGTGGTCCTTCTCCCTGTCGCATGTGCCGCAGGATGGTCGAGGGCAGGATTTACCGCACTTATCCATTCACGTTCACACCGTACTAATGGTGCTTCTGCCCTGAGAACCTTTCCATACCATTCTCCATAGCCGCAGCCTGGATCAGGACCCTTAACAGCCGCCAGTTTCGGTGTGCACCTGTGGTAAGTCCGTTCTAAGAGTTCACGTTATAAGCAACTACACGATGTAGTTGGGACGGCGACGAATAATGGAACGTAAGTTTGCAAGAACGTGCAGCTACTTAGTGCTCGTCCTAGTACTCTCCATAGGAGTGGTTGCGGCGGCGACGAGTAATAGTCTGGTTTCGGCTCAGTCGTCGTGTGTGGCGCAGCTTGGTACTCCAACCAGTTCACTTCAGCAGTACTACGCGTCGGGTTTTCAAGTCACGCTACCCATCTCATACAATTGCCCATTCTACAATGGTCAGGTTTACGCAACCGGCACAGCGTACGATACCACGTACAATTCGAACATTGGAACAGCAAACACGGCTTTGAGTTCAACGTATGGGGGCTACGGGTTCAACGGTCAACTCCAGTTTACTCTGCCCGTCTCATCGCTTTCGCATCCAGTCCAGTTCTCAGTGTCAATTTACAGTACTCAGACGGGTTACTATCAGCAGTACTACGGCGGTTCCCTTCTAACCTCAACGTCAGCAACCTACGTGGTTGGTCCTGGCTATGTGGCCGGTTACCAGAACTATCCGTACGCGGTACGGGTCAACGTACCCAACCTATCCTCAGACCTACCCCGCGTACCCAACGGTCCCCACCCAGCCCAGTTACCCGGCGTACCACGGCTACGTCTACAATCCAGGGAACAGTTACTACCATAACCCGTATCCAGCGTATAATCAGAACTCCGGTGGATACTACTACCGCAACGGCGGATACTACAACAATAACAACCACGGTTGCACCCGTTTCAACAACTATTGCAACCATCGCTAAACTAGTGGACATTACTCGACGGGCACCGAACCGAATCTCACCCTTTTTTTCTTCTCGCCAATCTCCTCCAGCCTCCATCTGGGGTTTCAGAATTAACCTCGCGTTAGGTTCCAGCCAGGTCGATTACCCGCTTATTGTTCTCAGGAACGCGTTCGTTGAGGTCGAGTTCAGCTTCCGAGACGTCGCATCAATTAATCGCCTATGTACGAGTAGAACATGGGATATTAGTGACAATGCGCAAACAATCAGGTACAATCCAGCGGTAATGTACACGGATTAATCCTTGCACTCAAAGCCGCAATGGACAAGGGATGACGGTAGTAACGCCTTTACAGCCATTCGCAGTCGATCTCTCTCATCTTCTCGAAGTGAGGGTCGTCGGTTAAGACATGCTTTGATTTAGTTTCAATGCTTGTCCCTGCCACTATGGCATCTGCAGTAGGAAGATCCTTGTATCGGCATCTGAGACCGGCGGATGTCAGAGCAATTCTCGTATTCAAGTCAACTATCCTGAACGGGGATGTTAGAATTGAGTTGACGCGGAGCTGAGCCACTTCTCTTCCCGCGTTCTCTTGCATGAACTTGTAAACTTCGTGAATGACAATTGTTGGTACTATTGCAGACTCCCTCTTCAGTTCAATAATCTTACGTGAAGTCTTCGATCTGATGTCTTCGGTCTCTGCAACGAAATGAGTTAAGAAGAAACGGGTGTCAACTGTTCTGGGCAAGTTCAGTACCTGTCGCGGGACCTGATCTCGTCAAGCTTCCTTCTCATCTCACCCATTGAGACTTTATCCGCGTCTACCCCCGCGAGTTCCTCAATTGGGGTAATGGGTGTGATGATTATTCCACCAACCCCATCCTTGATCTAGGACGCGCATTCCCTCCTTAATGCCATACTTCCTCCTCTTCGAGACGGGAATCGTGACCTGGCCTTTCCTGGTCACTAGCACTACGTCTTCCGACATGTACATCAAGTACTACTGAACGATAGAGTTGTACTTAAAACGTTTGTACAACCATTCCGCTGCAGTTCGCGCAAACAGGGAACCTTCCTGGTCTCAGGAACACGTTCGTTGAGGTCGAGTTCAGCTTCCGAGAACGTCGCATTAATTAATCGCCTATGTACGATAGTACATGGGATATTAGTGACAATGCGCAAACAACCAGGTGCAACCAAGAGAAACAAGAGTGCTGCAATACTGGAAAGCATAGTCAAGTCCATTCAAGCGTTGGGAAAGGACGGCGTTGAACCGACATTCAACAACATCCTCACCTACCTCAGTTCCAGGAACGTCATATCCAATCACAGGTCGCTACGAGCCTACCTCGACAGTATGACCTATTCAGGACTGTTGAGTGTCAGAGAAGAGTCTGTTAGTCAACCGAACGTGCGGTCAAAACAGGTTTACTCGGTTAGGGGTAATGGGCCGTTCGTTGAGGCTGGTGAGTTGGCCATGCTATTTCACGGCCTCAATTGGACGGTTCCCAGGTCCTCACTCAAGATGAAGACTGACATTGAGGGACTGGCACGCGCACGACTCGCGGAGAAGACGGTGTACGGTTCCCTAGAAGACACGGTCGCAGAGACGTTGGCAAGGAACAGGAATACTGATCGGCTGTCTCAGACGCTCACCTTCACCGCCGCCCTACTTGCCACTGAGAAATTCGACCAGGATTACCTGATGCGGAGAGCACGGGAGAAAGGCGTTGGAAGCGTAGTTCAAGCATTAATTACTGCAACCAATTACGTGCTAGCTTCACCCAAACCAGACGTGGAGGACATACGAACCCTCTACCAGATAAGACGAAGAACCGGTCATTTTCATAGTACGACAATACCAACCGACCATAAACAACGGGGATTTCCACTCTCACCAGACATGCTGGTCGACGCCATAGGCAAGCAACTCGGAGTCAAATGAGAATGAACCCTCCGCGAACTCCAGCCTTCGTTTGGATCGAGGTCCTGAAGAGAATAATGCCCGCACTCACCCAGTCCAATGTAACCGACATGATCCTCTTCGGCTCTCAGGCTATGAGTACGTACATGGAACGAGCCTTAGCCAGTAAAGACATCGACCTGATCGCCCCCGGCATGACCGAGTCCACTCTCGAAAAGGTCTCCCAAGAGGTTACGCGGATCTCCACTCAAAAACCGAGTTACGATCACGTCGTCAGCGACTACTCTGGCAGGCGGTACCCAGTCAGCCACGTTTACTTGAAACATAGAAGCGGCTTCCCGTTCGCCATAGAATTCTTTGACAATTTCCTCGGATACGAATCGACAAGGCTTAACCCCTTCCTCAATCTGGAAGATAAATGGGGACTGAAGCTGCAGGTACCCATACCTGAAGCCATAATCGCTACCAGGCTCGCCTTCCGACCCCCCGAACGAATATCCCCCTTCAACGCAACTAGACTCAACCGTTTCATTCGACACGTAAGGAAAGTGGACTGGATGACCGTGAACGCCTTCATCGACGCATTCAACCTGAGAACCACCATAACAGAAAACCTAACCATACTCAAGTCGAAACAGATCACGATAACCGGCACCCTCAAAAACGTCTTACAAAAACCGTCGCTGAGGAACGGGTGAATTGTTGTGGCCAAGCTCTTTGATCCTCTAACGGTTGGGAATCTGACGTTGAAGAACCGAATAGTGATGCCGCCGATGGCCAACGGCCTAGCGGACAGCGGACGGGAGGGTAACGGACCCGCTGATCGCGCATTACACGCAACGCGCACCCGGGGTTGGACTGGTTATTGTGGAACACTCCTACTTCACTCGGGAGGGGAAGGCCTCGCCCAATCAGCTTGGGATTCATGATGATGCTATGGTTGATGGGTTAAGGAAGCTTGCAGAGTCCGTCCACGCTGAGGGGACGCCCGTCTGCATCCAAATTAACCATTCAGGACGCGAGGGAAGCCGCACGGTCTCCGGCCTGGACCCGGTCGCCCCCTCCCCGGTACCTTCCGACAATTCAACCGTGGTCCCGAGGGAACTGGAGACGGATGAGATCCATGATCTAGTTCGGCTTTTTGGTGAGGCTGCTGGGCGAGCCCGGGAGGCGGGGTTCGACGCGGTTGAGGTTCACGGAGCCCACGGCTACCTTCTGAATCAATTCACGTCCCCCTTGACTAATCGGAGGGGTGACGAGTATGGCGGCAGCTTCGAGGGCAGAATCCGATTTCCGCTAGAAGTCGTCACGGAGGTTAGAAGGATCGTGGGCTCGGACCTTCTCGTACTGTACCGTTTGGGCGCCAGCGACGGTGAAGGCCGCGGCGTCACCATGGACGAGATGCAAAGGTTCGCTCAACGCCTCGTCCAGGCTGGGGTGAGCATAGTTGACGTGTCGGGTGGATTAATCGGGGATGCGCCGGACGGAATGACGGGCCAAGGATACTTCCTGCCCCTGGCGGAGAAGATTAAACGGGCGGTGGAGGCCCCGGTTATTGGCGTCGGCGGAATCACCGACCCCGCCTTCGCCGACCAAGCCATCCGCTTGGGCCGGGTGGACCTCGTCGCCGTGGGCAGAGCCCTACTCGCCGACCCAGACTGGGCGTTATCCGCAAAGACAGCACTCGAGTAACTTGACGTAATCGATTACAAACCCTGAAGAGAATCGAGTGTTCCAACTAGTTGCATGCTTAAACCGCTAGTCAGGTTGGTTTGCGAGGCGACGAGAACGCACGTCGGAGGGCTTCTCTAAACTCTGCGTCGAATAATTGGTCCACGTACACGGTAGCTTTCATACCCTCAGGTATTGGTGTCGTCTGTATCTGCTTCCGAACATTATCGAAAGTAAGCGGGAGTAACGGCGCAACCAGCGGGTTCCGAAAGAATGAACTCATACTTACCTCACCATCCGTTGCTGGGCGCGGAACGTAATCGGGTGTAAGGATGGCTAAGAACTTCCACACGGTGTTGTACACGCGCGGCAAGTCACTGGGCAAGAGGTTGATGACTTCAGATACCGAAGCAGTCTGGTCAAGCTTCTTCAAGGACTCTTGGATCTCATCCAGCCGCATCAACGCCCTCTTTTTGCGAATGAATTCCCAATCATTAGCAACCGCACTTACGAAGCCCTGTAGAGCAGTGAGTTTCACGGTCAAGATCGTTTCGTACGATTCGAGTTGATGCTTGTAACTCGTAAAGTAGTCTAGGGATCATACTTCGGGCACTTCAGCGTTAAGGTTTTGCAGGAAGCTTCTGACCCGAATCCGCGAGGATCCGGGGATTCCTTACGGAGGCTGGCGAGGTGTCCAGCCATTGAATGAAACCGCGCACCACAACCTTCACCGTGGATAGTAATCGCGGAGTAATGTATGGGAAGATACTGCTTGTCCGACAGATATGATAATTCCAAGTAGGGCATGTCCTGTTTGTACATTGCCTCAAGCTGGTCAAGTTTCTTCCCAGCCTCAACAGCATGCGAAGAGAGTTCATCTATCTTCTTTGTGGATTCGGCGGTGGCGGTTGCTACGGTTTCCTGCAGCTTCTTCTGACCCGTATCGAAGCTCTGTCCCATTTTGGTGAGTTGAGTGGTTCAACGATTCTAGTAGGTTGGTTGTTTGCTTCTGGAAGGATTCAACTGTATCCTTGTAGGTCTTCTCCATTTGGGTTACTGATTCAGATCCTTTAGTCACGATTGAGTCTACGTCTTTGATGGCTGCTTTAACCGCGGTCTGTATTGCATCAGATAATTCTTGCTTGCTTTTGTTGAATTGTTCTTTGAGCGTCGTGAGGTTCTTAGTTGTCTCCTGTAACTCTTTACTTGCTGATTCTGACAGGTCCTTGGAGAGCTTCTTGATCTCCTCATCAGTCTTCTTCTTGAACTCGTCGGCTACCTGGTTGAGTGCCGTGGTTAGGTCGTTGGGCATTTTGGTGATCGCGTCAGTCAGATTCTTCTGCAGATCCTGATAGGATTTGAGGAGCGCCTTCGACGCTTCCTCCAGGTCCTTATGCGCTTTGAGTTGTTGTTTCGCGGGTTCGAGCAGTCGGTTTGTGTCCTCAAGCTCCTTCTTCTTCGATTCCGTTAACCTCTGAACCGCTTCGAGTGAGCCGTAAGCGTCCAATGCGACCATAACCTTCGCGAAGTCGCCGTACTTTTCCGCAACCTCCTTGAGTTGGGAGAGTGCTGCTAGGTTGAAATTCTTCTTTTCCAAATCCTGTTTGTAGTCGAGTGCCTGCTTCAGGGATTGGGGCGTGAGTTGCTGCGTCTTCATCTCCGCGTAATCGTCAAGGAAATCCTTCACGGGTATTTTGCGTTCTGCTAGTTGGTTTAGGAGTTCGAGTATGTCGGGTAATTGCGTTCCAATCTGATGGTATATGGTGGTTGCGGACTGGAGGTCGGGTAGGGGGATGTTCTGTGTTAGGATTTCTGAGAGGGCCGTCATCGTTGTCCGTTCGTCTTCTGGTGCCGTAACCCGGGTTCCTGCTGTAGCCTTCTTCACCGAGTTCGGGCTCCATCTTCTGCGGGTTAGTTGGGAGATCTCGTCGTTGCTGAATCCGGAGGCTCGGAGGGTTCGCATGTGCCTGTTGGCTGCGGCAGTTCCCTGCCGGGACCATTTGGGTTCCGTAGCGAGTCGTATTAGTTCGCGGGCTGCGTGTTCAACGTCTGTCAGGGTCATGGTTGGGTTACTTTTCGTGTTCCAGGGGGATTTTAGAGTTACTTTTCGGTTACTTTTCGCTGGTTCGGGGCCTAGTTCGGTTACTTTTCGGTTACTTTTGGGTTACTTTTCTTCCGACGCGCGAAAAAATGTGGGGTTTTGGGTGATTTGGAACGTTTTTCATTTAGGATATCCTAAAGAGGCTATCTGACGTGGAAACATGTTCCGAAACGTGGTCTGGAAGGCGTTCTGCGAGGTCAACTTCGGGTTTGTCGACGATCTACGAGCGTTTGGGTTGTGAAAAGTAACTGAAAAGTAGCTTGTGATTGTTGTGGTTGAGTTCTTCAAATGTCCCTTGTGTGGTCTGCGTCGAACCGTGCGAGGCTGGGGTCCCTTTTTCTGAGTGACGCGATCATAGTTCAGGAGGTGGAGGGTGCTGGGCGGGGGTGGGGTTTCCGTACAGTGAGCGAGGATGACGCTACCGAGTCAGTAACTGGACTGGACTTGCTGGCCATGGCTAGGAGATGCCTCGAGATTGTGGAGATCTGCCTAAAGAGCAGCCAGGTATTCGCTTCGGACCTGGTGGATAATGTGCCTTGGCAGTTGCAGGAGGAGGTGGTTAGGGAGAAGGCTGAGGATTACGGTTACCGGGAATCAACCAACTAGCACAACGTCCCGTACATGACTCTTGATTGATCTATCTGTGAGCTTCCTAAGTTCGCGTTCGAACTTCTCGGTCCAAACAATCTTCCTGACAATTACCAAGTTTGCAGCTCTTCAAGGAAGCGGCTTCTGGTTGCTTTCCGCATCTTTCCTGCCCGTATCTCTTCCCAGGCTTTCTCCACCTCCCGGAAAAGCATCAAATCCGCCTGAAGTTTCTTATCGTCAACTTTCTTGAGCACTACAACATCTGACTTCGGGCTGGTTAAGATTGCGAAAATGTTTCCTGCCTTTAGGCCGAGTTTGGATCTCACCTTGGCTGGGATAACCACCTGGCCCTTTGAGCTTATTCGGGTTAGCTCAGGAACTGTTTCCGGTTGCATGCCATGTAAGATAGTCTTACTCATGCATAAGGCTGCTCGTAGTCGTAGCACAGCTGATCATTCTCATTCGGGGAACACGTGTTGCGTGTGTGCTCATGACAACCGGTAGTTGTCACTCATCTTAATGATTCGCCGTAACACAGCACCCATCATTCCGCCTTACTTTCTAACTTTCCACTGGTTGGAGAATCCTACTGTGAAGATTTTCGGCGACTCGAAAGTAACTCGAAAATTCCAAGTTACAATACCCCGGACTATCCGAGAACTGCTCAAATTGCATTCAGGAGACAGACTCGTGTTCGTTGAGGAGAACGGCCGCATCTTGGTCAAGAAAGGCAGGTTGGAGGTTGAAGCTTGACTTCAACGAACTTCGGTAAAATGGCGGCTGCCGCCGCCTGCGCTTCAATCACCATCGCATACCTAGCGCTCCAACCATATCCGGGACCGCTGTATGTACTATCAAACACTTCTGAGGCTGCCTTCTCCCTAATCCCTCTGCTCTTGAGCCTTTACCTGTTGAAGACGAAGGCTCCGTTCATCAAGTCAGTTCGATGGTTAGCGTTCGGCTTCCTGCTCTGGTCTCTTGGTGAAGTCACCTATTCCGTGTACGCATTAATTCTTGGAATTGCAATTCCCTACCCGTCTATAGCTGACCTGTTCTGGTTGAGTGGTTACCCGTTAGTTTTAGTCGGCATGGCAGTGTTCTTGCAACAGTTTCGATTTGCCCTTAAGAGAAGATCCGTAATGATCGCACTCAGCATATCAATCATCGCGACCGGGTTGATTGTGGCCTTTCTTATCCTTCCTGTCATTTCAATATCTCCAGACTTGATGACGAATATTGTCGGTCTTGCGTACCCCATCTTGGATGTCGGCATGTTGTTTACCTCAATTCTTGGCATACTCATGTTTCGAGGAGGGAGGGTAGCGCGTGGCTGGAAATGGCTAACCGTAGCTTCCGCCCTTATGGCACTCGCGGACATAGGCTTCAGCTACCTGACCGCTAAGGGAATGTACTATGATGGACACCCGATTGAGGTGTTCTTCGACTACGCATACGTATGCTTCGGCCTGAGCCTCTACAGTCAGCTCAAGGAAATTTGGTGATCCATCCATGTCAGCAGATCAGCTGATCAGTAGAGATAGAGAGAAGGGGTGGGTTGTTGAAGATGATAAACGGCTAGTAACGTTCAGACTAAAAACGTTCCAGGCGTTCGAGAACCGACTCATCTCCCTCGTAGGAGACGCCGTGAGCAAGATGATTCTCTACCAGATGGGAAACGAGATCGGCCACGTTGCCTGCGAATACGCTCGAGAAGCCATCAAATCAGAATCCGACTTGGGCCCAGTACTCGACAGCATCCTCTCAGGCCGTGGGTGGGGCAGATGCGGAGTCTTCGCTAAAGAAACCCGCAGGCGGAAGAATCACGTTCACCGTTCAAGCTACAGGGACACCCTCATCGCACGAACGGACATCCACCAAGTCAACATGCGACATCGAGGGCGGCATCGTATGCGGATTCCTAGAAGCCTACTTCGGGAAGAAAGCTCAATCGCATTCGGAACTGGCCTGCGCATCAACAGGCAGCCAGGTCTGCATATTCGAGACAGTCTTCAATCAGTGATCAACCCGCCGCACAGCGGAATACATGGATCTGCACACACTGCGGCACTCCGAATACTATGAACGATAACTTCTGTGGCAAGTGCGGATCACCGAAACCTAAGTTGTAGATTAACTTCAATCAAATGAGCATCGGTCTGGTTAGCTGAGCCGCTAGGAGCACTCGCAGGTCGTCATTCTAGGTTGCGTAAGAAGCTTTAACTATCGATATGGTGACCGTTCAACGGCGGATTATTAGATGACCACAGTTACGGTCTCATCCAAATTCCAAGTTGTAATCCCGGAGAACGTGCGATCCAGAATGAAGCTTCAACCAGGCCAGAAGGTTGTCGTCGTCGAGAAGGACGGGGTAGTGCATTTGATTCCCTTGAAACCAGTGAAGGATACGCGGGGCATGGCTAAGGGTGCGAAGGTTGAGGGCATTCGTGAAGAGACTGACCGAGTTTGAAGCTGATCGACTCTTACGGGTGGATTGAGTACTTCACTGACGGTCCATTAGCAGAAAAGTACGCCCCGTACGTGCTGAGCGCGAACGAGAAGAACACGGTGACACCAAGCATCATCCTGTACGAGGTCTATAAGAAACTCAAAAAGGAGAAAGGCGAAGAAGTGGCACTGGAAGCATACGCACAAATCATGAGAACCCAACTCATCCCGCTGGACCAGGATTCAGCACTACGAGCCGCCGACATCAGCCTCACACACGGCCTCGCAATGGCTGACGCCATAATCTACTCCACCGCCAACCAGTACTCAGCCGAACTAGTAACCAGCAACCCGCACCTGAAAGGCTTCCACGGAACACGATTCATCGAATAAACGCTAACGCTGCTCGCGGACGAGTAGGTCCACGAACTATAGTTTCGATTGACGCATCACTGTGGTGCATCATATGTCTTGGTTCTTGTAACCGTCACTTTGAGCGCCATGTCGAATAAACATATTCAACTGTCCTTAAGATTCCGCAAGTGCATCGTCGGAACCATCTTTGAGGCTTTCTCGTAGAATGCATCGTCAGCCGTTAGGAGAGTCGCTCCCGTCTTCTCTGAAGCCTTCACGTATACGCTATCATAGTAAGTCACGTCGTTCTTCATTGCCCAAGTCAGTGCCCCCAAAGATTCTTGCTCATCCAATTCAACGCAGTCCAGTTTGAGCTTGATGAACTGTGAGAACTTCCGTGATGCTTCGTGAGCGTCGATCACTTTCTGCTTGACGGCCTTCCAGAGAGCGTTCCCAACCTCGTAATTCACAAGCCCAGGTGCCTTCAGCTCGATGGCATCCTCGTGGAACTTCTGAAGAAGCAAATCCGCCTTTTCAGAGAGTTCCTCAACCAGCAGGAATCTTACCGCCACGGAAGCATCTACAACATACACCCTCAACGGGTGTTCCTCGCTTCACGGATTGTCTGATTTATGAATCCTCTTGGCGCGACATGCTTACGCTTGCGAATGTCCTCAAGAAGTTCCTGCGCAGCTTTCTTCCGTTCCTCTCGCTCAATCCTCTCCGCAATCGACTCGCGAATATACCGGGACCAGTTGATAGTGACCTGAGCCATCCTCTTCCTCAGCCTATCGTCGACCTTCACAGTGATCGTCCGCACGAGTGACAGTACCCCAAAGCATTACCTCAGTACGACCTAAAAGACCTTACTTTTGATCAGCAATAGCCGAACTCATAACAAGCGATTCACACCTGAAAAGCTTCCAGGGAACACGATTCATCGAGAAAACGCTTACTCGGGGCGAGAAGCTTACCGATCTGTGCCATAATTTGCAATCAACGCTCTTGAACTCGTTCATCTGTTGTCGCTATTCGTGACCGGATGGTATCATCATGTAAGGCTCCCTACCTCCAATGGGGTGAGGCGCATTCTTACCCGATGTGTTCTTCGATTAAGCGTCAGTACTCCCAATAGCGCCACTCAGAAGTTTCGCGGGATGGCTGGTCGGTTGCTGTCCATTTCAATCCTGTGTGCTGTTTAGAATTCGATGGTCTGAGTGTCAGTGACCCAGTTGACGTACGTTAGGCTGCTTACGAGTGTGGAATAGTCTGTTAGGGTTCCGTCGTTGTACGAGAGTAAGATGCCTTGGGTTCCTGAATACCCTCCAATCGTCCAGGCTCCATTGGCCGCCGTAATTGTTAGGATGCTTGAAGATTGTGTGGCGTCAGTGACGTATGATGGAAGCATGTAGGAGAGGTCAACGAAGCCGGTGGAAGCGTAAGATGCGACCCAAGCATGGCTTGGGGTTAGTTGGGCTACGGGGGTTCCTCCCCCAATGATCCATGATTGACCATTCCACGCGATCGCGTTTACGGATTGAATCTGGTTCGAGACTGCACGTTCGAGTTGCATGGTTAAATCGGTGAAGGTGTGTCCGTCGTACTCGGCGAGAAATCCGACTCCTCCGATCAGCCATTCTGAACCGTTCCAGCCGACTGATTGTACTGAGGCAAAGTTACGGATCGCGACTGTCGGCTTGTGTCGTGAGATCAACAAAATTGCTCCCATCAAAAGTGAAGAGGACACCAATCCGCTTGTATCCGCCGCCCACCAGCCAATATTGACCGTTCCACGCGTTAGCGTACAGGATCGCGTCCTGCTGGTCCGGAACAAGGCTGGACAGGTCTGTGAAGACGCTGCCGTTGAAGGTTCCGAGGCTCATATGATTATTCGGCTCATCATCATATGCTTAGTAGCGGGCCTGATCCTAACCCTGAGAGTAACCATTCCTTCCCGTTATAGCTGGCGCTGAATACGTCTCCGCCACTCCACGAGTCCGCTTGACCATAAACATCAAGCGAGCCTTCAGTTACCACATTAACGCCATTATACAAGCAGATATACGGGCCAAGGGAAGCGTCATCGCTACCCCATCCGGAAACCAGCAACTGTGACCCGTTGAAGCCTCCACCCCACACCGTACCCCCACTCCTGACGGGGTTTAACTGGACGGATGAGAAATTCTGGAGGCTAATCTGATACGCCCTAGGCGACTGCCCCCCTTCAAACCAGGTCCCGTTCTGGCCGCCAACAAACACGTAACCTCCGTCAGGCGCGTTAATCAAAGGGGGATCCGCGTTCAGTGGAATCGAAGACCCCGGTTGATGCCCGTTAATTCTTTCCTCCTCACGAGCCTAATGTGCGCAGCGACCGGACTGACGACGCCGAATCCCACGGTTAAGAGTACGAGAAAGATAGCGATCTGAATCCTCAAAGTCAGCATCTCACACGTTCATCTAGATAACTCGCAGTTGCTCAGCTCCTTTTAACCGTGAGCACGCACCATAACGGAGCATTGTCGAAAAACCGCTGATCACCCGATCGAAATTTACACAGATTTCAATAGTAC
>CAWJRR010000005.1:0-61421 GCA_963845275.1 Candidatus Bathyarchaeota archaeon
TGTTAAGAACCGGAGCTGCCGACGAAACCCATTATCGTGCCTTGCAGCCTCGGATAAAACGGCTGTAGAAATAGCAAGCAACGTTTTTAATTGGTTATTTGAGCATCCGAGTCATGGCTCCCCAAAGACATAAGATTGAAACGGCAAGCGACGAGTACAGTTCACAGTGGTTTGTTTGACGAAGATGGAAATTTCAGTAAATCTTGGAGAAAATGATTATGATCCGCGCGAATTTGTCGATGCGACAATCTATGCAGAACGCATGGGTTTCCGAACTGCATGGTTCGGCGATCACATCTTTCCTTGGTATCATTCAGGCAAGAGGTCTTCGTTTGTATGGTCGGTGATGGCTGTTGCCTTAGAGAAAACTAAACGAATCAAGGTTGGACCATGGGTTACGGTTCCTGTAGGCGCACGATATCACCCCGCCATCCTCGCACAGGCCGCCGCAACTCTGGATAACATGTATCCGGGCAGACTCTTACTCGGCGTTGGCACTGGAGAGGCATTGAACGAGCGCCCGTTCTGGAACGGAAACTGGCCAAAGTGGGAGGAAAGAATGGACCGGCTTTCGGAAGGTATCGGACTAATGAGGCAAATGTGGAATTCAAAAGAACCCTTCAAATTCGAAGGAAGATTCTTCTCATCAGACTTCTACTACCTATACACGAAACCCAGACGTAAGATACCGATTTACTCATCCGCAATAGGCAAGAAAGCTGCTCATGCTGCAGGTTTGAATGCAGATGGTCTAATTACGATAAGCCCGAGAAATGACCCCCAGAGGCTGGAAGATATAATCCTCCCTGCATACAAGGAGGGCAGAAGCGAGGCCGGCAAGGAAGGTTTAGGAAAAGTTGCCACCGAACTTATCTTTAGCTTCGCGAAGCCGAATGATCTTCTCAAGAATGCTTGGAAGACACTCGGCATCTGTCGGAAGGATTCTTGGAGCATCCCTAACCCCGTTCAAGTTGAACAGGAAGGTGGAAAGGTGACCATGCAGGAACTCCAAAGAACCATGCACTTCTGCAAGAAATGGGAGGACGTGGTAAATATAATCGAAGTTTATCGCAAAGTGGGCGTCAACAAAGTGACCACCTACACTGGCTGTAACAAGAAGATGATCCAAGCTTTCGCAAGAAATGTCTTGGACGTCTTCTGAGCACTAACAGCTCTTAACCTCTCGAACATCACTGGAGCATTCCTCTAGCCTCAATTCCCAATGTTCCTTCAACTTCTCCTCTGCGTCATCACGTAGTTATCGTATAGGCATACAGTGGAATCCGCATGAGACGGTAGCATCTCTACCTTATCGCCGCAAGATAGGGCATTGTTCGATTGACGTAAACGTAAGTGGCCGTGTTCAGCGTTTAGGGCTATGCATTCTACCTCCACACTATCCTTAATGGCCGGTAGGCCATGCTCAACGCTAATGGCCTTGAACCCCGCATCAACGATCGCCTTCTCCGGTTTAGGCCTGCTTACGACGCTAGTCAAAACAGTGAGGGCAAAATCAAAATCTATACCGGCCTCACGATAGCCGGTGTCCATGAACAGGTAACCTCCTGCCTGAATTTCGGTGATGCCAGGGACCTGACTGGCTAGATTGTAAGACATCGTCCCCCCGGAGCTCACTACGTTGACATCGAGTCCCGAATCCTCAACTTGGTCCCTTATTCTGACAAGGATCCCTAAAGCTTTCTCAACTGCGTTCTTGCGTGATTCGAAATCTGTGAATTTTCGCAAAGCTCCTTCGTAACCCATAAGGCCGTTAAACTTCAGATTCTTTAACAGAGAAACATCGTGTGCGAGTTTGACGGCGTCATTCCCAGACGTGACTCCACATCGGTCCAGAATTCCATCAAGACTTGCGCCCAAGTTTACTTCAACTAGCACGTCGATTTTTGATCCTGCGTCAGAAGCGAATTTGGACATTTCTTTGGCGTTGGTTAGATCGTCTACGAGAACTGCGACACGACAGTGCTTAGCAAGGTGAGCCAATCGTGTGAGCTTCTGGGCTCCAATAATCTGGTTTGCGATCAGGATGTCGTCAATACCTGAATTAGCCATTACCTCTGCTTCAGTAACTTTTGCGCAGGTTATGCCGTTCGCTCCCGCTGCGATTTGCTTGTGAGCTAGGAAGGGAGACTTGTGGACTTTCACATGAGGCCTGTGACGTACATTCTTCCCATGGAAGAACTCACCCATCCGTCTAATGTTGCGTTCTGCAATATCCATGTCCAATAGAAGAGCGGGCGTATCATATTCGGTGGACTTCAAAGTAATCGTGGAAAGTGCGCGGGAGTGTTTGATGTATGTTTCTAATCCGTGTCACTGAACAATTACGAGAACCCTAGCGGATGTTTGCGGGACTATAGCCCGTGTGGAGTGGTGGCGGTACTATGGGGGTAGTTTGGATGCTTGTTCTCCTTTCGTTCCCCAATTGGTTTTGGGCACATCGTGCAATACTATGTGAAGTGATTCAGGTTTCGTACCAATCTCTTCGAAAGCTTTGGTTATGCCTTTGATGAGCTTCTCCTTCTGTTCGATTGTTCTTCCTTCCCACATTTCGACGATGACTACGGGCATATGATTCACCTCTGCGCATTCTACAGTTAATCTTCCGATACCCCTCTAGAAGATTGCAATGGGATTGAAAAGTGAGCCGGTGCCTTGCGGGAGGCGAAGCGGAGTTGCAACAACCATGAACTCCCAACGGTTTTCTTCTTCGCACACTTTCACAAGTTCTTCGAACTGCAGGCTGTCAGTACAGGCCATACCCATCGCACTTATCTGGAGCGCGTGGATTGGGTAACCGACTCCTTCAACGTTACTCGGCACTGTGTCGCCGTCACCGTCAGGTAGGAAAGCTGCCACTTTACGTTCGTGGAGTAAAGAAATTGCGTTCGTGTGGAGTCCTGCTTTTCCTTCACCTTCGGGTGGAGGCCCATTGTTCCACGGTCCCAGTTCTAGCCGCCGTCGGTGATGACCTGTCCTGAAGACGAAGATGTCTCCCTCACCCAGTCGGACGCCTTCAGTCTTCTCAGCTTCTTCTAGCTCTTCACGTGTCACCGCTTCGCCAGGTTCGAGCCATTTTACCCCTCTTAGACGTGGAATGTCCAGCAGCACTCCGCGTCCTACGATTCCGTGGGCGTAGGTTGTGATGTCCATTATGCTTGCACCTTGCGAGGTTACAAGGTTCGAAGGTCTGCCGTTGTAGAGCTTGCCGTTGTATGCTATGTGACAAAGAGCGTCTATGTGAGTGTGGCAGTCACCATGGCAGGCGCATCCAAAGTAATCTAATGCGAATTGAGGTTCACCGTGAGGGAGAGGAGTGTCGTAGGTCATGATCATCAAGTGTGTTGGTGGTTGCGGGTTCTCTGGACCAGCCACTTTGTTGATGGGTAAGGCCATTGACACTGAACGTCCAGATCGAACTAGCCCAGCCGCTGCCCGTACGTGTGCCGGGGTAATGTAGTTAAGTGTCCCTCGGACATCGCTGTGTCCCCAACGTCCCCAATTGCTAACTTTCTTGTAAAGCTCATCAAACTGCTGTCGAGTCATTCTCTCTGGCTTCAACCCGCTCTCCTCATTATCATCTTACTATCGATTCGTAAGTGCAGTTGAGATAAAGCATTTTCATTTTCGCATGTCCAACTCTAACACGAGTGTTCGATAATCGCGTTAGAGTTTCTCAACGTCAGGAGCTTAGAAATCTATCTCCTGCCTCGGCTTCGTTGATTCCAACGCCCGGATTGTTGGCTATTGCAGTTCTCTATCCGGTCGCTAATGATTGAAGTCTTGGCTGCTTATCATCATCAGCCTTACGCTGGTAGCTTACCAATTCGATTTAGTTGCTCTGCTACTGCATGTAGGCCGATTGACTCTAATTTGTTCTTAGTTGGAACTCCAAGTTTTCTATCCCAACCCCGTAGTTCGTAGTAGTTGTCAAGCATTGTGTCGAGCATTTCCTGCGTAATTGGTTTCCCCGCAAAGGTCCCGTCCGGCAATGGTTCCATGAGCCTCTTCGGGAGAGCATCATCCTCTCTTGTTAACCCCTCTCTGACGTTGAAGGCCCTGCTGAGATCTAACCCTCTTTCTCCCACTTGCATGTATTCTTCCATAGTCATGTTCCAACCAGTGGCGGCGTTCAGTATTCCTAGAAGTGTCTTGTGTTCAATTCCTCCTCCAGGGTAAATGTCGAACACGCAGACAACGAGGCTATTGCAAGTTGACCACAAGTCTCCCGCTATCTTTGCAATCCTTGCTTTACTCGGTCCATATTCGAGTAGCCCTCGTTCTGGCACGTAGTCAGATGTCAGACCTAGTTCAGGTCTCAGGTTAGTGTCAGGGTCCCATAGGTCGTCATGCTCCCATTCCATGTGGCTGGCTCCCCGATCTCCGACAGCGTACATTAGCGCTAGGCCGCGTTTGCCGCGAGGTTCATGCATTGGTAACTCTCTGCCTTTGACGTGTAACGCGAACTCTTCTGCTCCTCTTCCGAGCTTGCGGGCTGCTCTCATTACGCCTTCACCCAAAAGATATCCGATATCTTCGCGTTTCCCAATTCTCTCGACCAATTCAATTACGACTTTGGGGTCTCCCCACTTTAATTCCAATCCACCAGTGTCTTGTTTCGTTATGAGCCCTTTCTCGTACGCTTCCATCGCGAAACCTATTGCAACACCCGTTGAAATCGTGTCTGTACCGTAGAGATTGCAGAGTTCATTCGCTTTTCCAATCGAATACATGTCGTCATTCAGACAGAGCGATCCCAGAGCCGCGGTTGTCTCGTACTCCTGCCCTCCGAGTTCGCGATTAATCTCGTAAGGTGTCTTCGCTTCAACTACTCGTTTGCAGTTTGTCGAGCAAGCCCAACAGGTGTCCCTGCCTACCAAGTAACCGCTGCTTACCATCGTTTCGCCAGTTATCTTATCGGCTCCGTCGAATGTTCCGCGTTGAAAGTTCTTTGTAGGCAATCTTCCTGATCTGCTCAGGTCATCTGTGTCACCGACGGTTCCATAGTCATGAAGTCCTGCGATTCCCGGACCTTTCTTGACTTCAGTTACACACTGTCTTATGTACTCCTGAATCTTCTTCTCGTCATAGATCTGGGGCTTCATGGACCCTTTACATACCCACGCTTTC
The DNA here is from genome assembly GCA_963845275.1 of Candidatus Bathyarchaeota archaeon. Taxonomy (GTDB): domain Archaea; phylum Thermoproteota; class Bathyarchaeia; order 40CM-2-53-6; family 40CM-2-53-6; genus FEN-987. The sequence goes on from CAWJRR010000005.1 coordinate 5,149, forward strand.
AGCTTCTTGGACCCCATAACCGCGCCCATGCCGGATCGGCCTGCTGCTTCGCGTAGGTCGTTTAGAATGGCGGCGAACCGGACGAGCTTCTCGCCAGCGGGTCCTATCGTGGCCACGCTACTCTGACGCTTGTCCTTATCCCCAAGTTCCTTCTTGATTCCATTCTCAGCCTCTAACGTGGACCTACCCCAGTACTCCGAAGCATCACGAAGCTCCGCACGCCCTTCGTTTACGTAAAGCCAGACAGGTGATTTTGAGGCACCCTCTATGATAATTGCGTCAAACCCTGATTGCTTGATCTTAGGGGCCATAAAGCCGCCGCTCAAAGATTCGCCCCAAGCATCGTTCAATGGTGACTTGGCACAGACGGAGAACCTGCTGTTGCCGGAGAATGGGATGGCGCACAACGGGCCTGCCGCAATGATCATCTTATTTTCTGGCCCAAGTGGGTCAATGCCTGGTTTCAGCTCGTCAAAGAGAATCTTGGCGCTAAGCGCGGCCCCGCCCAAGTATTTCCTTGCATCATCTTCAGACAGACGGTCTTCACTGATTCTACTATTGTTAAGGTTGACTCGTAGGATTTTGCCCATGCAGCCGAACATATTATGCACGAATTAGTGGTGTCCGTAGGCAATCTAAATGATTTTCTTTTAAAAATCAGGATTTGAGCCTATACAGATGGAAATAAGCCTGGATGCAACATTTCCGATCGTCAAGTGACTATTTCTCTGTTGTAGTGCGAAAATCAACCGTCGGTCTAATTAACTGACTAGCAGTCTGCGTGATTGAACGGGTATGTTGGATAAGAAAGCGGATCTTGCCGGTCCAGGAATCGGCAATTACGAGGAAGTTGAACGCGTGCTTCCCAAAGATTACCATTCGCTTCTCAACCCTAAGGATACGCAGAAAGCAATCTATGCGGTCAAGAATTACATCGAACAGAATCTGTGCAAGGAACTCGACCTGATGATGGTTCAGGTCCCTCTCATTGTGGACGTTGAAAGCGGAGTAAATGACCTTCTAGATCGTGATGGATCCCGAACACCGATTCAATTCCACATTTCTAATGATCATAACAAGCATCCGATTGATGCACAAGTAGTGCAAGCTGCCACGAAGTGGAAACGCAGTCGCGCTGAAACAGTTCGGTCTTAAACCTGGCGAAGGAATTTGTACCGATATGCGGGCAGTGCGGAAGGATTACTTTCTCGACCATGATCACAGCGTTTACGTGGATCAATGGGATTGGGAGAAGATAATAACTGCCGACCAGAGAAATCTTGACTATCTCAAGGACACAGTTAGGAAGATTTGGAAAGTAATCAAAGGAGCTGAAACATGCGTCGAGGAGATGTTCCCGCAACTCAAGTCAGATAAGTATCCGAGCCTGCCTGACAAGTTAACCTTCATGCACGCGGAAGACATCCTAGACAAGTACCCAGATATGCCACGAAAACAACGCGAGGCCGCGATCCTTCAAGAGTCCCCGGCAGTCTTCATCATAGGAATCGGCTGGACGCTAAAGGACGGGTATCCGCACGAGCTTAGAGCAGCAGACTATGATGATTGGGTTACTGAGACCAGGTCAGAAGACGGGCGCCCCATGCATGGTCTGAACGGAGACATTCTCGTCTGGAACCCTGTCACGAAACGGCGACACGAATTATCATCAATGGGCATACGCGTCAACGCTGAAACCCTTAGAAGGCAATTGGAAATCACGCATCAGCTTGACTTCTTGAACTTTCCATACCATCAGGGCATCCTGAACGGGAATCTACCGCTAAGCGTAGGCGGTGGAATCGGTCAATCGCGCGTACAAATGCTATTGCTGAAAAAGGCGCACCTAGGAGAAGTCAGTGTTACTGTATGGCCGAAGATTCTCAAGGAGATATGTACGAGAAAAGACATACACGTCCTTGAATGACTTTCTAAATTGTCATTCCGGTCAAATGCCGGATCAATGTGCCGAGCAGATAAAGCGCAATAGTGGCGCCGAGCATAATGCTCGTAACTTCAGCAAAATCTTTGCGGAATCCACTTCCCTGAATAATTGACCCATAGAAGCTTATGAACGCGACTAGACAGATGCCCGCAATCAGGGAAGAGAACAAAGCAGTTAGCATAACCTTCGTCAAGAAGTAAGGAGTCGCAAGAACTACGGCAGTTAAGAAATATGAGATGCCAGTATAGACTGCGGATAAGCCGGCTGATCCCTTGAATCCAGTCTTAGCTTGAGCGTAGGCTGCTGACGCCATTGCAATCGAGGCTGCAGCTCCAGCAATTATCCCTGCTAATCCAGCAAGTTCAGTGGAATTATAAATTCCCAGAGATCCTGCGTGAATCCCCGCGATCTCCACGAGTGCGTCAGCGAGGCCGAGGACTATGAATGAGATGTACTTGATGTGTGGTTCATCGAACTGGTCCGCAAACTCCTTCTCATGCTCTTCTTCATCTGCAATAATCTCCTGGAGCATCGTCTGATCTTCAACGGGTACAAGATGAGCGGCTTCTTTGTATTTTCTGATCACGTCTGCTTCGGTCCTTTCTAGGAATTTGAAGGCGAAAGTAACTCCCAAGAGGACGCGGACGAGCACCATCAGATAGAGCTTAATCTTGTTAACAGTCACCTTACGATCTGGACAGAACTTTATCCAAAACTGGTAGTGTTTCAGCTCCATTTCAGCAAGGCGCGAGAGCGTCTTCTTGAATTCTGGTTTCCCCACTCTCAGCTCTGAGAATTTCTTGTATATTGCGTATTCATTCAGCTCGTCGACGGCTCCCATGTAAGCAGCGTCAACCAATTTCTGTGTAACTTTCGGATCGGTCATACTCTGAACCAGGCCTAATACCCACTCTGCATTTGATTGATAAACCTGAAGCAGAAGCATTGAGAGTGTTATGACTCGGAATGTTTAGAACACTAGGTCATGGTGTAGTAGTTTGGCTTGGCGCAACCGATAAGGTTCCTAATAGTTCAACTTCAGCTCTGATAACACGTTGTCCTGTTCTCTTCGAGTCGTAAATCCAAGTTTCTCGCAGAGACGAATCATAGCCATGTTACCTGACATTATGACGCCGTAAATGCTTTCCGCGTCTTTGTCCCTAGCAAATTCAATCAACATGTCAACTAATTTTGTTCCTAGTCCCTTTCCCTGGTACTTGTCAGCGATTACCACCGCGAACTCGCCACGTTTCATGTTCGGGTCCAAGATTAGTCGACTTACTCCAATTTCGATTCTTCGAGGTCGGTTGCTGTCCCCACTCGCGTCCGTCGTTTCAGCAATGAACGCCATCTCCCTATCATAGTCAATATTGCAGAACCTGACGAGTGCATCATGAGGAAGATCTTTGATGATTTGAAAAAACCGGTAGCGGCTTGTCTCGGTTGATAGTCCCTTGATGAATTCTAGTTCCATGGGCTCATCTTCAGGCCTAATCGGACGTAGAATGACTTCGCTGCCATCCTTCAACCTCCAAGGTGTCACGTACCTTGAAGGATAGGGCATCATCACAAGATGTGGATAACTCTCAGACCGCCTTCCCGTTACTGTAGGGTCAATAATTATTCTGGCGTCAATTGCCCAAAGCTTGCCTTCAGAAACGGCTAGCGGATTGATATCCATCTCACCAATTTCAGGCAAGTCCACTATCATATTCGAGAATCGAACCATGATCTCCTCAAGTGATCTCATGTCAATGGGAGGCTTGTTTCTTAGCCCCTTCGAAAGCGCCTGATAGATTCGTGTCTCCTCGAGAATGCGTCTGGAAAGTGTTTGGTTCAGCGGAGGAAGGCCTACTGAGAAATCTTTGAACAGTTCGACCCCTATTCCTCCGGATCCGAAAAGTATGACTGCGCCGAAGTCACGGTCCTTCTTTGATCCTAGGATCAGCTCGTAGTCAATCTTCTTGAGCATTTTCTGAACGTAGATTCCATCTATTCTCGCGTCGGGCTTGGCCTTCCTCATCTTCTCGAGGAGCGACTTATACTGATCTCTGAGCGTATCCGAGTTTTCTATTCCTGCCACTACTCCTCCCAAATCCGTTTTGTGAAGGATATCCTGTGAAGCAATCTTCAGCACAACAGGATAGCCGACTTCGGAAGCTATCATAACTGCTTGGTCAACGTCTTTGGCCAGTTTTCCTTTGACTCGTGGAATATCGTATGCATCAAGGAATCTGTCCACATTAGCCTGTGTTAACGCTATCCTGCCGCTTTCTTTCGCTTTCCGAATTATGATCTTGAGATGGTTCTTGGGAGGTGCAAGGTCCACGGGTAGTTCCTGGGGTGTTTGGTAGAGGAGGTCAAGGTTTCGCCGGTATTGATACATGTACATGTAAGTCTTGAGCGCATCTTCAGGCGTCGCGTAGGTTGGGATGTTATTCGAATGGAAGATTTGTCTTGCTTCTCGGACGCTGTCTTCGCCCATCCAGACGGTTAGTAATGGCTTGCGCCTATTCTCTGCGAGCTTTGTGATCGCTTGAGCCACTTCCGTTGGCGGAGTCACGCCTTGCGGCGTATAGATTACCAAGAGTCCGTCAACATTCGGATCAGCCATGATTGTTGAGACGGCCAGCTCGTACTTTTTGACGTCAGCGTCTCCGAGTACGTCTACAGGGTTGCCGTGACTCCAGTAGGGCGGCAGGTTAGCGTTAAGGGTCTGTATCGACTTGTCGGAGAGTTCGGCAAGTTGCCCACCGTGATCCACAATTGCGTCTGCTGCGAGAACTGCTGGACCCCCCGCATTCGTAACTACTCCTACCCTTGGTCCTGCAGGGAGCAGTCTTGATTCCAGGACTTCGGCGCAGTTGAAAAGATCCGCAATCTCATCAACTCGAACTACGCCTGCCCGCTTGAATGCGGCATCGTAAACGATGTAATCGCCAGCAAGAGCACCTGTGTGGGAGGATGCTGCCTTCGCTCCCGCCGCATGCTTACCTGCCTTGAGTATAATAATCGGTTTCGTCCGCGCGAAACCTCTCGCCGCGCTCATGAATCTTCTTGCGAAGTGCACATCTTCCATGTAGATTATGATGCTGCGAGTGTTAGGATCTTCTCCTAAGTAATCGATCATGTCTCCGTATCCGATGTCAAGTGTTGAGCCCAGAGATGCGAACATGCTGAAGCCGATGCGACTACTGACGGCCCAGTTGAGGATTGCGGAGCCAAGTGCTCCACTTTGCGAGATGAACGCTATCTGACCGGGGATTGGGTTGTCACGGAGGAAGGTTGCGTTAAGCGCTACGTGAGGTCGCAGAATACCAACACAATTGGGGCCCAGGATACGAATCTGGTGTTTCGATTGTATGGCCTTAATTGCTTCCTCTAGCTTTGCCCCTTCTGCTCCAATCTCCTTGAACCCCGCTGAAAGTATTACTGCTCCATCAACGCCGGCTTTTGCGCATTCCTCAACTATTGCAGGCACAGTTTTTGCCGGAGTTGCAATGATAGCAAGATCGACGTGGCCAGGAATCTTCGCTATATCCGGATAGCACTTTAGGCCCATTATTGTAGTTCGATTTGGATTTACGGGGTATATTGTCCTCTTTTCCTTTCCTAACAGGAGGTTTTTCATGAGCGCTTGGCCGACAGACCCCTCTGCTTCAGAGGCGCCTATTGCTGCTACTGTTTTTGGACTCAGCATCTTCTCAATGGTGCCCATCGATGTGCGACCTTTCTTGGCAAGCGACGTGCGCTATTACTGAGAGATAATGACCGCGCATGGGTTTCCCGTGCGGAAATCGATGAGGCACAGGTTTGTTACTGGACGTCGGTTGCTACGTTCATTGCTCTAAGCTGACGAAGTAGTGGATGGATTAGGATTATCGAGATTGGTCAGTGTGATTGAACCGTTTCGCGGAAGTTTCAGCTGGAGGATTCCGGAATAGTTCACTGCTTCCGCGTTATCAATCCTAACGTAGTCGCCTTTCTGGACGGGCTTCGCTAGATTCCTGTAATTATACCGAACAAAGGTTCGACCGGACTCATCATCGAGAACGAGCATGAACTGGTTCATGTCAACAATTTTGCCTTCGATGTGGATGTTTCTCATCCCGTTCCGTATCTCGTCTATTCGCGTCTCAATCACCCATTCAAGGTTATATGGGAAGTTGTTCTCCGCAGAACCGGTTTAGGCTGATAGAATCGGCGTAGTGTTATGTAATCTTCTCGGTTTGGAGTTAAGGCTTGGCCCACGCCAGGGGCAGAGTATACCTTTAATTACGCAAACCTACATGTCAGCAGCTTGGTACGCTGCGGATTCTACTTCTGAGTACTATCTGGCGCGTAACTAAACGTAAGAGTGGTGTTAGAGTATGAGTCAAGAAGGAATGGGCGGTCGAACTATGTACAAAGTAACCTGTTCTGAGTGCGGTGCTGAGACTGAAGTGCCGTTCAAGCCTACGCAAGGTCGCCCAGTCTATTGTCGGAGCTGCTACCAGAAACATAGACGATACTAAGTTTCGGTAGTCTAACTCCATATTACCCTCTATTTCCCATTTTATCTTCCTTTTTCCGTGATTAAGATGGAATTCGATCAGATCGTTAGAAAGAGAAGAATGGTTCGAAATTTCCAGCCTAACCCCGTAAGCCACGATACGATAACTCGAATTCTTGAGCTTGCTCAGCATTCACCGAGTGCAGGCTTCAGCCAAGGTTGGGCGTATGTGGTGATAACTGACTCCACCTTGAGGAAGAAGGTTGGGCAGATTCAAGGCGAAGGCGATTTCTATGCAAAGAAACGTTTTCACAAGTTTGTCTCAGACGCGCCTGTTCTAATCGTGGCCTGTACAAGCGAACAGCTCTATCATGAACGGTACCGTGAACCTGACAAACTGAAGGATGATGGAACAGAAATCGAATGGCCAGTTCCATACTGGTATTTTGACATAGGCTGCGCCTGTATGCTGATCTTCCTCGCCGCCGTAAACGAAGGGTTAGCCACCGCGTTCACAGGTGTCTTCCGCACGGACGAAATGAGGCAACTGCTCGGGATTCCCCCAAAGTTTCATCCAGTAGGCGTAATCTCACTTGGCTATCCAGAAAGTGACTTTAGGTCGCCTTCATTGAAGAGAGGAAGACGCGCCGTGAAGGAAGTCGTTCATTATGAGCATTGGTAGCGGCACAATTGCCGACTAGAAGATGCTGTAAATGGGGGAGCAGAGGCACGTAACTCCACCATCTCCCTTATGGAATTCTGAAATATCAACCTCAACAGGTGAATAGCCAGCTTCCCTCAACTTGCGCGACGCGTTCGGGTAACCTGATGGAATTAGAACGCGGCGGTTTCCAAGGTACAGGGCGTCTGAAGCATACGCGTCTTGCTTACTGAGTTTGACATATCGCAAGCCGGGAAAGTTTAGAGGACTCACGAGCTCAGGCGTGATGATCATCGTAGATTCGTTAAGGTATGAGCAACCGCAAAGAAGATGCATGAGGTCCGTTTTCACGCTGGCCACCTTTAAGTCATGAAACAACTTTCGGAGCTGAGTTATCCCGACTGGATTTGTGCGAGACGATTGACCCACGAACAGCTGCTTCCGGTCAGTAATCATTATGTCCCCTCCTTCGAGTGTTCCTGGGCTTTCAACTTCTACGATGTCAGAGTCTTTCAACTGCTCTAGCTGATGCAGCTCGGAGACAAGTTTCAATTCTTCCCCTCGCCGTGATTCTTCTCCGAAACGTCCGATGATTGATCTTCTGACACCTAGCACAGCCGGATCCTGCATGAAGACCGAGTCCGGATAGGTTTCATAGGGCGGCAACTCCACGACTTTGATGTTATTCTCCTTCAGAATTGAAACATACGACTGATGCTGCGTCCTTGCGAGTTGAATGTCGATGCTGCGCTTATCAGGGTTTGAAGAGACACAATGCGTGTAGGACGTCGATGGTCTTCGGACAAGAACCGAATCAAACAGCCTATCCACAATTTAGTCCTCCTATTCTTGGAGCCTCAGGTAATCTGAGAGGTACTCAGCACCTTTCTCAGTATCCAAGACGTCATCCTCTATTCTGACACCGCCTATGCGTGGACCGTAGATTCCAGGTTCCACGCTATGGACCATGCCTGGCAAGAGAATGTCTTTAGACTCAATATGGAGGGCTGGGATGGGTTCATGAACTCCCACTCCAATACCATGACCGAGCCGATGTACCAGGTAATTCGATAAGCCGTGACAGCGAATCACTTCGATTGAAATTCTAGCGATTTCAGACGCGGGGATTCCTGGTTTAATGGCGGAGATCGCTGTCGTTTCAGAATCGAGAACTGCCTCCAGCAGCGCCTTCTGTTTCTTATTGGGTTTACCAACGACGAATGTCCTAGTTGTATCAGAGGAATACCCGTCCGCAACGACGTCAAGCTCTAGCATGACTAGGTCGCCGCGTCGCAGCTTCCTTCGCGCCTTCCCGGGCACATACTTGTACGCGTAGGCTGTATCATTTCCTGAGGCGAGAAAAGCGCAGGCAATCACTCTATTCGCCTTATGCTTCAGAACCCCTTCGGTCACAATTTGCTGTTCAATCTTAGTGGAGAGCTCTACTTCTGATAATCCAGGAGTTAAGTTGTCGTGAAAAGTGGCTAGACCGACTCTGGCTATTCGGTTCGCTTTCCTAAGCGCCTCAACCTCCAGATCAGTCTTTATCGACCTAGCTTGGACGAGCAAGCGTGACGTGTCCTTTAGCGTGAATGATGGTAGCTTCTGTCTAAGCATATTCACGGTTCTCTCCCCGACAACGTTCATTTCATAACGCAACGTACTGCCAAGAACGAGTTCCCAGCCTTGTTCGACGCCGATCACGCCTGAGTGGATGCCCATCTCAGACAATGTCTTGTGGACATATTCGGTTCCGAGTTCGAGCGAGCTGCCTAAGTGCTCGTATGTTTCCCACTTGTAGAATTTGACGTCCCTTATCCATGTTGGAGGAAGAGGTTCTCCAGCTGGGTGGATGAGAGCGTGGTCCTTCTCAAGGGAAAAGATCAGGTAAGTTAGTCCTCGTCCACACCACGCGCCTGATAAGTAAGTAACATTCTCCGGCAATCTCAAAACAAGCGCGACGAGACCTGCCTGGCGCATCGCGTCCCGGACGACGGTTAATCTTGACCTGATCACATTTCATGCCTCGTAACCTCAACTCACCTACCTCCCTGACGGGCGTTAAGATTTTCCATCCAGAGGAAATGTTATCTCCGTAACCTCAGTAATCCTCTGCTGGACGTTCTCCTTTGGAAGATCGCGTAATCGAGATGCCGGACGAATGGAAAGGGATCATTCCAGCTGAGATTTTCGTCGATGAGGGAAAGCGACTAGTCGAAGAAGCCACCAAAAGAGCTGTCCCGTTGAGACTGCTTGGAGGCGTGGCAATTCGAGTCCACTGCGCGGAATTCTTGGATTTTGCGAAGAGACTTCAGCGGTTAGGAGAAGGCCAGCAAGAGTACACGGACCTCGATTTCATGTCATACGGCAAGTACAGGAACAAGATGAAGGAATTCTTCAACGAGATGGGATACGAGAAGAGGCCTACCACCATGTCCAGCGCAGCCACTCAGCGGCAAATATACTTCCACCCCAAGGGATGGTTCACGGTCGACGTCTTCTTCGACAAACTACTCGCCGCAAACCACCCGCTCGACTTTAAGAACCGCTTGGAGCTTGATACTCCAACCATAACGCCAGCCGACCTAATGTTTGAGAAACTACAAATAGTCTTTCCGAGCGAGAAAGATGTCAAAGACTCAATACTCATGCTCCGCGCCCACGACATCTCTCAAAGCGAAGAGAATAACCGTATCAACGCCAAATTTGTCTCTGAGAAACTCTCCTCTGACTGGGGATTCTGGTACACCGTCACGACAAACCTGAACGGTTTGAAGGGGTACGTGGCCGAGTTCAAGCTGATTGATGAATCTGACAAGAAAGATGTTACTGCGAAGATCGATACCCTACTAGCCGCCATTGAGAGCACCCCGAAAACTTCAAGCTGGAAGATGCGTTCCATGGTGGGGACGAAGAAGAAATGGTACAGCCCCGTTGAAACTTCACAAACAGTAGGGGAATTCGGCCTTTGGAGACTCCGTGAAAGAAAACCTCAACCCAAATCATGACGAGAACCCTAACATTTAGCTCCAGTCGAAACCTGTGAGTGTACCCGTCCCAGTTCATCTCATTGTTCGAACAGGTTGAAGTCAGTCAAATAACGCTTAAACGTCTCAACGCATACGGCGAAGAGACCCACCCTTGGAAGCCCCCAACCTAGCAAAACCGGACCTGAACAAACTCCGTGAACGTGCTCAGTTTATTCGTACTGAGACAGTTCGCTTAATTCAGATAGCGAAAAGTGGACATTACTCTTCAGTCTTCTCATCAGCCGAAATCCTCGCCACTCTCTACTATCACACTATGCATCTTTCTTCAAATCCCAAGTGGCCTGATCGAGACCGCCTAATTCTCTCAAAGGGACATGTGGCCGTTGGCGTCTACCCCATTCTCGTTGATCTTGGCTATTTTCCCAAAGAATGGCTTGAAACATACGCCAACCTTGGATCACCCCTAGGAGACCATCCTGATATGCGGAAGGTGCCAGGCGCCGACTTCAGCTCAGGCTCCTTGGGTCACGGACTCTCAATCGGACTAGGAATGGCCCTCTGGTTGCGGCTTAGGAAATCCCCGGCGCGGGTCTTCGTGCTCTTAGGAGACGCAGAATTGAATGAAGGGCAAGTATGGCAAGCGGCACAAGCAGCGGCACACTACCACACCGATAATCTGATCGGAATTGTAGACCGCAATCATATGGGACTTGACGGACGTACCGAGGAAATAATGGACGTCGAACCATTAGCTGACAAATGGCGCGCTTTTGGGTGGCAAGTTCACGAGTGCGACGGCCACTCGGTTGAAGCACTAGTTAGAACATTTGACAACATCCCCAGAAATGGCGGTAGACCTCAAGTCGTCATCGCTCACACAGTGAAAGGAAAGGGTGTCAAGTACATGGAAGATTCGAGAGTCTGGCACCTCGGTTACCTACATGGAAGCGACGCGGAAGTCGTTCGGAAGGAGATCCTTGCCCATGACAACTGATGTGATACTGCACGAAAAGGAATCATGGCACCTTGGCATGATTCCGAAACAAGCACCCGCGTTCATAGCAGGCCGAGTTCTGGCTGACCTCGCAGACGTTGATGATCGGATTGTTGTCTTGACGGCTGACCTAGGATTCAGTAATCGAACAATAGAATTCGCTAAACGCCACCCTGATCGTTTCTTTGACCTAGGGATTGCTGAACACAACATGGTTAGCGTTGCAGCCGGTCTCGCAGCATGCGGTGCAGTACCCTATGCCGGCACATTCGCCTCCTTCTTAGCGCTAATGTGCTGCGAACAGATCCGAACTGACCTAGCCTACCCGAATCTGCAAGTCCGCCTACTATCTCACCATGCCGGAATATCCCTCGGCTATTACGGGACATCTCATCACGCAACCGAAGACATCGGAATCATGCGATCAATGGCAAACTTGAAGATCGTGTGCCCATCAGACGCGTACAGTCTTGAGCAAGCTCTTCGGCAGACAGTGAACCTTGACGGGCCAATCTACTTCAGGCTTGGACGAGGAAGAGACCCCGACGTTTACCGACCAGGCGACAAGTGGGAGTTCGGCAAGATCAGCATCCTCCGCAAGGGAAAGGACGGGCTCCTATTATCGAACGGAATCATGGTCTCCGCTTCATGCGAAGCCGCAGATAAATTAGCCAAAGACGGAATTGAAATGACGGTTGTGGACTTGCACACTCTCCAACCCCTCGACACTCAAGGACTACTTCCCCTTATCAGAGAGCATCGGAAAGTATTCGTGGCAGAGGAACACAACACGCTGGGAGGAGTAGCCACAATAATAGCTGACACAATTGTTGATGCTGAACTAAACGATATTCACCTCGTGCGCATCGGCCTACCCTCTGACGAATACGCAATAATCGGACCACCTTACTATCTCTACAAGCACTACGGACTTGACGGAGAAGGAGTGGCCCAGAGGATCCGGAACGAGATGAAGTGAAGGTGCCGCAATTTACGAATTCACTCTTTAATACTCGTAGTTGATTCTGCAAACTGGGGTTGAAGATTGAATTATCGAAGGTTAGGCAGCGCTGGACTAAAAGTCAGCGAATTATCACTCGGAGCATGGGTAACCTACGGCGGTCAAGTCGGCGAGGACGTAGCCCTCAAATGCATGTCCACTGCATACGACGCAGGCGTCAACTTCTTCGATAATGCCGAAGTCTATGCAAACGGAAACGCCGAGATCGTCATGGGGAACGTGATTAAGAAATTAGGATTACGCAGAGAAAGCATAGTTGTCTCGAGTAAAGTCTTCTGGGGAGGGGAAGGACCCAACGACTCTGGTCTATCCCGCAAGCACATCTATGAGGCGTGCAAGAACTCCCTCAAACGGTTGCAACTCGACTATCTGGACCTGTTCTTCTGCCACCGTCCCGATCCCAACACGCCAATTGAAGAGACCGTGCGAGCCATGGACGACTTGATCCATCAAGGGAAAATACTCTACTGGGGAACATCCGAATGGTCAGCAGCCGATATTATGAGGGCACACTCGATTGCCAGAGAATACTGTATGACTCCACCTCAAATGGAACAACCCCAGTACAATATGCTCCACCGTGACCGAGTAGAGAAAGAGTACCTGCCACTATATCGAGAAATCGGACTGGGCACAACGATCTGGAGCCCACTCGCCTCAGGCGTACTCACTGGCAAGTATAACACGGGAATCCCGGCCGGTACACGAGCCACCTTGAAAGGATATGACTGGTTAAGAGAACATGTTATCACACCGCAAAATATCGAAAAAGTGAAACAACTTCAGCCTATTGCTGCTGACTTAGGTTGCACAATGGCTCAGTTCGCAATCGCATGGTGCCTCAAGAACCCATACGTAAGCACAGTCATCACCGGAGCGAGCCGACCGGAACAGGTAGCCGAGAACATGAAGGCAATCGAGATTGCCGAAAAACTTGACAAGAACGTAATGGAACGCGCCGAGGCGTCTCTCGGAAACAAACCTCAACCGGATGAAGACTAACCCAACGAATCAAGCACGACCCGCAGCTTCCTGAAATCCTCCTCCATCACTTTACGCAACGCGAACGTGTACAATGCTGCAGCAGGATGATACATAGGAAAATACGTGATACCGTCCTTCTCGAATGGTACTCCATGAAGTTCAGTTACCGATTCGTTCGAGTCCAAGAGCACTCGAATCGCGGAATTACCCAACGGGCAGACGGCTCGCGGATGTACTAGTTTCAATTGCCTCTCTAGGAAACCTCTGCATGCCGCTAACTCGTCCTTTCTCGGAGGCCTATTGTTTGGTGGTCTACATTTGACTGTGTTTGTAATGAAAACTTCCTCCCGCCGCAAGCCTATTGATTGAAGAAGTTCTGTGAGAAGCCTTCCTGCTGCTCCAACAAATGGTCGACCTTGATTATCTTCCTGTTCCCCCGGAGCTTCACCGATGAACATTACCTTGGCGGACCAGGATCCTTCGCCAGGCACCGCGTTCCGCCTCGTCTCACAAAGTCGACATTGCATGCAGGAAATTACTTCGCTAGAAATTGACGCAGCAGAATCGTTTGCCATGGGAACCTACTAGAAGGCGAGTTTCGCCAACGTATATATGCATCATTTTCAATCTCGTTGGGAGCCAGTTCAGGTGTCATTCAATGCCAATCACTGATGTCGCGAAGAAGCAGTTGGCTCAACGCGTACGACTGCACTACAAAGTATGCCGTGATTGCGGCGCACGCAATCCGGGTGCTTCAGACCGATGCCGAAAATGCCACGGTCACAACCTACGTTGGAAGAAGCGTGAACTCGGAGCCAAATAGTCCGCTGACCAGTTAACCTGCCAGCGAATTGAGTGCTGAAAGCTGGCTTTCCTTCCTGAACTTTACGCGCAACCTTTACTACGGCAACTTCAGCCGTACCAAATCAGTGTCTCAAATGGGAAAACTTCGAGCGGGGAAATTCATAGTTGAATCCCTCCTTAACGAGGACGTAAAGTACCTATTCGGAATACCAGGTGGCGGAATAGCGCCATTCTACAACGAGTTTTACGATTACCCTCAGATCAAAAGCATACTGACGCAGCATGAACAAGGCGCCGGTTTCATGGCTGACGGTTACTTCAGAGCATGCGGAAAAGTTGCCGCATGCGCCGCGACCGTCGGTCCAGGAGGCGTGAACCTTGCCTCGGGACTTCACCCGGCGTTCCAAGACAATCAAGCAGTTCTGGCTTTCACTAACAACGTGCCGACAGATCAATTCGGCAGGGGAGGAATTCAGGATGCAAGTGGCTGGGGACCTCGATCAATATCCCACGTCGGCATATTCAAGGAGGTAACCAAATGGAGCGTACTTGTAACCCGCCCCGACAGCATTCCTGAAGTGATGAGGCGCGCCTTCAGAATAATGCTGACTGGAAGAAAAGGGCCAGTGCACATTGACATCGCCCAGGACGTAATCAGACCAGAAATTGAAGCTGAAGTTCGCCCTCCACAGAAGTACCGGCCGATGGGCGTCATAAGAGGTGACCCTGACCGCATCAAACAAGCTGCGCAGCTTCTTGTCAAGGCAACCTCGCCAGCCATAATGTCCGGAGGAGGAGTGATGGCGTCAGGAGCTTCTCAGGAGGTGCTCGAACTTGCAACTCTGCTCGGTAGCCCAGTTGCCACCACAGCCATGGGCAAGAGCTCATTCCCCGAAGATCATCCGCTCGCGTTGGGTGTCGTCGGCCTGTTCGGACAGGATATTGCCAACAGAGTCATCCGCGGAGACAAGACAGACGTCCTACTTGCTATCGGTTCAATATTCCACCAGATGACAACAAGTGGTTGGGGGAAAGATTTCGGAGGACAGAAGATAATTCAAGTAGACACGGATCCGACGGAGATCGGTAAGAACTACCCATTCGAAGTAGGCATTGTGGGTGACGCTAAGTCCGTGTTGCAAGACTTAATTGAACATGTGAAAGCCACAATCGCGAAGCTGACGCCTCCTGAACTCAAGGAGCTTGAAGAGAGAAAGAAGTCACGCCAGAAGGAAATACTTGCGTTGAAAGGAGAGCTGAAGTACTACGAGGAACCGGTAAGCTACTCCGACGCAGTCCCAACGAAACCGCAGAGAGCCGTTAGGGAACTCAGAAAGTTTCTGGAAAAGAACGCGATAGTCATGGCGGACTGTGGCAATAACCTGGCGTGGGTTGAGAAGTACTATCAAGCATTGTTACCCAGAGGTTTCATTGCAGACGGAGGACACACGGCAATGGGCTTCAGCGTCGCAGCATCCATAGGCGTCAAACTTGGAGCGCCCGATCGGCAGGTAGTCGATGTGGTTGGAAACGCCAGCTTCACCATGTTGAGTAAGGAAGTAAACACGGCAACAGCCTACAATATTCCAGTAGTCTGGTTTATTCTCAACGACAACAATCTTGGAATGATCATCCAAGGCCAGAAATTCGGTTACGGCATGTGGGAGCCAGAACGGTACATCGTGACGCAGTCATACGTGATGGATTTCGTCAAGTTCGCTGAAGCATGCCACGCATACGGTCAAGTAGTTGAGAGACCAACAGAGATCAAGGATGCGTTGAAGAGTGCCTTCGAGTCTGGAAGACCGTCCATACTGGACGTTCGAATCGACCCTGACGAAGTTCCCCCCGGCGCACTAAAACGGTTCGAACCACTCGTCAAAAAGCATCCAGAGCTGCAAGAGAAGAAACTGCCCAGGACCATGTTCCCCAGGGTCTAGCCCCGAAATACTCAATTTGAGTTCAGGAAGCTAAGCTAGGGCTTCCTGACTTCAACCTTGGCCAGATCCTCAAGCAGAGTCACAATCGCAGAGTGATCCGTTTCACCGCGATTGAGAACCTTCATTGCCCCCATCATCTCATGAATCAAACTTGTTACCGGCAGCGGTACTCCATACTCCGAGCCCGCAGCCAAAGCGATTCCCAAATCCTTGTAGTGCAGCCTCGTCTTGAAACCGGGCTGAAAGTTTCTTTTCAGTACCAGTGGTCCCCTGACGTCTAGAACCCGCATTGCGTACCCACCTGCGATAACTTTTAGCACGACCTCCGGGTCCACCCCCGCCTTCGCTCCCAAAACAAGTGCCTCGCTGGCGGTTTCAAGCACACCCGCAACTAAGATTTGATTGCAAGCCTTGACAACCTGCCCCGATCCTACCTCTCCGCAGTACACGATATTCTTCCCCATAACCTGGAATATTGGCAAGCAATCGTCGAAGACTGATTTCGCTCCACCCACCATTATAGTCAACGTCCCATCAATCGCGCCCTTCTCTCCGCCACTAACTGGAGCGTCAAGAACACGAACGCCCTTCGCCTTCGCAACCTCTGCAACTTTCTTTGAAGTGACGGGTGATATCGTACTCATATCAATATAGGTTGAACCCGATCTGATTCCCTCGAAGACGCCGCCAGGACCCAAAGCTGCCTTCTCAACGTCCGGTGAGTCAGGCAGCATCGTAATGACAAGGTCTGCCCAAGCCGCGACTTCTTTCGACGAACGTGCGCTTTTGGAACCCATCGACTCCAATTCTTTAACGGCTGAATCCACAATGTCGAAGACCGTTAACTCATGACCCGCCTTGATTAAGTTCTTAGACATCGGCTTACCCATAATCCCGAGGCCAATAAAACCAATCTTCAAACTTAGAACGCCAACCTGCTCGTCCTCTACTCAATCTCTTAAGAATATTTAGTGAATTCCAGCAAAACGCGAACAATCAATTCCAACATGATTCGCCCACGAAATTCCGTGATGCGCCCCACCTCTTACGCGTTCAGAGGATAGTGGCAGGAGACGAAATGGCCCCGGGCTAACTCAGTTAGTTTCGGCTCGGTTGACGCGCATTTTTCCTGAGCATTCGGGCACCGAGTGCGAAATCTACAGCCTGAGGGTGGGTCTGCCGCACTATACGAGAAGTCGACGTCAGCGTCCACAGCTAAAGGTTGAGGGTTCTCCGACCCAGGAATCGACGATAAAAGAAGATTTGTGTAGTGATGCATAGGATGATTGATCAGTTCATCTGTTTCGGCGAGCTCAACAATCTGCCCGAAGTACATTACTGCAATTCTGGTGCCTACGTACCTCGCAACTCCCAGATCATGCGTTATTATCAGGTATGTCAGTTTGAAATCCTGCTTTAGTGATTGCAGAAGATTAAGGACGCCAAGCCTGATGGAAACGTCAAGCATTGATACCGGTTCGTCCGCAACCAAAAGCTCTGGTTCCAATGAGAGAGCCCTCGCAATGGCAACTCTCTGTCTTTCACCTCCGCTGAGTTCATGCGGATATCTGTAGAGTTTCGTTGATGGGTCGAGACCTACCAGATTGAGCAGCCGGGAAGCTGCCTCCTTTTTCTCATCACTGCCCCTAACTAGTCCGTGAATAATACGTGGCTCAATCACCGCGTTGAAAACAGTTGATTGAGGATTCAGCGACTCATACGGATCTTGAAAAATCATCTGAACCCGTCTTCGATACTCTTTCGATTTCTTTCTATCCTGCTTGAAGATGTCTTCGTTGTGAAAGAGAATCGCTCCCGCTGTAAGCGCATTCAGCTTCATCACAGTTCGAGCGAGAGTAGATTTCCCGCTCCCGCTCTCCCCCACGAGTGAGAGAGTTTCGCCCTTACTGAGATTAAGCGTAACGTCATCAACAGCATGAATTATCGTCTTCCTTCCGATCAAACGTTCTCTTCGTTGAAAGTACACCTTGACGTTCTGGACGTCAAGTACTCTGTCTTCAACCAATTTGCATTCACTTCTGAATTGTCTCTTCTTTACCGGATTTAGAGATCAGATGGCATGACGCCAGAGCGCCCGTCGCAGCAAGTTGCAACTCGGGCTCTCTCTCCCTACAGAGGTCGAATGCAAATTGACATCGAGGATGAAATCTGCAACCTCGCGGCCATATCCCTGTCGGGGGACTACCAGGAATCGAGTGCAGGAGTTGACGGCTACCAAAAACCTTAGGCACAGAATTGACAAGGGCCTGCGAGTACGGATGGGACGGATGCTTTAGCACCATGTCGTTCATGCCAATCTCAACGATCTTTCCGGCGTACATCACGGCCACTCGATCAGCGATTTCACCAATAACCGAAAGATCGTGACTGACGAAGAGGAAGGAGATGCCTAACCTCTTCTGCAGGTTCCTCAGAACCAACAAGAGTTGTTTCTGGACAACCACATCCAGGGCGGTCGTCGGCTCATCCGCAATTACGAGCCTTGGATTCAATGCGAGAGCCATGGCTGTTACCGCTCTCTGCTTCATTCCCCCACTGAACTCATGAGGATAATTCTTAGCCCGCGATGGATGTATAGATACGGATGAGAGTAGTTTCTCAGTCGTCTTCCACGCGTCGCTCTTAGAGACTCTTTCGTGCGCACGTATGGCTTCTACGATTTGTTTACCAACGAGGATCACAGGGTCAAGTGAATTCATCGAGCCCTGAGGGATAAGTGAAACTGCTTTCCACCTGAAATTGCGCAGTTCGTCATCAGACATCTGCAGCACATCCATGTCATCAAACAGGATCTGTCCGCTAACAACAGCGTTTGGTGCTAGCAGTCGCATTACTGAAAGTGCCGTGGTTGTTTTGCCGCAGGCGGATTCTCCTGCAAGGCCCAGGATTTCACCCTTGTTTATGGTAAAAGAGACATCATCAACGGCTTTGACGTATCCTGACTCTGTCTTGTAAGATACAGATAGGTTTCTGATCTCTAGAACTGGATCACCGCGGCCGTCTATTGATCCGTTCCGAGTCAAGCACTTCTCAACCTTGGATTGAAGACGTTTTCAATTGAGACGCTGATAAGGACGAATGCTAACCCAACAAGCACGATGCAAACACCCGGTGCAACAACCCACCACCAGGCCCCGTTGAAGAGGGCGTATGACTGAGCCCAGTAAAGCATCGTTCCCCAACTGATCACCGTTATGTCTCCTAAGCCTATGAAGTCAAGGGCTGCTTCACCTACTACCGCCGTGGTCACCATTAACACCGCATTAGCCGCGATGATGGATGCGAGGTTGGGGAAGAGAATCTTACCGATAATTCGGAAATCACTCGAACCAGCCACCCTTGCCGAGTCCACAAAAGGACGCTCACGCAGCGACAGAGTCTGTGATCTAACTACTCTTGCAACACTCGGCCAAGAAGTAACCGTTAGAACTAGAATAACCGTCCGGACACTAGGACCTAAGTATGCTGCGAGAATGATCATCAGCGGCAGTGCCGGCAGAATCAGAACCATATCGGTTGCTCTCATCAGAACCTCATCTATCGTCTTCATGTAATATCCTGCGAGAACTCCAATCAACGTGCCGAGGCTTGTGGAAAGAAAAGCCACGATGAGACCTACAGTTATTGATACTCTTCCCCCATAGATTATTTCGCTGAGTATGTCTTCTCCCAGGTTATCGGTTCCTAACAGAAACCGGCTGTCGGGGGAAGAATAGGGCCGTCCCGGTGCTGGAAACATGTACGGAGAAAACGGCGCAATGATTGGCGCGCCAAGTGCAAGCACCACGAAGACGATGATTATCCCGAAGCCGACCTGAGCCCGCCTACTATGAAATATACCTGAAACTGCCGAAGCTCTGCGAAGGGAGAATTTTCTCTTAATTTCGTCGTCCTGCGGTTTGCTTTTCTCCATGCAAAGTCAGCCTAGTATTTTATTCGCGGGTCAAGGAACGCATACGTGATATCTGCGAGATAATTCGCAATAATCACCGTAAGCGAAATTATGAAGAAAAGTCCCTGCAGGAGGGGATAGTCATGAGCGAGAACGGCTCTGTAAGTGAGAAGTCCCACTCCAGGATAGCCAAAGACAATTTCCACTAGTAAGGCGCCGCTGACCACGTACCCCAAGTTCAGTCCGATGAGCGTTATCATCGGAAGCATCGCGTTTCTGGCAGCGTGCCCAAAGAGAACTGCATTTTCTCTAAGCCCTTTAGCCCTGGCAAGTAGAATGTAATCCTGCGAGAGTTCGTTGACCATCGTATTACGCATGATCAATGAATAGCCCGCATATGCTGCGGCGACCAGGGTGGTCATAGGTAAGAAAGCATGCCACAGGAGGTCCCCCACGTCATGTACCTCTAAAGGGGTGTTCGCCGTGAGTCCCATTGACGTTGCTCCTGACACTGGAAACCATTGAAGCGATATAGCAAAGACCCAGAGGAGAATTATCCCGAGCCAGAAAAACGGCATGGTCCAAAGAATCATCGAAATCGAGACAGACACCGTGTCCAGTTTACTTCCTGGACGGCTGCCTGTCCACACGCCAACAAGAATACCTACAATGGCAGTTAATACCGTTGAAACCCCCACCAGGAAGAGCGTCCAAGGAAGGTACTGCATTATAACCGAAAACACTGATGCAGGGTAATAGAGGTACGAGACACCAAAGTTAGGTGGCCAACTGAACAGGTTCAACCAGTATAGTTGAAATTGCACCCAAACAGGTTTGTCTAATCCAAATCTCTGCATTAATGCTGCTAGTGCACCTGGTGTAGCGATAATTCGCGGGTTCGCGAAGTAAAAGACTGCGTTCCCAGGCATCAGGCGCGGTATAGCGAAGTTAAGGCAACTAACGGCAAATAAAGTCACGGAGGCGTAGATAGTTCGTCTAAGTATGTACTGGCCGCTGACTTTCAATTGGTGTCGCTCGCGCTACGCTCAAGTAGGCTTCTTCCGCATGTACATACCAACGGCCAGCAAAACTATGACGACTACTACGCCGCCAATGACGTAAGGTGTGTAATCGACGCCACTAGGAGCTATCGATGTAGTTGTGCTCGTTTGTGCGCTTAGACTATAGATGGTTGCAAGGGCTGTCATGTTGAATTCGCCGCCAGGCCACTCCATCGTGCTTGGAGGTGTCGGCCAACCGCCGAAGTTCTGCGTGTTGTAAACCCACACTGAATCAACGTAGTACAGTGTAATTGATGGGAGGTTCTCAGCAATCATGGTTTCGAGCTGCTGCATCAGCTGGTTTCTACCGGACTCTGTTCCTTCCGCGTTCATCTGTTTCAGCGTCTGATTGTACTGTGCCTCGACACTTAGGGGCCAGAATACCGGTTGCATCAATGGGATTCCTGTCGCCGAGCCTGCGAATGAATAGTCGAAGAGCAATGCGGCTGGAGGATAACCGTAGTTTTGTTCATACAGATACATGTTAGTTCCTTTCTGCCAAATGTCCAGCATCGACGGCAATGACAGTGATTGAACTTGCACGTCTATTCCTATCGATCGAAGGAACTGGGCGATGCGATTTGCAGTCGCCACTTGCGGTTGAAGCTCTGCTGGAGCATAGATCGTCGGTGAGAACAATGTCCCGTTAGGTAGATGGTAGAATCCATCGCTTTGCTTTACCCAGCCTAGTCCGGACAACAATTGTTCGGCCATCTGTGGGTTGTAATCGTATTGCGGCAAGTTAGGAACGTTCTGGGATTCCGGTAGGTATCCCTGGCTTCCTGGAACTGCATAACCTGAATAGGCCGTTTGTACGAGGTCCGTCCTGTTGATCGCGTAAGCCATGGCTTTTCTGAAGTCGCTCATGTTGTACGGATAGTTGAAGATCGGGTATTCCAGAATCCACGTATCCGGAAACGGACCATAGGCTGCCTTGAACGTTGGATCACTTGTTAAACCAGCAACGTCTGATGCAGACACGGGAGCGGCATCTATCTCGCCACCCTTCAGCATTAGTGATGTAGACGCGGAGCTTGGTACGAGTTTGACGTCTATCTCGTTAAGGTAAGGGAGACCTTTTGCGTCTCCGCCAAACGGAGAACCGTAGGGATTTGGTAGTAGGACCACTTGCGAGTCTCCTTGCGTAAAGTTTGAAATGTAGTATGCTCCACAGCTGACGAGCGTTCCAAAATTATTACCGGGCATCGTTTGGTTATTGAGATAGCCATTGTTCCAAATGTGTTCCGGAGTAAGGTTCGGAGTATTCTCAGCCCCAACAGTGTCACCAAGCGTTCCCAACGGTTGGTTCAGATCAACCTCAACTACAGTCGAATTCACTGCGTGCACTGCAGTTGTAACGGAACCAGCAAGGTAGCTTTGGTACACGTATAGGCTTCCAATTCCTCCCCAACTATACTTGTTGAACATTACTCGAATCGAATACTCTAAGTCCGTTGCGTTCACGGGAACTCCATCTGACCAGGTCATTCCAGGTCGAATTCGGAAGTACCATGTGGTTGCTTGAGGATTGGACCAGTAGTTTTGCAATGCCACGTGCATTATTCCGCTAGCTAGAGGAATGCCGAGGTTAGGGTAAGCCATTTGGAGGAAGTACCAGGCCTGATATGATGCCGTATTGAATTGAGTCCAATTGTCGAGCGTGTTTGCAAGAGCCAAACGTAGCGTTCCACCGTGCTGTATCATTTGGGCATTCGCTGGAAGGAATCCTGACGAAACTACGACGAGAACGAGTAGCACAACTAGTAGCATTTTGCTTTTTGCAGTCAACTTAGTCGCCTGCGAAACCTAGACTGCTTAAGTTGCGAGTTTAAAGCTTGCTAATACTCACTGTCAGCGTACTATACTCTACTCATCGAGTACTTACAGTAAGTGGACTGCGATTAAATACCGAGGTGCGATGTCGCTTGACTACTTATAATGCTGTTTCATTTCTAGATGACATGGCATGTTGAGTATGTCCTTCAACAGGTCTTCGGCCTGTTCCGGTGATCTCGTCCAGGGATCTGACAATATTAGTTGCCGTAGCATCTCTTTGCTTTGACGTAGATACGCCTCAAGTTCAATTTCGACCTGCGCCACTCTCTCCCGTAGCATAATCGACTTCAAGGGTTCTGGTAATCCTCTTGTCTGAATTCCCTGAATACCAGCCTTGCTGACGAGCCCTGGTACCTCAACCTCGAAATTGGTTGGGACTCCTTCAACGAAGTTGCCTGAGTTCTGAATATTCACTTGCAAAACCCTTGGGATGTCACAGGCTATGGATTCGACAAGTGGGACGATATTCTCCCCTGAGTGCTCTGGGGGGAAGACCCCGGTGACTTTGCCGGTCTTGTCTTCAGATACACGAATTATCCGATTCATCTGTTCTCCGTAGGATGCAAAGTACTCATTCCACCACCCTGTAGGGTTCTCCTTCCACTTCACCTCACTCTCAGCATCGGTATGATACCACCAAGGCCACGTACCCCCACCCGGGTTGCACGTGTCGCCTATTGGGAAAACCCCGAATCTCTTGTAGAGGTCTACTGATTTTGGTCCGAGACCGTCACATGTACCACAGTGTTCCCAGTATGAAGCTGCCTGATTAGCAATCCACTCGTCCAGAATCGGAAAAGCGTCTTCTCCTTTGTAGTAGAAATCTGTTAGCCACACGAAGTGGTTAACTCCAGGAATTTGGAAATTCAGATGCTTCTTCTCTAGCCCGAGTGTTTCAGCTATGTGGTAAATTCCGGCGAAACCATGGCAGAGTCCGACGCATTTGAGCCCTCGGTATTTGCGGTTGAAGTGAGTGATGCCTGCGAGCACTGGGTTTGCAACTTGGACGTACCAGGCGTCTTTGCACACATCCATGACGTCTTCTATCACTGAGTCGAAGAGCCGAAGCTGGTAGAAATTGATCCAGAACGCTTCATCATGCATAATGTGATAACTCCCGCCGAAACGATAACCATACTTGCGAGCAATTGCCCAACCGTCCCTTAGTCTTTCGTGTCCAGCAGCTAACGCAGTGTTGATGACAAAGTCGGCGTCTTGCAATGATTGTCTGCGGTCGGTGGTCTTCTCCAGCTTAAGTTTGGCCTGCATCTCTTTGGCGTATCTTTCGCAGAGTGCGTGAACTGCATTCAACCTCTCTTCGTTTATGTCCATGAAGCTTACAGTGCTCCCTTGAAGGTTCGGCGTGAGACAGAGGTCCCTAACGAGACTTAGGGAGAATACTGCACTTCCGGCGCCAATTATGCTGATCCTAATGTCTGCCATGCGTTTTGACTTGCATTCGGGATACTTAACATCGAGCATTCGCCGTGTGGAGATTTCGAGGAATCTAATTCTTCATGCTCGCTGATTGCGAATTCTTATCCGTGAGAATGCACAAGCGACAGGCGAAGTGGAATAGATGACCTCCAATCGAGCCGACCTTCAGTTGAAGGGAAAAGTCGTGATTGTTACAGGAGCTGCACGTGGAATAGGTGAAGCGATTGCAAGAGCCTTCGGCTCAGCACAGTGCAGCGTGATTATAGCTGACAGAATGAGACGCGCTGATGGCCGCCAAAGGGCTGAATCACTCGCAAAACAAATAGAGGAAATGGGTGGCCACGCATTTGCAATGCAAATCGACGTTAGTGATCGAACTCAAATACAGAACATGATTCAAAAGACGCTGGAGAAGTTCGGTCGAATAGACGTCTTCGTGAATAACGCAGCAATCATGAAAGGCGGTTCACTCGTCAGCATGGATGAGAAGAACCTGCAAGAGCACCTTGACGTTAACGTAAAAGGATCTTTCAATTGCTGTCAACTCGTAGCAAGGCAGATGATTGAACAGGGCGAAGGAAAAATCATCATAATCTCCTCAGTAGACGGCATGCAAGCGGAGGAAGGAATAGTGGCTTACTCAACAAGCAAAGCCGCACTGATCCTGATGATGAAATGCATGGCAGTCGAGCTCGCACCATACAAAATTAACGTCAACGCCATTGCCCCAGGCTGGGTGGAAACAGATATGACCGTCCCATACCTGAACGAGGCTTTAGAAAAAGAGTTGAAGAAACGGATTCCTGCAGGATACATGGCAAAACCCGAGCAAATCGCAGGCGGAGCACTCTACCTGGCATCACCCCTCGCTGATTACGTGAGCGGACACGTGCTAGTAATCGACGGTGGGCTTCTAAGTAACATAACGATCAAGGCTGGGGAAGGATCAGTCCAATACTAACGCATCATTTGCAAAACGGGGGCTGTCAGTCTTATTTATTTCCAGAATTATTCAATGTAAAGCTTGGTAGTTATGGAAAGACAAATCAAGATCGTAACGAAGGCTGCTGGATCAGTCGAAGCCGCATTAACTAGCGAGAACCCGCAAACTGCTGAACGTATCTGGGCATCTCTACCCATCCAAGGGAAGGCAAATCGGTGGGGGGATGAAATCTACTTCTCAATCCCCGTGAGCGTTGAGGAAGAACATTCGAGAGCTGAAGTTGAAGTCGGAGCCGTCGCATATTGGCCCCCTGGAAGTGCACTATGCATCTTCTTCGGCCGAACTCCTGCAAGTAGAAGCGAAAAACCTCGAGCCGCCAGTCCAGTGAATGTTTTCGCGAAGATCAAAGGTGACGCGACAGTCTTCCGCAATGTCCCCGACGGCGAAACAGTTACTATCGAGAAGAATTCTCCCTGACCTGAAGGGCCCGGTAAATGTCACGATCGCCTAACCTACCCCGTAATTCAAGCCCCTTCTTCAGACAGTACGATCAGCTGATCAGAAACGGAGTCAGCCAGAAGAATCAGAAGGCGCGAAGCATCAGCCTCCTCGCCCTCAAAGCTGCGGTACGCGCCGTAGATCCATCATTATGCCTCCAATCTAGACTTCGAGTATCAGGCGATCGAATCCACGTAGGTGACTTCAGGCTCCCCCTCGCACGATTCAAACGAATCGTGGTAGTCGCAGTAGGCAAGGCTAGCAGTTCCATGATGAGGACTACCCTAGACGAGCTAGGCAGCAAGGACATCAACGGAGTACTCGTCGTGCCGAAAGGGCAGAAGATTCCTCAATTCGACACCAGAGTGGAAGTATTCTTCGCCGGACACCCGTTGCCCGATGAAGAAGGAGAAAAGGCGGCGGAACGAGTGATCTCACTCGCCCAAAGCATGAACAGGAACGAACTCCTAATGTGTTTGATTTCCGGCGGCGCATCAGCAATGCTTCCCGCCCCTCCGCCAAATATCCCGTTAACGGACAAGACCCTTGTCACCTCACGTTTGATTAGAAGCAAGGCAACAATACGTGAAATCAACACAGTCCGCAGACACCTTTCCAGAATTAAAGGAGGCCGCCTCGCGGAATTGTGTCATGCCTCAACCATCATTTCGTTCATAATGTCAGATGTCACAGGGAACCCTCTCCACGACATCGCTTCAGGTCCAACTGCTCCCGACCCAACCTCATACCATGATGCCGTGGAGGTTCTGCGGAAACATGAATTATGGAGGAATAGTCCGCGCACCGTCAAATCCCACCTCACAAGAGGTTTGAAAGGAGAACTACCCGACACACCGAAGGAAGGCAACCCTGTCTTCCGTCGGGTTCACAATTTCATCATTGCAGATAGTCACATTGCTTGTATCGGTGCAAAGCATGCCATAGAGAGAAGAGGCCTCCCCGCAAGTATTGTAACTTCAACGGTTGATATGGATGCGAGATGCATGGCCAAGCTTCTCGCGTCAATAGCAGCAGACAAGACGCATCTACGCGAACAAGGTGCTCTAATCTTCGGAGGCGAAACAACCGTTGAGGTTCACGGGAATGGGTTAGGTGGAAGAAATCAGGAGACCGCGCTCTGTGCAGCTGAGAATATTGCCGGCTTGGATGGGGTTGTAGTAGCAGCTATGGGCACAGATGGGATAGACGGTCATAGCAGCGCAGCCGGAGCAATTGTGGACGGTTGTACATGCGAACGGGCCAGCAGGAAGAAACTCGATTTGAAAGAATTCTTAGAGCGGAACGATTCTTTCAACTTCTTCAGAAAGCTGAACGACTGTCTGATAACTGGGCGCACGGGAACGAACGTCGGAGACATATACCTAGCACTACGCGTCTGATAGATCCTGTTTGTAGGTGAGCCAATCGATACTCACCCCTTAACGTGATTGGCCGAGCTTCGTGCTGTACTCGAATTGCTGCCTTCTCTTACGTTACTTCTTCTTTAGGACCTCTGGGTTGACTGGGTTAGGTGGCATTTCCCCTTTTAGTCCAGCGATTAGGTTGTCAGCCGCCATCAATCCCATCTTGGTTCGGCTTGCAACCGACGCGCTAGCTATGTGGGGGACTACGATCACATTATCGAGAGTTAGTAGTGGGTGGTCTGCTGGTAGGGGTTCTGGTTCCGTAACGTCCAGTGCCGCATAGGCTATTTTCTTGTTGTGCAGCGCTTCGTACAATGCCATGTTGTCAACTATTGGTCCACGAGACGTGTTGACGAGAATGCCCGTTCTCTTCATAAGGTCGAATTGCTTTGCGCCGATCAGATGATGAGTTTCCTTGGTGAGGTTTGTGTGAATCGTGATGAAATCTGACTGGGAGAGAAGATTGTTCAAATCGGTGTATTGAATTCCAAGTTCCTTCTCTGCCTTCTCGTTCCGTATGATATCATAATAGAGTATCTTCATGCCGAAACCTTTTGCGCGTTGAGCAATGGCGGCTCCGATCCGCCCTAACCCGATTATGCCTAACGTGGCGCCGTGAATGTCCTGTCCAAGAAGAGTCATTGGTCCCCAAGTCTTCCATTTTCCGGCTCGCACCTCTTTGTCTCCCTCGACGATCCGCCTTCCGGCTGCCATCAGCAGTGTGAATGCGAGGTCGGCGGTGGTTTCTGTCAATACGCCGGGGGTGTTTCCAACTATTATCCCGCGTTTCGTGGCTGCAGGGATGTCTATGTTATCGAAGCCCACGGCATAATTGCTGATTACTTTCAGCTTCGGTGCCTTGTCCATCAGTGCAGCGTCTATTTTGTCTGTGAGGAGTGAAAGGAGGCCGTCAATGTTGGCGACATTTTCCTCAAGAACCTCTCTGGGCGGAGGTAGTGGGCCATCCCAAGTTTTCGCGTCACAAAAAGAGTTGATCCTGTCCATTGCTTCTTTGGGCAGTATTCGCGTAACGTATACTCGTGGTTTCATGGGTCATCTATCCTCAGAGTAGACTCCAAGCTTTCTCCCAGGTCCTTTTACAATTTGCTATAATCATCTCGGATTTCTCGCCTGGTACCGGTTTGAGCTCAAACCCGATCACGGGTGAGGTTTCCTTAGGACTTGACGGAATGTATCCGATGTCAATTAAGGCCTTTAGGAAGTATACGAGTTGTGGCACGTCGTTTTCTCCCCCTTTCAATCCGAAGCGTGGGTGTTGATCCCCATACGCGAGTAATCCAGGTGTCTTCACGCAGTTCCCCACGTGCACGTGTACCAAGTGATCCTTAAGCAGACGTAGAGCTTTCGCTGGATCCTCGTTCAACAGCGGAGCGTGACCCATATCGTACATTAATCCGAAGTCAGGAAACTTGCTTCTTAGCCCCTTCGAAATCAACAGGGACTCTTCTGAAGGTCCCATCAAACTCTTCTTCTCCACGGTCCGATCGAATGTTTCGAGCGTAACGCTCACGCCACGATCTTTAGCGTAGGAACAAAGCGTCATAAGAGAATCAACAAGCAGCTTTCCCGCTTCTTCCCGTTTGACTCCGGGATCTGGTCCGCTAAGCACTGTGAACCGTTTGGCGCCTAACTCCTTAGCCTCGTCGATGAGCGGCAGCAGTTTGTCAACAGATTCCTTTCGCTTAGCCGCGTCAAATGAGTTGAGGTCAAGTTTCTCCCTGAGAATGGAGGGTTGTGCTCCAAAACCAACTCGAGCGTGAGCTGTCTCAATCAACCCTGCAACTTCCTTTCTCACTGCAGGATCGTTGATGTGAGTCACCTCAATCATTGAAAAGAAGTCATCGCTTAGTATTCGGGAGACTGTTTCCACGATTGGCCCGGAACCAGCCGCTGTTTCCGGATATGCCATAAAATGTACAATGCTCAAGTCCACGAGGGATGCCCAATTATCCTTCAACATCAGTACCTCAATTGAGACTACCCACGACACGTTTACGTATTTATGCGCCGTGATTGGTTTTCAAGAATCGTTACTGGAAACGTGACTGACCAAGCTTAATCTTCACTGGCGACGGCAACCTGCGCTGACGTGAATGGAGTTTTAGCAGAACCGGGGTTGGAGGGGGATAGTCTCTTAAGCGATTCCCATCTGGGCTTTGGCTTCTTCACTCATCTTATCAGGAGTCCAAGGCGGATCAAACACTAGGTCGACTTTGGCATCCTTGACTCCGGGCAGCGCCTTGAGTTTCCCCTTAACGTCATCTGCAATCATTCCACCCATCATACAGCCGGGAGCCGTTAGCGTCATCTTGACTCCTACGTTTCCATCCTCTTGTATGTTGATGTCGTAAACTAATCCAAGATCCCATATGTTGATCGGAATCTCAGGATCATAGCATTCCTTCAGGACGGTTACTACTTCGTCTTTGGTTACCATTTCGAGTGTGCTCCAATTGCTGTTTGTAGATGTATCCTCCGGGTTTGCTGCCTATTAATCTTAATTCAACTCATCTAAGGCCGCTAGGCCTTCTGTTCTGACCATGCTATCGGCATTGCTCCAGGTATGGGTTCAAGGAGCTTGGTTGCGCTCAACCGAACTGTTCTTGTTAATTCCTCGAAGACTGGATTATCGTATTCCTCAATCTTTCCCTCGTCAGCCAATCTTGCTATTTCAGGGTCGATGGGCACGGATCCTAAGTATGGTATGCCCGATTTCTTGGCTGCTTCTTGGCTTTTTCCGTGGCCGAAGATTTCCCATTTCTCGCCGCAGTGGGGGCAAACTGCGTAGCTCATGTTCTCAATTAGCCCTAGAATCTTTACATGAGCGATCTGTTCGCTAAGCGTTTTGGCCATGTTGATTGCTTTTCCAACGACCATCAGGGCCAGATCCTGCGGAGTAGTGACGACTATTACTCCCTGCAGCGGGAGCGACTGGAAAACGGTGAGGGGTGCGTCGCTCGTTCCAGGTGGTAGGTCAACGAGGAGAAAGTGTAATTCTCCCCAATCTATGTCTTGAAACATTTGTCGTATGACGCTGTTTACGATTGGACCTCGCACTATGACTGGCATTTGTGGTTCTTCAAGTATGAGGTTCATTGAGACAACTTTGATGCCGGTTCGTGTGTTAGCTGGGAGTACCTGTTTGTCAGCGGTAACACCCAGTGGCCCTTTCAGACCGAACATTTTAGCGATGCTGGGACCCGTGATGTCTGCGTCGAGTATGCCAACTTTGTATCCAAGCTTGTTGAGTTGGACGGCGAGGAAACCTGTTACAAAGGATTTTCCAACTCCTCCTTTACCGGACATTATGGCGATT
Organism: Candidatus Bathyarchaeota archaeon; assembly: GCA_963845275.1. Taxonomy (GTDB): domain Archaea; phylum Thermoproteota; class Bathyarchaeia; order 40CM-2-53-6; family 40CM-2-53-6; genus FEN-987. The sequence goes on from CAWJRR010000005.1 coordinate 35,429, forward strand.
ACGTTTCGGATTCCTTTCCTTTCAAGGCGGTTAATTCCAGGCGGCATGGCGCCCGCTGGTTGTTGAGTCGATTGAGCTGACATTCTGGATTTGATACTCTTACGCAGTTCTTCCAGTTCCTGCTTCGTCATTACTGTGGTTTCGACGTCAACCATTTTGACCTCGCTGAGCTTCATCACTGCTTTCTGGACGTCGTCAGAGATTGTTTTGGAGAGTGGGCATCCGCCAACGGTGAGTGCAACTAGCACTTTAACTCTCGCACCGTCAATCTCGACTTTTTTGATCATCTGCAGGTTTACTATTGGAATGTGGAGTTCAGGGTCCATGACGTCTTTCAGAGCGGTCATCACGTCTTCTTTGGTTACCACGACTTTTTCCTCGAATTGAAGGAATAGCACAGACTATATTGCGTATTAACCGTGCCGGCACTGCGGAGATGTCTGTTGGAATTTGAACTGATAATATTATGGTAGAAGCCGCTCAGGCGTTCTGGGAAAGAGCACTGTTTCTCTAATGTTTTGTTTTCCTAGAAGAGACATTGTGAACCTTTCGATTCCCAGACAGAAGCCTCCGTGAGGAGGAACCGCGTACTTGAATGGCTCAGTAAACCAAGCCATTCCTGCCGGATTGATGTTCTTCTCCTTGAGCTGCTCCATTATCTTCTCGTACCTGTTCTCTCGCTGGCCGCCCGAAGATTGCTCAAGGTCTCTGTAAATGAAATCTACGCTTCTAGCCCACTGAGGGTCCTCGTCCACGCGCATAACGTAGAATGGTTTCACCTTGAACGGGAACCGGTTTATGAAAAATGCGTCAGTCTTGTATTTCTCTCGAACGTACTGCGAGAGAATGGTTTCAGCTTCTTTATCGAGATCACTTCCAAACGGCAGGTCTTTGCCGTATTGTTTCTCTATCTCGTAGATTTCGGGGAATCTAAGTTCAGGAAAGGGAGTATTAGGGATCTCCAGTTGGATTTGCAGGAGTTCGAGTTCCCGTCCGCACTCAGATTTGACTTTCCGGAGGGCTGCGGTGATCACTTCCTCTTCAACTCTCATCATGTCTTGTTCGTCTTGCATGAACCCGAATTCAACTGCTAATCCGCGGTGTTCGCATATGTGCCGCGGAGTGTGAGACATCTCTGCCCTCCAGTTTGGGCCTAGATCGTAGATTTTGTCGAATCCTGCTGCGATGCACAATTGCCTGTGCAATTGCGGATCCTGTCTAAGGAAAGCCTCTTTTCCGAAATAATCCACTTTGAAGACTTCTGCTCCTCCTTCTGAGGTGCCTCCCAGGAGGCAAGGCGTGAACACTTGCATGTAATCGTTCGAACGAAGGTACTCTTGCATTCCTTCCACTAATTTCGTTTGAATCTGGAATAATGCCAGGTTTTCTCTTCGTCTGAGGTCGATCACGCGCCAGTCTAAGCGAGCGTCCAAGTTTGATTCGATTCTGCCGGATACGTCCAGTGGCAGTGCGGCTTGGGACTTGACAATCAGTTCAATCTTCGTTGGTATGATTTCTGCGCCTACTTTGGCGATTCGCTCCTTGACGGGGTTACCTTCTACTGTAATTACATCTTCATTCCCTAGGGAGTCTGATATTTTGAGGATTGCAGGGTCGATCTTCGACTTGATTATCGTGATTTGCGCGATTCCATGTCTGTCCCTCAACCAGATGAATCGAGCTCGCGCTAAGTCCTTTATTTCATGAACCCAGCCCGCCAGGACTACTGGGCCCTCAGCATTTTCTAATTGGTCAGTGTAATGTGTTCGTTTAAGCAAAGAGCGCGCCTGACTTAGCACTATTACTGGCAGCTATTAATCGATCTGTGCCTAAATCAACTATTACAGTTTCAGATGTCCAGCGATCTCGCTTGGTTTCAGCGCTATCTTAACTCCGGCCTCTCGAAGTGCATCTATCTTGGTTTCTGCTGTTCCAGTCTTTCCCATTATTATTGCACCGGCATGCCCCATTCTCTTTCCCGGGGGGGCCGCTCGTCCGGCGATGTAAGCGACCACTGGCTTGGGATATTTGGTCTCGATTATGTATTGCGCGGCTCTTTCTTCCGCGTTACCTCCGATTTCCCCTATCATGGCTATGGCGGAAGTTTGAGGATCCTTTCTGAACATTTCCAAGACGTCCACGAACGTTAGACCTACCACGGGGTCCCCCCCGATCCCCAGACATGTTGTTTGGCCTAGTCCAGCATTGGTCAGGCTTGCAGCAATCTCGTATGTCAACGTGCCACTTCTAGAGATCAAACCAATCCTTCCCGGTTTGAATATGTGTCCGGGCATTATTCCAAGCTTGCATTCAGCCGGAGTTATAATGCCGGGCGTGTTGGGTCCGATTACCGTCGTATTCTTGCGTCTTGCAATCTCCATAAGTTGAATTTCGTCTTTCACCGGGATTCCTTCAGTGATTATTACGACTGGGTTCAGATCCGACGCAATAGCCTCTAGAGCCGCATCCTTAGCGAAAGGAGCTGGAACGAAGATTATTGACGCATCAACTTCTAGGCGTCTCTTTGCTTCCTCCACCGTGTCGAAAACAGGGACCCCTTGCACTGACGTGCCCCCCTTACCGGGAGTGACGCCTGCAACTATCTTGGTTCCATACTGGACCATCAACTGTGCATGGTAGGTTCCCTGTGATCCAGTTATTCCTTGGACGAGGGCACGTGTTTCTTTTCCGACTAATATTGGCAACCTACTTCACCTTTGATGCGATATCCACGGCTTTTGCAGCCGCTTCTTCCATGCTGTTCAAGGATGGGATGTTAGCGGCAGTGAGGATTCTGCGTCCTTCCTCCTCATTCGTTCCGACTAGCCGAATGACCATCGGCTTCGAAATTCCCATCTTCTTCTGAATGTCAAGAATTGCTCGAGCGACATCATCACACTTGGTTATGCCCCCCATAATGTTGATCAGGAGAACCTTGACCTTGGGGTTGGCAAGCACAATTTCGAGTGCTGCGGCAGTCCTCACTTCATCTGCGCCGCCACCCACGTCGCAAAAGTTGGCTGCTTTTCCCTTGTAGTCTAGAATCATGTCTAACGTTGCCATTACTAGGCCTGCGCCGTTTCCAATTATGCCAACGTCACCGTCGAGTTCTACGTAGGCGAGGTTCTTCTCGCGCGCTTTGATTTCTAGAGGTGTCATGTCGGGTTCGAAGGTTTTCATCCTTGCCAAGAATTCTGGGTGACGATAGAGCGAATTATCGTCGAGAAGAATCCGCAAGTCGGCTGCGACGAAATCGCCCGACTCGGTTTCAATCAGGGGATTGGATTCGACCAGCTCAGCATCGTAGTCCAAGAGCATCTGGAAGAGTCTGCTTATGATTCGTGCAAGTTCGTTGATTTGCTTGCCGGAGCAGCCTAGACGCTTAGCGACTATTCTGCCTTCAAAATCCTGAAGACTCACAAGTTGATCAATCTTATAGCGGATTATTTTCTCAGGTGATTGATCAGCGATCTGTTCTATGTCGACGCCTCCCTCGGTCGAGCAGAGAATTGTGTAACACCGTGAAGAACGGTCAACTACGATGCTCACGTACCGTTCATGCTTACTGGCTACACGTTGCTCGACAAGAATCTTAGCGACCTTTTCTCCCTTTACTGTCATTGAGAGAATGGATCCGGATACTTCGAATGCTTCTTCACTGTTTGAGACTGGTTTGATGCCTCCGGCTTTCCCTCGGCCAGCTACGAGAACTTGTGCTTTGATCATTGAAGGCTGATTTAGCTTCTCGAACGCTGCTTCTGCCTCCGCGGGGAGGATGCGATTATTCCGCTAGGAACTGGGACACCGTATCGGCGGGCAATTTCCTTCGCTTCGTATTCAAAGAGCTTCAATGTGAACCACGGGAACGTTTACGTGATAGGCATTTCGTGAAGTATAAAATACTCTTCGAAGCTCGTTGTGAGGCGCGGATCACGTCTGAAAGGTCCAGTCACGTGATTCAAAAAGAAAACCCTTTCAAGCAGCAGCAGAGGAGTAGGGAAATCGTCTCGCACCTGGAATGCACTGAAGCTGAAAATGCGAAGCTCTCCCGGGCGATCTGGTATCCGTAAAACATGGTCAATGGTGGAAAGTTAATGGTCAAGACAATCCTCGACGCATTCTGTGTGAAGTCGGGTATCCTCTGCAGACGTTGCGAGGAGAAACTGCAGAAAGGGCAGGTTACGCAGTTAGATCTCAAGGTAATACAAAGAATGGTGGAGCTCGAGAAGGAATATCCAGTGCTGCAAGACGTAACCTATCATAGGTCGGTGGAAGCAGACGATATGATGGCCGTCCTAGTGGACAAGAAGGATCTTCCGCGGATTCTTGGCGGAGGCGCCAGAATTGTCAAAGAGTTGGGAGAGAGCTTCGGAAAACGTGTCAAGCTGATTGGTTTCGGAGGCGACGACCGAGCATTCCTTGAAGACCTATTCAGCCCGCTCTCAATACTTACGATAAACACTATCTGGATCCCGGACGGGAGCACAGAAACAAAGGTCATATTGACAGGCAGACGACCGAAGAATATGCCCGTCAACCTTGAAATGGTTCAAAGTATCGCGAAAGACCTGAAGGGCATGGCATTAAGAATTGAGTTTGAACGGGACTAGTTCACTTACGTGCAGAACTGCAAGACCGTGAGCTTGTGTGGGGCGTCAAATTCGCGGTGTACTTCTTGATCTTGGTGATACCTTAGTCTACTTGGACAAGCCCTGGGAAGAAGTTTACGAAGCAGAAGTCAGGTCACTCTTTGCGTACTTAAATGCAGCAGGTGTGAAAGTAGAATTTCGCAAGTTTTCCGTCACATTCATCCAGAGCCTCGAAGAAGCTGCATCAAAGGCGAATCTTTACAGAATTGAAATACCGATGGAAGAGATAATTGCCAAAGTCGCCGGCAAGTTCGGAGTCCGCAAGCCTAACCAAGAATTCATCCACGGCGCGGTGGAAGCATATTACCGGCCTGAGATAGAATCATGGCAGCTCTTTCCAGATACCCTAGACACCCTGACCGCCCTCGATCAGAACGGTTACTTGCTAGGGTTGATCTCAAACGCGAAGAGCGATTGGCAGGTCCATTCCATCCTAAATAAGTTCGATTTAGCCAGATTTTTCAAACTCATCCTCATCTCAGCATCGCTGCGAATAAGGAAACCTAAGGCCGACATATTTCTCAAAGCGTTAAACGATCTGAACCTGACGCCTAAGGAAACGGTTTTCATCGGCAATTCAATAGACGCGGACGTAATCGGGCCTAGGAGCGTCGGTATTCATGCAATACACATACGAAGGCAACCGCCAGAGCATAACCTCGTCCTAAACCCGGAGGCTACAGTGACGAATCTGAGCGAGGCGGTTAAGACCGTGAATAACTGGGCGAAGATCAATTAACCCACCCAATCCAGAATGCTCCGGTCAACTCCGCCTTGTACTCGTAATCTCCTGAACTGCCTTTCAACTATTCCTCGAGCCACACGTGCAACCTGTCGCCGTTTTGGAGGAAGAATAGAGTAGAAACTACTCCCTATATGACGCCACACCCCAAAACCTTCCCGTTTGAACCTACTGAAATATGGGCTGGCTGTGACTCGACGCCTGTCAGCAACTAGCACCACATAATTGAAAGCGCGTGAGTAACTCAGACATTGTTCGAAGCCCCTTCTAATTGAATCCTGTCGCGACTTGTACTCGAAAGCCCACAGATCGGATCCTTTAGCTGCCGCCACGTCAACCCAGCAGTGCGTAGAAGATGGACAAAACACTTCAAGAGGGTGAGGTTTGAATCCACTCGATTCGAGAAACCTCAAAAGATCTGCTCGAGCCGAAGGGTACAGATGCGCCCGCGTCACACTTGAAGCCTCCACCCCAATCCGATGAAAACATTTCGAATGCTTGCGCGCATCATTCGGATTGCTACCGAGAGTTGATTTCGTAGCCTATATACTAAGAATGTGCAGCACATAACCTGTGCCGTGACAGTTGAGCCAAATGACCATGCTTCCACGGAACTTCAGCTGGATAGACCCCTCAGTGCTTGCTGGATGTGGCAGACCGGAGAGCGTAACCGAACTTGAGGCAGCGAAGAGAGAAGGGATTGAAGCGATCGTATCCCTAACGAGCACTCCACTTAATCCGGGAATTATCCGCCGCCTAGGCTTCGCATACCTGCACTCACCTCTAACAACTATGCCGTCAACTCAACAGTTAGCTCAAATCGCACAATTCATCAAGTCGCAGAAATCACAGTCTCATCCAGTTCTCGTCCACTGTGGAGAAGGAAAAGGCAGAACCGGCACCGCCTTAGCGGCATATCTAGTCTACAACGGCATGCACGCTGATGAAGCAATTCAACTTGTCAGGGAAAAGCGTCCTGGATCAATTCAGACCGCAGAGCAAGAAGTGGCCATCCGTGAATTTGAGAAAGTTGTAATTAAGGGCCGTGACAAGTAAGTCCAGTGGAGTGACTCGAAGTGGTTCGGAAGCTACCCTCATCCTACGTTCGCAAACTAAACGAAGAGCAGAAGATGAGGAAGACTATCGAAGCAAAGCAACAGGCCCGCAAACATCAAGTTCAATCCGATCCTGACTCTGGCAGACTTAAAGGATTTACAATGATCTGCCAAGCCTGCGGAAGCAATTCAAAGTTCACCGTTGACAAACTAGGGTACGCTACCTGCACTAACTGCAGAGCAGTAGCACCATACAGGTTCGGGAACGTTGGGTAAACGTGCTGTCGAAGACGCGGAAATCAAACACGCCTTGACTTTTGTTGTACAAGAGCATTGGGCGTCGCATCACCACTTCGACTTCCGCCTCGAAATGGACGGCGTCCTCAAGTCTTGGGCAGTACCCAAAGGACCACCTGAAACTAAAGGGGTTAAACGTCTGGCGATGGCAGTGGACGATCACGACTTAGAGTACGGAGCATTCGAAGGAGAAATTCCTCAAGGGCAATATGGCGCAGGAAAAGTATCCATCTGGGATAACGGAACCTATGATTTGAAACTACGGAAGCCCGACGAGATCGCGTTCGAACTGCACGGAAGAAGGTTGCACGGAGACTATGCCCTCGTGCTCATGAAGAAAGAACACGACCGCCAACTATGGCTCTTATTCAAGCGAACTTGACTTGACCTGCCTTAGCAGATCGCTTCTTCGATCCTAGGAATATCACGCCCAACGCGACCAGAATCAGTACGACTACAACCCATTCAATGGTTTGAGACGTCAACCCCTCTGCGGCCGCTCGTCGTACTCTCAACCGTTACAAGCATGCTCGAAACTTGACTATACGCGTTCGTTATCGTTGTAGTGGCCGTTGCGTTGACCATGACTGATCCAACTTGAACGGAGGTTATAGACGCTGACATCATTACAGATGCTGTTGCGGGTTGCAAATTCAGCAAGACAATGAAGAATTGACCCGGGATGGGGGGTGTCCAGTTAAGCGAATAACTCGTCTGGTAGCTTGCAGCCTTCAACGATGAAAAAACTGGAATCGCTCCGAAAGCGTTACACAGCGAGGTAGCAGGCGGCACTCTCTGGAATTGGCCTGCCGACATCACATAGAAGTCGATGGGGACGTCTGAAACGAAGTTAACCGTAAGTTGATCGCCTGGGTTAGCGTTGAAAGGAAATCCGGCGGACAAGCATCCCGCCGCACCCCAACCCATTAACGGGATATTTCCGTTGTAGATCGTGTTCGTTACTGTCGAAGTGACTTGGGTCACTCCGACGGAGTATGTACTGTATGAGGTTAGTGTCGATGAGGATACGACTGTGGTTACACTTGTCGAGACCTGACTCGGCGAAACCTGATTCGTGGAATTCGTCATAAGCAGAAGAATTGAGATGAATGGGATGATCAACTGCTTCGGAATCATTCGATGCAACCTATGTAATTTGTTTGCATCAGCCAGGCTATTGAGCATACCTGCGAAGGGTCTCGAGATCGTAGCCAAAGGGAAGTAGCAGATTCATCGCGGACGAGAACAACAACGTGGCATATTTCTCCGTATCATAACACGCTCTCTCACCGAGCAATTCGATTGGAATAGCACGATTATCCTCTATTCTTGAAGCGCTGTCTGTTATTACGTAACTTACACTCTGGCCGCCGTGCACAGATCCGCCTTCCCTGGTAAGGTGATCAGCAGCGATGGCTTGCTCAACTCGATTACTATACTCACCTGGGCTCTTACTCAACCTCTTTTCCAAAACCAGATCCTCAATCGGCACGTTCCCAGCTCTTATCATCTTGACGTAAGTGCACATAACCTTCAGGGCTTTAGGTATCAGCGCGGTAAATTCGGATGTATTATTGGCTTCCGAGAGTATGGACAACATGTCCCTCTGACAGTTCCTAACAATATTAGGCGTGTCATGCCTTCTGAGGTCAATGCCTCTTACCTTTAGCGATCCATCTTCGAAGACTCCATAATACCGATTCAGCACAGGGAGTTTTGGGTTAACTCGCGAGTTCAAAAATACAATCCACCTGTAACGGCCTTCGAAGCTTATTGGAAGATCAAGTTCCCTCTCAACCTCATCACAGAGAAACTTGTAATCGTCAATCGTAGCATCTTCCTTCTCTAGCCACATAGAATCGACAATTCCATGAATTAACCTGAACCCCTTTGACTCAGCGATGGCTGTCGCTTTCTTCAGCGCTTCTCGTGAGAAAGCGCAAGTAGCTATATGAGCGTCTATTTTGCCAAAACGAGCATTCTTGAACCCTAGGTAACCGATTGCTCGCCGTTTTGCGGCTATGAGCACACTAGGATCCATTTCAATGCAGCTTGGCGTTGATCGTATCTGAGCCGTGACGGTGGATCTAACTGCGCTCTTCTTGAATTTCTTGTAAACCATTCTCTTTCTAAGTAAAATTTCAAGTGACCTCGGCACTATTCCCCTCCATCTTTCGCAGATGTTGAATGTGAGTTCAGGAACTCTAAGCGATGAGTTTGGGCAACACTGACAGTTTACCGTCTCCCCGCTCAAGTTCCTTTTGAGCATGATTGTGGGGTATAGTGATGAAAAATCAAGCTCGCCAATACTATCATGAATACCAATCTTAGGCTCGAAGATGAATCCTCCACGATCTGCTACGACAAGTTCGTTTCCATCTTTGAACTCCTCTGGCGAGTTCTTGTTCCATGGAATAAGCACGTCTTCTTTGAGCGCGTTATAGAGCTGCAGTGAAGTCATGCTTGTCCCGATGGTTGTTCGTGATGCTCTCTGAATTGGGATTATGCAGGTCCGTGCAACTTCGAACAACCCTTCGAGTCCGCAATCATTAACGAAAAATGCGTTTGCTTCGTCAATATGCAATCTACCAAGCAGTCTGGTGGCCGTTTGACGATACAGGATTTTACCATACGAGAAGTAGCTGTGGCCCTGAGTCTCGTAGACACTGAGCGGAACTCCTTCGCGATCCAGAATCAACTGATCGCGCATTCCATTATGTTGAGCTCGCCTCACAAGGTAAGGAAATATGAACGAGTCACCGTTTTCAGTGAGAACAATATCCGGATCTAATTCGTGAAAAACGTCAATTATTTTGTGAATCTTATCACACTCATCCCCAGAATCCACCTTGAACGTTTCACCATCATTTCGAATCAGCGCGAATGAATCTAGTTCATCGCCAAATCCTCGAATCCTGTTAGTTTTAGTTGTTCGCACCTGTAGGCGAATCTTTCTGAACTCTGGAAGCTTGTAGTCGACCGAGTCACGTGAATCTTCGAGCGTCCATTGAACCTTAGAGTTCGCGTATTCTGCTTGAACAAATGCTAACGGAAAGAGATCTTTCTCGTAGAGGTACATTTGCGTGAATGGGACATCAACATTATACAATCGGAATTTCGAGTAGTTCCCGTATAATTGCACCCTTTTTGCTAGCGCTTTCGCGTGAGCCTCATTTCTAACTTCGACCTCTAACACTGTTGACCGTTTCAGGTCACCTGGCTGAACAAACTTCTGCTTGAATGAACATGCAGAAATGAACGGTTGACAGGAAAGATCGAGTAGATCTCCTACATTACCACTCACGTAAATCGTCGGTTTCCATTGATCCGCGATTCTAATGCATGTTCCATCAGGGCGTTTGAGCCAGACTATCATCTGATCATTTTTCTGGTAAAGATCAATGATCCAACCTTGTTGTTTCAATGTGCCATGGAATCGTACGTGACAAAATTCAAGCGGAGAGAGAACTGAAAGATCAAGAGATCCATGAAACTATTAGATGAAACCGCAACTCCCCATTCCATGCTCAACTAGAATCGAAATCCATCGATTCTTTAAGTCAATGAGCGCGTAGATGCAAATGGGCTTCAATATTGACCGCGAGGAAGAGAAAGAGATCTACAAGAAAGGCTACCTCAAAAAAGCCGACCGTTCGCCGCAAGAAGAAAACTAAGAGAACCGTTAAGGTTACGAAGCCTAGGACTAAAACAGCCAAGAAGAGCTTCTGGCAACGACTTCGGGAGTTAGTCTTAGGGTAACGTTTCCTTCAAAATCCGCAACCAATTTCTGTTCATAACCGCCTCGACATCTGCTTCAGAGAATCCGCCATCGGAGAGGGCAGAAGCTAACTTACCGAGATCGGTGACCGTGTCAATCTCCATAGGGGTATTCTCAACGCCGAATCCTCCGTCAAGATCTGAACCGATGGCGACGTGAAGCGAGTCTCCCGCTATGGAACAGATGTGTTGAATATGTTGCACCACGTGGTTAAGGGTAACTTGCGATTTTGCCATGCCCGTTTTCCAGTCTTTCAGGAGGAACTGATTGTAGAACACTGAACCGATCACACTATTGCGAGAGATCAACGCGTGAATCATCTCGTCGCTCAACTGTCTATCAGTTGGTACAAGTGCACGGCAGTTTGAGTGACTCGCTATGACCTTACCGTGAAAGAGCTTCAGCGCTTCGAAGAAGCTCTCATCCGACATGTGCGACACGTCAAGAATAAGCCGACTTTTGTCTAACTGTCCGATCAACTCGCGGCCAGCATCCGTTAGGGGACCTGGCATGCGTGTGCCGCCAGCATAGCGTGTAGCCCTCCAAGAAGGGGCAAGAATTCTAAGACCCCGCATATACCAATCATGCACGTCTTCAGGTGAGAGGATAGGGTCAGCGCCTTCCATCAGGAGTACAATGCCGACTCGTTTCTGGTCCCCTAATGCGGATTCAAGGTCGCTTTGAGTGAGTATCAGCCTAACGTATCCATGCGATGCCAGATCCTTATAGTAATCCAACTGTTGAATCGCCATCTCGTAAGCTTCGGCTGGCGTCCGATAGCAAGGTTGCACGTCTACTCCCGGAAGACAGGGAGGCACCCATATCGTTCCGAAAACAATTCGGACGCTCCCTTTAACGAGATCCGGCAAACCGACGGTCGGACTCCCATTCTTACTATCGGCACCTTTCAATCGATTCTCATGCGCTGACAGGAGAAAGTCACGATGAAGGAACAGCGCGTTGAACGCAATGTCTAGGTGACCGTCAACTATCAAGCTCAAAGGGTGCACATTGACCGCTTCGAAGACGCAATATATGCGAACTTATTGATGCTAAACAAGAGCGTTTTGGTTATGACGAGAAGACTATACTGGGATCAGCCCTACTCAAAGGAATTCTCAGCCACGGTCGTCAGCATTGAAGGAAACAAGGTCGAGCTGGATCAAAGTCTCTTCTATCCTCGCGGAGGAGGCGTGGCCTGCGACACTGGCACATTGAATGATATACCCGTGACTGAAACCACCAAAAATGGAGACCAGATCCTACACTCCCTGAGCTCACCACCAAACTTTGCTGTAGGAAGTACGGTCCAGGGGAAGCTTGATTGGGACCGACGCTACCGACTGATGCGGATGCACACCTCCGGACACTTACTGTGCTCCGTCTTCTTCTCAAAGGCTAACTGTCGAATCACTGGCAATCAAATAGAAGTTGACAAGTCTCGAATGGACTTTAACCTGGACGCATTCGACCGTTCCTTGATAGAAGGCTTCGTAGCCGAGGCGAACAGACTCGTCAAACAGGATGCTCCGGTGAAGACCTACTTCATGCCACGCGACGAAGCCCTCAAGTTGCCGGAATTGGTTAAGCTCGCGGAAGCTGCTCCACCAAACGAGGCCCAACTTCGAATCGTAGAGATTGAGGGAATTGACAAACAGGCTGATGGGGGAGCCCATGTGGCGCAGTTGAAAGAGGTAGGAGAGATACGCCTCGTTAAATTGGAGAACAAGGGGAAGACCAACCGTAGACTCTACTATGACTTATCCCCCTAAACCTCCCAACTTCAATCGTCCGGCAAGCACACTTCTGTTAGACTTCACCGAGCGCTTTCAATCGTTTTTCTAATTCTGTTAATTTCTTATGATGAGCAAATAGGATGGAGATGATTAAGGGCATTTCTTTAACGGGTGACGCCAGCGAGCTTGCTGCTGACGCATACAGTTTACATTGATTCAGAAGATCTTCGAAAATCATTTTATCATCAAAACGAAGTGAATCACGGAATTTTTTCATCTTCTCCACTTCGGATTCAGCAACCATTCGCCATGAGGGTACAGTGCGTCCCATCAGATGTAGCTCTCCAAGGTTTGTTTGTTGAGGAAGATTGTAGCTTTGAGGTGAGGGGTGAATGGGTGCCTAGTCAGTGTGAGTTGAGTGAAAGTGCCGTGTTCGTCCAGTTTCGCTGAGACAGGTGCCGTTTGAATCAAAGCCTCATACATTCTTCTATTTCTCAGCTGAAGGTTGGTTGCAATTATCAGCGAATTCTTCTTTTCCGCGAGGTCAGTTAGTGATCTTACGTCGCGTCTGAAGATGTCCAGTGATTCCCGCTCTTGCTGTTTAGCTACGTCCGGGTCGCAGTAAAGCGCTGTAAAGTCGGAGACGACTACTAATCTGGCTTTGAATATGTCGATTGCTTCAGATAATTTCTCGTTGATGAGTGTGCTGAGTTGGTGATACGTGAACGCTCTGCTAAGGTGAATCCGAGCAAGCGTTCTTTCAGCATTCAACTGGTGGCGTATCGCGTATTCTGAAATCGTGTACGCGTCGAATACGTTGCCGCCGTCAAGAAAAATCACGTCACTATCGATACCTACTGGTTCAGGGAGAGTAGCTCTAACACAGATGAGAGACGAAATTGATTTCGCCGCTTTCCCTTGGAATACTGCGAACTGTCCTAGTCTGAGTTTAATTGTTCTATCAAATTCGCTCAAGCCTGTCATATTCAATTCTGGACTTACGTGCAAAGCGCAAGCCGAGCCAATATGCGGGGGCTCCTTTTGATATGTAGACCCGAACAGGATGCGAGGATCACTGACCTTAGGGTGCGTCATTTGAGCTGTCTCTGCTGAAACCTGCGTTATCTCACACCGCAAAACCTTCTCTAAGGCGAAGCCGCATCCAGGACATTTCCCTTCAAAGACAAGGGTGATTTTACGCGGGTTTATTTTTCGTTTAGATAAAGCGAGAATTTCTTCACAGAGCATGCAATAGTAAGCGTATACTTCTTTCATTTTTCCAGAGGATTGTAGTTGTGAGAGTTTTCGTTGCTGAAGAGTCATGGCTGAAGTTCCTCCAACTCTGTGAGAATTTCTCTTGTCCTTTCGCTGCGAAGTTCATCAAGGAAATTTCTTGATCTATTTTGAAAGCCAAGTTGTGTTCTCGAGAATTCGAAGATGCCTAGAATTGATTCCGCTACGTCCAGCAACATCTCAGCATACTTCTCAACATCGTAGGTCTCAGCGAACTCAGCAGGTGCAACACGATTAATCGGATTAAACTGATTAGTATCCACGTACACGTAATCCACTAACTCACCAACCTTCACGGGTCTATGCTTCTGCCGCAACTGGACTGCTGCGGTTACATGTGGGAATAGGGCCCGGTACCTGTCAGGCGGCATCCGCAGAACCTTTGAGATTACCAGCTCGCTTAGAGGCACGTTTCCTAAGCGAAGTTCATCAACCGTTTGAGCCGTGAACTCGATAGCTTTCGGAAGCTGACGTTCCTGCACGTCCGACGCCTTGTCAGCGCTGAGGAGTATGTTGAGTAGTTGTTCTTGGAAGCGTTTCATGAAGGATGGGTAGTCATGTCGCCTAAGCTCAATGCCCCGATAATGCACTTTTCCGTTAGTGAGTCTGCCATAGAATCTTCTTGCCGCTTCAATTTCAGGATCTGCTTCTTGAGTTAGCAAAACTAGGTAGCGGTAATGATTTGCGAGAGAGATTTCGAATTGGAGAGTTCGCGTTATCTTCTCCGCTAGCTTCTTGAAGTCTTCACATGTAGCGTTTTGCCGTTCTACAAAGATCGAGTCAGTATCAAGGTAGATGACGCGGAAGCCATCTTTCATCGCAATGTTCATCGCACCGACTATGATCTCTCGTGCGATGCGATTGATTTCGCGGTAAACGAATACGTTTCCGAACCTGTTAAGGTCAGACCCGCTGTACCCGTAGAGGCTGACTAGAAGTTTCTTCAGTAATAGTTCCCTTTGTTCACACTCCCTTCGTTCGCGTGTGCCATCGCTGAATCGCTCCTTCTCATGTTTGAAGTTGATGCGGTTCTGGATGGATTGCTCAGCTAGATCGATTAGAAAACCTCTTGATGATTGGTCGATGCCGGATGCTGTTGCCGTTTCATAGCTTATGTTATGTTTCACTAGTATGTTGGGAAAGAGTGATTCGAAATCAAGTTCACCAACATTCTCATGCAACCCGATCTGTGGTGAAAGGATGAGTGCGCCGCGGTCCGTGTACGAGATCTCTCTTGCAGTTAGGGCAGTTCCCCCAGTTCCTGCTCTTGTACTCGGGATGAGGATTCCCTTCCTCACCGCCTCGTAGCATTGTCGGGAATCAATGGTTCTCGCGGGACCCCAAGCAGCTACGACCCCTATTGGGAGAGAGGCGAATTTGCTCTTCTCATCTAAGCCAGCTATGCCAAGTTTGAGAAAATTCTCCTGATCAACAATGAGTTTCCCGGGAGCCATGCGAGAGTACGAATAGTTAGACTTCTTTTGTGACCGTAACAGTTCGTATACTAAAGGGCGTTGGTCTCTCTGCACCACTAGAATTTGAAACTCTGGACCAGCCAATTGTGATATGAGCTCATCCTTCCCGTTCCCAGGTTCAAGGGTAAGCACGTCCAAGCATGGAGTGGCCGAATCATCGCCTTCACTTAACCTGACTATGCGGAACTGGTCATCATACTCCACGCCGGTGTTAGCGAAATTTCTGAAACGTTTACTGAAGAAGTACCATTGGACTGGGCTCAGGTCCGTGTTGTAGAGAATGCACAGGTCGGATGATTGTAGGTCCCAGATGAGCTTGCGGTATTGCTGAGGGTTCCCTATTACTTGGACCACGGTGGACTTGTGCTTGTCGGTAATTTTCAGATATGCTGAGGAGATGGTTGCTGATTCAACGAGTGGATGAGATGAAATGATTTCAGTAAGTTCGTTTACGTTGCGTTTCGGTGAGGTCGCGTAGAATTCTACTGGGAACTGGTCGTGAAGTTGGAGTACGCTTCGCTCCGTTCTTAGCCAGAGGGTTAATTGCCCGTTTTCAGTGTAAGCGTCGTAGATGCATCCATTCGCTCTCAATCCGTGACGCCAGGCAGCGTTTTCAAGTTAATCTTCGCTTCCGCGAGTTCAGACCGGGTTTTCTCGAGTTGTGAACGTAGTAGGGCGATCTCATCCTTCAAATCTTCAATATTCTTCCTGTTGTCAACGGCGGCTGCGAGAAGCATCACTTCGAGGACGGATGGCACCTTGGCGTAGCTCATAGCACCCTGCTCCGCCATCCAGGCTCGTGTGAGCGAGTCGAAGGCGTCTCTTCGAGCAGGCTCCATCAACGCTTCCTTGAAGCTGCGGGTTAGGGTCTCCATCTCTTCTTGGAGTTGGCTTCTGAAAGGGATCGTTAATCTTCCCATAACGGAATCACTTTGAGAATATTCGAATTCTACGGTGCGAGGTTGACGGTTAGGGTGTTTCAGCAAGTGGGCTGCGAGCGTATTGCCGTCCCGCTTCTTGATGCAGAGGATTATCTGGGCAAGATGCCTTAGGACGGTTCCTCCTTCAGGCGGTGACGGCCTGAACCTGTTGGGTCGTCGAGGACGACATGACATGACAAGGGTCAAGTTCCTTTCTGAGCAAGCTTGCCAAAGGATCGCGGTCAGATGTTGGAACCGTTTGAGTTCCTCTAGGTTTTCTTTCCCGTTCGGCGTGTTCTCGATGAAGAGTTTCGATAGGTTTCTGACGACGACAAGTTTGACTTGGTCATGGTATTTGATGATGTTCAGGATGTCTGCGTATGGATTGCTCCGCTTGGTCCGCGTTGAAGGCTGTAACTGCTATGATTTCTTCTAGGCCTTTTGCAGGGTCTATTCCACTACCTCTCAGAATAGCTGACGTGAGTCTCAAGTCAACGAGGACCTGTTCATGTCGGTAATCGCCGCAACTTAGCAGCACGGATTTTCCATTCAACCCGTACTTTTCCATTGGAAGTTGACAGTGAGAGAGAAGCGTGTAGAGCAGCTGGTCGATGGAACCTTCGTCGTCACCATAGATGACTGTGAAGGAGCCCTGTTCGATACCCCCCGCAAGGAGGCTGTCCAAGTCTAGGCTGCCCGTAGTAAGTTTCGGCTTCGCCTCATACTCCCGTAGCACGTCGAGGCCATTCCGGAACTCTGTCGTCAGCATTGCGCCTGTTCCACCGTTCTGGGTATGAAGTATAACCTCTTGTCAGCCTCGAATACGGAGCCTGTAGCCTTCACCGATTTGCCGAGCAATCGTCCACGAATGTCTGCGAGGAGAACTTCCCGAGCATCAGTACCCTTCACCGCGTCGACGAGTTGAGTGAGTTTGAACGTGCCGATTGAGAAGTCACTCAGCGCTTCCGTTAGAAGCCTCTTCGCTTGACTGGACGCTTCCCGCCGTTTCCTCTCAACGAAACTGCGAGCACCATACGTGATTCTGAGGGATTGCTTATCGAAGAATACGCATGAAGGTGGGAAGGTTAATTCAAGGTCAAGTCGATAGGATTTCGTTACTGCTAACGGTGTTTCATCTGAATCCACATTCACATCGTGTATTTTCTTCCAGAACTCTGGAAGCGTAAGATCGTATAGCGGAACCTTGAACTCGCTGGCTTTCATGAATTTGAGGTTGACGATCGAGGCGAGTTCTCCGCCCGGTGCGAAGACGACGTTTCGCCGGTAGTTGAGTATGAAGTTCCTGATTGCGGTTGATGATGCTCCTCGCTGTCTACGGAACCGTACGTAGTCAAGTAGGCTTTCGTACACTTCAGCTGAAGGTTGCACTTGGATGTTCAGTTCGTTTGATGCTGTAACGTTGATTCTTATTCGGAAACCTGTGTAGAGTTTAGCGTTCTCCGTATGGTAGAGGTTAACGGGCTGCTCAGTGAGGAGAATTCCGTTCACCTTTGGCAGCGTGTTAGCTTTCGTAGTTTGATCTCCAGTAGTCTTTCAGCAAGCCTACTTAGGTCCCGTCGGTCCTCCACCTTACGTAAGTCGAGTGTTCTTCTCTCATTCCCAAAGGTCTCTCTTGGCTGCAGATCATTAGGGTAGATGATTCTGGAATCATTCAAGTCAACTACAACGGGGCTTTGTGCGGATCGATAGTCGTCCGGTGCATCCGCGTACGCTTCGCAAATCTCAATCGGATTTGGCGTGGTAAGCTTGTAGGTTTCAGTTGCGAATTCGGACGAGTAAGGGGCTTGGCCTTCAGTTAACTCGAGAACTTCACCAACCGTCCTCCCAACCAGTTTACAGGCAAGTTGTTGTGGAAAGACAACGTTGATGGACCCAGTAGGGTCGGAGAGTTTTCCGGATATTCTAACTGCCCAGAAGAGTTTGCTCTCATGGCCGTTGGGGCATCTCTCTTCGTAAGCGACTCGCCCGCAGGTTTCGCACCGTTGCACCAGGCCAGAGCTTGAACCAATCTGACTCAGCACGCCACGTAACGTTACGTGGCATGTTCCCATGGATCGTTTAATGTCGCCAATTTGCTGATTCCAAACATACCTCTTCGGGTCCTCGTCGATCAGGTAATTGACTGATGACCGCTCGGTTACTACGAGCAGTACGCTGTTGTCTTCGAATTTGTGAACGTAAACGTCCTTGAATTCGAATACTCCGTCGCGGAAGAAGTTTGAGTAGGGTTTGTAGCAGATGAAGGGTGTTCGCGATTTCTCGTCTTCCATTATTCCGAATATGTAGCGGCGTTTCCCTAACTCATCAGACTTTTCCTTCGACTTGATAATTACTACTCGGGCTTTGAGGGTGGTGTAGGTACCGGGTATGAGTTGAGAGAGATCGTTCGATTTTACCTTCTGAACTGTCTCTCTATGAATATGGTCGATGGAGTGTAGGCTTCTAGGGTCGGACATGTGAGGGGTCGCCTAGTCGTCTCGTCGCATCTTAGGCTGGGCGTCTTCAATTCCTTTCGCAGTTATCTGGAAGAATGTTTCCGACTCGGGCAGGTATGGTGAGTCAATTACTTTCGCTGCACGTAACCCTCCAGCTGCTTTTCGTAGCATGATACGGTGGGTTGACGCGTGCGCCATGATGTGTCCGCCTGCAGGTCGGGTGGGGTCGCCGAAGAAGGCTTGCGGGTTCGCTTGAACTTGGTTTGTGACGACGACTGCCAGGTTTAGTGCTTGGGCAATGCGTGTGAGTTTGTGTAGGTGAGCGTTCAGCTTCTGTTGGCGTTCACTGAGCGATTCGCGTCCTATGTATTCACTTCTGAAGTGGGAGAGGACGGAGTCGACGATTAGGAGTTTAACGTTCTCTTCCTGGCAGAGTTTGAAGGCTCGGTCGATGATTAGGATTTGATGGTCGCTGTTGTAGGCGCGGGCGTAGTAGATTCCTTCCAGGAGTTTCTCAGGTTCCAGGCCCACGGATGTTGCCATTTGGTGAATTCGCTGAGGCGCAAAGGTGCCCTCAGTGTCGATGAATAGGACTTTCCCTTCGAGGCCGCCGTCTGCTCTTGGTAGTTGAGCGGTAATGCTGAGTTTCATGCAGATCTGACTCTTCCCTGACCCGAATTCGCCGACGAACTCGGTGATGGCTTGGGTTTCAACTCCGCCGCCGAGTAGCTTGTTCACATTGCTTGAGCCGGTTGAGAGTTTGAGTAATCCCTGTCTTCGTTCCCAGAGGAGTTTGGCGTTTATGAAATCCAGCTGCATCGATTGGCGGGCAGCTTTAATCACCTTCAACGCTACGCTTGATTCCAGGTTAGCTTTGTCGGCGACTTCACGGATGGGGGCAACCGCTAATGCTTCAACCGAGTCGAAGCCTGCGTCTGTTAGTTTTCCAGCGGTGATTGGTCCGACGCCTTCCAGGTCAGTTATGCTTTCAACTTTTTCAACTTCTTCAACCTTGTCGGTTTTACCAGCCTTTTCCGCCTTCTCGGTTTTCGTTTCCTTCTCAACCTTCTCCGTTTTCTCTACAGCCTTTTCAGGAATCTTTTCGGTTTTCTGCGCAGACTTGTCAACTTTCTCCGACAATGATGATCAACTCAAGCTTCCGGTTTGATTAGTAAATAACAGGACAGTGTCACAAGTATATCAAGAGAGAGAGCCGAGTGTAAGTAACCCGCGATTAGGCGCGGTTCAAATTACGATGCCCGCAGGATCAGACTACCACCCTCCACTTTCGCGAGTTCTCTCGAAACGCGTCTTGCCTAAGGTAGCGCCGTTCTAATCCGATGAGAGCGCCTGCATTACGGAGAGCAATTTGAGATAAACCCACTGTGTCCTGAGTATCGTGGGTTCAAATCCCACCCCCGGCGCTTACGACTACACCCCCGTGGTTCCACTCCAACAAATTGAACCCCACGCCCTATCCGAGATCATTAACTTCGGATTATGGATGCAGAAACAAGGTTACCGCCCCTCCACCACTCAATCCAGCATCAAAACCCTCAAAGCCATCGCCCGAAAAACCAGCGTACTAAACCCCGACCGGGTCAAAGCGTACCTAGCCACCGCCCAGGTCAGCGAATCTAGGAAAGCGAAGACAGTCGAAGACTTAGACCGCTTCTACAACTACAAGCACATCACTTGGCAGAAACCGAACTACAAACGAATCGAGAAACTACCCTTCATTCCCCTGGAAAGCGAAGTTGATCAATTAATCGCAAGTTGCCGAAGAAAGCCCGCCGCACTCCTCCAACTAATCAAAGAAACCGGCATGCGGGCAGGGGAAGCATGGAACCTCAAATGGACAGACCTCGACCCCATACACCAAACCATCAACATCGCCCCCGAAAAGAACAACAACCCACGCCAACCCCACATCTCCACCCAACTCGTCAACATGCTCAACGCCCTACCCAAACGCTACAAACTCATCTTCCGCAACCCAACCGTAGACCCCCAAACATCAATGGAGACATTCCGCAGAATCCTAGCCGCACAAAGAACAAGAACAGCCCAGAAACTGCAGAACCCAAGAATCGAACGAATAACCCTCAAGACCTTAAGGCACTTCAAGGCAACGATGGAGTATCACAGAACGAAAGACATTCTTCACGTAATGCGGTTGTTGGGGCACAAGAACATCCGAAACACGCTGGTGTACACGCACCTTGTTGACTTTGGTGCGGATGAGTGGATTTGCAAAGTCGCATCAACCAAGGAAGAACGCACGAAGCTTATCGAAGCAGGCTTCACCTTCGTCTCCAAACAGGACGAGGAGTGGTATTTCCGGCGGCGAAAATGAATGACGAATGAACGATGGCTCAAATGGGCTGTAGCTCGTCATTTCAGAGAGAGAGGATTCAAAGTCGAGATGAGGCACGTCAAAGTTGGGAACCCGGCAATCGATGGTGAAGTACTTTGTTGCTTGGAGAATGGCGCTGGAGATAAAATCAGGTCACGACGATGTAGTCCGAGGTTTGGGACAGTTAGCGGAAGCGAAGGCAGTGGGCTACGACACAGTAGCTCTTGTCACCTCCCTTCGAAGGGCACGGCATGTTGAAGCGCCGGTGTTTAGGAAGCTGGTTTCGTCTTGCTCGGAGTAGACTCGAGGGTGCAGTTCACCAAGTCTACCCCTAATAGTGGGAATCGAAACGCTCTGGAAACTTCCAAAAAAGGGTAGGAAGTCACTAGCTTCCGAAAATGTATATGCTTCTACCCTCTCCAAAATAGGATTCATACACGTGTTGATAAATAAGGTCGCACTTGCGTTCATACAGATCACGAGTAAACACTTCGGGCAAGTAGTCCAATTCCTGTGCAATGCATAGTCGAACCGCTGCGCGGGTTTGTTGCCTTTTGCGCCAGTCGAGTACCAGCTGCTGTTTTTTCAAGGTCTGTAGTAGTTCTTCAGCAACTTTCTTCACTTGAAGCTCTTGGGCTCGAGTTAGTTTCATCTCAGGCTTGATGAGCAGATCGAATATGACAAGCTCCTCTTCTGAGAAATTCTCTACTATGTGCCGCTTCTCTTCGCCTTGAAGTGTCTTAGTAAATTCTAGGAGTTGGTTGAAGAATTGATCAACATTAAGACTTCCTGCGTTGTATTCGTCGACTGTTTGCTGGAAGATGTCGAGAAGGTTGAATCGCAACCGGTGAGCAGAACCATTCGTTGAAGTCTCGTTGCAATTTGGGCTTTCAATTTTTCTGCTTCGATATGCTTTCGTCCGCTTACGAACTTTTTGTTCAACTTTGCGAAATCAATCTTGGTTAGGTCGAAAGTTTCACTTGGTTTTCCAACGTAATCCTTGGCGAAGACTGATTCGTCAAGAAGTTCTTCAACGGCACCTCTCACAACTGATATGTCTAGGGAGGGAGATAATAACCTAACCTTCGTCTATGTGGCTAGGGCAGCACAATAACCAATGACTTCTTTCACTACAGGATCGGGTCTTACGGCTTTCAAGAGTCGAGCGACGAAAACAGCATGTTCGGCAAATTTCTCCTTTGTATCATCACTGATCAAGATAGACTCCACCGCGTCATCAAGCAATTTTACTCGTTCGAATTTCGTACTTCCAATCAGCGTGTCAAGATCGACGTTGTGTTTCTTACAGAACGCTTGGGCCTCTTCAATTGCTACCTTAAGAGATTTCACGAGTTCTGACTTGCTCTTCACCGGGGACATTCCCAGTCGGTGGGCTGCATATATTGCTAGAGCCTTCCGCAGGTTTCGAAAAACGCCGACATAGTCGACAATTAACCCGTTCACCTTATCTTCGAATACACGATTTGCGAGCAATAGTCTGCATCAAAGTGTGGTTCCGCAACGGTTTGTCAAGGTAAATTGTAGAACAGCTCGGAACGTCAAATCCTACCATCCACATCGCACACACGAACACGATTGAAAGTGGATCCTTTGGATTCTTGAACTTCTTATCGAGATCTTCTTTGACCATCCGTTTACGATGCGGAATTATGTCAACATGGTTTTTTTCAGAGTTTCAATTTCATTTTGAGATTGCGAAACTACAACTGCCATATCTGTAGTTCGCATGTACTGGATAAGATTCTTGAGTTCCGCCTCTTTGTCCTCACTAGCTTTCTGCAGTTCTCCCCGCAGTTTTTTCACGAAACGATCCAATGTTTCTGCACCTTGTCATACGTCTTTACGGCTGTAGCCTTGTCGATCGTCGAAACGACCATCGCCTTTCCTTTGTAGCCACGGTTGACGAAGTGGATCACAATGTCTTGAGCAATCTTTTCCAGGCGTCCGTTTCGAGTAATTACCTGGTAGTCCCTACGGAACTCACTATCTAGCTTCCTCTCCTCTTCATCGCTTAGTCCCGCAGTGTCCACGACTTGCGCTAATGCATCCCTCACATACTGTTTGAGCTCAACTTCGGGAATGCGATTTTCGTAGTAAAGGGGAACTGTTGCTCCGTCATCAACTGACTGTTGAAAGTCATAAACGCTCACATAGTCCCCAAATACTTCTCGAGTTTTCTCTTCTCCAAGAATCAACGGAGTGCCAGTGAAAGCTATGAAAGCTGCCTTGGGTATCGCATCTCGCATGTTATCGGCAAAGGTGTCATATTGTGTCCGATGCGCTTCATCCGCAATGACAATTATGTCCGAAGCGATCGGAAAGCTTCGTATCCAACGCTTCTTGGCTCGAGTTTCTCGTTTCGGTAGAGCCTGACAATCCAAGCCAAGAACTCAATTTGTTCGGGAGCGAAATGGCGTGTTGGGCTCGATCTATCTGTCGGTATATGTTCCTCCCATCAATGAACAAGACCTTATCAAGCCGTTGACTCGATTTGCCTCGATCGAAGAACCACAATGTGCACGGCAAGTTTACAGTGTAGAAGAAGTCACGGCTGATTACAACTATAACGTCCACTATGCCAGATTGTATTAGCTTCTTTCGGATCTCCAATTCTGCCCCCCGCGCGTCAGTGGCCGAACTCGTCATAAGAAAGCCAGCCCGGCCTGTGCTGTTCAAGGAACTGTGAAAAATCTGAATCCAGATGTAGTTTGCGTTATCGGTGCTGGGCATTCCGAGGGAGACGAAGCGAGGATCATTTTTGATCTTCTCTTTGTCTACACCTGAGACGTTGAATGGCGGGTTTGCCATCACAAAATCAAATTTCCCAACGCTATCAACGTGAATATCCTCGTAGTAGGTGTTTCCCTCGCGAATATCGCCAGAGAGTCCGTGGACTGCCAAGTTCATTTTGCAGAGGCGAATTGTCTCAGCTACCTTTTCTTGACCATAGATGGATATCTCCGTGCGAAAGAATTTTTCTTATGTTCCTCTACGAAACGGGCGCTTTGCACGAACATGCCGCCGGAACCACATGCAGGATCATAGATCAAACCGTGAAATGGTTCAATGACTTCGACGATTAGTTTTACGATGCTCGTTGGGGTGAAGAACTCGCCTCCCTTCTGTCCTTCTTTCATTGCGAAATTACCGAGGAAGTATTCGTAGATTTTTCCAAAATGTGTCACCTTCTATGTTCGTCGGTATTGACCCTACGAGAATGCGTAGCAACTCGATTAGGGTAGAATTGTCAAGTCGGTTGTAGTTCGTGGGGAGAACGCCCTTCAAATCCTCATTTTCTGCCTCGATAGACTTCATCGCATCGTTGATAGCCTTAGCCATGTCTCCGCCCTCTGGTACATTTTTCTGTATGTTGGAAAATCTGGCGTTCTCAGGAAGGTACAAGACTCCCTGAGCTTGGTAGTCGATTTTACCAATTTTGTGACGGCCAATGGTTGGATGGTCAGATTTGTTGGAAAGCTTAGCCTCTGCCAAACTGAATCTGTGATCCGCATAGCGGAGGAAAATCAAACCCAGAACAGGAGTAGAGTATTCTGAAGGTCTCAGACTTGAATTTGCCCATAGCTGATCTGCGGCTGCCCACAACCGCTTTTCAACATCATTGGTCATTGACATTGATCATGTCCTCTATTCGACCTGCACAACTTGACTTTGTCCTTCGTTGTTCAGCGTGACCTGGAAGCGTGTGTCTGCAGCCTCAAGCAGTTCGGCGTGGTGGTCGACTATGATGAGTTGTGGTACACGCCTGAGCCTCTCGAGAACGTTGACGAGTTCGTTTCTTCTATTTGGGTCAAGATGCGTGGTAGGCTCATCGAGTATCAGGAAGTCGAGTTGGCTAAGCACATCGCTTAGAGCCATGAGGAATGAGATACTTGCAAGAACCTGTTGACCTCCGCTTAGTCTGCGTGCATGCCGCCTGTATCCAGCCCGAGTGACTATGAATTGATAGTCCTCTGTTAACTCGAAATTCTCGAGTTCGGCTTCTCCGTACAGTCTTTTGAGGTAATCATTTGCGCTCTGCGTGATCCTCTGAACGAAGCTTCGTCGCATGACGGGTTGTATCTCTCTTAGCGCTGTCCTTATCGTTTCGAGCATTGTGATTCTCTTTTCATCAGCGAGGATTTCTGCGCCCAGTTTCTGAGCATCTTCGCCTGCTTTCTTTGCGTCCTCTACTCGTTTCCTTTGCGGGTTAAGAAAGTCACGGTCGAACGAGCTTAAGGCTTCGAGTGATTCTTGTGTCGTCGGCAGCATCTTCAATTGGGTTGTCAGAGAGGAGGCTTGTTCCAAGACTTCTTGATCAGATGCTGCTACGTCTGGCGACAACAAGGCTCGGAGTGTCGATAGTAATTTTGTTCTGGTTTTCTCTAATTCGGGGTCATGGCTGGTTTCTATTATGTGTCGTTGCTGCTCCAGTTGTTTGACTAATGGGATAGCAGACCCTAGCTTCTTGGCTTTGTTCTGCGCCCCATCTCTTAGCTGGCGATATTCATCAGCCTGTTTCTTCTCCTTTTTCAGCTGTCCTTCACATTCTCCAGCTAGCTCCACAAATTTCTTGAGCTTTACTTGCTGTTCTTCCAGGTGCTGCGTCCACGTTGTCGTGCTGAGCAAAGTTCCGCATCGGTCGCACACTATGTTGGGTTGTTGAGCCTTTCCGGCTAAGTAATCCTGAACATCCTGAAGCTCCCGTTTGAGAGTCTCGTAGTCCTCATTTGTTCTGTTGAGCTGGGATTGGATTCCGGCGGCTTTCTGGAAGCTCTGCTGATAGGCGAGCTCGAACTTGCCCTCTTCTTCCGTCGCACCACCGAGTTCAGTGTTGAGACCTAGAATACATTCGGCGATTTGTTGAGATGAAAGCTGTTGAAGTTGGATGGATGTGGATTGTGGGAGTAAGTGTTCTAACTCGGCGATGGTCGTTTTGATCTGTCCCGTAGCGTTCTCTGAACTGCGATATGAGCTTCCTTAATGCTTTCCTGAACTTTTACGAGGTCGTTTAGAGGCTGCTCCGTTTTCTTGACTAAGTCTTCAAGTCTTTCTCGGTTCTGCTCGAGCTTACTGATCTCCTCTTCTTTCTTCTTTCGCTGATCCTCTATGCGTTTGAGGCTTGCTTCTTCTTCAGAGAGTTTTGCCGCTTCCTTCTCGAAGCCTCTCTTCTTTTCTTCTATCACGCTGTTCTCAACTCGATCTGGGTTTTGGGTGC
>CAWJRR010000006.1:0-105264 GCA_963845275.1 Candidatus Bathyarchaeota archaeon
TGCGGCCGCCGGGCCCCACAACATTCTTGTTGCTAGAAATGGATTCAAAATTCGAGTCCGAATCCTCATGGATTTGAACTTGCGTGCAGTCATAGAACCTGAAAGTAGGTGGACCGGGCGGGATTCACACTCTCGCCTCTGTGTCAAAGGTGAATTTCTAGGTTTCAGGAAATCACAGGTCACATCCTCTCGCTCATAGCCCGAATGGCGAGGCCGTCGGAGTCGCTTGCTTGGGCATTAATGGAGAGCCCGATGGCACTCTATGCACTGAAACTAAACGGTGCTGCCCTAATTGAACTGCATGTGATCCTCGAGAGGTTTGCAGTGCGCGATTCTGAAATGCGAGCAAAACAAAATCACTTCGCATAGTGGATGCGAAGAAGCTTGCAGGTCGACCTGGACTGGTGATTTTGGCCACAGCCTACTCTGGAACTTGACATCTGGGATAATCAAAATCTGAAATTCTGTGTAGACTTGAATAAACTCAGAAATGGTGTGGCACACAAGAATCCTCGCATTATTTCCGATAGAATTCGCTCAGGTCGTCCGATTCACGTTGTAGACATAGATTCTGTTATGGCAAAAGTCGATGTTATCCCGCACATTCTAGTATCAATTCGCTTGCTAGTCAAATTGGTGAACGCAACAACAATTTTTGAATGGAGTTCGGACTAATGATCCCTCCATCAAATCCAGTTGGATGTAACAGGCAAGTAGGCGCTCTAGTGTTTTGGATCATTGCCCGAATCTGATGCTGCTGAAGATTTATCTCAGGGGGTAGGGCATACCGTTCACCGGGCTGTTTTACGGTGGCGGAGAACTTCTACGTATTCCGAAAGTTGTGGATTCTGCCAATCTCCCGTTCATTTTAGAGCGACTGAAGGTCGAAAAGTTCGAATTCGTCACATCTTTGACGAGCGAGACAAGGGACAGATTCCGGTCTATACTCGAAGAGCTCTTCAAGGGTACATTAAGAATCGATCAAGGGATTGAGCGAGTCAGCAAGGAGATAATTCCGCCTGCCGGATACAAGCGAGTGAAGGGCTGGGATGAACGGCTATTCAGATCCGAGGCGTCGAAGATTTTCACTTTGGGTTATGGAGATTATCTACATGATCGATCGGAGAGACTGATTGCTATGTCCCTCACACGGGCCTTGATGAGAGCAGGGAGTGTACTGCACTGATCGTTAACAAGAAATTTCCCATTAAGGAGATGAAAGACAACATTTATGCAAACTATGGCAAGAAAGCCGATAATCCGAACAGTCCCATCTACCTACGAACTGCCGCCATATAATAACGAAACTACAGACAACTTAGCTTCAAGTATTAACCGAACTGTCAAATGGCTGCCAGGCTAATAAAATCTGGGATGAAGTGTTGAAGAGAGCTGGCTAATCGCCGATCCCTTCACTTCTTGGCTCTTGCCTTTCGAGCACTGAAGAAGAGGTCGCAGTAGTACCCCTACAATGGTCATGAGTTATCTTGTCACAGAAGCCAAGAACGTGGCGATGTCGACTAACGTAATACAGAATACAGTATGCCGCTACCACTGCCAGCGAACCGATGGACGTGGCGAGGAAAAATCCTCCAGTTCTTGTCCTGCCTCTAAATTTCGATAATCCCTGCTTGGCCCTTCTTTCATAAACAAACACGCCTAGAAAGAGAAGAAAGAGAGCTGTGCCCGAAAACACTCCTAGCGGCCAATAGACTCCGATGGCGAATAACCTGTAGAACACGTATCCGAGAACAACGTTGTTGGTGGTTAGGAAGGCCCAGTACATGCTTTCCACGGTATCAATTCTCGAGTTGAGGTTCTTGAAATTGGCTTCTGGCAGGTTCTTCCAATCACTGGAGATGCCGAGCCCGGTTACCGACGTTACCTGTCTCTCGACGCTTCCCAGGTTGTCAATAACCAAGTTGGCGCTGTCAGATATTCCACAAATCCTGAAATCTAGGAATAGAATGAAGAAAACAAGACCCATACCGAACACTAGTAGTAGGGTGAAGACTTGTCTAGTCGTTATGGCCTGGGAGGCATAGAGATACGCCTCGAAGCCTAAGGTACCGAAAACGAGCATGGAAGCTGCTTCGATTTCCTTATGATTGATTCCAGCATTTCCAGAAAGATCTTTGCCCGTCTGCGTCGCCGTCGTCCACAATTTGCCTAGCATTGCGTCTTTATCTCTTCCAATCGTTTTGTTAGAAGCTGTTCTTTTAGATACACGTAGTAATCCTAGCAGTTTCTGCGGCTCCTTGGAGATAATTCTATAGGGTAGTGTATTTTCCTTGCTGGAGGAGATTGCGGATGCATGTTTTGCGTAACGTGTTAAGTGCTTGAGATGTGAACGATTCCGAGAGTCTCGTGGATAAACACTTGTGAGTAAATCCACAACAGCAGATACTGGTAATTTTATCGATGTGCCATTTTCTTCCACAAAGATCTCTTCATTAGAGCTGGAAGAATCGCACTCCCTGGCTTTGAAAAGTCCCGTGGGAAGAGTCACTTGCAAGACAATATGATCTTTGTCGAACGAGATTCCATCGGCCAGAACGCAGAGAATCGAATACGCCACAATATGCCCGCAACACAAAGTGACGCTATCGCCTCGGTCTTTGTCAACACTCGCAAAGAATGTTGGAGGAATGATACCAGTAGCTCCCAAAGCTCCGTGTCTGAGCCCTTCTATGTCATTCGATAATTGTTCGAGTCGCTGTCGCCAAGGAATCACGGGTCAGAATGGGCGAATCTGAGTATTGGACGGGCATCACGTCGATGAGTCCTAGCAGATGGCATTGTACGTTTACCTCAATGTCGTTCCAAAGAAGATCCAGATCTCTGTCAATTCGTTCAAGGAAGATCTGTAGAAACTCAGGTATGCTAAGGCGTCGCAGTTGATTACAGAGGTCTGCGAAATGAAACCAGATCGAGGGTCTGACGAATTTTGCCATGTCAGATTGAAGATAGCCTTTGATGAGTTGCTGCTTATCAAACTCAATATTGACTCGAACATCGGCTTTCCTGATTTGACAGGAACCTAGGTGCATGATCAAGTCTATCGCATGTATGTGTGCATGGTCTAGTTTGTTTTTGGTCGCAATTTCCTTAAAGATGGCGGGGAAACGATCACACTCAGGACATTGAGACCAATTCTGACCGAATACTATCTTGGGGACGCAGCATGGTGCTGTCATTGTCTAGTTCTACAGTCGCCTTATCCTCACCTCTTCTCAAAGTCAACTCAATGCGGAAAGATAATCCTTCTTTTGCTGATGCCTCCCAAATTATTTGCAGAAAGTTCGATAGCTCTGTCGCATCGCCCTTGTTAATTGAAGGTAGATGAATTATGAGAAGGTTGAGGTCTTCTTCCACCTCAATATTGAGTTGGGCCTCTAAGTCACTGATTAATGAGAAGAAGTTTACAAGACTTTGTTGCTGAATCGGTCATCACTGGGTTCTATTGCTGCAAGACAAGCTCGTTCAAATTACTGACTTTCTCAAGTGTCACTTTAGCGCTTAGAGCCGTGCCACCGTATTTCGGAATGAAATGCGAACCAATCACAAGCCCTACCACTTTACCGCCAAAGTTGCAGAACACAACCTTGTGTTTCTCGAAGTCACTGTATGAGAACCTGATACTGACATTATCTATTCTCACTGTGAGGTTCTTCGTTGTTGCTCCACCCGTGTTCTCGAAGGTCTTGCGAATTTTGGGTACAACCTGTGACATTAGGTCTTGAAATGACGCTTCCTTTCCGGCTAAATCCTTGTTGAAGTTGGTCGCTAGCTCGTTGGCTGTCGGGTACCATTCAAGAGACGCAAAGTCTACGAAATAGTGAGCCCAGCTGTCTGTCTGAAGGACGAATGCCTGCTCAGCATCTGGCTTGCCCGTATCTTTGTCTCTATATGGGAAATAATGCACTTTCTCAAGCTCTGTTCCGGCAGGAACACGTCACCGGCCAGCTTCATCTCATGTTTTTCCCTCACGATCTGCAATGCGTCTTTTTCGAAATCTCACGCAAAATCGCACAGTACAACTTTCTTTCAAAATTATACAACGCAAGAAGGACAGGCGCCTTCACGAAAACCCTTCTGTTCCTTATACCGGTGCGCGAGCAATTCGGTGGAAGCCTGCCAGTTTCCTCTTCGTCGTCCTGCTGCAATTATGTTCCTGAAGACTCTGTGAGTGCTATCTTTTGCGTTATCTTTTCTAAAGCCAATCTCTGGCAGGTGAACTAGCAATGCTCGACTTGGTCATAACAGGGCCAATATCATCGATCAAAGCTTCTCTGACTCCTATGTCTCCTCGCAAGGTCATGTTTGTCCCAGGAAAACGAGAAATTCGGGTTTTCGTCAGCGTGTCGTATTTCGTATATTGTCACTAAAGCTAGATCAACAACACTGTCCATCTTCTTGAACTACAACCTGTGCCAATATCACTAACCGGTCAAAGAGTATGTGAAGACCTAGGAATTCAGCTTTTGCATTTATCTCGTACGAAGTTGACCCGACCAAAAAGGCACACGTGGAAGAAAATTCAAGACTGGGAAGAACGTCACGGGTCCTGCTCAGACTACCATATAACGATCTACGGTGCAAATTTGTCGTCGAACTCAAGAGGTAAGCATTTCCTGCTGTCTTATCCATCAAATAATTTCAGCTCTCTCCGTCGAGCGGTTTCACGTCCGCTAATTGTATTAGTTCAAAGGGATCAGTTGCAGCCCGATAAGGGATAGATGAGTTTTGGGCGTTGTCGATCCGGCTCAACTGAGACAACTTATGCCGAGGAGACCTTTCGTTCCTACCGTTCTTGACGTTGCAGGAGCTGCGACGTGCCCACGGATTTCCCTCCTGAAATTGATCTACGGAGCATCTGGCGAATACAACGCCGGTCTAGCCATCGGTACGGTTACTCACTCAGTCTTAGCGGAACTTGGACGCATCGAATCAAAAGTAGTCAAAGAAGCCAATCCCAACTCCACATTGGATGAGATTGCGAACCAAGTCTACAAGACTTGGGTGGAAGCAGCAGAGAGCAAAATCAACGATTCATGGAGAATCTTCGCAGACGCACAAATCAGCGCACAGGAAGGACGACATGCAGTCCTCGAGAACCTCCGAGGCTTCTCCCACCACCTAGCCGAAGAAATCCAAGAAGGCTACCAACAACCCGACGAAATCATCACGGGACACCACATAATCAACCTCGACTTACCGCTCGAAGGCGTCCCAGACGAATACCGAATCTACCAGCAACCCCCTACGCATAGAAATTCGAGAATTCAAGAGCTACGGCGGCGCCAAAGTAAACGAAACAAGCAAACTCCAAGCATGCGGATACCAACTCCTCCTCGAAACCCTATACCCAAACGCTGACTTCAAACTCAAAGTCTACGCACGAGACGACGTCGTCAAAGTCCGAATGACCGACAAAAGACGCCAACACCTCTTGGAAGGGATTCAAACAATTACTGAGGTTTACGAGCATGCTCGAGGTCGTGCCAAGCCAATCCCACAGTTATGTGCGGTGTGTGGGGTGAATCAGGCTTGCCAATACTACTTCAATGATTCCCAGCCTTCGAACGTCCGAAGGTACCTTTGGAGGTTGAGGATGGAGACGTTGGAGGAGAAGGGGCAGAATCAAGGATGGAAGTGGAAGAGCAAGCTGCTGCCAACCGAGACCAGAGCTGAACTGGGCATTACGGATGGCGGTTACAGGATTTCCGAAATAACCTCTCAGAGAGTACGTTTGGTCAAAGATGGTCGACCGAATGTTTTGCCAGGAGACACTGTGATTGTGAGCGGAGGAAACCCGTTGACTACTCCCAGCTTCACGGGTGAAGTTTCAGAGCTGGGTGAAGATTCTGTGACAATTGTCCCATACGGTGACCTGCCAATGGGGCTGCCAGACCATGACCTCACGATTGACCAATATGATGTTGATTTGACGCGTCGCCAGCTCCGTTCCGTGGATGCGGTGCACCGAGCGCAAGGCAGATCAGGAGAACTTGCTCGCCGCATACTTGGAATAGAACCTCCAAGAACCGCAACCGAATTAGCGCAGGTTCAATTCATGGGAAATCTGAACGCTATTCAACAGGATGCGGTAAGAGTTGCGTTAAGCGCACCTGACTACGCAGTCATACTGGGGCCGCCCGGCACAGGCAAAACAGCTGTTATCGTCGAACTCCTAGTCCAGTTGGCACGTGCAGGGAAACGTGCTCTCGCAGTGTCCATAACCAATACAGCGGTTGACAATATTGTGGAACGTCTCCTAGATCAGGGTCACAAATTCGAAATCAGGTTCGGAAACTGGTTCAAGATACGGCAACGAGCGATGCAAGTTGCGTTAATCAACATTCTGACCGGTGAGGAAGACCTAGCGTTGGCGGCTGTGGAGAAGATGCGAAATGCTGCTGCTATTCTAACCACGTGCAGCAGCGCTTCCCTCGATTTAGTGAGGGCTGGGCACTTTGACGTAGTGATCTTTGAAGAATCAAGCCAAATCAGAATGCAGGATGCTTTTGCAGCATTGACGCAGGGTGAGAAGTTGGTCATAATTGGAGACGACAAGCAGCTAGCGCCGGTATCTCAACTGAACAAACAGATAAGCAGTCTTCTCGACATAGCGATGGGAACACTTCGAAGACACAACCTTGGATCAGCCCTCGTCCGAGACCTGAGACTTCAATATAGAATGCGTGAAGAAATTTGCAATCTCATCAACGGCACTTTCTACGACGGCAAACTGGAGTCTTCGCCTGAGATCCGCAGCAGACCCCCACTATACACCAACATCGACACCGATTGAACCAACCCAACTCAACCGCATCTTAGACCCATCAGTCGTGATCGGGCTCATTGACGTGGAAGGAGTCGAAGAATACCGCGGCATGAGCACCTACAATCAAACAAACCTAACTGTCGATCTACGTCTGCTCAAGGCGCTTCAATCGACTGGACTCACTCTAAATCAGATTGGAATAATCACGCCATACAAGGAGCAACAACGCCTACTTGCGAAGGCAATTGGGCGAACCGAATGCATTGGAACGGTCGACAGCTTTCAAGGTCAAGAAAGAGACCTGATCATCCTAGACTTAGTGCGAGCCAACCCACGCAGAGAAGTTGGCTTCACACTTCAACCAAACCGACTAAACGTCGCCCTCAGCAGAGCCCGCAAGAAACTCATAATTCTAACAAACATGCAAACATACCAAGGATACGAAAGATTCGACGAAATCCTACGCCGAATCCAATCACTCCCCAACACCCGAGTAGAGCACGTAACCGCAGAACGAACTTGGACATAACACTTCCAACATACCGGAGACGAGAAGAAATCCAAATCACTCCAGACCTAAGCAACGTAACCGAACCAGACGAACAACCTCCCGCACCCATAGCGAAGCCTACAGGTGACTACTTTGACGTCTACTAAACAGAAACCAGACCTCAAATTCATCCACCTCGCCGACACCCACCTCGGCCTAAACTGGCCCCCCATCGGCAGACAAGACAGGATTCAAATCCCAGTTTACGGACGGGTTTTCGCTTCGATTATTGACGCCGCTTTGGAGGAGGAGGTGGATTTTGTTGTTCATGGTGGGGATTTGGTTGATCGTCCTCGTCCTGCTACGGCAGCTTGGAACAGGCTTCTCGAACAGCTGCCGAGATTGAAAAATGCCGGAATACCCGTTCATCGTGACTCCTGGCTCACACGACCGACCCGAGTCCTATTTTGACAAGGCGGGTGGGGATGTGCTCGAGATTCTTGACAAGCGGGTGGGCTTGGTTAAGCGGATTGATGCTGACCAGCGAACCAGTCTACAGCTTCACCACAAAATCGGGAAAAGCTGTAACCGTGTACGGGTTGGGTGACCATGGATCTGAACAGGAGCAGCTCTTGCAGTCTCTCAAAGCCAAGATGACGGCTCAGTCAGATTTCAGAATTCTACTGATGCACGGCTCCGTCTCGAATATGCCAACCATGGCAGGCCCAACTGTGAAGGCTGATACGGTGAGCGATCTTCTCAGCCAAGGGTTCGTGGATTATGTTGCGCTGGGTCATAATCACAAGAGATGGGAGCATAAAGACCTTCAAATCTACAATCCCGGCTCACCAGAATACACAACCTTTGCCGATGCGCCAACCATAACTTACGAATTCAACGGTGCGACACTTGAGGAGAAAAGCCGGGACAATCTTCAACGTGGTTACTATTTGGTGGAGATTACCGGCGAGATCGCTAACGCCAAGTTTCAAGCGCTACAGGCAAGAGACGTAAGGAATATTGAGATTCAATTCAACGGAGCTACGTCTTCTCAGGTTTCTGAAGCAGCGAAGAATGCAGTTGCCAAGAACGCATCCGCATCAGCGATTGTTCGCCCCATTTTGAAAGGCAGCCTACATCCCTCAACCTCTCGAGGTGATATTGACATTAGAGACATCTTAGCTCTCAGGAGCAAGTTTCTCTACCTAGACTACCCGCTAATGACTTTCACAGGAACAGAAAACGAACTGCATGCTACTGAAGAAGCGGACATACAACAACTCCTGAAAGCAGCACTTCGCCACGCGATTAGAGAAGCCAGAAGACGCAACCAACATTGCCACCCGTCTGCTAGCAACCTACTCCACGAAGACCAAAACAGCACACCAAGAAGCACTCAGCATAATCGACGAGTGGAAACCATGATAAGACGCATAGAACTCCACAACTTCGCAACGCATCCGGATACGGAAATCGAATTCGGAAACGGCAAAAACATCATAATCGGCCAAACCGGCTCAGGTAAGACGAACCTTCTCCAAGCAATAGACTTCGCATTCCTAGGCGAAGTACAAGGAGCAACCCTGCCAGAACTCATCGCTGACGGAGCAGAAAGCACAGAAGTCTTCCTAGACTACGTAGACTCACGAACCAGCCAAACCTACAGAATCCACAGAACCCTATCCAGAGACTCCGACGGCAAAATCGATCATGCCTGCTCAATCACAAATCTAGAAACCAACGAGCAAATCAAGAAACCTGAACCTGTCCGCAAGACCCTAGAAGCATTGGGTGTGGAACAATCAGTATTCAGATATGTTGTACACGTTCCGCAAGGTAGATTTGCTGACATTCTCCAAGAAACTATCGACCGCAAGGCCGTACTCGACAGACTCTTCAGGATATCTCAACTCGAGAACGCATATCATGACTTAGGAGTACACGAAGGCCCGATCACTCAGATAGAGAAACGAAAACAAGACAAACTCCTTGACAAAGCCAAACTGGAGGAAGCAGCTTCTCAGACTAGCACAAGAACAAGAACAGCTCCACAAGCTGACCCAGGAGCGACAAACAAAACAACAACAACTCGACGAGACCACAAAGAAACACGACGAACTCACGGCAATTGCACAACCAATCGAACAACACCTCACCGAAATCACCGACCTAAACACCAAACATGAGAAAGCCAAAGCGATGAGTGACACTTGCAAAACTCAAATCGGTAAGTTGCTTCCCCAACTTCGCGAACTTCTGGACAGTAACGAGTACGCGAAAATCGAGACAATGGACTCTCAGACAACACGCAAGTACATGAACAAGCTAGCAGCTGAACAACCGACACTCTCCACAGAACGAGACAAGCTCGAACTAGAACATACTGAGAGCATCAAGAAAGCAACAACCACGAAATCCAAACACGATAACGCCGTCGAACAGAGAACCAGCTTTCAGAAGCAACTTGATGAAATCAACAAATACCTGGAAGGCAAAGGAGAGCGCCCGACTATTGAATGCGACAAGTGCGGCAGTATCCTGACCCCTGATCAATGGACGAAACATATTGACGAAACAAGAGAAAAACACGACCAACTCGAGACTGAAATCAACCAATTACAAGGACAGTTTTCTTCTGAGACCCAACTGAGCGAGGGACTTCACAAGAAGCTGGAGGAGGCAAAGACGAAATTTGACAATCAAGGCAAAGCCATCGGAATTCTGGAGCAGCTAGCGACACAACGAGAAGAAATGGAAAAAGCAACCAGCTCCCAAGAGCAGATACTGGAACAAGAGAAGAGCGTAATTCTGGAATTCAGGCGAGCTGCTCTCCATCGACCCAGCCGAACCCGCCGATAAGGTTGTGGAGAAAGCCCGATTGGTGCACTCGCAACTTGAATCGATGCCCGAGCAAATACGACGGATGAAGTCGGATCTCGATTCGTATGATGCGAACGTGTTGGGGCCTCAACAGAAGCGAGTCGACGAAGCGCAGGGGGCGGCTGAGAAGGTCAAAGAGCTTGATCCCGAGATCAAAGCTCGATACGAAGAGAATTGAGTTGCTTCAAACGATACGGAACGCTTTCAGAGAGATTCAACCAGCGGTCAGGAGGAATTTCGTTTTCAGAATTACTGCCAGCGCCAATGACTATCTCACGCGACTCTACGGCGGGTCGGAGATTGAGAACTTTGAGTTCTCAGAAGAATACGAATTCATTGTCACTCGAGCCGGACATAAGAGGCATGCACACCGGCTAAGTGGCGGTCAACAGGTGCTCGCGAGCATGGCTTTCCTGATGGCTCTCAGCGAAGTTCTCAGCCAATTGGACTTCTTAATCCTAGACGAACCGACAACCCATCTTGACGAAAACAGAAGAAAGGAACTCGTGAACGTTCTCGAGAACCTTAGACGAGTGCCACAGCTCATAATCGTTGACCACCACCCAGAACTGTTAGCAGCTGCAGACACAAGATTCCAAGTCACGTTGAACAACGAAGGGCAAAGTCAAGTCATGGAAATAACAGCGTGATTGCAGTTCTGACATATTATGCCAGTCGAACGCTCAGACCAGAGTTCGGGCCCGCTGGCAATCCAAGAGCAGTGTCAATTCCCTGATGAGTTCGTAGGTCTTCCAGAAGAGTTTTCGCTGAAACCATCTTTCTAATCTTGGCTTCAGAGTCAGGGCGCGGATTATCCACTTGTTTTGCTCGATAGATCACAAGTTCAGATACATTATCTTCAACTGCTCGACGGCAAACGCCTCGAATGTAAAAGCGGTTGAACTCGCCTTCGGCCAATGTTTCGGGAGCGGTAACGGGAACTCTTGCGGTGATAATGCTACCATCGGGCTTTCGTCTCTCCTCTAGAGCAGCTAGCATTCCATTCGCTCGTAAGCCGTCTGCCAGTGTTGCATCGTTGCCCTCATTGAGGGCCCGGCGAAGAAGGTTCTCATACTCTTTCCTTCCGATTTCGCTGAGGCGGGGGCTCAAATATAACTTGCCTTGTGCCAAGTCCAGCTCTAGTTCTGCAAGCATGCATTGCCGAGTTCTCGCGCTTAAATTCGCTAGTTGCAGGCTCATGACTTTGTCTTATGTGCATGATTCTCAAAACATTTCCGCTTAGTGATTTTGGTTGCCGGAAACTCTCTCTTTGCTGTTTTCTTGAAAGGCCACCATAGACGAGTTCCACAATTCATAATCGGTGACCCCCACTCAGAACTGTTAACAACTGCAGACTCAAGATTCCATGTAGCATTGAGCGGTGTAGGGCAGAGTCAAGTTGTGCAAATAGGCGAGTGCTGGGCGCTACTGGTGACCCTGAAGCGCTTCGTCAAGGTTCCAATGTTCACCGAAAGAATTACCTTGACAATGGCGAGAGAGATGCGAGACAGGCTGGAAGGAGAGCGGAAGAATCGCATGCTAGAGACAATTCCAGAAACAGTGCGCATGATCCTGAGTAAATACTTGCCGAATCAACCGGTAAACAAAGAGCAAGACCAATGACAATAGTAGTGAAGGATTTCCTGGGCTCCTTGCGCTAGTGTGCTGAACGCTATCGATAGGATTCTTATCTGCACTATGACGAATAGATATGGACGGGCTGCCTTTGGTCAGTCTAACATTCTATGGCGGAGTTGGAGAGATCGGCGGCAACAAGATCCTCCTAGAAGATAAGGATACGAAGATCCTCCTCGATTTCGGAATAAACTTCGCTGAACGCTCAAGATTCTACTCAGAACCTTTCCTAGCGCCACGCAACGAGAGAGGACTCGTCGAGTTCGGCCTATTACCAAACATACCTGGAGCATACAAATTCGAGGAAGCTCAACCCGACATAGACGCGGTATTCCTATCCCATTCTCACACAGATCATTCAGCGTACATTACATTTCTCAACCGGCAAATTCCGATCTACTGTGGCGAGACTACGGCCACAATCATACAAGGATTCAATGAAATCACGCCGAAGAGCTTCGACAACGATCTCGAAGGACTGCAATTCAGAACATTCCGTACCGGAGACAAAGTCAAAGTTGGATCAGTGGAAGTTGAACCGATCCACGTCGATCATTCAGTCCCAGGCGCCTATGGATTCATCATTCACACAACTGAAGGCGCAGTAATCTACTCCGGAGACTTCCGAATACATGGCACCAAATCTGAAATGACGCATGACTTCGTGAACGCCGCTGCTGAAAGCAAGCCCATAGCCATGCTTTGTGAAGGCACGAACCTGATCGGAGCTGATTTCTCAACTGAGCAGGAGGTCAACGAAAAGATAAACAAAGTCGTCGGCACGTCACAGAATTTGGTGCTTGCAAGCTTCCGTCACACGGACGTTGATCGCACAAGGACCCTGTATGAAGTCGCCAAGCGAAACCAGCGCAAACTCGCCATTTCGCTTAGACAGGCCTACATGTTGAACAAACTCAAGGCGGATAAGCATCTTGACCTGCCGGCCGTTGACTCGAACGATTTTCTGATCTTCAAACGAGAGAAGAAGTCGTACTTCAAGTGGGAGAAAACTATCCTAGATTTCCCAAACGTCGTGGACGCGCAAGAAGTGAAACGAATGCAAAGCAAAGTAATCCTTGCAACAGGTTTCTCCGACCTCAAGGAACTAGTTGACATGCGACCCGAATCTGGAAGCACCTTCATCCTATCAACATCCGAACCCTTCAACGAGGAAATGGAGATCGAGTATGACAAGTTCGTCAACTGGCTCGACCACTTCGGTCTGCCAATGTTTCATATTCACTGCTCAGGCCACATAATGCCTACCGAGATGAGACAGACCATAGGCAAGATTTCTCCCAAGAAATTATATCCCAATCCACACTGAACATCCAGATCTCTACTCGAAGTTCGTGTCAGATGTTGCAAGGGTCGAACTGCCAAAGAGGAACGAAACACACGAAATCAATTGATCTCAAGTTCCGACCAGCAAGTGGACAGGGGGTCGGCTCGCTCTATTTCGGGACAGTTCAGGACTAACTACTGGACGGCAACAGCATTACAGTAGAGTTCCTCTGCTTCGCGTTTCGTGTTCTCAAGGATTTTTGGAAGCTGATAGGGGCTTCGACATTCTTTTAGAATCCATTTGCCGTAACCGCCATGATGGTTCACAGCAGAAATCCATCTTTGGGCGGCTGGTTTCTTTGTTCTGTCTTTCTCGCTCTCATATCCTTTGACTTCCACAATCAGGTTGACTTCTGAATCATCCTTCAAGCCTCAGTCGGACAATGAAGTCAGGATAGTATGAATGAACCTCATGCTCCCATTCATATGGAATTGTGAAGTCCAAATGGTCGTTCTTCACATATGCGACAACGTCGGGACTCTTGTCAAGTTCGTAGGCAATTTTGTGCTCCCACCCGCTATCCACCACGACATGGCTAACATGACTCTTGACGGTTCCGAACGCTTCCTTCAGAGAGCTGAATCGAACTTCGGACGTAGACCCAAATGGTCTGTAGCGTTCAATCCTTGGTAGAAGCGGTGCTTCTCCCGATTCCACATCGGGCTGTATAGCAGCACATAGACGTGAGATAATGCGATCTGAATACTGCTCCAGCACGATTTCATCGATGGACGTTCCTGGCTTAACCTTGACCTTTTTCTCAACATATTGCTTGGTTATCTCTAGGACTTGAGGGAAGACGAACGGACGGGTTTCTGGTGCGAGTTGGCTTGTGATTCGAGACGCTATTTCGAATATCGTTGTCTGGAGCCTATGAGTCTTCAAGAACTCATCACGAGTCTCCAATTTCTCCTCTCCTGACCAGAGACGTGTGGGTTTCTCCGTCGTGACTCCGGAAGCTGGTTTGACGACTACCTCTGTTGGTTCATTGGCTGGGGACACATATAGCACGGGGAGTTTACTGATGTCTGCAATGACCTTCCGCCTAATGTCGTAGATGTATCCTTCTACTCTGGGAAAGCGAATTTCGAGAGACTTCCTCTCAGGCAGTGCTCTGACCAATGTTGGCAAGCGTTGCGGCGGGGTTAGGTCTGGTCAGACTTGCTTTCTGCACGGGAATCACTTCGAATGGTACACCGTAAACGTCCACGTATTCCGGTTCCGACAGATCGTCGTAATTCGTCCTTCTGAGTCCTCGGCCAACTACTTGTTCGCAGAGAAGTTGCGAGTCGAAGGCTCTCAAACCCAGTATCTGTGTAACGTTGTGCGCATCCCACCCCTCAGTAAGCATTGAGACTGAAACAACGCATCGGACTTGCTCGCCTGATTCACCGATTTTCCCTATCGTGTTGACTTTCTCCCGGAGTTCTTCGGCTTTTCCAAGCTTGGCGTTGTGTGCTGATATGTCCAGTTGGCTTTCAGCTTCAGCGAGCAATTTTGAGTCAATTCGAATCGTGAATTCTTTGTCTGCGTTCTTCAGGTCATCAAGAATGTTTCCTTTGGCTATTCGGTCGTGAAAGACTTCCGCTAGGTCAGTGTTGCTGCATACAATAATCATGACTGGAGGGATCTTGCTTTCATATTTCTCAAAGTTATCAAAAGTCTTCTTCCATTCACTTGCCAGTATGGTTAGTGCTCCTTCAGCTTTTCGAAAAACCGCGTCTGGATTGGGTTTGCGGGTTTTCTTCGCTCTGTCCGCTGGAGATAGCCTCTCCATGATCCACTGCCATAATCGGAAGAATCTGGCATCAGGTTGTCCAGAATTGTCATCAACTGGAACACGTGGTATTTTGCATATTCCTGACTCTATGGCGTCAATGAGGTTGAAATCTGAAACTATCCACGGGAAAGGTTCTCCTTCTGGATGTCCGCTTCCGCTGATGAAGTATGGTGTTGCGGTGAAGTCGGCGCAGAAGTTGACTCCACGGACTTTGTTTATCCTGTCTAGTGCTGAAACCCAAATTGTTGCTTCTTCTATCTCTTTCTGAAGTCTTTCTTTCTCATCGGCGACGAGTTTGATCTGCTGATATTTCTCCACGATTGGTGCGGGACGGTGGGCATGATGTGCTTCGTCGTTGAGGACGAGGATGTTTTCCTTTTCGCCGAGTTCACGTAATGTGCGACGGCAGAAAGCCGAGTCAGATTCGTTTCCACGTTGAACTACTCCCGTCTTTGGGTCTACTTCAGGCAGGAAGAGATGCCAGTTGGTGATGAGGTATTTACCCTTTGATAGATAGGTCATAAGAGACGATGGAACAATGTCGAATTCCTCGTAGAAATTCTTCGGATTAGAGGGAGTTAAGCGCTCAGCATTCTGCCTTCTGATAGTGAGGCTTGGGCATATCACTAGGACTGCGTCCGAGAATCTTCGATCCTGTTTATTGAATAACTTGTTAAGAACAGACCATGCGATCAGCATCGCCATTACCAATGTTTTGCCTGTGCTAGTTGCCATCTTAGGACAGTAACGCTTCAGGGCACCGTACCCATTTTCTAAGCTCTTGGGGTCGTTGGGCTCGTCAATTGGTACGATAATTCCCTGCTTTTCCGAAACAGGGGCTTCAATGAGCCAAATCACAGTCTCCGCAGCTTCTCTTTGACAGAAGAAGAGTTTCCGCTCACGGTTAGGGTCGTTCCAATGTCTTAGCAAGTCTTGAGTGATCTTTGTTGTTCCTGGATAACCAGCTTTTCGCCAGTCCTTCACACGCTTCCTGATCTCATTGACCGGTACAAGTCCTGGCTGGTCGTCATATCGTATGAGCTGTTCGGCGGCTACTGGAGAACTGCTATCGCGTGTTCGCTGTGCGATGTAGAATCCTGCTGGTCGCCGTTCCTCAGCGAGGCGTGGTTGTTTCTCTTCGAATACCCAGTGTTTGGTAGGTTCTTCATATGGCTTATTGATGATCGGTTTGTCCACTACTGCCAATCTAGGTCGTCCCCTTGCCGTTCAACGATTTGACGACCATGACTTCGTTGCCGCGTACGTCGATGACTTTGACCGCTATTTGCTTCTGCGTGCCGGATTTGAATGACAATGACTCAGTTCCTCGAAAAGCCTCCATTTTCTCGTCATCCACAACCCCTCTCAAAGCATTCTCCAGTTTGTCCCACGGAGTTGTCGCACTAGCTGCTTTGGGGAAGAAGGCTTGGCATATCATGAAAGTGTATCCATCATAATCCTCGTCTAGGAACCATGCGGGAATTTCACCAGCACTACTTGAATGAACTTCACCTGTTGTCGGGTCGTATAGATCGACGCCAAGCAGGTTCACTTGGAATCCGTCTTTCTTCTTCTCTAGCTTGACGTCTGGTTCCCCGAAGACCGTAAACAGTTGGCTGGACTTCGTGGTCTTCAGCAATGGACTATCGGAATACGCTCCGACGATTACATCTGGGCTGATATGCGCCATCTGAACTGAAAGTTTTGGAATTGGGTTCTTATGTATGGTTGCTTGAGCCTCGGTTTCAAACGCAAATCCTGCCAAAATAAGCACGTCAAATCCCATCTTATACGCCGAACGAATTGCCTCATCGACCTGTTTTGCTGTGATAGGTCCGTATCTTGGTCCGAGCGATATTGCTACTCGGATTTTACCGCCGTTCTGTCCAGTTTCGCCTTCCGCATGAATAAAACCGGCAGAGGTTATTGGTCTTAGATTTTCTATATCCATCTGTTTGCTCCCAGGAAACATAATTCCGGTCTTTGCCAACAAGTTCAATGTAGGGCGCACATAGTCATCGACCATGCCTGTGCTTTGCTGTGATGGTTTGAATAGCCGTTCTTGCACCGCAGGAGCAGGAATCGCTTCTACCGTAAACGGTCCCGTCACGCGCACCTTGGTTTGGTCGACAATCGGGTTGTCATATACTCTTTCTTCTTTTGAAACATTCTCAAGCAGTGATTTCATAGTAATGTGAGGAACATCTTCGTAGTCAAAGCCTCTATCAACACCTTGTTCGGGCTTCGTCAGCTTGTAGAAGGGAAATGAAGCTGTCATCAATCGCTGTCTGGCAAGAGCTAGAGCAACTCGACTTGTGTCGCATGTAATCCATCGTCGTCCCCATTGCTCCGCTACGTAAGCGGTCGTCCCGGAACCACAAGTAGGATCCAAAACCAGGTCGCCTGGATCGCTCGTCATCAACATACAACGTTCTATTACCCTCGGACTTGTCTGAACCACGAATGTCTTGTCAAAAGCGCCGACGGTGTCAGACCACATATTGGTTAGTTTAATGTAAGGAAAATCATCATGATACAAGACATAACGCAGATTGTCTCCTTCGGTATCAAGCCTCTTCATTTGTACGAGGTCGTTGAGCTTTTCTTTACTTGTAATCCAGCACTGACCCGCACGAGGATGAAATGTCCTTCCATTAAACGTGAAATCAAAGACGTTTGCAGCAGAATACGATGGTGCCCACAAAGATACGAGGCGATATACGCGGCTTCCAGTAGGCAGACTGGACAATTTCTTTGCCTCAGAACCTGTCAAGTGTCGTCGAGTTCCATCGGGCAACTCTACTCCAGTCCATCTGGATGTAGTTCTCGCCTCGGATCGTAAATAGAGCTGATAGTACTTTACCTTCTCTCGGTTTCTTGCATACCAGAGCAAGTAGTCGCACATTGATTCGAGGGTCTTGGCGCCGAGAGGCATCAATTTCTTCCTGAAGGGAATCACCGAAACAAAATTCTCTGCTCCAAATGTCTCATCCATTATCAGGCGCACACGATGCAGATTATCATCTGATATTTGGACAAAGATTGAGCCAGTCTCATTCAGCAGGGCCTTGCAGACTAGGAGGCGGTCTCTGAGGTAGGTAAGGTACGAATGAATGCCAAGTGTCCATGTGTCGCGGTAAGCCTTGATCTGCTCAGGTTCACGTGTCAAATCGTCGTCTTTGTCTCTTACGTCGATATTTCCGATCCTAGACTGGAAGTTGCTTG
Source organism: Candidatus Bathyarchaeota archaeon (assembly GCA_963845275.1). GTDB lineage: Archaea > Thermoproteota > Bathyarchaeia > 40CM-2-53-6 > 40CM-2-53-6 > FEN-987. Next base: position 18,143 of record CAWJRR010000006.1, read on the forward strand.
AGTAATTTATTCCGTACGGAGGGTCCACGTATATGGTCTGCACTCTACCTTCCATGAGTTCCCGTTCCTTCAGCGAGTTCATAACAAGGAGAGAGTCTCCCAATATGAGCCGGTTTGTCCAGGGCATTTCGTGTCTGTAGAATTCTATCCGCTTATCAAGCGGCAGGTCGGGTTCAGCGAATAGCCTGAGTTGCTGTGTCTGATTGGCTTTCTGAACGGATCTTAGGATTGCCTGTGTTGACACACGTTCGTGAATGTGAAGAGAGACAGTTTCCACTTCGAAAGAAGATCTTTCTGCTTTGCCTGTCCATACGAGTTGGGGGTCCAGGTGCGGATCATAACTGTACTTCACTGGTTCCTGTGGCTTGTAGTTGTAAATAGCAAGTCCAGCGTCAGGGATGTTCTTCCTCTTCTCTTCCTTGTGCCTGTAATCAGCTACCTCAACCGTGGAAGAGGAAATTGGCTTCTCGCGGCTATGGTTTCGCTTACTGGATTTGGCTTTGGTCTTATCTGCTGACAGCAAACCACATCAAGTTCTGTATCTGAGCTTCAGCATTTCTCAGTTTCGCTCTTGGGTATTGACTCGAATGAGTATTGCAGGAAGGAGCGGTTGGTGGTGGATACCTTGGTACAATCTCCGTAAAGCATCAAATCACTGTTTTTTCTGGTGTGTGTATTTCTTCGGATAGCCGATAGAGACAAATCTCCCAGATCGATGCAAGAGGTTCTTGGTAGAAATGCCATCATTCTCACAGAGAAAGGGCCTCAAACCTGTCAAGTCAGTGCTTCAAGTCGACACAATGGATAATGAACTTCGCAACGGTCTATGGAGCACGGTGACGCTCATCTTTCTTGACCCAATTAGAGGTAGGGAGTATCTGAGCGATCATCCTGCCATTCGCGACTTATTGAATGCGATATGGATTAGTTACTTCAAGTATCCGGCTGACACTCTAGATAATTGGGGTCCCAAGGTATATTCTCAAGTTAGGGACTATTTCTTCAAATGTAAGTGGAACGAAGCCTACGACTTCGTTGAATTCGTGGCTAAATCATATCATAACGAACACGATTCACAAGACGGGCGAAAAAAAGAATTCATCGAGAGCTGCAATCTTATCATGAACCGTGAATTGTCAGGATACAGGTTCGTGGGAGAAGAGATCGCACAGTTGACGTCTGACGAAGAAATCGCTGAGATAGAGCTTGCGTTGCAGTCATCGGATTCAATGAAACCCGTCAAAGACCACCTACAAAATGCTCTTGGGCTCTTCTCAAGTAGAAAATCGCCCGACTATCCAAACTGCGTCAAGGAGTCGATCAGTGCCGTGGAAGCGCTCTGCAACCTGGTTACTGGGAGCAAGAACGCAACGCTCGGAAACGCCCTTGACCTAATAGAAAAGCAGGGAAAGATCAAGATTCATCCTGCATTGAAAGGAGGATTTGAGAAACTCTATGGATACGCGAGTAGTGCAGGGGGAATTCGTCATGGTACAATAGACTCTGCGGAGGTGGACATTGACCTTGCTAAGTTCATGCTTGTAACCTGCTCAGCCTTCGTGAATTACTTAATTGCCGAGGCCTCGAAGGCAAAAATCATTCATTAGTCTGAGCTCTGTGCTGGTTCTTTTGAATCTCGAGTAATACCAATTTTTCCAATTATCGAGAACGTAAGCCTCTTGGATGCGACTCTCTCGGGAATTCTCCTTGAGCAAGAACCGTAGCGTGAGTCGTCGTTCGTGTGTGTGTGTGTGGGTCGGCTGGTGCGGGCAATTGAATTTGAACCGTCATTTGTGTGTGTGTGTGGGTACCTTGGTGCGGGCAACAAAATTTGAACCGTTTCTTGTGTGTGTGGTTATCGTGGTGCGCACCCCCCCCCCCCAAATTAGAGGTCAGATCTGTAAACCCAATGTGAACCGACAGTAATTATACTCGTCAACAATTTTAGGAAACGTTTCTTCAAACTTACCGATGGATTTCTGTGCGAGTTCGGCCATTTGATTGAGGAAGGAGACATATGCTGCCGCGTAGTATTCGATGTACCGAGCTTTTGGCAACCCTTTCTCCTTTTCGATTTCAGAGTGACCATACCGATTGCGTATTTTGTCGTCCCACATTACGAAAAATCTCGGAAGCAGCAGGTGCAGGATTTTGCTTGCCGACGGTTGGGCCTATCTTATCTATTCTGCACGTATTCTTAACTTGTGCCTTGCCAAGCCATTCCTTCATTTCCTCCAGTACTTCTTTGTCAAACGACCCGGGAGGTACCTCTCCTATTTCGAGGATCCTCTGTACTTCATCTGCAATGTTCTTGACGTATTCCGGGGCCACTTCCAGTGTTTCCTTTTTTTTGTCAGAAACTTTGCTCTCGTCTTCTGATTTCTCCGAGAGCCAAAGTCGCTTCAAAATCTCATATGCGACGGAACCACCTTCAGAGACGATTCTTCCCCCAATCCTAGCCTGGATCGAAAGTTGGATGTCGCCGAAACCTGTATACGCCAAGTAAAGGGGCAGGGTCTTAGTCGAATCATTCCACTTCAAAGTAATAAGTCGTCGATGTCCAGAGCTGATAGGGATAATATCGGTGAACATTCTCAGTATACGTTAGGTTAGCCAAGTACACCCCTGGAGGGACGTCTGGAAATAAGTGAACGAAAGTTACTGCGTAGGTTCCAGGATTACTAAACTCGATAATACTCGTTGGCAACACTATGTGATTAAGTGACGAAGTCAGTGTAAGGTTCAGACTTAGGTCAAGCGTTTTGTTGAGTCGGCCCAAGTAAGACGTTATCCTGGTAGTGTGGTTTCCTATCTGCGGTATTGCTCTTGAGAAATTGATCATCAACCCATCAAGTCTTATGGATGCATAATCGCCTCCATCTCCATTGTAAGCGATAGCTTCGACATGGAAGCTTATCTGAACTGCGCCAATGTATGGAGAACTGGCATAAGCGTACACTAGCGCAATGCCAATCGCTAGCAAGATCAGAGCTAAGACATAGACTACACTTGAAGCGCGTAAGTCCTTCATGCGTACGTCGCTCCCGAGTAAGTGACGTTCAGCGCAAAATTAATTGTCTGACCTGGACTGAGATTTTGCTGCCATAACCATAGGGCCGTAGTAGAATTATTGGTGCAACCAACTCCATAGACAGCGCCAGTCCTTACACAAGAAATGTTCAGAATATCGTCGTAGTGCCCTATTTGTAGCTGCCCGATCAACAAATCCACGGAAAATGGATTTGAAAGTGTTATGTTAATGACTCGATAGGAGACACTCCCGGCTTGCACAGGCGTTCCGTACGCTGCGATGATTGGCGCACTGTAAATGTAATCATCGTAACTCATTGCCACGGCCGTTGTGTATGATTGCGTCACTGGGCTTAGGATCACCTCGAATGATCGAATGCTGCCTGATGCGTTAATTTGAGGCGAGAGCCGTGCTCTTGAGTCAGAAGCTGAGGCAATAATTTCCCCACAAAAAACCGGGGGGCCAGAACCGTAGTTAGCATTATAGCAGCCGTATTGTTGTGAGTAACTGTAGTTGCTCGGGTTCGGAATTTCAATTGTCCCTATAAGCCACAACAAAGGTGAATTGATGAAATATGTTTTGGTCACCCGAACGAGAACCCTGTAGTTTGAGATGCTACCAGTTAAAAAATAGCCTGGAGCGAACTGTGTGACCACGTGGTCTACGCGAGGACTGACGACCCCGAACTTGGCATCAGTCATAGTGATGAAAACGGCTAAGAGCAAGAGCAGAAGAACTCCCTTCAAGAACAGGCGATTGACAGCGATCCTTTTCCAGAGAGAAGAAGACACTGATTGGAGTGAAATTCCTGGCATCTCTGTTGATCTCGAAAGCCAAACCTTAGTGGCGATGTAGACGATCCCCAGTGGGATCAGAACAATTCCGAGAAGCAGCATAATTGCCTCTGACACTCCGGACCAAAATGAGATTAATGATTGTGTGGTGAATCGATAAAAGTACATTGAGCAGAACGTAAGTGAAATCGTGAAAATCAGTGGAAATAGCGCAATTGGGTTTAATATTTCTTGACTTAATCGGCACAGCCGTTGCATCAGCACTACGTTGGATTCTGGACGGGCGGCATCAGATTGCTCCTCGAAGAACGCGCTGTTCAGTGTTTTTATCTCCTTCTCCAGGTTGGGGTTTATCGATCTGATGAAACTCACATCAACTCCCTCCATCATGAGCTTGCCGACGCTACCACCATAGATGGAAGGATTCGGATCGATAGCTCCGATGACAACTCTTGAAATCTTTCTGTGAATCACCCTGTCCGCACACGGGGTCTTATTCTTTCTACTCGTGCATGGTTCGAGTGTTGTGTAAAGAGTCGCGCCGGTAAGATCCACCGAGGGTAACTTTCGCTCAAAAGCAGTGTATTCGGCATGATCTCCTAATTCAACTTCCCCTCGGTGCGCGGAAGCGAGCAGCTTTCCATTTCGCACAATTACTGCCCCAACTTTAGGATGGCTCCTTCCGTCATGTTCGTCTTGGGACTTCTTCGACTCTTCGATGGCCATTTTCATGAAGCGCTGATCTTGAGCGGACAATTTTCGTAGGTCTCGACTCATCCTGTCAACCAGCCCGCTACTCCACTCTGTGGATAATGTTTGTCACACCTTCCACAATTTCAGTTGCCTTTACACTATCGACAGGCGCGCTCGAATGCACCGCTCTATTTCTGATGGTCATCCACTCCTTTATTGTGGCAACTTGGTTCGGAGTTAGGACTGAACGTTTTTGTGCCTGTTTCAGAAGAACAGAAAAGGGAACAGCCAGAGGCTCTTCAGTATCGCTAGAAGCTATTCTTTCTCGTAACGCCGACTCCAAAACTGTCATCGCTGAGATTACAGCAGCACGATACTCTCCTTTTTGGAGCAAGCGTGCGGGCTCACCAAGGAGACTCGGCGACAAGATTCTCGACGCCGTTTTGAACCAATCGCTAATTTTGTAAAGAAACTCGTCAACCTGATCATCAAGGTCCTTCAAGCGCAATATGAAACTCACGTTTGGATCGGCCGTGGGTGGTCGTAAACTCTCGCGTTCGGCCACAACCAGTAAATGGCGAATTTTCTTTTCTCGCATCAACGCAATGTTGATCTCGATCATGATACTTGATGTGCCGCTGCCTAAGTCAGCGACGACTACTTCGGCCCGGTCGATCAAGGTTGCGACTTTGGCTAGATAATTCTCGCCAGGAGAAATGAAGTCCTCGGCCGTAATTGGGTTGAATCCGTTTGCTTCAGCTATAGGGAAGACTTGTGTTCGATAAAAGGAATAGATGTCCGGACGTGCACGCGCAGGTAAAGAGAAAAAGCATAAGCCGGTATGAGCGTCCAGTGGCATCGACAAGTCACTAAGCGGCTGCTCCTCCGTGATGGTGCTGACTTTCGGTAACTCCTGCGACCAATATCGAGACAGTTCGTTGAAGGATGATTCTAGTACAGAGCCCCGTGATTCTTCACCACCAGGTAAATTGATGACAGTTGCCCCTCGACGCTGAAATCTAAGAACTGTTGCATTAGTTGATCCGACTGATAGGGCGTAAGCAGGGCGTCTCAATCTTCCCAGACGGTCTCGGATTACTTGCCACAACTGACGAAAATCGGGATCTTCGAGACTATATCCAATGAAAATCGGTGTGCGAGAAATTAAGAGATTAGCCATGTAAGTTGCGATTAGGCGATAGTTGTTTAGGAATGTGTCATAATCTTCCTCAGTAACAACCATTCTGTCGGGATGATGAAGATCGCCGTGTAGTTTAAGCAATGTCACGGCGCTACTCTCAGACGTAATTGAAAGTTGATCTTCATTGACAATTGGATTACAAGTCTTGCCTAACCGCTTGTAGGCATCTTCGAGTAGGAAATCAAAGTTTGTTGTACACACAATGTCAAAGGGGAGATTGCAGAAGGCCCGATGTGCTTGTCCAGGCTCGGCGGTTCCTATAAGTAATAATTGGTTAAACTGCTCGACTAGCTTGGTACGTGAAAACTGGAAGACATAAGCAGAAATCGCGTCGATTGGAGTAGTGTATGGATAATTCTCCATTTGTTCCGAGAGCGCCTTTCCAAGATCATTCCAGTCAAGCATCTTGTTGCCAGCAGATGTGTTGGCGTTTCGCGAAAACCCGGCGCCTATTATCGGAAGGCATTGGTTCCTTACAATGTCATCAAGCAACGGTTTAGGAAAGTACGCAAGATATCGATTGGTTGCGTTTTGTTCCTGGTTCACTTCGCAATTCTCCTGCAATCAGCTTGGTAATGGGCTTTGATGGCTTAAGAATTATCCGGGGAGGTAGGTTCGATGAAAGTTTTGAATTTCTTCGTTCCGGAATTTTTCTTTTTGAGACCCACAAACTATCTCGTCTCGCATTTCCGTCGCATCTTGACTACCAGATGTACCGTGGACCTTTCGAAAGTGTAACTATTGTGGAGCAATCGAATTGGCCATGCGAATGGTAGGACCCGGATACCACGACAATCCTTACAGCTATCTTCTTCGCGCAATTCGCGAGTTTGATTGAGCGTGCGATCGTTGACGAGGTTTGATCTGTAGTTTTTTTCTGGGGGGGTGGTTATCGTGGTGCGGGCATCGTAATTTGAACTCTTGACTAGGCGCATTTTTTTGTGTGTGAGTATTTCAACGAGCAACTAGCCATAGTATGCTCCTTTTAGTTGTTACCCATGAGGAGTTTGCATTAGTATGATTAACGCACAGTTCTTACCCGTTCCTCGACGTAGAAAACATCTAAGTTTTTGGCTTTCTTGATTAGTTCCTGTATCAGATCGACGATTCGCGTTCCCGGAGCTTATCGAGAATCGAGCCAGCATCCATGTCCTTCCCTGAGTGACAATTGCAGTCGCAGTCGGCTGCAAGTTCAGGCGGCAGGTTGTAGTGAGTAATTCTTGCGCCTTCATGCTCGCTCTGTATCTTCACGCAGTACCCAGTATGCTCCATAGGGTTCACCTGTCGTTAACTCCACCGGTTATTTCAACGTTAGCCGTTATCATCGCTAAGCGATATCTCGAATGATCATTGTGCTTCTTTCTTCAAGAGTTACTTTGCATTATCCATCGTTCTTTCTAAGTTCAGTGTCTTCTTAAAATGCGGAGCATTTCATCAACAGTGACAATCCCGGTCCTTCCGAACTTCTTCAGTTTGGCTAGGTGCTTATCTCCAGTTACGACGTACTTGGCAGAGCATTACCAACGTGTGCGGTTCTTGATACTCCCACGGCTGAAGGCTGTGGGATTCTCTAGTCATTCGAGGCGTCTTCATGGCTCACACACGGCTAGAGTTCTGGGGATTATCAATGAGCCCCCTGCTTCATGGGCTAGGAGTCCATGAGCCCGTTTCCCTATGTTCCATGCCCCATTCACGTCCGCATCAAGCCTTAGTCCGCAGTTTTGGCATGAGAATCTTCCAGCGACACGCTGTCCCCTCACACCGCAGCGGCTACAGGTCTGCGAAGTGTACGCTTCCGAAACCGTCAGTACACGTATGCCTTCCCAATTCGCTTTGTAGGTTAACTGTTGCTTGAATAGGTAGAAGGGTTGCCCAGACAAGCGACGATTGAAACTTCTCCCCGTTTTCCACGGTTCTGATTTCGTATTCCTCCCAAGTCGCCTATCACTATGACCGCATTCATGCGTTTCGCATGGTCAACGATCTTCCGCGTTATTGCGTGAACCTCATGCCGCACTGAACTTTGCTCCCTATGCTTCCATTTCTTGATAATGCTGGGCTTACCTACGGAGCGGCGGAGATGATAGTGGTGTCCTCGAATTGCGCGTACCTTTTTGCCGTAGAAGTGTGGTTTGCCGTCTTCGATGGTCGTGGCGAGTTTGCGGATACCCATGTCCACAGGTAGAACTTGGGTATACTTTCGTTTCAGGTGTGCTTGCTTCTGAACGGTGATGTTCACGTACCATTCGTCCGTCTTCTCCGTGAAGCAGCTTGCATTCTCGCAACTCATGGTTCAAGAGGGGTTCTTGCTGCGTGGGCAAACTGGATTGGTACCCAGATACTTTCTGGATGAGTGGGACACGAATCCACCAATGGAAAACCGAATCCTTCTGATGCTGCACTCTTCACGCAGTCACGTCGCAGAATCATTGGGTACTCTCGCATTTTGAGGCCATGATGGTTCTGTTTCTTCACTCGCTGCTTGAAGCGTTCTGCTTGCTGCTTCGTTGCCGAGTAGAGATGTTCGTTGCTTCCTTGGAGTTGACGCTGCCAAGCATCGTATTCGCGTTCGATGGCCTCCCGTTTGCCCTTCCTGTCCAGAATGAGTTTCGCATGTATTGTACGCTTCAGCTTCACGAGCTACACGTCCTGAAAAATCATTCTCATGCTCTTAAGGCATGAGTGGCAATTCATCCCACGACTAAAGACCGTGGGCTTTCTTGCCCCGATTCAGGTATTATTACATCATCCGGATCTTCTTTGACGATACTGAACTTGGATTTTATTTGAACAATTCGAGCCAGATTTGCGAGGTTTCTTAGGTATCCAGTAGCGTCCTCTTCGTTTACGTATCTCCGTATTTTCGGGTCACGCGAGACTTCCGTGAACTCTTCCAGAATCTCCTTTGACAAAATCAATTCATGTTTTCTGCGCATGATCTCGAAAAGTAGGGTTCTTGATTTTCCGTTGATGATAAGCGCCGAGATCAATACGTTTGTGTCCAGAGTGATCTTCATACGACTAACGGCTTCTCACTTTTCTATGCCTTTGGATGATTTCGTCTACTTCCTCCTCAGACAGCGTTCTGTATCTTGCGATTTTCGGCTCAATCTTCTTGTACAGTGCTTTCAAGTCCTCAACCACATCAGGAATCACCAGCCTCTTCATGATGACCGCATCCTCGTAACCGTAAACTAGCAGTCGTGTTTTCGGCTTTAATCCAAGTTTTTCTCTGACTGACTGTGGGATTACAACTTGGCCTTTGCCACTAACCACAGTAATGTCAGGCCTCTCATACTTCGCCACGATTCTCACTAGCATTATTCTTACTTTCTTACCTTAAATAGATTTCAGTCTGAAACGACTGTTGAAACCGCAATCTTGATCCCGCTCAGTTCATTTCATACGGTTTGCTAGGCTGGTCTCGTACATGTACGACCGCTGACTGGATTTTCACTGTAAGTTGGTTTGGAATGGCAAGCATTTGGATTAATCCTACTGGGGCTCCTCACTGCTAACAGTGCAATAGATCATCGAGTTGTGGGCAACCCAAGTTTCGTACGTATTCAAATCATTGTCCGCGATACTAGTGTAGAGCCTGGTAACTGGTTGATGGCATGAAGCTGAAAGCCTCTGATCTAAGGAAGTACATTCCAATCGTTGAGTGGCTTCCGAAATACCCGCATAACTTCTTCCGTTCTGACTTCATATCAGGAATCACAGTTTGGGGAGTCGTTGTGCCAGCAGCGATGGCTTACGCTGAGTTGGCGGGTTTGCCTCCGCAGGCGGGTCTCTATGCTGCCTTTGCCGGCATGTTCGCTTACGCCATTTTCGCGACGAGTCACCATCTCAAGGTGACTACCAGCTCAACGATGGCCGTCATGTCCGCGGCGATAGTTACGGACCTAGCCATTGGAGCAGGTCCAGAGAGGTTTGCGGCGTTAAGTGCGATGCTGGCCCTTACGGTCGGCGGGATGATCCTACTTGCTGGAGTAGTTAAGCTCGGCTTCATTTCCGATTTTCTCTCGAAACCAGTGATCACAGGTTTCTTGTTTGGCGTCTCACTCGAGATCATCGTGAGTCAGGCGCCGAAACTGTTCGGTCTACCCCGTGGACCAGGCAACATATTCCAGCAGATCACCCAACTCGTTTTAGGATTAGGCAGGGCGAACCTATGGACGCTTGGAATTGGCGCTGGCTCGCTACTGTTGATTTTCCTCATGAAACGATACGCTCGACGGATTCCTGCGGGACTTGTAGCCCTTTTCGCTGGAATTCTGATCACATCAATGTTTAACCTCAGCCAGCAAGGCGTCAGCGTCGTTGGCTCGATTCCGATGGGCTTGCCATCACCGGCTCTTCCTCTAGTCAGTATTTCTGATTTGCCGCTCCTCATTGCGAGCGCGGGTGGCATGGTGTTCTTAGCTGTGGGCGAATCCGTTGGAACCGCGCGTGCCTTTGCCTCGAAACACCACTACGAGATTGATCCTGATCAGGAGCTGATTGCGCTGGGGGCAGCTAATCTTAGTGCGGGGATGTTTCAGGGGTTTACGGTTGACGCCAGCCTCTCGTCAACTGCAACCGGAGAAGATGCCGGGGTCCAGACCCAGTTATCCTCGATCGTTTCTGCCATTCTGATCATAGTAACCATCGCGGTTTTGGCGCCTCTCTTCTCTGAACTCCCGAACGCAGTTCTAGGGGCAATTATCATTTATTCCGTTCTGGGCCTCCTAGACTTCGCGAGCCTAAAGCGATTTTACCGTGAGTTCCGGATTGATTTCTGGCTGTCAGTAATCGCGCTGGTCGGAGTTATTGCCACAGGAGTATTATCAGGGCTGCTGATCGCAGTCTTCCTCTCGGTCGTCGTAGTCGTATACCGTGCCAGTCGACCGTACTTAGGTGAGTTAGGAAGAATTCCGTCGCAGCCTGGAGAGTACAGCAGCCTTGAGCGTCACCCTGAAAATCAACGTATACCTGGATTACTGATTGTGCGACTTGATGCGCCCCTCTTCTTCGCAAACGCAAACGTGGCACGCGCTCAGATTCTCAAGCTTGTTGCCGCGACTGATCCACGTCCAAAAGCCGTTCTCTTTGATGTTAGCGCTAGCAGCACGCTGGATATTACAAGCATTGACATGTTGAGGACCCTCGTCAGCGACTTAGAAGGATATGGGGTGGAGATTCTTCTTGCGCAAGCTCGCGGACCTGTTCGCGATAAGCTCCGCATTTCGGGACTCATGGACCTTATCGGCGAGAACCACATATACATGAGCCTTGACAGCGGCGTGCAACAGTTCCTAAGTCAACATGAAAGCGGAGGAGAGGTCCTGACTCATGTCGTACGTCAAGTTGAGAGATTTCCAAGATAGGATTCGTGCAACATACTGGTACTTGCCATTGCTCATGTCTCTGCTCGGAGCCATATTGGCCATCGTTTTAAACTGGATTAGTCAACTGTTGCCAAGCTCACTTTTGAACGGTTGGTACCTCCTCCCCTCCTTGACCACCGTGGAATCAGCGCGAAGTGCACTCACCACAATAGGAGAGACTACGATAGGAGTCATAGGCGTCGTTTTCTCGATTACGCTGGTCCCGCTGACTATCGCCTCATCGCAGTATGGTTCAGTCATAATGCGTTGTTTCATGCGCGACCGCGCCACTCAATTTGTTCTTGGCGCCTACGGCGCAACTACTTTCTACAGCCTGAGCCTCATGTCGATTCTGTCGCCTGGAACCGCTGTGTCGAACGCGCGGTTGCCGGTGGGGGTTGCATTCTGCATGCTTCTTGTAGGACTGGTAATCCTATTTTATTTCATCCACCATGTGGCTGACTCGTTACAAGCAGCGACGGTTATCGAAGTCATCAGTAAGGAACTTGAGGACGTCATAAGAGATTATCCGCTCGCTAAGGCTACGGATAATCTTGATTCGCGGCAGGATGAAGTGCACGTCTTACGCGACACGGTACTCCGTGAGGGAAAAGGGAGTGATGTCACATGGAGAAGGCTACGTTCGCGCTATCGATTACGGTCAGCTAATGCGTATCGCGGTTAAGTGCAAATCAGTTCTCTATCTCAGGAGGCAATCTGGCGATTTCGTGAGCCGAGGCGATCAACTGTTGCTGGCTTGGCCTGGTCCTCTAGACGAACGTGCAGCCTCGAGTGTTAATCGAGCGTACCTTCTAGGAAGTAACCGTACCCTGTACCAGGACGCGGAATATGGAATCGCCATTATTGTGACAATTGCCGTCCGCGCTCTTTCCCCAGCAATCAACGATCCGGTTACTCCGGCAATGTGTCTCAACCGCATAGGCGCAGCACTCGGAATGTTGGCTGAGCGCATAAATCCGCCTCCGTACTTCTGCGACAAGGATAATCAACTGCGCATAATAGGTGACCCGGTTAGTTTTGAGCGCCTCGTAGGGGTTTCATTTAACATGATACGCGAGTACGGGCGTGGTAATGCCGAGGTATTGATGAAGATGCTTGAGATCATCAGGTTCGTGTCTGCCCACGCTAGGACAGAGGCTCAACGTAGAGTGTTGCTCAAGCACGCTGCGCTAGTAGAACATGACAGCCACATAGGTCTGGTTTCAGATTATGATCAGCAACGAGTAAAGGATACTTATGACGAGGCACTGAAGGCGATTGGCCTCACTCATCCAGACTAATAAGTATCAAATGCTTGCATTCCACGATTTCAGACAGGAAACGGTAGTTCCGGAATTTTCATGGAACGCAAAGCTTGATGTTGATGGGACTGCGAAATCAGAATAGCTGATCCCGAGAAATCTGTCTTAACGTCATTACCTAGCAACGTTTTTCTATTTAACAACAGTCTGCTGCCGTTGATGCTATTATGTCAGATACGATAACTAAGCAATCAGGAATGATGCGAATATTCCATATTATCGTGGGATTGATAGCTATTGGTTTGGCATTCTTGATCCTTGCCGAGCCTGGTCTCGGTATATCGACGCTTGTGCTGCTACTTTCAGTCGCTCTACTTGTTTTGGGCGTCTCGAGATTAGCTCGTGGACTTTCGCACAGATTATTCACGAATACGCATAGAGCTATCGACATCATTGCAGGAATTCTATCAATTATTTTAGGATTCGTTGTATTGGCGTTTCCGCTGCTCGGCGTCAGTACTCTCGTATTCCTACTAGCATTCGCTGCAATGATCTATGGCATAACGTCAATAGCGCTGGGGGCTGTAGCTAAACGCCTGCAGAAATGGTCAAGAGCGTTCCTGATTATAGCGGGTATTGTGAGCGTAGTTTTCTCTTTTGTAGTGCTTGATTTCCCTGCTCTCGGCGTTCTGACACTCACAGTAATGCTAGCCGTCTCCTTCCTGATGAGTGGTATAGAGAGCATAGTTTCAGCAATCTGAGAATCCATTAGAAGCACACCTAATAACTGGGGATAACCAGGCAATACCGTGGAGAATGACCTTGCGTCCGAGATTGAAGGTCACGCTACTTCTGACACTAGTCCTGTTTTTCCCCATGCTGATGCCCGCTCTTGTTCGCGCCGACTCCGCCAGTCAATGGGTGAAATACTCCGGCAACCCTCTCCTGGGCCCAACATCCGATGCCTGGGATTCGGGTTTCACAGCAGCACCAGTCGTGCTGTATGACGGTGCGGTCTACAGGATGTGGTATGATGGTGGCCATGCGACAGCAACCGCCATCGGATTCGCAAACTCTACAGATGGGATCCACTGGCAGAAGTATCCCGGGCCTGTGCTTCAGCCGGGTCCCTCAGGAAGCTGGGACAGTTCCCAAGTTGCATTAGGGTCTGTTCTGTGGAATGGGACGATGTTCTTGATGGCATATCGCGGTGAGAACCCAACGACTTTTACAAATGGAGCAATAGGCGTTGCTGGTTCTTTGGATGGAATTTCATGGGTCAAGTATTCTGGTAATCCGGTCTTGACGCCGGGCGGCGTAGACGTTGCAATCGGTAGGCCTTTCGCCCTCAGATGGCAGACCACGTACAACATGTGGTATGGAGGAAGAAGCGCAAATGAAACAGTTTCAAGTATCGCGATCAGAATCTTCTACGCAACTTCCTCAAATGGGGTGACGTGGACCAAGTGGCCCACACCCGTGATTTCACCATCCTCGGACCCGAACGCGTGGGATTCAGCAACTGTAAGCTCTCCTTCCGTGGTCCGAGTGGGTTCGAATTTCGGCCTTTGGTATACTGGCTTAAACAAGACCGGTACGACCCCTCAAGTTGGGTACGCCACTTCAAATGACGGAGCTTCTTGGATCAAGTCTTTAACTCCGGTACTTTCTCCAGGGCCACTGGGCAGCTGGGACTCTGCAGGTGTTGAACAACCTGACGTCGTTAACGGTGCGAATGGATACTTGATGTACTATGACGGATTCAATGAGACTTCGTCACCGAACATAGGCTTGGCGTTTGCGCCCCAGTACTTCAACGTACCAGAACTACCAGTCCCTCAAGTCGGCCTTCTTATTTCCGTATTGGCGTGCGCAACAGTCTGCTTTGCTCGCCGAAGACGAGTATAGAACTAATCAGGACAATTCGTCATTACGTTATCTTTTCATTGAGATAGCGGAGTAGAATCCGACAATTTCTTATGTAGATCGATGCTTATTGCAGGGCATGACTTACTATCCCCGGAACCCACCAAGTCCTCCGAGAGTCCCTAAATGTACCGCTGCAACTCCAGGGCCTTAACCATCGACGCATCTCCACATGTGCGATCTACCGCCAGGCCACAGAGCTATGCATCAATGCCGAACCTGCCTCTTTAATTGGGTCTAGAACCGTAGGCGCAAATCGTCTAACGGGATTCTATTCCCTGGAAACCTCTCATCTCGAGGCAGAAGAAACGAGTATCAGGCATACTGTTCGCTCAACCCGATATAACGGTGAGTTACGCTGAAGCGAGACATGAGGGGCCAAGTGGGGCCAAGCCTGGGCCAACTGGGGCTAAGTGATGGGCACCCTAGGGGCCAATAGAAAGCCGTAAGGCTTCAAAGAACATACTGATCGTGAAATAAAAGGGGTTTTTGAACTTGAATTTTCGTTTACGATTTTCAACCCTCACATGGCCTCTGGTGAGCCTCCAAGTTGGCCTCCGATGAGCCTCTAGTTAGCCCCGACGAGCCTCACCTTAGCCCCCATGAAATCGAGCAGTTAGAAAGGACCCTATCCGAGTTTAAACGGTCACTTCAGCTACCCCAAGGAGACCCAGGCCGCACACTGGCAGATCAGAATATGCGCAGAATCGGCTTCTCCGTGCCTCAGATCATAACACTTTCAGGAGAGCATCATCTGCCTGAATCGACCATCAAGAACCATGTGAAAGGCATTACTGCCTCAAGCGACGCCCCAGCACAGAAAGCTGTCCAGTTCATCGCAGGCGCGCTGGATGAAAACGTCACCCTCCAAACAATCCGCGATTTCATTGAGGTGAAGATCTCAGCAGATGCCAGCAAAGTCACGATGAAGGACATCATTGTCTTGCTGCAAGCGCTCAACGCACAGAAGATTCCGTTTAACGACTTCATCAATGATTACAAGCAGATGAAGGACCTTGGTCTTACACCAGCCAATCTGAAATCATTCCTGGACTATAAGACCCGACTGGAGAAGACTGGTTTCAGCCTTAACCAATTGAAACTAGTTTACGACACCGCTGTAGGGTACGGTGAACCAGAGAAAGTTCTCAAGGCGATTGGCAGTTATAATGACCTGCAGCATCTCGAGAATCAAATCAGGACGACCAAAGCAGAACAGAAGAAGCTCGACGATCTGCTTGAAGCTGACCGCAAAGAGAAAGCAACCCTTGAACGCGATACGAAGGATCTAAAGGACGAAATCGAATCGCACAAGCCTACTCTCGCCCGGGTGAAACGACTGAACGATTTGGGATACGACGATACAATTCTGAACGACCTCGCCACAAGTACAGGAAGTTTGGGTGGTGTTCAGCAAGTCGTGACTTCACTTGGGAAGCTCCACGACGTAAACGAACTACAGCTGACCATATCCGAACTCAAAAAAACGAAGACTCAGCTTGAACAGGAGAAGACTTCCGTGGAAACAGCCAACGCTCACCTGAAGGCCCACATTGACGCAACCACCCAACTCATCGAAGAACATAAGCTTGGGCTAGATGCCATTTCAGCACTTCTAAGAATCGCAAGAAAACATGGGACTGCACCTCAAGTACTGAAAGCGTTTGAAACTTATGATAGCATAGAACAACTCAGGAAGGAGGAGAAGAAAACCGAAGATGACATCGAGAAAACAAAAGCATCTCTCAATGAGCTTACGCATCAAGAGAAAGAACTACGTGACAAAGTAGCTGAACTTCTTCCGAAAATTGAGACGGATGTGAAAAAATGGATCAAAGATCTCAATGAGAAATTTGACGCAGCAACAATATCAGTTACTTCAACGCTCAAATCCCAGAATGAGACGTTCAAGAAGGACTTCGCTGATTCCATCAAGGACGCCAACGACCTGAAGATCAAACTGGACGGAGACTTCAAGACAATTAACGAGAACGCCGAGACGGAGATAAAAACGCTGACGAATCAAATGAAAACGAATGTTGAGAGTAGCAAGAACGAGTTCGTTGTGGCGTTCGATAAGTCCAAGAGAGACATATTGAGTGAACTCAAGAGCCTCCTTGACGCAGCCCATGAACTTGACAAGGCGTACAACGAAAGGCAAGCAGAGGTACCTAAACTCACGAAGTTCCTGCAATTGATCGATCTAGTAGATGATCCGAGAAGTGTCACAGACATCCGATTCCTTGCAACAATTCAACTGACACTGCGAAAAACCGCCCAATGGATCAATTTGAATCCGTCAAAATTCGGATATCACCCGAGCGCAAGCGATCTCAGTTACAGCATAGAAGAACTTGACAAGAAGTTGAGTAAGGTCAGCTTTGAGCCATCTGCTATCACGTAGCAGAGAATACTACCGGGACAGTGCGACGCACGTTAAAGCGGTAACCGTGCGTATGAAGAAGTTCGACGAAGCAGCTGAAGAGACTCAGCTGGAACATAAACGGAGAGCAGTGGATCTCGAACTCAAGACTGTTGAGAAGAGAGTATTGAGTGAACTGGGTAATGCCCACTTAAAACAGGCCATACACATAACAGCAACTGGAGCGAAGGCAGCGGCCTCGAATACGGAGTACAAGGAGCCGGGAGGTAAGTCGATGATAATGATTTTCGATGACGGAACGGTTCGTGCTGACTACGGATTTATGCCAGTTGGCCCTCTGATACTTACGCGGGCTGAATTCGAGAAACTAATCACTACCCTACTAGACCGTGCCTCAACTGAACCGTTGATCCGCGAACTGCCAGCGGTAGAAATCGTTCGAGACTATTTCAAAGAAGAATTCATGAAAGATCGACGATAAGCGTGCAACCTCGGCAACTGCTTGAGTTGCTCGATCAAACTATAACGTAGGATACTGGTGCAGAGAGAGTTCGGACGTAACTAGGAATTCATTCGCAACGAACGGGCCGAATGGCCTTGCAGGGCGTTCAATATGGTGAGTAGTAGAAGCCTGGGGCTCTCGGAGGGGGCGCGTAGTAGACGGGGGCGTAGTTTGGAGGAGGAGGCGCGTAGTAGACAGGCGCGCTGTGAGGAGGAAGCGCCTGGTACGGGTATGGGTAAGCTACTGGATAGTAGTAGGCGGGAGGTCGACTTGCGTAGTATGCAGCTCCAGCTATCGTGGCACCAGCCAAGGCGCCTACGCCAATACCAACCCACGTTGCGGTAGCGGTTCCTGCTGCCGCGGCGCCGATTGCTCCGCCCGCTGCAGCTCCCAATAGTGCTCCAGCCGCTAACAGGAATATTACCATACTAATCGGAAGGTACACACGCCAATTCGATTAATAGCCCTTTCCTTCCGTAAACCCACATTTCAACCGTGCATAAATAAATCACGGGCATTTACTCGGTTACAGCATCCATGCGAACGGAGATGAGCATTCACGCCTTCAGATGAGAAAACACCTGAGCTGGATAGGGCGAGGGATTCTACTGATAAGAAACCGGAGACTCCGCAATTAACCACTCATCCGGGGCGGAGATCAATTCAAGTGCTGATCTTCGCAGCCGGTCTTCTGATAAGTCCGTTGCTTTCGCTAGGCAGTACAACCATCGGCAGAATCAATGCCATCAGGCCGCTGTGGGAAACGGGTCTTCCCCCAGCGAACATGTTCGCCGCTAAGGACCCGGCGACGATGAAAGCGTACTTTGATTATTACTTCAGCCTTCGGGGACTCCTGACAATTGTTCCTCTCGACCTTACACTTTTACTGTACATCGCGTCCGTGATGATAGCAATCATCACAATCAAGATCCTAGCGGAGGCACAGTTGACTGATGACCCGCAGAGAGCGGACGCGCTGATCCTGAAGGCGGATAAGTATCTAGGATGGATTCTGTCTCTTCTAATCTTCTTCATGATCATAGAGTACAGTTCATCGTTGGAATTCATACAAATCGTAGCATCAGGCAACTTCCTGATCCTCCTCGCCATCGGCCTAGTCGCGACTTTTGTAGTGAGCCACTTCATGACTGAGGCGATAACGAAGATGGAGAGGTCTTACGCAAAACGCGAACGGTGAGTACTGCTACCGTTCCGCGAGGTCGCTGAGCATGGATGCGGCATCCCACTCTTTGCCTGCGTGACATTTACAATCGCAATCGGCTGAGAGTTCTGGTGGAAGGTTGTGGTGAGTGATCCCTCTAAAGGCATCTTCATTCTCCAGCTTATCACAATGTTCAGAATGCCCCATAGAGCTTCATCAGCAATCTAGCCGCTAGGGCCGGCTATATGAATATTAGAAAGAAGGGTAACGGCATCTCTAATACAAATGCAAGCAAAACAAGTTAGAAAGCAGTTACTTCTCAGCCTTAGTTTTAGACTTACCATTGGTGGCGAGCAGTTCAAAGAGTTACAAATCTTCTAAGATTACCTCTCTGATGAGGCTCTCGTTAGGATTCTTCGGACGTTCCATGCTCAATCCACTCTTTAACTTCTTCAATATTCACATCATTTATGTTCTCTATAAACGGATATGCACAAGTGAACGCTCACTTTTTCAAGCGTCTGAATATTACGGTTGACGTTAACGCCATGATCAGGACGAGCAGTGTCATGGCGGGTTGAAATTCTGGAACGGGTGTTTGCGTTTGCTGGAGGTAGAAGTTGATCACGCTGGATGATCCTCCAGAGACTGTGACGTTAATACTGTTCAAGTAGAAGTTCATCGTTGTCGCTGAACCTTCCGTGATCGTCGCATTCGTGACGAGAGCCTCATAGCCCGGAACGTTAACCGTCACGTTGTACGTGTCCGCTGGGAGTCGCATCTCGTAAAACCCACTCATGCCTGAAAAAGCTTGGAAGGTCCCTTGAGTGCTTCTGGCGTAGATGGCTGCCCAATCAAAAGGCTGTTTGCCGGCGCTGAACACGTACCCGCTTATCTCACCTCCGTCCCCGCCGTAGTATTGGAAAGGCTGAGGTCGCGCAAGGACAATTCCGTTCGCCGCGAGTATCGATACCACGATCAGCAAAGAGACCAGGAATAATCGTGCACGCTTCATTGCGGGTCCAAGAAGGAAGGAGGATACTTGAAGATAATTCTTGGGGCCAGAGAGAACACTAGGAGTAGGGGTGGTGGGGAGCGCCTTTCGCGCTCGCTCCGTAATGTTACCTGCGTCTTCTTCGCAGGATGTAGAGTGATGCCGTTAGTGCCGAGAGTACTGCTACTGCTAGGCCGCTGAACTCGGGTACTGGTATGTTCGATTGTTCTAGGTACAGGTTTTGTCCTTGCGCGTTCATTCCCGCCGTGACGGCGACGGACCAGGATTGAGGCGCTAAGCCTGGAGCTGGAGATCGTGAACTGGTACGTGCCCGGTGGCATGAATGCTTGGTAGATTCCGTCGTAGGTGTAGAAGTTCCAGCCTGCTCCGCCTTGTGCGCCCACCACGTTCACTAAGCCCCAACTCAACGGTCGGAACTCGTTACTCCAAGTGAACGCTAATGCATTGCCCGTAACTAACCCGTTCAGGTCAACTTCGAAGATGCCGCTAGCTTCACCTGACAGGTGCGTGTTGGAAATCTGCCAAACACCCTCCTGCGAGTACGGGACCAAGATGGTTCATGGCCATTGAGTGGTAGAGGAACGTGTTTAGGGCCGCGTCCTCTGTGAGGCTTACGCCGGATGTGGCCGTGGTTCCTGGGATGATGTGGTATGATTCGCCCATCAGCAATCCACCAACTGGCGGGTAGTAATTCGGCACGAGCCAGTTTGATCAGGCACTGGAATTGGAATACGGGCTCTATGTTGTCCGTTAGCGGGCACTGCGTTGTGTCGTTATTGTACCAGTTTACGAAATCAGTTTCAACAGTCCACCCACCCTGGTAGTCTGGAGCACCCGCTATGCCCGTGTATGGGAATGGGTAACCCACCGGGTTTCCTGGTATTGTGGTCACTGGTGGGATAATGCCAATCTGCCCGGTTCGAAAGTTAAGGCCGAGCCTTCCCGAGTAGCAAGACAATAAGAAGGCGCACCCGTAGGGTAGGAAGACTGGGTCGCCTTGGTTGTAGAATCCCGGTAGAGCCGCCGGCGCGTTTCTCGCTCCCGCTGGCACTTGAGGTAATCCTGCGATTGTCACGTGAAGCAGGGTTGTTCCTCCTGGTATGTAGTTGTAGCCGTTCAACGGCAACGGCTGGGGGACAGTTGCGCGTAATGGTCCGAACGGATATTGGTTCGTTCCGTCAGCGGCACGCGCGAACCCGTTGCCAGTTACGTATGTTCCTTCACTGGACATCCATTCACCGACCAGTTGACCCTGATCATTGAATATGCGCACGCGGCCTGACATATTCGCATTGGTCGGAGTGATGATGTGTTCCTTCTTGAAGAGAATATCCACCGTTATGTTCACGCCTATCACCAAATTGATGCGTATGTCAGCGATCTGCCCGTTCTGCGCGTAGACTGAGAAGGGTTGATCTTGCACGTAACCATACGTGAACGCCCCGAACTGATAGTTTCCGGGCGTAAACGCAGTTGGCAACAAGAGGTGTGGGATCAGGAATAGGCTATTCACGTTATGGAACTGTCCCACGGCCAGGAATGGCTCTGCACTGAAGGGGAAGGCTATGAAACTGCCAAGCACTCCCCCGACGCTGCCTGAGAGGAAGAGGTCGCTACCGAACCAGGTTTGGTTTGCGTTATACGGAACCCCTGCTGGGTTTGTGATGTCGAAGCCTCCGCCATTCAAGGTAACATTGTTCTCAAACTGGTTCTGGTATAGGTTAGTGGTGCCTATGGACGAGGCGGGCACCGCTGCTTGGTCATCCCCAGTCCAATCAACCAAACTACCGTTACTGTAAGCGCCCAGGTCGATGTTGAGGCCGACACTATTGCTGTTGATGAATCCTGTTGCTGTTGGTCGAGAATTATCGCTGACATCTGAGCCCCACAGAGCGGTATCCTCTAGGAAGTTCCAGCCTTCAGGGTTACCGAACTCCCAATTTCTGCTGACCGTTGGCCGTTCCCAGTCAACGCTGTAGATTGTTACGTTGAAGCCGGGTCCGCGAATCATGTGATCGCTGACGCTGGTGGGGTTGCCACTGAGCGTTACGGAAATCTGCTCCGGAGGTCCTTGAGGTTCGTATCCCAGCACGTAAGTGAAGGGTGAATACGTTCCGGACGGGAGGCCATAATCTTCTCCACTCCAAGTCTTATCAACACCCCAGAACTGAATGTTCGCGCGTCCTTCCTGGATGGCGTTACTGTTCACTCCGTACGGGTCAAGGTTAGCTCCCGTAAACAAGCTGTGACCAAATACTCCGTGGGGAACAGCGGTGAAGCCTCCATACGTTGGCTCGACCACGTTCCATCCATTACCTCCTCCTCTCGCTGGATAGAATACTCCTGGAGGACTGAGAGCTCCTGTGTTGGTGCAGACGACAGACGGATTCGTGTTGCTGACGCAGTATAGGCCTAGGGCCGTTTGGTTGTATGAGTAAACGTTCCCATCGGCACCCATCAAGAAACCTGTCATGAAGCCGGCGCCAGTGTTGATCGGATCCTCAACTAGTCCCCCCAGTTGGTCGTGGAAGTGAACTGTCTTGTTAACCCAGCTTGAGAGCCGGAGGTCAATGGGCAGCGTCACGTCGCCAGCCCACTCGTTCGGGGTTACGTCAAAATAGTACTCCTGGAAGGTGGAACCGTCCAACGCGGTCTGCACATAACGGAAGACCCATGCACGCGCATAGTATCTGCCCGGAGTTAGCCCGTTAACCCAAGTAGCATACACCTGAGGCACCATGCCGTCAAGGTCTCTAGGAGCACCGTACTCACCCTTCACTCCAAACTCGAAGTGGAACGGGTCAGTTGTACCGCCCTTGACAAACCAATTCTGAGGCGGACCAACACCCTGTGGATCCTGGGTCAGAAGATCCTTGACGGATGGACTACAAATTATGCCAATGAAACACGACTTGGAGACTTCCTGTGCAAGGTAGCCATTGGATGTTGTGTACTCATGCCATGGGAACGCAATCTGGCTGCCCATCGTGGGATCACCGCAGGGAACCGCATTACCTTTTGGATAAAACAGATCCTGCCCCCCTGCCACGCATGGAAGCGGAGACCACGAGACCAGGCCTGCTTTCGCATCAGGAATATTACTTAATGTCGGCGCATCGTAAAGTTCGATCTTAACGTACGTGTTAGGCCCGAAATCAGTAAGAGACTTACTGGTGTCAAGTAAGCCGCCGGTGTCTTTTATCGGCCATGGTTCATCACCAAACTGGTGCTTACGTGAACACGTTACCGTGAATCACTGGACCAGGTTGCAGGTAACCATCAAAATGCAAAGACTGGCCTTTCAGTACGGTGAAGCCGGACTCGATTAGGGTTTGCGGATAGCCAGCAGCTTCTGCGTATAGGTCGTATATTCCTGGCGCTAAGCCTTCCACCTCATAATGGCCCATGGCTGTTGCGTTGAAGTAACCAACCGCGTCAACGAGCGGTAAGTCCGGACGTTGTTGACCAGTATAAGGATCTAGTCGCGTAGTCATCTTCGCGTAAATGCGGCCAGCTTCTTGGACTGGTTGGCTGTAGAGGGTTTGATTGTAGCCTGCATACCGAATTGTTCCAGTTATTATGGCTGGGTCAATCTCACCCTTCACTAGCATGACAGGCCAATTCTCGGTTGGGATGAATTGAGTAGGAGCTTCCCCTAAGTTGATTGTTGCTCCCAACAGCGGAAACTCGTACCTTATCGTTAACCCAACTGGGAACGAAGCTGTACTGTTCCTGGCCGTTCCTTCTGGTCCAGCCAGATAGTTGCTGTCACCGCTTAGAAGCATCTTGAAGAAGTAGCGGCCCGCGGTTGCGGGTGCGGTTACTTGGTTGATTCTGAAATAGTACCATTCACCCGCACGTGTGAAGTTGAGGTATTGATGATTGTAATACGAGTTACTTCCATACTTCACTGCGTTCTGACCTCCGTCAACCCATACGGTAACAGCAGTCCACCCGGGCGCGTACCGGTCGTACGGAGAAACTGTCCAAACCTGAGTGTTCGCGTAAGAGTTCGTTATCGTAGTGACTACGTTGGAACCGTCCATGGTTGGCATCGTAAAGCCGGGCGGCAGGAAGATCGTTACGCCACTCCAACCAAGCCTGTCAGTAGGATCGCATGGACCCTGCTGTGCCGAACCACCCGGACAACTGTCCGCGGTGGCGTTCAAAGCGAAGATCAAATCACCCGTCGAGTTCGTCAAAACGGCTCCGAACGGGGCGTAGGCGTCGCCTTCAAGCTGATACCAACTTGAACTCGGCGCATTACCGAACTGGTTCTGTCCCGCTATTGCAGGGGGTTTCTGTCCCGGATAGGGAGACTGATAGCCCGGCGCATTATTGACGGAAGCAAAATTGGGTGAACCTCCCCAAGTATTCTGTCCGCCCCCAGGCCACACGTAACCAATCACCCCAGACACATGCGGGTCAAAATCATTCAAATGATAACGAAAAGTCCCAGTCAAATCACCAAGAGTAAAATGAGCCTGAACCGGGTTCACAACAACAAACATACTAAAGATGAAAATCGCAATCACGAATAACGCAGAAAATCTCCGATCCATGAAATCCACGTTCAACCTAGCTATTGCTACAAGTTTGCGTATGCTCTCCAGACGCTTTTTAAAAGCATATGTCCACTTCCGCACCGTTCCGGAACAAGAACAGTAACGTCACGACCATTAGGGGTACAACATCAGAGCCAGAGTTCATCTTCAGAAAAATGATTGAACGGCCGACAAGTTCGGCTTCTCACTTGCTGTCGGGCCGTTGATTTTCTACGGGTAGCCTTTATTCACGCGCCAACATTGCGGCTCCATGCTTCTCCAAGTCGATGTACTGGTCTTTGCCTACGCTCACTTCAACCTGGATGATTTTTCCGTTTTTGAACGGGAACTCAGGTTCAGCCGCGTTGTATTGTTTGCTAACCGCGTCTGCAGTGTCCATACCGATGCAGAGGCCTTCGCCGGTCAACGAGAACTTGCCTGACTGTGTACGCATAGGGCCTTTGGCAACTGCTTTGTCATTCATGTATAGGGTGGTGGTTCCGTAAGATTCGGCGTATTGACCAACCTTCTCCTTCTTGAACTCCATCCCGAGCACGTACTTGCCAGGTTTGAGTCTCTCTGACACGAACTGCTGCTCGGGTGGTATGCCTAGGAAATTGTAGACGTACCAGAGCTTCTGGTCCTTGATGAAGAGGGAGTGGCCGCCGAAGCGTGAGCCGTGAGCGAAGATTACTCCTTCCGTAGTATCAGTAAGCTCGACCTCTGCGAGGATTTTGTATGATCTGCCGCGAATATCAACTGCAGATGCTTCCGGCACCTCAGAGGTATTTGGATAGTATACGTACGTGTCACGTGGCGACGTATCCTGCGGACGGGTCTGTTTTCCTGAAAACGCTTCGGCGGCTGTTCTGTCGTCGAGTGGCAATACTTGGTACTTGCCTGCTTCCACAAACCACTGGTTGACGAGTTCCTGTAACTTTTCAGGATTCTCTGCGGCGACGTCATGCGCTTCGGAACGGTCCACATCGGTATGAAATAGCTGCCACTTATCTTTTTCAAAGTGGCCGAGTCCTGATGTTGGGCCGTGGACAGTTACCGCCTTCCAACCCTGCTTCCAGATTCCCCGCGTACCGAGCATCGCGTAGTACTGCATCTCCTTCCGAGTAGGCGCATTTGGATTGTCGAAACTGTACTTCATAGAAACCCCGGGAAGAGGAACTTGAGGGTATCCGTTCACTTCTTCAGGAAATTCCAGGCCGCAGCACTCAAGAATCGTTGGAACAATGTCTATAACATGATGGTACTGTGATCTGACTTCTCCTTTCGCTTTAATTCCCTTCGGCCAGTGGATGACTAGCGGATCGCATACGCCGCCTTGGTACGAGTAGCGTTTGAACATTCGGAATGGGGTGCTGAAAGCCATTGCCCAGCCGTTAGGATAATGATTGTAGGTACTCTCACCACCCAGCTGATCAATCATCGTCAAGTTCTCTTTGATGTCATCTGGTATACCGTTGAAGAACTTGTTTTCGTTCACAGACCCGTCCGGTCCACCCTCCCCGGAAGCTCCGTTGTCAGCGCAGTAGAAGATGAGCGTGTTCTCAAGTTGGCCTGACTGCTCAAGGTAATCTATCAGCCTTCCTACCTCGTGATCCGTAAATTCTGAGTACCCAGCGTAAACTTCAGCCATACGAGCGAAGAGCTTCTTCTCGTCACTGACAGCGAGGCCCAAGGGCGAACCTTGTCGGTTTGAGCGTTGTAGGTATCCATCGGGCATCGGATTCATCGGAGTCAGCTCCGTTCCCTGCGGAAGAATCCCTTTCTGAATCATGCGGGGAAGTACCCATGTGCGATAGGCTTCGTAGCCGTCATCGAATTTGCCCTTGTACTTATCCGCCCATTCCTTAGCAACATGATGCGGTGCGTGGTTGGCGCCGGGACAGAAGAACATGAACCAAGGCTTGTCCGGGGCAGCAGCCTTACTGTCTCTGATATACCGGATGGCTTTATCGACCAAGTCCTTTGCGAGATGGTAACCTTCCTTGGGCGTGTAGGGTTGCTGCACGTACCCATTATCCTCAACAAGTGTTGGATACCACTGATCGCATTCGCCGCCGAAAAATCCGTAGAACCTGTCGAAGCCTCTCATAAGAGGCCAGTTCCGCTTCGAGGCTCCTAAATGGAACTCGTCCTCTGCTACGTTATGATTCTTCCCTAACCAGTAAGTATTCCAGCCCTTCTGCCGCATAACCTCACGCCAGGTACGCGCACTCCATAGGGATATGGCCGTGGCCCCTGGAAATCCAGTCGCGCATTCAGCGATGCAGGCGAATCCGTTCTGGTGATGATTACGACCAGTAAGGAGGCAGGACCGTGTCGGTGAACACAGCGCCGTCGTATGCCACTGCGAATACATTAAACCGCTATCAGCGAGTTTCTGCATGGTAG
This sequence comes from Candidatus Bathyarchaeota archaeon, assembly GCA_963845275.1. Lineage (GTDB taxonomy): Archaea > Thermoproteota > Bathyarchaeia > 40CM-2-53-6 > 40CM-2-53-6 > FEN-987. The sequence continues at coordinate 44,434 of CAWJRR010000006.1, forward strand.
GCATCTGAATGCGACCGCCGAACGGTGACCATGCAGCGATGCCGGTGTCATCGTAAAGTATGATTAGAACGTTAGGCGCACCAGCCGGAGCCTTCGGAGCCATGTAAGGCGTCCAGTCCTCAGTTGAATCACGAACGTCAAGATTGATAATACCATTGAAGTTACGCATTTAATCAGCTCGGGCGCATCGTGGCAGTAAAAGTAGATAATATTTGTGTCGTCAAAGCAAAAGCAGTCCGTAAGTCATAACCTGATTTCACGTGACGGTCAATTCCCAGCGTTAAAGGAACTGTCGTGTTGGCATGCGTAATACTCCATCCAGGTTTATTCGATGCGCAACTAATTTGTGTGGGTTGCATTCTGGGATTGCCAGGCTTTGATCACCCCCGAAATTGTGACGGAGGACTCAGTTACGCCGAACTCGTCAGCAATTCCCAATTTCCGCAGGACGTCCCGGACACGTCCGTTTGCCATCGCCAGTCTGCATGCTACGTTTTGCCTTTCGAGTTTCTTGCGAAGATCGATCAGCATCTCGCCGCCTGCGTAGTCGAGATTGGGTGTAGTGTCAAAGTCAATCACTACGAGTTTGCAGGGAGGAGTTTGCTTTTCAGCTAGTTCAAGGATCTGCTGCTCAACTTCATCTTCATTGGCAAAGAAGATGGGTGCGTCCACGCGGTAGACAAGGACGCCTGGTACCTGCTCGTTTTCAGGATGACGATCAACGTCGCCAAACTGGTCGCTGCCTGGGACTTGACCGAGGACGGCGGTGTGAGGGTTCGACCCAGCCCACAGCACCGCTATGAGCGAGACGAAGACACCGATTAGGATACCATGCAGCAGGTCTGTAAAGAGGACGCTGAGAAATGTGATCATGGCCAGAGCGAATTCGCGATGGCTGAAGTGGTATATGCTGCGCAGTTCGGGAAGGTTGAACAGGCCTATGATGGCAACTAGCACTATTGAAGCGAGGATTGGTTCAGGCAGATTGGTGAAGAATCCGGTTAAGAACATTACAACCGTCGCTAAAACGAGGCTAACAAACAATCCGTAGAGAGGAGTCTTGGCCCCAACATCATCGCTGACCGCGGTCTTTGACATGCTTCCTCCAACAGCAAAACCGGAGAAGAGGCCGGCGGAAACGTTCGCAGCCCCCACGGCTACGAGCTCTTGGTTGGCGTCGATGCGATAATCGTTCTTGCTTGCATAAATTTTGGCGGCTGATACGCCTTCGACGTAGGATAGTAGAAAGACGCTGAACGAGAGTGGAAGAATCTGCATGACATCGTCCAATGTCACGGCTGGAAAACTCAGTTGCGGTAAACCGCTTGGAATGGTACCTGTAACATGCACGCCGGCTGATTGAAGATTAGTTAGAGACATGACCACGATTGACCCGATGACGGCGACTAGTGCCCAAGGTATCTTGCGCGACCATCTCTCGCCAAGCAACAGAACGACTAACCCCACGCAGCCGATGGCTAGTGACGGAAGGTTTGTTTGTCTGAGGTGCATGAGCAGGTACGCGTACTTTTGAAACACGTTTCCTGCTCCGCCATGGATTCCAAAGAGTTTGGGGAGTTGGGATGCCGCGATGTATAGCATAGCCCCAAATGAGAACCCGGTGAGCACAGATTTTGAGATGAACTTGGGAATGGCTCCTAACCTGAAAACGTACCCAAGTAAGGAGATGAGACCAACGAGGACTGCCATGAGTGACCCGAGCGCAACGTACCGGTTGCTGTCTCCAGCCGCAACCCCAGCTAACGCCCCAGCCACCATGATTGAGAGCGCAGACGTGGGGCCGATACCTAACTGTTGTGAAGTCCCGAAGAGGACGTAGGCGAGCTGAGCAGCCATCCCCGTGTAGAGGCCCGCCTGCGGAGGCAACCCAGCCAGACTGGCGTAGGCCATGTTCTCTGGCACAGCGAATGAACCTCCAGACAGCCCAGCCGCAACATCACTCGGCAGGTTCTTCACATTGTATGAGGGTAACCATTGCAGAATTGGCAGAATCCGTTTGTGAAATGGCAGAGCACGCTTTTCTTCCAGCTTCAGGGCAGTCGTCACGTCGCTCGCCAGTTAGCACGTGGTAATTAACATCGGCTTGCACAAAACGTTTTGCAGACGCGCCCGACTCCGATAATCGAAGAATTGACGAGCATCGCAATCTTTTCGGCGACGGTGGATCATGCCGGCAGGACACAATCGCGTAAGTCATGGGAGCTTAATCGGATCGAAATCCTACTGGGTGAAGTACATTGTGGCACTACTGAAGCCGTTCGTTACGAAGACAAGCGCGTACTGACCATCATTGGGCGCAATCCAATTGATGCTTGAGGCAGGGGCGATCTGTCCCAAATACCAACACCACAGTTGGAATTCTCAAAACCGTACAGCTGATAGGGCGAGCTTAGAATCATGTAGTAGATCGGTCCGAACGTACCACTCGCCTGTAAGCTTCCCTGCAATTCCTGCCCGGCGTGAGCGTTGAAGATGAAATAATCATACATCACGCAAACTTCACCGTGTCCCGCATCATCAGTAAGCTGTCCGCTTAACTTGAAGGCGCCAGTTTGATTATTGTATCCAGTAGGCGTCCGCGAGAACGTGATCGCTTGCTTCGCGCCGTATACGTTCACTATTGACGAACCCATAGGGATCGTGAATGCGCAAAGCAATAGAAAGAGTAGTGAAGCACCAAATATTTGTGAACTCATCTTCCGTCAACCCATTTGCAGATGTTGCGGCTTAAACGCATTGTGCATATTCTGCATCAAGCGATGAGGATTCTTCCATAATTTCCCGCCACTATGCGTTAGGCTCTACCAGGATCGTGAATTGAATTCCAGTTGAGGATCCGGCGAAATGAGTTTGTATCGAAAGTGGCCAGTAGCCTAACTGATTCCCGTAATCACACTGTTGACTAGCGGCGGACTCACCGGGTTGCCTAACGGGTCATAAAACCAAGAGGTCCTTGAAAGCAACTTGCTGCTTCGCGAATCAACAAGGTCGAGTAAAACGGTGCTGTAGAAGAAGCAGCTTGCTGTGACGATAGAGATTATCTGAATCGGCTCGCCCGGGTGAGAAATGTCAGGATGGTGAAGGCGCATGTTAACTACGCCGCAGTAGAGTTGGGCGAAGACGTGCGGCTGCTGCATTGCTAAGATCATCATTGTGAAAAGTAGAATGGTGAGGGATTCTCTCCGAGTCATTTAGGCGTGTATTGTTTCCATAAGGCTATTCAGCTTTGTGTGCCCCGGTTTGGTTCGATTATCATTCGGGTCAATTGACTGACACGATTGAATCGTGTTTCAAGTGAAGGTTTCAACCAAATCCTATTAATGCGCTTAAACGAGTCTATAGGTTAGGATTACGAGGGGAAGGCTGGACGATGCGTTATAGGATCTTAATCTTGGGGTTAATCCTTGTCATTATGGGTTTGCCTGCAGTGGCAGCTTTGCCTCCCTGCCTCGTCCAGAACATTAAGTACACTTTCCCATCCACCCCTGTCAGTGTTGGACAGCAGATCACGGTTAAGACGGAAGTTCAGGCGACCTGTCTGCAGTGGCCTCCGTATGCGACGGCTTACAGTATCCGTGTGGACCTAACGAACGTTGCGACGGGCGTCGTTGGTTCAACGATCAGTTACCAGGTCGGATACGCTCAGACGTACATTGATCAAGTCTTCCCGAACACTATTACTGCACCGAACTCTCCTGGTGCATGGAACCTTAGGGTTGACGTTTACATTTGGGGTGGGAGTGGGCAGCTGCTCGTTCATGCGGCTGATTACGCTAAACTCCAAGTGGGATAATCCTTTACGGCACGCGAAGAGCGCCGTGTCGGTTTCATTGAAGCGAGTACTAGGCTTACAGGCTTTCGAAGGCCTTCTTCAAGTCCTTCCGGGGCTGTTTCAAGTTCACCGCGTCTTTAATGCTCTCAATTGATCCCGCTGGCACCTTACCGTTAGCGTGACGGATAACAATCATTTTACCGAGGACATCCTTGGCCGCGTCCTTCTCAAACTCAACTATGAAGTTCGTAACCTTCATCTCGGACACATCAAACTCCAAATCTTTGACCTTCCCGAGCTCAACCATATCTTTACTGTACACTTTCAAATCCTTAAGGAAACTCGATAGCATGAAAACCCAACCCGCTACAAGGTAGTGGTTACGGACATAAATATGATTAGCTGACCCCCGCAACAAGGCAACAGTTTGGCAATTACCCCGAAATCAAATGTCGTGCGACTTTACCCTAATCGCTTAAGGCGTAAACCGTTCCGATTGCGCACTCGTCGACACGTTGATTCGGATAGATTGGACGAAAGATGCTTGAGATTACTACTCATTGAGGGACGAAGTAGACAGTGTTGCCGTAGGGTGTTGTTGAGAAGAAGATGATTGCGTATTGCCCGTTTTGAGGTGCCGTCCAACTTAGAGTGTATGGAGTTGAACCGAACGACTGAATCTGACTCAGCAAATTCACGTTTCTTTGTCCAAGGTTACTACAACTACTGGGACTCTCGTACTGCGATATGACCGCCATAGGGACAATGAGGAAGTTGACGGGCGAACCCGTTGTCCATAATTGAGCGCTTATTGACTGTCCCGCCGGGGCGTTGAACTCGAAATAAGTGTAGTAAAGGCAGGGCACGTTGCTTTGGTCGTAGAGTGTGTCACCTAGAGTGAAAGCACCTGTACTAGGAACGTAACCAGTACCATAATGCCAGAATCCCATTCCAGGATACCAATACTCCGGGCCCGGTAGTCCCCAATTCGTTGTAGTCGTAAAGGTGAAAGTTGGACTAAACGTGTAACTGGTTTGAAAAGTGCGAGTGAAACTGATCCCAGTCCACGATGAGTGAGCGAAGGTAAAACTGGTGGCGAGGCTTCGTGTGAAGCTGACACTGACAGTAGGTCGAGCCGTAGGTAGAGCTATGGTTGGTTGAGCCATGGTCGGTCGGGCTGTAGGCAAGTTCACATTGGGAGGCGGGTTCACATTGATAGGCGGGTTGGGTCTCGGGGGCGGCGGGTTAGGGCGCGGTCCACCTCCTCCTCCACCGCCTCCAGGAATTCCTCCACCTCCTCCGCCACCACTGCGAGCACCATTAACAATTCCAACCTGAATTATTGGCATAACTATTACACAGAGCAAAAGAAGAATAATCGACGCTTTGGTTCTCGACGTGCCCAAATCCATTCAATTCCTAATCGGTAAGCATGCATGCAGCTATAAATCGCTTATGTGATTTAACAAAATAACTAACTTGCTTTTCACGTAGAATCATCGTCGATTATTTCTTCATCAAGACATGTTCTCGATGAGGGTACTCCTCCAATCTCATGAGGATGTGCTTAGGATGAAGTTGTTTCTTTGGTTGCGGATTAACTCTAAGTTCATAGTTGCGAGTTCTGCTCCTTTCCTTCCTGTACTAGCTATGCCTACTCCGCATTTGAGTTGAAGATTCTCAGACATGTAACCTTGGAGGAGAGTGCTAATCAGGTCCACGCTTACTCCATTGGTCAGACCCATGAAGTTGTCTCCGCCAACGAAGAAGAGTAATGCTCCATATTGTTTGAAGAGCCGCATTAAATCCGTGTATATGGACATAATTTTCAAGGATGTTTCATAGGCGGAGGTCTGATCCGTCATATTTCGAGTTATGCCGTCGACGTCAACGTGTATGACTTGAACGTATGCTTCGTTGAGGCTTAATGTCCTCTCGCAAGCCAGGACGTTCTTCCGAGCGCTCGATTGTGCGCTTCCAGCGTTTTGAAGAAGCTTCGAAGCTTTCGCTTGAGCTTCAAATGGGGTCTCAGCTACACCGATTCCCATGCTTATGCTAATTGGGAACTTGTCCCGTACTTGTTGCTGAATTTCATGATGCTCCTCCTCTGTTATGCCGTTTGTTACAGCTAACATCTCGTCGAACCTGTTGAAGAATAGGAGGCCGTTCTTTGCTGCGAAGTTATTTTCGAGTTCTGAGTATAAATCGGATTGGAGAATTTGCAGTTGATGCTCTCGATCATTGCCTAGCGTGTGTGTCCATGGACCGTAATTGTCGATCTGAATGACTGTCAATTGGACCTTTTTTGAAATCACTCTACCAACCGGCTTCGATTTTCGTGCATTATCTTTGGTTAGGTGCTGTTGGCGTGATTTCTTTGAGGTCTTTGTACCTGTAGACGTCGAGTTTTATGAGCTTCTTGTACGAGCCAAACTTCTCTTCGCTGTAATCTGCCACGTCTAATGGGTGCTCTTCTTCTCTTCCAGCTTCGAATTTCTTCAGGATTCTGTATGTGGTATTCCTCTCCGCGGGTGTTCGCCGTATCTCTCGGATCATGTTTCTGAATTCAGAAGGTCGAATAAGTTGTCCGTGGCTTGCACCCGCCGCTGTCGAGATGCTTTCGTTCATGAGCGTGCCTCCGAAATCGTTGGCGCCTACGTTTAGGCAATACTGGGAGAACTTGGGGCTCTCCTTGACCCATGAGACTTGTATGTTCCTTATGTGATTGTTTAGCATCAATCTTGAAACCGCGTACATCTTCACGACCTCGGCTCCGCTTGCTCCCTTCCTCGCGCCTTTAACCAGATTCTTCTTGTGCATTGGTGCTTCCCAGTACATGAAACTCAAGGGTACGAATTCAGTTATGCCATGAGTCTGCTTCTGAATTTCTCGGAGGAGTGCTAGATGTTTAGCTTTGTGAAGTGAGGTCTCGATGTGGCCGTACATGATTGTGGATGTTGTTGGGATGCCTAGCTGGTGGGCGGTGGTGATTACTTCTATCCATTGTCTCGTCGATATTCTTCCGGGTGAGATTATGTCGCGAACTTCGTCGTCTAGGATTTCGGCTGATGTTCCTGGGAGGCTGCCGACTCCTGCTTCTTTCAATTGTTTGAGGTAATCGCGGATTGAGACTTTTGATCGGACGGCTCCGTAGGCGACTTCCTCGGGTGAGAATCCGTGGATGTGTATCTTTGGAACTTCTTCTTTGATGGCGCGGCATATCTTGATGTAGAGGTCTCCTTCCATTTTTGGCGGTAATCCTGCTTGGATGCATACTTCCGTTGCGCCAAGTTCATATGCCTCTTTTGCTCGGCGCACAACTTCCTCGATTGGTAGGTAGTAGCCTTCTTCCTCTCTGTGCCCTCTACTGAATGCGCAGAATCCGCATCTCTTTATGCAGACGTTTGTGAAGTTAATGTTCCTGTTCACGACGTACGTGACAATGTCTCCTACGGTTCTGCGCCTAAGCTCGTCCGCAACGAGGACTAGCAGGTTCATTTCAAGGCCATTGCAATCGAATAGTTTGACGGCGTCCTCAACTGAAGGGTCATGGCCGCTTAGCGATCTGTCCAGTATGGTCGCTATCTCCGGGTCTGCGGAGCGCATTAACCGATCGAAATTTAAGCTGGTCGAGTCCACGTGATTGAATGTCCGAGTTGCTGTCAATTACGTTGATCACTCCATGAGGCGTAGCCGGCCTCGTCAATCATTGAGTCTACGAGGCCCCTAATGGGTTCTGGAATGAAACCATTCTTCTTGAGAATGAATTCTGGGTAGATTGGTAATCTTGGTTTCAGTTTGAATCCGAGTTTTTCGCACGCTTCGTTCACCGCTAGTACCTGGGGCCAGGGCGCTTCCGGATTAACATGATCTTTTGTGACGGGTGAGATTCCTCCCCAGTCGTTGATTCCGCATGAGATGAAGTCAGGGTATGAGGTTGGGGATAGGTTGGGCGGTACCTGCAGATTCATCTCCCCTCCGAACACCAAGCGTGCAACTGCGACGACGTTTTGCATGAATTCGTGTGATGGTTCAGGGTTCGCTTTCATTGGCGTATCTGGTTTGGCTCGGAAGTTTTGAATTATGACTTCCTGAATGTGACCGTACTCGTCATTGAGTTTCTTGATGGCGTAGAGCGAGTCAACTATTTCCTCTGATGTCTCCCCTATCCCAATCAATAATCCCGTTGTGAAGGCGATCTTCAACTCTCCAGCATTCTTGATGGTTGCAAGTCTCAGTTTAGGATGCTTGCTAGGCGCTTGCGCGTGCGGGCCGTTTCCCATGCAGAGACGTTCGCTAACGTTCTCCAACATTAGGCCCATGCTGGCGTTCACATCCCGCAGCGAGCTCATCTCCTTCTTAGTCATCGTTCCCGGGTTGGCGTGTGGAAGAAGCCCCGACTTCTTGACCACCAATTCGCTCACGTACCTCAAGTACTCTAAGGTAGTTGCGTATCCTAGGTTTTGGAGAAAGACCCGTGCCTCTGCAAATCTTTGCTCCGGCCTTTCGCCGAGGGTGAAAAGCGCTTCCGTGCAACCGGCTCGTCGGCCTGCTTCAGCGACGGAGAGGACCTCTTCCGGAGTCATCGTCTTAGCGTCTTCTTCCCACGGATCTTTCTTGAACGTGCAGTATGCGCAACTGTCGCGGCATAGGTTAGTTAGTGGAATGAAGACCTTTCTCGAGTAGGTTATGGTTGTACCCTTTCCCCGAATTCGAATTGCCGCGGCCGTTGACCTTAGTAGTCGCGCAGTGTCTCCAGTACAGGAGATTAAGCTCACTGCATCTTCAGGCTTCAGAGTTCTCCCATCCATTATTCCTTGTAGGATATCTTCCGTTTCGGATGGCGAAGGGGTTACAGTGCGTAGGTTACGGTTAGGTGGTGCATCAGCGCAAGTCATCAAACTCTCTGGTTCATGACGCGTACTTACAATCCTCCGCAAGCTGAACTGGTCACGTTCACACTCAGGACATCTCATTGAACACGGCGGCCGTACGCGTTAACTATTAAAATGTTCCTTCGTTCAACCCTGTTCAGTTTACAGCTTTACCCGTTCGACTTCGGACGTGCGTTTAAAGCACCTGTTCTAAGGATCTAAGGGTGCTTGGCGGACGCGTACCGTTTCAATCCGAACATGATGAAGACAAGAGCGAACGCTAAGATAACTACCAGAATGAGCGCCTGATTGTACCGATCTGTTGACGCTGATTCCGAGGTTAAGCTGGTTAATGTCGATAACGCGATTTGGTTGCTCTGAAGCGTGTAGGTTGCGGTTGTCATGGAGGTCTCCGTTGAACTCTGAACCGTCATACTGTAATCTTGCGCCGCTATGCGGATGAAACCACCGTAAAACACTCCTGAAAGGAATAAGAAAGCATACCGGTCGGACTTGGGCACAACCCAATCCAAGTCATAGGACGGCGCGAAACGCGTGCACATACCAACTCCAATTACCAGAGCCGCAATATCCAAAATTCCTGAGCTGAGAATAGCTGAGGATGAAAAATTGTATGCTCCTCCCTTCTTGAGTTAGTTCGAAGTGTGCATGGATTTCATGCCCGGCCGTCGCGTTGAAAAGGAAATAATCGTAGTAAACACAGGCGCCGGTCCACCACTCCAAAATCCGTCGGTACCGTATCCACCTGGTTAAGGGAGAAGAGACCAGTCTGGTAGCGGTAGTCGAATGGCGTTGCTTCATAGTGAACCGGCATTGTGCTGGTGGTTGTCGTCTCGATGGTTGAGTAGACGGTCGCTACTGAGTTAGAGGTGAAGTATTCCGTACTCGTTTCCGTTACCGTCTGACCGTTCGCCAGCAGAGGAACAGTTAGCAGAATCAGAATCGAGCAGGCAAGAAGCAGGCTGAGCAGACACTTAGAGGTTACCAAGATGCGTCACGTGGTGTTTTGCTCTAAAATAAGCTTCACGCCACGATGAGATAGAAGAATTGACGAAGATTTCGAAAAAGCCTCGAATTCTTCGACGTGAAATCCGGGTCGTTTCTCGAATGAATAGGAAGTGCGGTTTCTAGTTTAAGGAAAAAGAAAAAGAAGGGGGTTCTACGAGCGCTTTCGCGTTCGGGCAGCGTCCCACGCTGTCCTAGTTGCGTCTGCGTCGTAGTACGTATAGTGATGCTGCTAGTGCTGATACTGCTGCGACGATTAAGCCGCTGAATTCTGGTACTGGAATATTGCTCTGTTCCAGGTACACGTTCTGTCCTTGCCCGTTCATACCCGCCGAAACGGCGACGGACCAGGATTGAGACGCTAAGCCTGGACTTGACATGGTGAACTGGTATGTGCCTGGTGGTAGGTAGGCTTGGTATACACCGTCGTAGGTGTAGAAGTTCCAGCCTGCTCCGCCTTGTGCGCCCACTACGTTAACTAAGCCCCAACTCAACGGTCGGAACTCGTTACTCCAAGTGAACGCTAAAGCATTGCCAGAGACTAACCCGTTCAGGTCGACTTCGAAGATTGCGCTTGCTTCACCGCTGTTGTGAGCGTTGCTGATCTGCCAGACACCTTCCTGCGAGTACGGACCCAGATGGTTCGGTGCCATGGAGTGTCCTACACTCCAGCCCGCGGTTGCCCATCCTGCACCGGCTCCTTGGCCTGATGCGAGGTCTTCTGTTAGGCTGATGCCTGATGCTGCTGTGGTTCCTGGGATCAAGTGGTAGGATTCACCCATCAGTAGGCCTGCTACTGGTGGATAGTACTGCGCGTAAGGTCCTGTTGATACTGCCTGGTGTGTGCTCGTGAATGTAGACGGGTCGGTTATAGAGTTGGCTTGAATGTTCGCCGTCCTGTGAGCGCCGTCCGATAGGGGTTGTGGTGTGCTCGTGTTGTTTGCGTACCAGTTGACGAAGTCTACCTCAGCGGTCCATCCGCCCTGGTAGTCTGATGCACCCATGATACCGTAGTTCGGGAAGTATCCTGCACCGTTCCAGGTTGGTTTGGCATGGCGTAGCATTCGAGTCCAATGTCGCATCCTTCCATCGATATTATTGGATCTTGGAAGAATGTTTCCTTGTTTTCGTATCCGCCTGTAGGACCAGCGTTCTGTCCTGCGGCAGGTACGGCTGGTAGCCCAGACATTAGGACGTGTAGTTCAGTTACGCCGCCTGGTAGGTAGTTGTAGCCGTTGAGTAGTTGTGGGTAGGGTAGTGCTCCGCCGTTACCGCCTGTAGTCGGGTAAGGTCCCGTTCCAAGCGCGTTCGGATTTGGCAATGGTTCGCCGTAGGTTGTTGAACGGATACTGATTTGTTCCGTCCGCTGCCCGTGCGAATCCGTTGCCAGTTGGAGACGTTCCTGTGGTTACGTATGTGCCTTCGCTGCTCATCCATTCAGCGACTATTTTGCCTGAGTCGTCGAATAGGCGAACGCGCGCAGACATGTTGGCGTCGGTTGGTGTGATGATGTGTTCTTTCTTGAAGAGTATGTCAACGGTTACGTTGACGCCGATCACTAGGTTGACCTTCATGTCGGCGACTTGGCCTGCGGATGCGTAGGCTGAGTAGTCTTTGTCCTGTACGTAGCCGTAGGTGTATCCGCGCAAATCGTATTGTATGCCGCCTGGAAGTGCTGTCGGGTAAAGGTTGGTGCTCTCCCGTAAAGTATAGTCCACCGGGTACTCCGGGGATTGATGTTGGACCCCATTGTGCTGGTGCAAACAGTTTGCTTGGTCCCTCGACCCATATGAAGCCGCCCGTGTATCCTCCGACGAAGCCTGTACGGTAGAGCTCTAGACCGAAGAAGGCGTCATTTGCGTTACCATCGTAGACCACGTACTGTTGTGATGCTGGGTCAAAGTAGTTCGGGTTCCAGCCTCCACCGCACATCTGTACGAATGATGCGGTGTCGTTCTGGAAGAGGCAAGTGCTTGGTGTAGTGTCGGCGCCCCAGAAGTTGGTTGGAGTTTCACCGTAAAGGCTGATGAGTGTACCGTTACTGTACCAGCCTAGGTCAATCTCCTGTCCAACCATAGCCGCCCAGTTATGAGGTAGGTCACCTGTACTACTGAACGGGCCAGGGAAGCCTGCATTATTGCCTGCGGTTGCGTAGCCGTCCATTGTGTAACTGGTACCCCACGGGTAGCAGTTGAATGATGGATCCCAAGGTCCTGTTGATGCTGTAAGACTGCCTGGACATTGACCAGATATTGAGTTGCCTGCTGGAACTGTTACTCCAGGTCCGACGCCCCATTGGCCCCAGACCCAGTTTCTGCTTACTCGTGGTCGTTCCCAGTCGATGCTGTAGACGGTTACGTTGAAGCCTGCGCCTCTGTACACGTGGTCACTGACGCTGGTTGGGTTGCCGCTGAGAGTTACGGATACGGCTTCTGGAGCGTTCTCCAGGTAGCCCAGCGCGAACACGTGTGCCGTGTACGTGCCTGAAGGTATACCGTAGTTCTCACCGCCCCAAGTGTCGTTCCAACCCGCGAACTGAATGTTCGCGCGGCCAGTTTCAATGGCGAACTCGTTCAGTTTGGCCTTGTCAAGGTCGTTCCCGTGTCGTAAGGTACCTCTAGAGATGGAGAAGGCGGCATCTCGATAGCCTGATGCGCCTCCATTTGTGTATCCGGCCTTGTAGCCGAGTAGTGACTGGTTGTATGACCAGACTTGGTTGTTCGCGTCGACTAGGACTCCGGACATTAAGCCGGCGCCTGTGTCGATTGGGTCTTCAGTAATGCCGTTGATCACATTGTGGAAGTGAACTGTCTTGTTAACCCAGCTTGATAAGCGTAGGTCGATTGGTAGTGTAACGTCGCCAGCCCACTCGTTTGGTGTTACGTCAAAGTAGTACTCTTGGAAGGTGCTACCGTCCAACGCGGACTGAACGTAACGGAAGGTCCACGCACGTGCGTAGTACCGTCCTGGGGTTAAGCCGTTAACCCAAGTAGCGTACACTTGCGGCACCATGCCGTCAAGGTCTCTTGGGGCACCGTACTCACCCTTAACACCGAACTCAAAGTGGAACGGGGTAGTTGTACCGCCCTGAACAAACCAGTGCTGTGCAGGACCAACTCCTTGCGGATCTTGCATTAGGTTGTTGAAGTACATGCCACTGCCCTTTACACCACCAGCGGAAACTTGGTAGTATCCAGTAGTGGGTGCAGTGGTGGAGTCTGGTACGCCGTACCCGTTGCTTGGATTGTATTCATGCCATGGAAATGCAACTTCGCTTCCAAGTCTTGGGTCGTTGCACGCGTAACCTACGGTTCTCCTAGAGTAGAAGGACTCTTCGCCGCCCGCTACACAAGGTAGCGGAGACCATGAGACCATATTCGCGCTAGGGTCAGGAACGTGGTTGAGTGTTGGACCATCGTATAGTTCAATCTTCATGTATTGACCATTAATGTCAGTGGTCGGATCACAGTCGATTGATGCTATTCCAGGAACGCTAGATGCGCAAACACCGGTATCGCCTAGTGGCCATGGCTCATCACCGAACTGGTGCTTCGTGAACACGTTTCCGTGAATCACTGGACCAGGTTGTAGGTAACCATCGAAATGCAAAGACTGCCCTTTCAGCACCGTGAAGCCTGACTCGATCAAGGTCTTCGGATAACCAGCCGCTGACGCGTACAAGTCGTATACTCCAGGCGCTAAGCCTTCCACTTCATAGTGGCCGTGGGCTGTTGCGTTGAAGTAACCGACCGCGTTAACGAGTGGTAGATCCGGACGAGCTTGACCAGTGTACGGGTCAAGGCGAGTAGTCATAACCGCCTCAACTCTTCCAGCTTCCTGAACTGGTTGGCCGTAGAGGGTTTGGTTGTAGCCCGCATACCGGATGGTTCCGGTTATGATGGCTGGGTCAATCTCACCCTTAACGAGCATAACTGGCCAATTCTGGGTTGGGATGAATTGAGTTGGACTCATCTGCCGAAAGCTGCCGGTGCGTAATGGAACAGTGAACGAGTGAATGTGCCTTCGTTTCCGCCAAGGTACGGGATTGTCGCCGTTGCCTAGAAGGATCTTGAAGAAGTATCTTCCTGCTTCGCTTGGTGCTGTGACGCCGTTGATTCTGATGTAGTACCATTCACCGAGTGAGGTGAATTGGATGCGTTGGTGGTTATAGTACGGATTCACAGTTGGAGCAGCGTTAAAGTAACCCGCGCTCTGGCCTGCATCAGCAGCGACGAAGACTTCTGTCCATCCTGGAGCGAACCGGTCGTATGGTCCCGCCTTGATGGTAAGTGCGTTTGAGTAGTCATTGGTGAAGCTTGTGACGACTTGTGAAATGTCAGGAACAGTGAAGCCGGGTGGAATCATGATTCCTACCCAGTCCCACGCTCCAGTGTATCTAGTAGTCGAGTACACGACGGGGTCCTGTCCAGGTGTCCATAATGGTATCCGCTGTGAAAGCGGTTGCGTTGAGTGCGAAGATCAAGTCACCGGTTGATCCGGTTAGTACGGCTCCGAAGGGCGCATACGCGTCTCCTTCAAGCTGATACCAACTGGAACTCGGCGCATTGCCGAACTGGTTCTCTCCCGCACTTGCAGGTGGTTTCTGTCCCGGATAGGGGGACTGATAGCCTGGCGCATTAGTGACGGACGCAAAACCTGGGGAGCCTCCCCAAGTGCTTTGGCCGCCTCCTGGCCAGACGTATCCTATGACCCCTGGGACGTGTGGGTCGAAGTCATTTGCATGGTACCTGTAGGTGGGTGTTAAGCCACCCAAGGTGAAGTGAGCCGACACCGGATTTACAATAGCTAACGTGCTTATTGCGAAAATCGCGATTGTCAGCATTGCAGCTATTTTCTTATGCAATTTTATTATTCCTTTTAATTTTGTTATGCGTACATTTTACGTATACGCATACAAGTCGGCATGGCCCATCTGAACGTATATAAAGCGGAATGTTGGTTTCCGACATATCAAAAAAACTGCCAACGTGGAGGCTTCAACTGACGAGTAGGCGGCTCAGCTGAGCCCTTAGATGACACAACCGAAAACACTAGATGAAGCAAGCGTAATCTTCTATTGGTAACAGGTTAGCGCTACTCTTACTCGCCACGAGTTTTTCAAAGTCTGATTCTCATCTCGACTAGCGTGTTGTCGAGTTGCTGATCATGCGGCTAGGAACCGCGGGTTCGTTGACTAGATGATGAACCGACGATAACCCTAATTTGGCACGTCCATATACCACGGCGTGGCCGTTGCGATGCGCCCAGCGTTCCTAGTCCTAATTGCACTCATCCTCCTCCCACTTCTTACTCCTTACGTGGGCGCGCAGCCGACACCGCACTATATTGTTCTGTACGCGCATTCGTACGGCAGCACGGCAATTCTGAACGCTCTCCCTCAATGGACGCAGCAGAAAGCGGCGGACATCACCAATCCGATAACATTCCGGCTAAGCCCAGCACTTGGAAGCTCCTTGCACATTTACGGAGGCATCACGTTCACGCTCTACCTCCGGGCCAGCGTAACCTTCTTCGGAACGATAGGCATCCAAGTCTCGGAACTCTCGCAGGACGGTAAGGAGACGCCGGTTCCTAACGGAAGGGCACCAGACAACCCGCTCTCTTTGGACACGAGAACTGTTCCAGTCACGTTTGGTGTTGGAATCGTTGACTATCAGTTTCAGCGTGGATCAACCATACTCCTTCAGATTTCAGTTGATCAAATCTTCAAGACTGGCGTCCCACTCCTCGTCTGGGACAGTTCAACAACTCCCACGAACGTTAGATTACCAGCAATCTCGCCTACAAGCGCCCAACTCCAATTCATTGGGCACCCGGGCTTCGGGCACGTGTTCGAAGCAGATGAAGAAGGCAATCAAGTGGTGAGGGTTGACGCGAACGTGAACGATCCAATTGGGGTCTACCGTTTCAGTTCGATACAATTCAAGCTGACGGCACCCAACGGGAGCATCACGACTTCCCAAATTACCCCGAGCAACACTACGGACTACACGAGCCTCTACTCCACCACGGTTAAACTGGGTGAGGGAAAATGGCAGATTGGAATCGTCCTTAATGATGTATCTGGAGACAGCTACGAAACTTATGATAGCCTATGGGTAGCAGACTTCATACCTGTATTGATTCACGTAATCGGATCTGATAATACCAGCTTACAACAGGCAGCGTTGAACGTCACGTTCGAAAACCACGCCACCTGGGTCACGCAAACAAATGGGACTGGATGGGGAACCCTTGCTCTTCCGTCGAGTCAAATTGTGGGACCCCTAAACATTACCATCAACTGGCTTGGAACTGCAACTCCATCCGTGCTTGAGATCATGGGAACCGCGGATAATCCACCGCGATTTCTGATCATAATTCAAGTTTACAATCCGTCAATCCGCGTAACCATGAACGGCTTCCCAATCCCCTTGGCGCGTGTCACTCTCTCCCAAATAGGAATCGTTCATGAAATCTACACTGGACCAAATGGGGGTGCAGACTTCAGGACGATACCCGCAGGGAATTATACCGTACGAGTTGACTACCTATTCGCAACATATGAAACAATGTTGAATGTAAATTCGAACTCCTTTACTCAGCTCTCTGTGCCTTTACCACATAGGACGATCCTACTCGTCTCCACCCTCGCCATCATAGGACTTGCGTCAACTCTGCTGGTTAGAAGGAGAAGAACTAAACTCTATCCGCGAACCTTCGAATACTTCAAGGAGATGACGCATGGAGGTCTACCGGACGCCTGCTTCACGGTTATCATCGGTGAATCAGGTTCAGGGAAGAGTGTCCTGTTGAATTCTCTCGCAGGCGAGCATTTGGCTTCTCACAAAGCCATCTACATAACCAATACCGAGTACCCTGAAAAGATTCGCGAGAACCTGGTGAAACTCGGAGTGTGCGAGGAGGCGAACGTGCAACCTGACAAATTGATCTTTATCGACGCTTACTCCGCAGTTGGAGGAAGCCGGTCGAAGGAAGCGTTCTCCATAGACTCCCACACCGACTTAACTAACCTAGGATTGAACATAAGCAAATGCTTAGAGATCGCCGGACCCGGAGCCGACGTCTACCTAGACTCGCTGAACGCGCTAATTACCGTACTGCGAATGGATTACTTAATCAACTTCCTTCAATCCGTAGCAGCTAAAGTGAAGGCTAACAACGGTAAATTCTGCGTCACAGTCGGAGCTGGCTTAGAAAAGAGTGACCTGACTAAGCTGGAGGAAGTCACCGACTGCGTAATCGAGACACAGCTCCAAGAATCAGGGGGCGGACAGAGACGACGTATGCGAATAAAGAAACTGAGGGATAGACCGTACAATGATCATTGGGTCCGCTTCCAAGTTCGTGAAGCTAAAGGCGATTATACTCCTTACGAAGTCAAAGCCAACCGATTCCTCGAAGGTTTAGACGTCACGCGGATACTAGGAGGATGAGAGTTGTCTTCGAACCTCTCGTTATTCATGAGTTGCTTAGCAAGAAGTGTGAGGCAACGGTTGCGCAGATGATCTAGGAACCTTTGAGTCCAGCAAAGCTCCCGTGGTCTCGCCGTCTCCTTCTGGTGATCAGGAGAATTCCCACGCCGAGCAGAGTGCCTGTGATGATGGCTTCGATGGGGAAGCCGGGTATCGGTGGGAGTGAATAGTTAGTTGAGTATGCGGCTACGTAGGTTGATGGAGCTTTCACGGTTAGGGGGCCCGTGATAGGGGATGCTGTTGCGTTTGTCCAGCCCGAGAAGGTGTGAATCAGGAACCCGTCTGGAACCGTTTGATTCAAGACGGGGCTTAACGTCGTGCCTTTCCGGAACCATGCCTGGTAGCCACCATTGACTGAGAGGGCGTAGGTTACGTTGTTAAGGTTCATCTTGACGATTGTTGAGTTGGGTATTCCGCTCACCTTGAAGGTTATCAAGTATTCCGTGTTCCAGTTGGCGGTTAACGTCTTTGGTTTATTGACTTGTAGGGTTGCGTTGGATGCGGATCCTGAGTAGTCCCCTGTCCAACCCGCGAAGACTCTCCGGGTTGAGTTCGAATAATCAACTTCACTTTGAACGTAGATCTTCACGTTTGATCCGGAGTCGTACCATCCAGCCCCCTGTGCTCCTCCGTACGAGGATTGGATGCTGACCTGGTACTGCGTTTTCCAGCCTGCTTGCAGGGTTGTTGGTGCATTCACAGTGATTTGGGCTGAAGCGGTCTTGCCAAGCGTAGTCGAATTCCATCCCGTGAATACGAGTCTGGTTCCGTTCGAGTACTGGACGGTTGATTGCACGCCGACTGTGGCTATTTGCCCAGCATTGTACCATCCGCTTCCAGTCGGTGAGCCGGTCGACGAGATTATTGTAACGTAATATTGGTTTATCCAGTTGGCCCTCAAGGATACTGGTTTCGTCATGTTAACTTGTACGAAGGTTGAGTTAGAGGTCATGTCTCCAGTCCACCCGTTGAATATCAATCGGGAGGAGTTCGCTGTAACGTTGGAAGGATTCACCGCGCTGACCGCGACGATTGTTTTTGGTTGATACCAAGCGCTCTGCGTAGTCGTGCCGCCGTTGGAGCTTACTGATAGCAAGTATTCTGTGGCGAAGACAGCTTGGAGCGCAGTGTTCGAAGTCATGGTGATCTTCCGCGGGTTTGCGAGGCTGCCGTCCGACCAGCCTGAAAATTGCGCTCGAACTCCTTGGGTCGTGTTGACTACAGGTTGAACTTGCACCGTGACGTTTCCCTCTGGAACACTCGTCTGTAATTGTCCCGAAGTCACGTTATACTTGACGCCGTTAATTGCGATCCAGAGTGTACTGTTGGAAGCGGTCACGTTCAGCGGAACGTTGATCGTTAGAGTCGGGCCGACGTTGAGGTTGAAGGTTGCAACGTTATTAGCCCGGTTAGTATCGTTGATCAAGTCGTTTGGATCAATGGTTATCTGGAATTGGTGGCTGCCGACCGTTGAGACCCACGTGAATGAGGTTTGGGTTGAAGCGTCCGCTCCTACGTTGACTTGAAGGTTCGTGTAGACTGTGCCATCAAGCCGCACTTGCACTTGTACGTTTGTTGCATCTTGCGTACCGAGGTTAGAGATTTCGACCGTCACGGTTACGTTAGTGTTTGGGCTCGTTATGACTACCGGCTGAGAGTTCACACTCGTTATCGCCAAGTCTATGTATGATGTTTGATTCGCGATTGGGGGTGGAGGTGCGCCGCCTCTGTTTACTGTAACCTGATATGCATTGCCTACTTTGCCCGTGACGGTTACAGCAATATTGTTCCTGCTGTCAGTGAACGTTTGACCCACGTACCAGACAGCGTCGTTCAAATTGGGAACTGAGGGATGCCCGTCCATAACGTGAATCTTACCGACGATGGCCGTATTGTCAACGTAAGTAATCAGGACGCCTGCTGCAGGTAACGCGGAGTCGAAGCCAATTGCAGCTCTAACCTCAATCAAATAGTACTGACTCGGATTCGCCGTACTCGTTAGCGGTACCTCAACGACGTGAACGTTGCTTGAAGCTACTTCCGTTGGGTCGATCGTGTAAGTGTTGGTTGCGCCCGCGAGGGCGGTTGTCACCATCGACCCGGACACGAATCCTAACTGGAGCTTATCCCAAGCGCCCATCTCTGCTGGGCTCGAGCCGGCCGGATCACCGTTCCAGAGTCCTTTGTCCATCAGCTCCCAAGGTCCCATTATTGTTTTGCCGTTGAGCGTGTTGTAGAGGTCGGGGAGTCCCAGCTGATGACCGAACTCATGACAGTACACGCCTATCGGTACAGCGCCGCTGGCTTCAAGTTCGGGTACAATTTGGAACTTTGTGAGCGTCTTCGTATTGGTTCGCACGTAGACGCCGCCGAGATAGGTTACGGACCACACATCGTCCTTCACTCCGCTTGATTCTTCACCGTAACCTGAGTGTACGAACACGAAGTAATCGTAGTTGCTAAAATTGACACCTGTTGCCTGCGCAGCGAGCGCGGCATCATTTGCTATCTGCCACGACTGATCACTCCCGGAGCAATCAGCGTCATCAATCGATGTGCAGTCGCGTCCGTAATGTGACTCGGGGTAAGGAAGTTTGTACCATCCAATCACGTCACCCTTGAGCGTGACTGACCCGTATGATATTTCCTGGTAGTAAGAGTACCAGGAGCTTGTGGTGCCGAAGAACTCCTGCTTCAACGTATCAATGCTGACTGTGTAGTTGATGTCCGTGAAGTAGGAAGCAACGATGAGAATTCGGAGTACGCCCGAAACGGGTGCGGGGTGAGCAATGTACCCTGGCGTTGGTGTTGGTAGCGGCATTGCCGGACTTGGAGCGAAGACTGCAATTGGGCCATTTCCAGTAGCAGCTTGCACGGGTAACATCCAGGTAGGGATGAAGAGAATTGTGAAGAGGGAGAGCGTCAGCAGTAATCGCTTATTCACTATGCAGCCAAGCATGTTCTCGTCGACCGAAGCTTTCAAGACGATTGAGACAAATTTTCATAAAGTGTTTAGATGCACAGAGCAGTGCACGGTCATCTTCAAGCGCTTGGAAAGATTAACAGTATCCGTGCAACGTTACTGTACACGATCTGGATACTTCGAATCGGTACAAAGAAGACGCAATACTAGCGAGCTCCGCTGCCGACCCAAACGGTTGGATGGCTGAGTACAGGAGACTGGTTACGACTAACGCTAATGAGAACCGTAATCCTGCAACGGGGGTCTGTTTATCGAAGTCGAGCCTACCATGTGAACGTTAACGACTTGAGAGGTCGACAGTTGTGCTGAGTAGGTATCATGGCCATTGTTGGTGATACGTCCAACTGTACATTCACAGTGTCCTTCGGGACGCCGGTGAATATCACGATCACATTCAGTGGTTTTGTGATCGTCAGGCCACCCGTCACTGACTGGTTATCAACTCTCATTCCAGCGTACACGTAATTAGTGGTAGATTGTTGAATCTGTGTACTTTGGATATTGATTGAGAGAGGCGTGTACGCGTCGACCCACAAAGTGTACGGAGTGGTCCCGTTTAGTGTGACGATTGAATCGTCCACCATGATTTGGGCACTTGCGTTATCAGGCAGGCCAATTGGCTGTACGTTGACGCGGTATTGCTCTTTCCATTGTGCCGTAACCTGCTTTGCTGAGTTCATCACCGTTGATGTTTGATTAGAAGTTGAATTGGAATCTCCTCGCCACTTATCGAAAACAATCCTAGTCCCGTTTCCCGCATCGACCTGGCTCTGAACGCCGAAGGTCGCACTTGTGCCCTGAGGATACCAGCCTGCGCCAATCGCCGTACCAAAGGGAGTCGTGATCGTCAGCTGATATTCTTGCGTGTAGTTAGCGTGGAGGTCTATTGAGGAGTTTAGGAGTAAACTCAACGGATTGGCTGTTCCGTACTTGCCCCATGAAGAGAAACTGAGCTTGGAGGTGCCAGTGTTCTGGATTTCAGCGGGGACTTGGAGGCTTACGCGTCCGTCGGGTGCAGGTTGCGAAACCAATCCTCGCTCGTTGGTTTGAAATGGAAAGCCATCAATCATCACGGTAACGTTCGGCCGTCCGGCGCGGACGGTTACTTGGTTGGAGAATGATCCCTTGACCCATTTCGCGTCGATTGTTCTCCCGTCAAACTTTCTGTAATCGTTCAGCCTCAATTGATGTTCGACTATTACGTGGTTCCGATCGTTGTTTTGCATGTAGAGTATTGCAAAGTAGTATTGGTCTGCTGAATCCGCCAGGAGGGACCAAACCTCATTGTATTCTGTGGACCCGCCGTAGAGTTGATTCACGAGGGGGTAAATGCTCAGTCTAGTGCTGTCATTGTATAATTGTCCGCCTTTCGACGTGAGGTAGAGATCTGGGCCAAGTGCGGAGATGGCGTTGGTTACGGTCGGCGCTGTGGGGATCTGCAATCTTGGCATCTCGATAGACGAAGTGGTTACGGTCCTGTTGAAGACGTGCTGCGCGCCTTGAAACGTCCAGCTGGTGATGGAGCCTCCACTATCGTAGTCGAACCACCTAAGTATGAATGCCTCATTCGTCACGTTTGTTAGGTAGAGGAAACCGATTCTGAAATCCGTTTGAGTCACGTTGGCTAGGAATATGATGTAGACTCGGCCCAGCGACCATTGAGCAGTCGCGTAGCCCCACGGCATAAGTGTCATTACGCCTAGGCCGCTAATTGACAAGCTTGCCCCCTGGGGGGAAGCACGAAAGGAATATGCGTCGCTTGAGCCTCCAGCGTAGAAATCTATCACTTGATTTCTTGCTGAACGACTAGGTAGGGGAACGGTAACAAAGACTGCTTGACCGTGAACAATTGTTCCGGTAACGCCAACTTCGCCGATGATCAAGATGGTGAATAGTAAGGTACGGGCAACGCGTCCAATCATTTGAAGGCCTGCGCATCAATGCTTGACTCTTAACAAGTCAAGGGTTCCCTACGCCGACTGTTAAATGCGAGAGCACCCCCGGTTCGATCGATTGCTTCATTCATGTGAAGGCATCTTCCGAAGAACGGTAACGCTAACGTAACGTTTATTGCAAGTTTACCCTGGTCTATAGATGAGAAGAAATGAAATCCCTGCGACTCTTATTCGCGATTTCCATATTCATCGCTCTTATGGTAATAGGAAGCAAGACGGTTCTAGCCCAACCTCAACCCAACCAGTACTATGGGTCGGGCGGTGGAGCTATTCAGGGAACAGTTTTAGGGTTCAACATGTGGGATCAACTCGAACCCGTCGCCTGGGCTACCGTAAAGGCCAATAACGGTCTGCGCAATTTCACTGCTTATTCTGGTGGTGGAGGTTTCTACTTCATGTTCGTTCCAGCTGGCATGTACAACCTCACAGTAGTCCAGGCTGGATACTTTGCTTACAGCAACGCTGTCGCCGTATCTGACGGGTCCACAAACACCATAAACTTCACTCTGGAACTATCACATGTGCCGGTTCCAGAATTCCAACCGAACTTCACACTGATGGTGATGGTACTCACGCTTGGAGCAGCCCTCGTGATAAGAAGACGGTCCCTGAAGCGCATTAAGCGATGACGTAGCATCCGACGTGTAGATTCAGAAGCATCTCCACTCCCCTCTTTATTACGTTCCTACCCCCTCAACTTTAGAGCATGGAAGAATCAGGCCTTCAAGAAGGCCGCGTGAAATCATGGTCGACACTGAAAATCGGTTCCACGTTGCGCTGAAAGTCGGCCAGTTCTTAGCCGTAGCATCGACCATAGCGATTGCAGCATACTACCTGCCCAACTACTACCTATACGAGAAACTGATAGCAGAGAATTCCGCTGCCTTAATGCAGTTCATCGGCATCAAACCAACCGTTTGGACTCAAGGCAACCAAGTATTCCTGAACCAGTTCGAGATTCAGCGCATGTGCACAGGCGTACAGGTGATGGCCGTCTTCCTAGGCATCCTCGCCGCCGTCCCAAAGGTTCCTTTAAAAAATAGGATTATCGCATTCACCGTTGTGGTCGTGTGCGTTCACTTAGCCAACATCGGACGAATCGCGTTCGAGATCTGGCTCGTATACAACGGAATCCTACCCTGGTCTCTTGTACATTATCCTACTGGGCTAATACTCGGAATTTTCTCCGTCGCATTCTTGATTGTTGCGGCTGACTATTTCATCCCGCAGATAGGCGACACGGCCTTTTCACTCGTTGACGGGGCTAGGAGCCGGTAAATCAGCTCCGCAATGAATACAATGCTTCCACTCCTTCTCGACAGGTTTCCCACAACTACCGCACAATGTCTCTGTCGCACTATCTGTCTCCTGAGTTGATTCAGACGTCTCGCTAGGCAGATTCATGGGGGTTCTCTTACGACGCAGCATTGTGAGGATAACGGCGCCAATGATTCCAGCAGCAAGAATAGCGGGGAAGACGAGCGGACGGTAATCCACCGAAAAGTTGGCGTCAATAGACTTGGGCGAATTCATCGTCACGTTAACCTGATTCAACTGTGAATTCACGTCCCCCGTCCATCCCTGGAAGACGTACTTCAAGCCCAGGAGATCCAGCGGAGAACTGAATGGGACGGTACTATTCACTCGCAGAGTGACGTTTGATCCAGCATCGCACCATTTGGAGTATGAGTATGCGGGCACAGGCGACGCGACTTGCAGGAGGTACTGGTGACGGTAGAACCCTGCGATCTTGACGTCGCCGTCAAGTAGAATACTTCTCGCAGTAGTGTTGGTCCCGTCGCTCCACACACTGAAGACTAGCATCGTCGCATTTTTCAGCTCAACATTTGTTGGTACAGATACGTTGTAGGTTTGATCGACGGGCAACTTGATACTAGCGCTTCCCGAATCGGAAGTTTGCTGCGTCGAATTTGCAACTGTAATCTGTAATCCTGCCGCCCCCAAATCTATCTCAAGGTTCGCTGTTCGCGCAACCTTCACCGATAATTGTTCGTATCCTGGTCCTTGAAATGAATCATTGTAGTATTGCCAGACGCCGCCGTTCAGGTAGTACGCGAACGCTGTTAGCTGCATGACACCTTCGTTGGCTGGCGCTGTTAGGCTGACGTTCCAAGCCAAGTCGCCACCTCCTGTCACGATGACGACTGGACTCCGCCAAAGGGGACTCGATTCATTCGTGGTGACCGGTCCGAGGTAAATTGCAGATCGTACGGACGCATTCGCTTCGTGAACCGCGTACTCTACGTCGAGGCTCACCGAGAATACGCTGTTAGGTGCGACTTGCCGCGGAGGCTGGAATTTAGCTATTCGGAGGAGACCTACATTCGTTTCCTGCGCGTAAACTATGAGTGGGCTGAGCGCAAGCAACAGCAATAGGATGATTATGGTGAATCTGCGAATTTGCAATTGACTCAGGCAGCCACCGAATTCTTGATCGCCCATTCAAGTGCTTTACTGACTGCTTCGTCAACATTCTTAGCCACGTCGAGAGGTGAGATGATACTGTCGGGCAGGTTCCGGCACACAGGAATCACATGAAACCTGTTACCGAATCCCCCTCGATCAATTTCATCCTTAAGGCTTGATAATTGAGTTTCAATATCTTCCTTGGGAAGGAGCGGAAGAACTATGTCCGCTCTTAACTCTTCAGAATTCCTGAGAAGTTCAAGAGCCGTTTTCGTCTTGTTCAATGTTGAAGCGTTGAGTCCGACTGACCGCAATACCGCAGCGATAGACATGGAAAGCAGATGGCCCCACTCGAGTCCAATCGGACCAACCGTAGCGGTAAAGTCAAACTTGCGCTCAGATTTGCCAACTGTTGGTTCAAGGATCTGAAGGCATGCGTTTATCGCATCTTCGGCGCCCGTTAGCCTAGTTGGATCTGCTCCTCCCACCTCATTAAGATCAAGCAGAATGTTCACGCCTTCGATGACAGCATCCAGAACTTCATTATGGGTAGCCTTCGCTAAGGCCGCGTTCGTTTTCTGCCGAGTCTGTTCGGGATCACCCGCCAACACGGCGTTCGTCAACTGTTGTAAGCGCTGATCGCATTCAGTCAAGGTCTTCGCCGATCTGCACTTTGAGTCAAATTAGGCATTCGGTTACGCTTCCCTGTGCGAATGTGTGACGTCAAAGAGCTCTGTTTTGACGGTGTTTGGACATGGATAGTAAGAAGCCCATCAACATACGGTGAGGCTTCCTGCAAGAAGCTTGACAATTTTGAGAGCCCAACAATGGGGACGCCCTGGATTAGCCTATCGCGAGGCTCGCCCAGCGTTAAGAGTAGAGGTACTAGTGGGAGATCGATTCGCTGTATTCCTTGTCGCCCCATAATTTCCGGCCTCTCCGATAGTGCCCGTGCTCTCTCAACCTGCGCTTCAGCAGCGCTTTTCATTCGAGAACGCGCGAGTATCCCCGACCAGTGTTTACAGTCAACAACCAGAATCCACACGTCGCTCCAAGCGAGAACGTCAATCTCACGTCTTCCCACAGTCCCCTTGAACACGACATGTCTTACTGAATGAAAACCACTTTCATCTAGCGCGGCTTCAACGAACTCTTCGAATTCTTGCCAAGCAAGTAGACGGGAAACTAGTTGAGCATCCTGACCTGCTCTTACCAGGGTTTCAGCTAGCATTACACGTTGGCGAGAGGTTACTTCAAGAAATTCATGGTCAGCGTTGACTAACCCTTTTTGTTTGAGAGACTGCACCTCTTCCTCAAGATTTTCTGTCCGGCATTCTTTCTGAATATCTTCAAGCGAAATGCGCATCTGTCGTTTCGTCATTTGCAGCAACTTGACAGCTAATGTCGTGACCATGACAATCTGGCCTAGAAGACGAAGAAGCATAACACTAGCATCACGAGGGCTACTGCGAGCAGGGCTCTTCTTGAGGTCGAAAGAGGTGATACGTCATCTAAGGGCGCGACACCTTCAAGCAATGCGAACCCTCTTCGGTAGCTGATCAGCATGAAGAAGCCGAGCAGTAAGGCAAATCCCCAATACCCAGCAAGGAAGAGTACAGCGAATCCAAGCAGGGCAATCAGCTTATGTCCCTTATCGCCGAATGCAGCACGAGCAATATGGCCGCCGTCCAACTGCCAGACTGGAAGAATGTTGAGGAAAGTAATCAACGCACCTACTTCAGCAGCGAAGGCGACTTGCGTTAGCACCATAATGTGGCCTGCAGGCACGTTCCTGAGCCCCATTCCAGTTATTAACTCAAGTAATAGCGGTTCGTTGGGCCAATTGCTGATCGATAAGAGATTAGCCTGCAGCAGCTGCTGAGCTTGCTGCTCGATTATTACCGGGGCGGTGAGATAAGCGAAGAGAGCAACGATGATGGTTGCAAGAAAACCAGCAATCGGTCCGCTGAAACCCAGATCGAATAATTGGTCTCGGTTGCCCGGTGGACCCCGAAGAGAAATAACAGCCCCGAAGGTACCGAACGGAAACGGAGGTGGCGCGGGAACGAAGTACGGAAGCGTTGCGTCCATTTTGTGATGTCGATTCGCCAGCACATGCCCCAATTCATGTATTCCAACAATACCGAGAATGGATATGGCGAGAATAGTTACCTGTACCAGAAGGTTTGACCCAGAGAAAAGTGCTGACGTCAATCTTGGGTCAACGCCGTAAATAAGCGTGTAACTTGCGTACGTAACTGACGCTATTGTGGCAAGGAAGAGTATGAGATTAGTCCTAAGACGTGGCTTGCCCAGCTTCGGTTTCGGAGACACTGATACGACCAAGATGTCTGCGACTCTCCGAATCTTTGCCGTGAGTTGATGATTTCCGAGATCCAGTAGGAGTTCCTGAAACTTCTGCTTGATAGGTTCGTCCGAGACTATGAACGTGGGGAGACCATTGATGTCTATGTACGCGTCTTTGATGGTAAACCTGTAGTCGAGCATAGATCGGATTGACCCCAAATCGATTGAGAATGTTGGAAGTGAACTAGTTGTGGTTGATTCGGACATGAAGGATACTCCTGTTTTCGAACGGCTAGCAGCAGAACGTCATTTAAACGTATTCCATTACGAACTTCGTAGTGTGCAGATAATGTGATATAGTCCGTCCAAGTAGTTTTTTTCGACAAGCCAGTTGCTGCTACAGAATGAATATTCGCTCCGTGTTTTCACGCCGCCTGACATAGAGTCCGTCGTAGACATTAATCGAGTTTGCTTGCCTGAGAACTACGCGCCTTATTTTTTCCTGGACACGTTCAATAGCTCGCCACAAACCTTCATTGTCGCTGAATCGCAGGGGAAGATTGTCGGCTACATAATGTGCAGGATCGAACATGGATTTTCAGACGTGCGGAAGCTTCATTTCGCCAAGAAAGGGCACGTTATCTCAGTGGCCGTGATGCCTGACTTTAGAAGAAGATGCATCGGGCGCGGGCTTGTCGAAGGTGCTCTTTCAGCGCTTTCCAGCTTAAGTGCAGATGAGTGTTTTCTCGAAGTGCGTATAACAAATGGCCCGGCAATCGAGCTCTATAGGAAGCTGGGTTTCGAGATTACGCGAACGATTGCGCGATACTACTACGACGGCTCAGATGCGTATGTTATGACTAGGCCGATTTGACAGAAGCTTCCTTTCCGACAGGTTCCCTCCGCGTGCACCGAAGCTTCGCTTGAGAGTGGGTTGATAAGGGTTACAGGCGTTCGATAAGGGTTAATTCCCAGGAATGCAAAGTGAAATCCTGTGACTCTCTTGGCGACCCGATGCATGAATTGTGGCGTCGAGAACCGAGATGTGGCGAACTACTGTCTGAAATGTGGAAGCTCACTGATCCGATCCGTTACTTTGCCAGTGACGCCCTTTCTCTTGATTGGAGCTTGTAGGAATCATCCGCTGAGACCTAGTCAGCTCAATTGCGTAGACTGTACAACTCCAGTTTGCTTCGAATGCTCGCACGCACCATACTGCTTGTCCTGTTACCATCGACGTGTTTTAGCGAGTGAACTTCGAGTTCCAGTCAAATTGACCACGATGGTTCCAGGCACATTTTACCGCTTATTTTAGAATCAGGGCTGAACTATCGACGTCACTTGGCTTTCGACACGAACGCCGCAAGTCCAGCTATCGCTGTGGGTATGTAGACGACGGTAAGTTCGAAATCGAACTGGAGGAAAGCATTGTTGAAATGTCGAAGTACAAGGAGACAGCTTGAGACGGCCAGTAGAATAGTGAAAGCGTAGGTCCAGTTTCGAGCTTCACGATTATTCTGGGGTTCTTCCGTTAGGCGGCTGCCTCCTCGCGTTCTCCTTCGAGGAGGATTTTCAACGTGATGTTCATGCTCGTGCCGTCCGGAAGGGCTCTCCTAATGCTAATTGGCAAAGCCCCCTCTTCTAACTCGGTCTCTGCAATCTCAATTGGCGACTTGGCGGCGGGTGAGATGTCGAGCAGCACAGGTGCTCCCATCGAGATTTGAAGTGCGCGGGCGCCTACGACTCTGGCACGTTCGAAGCGGGTAAGCTTCTTGGGGCCTATGAGCGTAGTGGACGCGCGCTTAGTCACCTTCTCCTTCTTCTTTGGCACTATCTTTTGGCCCCTTGGGTCCGCCCGCTCCGTCCTTAGACTTCGAAGCGGCGATAACATCGTCGATCTTAAGAAGCATTCCGGCTGCTTCTCCTGCAGATTTCACCGCTTGGATCTTCACCGCGAGGGGCTCGTAGACGTCGAGTTTCGAAAGGTCGGAGACTTTTCCTTTGAATGGGTCGATGCCCGCCCACCTTTGTTTTCCTTGGTGTTTTGCTCGCAATTCCATCAAGGAGTTTATGGGATCCATTCCTGCGTTCTCTGCGAGGATCATTGGAATCGTTTCGAGTGAGTCAGCGAAGGCTTGAACTGCCAGTTGCTCTTTGCCGGATAACTTTTCGCCGTAGCTCCTCAGCATTCTTGCTACTTCAGTCTCGGTTGCTCCGCCCCCTACGACAACTAGTGGCTCCACAACTACGTCTCGGACGACGCACAGACCGTCGTGTATTGCTCGTTCAGCTTCGTCAACGACTCTTTCCGTGCCGCCTCTTACTAGTATGCTGAGCGCTTTGGGGTCTTTGCAGCCCTCGATGAATGTCATCTTGTCATCTGAGACTTTTCTCTCTTCCGTGAGTTTAGCGTAACCGAGGTCAGAGGATTTCAGATCGCTTATGTTCGTTATGATGTGGGCGCCCGTGGCCTTTGTGAGTTTCTCCATGTCAGATTGCTTAACCCTTCGGACTGCAAGGATGTTCTTCTTCGCCATGAAATGCTGGACTGAGTCGTCAATTCCTTTCTCGCAGACGACAACGTTTGCGCCCACGGATGCAAGCTTATCCACCATCTCTCGGAGTAGTTTCTCTTCTTCGTCCAGGAAGCGCTTCATCTGATCGGGGTTATCGATGTTGAGTTTGGAATCGAATTCTGGCTTCTCAATTTCAAGGGGGCAATTGAGTAACGCAATATTGCAGTTCTCGACCCGCTTGGGCATGCCCGGGTGTACTACTTCCTTGTCCAGCAGTATGCCCTGAATCAGTCGTGTGTCAACCAAAGAGCCTCCCGGCTTCTTCTCAACTTTTATGTTATCGATATCGACGGCGTATCCAGTTCCTGTCTTCTCCGCGACTTCGAGAACTGCTTTCACAGCTATGTCGGCGACGTAATCCTTGTGTTCTGATAGTAGTTTACTGGCTATTGAGACTACGGCTATCTTCTTCAACATGGCTTTGTCGGTTGGGTTTACCTTGATGGCAATCTTTTGCAGGAATTCAACCGCCTTCTTCTCTGCCAAGGAATATCCGTCTATCACTTGAGTCGGATGCACATCCTTGTCCATTAGAGCTTGCGCCTTGTTGAGCAATTCACCCGCCAGGACAACGACGGTTGTGGTGCCATCGCCGACCTCATCATCCTGGGTCTTGGCGATTTCAACCATCGTCTTCGCCGCGGGATGCTGAACATCCATCTCATCAAGGATTGTGGCGCCATCATTGCTTATCGTGACATCGCCAAATCCGTCCACAAGCATTTTGTCCATGCCTTTGGGACCGAGTGAAGACTTGATTGATTCAGCTATTACTAGAGCAGCTTCAATATTCGCATGTTGGGCCTCTCGGCCTTGTGTGCGTGAAGTGCCCTCCTTCAGGATGATGACGTTTTGTCCGCCAATATTAACTGACAATGCTCCAAAGCTCCTGTTGAAATACCCTAGATGAAGCCAAAATTCGACTCGATATAAGCGTTTTGTGTTTTAGTCTCGTGCTTTCCGGTGGAATCCAGACGATTCGTCGCGTTAATCCGGAAGGTCCCATGAACGAGTACCAGTAAGAAACGTTTATGCATCAATCCGTCACCTTTTCAGTAAATTCTCGAGACGATGAACGTGCGGGAGATAATTCGAATCAATCAACCCCTACTATCGAAGGAGGAAACTGATGCAGTTACTGATGTTTTGAAGAGCGGAATCCTCACCGAGAAGAGTGGCATGGGACCGCGAACGCTGGAATTTGAGAAGGAGTTTGCGCGCTACGTAGGGGCGAAGCATGCCGTAGCGGTGTCCAGCGGTACAGCTGCGCTGCATTCAGCACTTGCAGTGACAGGTGTGAAACCCGGAGACGAGGTTGTTGTTCCATCTTTCACGTTTCACGCAACGGCCGAGACCGTTCTTATGTGTGGAGCTGAACCAGTCTTTGCAGATATTGATCCTGAAACATACACGGTAACTACTGAAACAGTCGAGGCGGTTATGACGCGGAACACGAAGGCAATCGTTCCTGTTCACCTCTACGGTCTACCGGCAGATCTCGACCCCCTCAAGAAGCTTGCTCGCAACCGCGGCGTCGCACTCATTGAAGACGCTGCCCAAGCGCATGGTGCTGAATACAATGGATCCATGATAGGATCGATCGGTGACATGACTTGCTTCAGCTTCTACGCGGGGAAAAACATGACCACTGGAGAAGGGGGAATGATTACAACAAATGATGATGATCATTCAGATAAACTTCGAATGATGAGGACACATGGAGAGCGGCGCCCGTACTGGCCTACAATGGTCGGCAACAATTATCGCATGAACGAGATCCTCTCGGCTATAGGTCTAGTTCAACTGCGGAAGTTGCCAAGCTTCTTGGAAGCGAGAAGGAAGAATGCACGTTTTCTAAGTGAGAAGCTTGGGATCCTCGGGAAGGTTATGCCACCGAAAGAACCCACGGGTAGAAAACATGCGTGGTACCTTTACTCGCTCCGGCTTAGGGGGGCGAACGCTGGAAAGAGGAACAAGGTAGTTGAGAGGTTAAGGTCGAAAAACATTGAAGGCGCGGTTTACTACGAATCTCCACTTCATCTACTTCCACTGTACAGAGAACGAGCTCTAGCGTCACGCCGACCACTCCCTGAGACAGAAAAAGCATGTCGTCAAGTCTTCTCTGTCCCGGTTCACCCGAAGTTGAGCGACTCGGAGTTAGAGTATATCTTCGAGACGCTAAAAAGGGTCTTAGCTTAACCGGCCTGGTTTGAGTGGCGTTGATCTGAGAATTTCGTCGAGCGTGGGTCGAGTAGTTTCACGAATCTCGTACCTAACTCGTACTGCAGGTCTTTGGATGTTCATTATTCTCCGAAGATCAATTGGCGTACCAAGAACCACTGAATCGCACTTGACGGCGTTAATAGTTCGCTCCAAGTCTCTGACCTGCCTCTCGCCGTAACCCATTGCGGGCAATACTCGCCCAAGATGCGGGTACTTCTCATACGTACGCTTGATTGAACCGATCGCGTATGGTCGTGGGTTAACGAGACTCTTTGCCTTGTACCTGCGGGCCGCAATCGCGCCGACCCCCTCTTTCATCTCCCCGTGTGTGACAGTGGGACCATCCTCGACAGCTAGCACATTCTTACCGCGGATGTTTGATTTGTCGTCCACGTAAATCTCTGATGCGGCTTCCACTATTTTCGCGGTCGGGGTTACGCGTTTGATATTAACTCTGACCAGTTTCAGGTTTGCGCGTGAAGCGCTATCGACCTTGTTTATGACCACGATATCGGCTATCCGTAAGTTTACTTCGCCCGGGTAGTAGGCGAGCTCATCTCCAGGTCGTAAAGGGTCGACTACGACAATTTGGAGATCTGGAACATAAAACGGGAGATCATTGTTACCTCCATCCCAAAGGATGACGTCTGCTTCTTTCTCGGCTTCTCGAAGTATCTTTTCATAATCCACGCCGGCATACACAATGTTGCCTACGTCGATGTGAGGTTCGTATTCTTCCCGTTCCTCGATGGTGCATTCGTAGCGATTCAGATCCTCATAAGAAGCGAAACGTTCGCAGACCTGTTTTTCCAAATCGCCATAAGGCATGGGATGACGTATTACAACTACTCGATGACCCATCTTCTTCAGCGACCGTGCAACGGCCCTCGAAACAGTGCTCTTTCCAGCTCCGGTTCGAACCGCACAAACGGAAACCATTGGCAAACTGGACTTCAACATAGTCGTTTTTGGACCCATCAGGCGGAAATCCGACCCGCAGGCAAGCACGAGGGACGCTTTTTGCATTACGACGTCATGAGGCAGGTCACTATACGCAAGCACCGTTAATTCGACATTCTTCTCTCTAATGATCTTCGCCAAGGCTTCTTCCGGTAGGATCTTGATGCCTTCTGGATACCGTGGTCCCGAGAGAGATGGTGGGTACGTGCGGTCTTCTATTCCAGGAATCTGAGTTGCCGTAAAAGCGACTACCTCATAATCCGGATTGTCACGGAAGAAAACGTTAAAGTTATGAAAATCTCTTCCGGCGGCTCCCATTATAAGCGTTCTCACAGGCTTCATTTGCGGCCGTCCTCGATTGGCGGCAACTAGTGGAGTGCTAGTTATTCTTTGTTCCTTGGTACTACGGGAAGAGCACGTTACGGGGGAAAGCGAAACAGAACCTATTTTTAAGAGTATGACAAAGTAACTCCGGCTGTTTCTATCTGGGTGTGAACGCGCTGACGACTGAACTATCTGAAACGAAACCTACAGAGGATGTTTCGCGTTACAAGATTCGACTGATTGCAGAAGGGAATGGAGAGGCCGACGCGGAACTGATCCGATTTCAAAGTCCTGTTACAGTCGACAACCTAGCGAAAGCTATCCCATTTGAAGGCAGGGCAGCTAGATGGAAAGAGGAAGTCTATTTCGAGACACCCGTAAGGTTGGGTTCTGAGAAAGCGAAGAGTACGGTCGAAGTGGGGAGTATGGCCTACTGGCCGATGGGGGCAGCACTATGCATATTCTACGGTCCGACTGAGCCCTATAGCCCAGTTAACGTTGTTGGCAGAGTAACATCTAACCTAGAGCTATTTCGAGGGATTAAGAGCGGAACGAAGATTCGAGTTGTGAAGGTTTAGGCAGCGGCCAAGCGGTAGATCCTGATTCTAGCATTTCCGCCTTCCGCTTTAACCAAGCGCCTTCTCTCTAGTTCCTCGAGTATGTCGCGTGCGACACTTAGTCGTACGTTGAATTGCGTCGCTATTGAGTATGGGGTTAAAGCACCCATTTTGGATAGCTCTCCTAGGAACTTCTCGTCTTCGAAGTTAGGGAGGCTAATGCTAGTAGTCTTCTTTGCCTCTGAGACAGGCCCCTTTCCTTTAGTCTTCTTTGCAGGTTCAGGTTTCTTGTCTTGCTGGACCTGCTGCTTCTCCATCTGTGCCATGCTCTTCTTTTTAGCCCCACCCAAGAGAATTCACGTCCTAGGCCGTACCAGGTCAGGTGAATAAAAGTCTTGGTCTTGTATTCGACAGGCAGTGCAATGAACTTGTACTATGCCGTTGGTGAAGTTCATGGGACATACCTACTTTGTTTGCACATCATTTCACGGATTCGCACAATTCTCTAGCGGCGTCTCGTGGGCTTGTTGAGGCATAAATCGTTCTGCCCACAATGAGGTAAGTTGAGCCGAATTCAAGGGCTTTCTTTGCATCTCCCCCCTGTATTCCCACTCCTGGACTGTAAATCCCCATGGAGGGGCCTACGAGAGTCCGGACTCGTCTGATAATCTCAGGGCGTGTGGCTCCGACGACTAGTCCGTCTGCTCTCCATTCAACTGCCATCTGAGTAAAAACCTCGAAAATCGGTCTTTGTCCTTCTTCGGTGCTAGTCAACATAGAATAGAACTGTTCTGCGCCAGGATTACTCATGTACACGAGCAGAATAATTCCCCTGTCCCTTTTTCTGGCTAACTCAAAGATGGAATCCATTCCGCCTCTCCATCCAGTTATCGGACTTGCTATGACTGCATCAAATCCCGCCGAATGTAAGACTCCATCATGAATGAATTCGTGTGCCCAACATCATTCAGTTTAGCGTCCATTATTACCGGTAATGAGCACTCATGCGCCGTTCGTACGATCTGATTAACGGTAGGTAATCCAAGCGCGAGGACAAGTTGACGGTTTACTTTAACTGCACAGACGTACTCGGAAACGTTCTCAAGGATCTCGTTGCATTTCTCAACGAGAGTCTGATGATCATCGTCCTCCAAGTCGAGTGCTAACACGATTCTACTTTGAGTTCTTTCGGAGGACACTCGTATGAGATCGGAGAACGGCAACGCAGCACACCCGCGAAACAACTGGTTCGATACACATGAGTTTACTTTGGAAAGGTTTACTTTGGAAAGATGGGCATATCATTGACCGCAATTAGCTTTGCATAGAAGAATTTCGCGTCAGATGTATTGTTTGTATACTCGACTTTTTCTCCGCTCGGCTTCACGGCTATGTACTTGATGAAAGCGTGGTGTGGATCCAAGGGTTGATCCATCGTGACGTAGAAGAAAACGGGTAAGGCGTCAGCATCGTAGTAGTGCTCGAATGGGATACACGTGCCTACGATGTAACGGTCTCCGCGAGCAAAGTGCCAGAGCGGAAACAGCGTTCCCTCCCTCAAGGAAAGTGGCAAGAGAATTCTAACTATTGACTTTATGTCTTCGACCTCGGCAAGCATGGGAGGAGATATCTCCGGAAACTTGCCTCTAAGGGCCTCGACAAATGCATCGGGAATCTTCTTCAGTTTCACGAATGAACCGTACCGGTATCGCGTGTCTCCAGCTTCATCGGAGTACATCCATTCTTCTCCTTTCGCAGAATCACTTCGGTATGCGAGGAATGCCTTTGGTGCTGAATCTGTGACCGTGTAGGCAAGTATTGGGAGATCACCGTCCCAATACATGTAGGCAGTGAACAAGCCTAAGACGTGCTTGTCCTTGTACTTGAAGTCCCATAAAATTTGGGACCCATCCGTCAAGCCAAGTGCTAGTCTAGAAAAATTGAGCATGTCAGTTACGTGTACTGGTACTGGCGGCTTGACTGTCTCCATTTAGAACACCGTTCGTGGTAAAAGCACACGTGAATGTATATAACTTTGCGAATCTCGTTATCGAAATAGGTCTTCCTCTTGAGGTCTAATCAACGGCTTTATTGACCCATCATTTTTTACGTAATCCACTCCTCTAATAATAGCCACAGGTATTCGGTCACTTTTTCGCATTACGAGTTCTGCAGCAGAGGCCAATTCATCAGCAATCGCAATTTGAGTGACGTTCAACTGGTTTCCGAACATGTCACTGGTACCGCGGTAATCAACCATAGGACTTAGCCCAGCAACTCCAATGGCTACGTTTACCTGACCATTCCTCCACGCGCGGCCGAAAGTGTCGGATATGATAACTCCTACGTTCGCACCGGTCAACTCTATAATACGATGTCGAATCGTCTTAGCCGACTTGTCAGGATCAATTGGGAGTAATACTACTGAGTTATTCTTGCCCACGTTTGATCGGTCAACTCCGGCGTTGGCGCAAACAAAACCGTGCGGCGTCTCCACGATTAGGTGAGCTCCACGCATCCTCACTATGCTAGTTGATTCTCTAAGTATCGCTTCCACATGCCTCGGATCTTTCCCAGATGACTTCGCGATCGTCTCTGCCAGTGATGATGGTTGAACTGTGGCTAGATCGAGAATATTTCCCTCAGCCTTCGACACGATCTTCTGTGCAACCACAATAACATCGCTGGAGTGGATTTGAATGGACTCAGTTTTCGCTGCTGCTACTATTTGATCCCCTATACTATCGCCAGGCTTCACTAACGGCATTCCGTTAATGCCGAGGATCTGGATCAAGACTCTGCCTCATCCCGCGAAAAATGACTCAAGCTTCTTGACTCCCGCAAGATCTTCAAACTCCACTCCCAGTGCGTCCAGCACCTGCTCAAAAGTCCCGCGAATATACTCGATATACTTCTCGGTGTCGACTTCGTCCAGCCGCGCAAGCTGGACGGGTTTGACGCCGAGCTCTCCTCGAACTTTGACAAATGAAACAATGTCTCCAGATTTCATTTCAGTCCCCGCCTGCTGGAGGAGTCTCGCGGCCTTGACGTGTTGAGGGGTGGTTTTCGTATAATTTTCAGGAGTTCTGCTCATCATCATGGAAAAGGCGAGTTCCGCTAGGGAGTATTGTTTGGTTCGTAACTTAACATAGCATTCCTTAACAATTTCAATGAGTTTTTTCGTTGCGATTTCGATATCTTCCGGTGATTTGACCTCGCTGAGAATCGAAACCATCTGGTAGAAAGCACCATGCAGGAAACCTGGAATGTGCCGTTTCTTTCCTGTGAGACCTTTGATGTCCACACGTCCGTCTGGAAATACTCCGAAGTAGTTCTTCTTTCTCGAACTTAACGCCAAGTACCGGTAGTTCTTGTCTATTTCAAGTTCCATCTTCAGACTGGTTTGCGACCATTCAATTAGCTTGTTTAGAGATACGGCGTTCTGGCCTCCAAGGAAGATAGAGTCGGTGTCGCCGTAGAACACTTCGAGCCCTAATTCCTGTGCTTTTTGCAGAGCTTGAGTAATTACGTGCCTTCCGATTGCAGCAGTTGCTTCAGCCACAGGTGGACAATACAGTGCGAAGTTGTCAGCTCCGAACACTCCATAACTCGCGTTGAGCACAACTTTCAACGCGTCCGAGACAACCTTGTACCAGCTTTGTAGTGTCGGAGGAAGCGTTCGGTCTTTCGCTCTAACCTTGTACCAATTTACTCGAAGATCACGCAAAGATCCAATAAGGAGGCTTTCCAGCCCGCGCTTTTTGCTGCAAACCCAGTGGGGGGTTCCCGGAATCAGGTTGCGTCTGCAAGCCTCGTCCTTATGCGAGCATCTTACGGTCTCGTAGCCCAAGTTCCAAACCTTAATGATGGATGGATATAGTGAGGCAAAGTCTAGAACCGAGACGTTAAAGTGGACGCCCGGTTTCGGTTCGACAACTATGGCGCCTTTGTACTTCTTGCCCTTGATGACCGCCTCTGTGGTTGTCTCCCCTTTCACTTCGAGAATCTCGTCTTTGCGCGGTATTAGATAGCCTCGTTTGCGATGATGACAGAACATAATACTTCGAATCCAACCAGACACACCTTGTCTTGAGACTTCATCAAGTGTCATGAAGCTGATTCTTGAAAGTGCGGTCATCAGTTTCATGACGAGGTCGTCATTGAACGAAGTAAGATTGAGTACGATTTGTGAATCGCGATAACAATAGGCCGCTAATTCTCTGTATGCGGCTTTTGAAACTGAGTCTATTTCGATCTTGGAGCTTTCGACTAAGGCTTCCCCTACGGCGTCGAGCGTGTTTTCTCGATACTTCTGGCCGAAAGCGTAAATCTGGATTGACCGATTGAAGAAGAATTTGTAGAGGTCGATGTGTACCCCGTATTTGAGAAAGGCTACGTCACGTCCCATCTCGATCGGGATCTCATCATTTCTGAGCCCCAATCGCTGTGCCCTATGGTATAGATATTTGAGGTCGAATTCGTCACCGTTGAATGTGACGGTCAGAGGGAAGTTGAGAAGCGCCAGGAAGAGTGCGATCAGCAAGTCTTCTTCCTTCGAGTAGAATTCGAGTTTCACGCCTGGGGACAGATTCGCTTGTCCTTCTTCGATTCCTTCCCTTTCGAGCAGTAGCACTCTGCTAGTGCCATCCGACCCCACTAGGCTTACGCAAATCACTGGGTCTTCTGCGGTCTCGGGGTCAGGAATTCGGTTTTCTACGCGATTAGCGACCTCAATATCAAGTGCGACTCTCCGGTATTGCGGTACTGGGCATTCTAGTAATCTCATCCATTCATTAGCTAGTGATTTGTATTCTGAGGTTTCCTCGTGAAGTATTTGCTCAACTTCCTTGCCGGTTTTATCTGACAATTTGTAGTCTACTTGGCGAAGCTGCTTGGCTTTGCATTCGTACATCATGCCAGGTTCTAGACCGCGATCGTAAATGTAGTTCTCAACGTACTTGATGTCTGCTTCCCAGGCGGTGAGTTCATCTCGGATGGAACCTGTCGCTTTGCCGCCTATCGTTAATGGATCCTTCGCGACGATTTTGGTAACATTGGTTGGTTGTCCTCTGAGTGCTTCGAATTTTGACTCTTGTTCAAAATGATCGAAACCCGGATTCCTAGTGATGTTGACATTCTTCTGCAATTCGGACAACGACTGCTTGCTGAAGCAGTATGGTTTGTGCCCAGTGTCATCGTACCAGAAGTGGATCTTATGAGAAGATGGATCATATAGACGAAGGAAACACTTCTTGAGGCTTCCGTCGTAACCTATCGATATTAGGTACGAAGGTGGAAAGTCTACCGAAGTCGAAGGGATAAAAAGAAGTCTCTTGCGATTTTGATCTGGCTTGGCTGATTGTGCTGAATTGGATTTGAAGTAAGTCTCAAGAGTCAATTTCCGTCTGTGTGAGGTGAATGCATAGGCTCTACTAAATAGTTGCGTGACGTAGGTCCATACGGTTATCTAAGGATGAGGAAAAACTCTCTCGCCATCGCAATCGAAGCCATGAGCTGGATAGCTTATGCGAGGCTGGGCGAGAGAACGGCGCTATTTCGTGCAGCTGATCAATTAAACGCGAGTTCCGATGAGCTCCGCGAGGCTCATCGTCTAATAATGGAGACTACACGTTTCCAAAATCGACTTGACAATTACGTCTCGCAGGTCTCCAATGCTAAACCCGACAGGGTGGCGCATGGAGTCGCAGGATTTCTAAGAATTCTCGCTTTTCTGAAATTTGTTGATCGAATGGGGGAGAGACAGCTTCTATTGGTAACTTCCTCCGCCCGGCAGATTCTGGGTTGGAAGACGTTGCACCCATTTGAGGAGGCTATAGCGGGAATAATTTCTCAGCCGCTTCGGATTCACCCTGCTAATGATTATGAGAGAACAGCTCTGGAAACCTGTCATTCTGAATGGTACGTCAGACGTATCTTACTGCTGTTCGGTCGAGATACGGGTCTCCAAATCTTGAATCGGGACCTCAAACCTGTTCCACTATACATTCGATCTAATCCACTACGGAACGTTTCCCCAGCGGAGCAAGATGTAATTGGCATAAATGTCGACGAGATGGAAGGAGTGCGAAAGTTAAGTGATCCACACAAACTTGGCCGAAGAGAACTCGATCTTGTCAGGACAGGAAAGATGGTGATTCAGGATCTATCCTCGATCGTTTCAGGCCTAGTGGCCTCACCTCAACCAGGTGACAGAGTGCTCGATGCATGTGCTGCTCCGGGCAACAAGACTGGGCATTTGGCGGCTTTGATGAAAAATGAGGGTGAAATATTTTCTGTCGACTCTTCTGCTAACAGGATGACATTCTGGAAGAAAGAGACCAGACGTGTTGGTTGCCTAATAGCTCACGGCATTGTAGCCGACGCGACGAAATTGGAGCTTAACTTTGAGGCTGACATCGCGCTCGTGGATCCCCCATGTTCCAATACGGGAGTATTCGCAAAGAATCCCGCCATGAAATGGAGACTCTCCCCGTCACGCCTCCAGGCCTTGATTACGAAGCAGAAAGCAATCCTTGACGCCTCATCGAAACATGTTTGCAGTGGGGGAAGTCTAACGTACTCGACCTGTAGTCTCCTGCCAGAGGAGAACGAAGAGGTCATTGCCTCTTTCCTCCGCAGAAACCCTGATTTTGCATTAGAACGTCAAACTCCGTTCGTGGGTTCAGTTGGTCTGAGAGGGCTCATGGGATCTCAACGCTTCTACTCGCATTTGCATGAATGTAACGGGTACTTCATTGCGAAGCTACGAAAAGATTAGCGCCTACGCGCTTTCTCGGCATTAGCGATGACTTCGAAGATTAGTCGAGATGCTGCTACAGCCGCCGCTCCGAAGTCATAATTCGGACATACCTCAACAAGGTCAAAACCAACCATTCTCTGCGATGCGACACTGCTCACAAGGTACGTCAACTCGCTGGGGGTGAGACCATCGAACTCAGGATTTGCGACGCCTGGACAAAATGCAGGATCCAAAACGTCTGAGTCGATGGTTAGATACGTGTGCTGGAAACGGCTGATAAATTCTCTTAATGTCTCTACAGCCTTCTCTATGCCGAGCTCGCGAAGGTTCCATGGAGTGAGATTTCCGATTCTTTCCTTCTCGATGAAATCAACTTCTTCCTTACATAAAGCACGCACGCCGCAAACGAAGATAGCGTCCGTGCCCACCACTTCACTAATCCGCCTCAGAACGGTCGCGTGGGACAGTTTACTGCCTCCATATTCATCACGGAGATCTCCATGTGCATCAAAACTGACCACGCCAACGTTCTTCGGTAGGCTCTGCACTACGCCCAGCGTTATTGTGTGCTCCCCCCCAATGCACACGGGCATCTTATCAGCCGACAAAACATCACCGGTCACGGCTCTGAGGCGACGAAGTGTTTCTGAGACGTCATCAACAATATGTAAGTCTCCCGCATCATGAATCGGAACGGACTCGATGTCTACCCGTGTCCGAAGACTGTAAGTCTCGATGTTTAATGATGCTTCACGAATAGCACTGGGGCCAAAACGTGAACCGGACCTGAAAGTGCTAGTATGATCAAACGGAACCCCAAGAACTACATATCGGGCTTGCTCGAGCGGTTTCGAGTAGCCGGAAAAACTTCCAGTCATCGACGTATGTAAAGACAGGTTCTCCATTCATCTAGCACCCTGGCCTCGTAGCCTCAGTTACCTGGAAAACATGACTATACTGCTTTTAACAGATGTGTTTTCGGCCGTGTTGTTTAAGCCTATTTCTGGAATAGTTAAATTGAACTAGCTAAGAGAGGGATATGATGATTCAGTTGAAGGGTCTGACAGCGACGCTATTATCAACTCTCATTATCGGATCTTTCATAGTGCCCGTGATGGCTCAAGGGGGAGTTACAGCGGGGTTTACGATTCAGGTCAGCTTCTTCTATCCTTGCGTTTGCTCCCTTACGAACGTGCGAGTGGTAATGAGCGATCAGAGCGGTAGGGCGGTAGCTACAGCAGTAAGTCCCGATGGGAGTATGCTTGTAATCACGTTCAGATCGGAGAGCCCAGAATATTGGCTCATTGCCAGTGCATCCGGGTATGGAAGCTTCTCGTATAATATGCCTTGGCTAGTCCACGGCTCCAGCATCATTACCGTTCAGAACATCGGCGGATATTACTACGCCACAATATTCCTAAGATCAACGGTTTGAACAAATATAGCGTTCCGAGAGAATCCCCGGGAACTTCTGAAGTATCCAGTACTCTTTCTACGCGATCTGTCTAACATAATGTTTTCATGAGTTCTTATGCACAAAGTTTTATGCCACATCTATAGGGCGTTATTAGACTTCAACGGTTTGAGGGTGAGAGTTTGAGTAACCAAGTTTCGAATGAGCGGTCTGTTGGTGTTTGGGTTGCGTTGGTCATCTACGTGCTCGGCGGAGGGTATATGCTTGCGTTTTGGGCATTTGATCAAACTGCATATTATCTCGTGTTATTCGGAATTGTTTCATTGTTGACCGGCGTCGCCTTGTTTCGGGTCTCACGCTGGGCATGGTGGCTTGGTTTATTCACATTCCCGATTTACTTCATGGAAGTAGCCTATGCTCTTTTAACCTCAGTGAATTTCGTCGGATGGTATCCTGACCTAACGACGGGAGCGTTTCATGCCTCAATGATCGTTTACCTGGTCTTTCTTTGTCTTGGATTCTTGTTACTGATCGACCGAAGAAACGTGTTGAGGTCAGACAATATACTTGACTTTCTCAGTAAACCATTGTCATCAAAGACTGCAACGTCAGCAAAAAGTCAGCAGAAGTAAGTCTACTCCCGAGTTGCCCTGATACTCCCCATCTTCGGGGTATGATAGAAGTAGGACGTTCTCGAGAACAGGCCTTCAATTACTGCACGTGAATTACTAAAAAGCAACCCGTACAAGATTGCCCCCAAATATCCAAGGTGAAGAATTCGTCTCAGTTTCATTACTCCTAATTGTGAAAATTCAGAGAGTGTGACGCTTGAAGCCACGAGCGGCGCGCTGTAGATGACCATAGATAGCAAGAACGTGATCAATGCGACTTGGTATCTCCAAAATCCCATCAGCCAAAATGATGGGGGAAATATCGAGTAGTACAGTAGCCCAACGACGATCGCGATTATGGTAAGTGGGCAAATGAAATACGTTGACAGATGCAGGATGGCCTCAACTTTCTGAAAGAAGTTCAGCCTTGTGCTTCGCAGTATTGATCCGCCGTGTTTTCTTAAACATTCAGAATAGCCCTTAGCCCATCTGTACTGTTGATGCCTGAGGTTGTCGAAGCTAGGAGGAATCTCACCCGGGCAAACGACTGAAGGAACATAAATGTACTTCCATCCTTTGAGATGAAGCCGGATCGATAAGTCTAGGTCCTCTGCCAGCGTGTCAGAGCTCCACCCACCAGCGTCTTCGATGGCTCTTCGCCTAAACACGCCACAAGTGCCGCTAAAATGGGCCAACAGGTTCCCCACGTATCGGGCACGCTGGTCTACGAACGCGTATACGTCAATCGCAAGAGACATCGCTTTAGCGATCCAAGAGAATTGTCCGTCGAGGTAACTCCATCTTGACTGGGCAAAGGCGACGTTTTCGTCCACGTATAAGTGAGGAATCATTTTCTTAAGGAAATCAGTGGGGGGGACGTAATCCGCGTCGAAGAGCGCGATGAATTCTCCGCTACTGTTCCGCATTGCAACTTCAAGGGCTCCTGCTTTGAAGCCTTCGCGATTTTCTCGATGAATCACTTTCACGAGATTAGGATATTTGGCCTCCAGCGATTTGACAATTCGAGTGGTGCCGTCAGTCGAATCGTCGATCACAATGATCTCTAACTTGTCGGCTGGATAGTCCAGTCTCGCACAAGCCTCGATGAGACGTTTAGCTACCCGTTCTTCATTAAAGAGCGGTAGCTGAACTGAGACTTTGGGCCAAGCGTCTAAGCTCGGAGGGGGTGCGAGTTTGTTTCTTCCGCGGATCGAGAGAAGTGTGAGGATCCACATGTTGAACGCGTATATCGAAATAAGACCCGTAATCATAGCGACCGTAAACAGGACTAACTGTTGCAGGTTCGTTAGATTACCGGGGAACAAATACAAACTCTCAACCGACCAAAGCTAGCGCTCGTACCCAGCCCGTATGTATAAGCCTATTCTTCAATTACAATTTAAGCTCTCGCAAGTTTTCCTTTTGAATTTAGAGGGGTCTGCAGTAATTTGTCGCTTCTTGTCTTAGAATGGTTAGCATAGCAATTTGGACAAGAGATAACACACCGACTCCGCTGGCCGCTTTTCCATTTCACACGCATCATTTGAAAGTCACACTCAGGACAACGTCTTTCAAGAAAATCTAGCTGTGCCATGCGAGTAGGTGGAAGTGGCAAGGAGAAGGTACAGCCTGCCCGAACTTTGTGACCAATGAAACGTTTGCCGTTCCTGCCTGTTATCCGAATCAAAGTCTGTCCACACTTGGGGCAAGGCACATTTAGCGAGACCTTGTCCATCCACATCGTCCCGACAATCGATGTGAGTTCTGAGCCGATCTCCTGTTCCTTCATCTTTAGATCCTCGAAGATCGGCTTCAAGTATTCAATTGTCGACTGCACTGCATGTTCTCTGGTCTCCTTACCGAGTTCTATCTGTACAATCTTAGCTTCAAGTTCACGCGTAAATTCAACGTCCAGTATCTTTGGACAGTATGCCATCAGAATTTCACTCACACGAAACGCTAGAGGAGTTGCCACGATGCTTCGATTGACCTCCTTTATGTAGCGACGCTCGAATAGGGTTTGTATAATGTCGGCGCGGGTCGCCTTGGTCCCAATCTGCGCTTCTTCCATTGATTTCAG
Source organism: Candidatus Bathyarchaeota archaeon (assembly GCA_963845275.1). Lineage (GTDB taxonomy): Archaea > Thermoproteota > Bathyarchaeia > 40CM-2-53-6 > 40CM-2-53-6 > FEN-987. The sequence goes on from CAWJRR010000006.1 coordinate 88,800, forward strand.
CAGGCTACTCTGATTGTAACGAGGAGGCGCCTGGACGTATTTCTCGTCGTAATGAATGCTTTCAACCGGAATCTGTTGTCCCTCTTTGAGCGGGGGGAGTGAGCTCTCATCGAACTCTGCGTATCGTCCGTAGAATTCGATCCATCCCCTTATGGTGATTCGAGAAGCCCGAACAAAGAACTGATGCAATCCAATTTTGATTACTGCTTTGTCATTTTGCCTAATCGCGATTTCTCCGAATGTGGCAAGGAAACGTCTTACAATTAAGTCGAATAGCTTCTGCTCTCTTGAGTCCAGTCTTCCGGGCATTGTTCCAGTAGGGTATATTGCAGGATGTGCTGGATCATACTTGTTACCCTCTCTTGGAGTTAGTTGTCCCAGAGCCAAGAGTTTTGCAGTCTCACTTCGATATGATTCGAGCCTGCTCAACCCCTTCAAAACTTCTTGATATCCGACTGATGGCGGAAGCTTCTGGCTTGACGTTCTTGGGTATGAGATGAGTTGGCCAAGGTACAGGTGCTCGGCAGTTGCGAGGGCGTCTCTGGGCGTGATTCCGAAATGACGGTATGCTTCCGCTTGGAGGGTTGATAGATCGAAGGGTGGCGGAGGAGTCAGGCTATTAGTGTGTGATTCGATCTTGTCCAGGATTCCGGTTTTCCCGCTGCATTCGTCTACGATTCTCTTAGCTTCTTGCCTGGTTCCTAATCGTCCAAGTTCAAATTCAGCTTCAACGCTCTTACCGTCTATATTGACTGTCGTTCTCAATATCCAGTAAGGTTTAGGTACAAAGCATTGTATCTCTCGTTCTCTCTCAATTATAAAACTCAAAGTGGGTCCCTGCACTCGGCCTGTACTAAGTGTGAAATAACGATGGCTCGCTTTCAGAGCGGATTGTGTGAGCGCTCGCGATAGGTTGATGCCATATAGCCAGTCAACTTCATGTCGACACATTCCCGCTTGCACAAGTTCAAAGTCCAAGTGTGGTGTAAGTCTTGAATATGCGTCCCGCAACTCCGTGTTTGTCAACGTTGAGAACTTCATACGTTGCGCATTTTCCTCTGCGCCGTTACATGCGTACTTCAGGACAGTATATCCTATGAGCGATCCTTCAAGGTCATAATCACACGCATTTACGAATCGGTCTGCGTGTTTGGAAACGTCTGATATGGCTCGAATCCATTTCTCCTGCCGTATTTGGCCACGTTCTACAAGATGTTTAGCTTTCCAACCGAAGTCCCAAACAGGGTACTGGGACCTCTCCTTTGCTTCACCCGCAACGGCGTAGAGATGACCTAGTGCCGAGCATACGAGTATTCGTGTCTCGCGGTCGTGGACTTCAAAGAAGGGGACTCCTTGCACAATTAACTTTTTCAAATTGCCTTTTTCATCTAAGGCCTCGGCGACGTGTAGAGCCGCATCGGGTTTTTCTGTAATGATAAGCGTCGTGCTTGATTTCAAACAGCCATCTGCCTGTGTCGCAGGTAGTTGATTACTTCTTTCACTGCGTGGCCCGTCTCCGCGTGCTTCTCTAGCTCTGAGTAGTAGGTCTCTTTCGTCATATCACCAATTGCTTCATTCCATACTTTGTAGCCTTGTTGGAGATTTCGTAAGGCATTGTTGTGGAGGCTGCAGAATTGTTCCTTCTCGATTCGTCTTTCACAAAGGGAACACCGTTCGGTCATCGAGCGGACACCACCTAGTTACCAGTCGCTGATCGTCGTTAATTTAGGGATTATTGGAACATTTGCGTATAGATTGACGACGTCTGTGTCATTTCCTTATTCTCTTTGGGCTCCGACCGAAAAACAATGCAAAGAGGATCATGCACATCAAAGCCGCGAATTGTGATATTGAGTACTGCCATATTTGGTCCAATCCCATCAGTGTCTCGTCAGCGTTCAAGAGGGATTGCCCTAAATCACGAATTTGGGGAATGCTGCTAAGACTACTCATTCTCGCCCAGAACCAATCTGAACCAACAATGTAAGGGACGTAAAGCACACTAACGAAGACCGCGATTGATATTATGACGGCTCGCATCAAACGGATGTATGAGAGAGTATCCTGCTCCAGTGCAACCCGCCTAGGGAATATCGTGAATGATACCTCGTACCACACAACCAAAGATACCAACAGCACTCCGACGACAGGGAACCATTGGATTGGAATAGATAGCTTGAACGTGTCGAAGGCGAATTCATGAATCTTCGGTTCAAATCCTTTCGAGGTCATGTAGGCTAAGTAAAACCAATCCAGCAGGAATATTACTGCAGTCGTTCCGATTATGCTTGAGAATCTTGTTGATGTTGGATTTTTCGGCACGCGTGCTTACCTCTATATTGCGGCAATTTTGCACGGGATGCTATAAAGAATTGTTATCTCATAGCTGAATCAATTGTAGGGCAGATGAAGATGGGTAGGCGCGGAGAACCTGAGATAGTCGGTCGCGGCACATGGCTCGACATGGTTGCGTATCGTATGCTCTTACGCGAGGCGAAGATTGGAAGAAATGCCTCTGTTCTCAGAACAGAAAGCGGACTGGGCGCATCTGGGGTTCCTCACGTCGGTAGCTTGGGGGACGTGATTCGAGCTTACGGCGTTAAACTAGCCGTCGAAACGCAGGGTCGGAAGTCGGAGTTCATTGCGTACTCAGACGACATGGATGGTCTAAGAAAGGTCCCAGCAGGCATGCCTGACTCGTTGAAGAAGTACCTCGGCCATCCGGTTTCATCAATTCCTGATCCGTATAACTGTCATGGCAGCTTTGCATCCCACGTGAACTCCCTTCTTCGGGAAGCTATGGACAAGTGTGGTGTTGCCTCCAATTTTCATTCCGCAACGGAAGACTATCGGAAGGGAATATTCAATGAACAGATTAGAAAGATTCTGACTAATGCTGATCAGATAGGCCGTATCGTGAAAGAAGAGGTGGGGCAGGACAAGTACACGTTGATACTTCCGTACTTTCCGGTATGCGGCTCGTGTGGACGAATTTACACTACTCAAGCACACGAATTTGACTCTGGCACGGACAAGATCCTCTACGCGTGCGAAGGATCTGTAGAGATTAAAGGTCAATCAATTGAAAGCTGCGGCTACAAAGGTGAAGTTGACATTAAAGATGGTCATGGCAAACTACCATGGAAGGCTGAGTTTGCCGCACGATGGGACGCGCTACGAATAAGTTTCGAAGCTTACGGGAAGGAGCTTACTGACTCTGTGCGAGTCAACGACAGAGTGTGCCAAGAGATCTTAGATTGTCCGCCACCGTTCCACGTGCGTTACGAGCTATTTCTTGATAAAAGCGGAGAGAAGATTTCCAAATCTAAATCAGCCCTCGATGTGATTACGCCTCAGACCTGGTTCAGGTACGGTCCTCCCGCATCGCTTAATCTGCTCATGTTCAAACGTATTACGGGCGCACGAAATCTAGGCGTCGAGGACATCCCCGGTTACGTCAATGAGCTACACTATCTTGATGACGTATACTTTGGAACCCGCACAATTTCTGATTCTAAGGAATTCGCAAAATTGAAGGGATTATTCGAGTACACTTATTTCCTAAAGCCCCCCGAGCATCACACTACCTACGTGCCATACAACCTGCTCGTCTACCTTGTGGCTGTATCTCCAGTTGAGAAGCGTCGCGAATACGTAGAAGCCAAGCTGCGCGAGTATGGCTACGTGAAAACGAGTATGCCACCAGACATCGAGGAAGAGCTAAATTATGCCATTAACTGGGCAGAAGATTTCAAAACGATTGCGGAGTCAACTATCCAACTCACTGGACCTCAACGGCTAGCGGTGGAGGACCTAATCGGAATCGTGAGATCAGAAACCGATGAGAGAGTGCTTCAGAACTCGATCTTCAACATTGCAAAGAAATATGGAGTTGATCCATCAGAGTTCTTCAAGGTTCTCTACACCATCCTGCTTGGCGCTCCAAAAGGACCTAGATTGGGCCCTTACATTAAAGCGATGGGAAGCGAGAACGTTGCATGTGCTTTGGAACGCGCTGTCCAGGTATCAAAATCAAATTCGCCCTAATCGAACGAGTATGACCTACCCTCACCGAGCTTTGGATGAGTACGGGAACAGGTTGGTAGACATGGTAAACATATTTTATCTAGGTTCGACACCCAGCTGATACACTTGGGCCCGTAGTCTAGTCAGGATCAGGACGCTGAGATTATCGCGTAAGCCTGCGGACAGGTTAAATCCTGACAGCACAGCCGGAGGTCGAGGGTTCAAATCCCTCCGGGCCCGCCATTTGCCCCACCAATCCAAATCTTGACTACTATTGCACGTGTTAATCGTGGTATTATTCTCGACCGGTCGAAACAGTGAACATTCCTAATAGGTTGCTGAAGAGCAGCGCTACACGACACACTTTGAGTAAGTTGGATGATGCTGAGGACATAATGTCTCTTGGTGCATATAGAAAGAAGTCGCGTAGACTAAGCAGAATCTTCAGTTTACTGCTCTAGGTTGACACGATACGTAGTTTGATGTGTCTCCTAGCTAGTCTCAGCTTCTCAAGTAGTTCTGACCCGGCTTTCTTCCCATGTCGATTCTTTTCTCCGCGTTTCGTCGAGCACGAATCTTCGGTATGGGAGAATGCCTTTCGCGAGCCTGAACTTTCGGAGTCTGAGAACGTACTTTCCCTGCTTTAGTTAAAGAGCCATGAGTTGGCATCTTCTATCATCACGAATAGCTATCGATCGGCACCGTATTTAGCCTTTCTAGGAAGCCGAACGTTGCACGTTGTCGCTACGATTCTGACAATTCTTATATCGATTTGGATTACGGCTAGCAATCCGGTGCGAAGATGAGTAGATGCGCCTCTTTCATGTGTGTAAGCCCTGCCCAATGGACTTGTTCAGAATGCGGAAAACCATATTGTTTCTTTCACACAACAACGCATGGCCATGATCAACAAGTTATCGTTGAGCCCGACTTCGCCGTAAGCGCATAAGCAGGCGTTTAAGCGGCTGCAATTTCGTCTTGGAAGAAATAACGGGTAGCACCCATGGTCTGAACTTCTAGTGAGCGCACATTAATTACCATAGGGAAGTTCCCAACTAAATCGCCAACGGCGAGACATCTCTGTGGTGGGAGCTCACGAACTATCATTCTAATTGTCTCACCATCAAGTTTAGCGACCTTAGAAACGATTTCCAAGTCATGCTCATTGGAGAAGTTGAAGAGAAAAATGTTGTCTGCTTGTCGATAGATCCCTCCGTCAATCGTATCAGGCTGATTTGTGATGAACGTCGCAAAGAGACCTAGATGCCTCATCCGCGTGACAATATCGTCCCAATACGTCTCCTGCAAGTACAGATGCGCCTCCTCTGCAAACAGGAACAATCCTTTGAGCCTATGTGATGATAAGAGATCAGTTAACTTGCTGATGAACAGCTCGACAGTTATCCGACGTAGAGTAGAGGATTGGTTCTTCATGTTAATAACTAGAGCTATTCCAGAATCCTGTTTACGAAATACCTCGTCTAGACTTAGCGCAGCTTCACTATCATTAGTAAAGATCCCTGAATCATTAAGGGTGTTGAACCTCGCTTGAAGCGCATCTTTGATACTTTCGTGACATTCGAAATTTGCAATTGCCATGCCCAGCGCATCCATTGTCAAAGAATTCTGCTGTTCGAGCTGGTGCCATATCCTAGCGAAGACGCGTGCCGAGTTATCTGGTAGCGAGAGCGCGTGAACTAAGATTCCTAAGAATGTGCTAAGTCCGATTTCAGCCAATGAGAATCGTAAATTGACGCCTGGAATCAATGGGACTATTTTGGTTGAGGGCTCTGTTGAGCCGTTCATGCGCCCTAAATTCACGTATTCTCCGTTAACATCAAGCACGACCACTGGAGCGCCGTGTTTAACGAGAGTTGTGACGAGTAGTTTGCTAAGGTGCGATTTACCGGTTCCTTTTCTTCCGGTTATGATATTTAGCCGTCCGTCGAGCGCTGAGAGATCACTTGCGATGATCGCTGAACGACGCGTTGATCCTAGCTCGAATGCATGTTTGTCCGATAGTTCGCGGGTCAGGAGGTTAGGTGGCATTACTTCCACGTGAGCGCGAATTCTGGACGGCAACCATGAAACGTCACGGGAGATCCGGTTGTTCTGCATTGCACCTCGAATCTTAGCGATGAGGAGTCGTGTGTCTTTCAGGACTTCTAGCTGTGAGGATACTCTGAAGGGGTCAACATCCTCCCCTGTCAGAGAGCCTTCAGATATGCCATCTCGAAGCAAATCTTCGAGAATTCCAGGGATGTTTGCGTATTGTACATCGATTATTTGAGAGATCAGTGCTCGTTCTTTGGCTCCGTCTCTTATCAGAACGTAATCTCCTTTCTCAACATCTTCGTCTGGGAAGCATAATAGTTGAATGCTATCGCCTTCCTTTTTCAGGATCTTCAAAATCTTGTTTCCCATCCTGTGCCGAATGGGCCGAATAGTGAGCGTCGCAGCGCAAGTTTTGGCATGAGCTGAATGCCGAACTGTGCTGTGGCCAACGATTGAATCGCTAGAACATCGCTTGCGGTGAATGTTGAAAGAATGTGAGCTATTCTAAGCGTTTCCGGGTAGCCTTGGTCGACAATATCGGTTCCAGTGAGTTGTTTGATCCCAGTAACGCAGTCTTCCGTCGAGATTCTTCGATCAACATCGATTCTGAACGGGAATCCCGATCGAGCCAGTTTCCCAACGAAAATGCGACCCATGAATTGGATCGGATATGCAGGGAACTGCCGTCTGATTCTCTTGTCAACGTCAAGTAAGCATGGTTCTGAGTTTAGCTCCAGTAGAGCAGTGATGGATTTGTCCTGTATTCTTAGTTGAGTGTTCTTCGAAATGGCAATCACCAGATTCTCTGATCGACGTGCGACGTCAAGGAGGTTTTCCATTTCTCCGCTAGGATTGTCTGGCGTTCCCGCGGTGAGTGATCCGTCGATTAAGACTAGACCGCTCACTAACGACCTTGTCACGCTTAGCTGAAGCCATCTTTCGAGTGAGTTTCTAACGCGCCTTAGTAGAATCTCGACATTCGACACTCCATTGGATGAGGGGATACCGAGACTTCGATCACCCATCGTCGAATTACCGAGTGAGAACAGTAACGGTCCGTATCGAGTATACTTGTAATGCTTCCTTTCAAGCGAAACCACGGCTCCTCGAAGCGCACAGAGTGATCCATCTTCGAGTTCTCCAAGTCTAATTGTCGAGGTATCGATAGCTGCGACAGGTCTGCATGATGGTGTCGGAGTGAATTCAATTATCTCATTGTCATCAACAGTCCCAAATTCTAGCGAGTTGCATTCGGCATCACAGTTGGTCGGGAGCAGTTGATCCGTTATATTGGGTTCAGCGTAGAGAAACTCTCCCCGCTTACTTTCAATTGACAGACGGCAGAATCTGAGGAACCTTTCAGGGAGTTCGCCTGCTATTCCCTGCCCTTGATGAACAAAGTCGCTTATGCTCTGCTGGACGGTTGTCGGATGGTGACTCACCAAGGTTCCTCTCTAGAAGTCAAGTTTCGACGGCCAGTTTGAGAGAATTCTCGAGCTCCAGTAGCCCCTTTTGAGTTATTCGATAGTTGCCGCGATCGGTCCGTTCTATTAGTCCGGCTTTTTGCATATTGGCTATAGTGTTGCGAATTGTCTTGGGTGCTTTACTCACAGCATTCGCAATATCTTCTGTGTTGAGGGAATCAGTGGGCCGCCTAGCGAATTTTGAAGCCAAGTGAGCCATGAAGAGAACTATGGAGATCGATTTGTCGGCGGGTAAGCTGTTCGTCGTAAGTAGTAGTTGATTATTACTCGTCATCTTTGCAAATTCAGATACTTTGTCAGCTAGGCCCGCAAGGTCAGGCAGGTAGATCAGTTTTCTAGCTAGAGCATAGGTAGGTATCGTGTGAGAGATGAATTGCAGTACTTGCGGAACCAGCTCCTCAGCACTCCCGCTAGATTCGAAATGTATCCCGTCGATGTCAATCTGGACCTTCACATGTTTAGTTTGAACTTCTGACGTAGTCAAACACCTCCCTGGTTCTTCTTCAGTTTCGATAAAACCTGTTCTTGAAAGAAGTGTAATCCTAAGGTTGTAATGCGATATTCGCCCTTCCCCTTTCTTTCCACCAGACTTTCAGCACATAACTCGCTCAATCGCCCAGCAACTGTTCCGCCTGACCGCTTGGTCGCAGCAGTAAGGTCAGTTGCCTGCACGGTATCACTCGCCGATTTGCCCGTCATCTCCGCAATTTTCTGCTTGGCTAAATGAAGCAGAAGCAATTCACGGTCCGCTAAGCCTTCGGTAGACACAGTTACCACCACACCCTCCGGAGTGATTGCAACAACTCCCCTGCATGCCTCAGCGATTTCCCTGAGATCCACTGACAAAACGAGACGAGCCGCAAGCTCCATTTGCGGTATCAGCGATGTCAAGAATGTGAGCACAGCTTTGGCAACATCGTCCGGAGAACCGGTAATTTTCTTCTCTAGTGAACCATAACGTATTGTCACCTCTAGTGGATATCCTACGCTAGCCAGTTCTTGAGATCGTTCTGCCAATTTACTTTCACTTCAGTTACACTCTAACCATTGTATAAAAGCTTTGAAGTGCACGATATACCTGCTAGGTGTTACTTTAATCATTGCACTGCGTTAGTGCACAACCACACATGATTGTGTAAGAATTGAGAATTCTGCTAGATGTTACTCTATTTCAGTTCGCACAGATGCAATAGCCATCTCGCACGATGATAGATTTATTATGCCAATCAATATTCATCAGGCCATTATGAATTATAACCAGCTCAAACTCCTAATCTTGAGAGTACTGTCCGAGAGTGACTCTACCGATAGTAATGCAGTTGCAGCTGCTTTAGGTACTGTTGGCGTGATTTTGGATATACATGCTGTTCGGATGGCGCTGATGCGATATTACAAGCAGGGATTGCTGTGTCGCAAACGTAAGTTGGGTGTGTATACTTACGGACTTTCTGAAAGGGGGATTCGTCGGTTGGCTTGGTTAGACTCAACGCCTCAAGAGCGCGTAAGTGGCGCTGATTAGGGTTGAGATGGTTAGAGCCCGCCAAGACGTCGGATTGGCTAGTTTCCCGGTTTGAGTTTGGATAAGACTTCTTGAGAAACCCATTGTAACCCCGCCCCTGAGAGAGTATACCTGCCTTGTTCAGTGATCAATTTACCCTCTTTGCGCAACTCGCTTACCCTGGCCCTTACCACATTATCCTTCACTGCCTTCCAACTTGTACCCAGAAGTTCAATGAGGTTGGCATCCTCCAAGGGGGCGGGATTCGCGCTGTACAGAATGAGGCCAATAGCTTCTTTTGCGGATATTCGGTCGAACGGGATTGTGAAATGCAATTTTCCCTCCGGAGTTCTCTCGAGTATCCCAACTAGTTCCTCGCCCGGAACAAGATCCATCGAGTTTTCCACACTCTGTGACGTACTCTGCATCGTCGGCGGAGATTTCAAGAATTCTTCGAACTTGCCCCTTACATATTCATACTCGCCTTCTAATTCTACTTCGAAATTCCCACGACGCAACCTGAACCGTAGCTTTCTCTCTGACATCAGCATCGGTGCTAGTGAGGTGGGTACTGTTATTTCTTGATTGCGAGTCCGAGTTCCAAGCATCCTCACTGAGGACGACTCAGCATCAGTGTCGAATCTGGGAATCTGAGTAACAGTTTTTGCATGCAGCAGTCACTCAATAGCGTGGATTCGTATTGAGGACCCTCGTAACCTATCTATTGTTCTTAGTCGAAGTTGGCGATGAACATGACGTCGCGAATGAGCTGAAAAGATTCCCTGGCGTAACTGAAACGCAGGTCGTCTACGGTGAGTATGATGTAGTCGCTAGAGTGGAACTCAGCGACCTCGCGCTCTTAGACGAGATCGTAACAATGGCTCGAAAACTTCCCGGAGTAACCAGAACCTCAACACTCATCTCTTCAGGAATCATCCAACATGTTGAAGGCGAGGATTAGGATACTCGATCATCTGACATACACAACAGAATTCGTCCTTCGTGAACCAAGCTTATTATTGGATGATTTAGGGTTAGATACTCACCTCACGATGTGGGGATGCGGCCGTAGTCTAGCCTGGTCTAGGACATAGTTGTGAGACGTCCAATGGCCTTCCAAGCCAACGACCCGGGTCCGAATCCCGGCGGCCGCACCAAAGCTTACGCATGACATAACGGTAAAAACAAGTATTGCTCTATGGCTCGAGCGTTGGTTGTTTAGCCAATAGCACTTGTTGCAAGTTGCTCACACATTGAATGTGTCCATTAACGAGTGTGATGGAGTTACCACGCATCTCATCCACATGAATCTAGGCACCGTGGAGTCAAAGACTAACATTTATCATGCCAATTAACGTTGCAGGAAACGTTAGGAGATTACAACCGTTCGGACGGTGATTCACGTTGGACTTAGCTGTGCAGACTTTTGGTATTACGAAGAAGTTTGGTGATTTTACAGCAGTGGATCACCTAGACCTAGAAATCAAGCACGAGGTTTTTGGACTCTTAGGGCCTAATGGTGCCGGTAAGACGACTCTGCAACGCATGTTGGTCACAGTCCTGTCACCTACAGAAGGTACGGCAACTGTTGCGGGCGCCGATATTGTACGGGAAGCAGACAAAGTGCGTGAGCGAATAGGAGTTGTCACACAGGCGTCGACGTTGGACATTGAGTTGTCAGCAATGGAAAACATGAATCTTTACGGAATGTATTATGGGATGTCTCGCAAGCAACGCCAAGAGCGGATACCCGAACTCCTCAAAGTAGTAGGATTAGCTGACCGAGCCAAGATCCCAGTAGCGGGTTACTCAGGGGGAATGAAACGGCGCTTGGAGATAGTGAGAGCTCTAATTCACGAACCTCAAGTCCTATTCCTCGATGAACCTACAACAGGCTTGGACCCGCAAGCTCGTGCAGCCGTTTTGGACTACGTTAAGAGAATACATGAAGAGCACGGCATCACGCTCGTAATCACGACGCATTACCTAGACGAAGCAGAAAATCTCTGTGACAGACTCGCAATTGTAGATTATGGTAAGATCGTCGCCTTAGGGTCCCCAACCGAACTTAAGCGAAAGGCTATGGGCGGAGATATTGTTGAAGCTGAGTTCATAGACCTTCCATACATCGCTCTGAAGGTTCTGGAGAGTGCCGATTTTGTTCTGGACGTCAAAAGGCGAAAAGACGGGTTAACAATTCTAGTGAAGAATGGTGCAGAAGCCGTTCCGAAAATAGTTGGACTCGTTGACTCGAACGGGGGAAAACTTCGCACGATAACTCTTCGTGAGATTACGCTGGACGACGTGTTCCTGGACGTTACGGGACGGAGTTTGAGAGAGTGAAAGGCAGCTTAGCGATATGTTTACGTGATGTGCTCAAATTCTTAAGGCAACCAATACTTATGATGTCGACAATTGTTGGACCATTATTGACGCTGGTCTTGCTTGGAAGCGCGTTTGGAGGAGCGATAACACTTGCGCCAGTTGCAGTGGTTCGAGAAAGTTACGGTCCATATTCATCAACTTTCATCGCTGCTATACGGAATGAGCAGAGCTGTGAACTCGGTGGAATAAATTGCCAGAATTCGTTTCAGTTAATTGACGTTTCAGATCTGGGTGCGGCGCAGCAGATGCTGCGTGAAGGCGTAGTTAAGGGGGTCGTCCATATTCCTTTGGGATTTGATGATTCATTAGCTGAAAACTCAAAAGTCTTCGTGACAGTAACGTTGGATAATACTGATCCGTTAAGCACTGCGGCCATTGGATCTGAAGTTACGCAAGTAGCCCAGCAGCTATCTCCCCTAATCCAGACATCAACCAGAAACAGCTCTAATGTGACTATCGATTTGGAGTTCGCATACAGAAATGTCTTGTACATTGAATTCATGGCACCGGGAACATTTGTTCAGGCGATCATGTTTGTCTCAATCATCGCGGGCGGTGTGCAACTAGTAGTCGATAAAGAGAGGGGAATAATCGAGGGATACTTAGTTACGCCTTTGAAGAAACATGAAATCGTCATCGGTGTTCTACTTTCAGGCGTCATCAAAGCCCTCTTCGCATCAGTAGCATTGTTCGTGTTAGCCATCGTACTGGCCGGCATTCGTCCCACGAGCATATTCCCAAGCCCAAACCTGTCAGGAATAGTCCTCACAATGTTCACTCTATTTCTCACATCACTGGGCCTTATCGCTATGATGACCGCATACGCTGTTAGATCTACGTCTGCCGATCTGTATAGGGTTACATGTTTTCCAATCAACTTGACTCTGTATTATACGAGCGGTGCGATATATCCGCTGAATGGGATGCCCCCCTGGATGAAGGAAATCGCAGTAATCAACCCCGAAACCTACGCTGTCGATGCCCTACGGCTGTTGATGTACAAGGGGGCTGGGCTTCAAGCGGTTGCAGGCGATTTCATTTTCATAGCAGCCTTCACTGGCTTAATGGTAGCATTAGCTATAGTCGCGTTTCGATGCGGACTGTAAACTGAACATGAACTTCGTAAGACACCGCGCTAAATCGACGGACGTCTAAATCCCGTCATATTAGGAGTCTCAGTCAGCGGCAAGCGAATTGGTCACACAATGTTTCTGGAGTAACCCTTGGTCTCTTGCGTTATGTCCTGAACTCAGCAACGGCAAAGCAGAAATGATGAATTTCACTTTAGCAGTAGCAGTATTCCGGCTATAATGCCAAGTATAGCGCCTGCAAAGAATCCTCCGCCAAAGAAGATGCTCAGGACTGCCGTTGGGAATATCATGAAGGCGGCGAGGACCCTGAATTTCAGGATTATCATAACGACGGCTCCAAAGAGGATTAGTCCGAGGATGATCCCGAGTATGAAGTTGAATGGACTTAGAGCAGGTACCCACGGAAGGATAGCGCCCCAAAAGGCAGTGAATCCCGGTGAAAGCAGAGCAATAGCATTTGCAATGATAAGACCTGCTGAAATAGCAACGAGTACTGCAGGTAACCACCACCATCGAACAAGTAACGGTGGCTTTGGAAACGGTCCGTACCACCCAGGTCCCATTGTTCCAACTGGTGCTGAAGCCACAGGAACAGGGCTCGAGCCGAAGGCTCCGACAGGAGCCCCTACAGGTACCGACGTCGCAGGTGCGACAGGCATAGCCACACTGTGGTAGCAGTTCGGACACAATGTCAGTCCACTGTACGGTTTGTTACACGAAGCACAGATCTTGCGTCCACAGCGGCTGCAAACAAACATCGCTGGCAAATCTGCATGATAGAAGCACGAGTTGGGATTCATCAATAATCCAGCCTGCCCGTAACTGCCCCCGGGAAAACTTGATTGTTCGCGACAGTTTAGTGTCAATTTCGCTCAGGTCATTGCAGCAGGAATGCAATCATCTCGAGTGCTTAAGTCGGCGCAAGTTAAGCCTAAGCAGGGTTACATTGAACAATCGTTTCCTGCCGAAGCTAACCACTGCATGTTTGGACATCCTCTCAACTTTGGTCTGGGTATCCAATGTTGAGTCTAGGCGTTCTTGTAGCCTTTGAACATGTATAACCAGAGCGACTTTATCTTCTCAATGTGTCCGCGTTTGCAATCCACAGGAACCCCAGTGAGTGGCAGTCGTTCGGCGAAATCGCAATCGAGACATACTTTCTCTGCATAGGGGCATTTGGCTTCGTTCTGTTCGTATTCACTAAGCCACATGGGATTTGGCAAGCAATACACAGCTGATAGTCTGGTGACTATTCGTTTATGCATTGCGGACAAAGTCTAGACAATATGCTTCTTAATCCGTACGGCATAAACTTTCCTTCCCTCAACTCTAACCTTCACCCCAAACTGGAGGGATTCATCGGTCACCATCCTCTTGGCTCTTATCCTGAGAGCGTATGCCAAATTCTTTGCATCATTCTCAGTGCGGCAAGTGACTTTGAACCCTTCGAGAATTCCTCTCGCTATCAGTCTCATTTTGCGATCTCTTTGGCCATACGTGATTTGTTTATCGAATGTTCCCCGACGGTACTGCCTCAAGTGTGCTCTACGAGGCTAAGCTTAGGAGCTTAATGAGCTTGCTAGCGTACGCTCACCCAAACCAAAAGTCCCGCCGTTAAATTTTTTTTTTTTTTTTTTTTTTTTAAAAAAAAAAAAAAAAAAAAAAAAAAAAAAAAAAAAAAAAAAAAAAAAAAAAAAAAAAAAAAAAAAAAAAAAAAAAAAAAAAAAAAAAAAAAAAAAAAAAAAAAAAAAAAAAAAAAAAAACCGAACACGTTCAATCTTAGAATACGGACTGACCACACGTCAAAACAACAAAATCGAGCTACTCCTCGGCGATATTCAGGCCGAGGTAGAGTCGCCCAATCTCTTCGTGTTCAAGTAGATCCTTCGCTGCGCCTTCAAAATTATTCCTACCACTAACAAGTAAATACGCTCGATCTCCGATTTCTAAAGCACGCTTAGCATTCTGTTCGACGAGTAGAAGGGTGAGGTTCATTGTCTCTGCGAGTGAAGAGATCGTATTGAGGACTTGAGTTGCGATTTTGGGTGCTAAGTTTGCTGTGGGTTCATCAAACATCATGATTGTTGGTTTTCGGAGCAGTGCCATGGCCATGGCGAGCATTTGACGTTCGCCGCCGCTGAGGTTCACTGCTTTTGTGGATAGATAGTTTTTGAGTTGCGGGAAGTATTCGAGGACTTCTTTGACGCGGTCTTCGGCTTGGTCTTTATGAAGTGTATATGCTGCTAGTGTTATGTTCTCTTGAGCCGTTAAATTGGTGAAGACGTTCTCGGTTTGAGGGAGATAGGCGACGCCCATTCTCGAGATATCGTGAGGATGTAGTCCAGTCAGTTCCTTCTGGTTGTCGATCTTGATGGTTCCGCTGTAGATCGTTGTCAAGCCTAATATGCTCTTCAGCAGCGTACTCTTTCCGGAACCGTTTGGGCCAACAATTACTGTTACCTCCTTCGCTTTAGCTTCAACAGATACGCTGTTGAGTACCTGCAGTTTTCCGTATCCAGCCGTTAACTCGTGAACTTGGAGCATTACTTTCCCAGATAGGCTTCTACTACTTTCGGATCACTCACTACTTCGTTTGGTTTGCCGGACGCGATTAGTTTGCCAAGTGCCATGGCATTCATGTGATCTACGTATCTCATCGCGATATCTAGTCTACGTTCGACGATTAGGAAGGATACGCTCGCTTCATCCCTTAATCGTATTATCTTTGAGAAAATGTCATGAGCTAAGGTTGGATTGACGCCTGAAATAGGTTCGTCAAGAAGGAGGAGTTTCGTGTTGCTCATGAGCGCTCTACCCATTTCCAGAAGCTTCATCTGTCCTCCGCTGAGCTTAGACCGGGATCATTCGAGTGATCAGATAACCCTAACATTTCCAGGATTTTCGCTGCCTTTTCTGTTGCCGCTTCTTCCTGGGTTTCCCAGAATCTTTGAAGGATGGCTTTGCCGAAGGATTCGCCGGGGTTCTTTTTTTCTGCGACGAGCAGGTTTTCTAGAACTGTGAGTTTCCAGAATAGGGCAGGTATCTGGAATGTTCTGGCTATGCCGATGTTGTATAATTCGTGCGGTTGCCATCCAGTTACGTCCGTTGCATTGAATTCGACTTTGCCGCTGTCTGGATGATGAAACCCCGTTATCACGTTGATCAGAGTAGTTTTCCCTGACCCGTTCGGTCCGATTAGGATACTAACGGTCTTCTCGTCGACGCTTAACGAGACTCCGTCGAGTGCAATGAGATGGCCGAAGGATTTCCTAAGATCAATCACGTTAAGGACTTGGTCAGGATGCATCACGAAAAAAGGAGGAGGTAGCTGGAGTTAATCCAGCTCTTATGGCGTTTGGGAATACGTTACAGCGTCGGCTGAAGCACTCCATGTACCGACGTGCGCCCATTGTACTGTGCTATTGCTACCTTCGACTGCGTACAGATCATAGTCGCTGATGGCCCTATCTCCGTTAGCGTTGAGGTCAGGCCAGCCTGATACGCCGTAGTAATCGTTTGGTACGCCGATGAGTACCTTCTGCACGGCTGCGCCATCGTTCTTGCCCACTGCTAAAATCGAGAGTGCCGCGACCCATGTTGCGTCGTATGCTGTGTATGAATAGGTGTCCGGGTTTCCGCCGTACTTGGCCACGAATGCGTTAGTGAACGCCGTGTACTTGTCGCCTCTCGTGGGGGCAAAGATAGTGCTTAGAACTTTCACTTGTGCTGCTGCTGCTCCTGAGGCTGCGCCAGTTACTACGTTGTCTCCTGCGGTTCCATCAGTTCCGAACCAAACTGTGCCGAGTAACTCCTTGTAGCTACTGCTTGCTTGCTGCAGCAATACTGAAATTTCATTGAACGTCACGGCAACAACCGCTACTTTGCTTGCACCATACTTGGTGACTGCAGTATCGTAGTCGCTTTTC
>CAWJRR010000007.1:0-37109 GCA_963845275.1 Candidatus Bathyarchaeota archaeon
CATCAAAATGGTGCGGGGGAGGGGATTCGAACCCCTGAACCCCTGCGGGACAGGAGCCTGTGGACACACTCAATTTGAGTGTTCAGTCCTGCGCCTTTGACCTGGCTTGGCTTTAGGGAGAATCATTAATTCCTACCCCCGCTGTTCCAGGTCACGTGACTGTCAACGATCCCGCAGCAAACGAGAAGCTCGACCTATCTGTAAGTTAAACACATCGGAAGCGGAGAGGATAATCCTGATCATTTCTTAGGGAATCTGCCTGAATTAAGATCAAACTCATTTCGGTAGATCGGATTTGTAGGCGCTAGTTCAGCTTACTTGATTCTGTCTCTCCCCTTATCCGGTACCAGTTGGATGAATTGACCTTCGCCCTGTGTGAGAACCGGATAAACAGGGTGCTTTGCTAAGCTTCAAAAAGGTATGATGCATAGAGCGGGGAGTTAGTGGCAGTGTTGAAGTTCACGTACGGGAAGAAACAGAAGGTCGACTCCGTCGATTTAGATAAGCTCTTCACTGATCTCCAGAGCGTCTTGCAGAAGCATCCGCTGGTTCCGGCGGCAAACGTAGACGCTCTTGTTTCTGAATGGATCAACGACCTCCTCTTCCTAGCTGGCAAGATTACTGAAGAAGAGCTGCAGGAGGCCATGCAAACATTCGAAAGCAAGGGTGCAGAACCCGTGGCTGAAGCAGGCGGTGACGATGACGACGAAGATGATGACGACGAAGACGCCTAAACAGCCCTGTTAAGGCTCCTATCCCTCTAGAAATGGCCGCGCACAAAGTATTTTAGAGCTCACACCGAACTGGGCCGAAGTAACATCTCAAGTTGGCATGGTAATTGGGTCACAGAAAGGTACATGCTCCTAAACGTGGTTCATTAGCGTTCTTGCCTAGAGGTCGTGCTTCACGTTGGGTTGGGAGAATCAGGCATTGGCCTGAAACTAGGGAAGGCCCTCGGCTTTTGGCATTCGCCGGCTTCAAGGCAGGTATGAGCTACGGGATTGCTGTCGATAATCGGCAGAGTTCACTCACTTTCGGAAAAGAAATTGTCATTCCACTCACGATCCTTGAATCTCCACCAATGTTGGCGTGCGCGCTTCGAGCGTACATGCAAACATACGAGGGCACGCGCACTTTCTGTGAAGCATGGATTGAAAAACCGTCCAAGGACTTTGAGAGGATCATATCAGTGCCAGAGAAGTTTCCGACCGAGCAAGGATTGAAGAAGATTGAAGATAACCTAGCCAAGCTTTCTGATATACGTATCCTCATGGCAACTCAGCCTCGACTTGCAAAGAGAGGAAAGAAGGCACCTGACTTGATTGAGGTCAAGGTGGGCGGCGGAGCGATTAAGGACCGGTTCGAGTACGCGAAGAAACTGCTTGGTTCAGAAGTAAAGGTGGGTGATTTCGTAAAGGAAGGCCAAGCCGTCGACACGATCGGAATTACGAAGGGGAAAGGAATTCAGGGGCCTGTAAAGAGGTGGGGGATTAGGCGGAAGATACACAAGGCAAACAAGACCGTTCGCCAAGTCGGATCCATCGGTGGATGGACGCCACATTACGTTCAGTACTCAGTCCCGCGAGCTGGACAGATGGGGTTCCATCAACGAACCGAATACAACAAGATTGTCATTAAAGTGGGAAACAACGGAATGGAGGTAACTCCGAAAGGAGGGTTCATTCGCTACGGGCAAATTAACTCCGAGTATGTTATGCTGAAAGGAAGCGTTCCTGGCACAACTAACCGGCTGATCTTAATGCGGGTAGCAAGCCGACCTCCATCGGAAGCTAAGTCAGCAGCACCCAAACTGGACTACCTCAGCGTCCAGTCGCACCAGGGCGGCTAGACACACATCGAATTCTACAGTTTTCTCATATACCGCTCTATTTCCCAAGGAGTAACTTGGGTCCGGTACAAGTCCCATTCGTGATGCTTCTCTTTCAGGTAGTTTTCCCACACTTCCTGCCCGAGCGCAGCCTTCATGAATTCACTGTTCTCGATCTCTAGCAACGCTTCCGAAAGGGATTCAGGAAGTGAAATGATGCCTCTCTGCTTTCGTTCCTCGTAGCTCAACTTGTACACGTTCAGCTCTGTGGGTTCTGGGGGATTCAGATTTCTCTTGATTCCATCTAGGCCGCTGAGGCATAGAACTGCGAACTGCAGGTACGGGTTTCCTGCCGGGTCGGGGCATCTGATTTCCATTCGTGCCGCATTCGGCTTCTTTCCGAAGTTCGGTACGCGTATGAGGGGGGATCGATTTCTGAAGGCCCAAGCAACGTAGACGGGGGCTTCGAATCCGGGAACTAGACGTTTGTAGGAATTGGGCCAAGAGGCGAGAACTCCGCACATCTCCCGGGCATGAGCCAATTGTCCTCCAATGAAGTGAAGCGCATTTTCCGAGAGGCAGCCCGTTGCGTCATTATTGGCGTAGAACATATTCTTTGAACCTTCCGCGTTCCATAAGCTCTCATGAACATGCATGCCTGAGCCGTTCACGTTCCCAAAAGGTTTCGGCATGTAGGTTGCTATGTACCCATTCCTTGCCGCTACGGCTTTTGTGACCATTTTCATCGTTGCGGCGCGGTCAGCCGTTTCGAGGCCGCGGCCATATTTGAAGTCGATCTCATTCTGGCCAAGCGCAACCTCGTGATGCGCTACCTCTATCTCTATACCGAACTCTTCTGCAGTATCTGCTATTTCGCGCCTCAGGTCGTCCGTAAGATCACTTGGATGCAAATCAAAGTAACCGCCCATATCGATGGGTGTAGGCGTCACCGTCGACTCTTGAAGAAGAAAGAACTCAAGTTCAGGTGCACAATTGAATCTGAAACCGGCTTTCTCGCACTGATCCATAGCCTTCTCAAGCACGAAGCGTGGATCAGCCTCAAAGCGCCTATTATCTGGCGTGTAAATGTCACAGATGAATCTACACGTGGATTTCTCTGTAGGACGCCAAGGGATGATCACGAAAGTGGACGGGTCAGGATACGCAACTAGATCCGACTCCTCAATTGGCCGGTAACCTGTAATGGATGACCCATCAAACGATTTCCCGTTCTCGAGAATTGATTCGATCTCTTTAGTCCGAACAGACACACTCTTCAAAATGCCATTAATGTCAATGAATTGAAGTCGAGCGAACTTAATCTGTCTCTCTCGAATCGTACCAGTAACGGTTGCGACAAGTTCTTTCCATTTCGAGTCCTTGAAGTTTCTCAATGCTAAACAAGAGATCCGTTAAGTCCCATGAAGATTAATAAATAAACTGCGATTGCACTCGAGTCATGTACCCGGGGACTAGTCCAAAGCTACGTTCGTGAACTCACTCAGGCGGGTAGATTCGTCTTCCAGTTTTCCTGTCAACAATGGATATCGCCTGCGTAGGACAGGATTGCGCGGCCATCCGAAGGCGGTCAAAGTCTTTCCCTCCAGTTTCATCAAGTACGTCAAGTTTTGCTCTGCTTCGGAACACGCCTTGACCGGGTCGTTCGTCCAAGCGAAATATGTCTGGTGAGACTATGACACAGCTTCCGAAACCGAGACATTTGTCTGCGTCCACATCAACCTTCCAACCGCCTTCGTGCTCGTCCGCGGTTACTTGACGTTCTGAAGGCATCTTGACGCCTAAGCCATCGAAGATCCGGGTAAGCGCATTGGCTACGTTGATAACAGCAATATCGCCGGTTTCAGTGTATGAAATCGTGACATCTTCATCCAATACTTTGCTCGATGCTCCCTCTCCGTCGCCTATGATCATCTGCAGTCTGTCTGTTCGCTTGTCGTACCTCATTCTCAATCTTCAGTTACCGAAGAGTCGGCGGGTTGCAGGATAGCTAAAAGCTTACTCCCCCGGGGCAGATTGAAGATGGTTTTTGAGACGCAAGCACCTTATAATTCACATCAACCCAGCCCTACGACGTGGGATCCGTGTCCTCAAAGCATTATGACGTCCTGGTCGTTGGTGCAGGAGTAATAGGTCTCTCAATTGCCTACCACATAAAGCAGGCGCATCCCGATCTTTCAGTTCTGATTGTTGATCGAAAACCTGCACCAGCACAGGGCGATACAGCGAAAAGCATGGCAGCAGTCCGCGACACCTTCACATCGGACGTAAATCGTCTTTTAGCTTCCAGTAGCATCGACTTTTACAGGTACGTTCAAACAAAACTAGGCTTCGACTTAGACCTCGAGTTGATTGGGTATCTCTGGTTATTGACTGATCCTCAATTCAAATCGTTCGAATCCGTTGCACCGGGAATGACAGAGCAGGGGGTCCGGTTCAGAGTTCTCGAGCCCAACGAACTCTCAGGTATGATTCCTGACCTCGTGTTGAATCCTTCATCTGAGCAGAGCAAACTCATGGATTTGGGAAGTATCTACAAGGCGGTATTTGGTTCAGATTGCGGTACGGTTGCGCCTGATCTGATAGCGAAATTCTTTGAGACCGAGTATCGGAAACTTAACGGAGAATTCCAATTTGGAGTCGAGGCCAAGGCACTTCGACTAGTGGCAAAGAATAGTCTCGATCTCCCTGGTGAGCCGTACGTGTGGCAGGATAAGAGCATCGCAGGGATCGAAACGGCCAAGGGACCAATCTTGGCCGACGTAACCGTCATTGCAGCAGGGGCACGAACCGCCATGCTATTTGACCCGATTGGCATCGATTGCTATATGAAGCCTAAGAAGCGGCAGGTCTTCCAGCTTAAGGCCAGCAGCCTCGATCGATTGTTGAACATTAAGGGATTTAATGAAGAGAACACGGTCCCTTTCATGATTCTGCCTAAAGGAGGCGTCTACTTCCGTCCAGTTAGAGGAGAGAGAGCCTTCTGGGTCTCAGCCGCCGATGATGTTGGACGAGCCTTCTCGTTTGAGGAGGAACCGGCCGCAGAAGAGGCTTACTTCACGATGAACATTTATCCGATCCTGAGTGAATATTTCCCATGCTTCACGAACGTACGGCCGTCAAACTCATGGGCAGGCTTCTACGACGTAAATTCTCTTGACGGCACGCCCATTGTCGATAAAATTGATAATTGCATACTCGCCACTGGGATGAGCGGGAGTGGAATCATGAAAGCGGACTCGATCGGACGATTAGCGGCAGCCATCTACGATGGAAAGAATGAAGCAACCCTATTCGGCGATCGCACAATCTCAACAAGTAAACTAGGCCTTACGAACCGTAATGTGGGCCAAGAACAATTTGTGATCTGATCAACGAGGAACATACTTTAAGTCCTGAAAGCTTTGCGTACAGATACAAGCCTCGGTGGCTCAGCCTGGTAGATGATCTAAAGGCACCGGAAAGCGGCCGCCTCGTAAAGAATCATCGAGAAAGCGGCAGGTCGCGGGTTCAAACCCCGCCCGAGGCTCCAATATCGAACCCGAGGCTTCCCACCTCTACTTCACTTAGGAGAAATTATCTCATTCGCCTTATGGATGAAGAAGCAAGGGTATAGTCCTCATACGGTTAATTCTGCGGTTAGTAGCCTCAAGTCCATTGATAGGAAAGCTAAGTTTCTCCCGAATTTTAGTGATGACTAGTACACGTTTTGAAAAGAAGATAGGAACGTCATACCAGTGGTTTTTCTTCAGTCTTCTCTTCAAAGGACCTTCGACCACGTACACCGCTTCGCTCAAGCGATGAAGAACCGATAAGCTAAGGGTTAGGATTCTCACCCAGACACCAGCACGAACCTTCTCGTCAAATGAACCTCAGATCCTTTCACGCATCCTCCAAGAAGCTTCCTCCACTGATTCTTGCTCAGTTGCCTCTCCCTATACTCGGAGCCGACTGATGAAAGATAGAGCTGGTTGATGAAAGTGTCAAGCGGAATCGTCAGCTGATGGGACAGTTTCTTGACGGTTTTAACCTTCAAACCTAATCTCTGTACCAGAATGCTCATGGCCTCTGGACTGAGCCGGAACATCTCGCGACCCTTGTTTAGGATTTTTACCTGCAACTCGTCCAATAGGTTGTTCAAATCGTCATCCGAGGAGTAGTCCCCTAGAATGATTCTGCCTTGAACTTGAAGCACTCGTCGTAGTTCATTCACAATATTGGTTGGGTTGGAGTAGTCCGAGAGCACGAAGAAACATGTGACAGCCGGTATTGAATCGCTTCGTATGGGAAGGTGATCAATGCTGGCTCTAAGGAAGCCCGCTGAGGGCAGATTGGATTTCGCCCGCAAGAGCATGGTCGAGGCAAAGTCCACTCCAATAACCTGATGGCGCTGAACCAGGGAGAGGGTTGGTATCCCATTACCGCATCCAACATCTAGAACAGGGCCTTTAACGCATTGAAGAAAAAGCAGGGATTCATCCATGATGCCTCGTATGGCATCGGCGCGTTGGAGCAGGCCACTCCTCTCACTGAATGTCCTTCCCCTTCTTTGCCATACATCCATCAGAGCCCTTGAGACCATGCTCAGCCTG
This sequence comes from Candidatus Bathyarchaeota archaeon, assembly GCA_963845275.1. Lineage (GTDB taxonomy): Archaea > Thermoproteota > Bathyarchaeia > 40CM-2-53-6 > 40CM-2-53-6 > FEN-987. The sequence continues at coordinate 6,439 of CAWJRR010000007.1, forward strand.
TCCGGCAGTAACAATATTCTGGGATGAATATACATTGAGTTGACATTCTGAGTTTCGAACGTTGGAGACGGATGCTCACACGAATTACAATCTTCTTACTGATATGACTAAATGCCGTTCTTAGGAAGGTAAACGGTTAGTTTTGTGGTGGTGGGTCACGGCCTCCATGATACGATTGCGTCTACTGGACCCATGAAAATTGACTGGTTCAATTTACGATGATCTCACCATCGAGCTCACACACGAAGTCTGAACGGCAGATGACGAAAACGACTGGACACAATGGTTTAATTTTATAACTCAGTCTCCTTTTTCTCTTTGCAACCGCTCCAGCCACTCTGAAACCAGAGCATTAAAAACCTGAGCTTGCTCGATTTGCAGGTTATGGCCCGCGCTATCGAGAACAGCTAATGTTGCTCTGGGATAGTTTTCGATTATGCTCCAGGCGTCCTTGTATCCCACTGAGGCGTCTTGTCTTCCTGCGACTATCAGAGTTGGCTTGTCATATGGTTCAGGGAGGGAGTCCACATCAAATGAGAACTCGTATCTTTTGTTTGTTAGCTGCTCAAGGTAAGCCGTGTCGGCGACTTTTAGGCCGACGAGAATCTCGTCACGGAACCGCTCCCAGTTCCCGCGAGTTTGGATTACCGCCATCGAGGCGAATTCGTTGGCGTCTGACTGGTCAATCTCAGAGATCAACCTTCGATCCTCGACAATGATCTTTCTCGCAGGGAGACTTCGTTTCTCTTGGTTGGCGACTATTAGGGGGCAGATTAGCAGGAGACCGTCTACTGACTCTCGTTTCTTGGAGAGAAGCCCCCGTGCTAGGTATCCTCCGTAAGATTCTCCTACGACAAGGAAACTCTGATCGGGGAGTATGCGATCGACGAACGCGAGTACGACTTCGAGAACCTTGTCGGAACAATCGATCCATGACTCTCCTCTTGTTCTACCCATGCCAGGCAGATCAAAGTAGATTCTCTCCCATCCCGGTCTACCTACGAATATTGGCTCCATGCAGCCTTGCATTAGCCTATGATCTGGGCAGAAGCCATGTATCATCAGAATTGGTGCCCCTTCGCCGTATGTTTCGTAGTATACTCTCACGTTACCTAAGTCACAGAACACGGTGATCTTGCACTGCCGCGTGAGGATTCGGCTAAAAAGTCTTCGAGAAGATTGATGGAAAGGGTCTTAGGAACCTTCGGCACCCGATGATGGGACATAGAAAAAGTCCGGTCACCTGCAGATTGCGCCTTCTGCTGCAGAGTGTACTAGTTTCATGTACTTGTAGAGGGCTCCTCGCGTATACTTCGGCTCGGGTGTTTTCCATTTGGATAGTCTGGACGAGAGCTCGTCCTCGCTGAGGTCAACGTTGAGGAGTCGGCGTTCAATATCAATGGTGACTTGATCGCCTTCTTTCAATACGGATATTGGCCCACCTACTTGCGCCTCTGGTGAGACGTGTCCGACCATCAGGCCTCGAGTTGCTCCCGAGAATCGGCCGTCTGTGACTAGGGCAACCTTCTCAAGGCCTTGGCCCACGATTGCTGCCGTAACGGATAGCATTTCTCGCATTCCAGGTCCACCCTTAGGACCCTCGTAACGTACGACTACAACGTCGCCTTCGTGGATTTCCTTCCGGTTCAGTGCCGCGAACGTTTCCTCTTCAGAGTCGAATACTCGTGCGGGTCCTGAATGCCGTAGTTTGGTTGCGCCTGAAGCTTTGACTACTGCCCCTTCGGGGGCTAAGTTTCCTTTGAGAACCACCAAGCCGCCGTATGGATGAATTGGGTTTGTTACCTCTCGAACAACGTTCTGCGATTTGCCTTCAAGATTCATCTTCTCAAGATTCCGGGTGACTGTCTGGCCAGTTACTGTTAGAGCGTCGCCGTTCAGTAGTCCTTTTTGAAGGAGCTTCTTCATGATGAGCGGAACTCCGCCAGCGATGTCGAGATCACGCATAACGTAATTACCTCCGGGTTTCAGGTCAGCGATGACGGGGGTTCTTCGGCCAATTCGCTCGAAGTCGTCTAGTGTGAGCTTGACCCCAGCCTCCCATGCAATTGCCAATAAGTGTAGAAAGGCGTTCGTGGAGCCCCCCATTGCTTGAACAACGGTGATCGCGTTCTCGAAGGCTTGGAAGGTGAGAATGTCCCTGGGTTTAATTCCAGTTTCAACGAGTCGCATAACTGCCACTCCGCTCATGTACGACATTTGGTACCTGCGTTCGTCAATTGCAGGTGGTGATGCTGAGCCAGGTAATGAGAGGCCTACCGCTTCGAGGGCTGAGGCCATTGTGTTCGCTGTGAAGAGACCACCGCATGATCCCTCGCCCGGGCAAGCAGAGCATTCAAGCGTTCTCAACTGCTCCGCTGTGATTGCGCCAGATGAGAAAGACCCGACGGCTTCGAAGACGTCTTGAACGGTCACGTCATGACCTTCGAACCTGCCCGGCAAAATGCTGCCGCCGTAAAGGAATACTGAGGGGAGGTTGAGCCTTGCAGCGGCCATGGCTGAACCGGGCAGGCTTTTGTCGCAGCCGGCCACGGTGACCAGAGCGTCAAACCGTTCTGCGATCGCCATAACCTCTATCGAATCAGCGATAATCTCTCTGCTCACCAGAGACGCCTTCATGCCTTCGGTGCCCATTGCAACGGCATCGCTAACGGCGATTGTTCCAAACTCGAATGGTGTTCCCTTCGCGGCCCTGACTCCGTCCTTAACCTTCACTGTCAACTTATTCAAGTGGTAATTACACGGAGTCACTTCGTTCCATGTGCTTGCAACTCCAACGAAAGGTTGTGAGAAGTCAGCATCAGTGTATCCCATGGCTCGAAGCATTGCGCGGTTCGGTGCGCGCTCTGGACCCTCGGTGATTTCTCGGCTGGGTAATTTATTCATATGGGGTTACTCCGACAACATGTTAGCATTAGAATGCCCGCTTACTGGTTTTTTGCTTTGCCCTGTGCAGCGACGGATTCAATGGCTTTTCTGATCTTCTCTTCATCTCCCAAGTAGTAGTGTTTGATCGGTTTGAGGTTCTCGCTGAGTTCGTATACTAGGGGGATCCCAGTGGGAATGTTGAGTTTCACAATATCCGCCTCTGAAAGATTATCGAGATATTTGACTAGCGCTCGAAGACTATTTCCGTGCGCTGCAATTAGAACTCTCTTCCCTGACGTTATTGCTGGAGCAAGAGTGTCATGCCAGTAAGGCAAGAATCGGTTCACTGTATCCTTGAGCGATTCACATAGAGGTATGTCACTCTTACTCATGTTCCTATAACGCGGATCTGATCCTGGATACCTCTCATCACTCAGCTCGAGCGTTGGAGGCCGCACATCGTAGCTCCTTCTCCAAACAAGCACCTGCTCCTCCCCGTACTTCGCAGCCATCTCAGCCTTGTTGAGGCCTTGCAAGGCTCCGTAGTGTCGTTCATTCAGCCGCCAAGAATTATGGACGGTAATCCACATCTGATCTAACTCGTCAAGAATAATCCAGAGTGTACGTATCGCACGTTTGAGCACCGAAGTATACGCGACATCAAACATGTAACCCTCCTTCCGTAACGTTCGCCCCGCTTCATGAGCCTCATCCACGCCCTTCTCGGAGAGATCTACGTCCGTCCAGCCGCTGAACCTGTTCTCTTTGTTCCAGGTGCTTTCTCCGTGTCTAACTAATACTAACTTATGCATGGCGCATCCTTGTAGCCAATTTGCTTAGGCGGTCAATACAAAAAGGAGAATATGTTGGCTTCGGTCAAATGCTAGTTATCGTTCTCAGCTTCTGGATCGCCGCAGGAACCATGATGCGATTGGGATTCTAAAGAGTTAATCCTTCCAAGCTTTGATTAATGGGCCTCTCTCTCCTATGCCCAGGAACAGAAATGAGTGAAGTTGCTAATGCAATCGGGACCATCCAAGACATTCTAGCTCCAGCAGTAATGATCACTGGAGTTGCCTTGCTGCTATTGACATTCAACGCAAGGCATAGTGTGCTTGTGAACAGGATCCGACTCTTACATGATGAAAAACGGCAGATCCACAGGAGACTGGTTTCCTCTGCAACTCTTGACAAACCCGAGGAGGTCCGATTGAAAAGCATCAGAAATCAGTTGGATCTACTGCTTCCACGTCTGGCATACGTCAGGAACGGAATGCTTTGTCATCTGATTGCGGTACTGTTCTTCGTCCTAACGTCTCTATTGATTGGTTTAGGCCATTTGCCAACCCTCTCAGAACTCACCCAGACCGCCATCAGCATTACCTTCACCCTAGGAATGTTTCTTGTTCTCGTAGGGGTAGCATTTCTCGCTCTGGAGATCTTCGTATCTTACAGAGTAATCCTCGTCGAGGTCACTGAGGAGGACCCGAAGATCTAACATTCCATCATGCTGAGTTCATTCACGGAAATCATTAAGCAGGGAAATTGTCTCCGCGTCAAGATTCCTCATCTTGCCAAGAATATCGCTGAGCTGAACGTGAGACATGACGTTCCCCCGCAGACACACCATTATGCCGTAAGTCTGGTTCCTGATCGCTTCGACAGCAGCAACTCCTAGGCGAGTAGCAAGGATACGGTCGTACGCGCTAGGAGGGCCCCCCCTAACCACGTGGCCAAGCACGACTGCTCGAGTCTCAATACCGACCCTACGCTCTATCTCACGCGCAAGGATCTCACCTATTCCTCCGAGACGCGCATGACCGAACTCGTCGACCTTGCTCTGATCCGTAGCATGACCTTTCAGACTGCATCCTTCACCAACGACCACTATCGAAGTCATTCTTTCTGCATCATGTCTCTTCTTCAGGAAGTCACAGATCTCCGAGATGTCTATGGCTTGTTCAGGGACAAGCGTCAGATTCGCGCCGCTTGCGATTCCCGCATAAGCAGCGATCCAACCGGCATGTCTGCCCATCACTTCAATTACCATTATTCGGTCGTGGGATTCAGCGGTTGTTTGGATTCGGTCGATTGCTTCGACAGTTACGTTCACGGCTGAGTCGAAACCAAATGTTACATCTGCTAGGACGATGTCGTTGTCAATGGTTTTAGGGACGCCGACCACCTTCAGGCCAAGTTGCTGGAATTTTGCAGCAACACTAAGCGTATCTTCTCCACCGACTGCGATGAGCACGTCGAGTCCTAACTGCTTGACGTTTCTGAGAACTTGGTCGGGGCTTTCTTTAGACCTGAAGGGATTGGTTCTTGTTGTGTGTAGAATTGTGCCACCCAGGTTGATTATGCGGGAGACATCATTCCAAGTCAAAGGAACTGCATCTAGGTTGATGAGTCCGGCCCAGCCATGTCGAATGCCTATGACTTCATATCCGTACTCGTCGCTTTTTCTAACCACCGCTCTCGTGACCGCATTTAATCCGGCGCAGTCTCCGCCGCCATTTAGAATACCTATCTTCAATCTTTCATAGCGTCCTCAACGGATCGATTCTCGATGACTAGCCGCTTCAAGTAACGAGCCATCTTCAACGGATCTGAACTCTGCCAAACGTTACGGCCGACGGCGAGACCTACTGCTCCCGCGTCTAGAACTCCTCTAACCTGTCTAAGAAATTCGACATCCGTCTTAGCCTTAGGTCCCCCGGACATGAAGACCTTAGTCTTTCCTGCACATTTTACAGCCCACTTGAAAGTTTCCACGTTCCCAGTATACTTGATCTTAACTGCATCAGCTCCAGCTTCAAGGCCTGCCCTAGCAGCGTATGCAACAATTTCCGGAGCAATATCGTTCTGTATGGCTTGTCCACGTGGGTAAATCCACGCTATGGCAGCCATATCGTGTGCATGCGCCTCCTCCTGGATTCTGCCGAACTCCTCTAACATGAGATCTTCGTGTGCACTACCCAAGTAGATAGTATATCCGACTGCCTTTGCACCCAAATCCCCGGCTCGTTTCACGCTGCAAATCTGTCGCACGATTGGTTCACCCTTCGGAAGACTCGTCTTGCCGTTCACTTTGAGAATAAGAGGAACTTTGCCATTGTAATATTTCTCAGCAAGACCTTTTTGGAAAATAACGCCGTTAAAACCACCTTCTTCGGCAAGTTTCATTATGAAGGCGGGATCATAGTTGCGTTCGTTAAAATCAGTCGGCCCGTGCTCTAGTCCTTGGTCAAACGCAAGGAGAACTCCTCGATTGTTAGAAAGGAAGACCTCTATTCCCAAGCTATCTCACTCGGTGAAGTTGTAGGAGAAGGATTGAGTTAAGACTTCTCTTCTGCACGTGCATACACAAGTCTGCCAAGTCGACATGAAGTGCAAGTATCCAAAATCCTCGGCCGAAGTGTCGAGTTACGCCACCATAGCTTGAACGTCATTTCTTAGAAGGGTGTGGTCATAATCGAGACATAGGAGTGCCACCCTTATGATCACGTCAGCCCTGTCGCGAGTTTACCGTGCGCCGTCGGTCTTCTTGACAAAAAAGTAATGCGACGTGCTTTCAGACAATTCCTATGCTAAGAAAAGAAGGAAAGTGAGAAGTTCGACAGCCCTCGAGTCCATTACTGGACTACTTCGCCGGTCGCGAATCTGGGGCCTACCGTGTTGATTTTTACCTTCACTTTGTCGCCAGGCTTAGTTTGGGGGACGAAGACTACGAAGCCTTCGATCCTTGCGACTCCGTCACCGCGACGGCTAGTCTCCTTGATCTCTACTTCGTACTCCTTCCCTTCTTCGACTGGCTTATGGAAGGAACGTTCGCTCATGCGTTTCACCTCGACATTTCGTTCAGCTAGTTCTTCGGGTGAAAGCGGCACGTTACAGAGGACGGTCGGCTTCAGCCCGTACACATAGCTTGACCGTTTAGCCTGCGTTGAGCCTAATTAATCCTACCTATAGCCAGAAAGGGTTCAGTGATGTCGACGGTTTCTTCCTTCTCTAGTCTCGGTTCTCTGCCAAGCCCTCTTGCTTGCACTCTCTATTCTAGTTCTGCCTGATCTGAATCCTCCGCCCCCGTCATGCCGATACTCCTGAATTTGAGAGTAGAAGCTCTGGTAACCATTCTCGTCTCCAGCGAGTGAAGTAATGAGCTCATTCAACTTTGCGCGAACTGGGTCCGATGAGTTAGCATCCCACGCTTTAGAGTAGACATCATAAGCCAGGTGAAACTTGAAATCTTGAGGTCTGTCAATTTCCAGCTTTACTGGAGTCTTAGCGGCTTCGGCACTGTCTTCCATTTATGATATTCTCGCTGCAGGCGGAAACATCACGACATTATTTAAGGAAAACTGAAACCGTCCATCTGCAGGAAACACCAAAGTTTGCCTGTAGCCGCTTCATAGATTGGCCCTCACAGGAAGCCTTTTATCGACTTGAACCGCTCTCGCCCCTCTCACAACTGCACCAGTGATACTTTCCACCCGGAGGTGAACAATGCTTGACAGAAAACGTACAAAAGCCCCCACCGCCCAGAAGCAACATTCCATCCAACACTATACTCGTTGGCCAAAAACCATTGATGAGCTACGCAACTGCCATTGTTATGCAAATCAACAGTGGCAGCAAGGAACTCTCAGTGAAGGCTCGAGGTCGCGTCATCTCGAAGGCAGTCGACATAGTCGAAGTTTGCCGTAGACGCTTCTTTGAGGGTAAGCTATCAATCAAAGAGGTCAACATAGGGACTGAAGTGCTTGGCGAAGAGGGCCAATCTAGAAACGTCTCCACGATCGAGATTAAACTGGTTAAGAAGGATTAAGCTCGGGTCTCGTGGATCCACATCAAATTTTTTTAATTTCTTTCTTTCACGGTATCTCAAATCCCTGTACACATTCAGAATGAGGCATGGAGAACGGAGTTGTCTCTGTACATAACTTAGATCGGCATAACTAACCTTTAAAAGGCACTCCACGTTAGTGTTTCGAAAACCGCGTGCGGAAACATCTGCACTGCGAAACTAGAACGCGGTTTCGAACGTTACACGTGGAAGCTGGACGGTTCTGATTTCTCGGAAGCGGTTTCAAAAAAGAGTGAAAACTACAATGAGTCAAAGTTTCGAACAACTCCCGGTTAAGGGAGAAATACTGCGCGGTTTGAACGACCTGGGATTCAAAGAAATGTTCCCTATTCAAACGGCTGCAATTACCCCTCTTCTCGAAGGAAGAGACGTGATCGGTCAAGCGAAGACCGGCACGGGGAAGACGTTGGCTTTCGGCGTCCCAATGATTGAGCGAATTGATCCACGGGATGATTCCGTTCAAGCACTAATTCTTGTGCCAACAAGAGAACTTGCACAGCAAGTAGCGTCAGACTTGAAGGATTATGGAAAATACCTTAGTGTGAAGGTCCTAGCAGTTTACGGCGGGGTCCCCATCTATTCGCAGATGGAAGCTCTTCAGAATACTGTTCACATCGTTGTCGGTACTCCGGGTAGAATGATCGACCATCTCACAAGGGGAACGCTGCTGCTTGATAACGTCAAGTTTGCTGTTCTAGATGAAGCAGATAGAATGCTGGATATGGGATTTCGAGATGAGATGGATTTCATTCTCGGCAGGACACCGGAAGGAAGACAAACGGCCATGTTTTCAGCAACGATGCCTGACGAAGTGCTCACCTTAGCATCAAGGCACATGCACGCACCGGAAGAAATCTTCGTAAGTAAGGATGAGATCGCAGTCGAGGACATAGATCAACTCTATCACATGGTCGATCCCGAGCGAAAATACCAAGCACTCTGTTCCATTATGGGGCAGAAAACGGTAACTCGCGCTCTCATATTCTGCTCCACGAAGCATGGCGCGGACAGGCTGGTCCAAAGGATAAGTCGGACTAGAAGAGACGTAGCAGTGATCCATGGAGATCTAACTCAACCTCAGCGGGAGAGAGCTTTGAACGATTTTCGACGGGGCCGAATACGATTCCTAGTTGCCACCGACGTTGCCTCGCGAGGATTGGACATTGACGGCGTTACACACGTCATAAACTATGACGTCCCCAACGACCCGTTGCTCTACTTCCACAGAATCGGAAGAACTGGCAGAGCCGGAGCAAGTGGAACTGCAGTGACATTAGTGTCACGTCGCGAAATGGGCGATTTGAAACGAATACAGAACATGACAAATACTCGCATGAGAGAATGGACTCAACCATCCGTTGTCAATAGGAATCATGTTGGGTATGGATGGAAACCCAACGTTGAATAGTGACATCACGCAAAACTTGAATTGAGAGTGGAATAAACGGGTAGAGGTCGTCGTCGACGTTACGGCAACAGAAACGTACGTTCTGAGATGAAGAGCCTAGAATGCGCACGATGCCACCGATTGATCAGGCTGGATGAGTATCAAGCGCACCTTCCCAATTGCCAAGGCGAGAACAAGGAAACAGCGAATACTCAAGAAAAGCCTCAATAACTCGTTAGGCGCTCAATGGATCGCCTTACACCTCATTTCGAACCGGATTTATCAAATCGCCACTGTTCGATGGCTGCATTATCTTGCTGCAAGGCAGGTAGCATCTTCCCTTCCATACCGTTCCTATCCAAGGCATTCCCATGCCCATTGGACTTCAGAGTAACTTGAGTCGGTAAGAGTTCATCATATTCAAAACACGCGACTGACAAAGACATTACGGTTGGTTTGACCTCTATAACGGATCTCGGGGAACTTGGAATAATCCAGATTATGGAACACTCGTTTGGCGTAAGTGACAGGACGGTGGTAGGTTTCGGAGATGATGTTTCAGCAGTTCGACTACCAGGCGGTCGAATTGCTGTTTTGAAGACAGACATGTTTGTGGGCAGTACAGATTTGCCTCCTGGCATGACTATGCGTCAAGCCGCTTGGAAGGCAGTGGTTGCTAACGTAAGCGATCTTGCGGCGAAAGGAGTCAGCCCTATGGCTGGACTTGTCGCTTTAGGTCTGCCGCGATCCCTGAATATGAAGGAGGTTCAGGAAATTGCGAAAGGCCTCAGTGAAGCTGCGAGAAGTTACGACTTCCCATTGATTGGAGGAGATACCAATGAATCAGACGACTTGACAATCTCGATTGCTCTGTTTGCTCTGGCGGATAAGAAGAGTCTGATACTCCGGAAAGGTGCAAGGGCTCACGACGTAGTCGCGGTCACCGGAGAGTTCGGTTCGACTTCAGCAGGGCTCAAATCAGTTCTCAACTACAGAACACCATGGAGAAAATTACCCCGGAGCCTCTACGACGCTTTGTACCGTCCACGCGCTCAACTGGAATTGGGTTTGAGACTAGCTGCTTCCCGAGCCGTCACGTCATCAATCGATTCGAGCGATGGACTAGCTTGGTCTCTACATCAGCTTTCAGAATCAAGTAGAGTAGGCATCCTAATCGATGACATTCCTATCAGCAAAGCTGCATGTGACTTCGCTAAACAGCACCGTCTACGATCCCGAGACCTTGCTCTTTATGGTGGCGAAGAATACGAACTCGTTCTGACGATTCCGCCTGAGAAATTCTCCCGGGCATACCGCGCGGCTAAGGGGAATTTGACGAGGATTGGTCTGCGTAACTGACAGGTTCCGAGGTGTACGAATGAAAGTCAACGGCGACATAGTGCCAGTTAAGAGGAAAGGATGGGAACATTTCAGAAGCTAGGTTGACTAATCATTTACGGAGTAGTTTACTGAACTCGTAAGGCAAAATTCCCCCGGAATGATAGTATTTTATTTCCATTTCATTGTCTAGGCGAGCCACAACGCTGAACGTTACGTCTTTCGATGCGGAGCGTGCGTGTACTGTTAGTCTGGTTTTGATTTCACGAAATTCTTGAATCCCTAGAACATCATACGTCTCACTACCATCTAAACCAAGACTAGCCGCATTCTTACCGTCGGCGAACTCTAACGGTAGAACTCCCATTGCAATCAGGTTACTTCTATGAATCCTCTCGAAGCTTTCTGCGATTACGGCCTTTACTCCTAGCATTAGCGTGGCTTTCGCTGCCCAGTCCCTAGAACTACCGGCCCCGTATTGTTTTCCCGCTATGATAATGAGCGGAACATTCTCGGCTCTGTATCGTAATGCTGCGTCGTAGATTGACATTAGGTCACCTGAAGGGTAATGGGTCGTCCATCCCCCTTCCTTTCCCTTTGCAAGCATGTTCTTCAATCGTATGTTGCTGAATCCGCCTCGAACCATTACTTCATGATTCCCTCTTCTAGCTCCGTACGAGCTGAACATTGTGGGTGGTACGCCGAGTTCTTTGAGGTAGGTTGCGGCAGGACTGTCTTTTGCGATTGTCCCTGCTGGCGAAATATGATCAGTTGTCACTCTATCCCCGAAGACAGCGAGAACTTTCGCGCTTCTAACACCGGTGGTCCCTGTGGCTGTGTTTTCGAACCATGGTGGTTCCTTGATGTATGTGGATTTTTCATCCCACACGTACACGTGTCCAGTAGGAGCCTTCAACGCCGTCCACTCATCATCACCCTCTTGGGCATGCGAATATCTTTCCGTGTACATTTCAGGCGAGAGCGCTTCTTTCTCAAGTGCCTTCATTTCGGAGAGCCGCGGCCAAATATCTTTGAGATATATTTCGCTTCCATCTCGAGCTAAACCAATTGGTTCCTTGTAGAAGTCGATGTCAATTCTACCTGCAAGAGCGTACGCTACCACAAGGGGGGGTGACATTAGAAAAGATCCTCTCGCTAACGGATGAATTCGTCCGTCGAAGTTTCGGTTTCCGCTTAGGACGGCGACAGCGTAGAAATCATTATCTCGTATCTCTTTTTCAACTTCGGCGAGGAGAGGGCCACTATTACCAATGCAGGTCGTGCATCCGTATCCTACTATATTAAATCCGAGGCGTTCCAAGGACGGCAGGAGCCCGGTTTTTGTTAAGTAATCTCTGGCAACGCTGGATCCTGGAGCCATGCTGCATTTCACGTAGGGTTTTGTTCTTAGCCCTAGTTTGACAGCTTTCTCCGCAAGTGCTCCGGCACCCAACATTACCGTAGGATTGGAGGTGTTGGTGCAGCTCGTTATCGCTGCGATTACGACCGATCCATCACTTAAGCCTCCGCTGCCCTGAGTTGATCCGGGCCGATTCGGTTTTTTCTTGTATTCCTCAAGAAGCATGAGCATCTCCTTAGAAGCCGATTTGAGCGATATGCGTTCGTCTGGGTTTCGAGGACCTGCGATTGAAGGTTCAATTTGGGTTAAGTCGATCTGGAGTACTCTTAAGTAATTAGGTTGAGGAGCCCCCTCGTGGAGATACAGACCTTGCATCTCGCAATACTTCCTAACGAAACTGACATGACTATCATCTCTTCCTGTCCCGTGAAGGTATTCGATAGTTGAATCGTCAATTGGTGAAAACCCGACCGTGGCTCCATATTCGGGCGTCATATTGCTGATCGTAGCTCTGTCTGGAACGCTCAGTTCGCGGTATGCGTCGCCGAAATACTCAACGAACGCATCTACGAGATTCTCTTTTCTCAAGACTTCAGTTATTGTGAGTACGAGATCAGTTGGTGTGGTTCCTTCTGGAAGTTCTCCGGTAAGTTTGACCCCAACAACCTTGGGGATCGTGAATGGGTATGGTTCACCCATCATGACAGCTTCGGCTTCAATTCCTCCAACACCCCATCCTAGGACGCCGAGTCCATTCACCATTGTCGTATGCGAATCTGTACCCACTAGCGTGTCTGGGAAAGCGACCAATTGTCCATCCATTTGATCTAAGGCGACGACGCTTGCCAAGTACTCAAGGTTGAACTGGTGGCAAATTCCCTTTCCAGGAGGAAAAACCCTCATTCGCTCGAATGAGGTTTGAGACCATTTCAGTAATGAATAACGCTCAGAATTCCTTTCAAACTCTTTCTTCAGATTAAGTTGGATTGACGATTGGTTTCCCCACGCATCGACCTGAATAGAGTGATCAATAACGAGATCTACGGGTACCTGCGAGTTCACGGATGAGGGATCTATCCCGTGTCTTGCTGCGGCACTTCTCATCGCAGCCAAATCAACGATTAAGGGAACGCCCGTATAGTCCTGCAGAAGAACCCGACCGGGCATAAATGGCAGATCCTGACCGATGCTTTTGGGCCACTCGAGGAGGAGATTAGCTGCCTCAGCTGACCCAGGAATCCGGCCTGAGAACCTCAATGAGTTTTCAAGCAGCACCCGTATTGAGTAGGGTAAAGAGTCTAGGTCGTATCCGAGTTTCTTACTCGAAAGTTCGTAGTAGCTGGCTTTGCCTCTGGGTGTATCTATCTTTGCTTTCGCGAAGTCGAACTTGTTTGACACGATCATCAGATAGATCAACATCCTTCTTCATTATTGCGTTTTCCTTTCAATATCGTACAGCATCAGTTTTGAGCCATTGAAAGGTAACATATAAGAGGTTCAAATTGAAACGCCGAGTCCGATAGACTCGTACAAAGTCAGGAATTGGCGGCACGAGAATGAAGTTCAATGTTCCCTATTATGAACAGACATCTGAGTTCACGTGCGGCCCCGCATGCGTATTGATGGTGATGAAGCATTTTAATCCGAAAATTGAGTTGACTCGCCAACTAGAATTCGAGGTGTGGCGGCACTGTAATATGATCGGAACAAAGGGCGCAGATCCCTTCGGTTTATCGGTTCCATTGATTGACGCTGGCTATGAGGTGCGACTTATCACGCAACGAAAGACCATTGCGAATACGAAACGTTGGAAGCGTCGATTGACTCGAGCAGGGTTCACGCTTCAAGAAGCTGAATTGAGTTTCTTTGGAATTCGACAAAACAAGCTTAGAGCATTAGCAAGAAATTTGCCAGTCCAATACAAGCGACCTAAAGTGCGAGATATCGCTGATGCAACGGGTGCAGGATACGTCCCTATAGCACTAGTCCACATGGGGGCAATACATTCCTTGAACGTACCCCACTGGGTGGTTGTGACTAACGTCGATGAGAAATCGGTCCTGTTCAATGATCCCTATCCGCCAAAGGGTAGAAAAGGCCTGAGGCTCTCTAGAGCCAAATTTCAGAAGATCATCGACGACATTGACGTCAAAATAGGGATGAGCCCATCCGTGCTACTTGTACGAAACGGATGATCACTATCACCTAGACCAGGGCGCGTTTCATTCTCAGATGTTGAAAAACAGGCACCACCATTAATGCCACTGACCCCATACCTCGTAGCGGTAATCTTTGATGCGCCAGTTCATCAATGGCGGACAAGCGATAGCTCAAGGTGCTATCTCAGCTGGATGCAACTTCTTCGCAGGATACCCAATTACGCCTGCCACCCCCATCCTACACCACATGTTCCGAGAACTTCCGAAGATCGGCGGTATCGCAATTCAAGGCGAAGATGAGATAGCTTCGATTGGCATGTGCATCGGAGCAGCAATGGCTGGAGCAAAATGCATGACTGCGACAAGCGGCCCCGGCATGAGCTTGTACAGTGAAAACATTGGACTTGCAATCATGGGAGAAGTTCCACTTGTCGTCGTAGACGTCATGCGACTCGGACCAGCGACAGGAGGAGCGACCACAGTGGGTCAGGGAGATATCCAGTTTGCTCGTTGGGGGACCGCTGGTGGCTATCCGATCATAGCGTTGTGCCCGACATACCCATCTGAATGCTATTCTCTCACAATCCGCTCCTTCAAGTTAGCAAGAAGGTTCCGTTGTCCAGTTTTCTTGTTGACTGACCGCGAAGTTGTAGCAACGATGAATACTGTTGAAAGCGATGGCCAGAGTGAAACTGAGACTAAAGCGGAAGATGAAGCGTCAAGGGAGCCTGAACCTTATGCACCGTACTCGATTCATGACCCCGGCGACGTGCCATATCTATCTCCATACGGAGGCAAGAATATCGTTAGATTCACAGGATCGACTCATGACGAGTATGGATTCCTGACCAAAGACCCCGGGAAAGTTGGAAGGCTGAATGAGCATTTGGGTGCGAAGATTGAGAAACATAGTCAGGAAATCGAATCGGTATCGGCTGACATACAGAAAGGAGCTCGCACTCTGCTGGTCAGTTACGGAATTACTGCTCGCAGTAGTCTTGAAGCAACACGTATCCTCCGCGCGAAAGGAAGCAGAGTCTCTAATCTGATTATTCACTCACTGTGGCCGGTGCCAGTGAATTCGATTACCAAGTCACTGGACGGAGTAGAACGGATTGTTGTGTCGGAACTCAACCTTGGTCAATTTAGAACAGAGATTGAGCACGTTGCCTGGCGAATTGACAATAGAATTGAAGTTATCGGGGTAAACAGGATTGACGGCGAATTGATCAGTCCTCGGCAGATCGTGGAGGCAGCCATATGACGGAGCAGTACATCTCATATCGCAATTCAAGACCATACCCGTTCTGCCCAGGTTGCAGTCACTCGATCGTTATGGATTACCTTAACACCGCGTTGATCAAGCTGCAGCTTGATCCGCACAAAATAGTAATCGTCACTGACATCGGTTGCTCAGGTCTTTCTGACCAATACTTCAACACGAACGCGTTCCATGGCCTTCACGGGCGCGCGGTCACCTACGGCACCGGTTTGAAGCTGGCTAACCCCGACCTGAAAGTAATCGTCATCATGGGCGATGGAGGATGCGGAATTGGAGGCCATCACTTGATAAATGCCGCCCGCAGAAACATCGGCCTCACAGTGCTAGTCCTGAACAACTTCAATTATGGAATGACTGGAGGACAGCATTCGGTAACTACCCCACACGGGAGTTTCACATCAACGACGCGTTACGGCAATCTAGAGCACCCCCTCGACATAGCTGGAACGGTAGCAATGAACGGCGCCACCTTCGTGGCACGCACTACAACATTTGATAGCACGATACCTCAGCTAATCGAACAGGCGATTCTCAACGATGGTTTCTCTCTTCTCGACATCTGGGAACTATGCGCCGCTTATTTCGTCCCCAACAACGTATTCAACCGAGCGCAGCTGGAGGAGTCAATGTCCAAGCATGGACTCCGAAAAGGCATAGTTCATCAAGAACAGCGAGACGAATACGGCCGCGCCTATCGCGGATTAGCCGCCAAAGCAACGCCGCCTGTAAAGCAACAACCACTGAATCCTCTCTTCAAATCAAGTCTCAATCGCACATTGCGCATCATCATAGCAGGCGCCGCCGGCCAGAAGATTGCGTCAACCGCATCGATATTGGGAACAGCAGCGGTTCTTTCGAACCTCTGGGCCACTAAGAGAGATGATTACCCAGTAACGGTAATGACAGGTCATTCCGTTTCAGAGATAATTGTGAGTCCTACAGAAATCTTCTACACGGGCATTGAGAAGCCGGACATATTTCTCGCGCTCGCTTCCGAAGGCATAAAGACCTGCAAGAACCAGCTCGACAATCTTACAGGCGACAGTACGCTTTATGCTCCAAAGGAATTGCTTCCCGTACAAACGAATGCGCAAGTTTCCATACTCGATCTCGGGAAGATACCTCGGAAACACATTGCGCTGGCGGCTGTCGCTGAAATGCTTATGCGAACCAACTTCATTTCGCAAGAGGCATTCAAAGAAGCCATCAGGCGATCACAGAGAGCGGAAATAGCCAATGAAAGCCTCGGAATTATTGATAGAGTAGCGAGCTTGCACGAAACCAAGTAATGTTCCGCATGCGTTTCTCGGATAAGGCTTAACCGCCTAGTGTTAACGATGGTGGACAGTGATCGCAGGACTCGCCTGGCGGAGTACCACAGATTGTGCATACGGTACAGTCGTCGCCGTATGCAGCTCGGCATTCTACACATCGCCCAATAGTCGTTTCATTTCACCTCCAAAGAGTCCGAGATCAGCTCTTCATGTAGGCTATGTCATCCCATGGATGCCTGTACAACGGCTGTTTCAGCCTATTCTGATCCAAATAGTGTCCCATCAAGCCAATGGTTCTGCCCAGAACGAATAGGCCGTTGAGCGCTCCCATTTTGATGTATTCGGCCGCGAGTTCTTTTCCGAATTCTAGCCTGAGTAGGTCTGCGAAGCAGATTCCAATGCAGCCGTCCACGTTAAGAATCAAATTGTCGCGTTTCGCGGTCGTAATCTTCTCAACTTCAAGCGCGTAGTCCAGTAATGGTGTAGCTTTGAAGTGTGACTTAGCGTATTCCTTAATGATCGTAACTCTCATGTCGGGATTATGGATGGATTTGATCCTGTGCCCGATTCCTTGGATGAGAATACCTTGTGATTTCATACCGTCCACGAATTGCTGAGGCGTCAACCCATTGTCAAATGCTTGGGAGAATTGTTGCGCGGCTCCATCGAGTGCTCCGCCAAATCTCGGCCCGATGGTTAACATTCCTGATACAATTGATGAGATGAGGTCTTTGCCTGCCCTAGCGGCGACTATTGTGTTGTGGGCTCCAGAGACTGCTGGACCATGGTCAGCGGTTACCATAATTGCCATTTCAATGAATTTCGTGGCGTATTTAGGCAATAGTTTCTTGAACCAGAGAATTGATAATACGCCTCCAATGCCTATGTCCTTCGCGAACACGTCAGAGATCGTCATATTTCCGTAGAGCGGTTCTTCGCCTCTGTCATCGGAAATTGTGGAAACGAAGTTCGTTGATTTCCTTACGAGTCCTTTCTTCACTGCTGTGGCGTAATCCATTGGCATTGCGGGTACGGTTGGTTCAGGTCGTAGTACGATGACTCCCTTGTCCACTAGGTTCTTGTACACTCTGTTGATGGTTTCAGCATAGTCGTCGAAGGAGTAGGGCACGGCTGCTCCTGCTTCTCTCAGAGCAGAATTCTTCGCGTATGCGCTCTCTGTTTCTGATTTGGCTCTTGCTCCAGCGTGGCCGAACTGTACATCGGTCTTGAACGCTTTTGCACATGTACCTGTTACCCAGATGATTAGAGGTTTCGTGATCTGCTTCTTCTTCAACGCCTCGACTATTGCGTATTCATCTGTTCCACCAACCTCGCCTAGACAGACTAACATTTTGATCTCAGGATTCTTTTCGAATCTACGGAGGTGGTCGAGAAGAGTTGTGCCTGGGTATGTGTCTCCGCCGATAGCAATGCCTTCGTAAACGCCGTCAGTGTTTCGTGCTATGATATTGTAGGCTTCGTTACTTAGACCGCCTGATTTGGAGACGAAGCCAACAGATCCGGGCCTGTGCAATTTTGATTCAATGATATTTTCAATCGTTCCACCAGTGTTGCCGATCTTGAAAGCCCCCGCAACAATACCGCCGACCGTTGCCGGACCGATTATGATTTTGTTCATTTTCTTTGCTTTGATGGCAAGTATCCTCATTCTTCTTTCGGGGACGCCTTCAGCAATTATCACATGAGTTCTCAACGTAGGGATTGAGAGGGCTTCATCGGTTGATTGAGCCGCGGATCTGAAGGAGGCGAAATTGATCAGGACATCGACATCGGGATGTTTCGCAGCCGCGACCTTCAGAGACTTGTATATCGGTATCAGAACCTCTTTGGCGCCGAAAAAGAACTTCTGAAAACCGTCAACTCCTGTTGGATCGATCAAGGCAGCCACAGACGGTTTCTCTCTGCCTGCAACGTAGTCGAAATCAAGCATCCTCTGCGCGGCGGTTACCTGCATGTTGTAGATGAATGCTTGAGTGTTCTTGTCGAAGAGAATATAATCCGACTTCTTCGTCGGCGGCTTGACTTCCATGGTTACTGTGCCCATGATTCTACTCTAGCCCCTTTGTTGCCATCGTGACGATCTTTGTCATGTGAGTCTCTGGTCCGTATACATCGATTGGTACTCCTATTTCGCTTCCCAATTCTCTCATGATCTTCAATCCTTCCTTGTAATTCGGTCCACCCCTGCGGACATAGATCTTAACGTGGTTCTCTCTCAATTGGTCCTTGTATTCCCGAAGTGCGCGGACTATTCCTTTGAATGTTTGAGCTACGTCGGTGAAATTGGCGATCCCTCCGCCTATCAGCAATATCTTTCCTTGCGGTGTCTTCTTTCTAGTCATGAGATCGAGAATCGTTTTCGCATACAAGTATGTGAATTCCTCGTTGGGATCCCCGGAATATTCTCCGTAGTTTGCCATCTCGTCCATGAAACCTAGGTCAGTAATTGTGTCGGCATAGATCACGGACGCGCCTCCGCCAGCAACCAACGTCCATATTCTGCCCTCAGGGTTGAGTACGGTGAGCTTTAATGAGGCTCCCGTCTTCGAGTCGAGTTCTTCGACGTACGCTTCCTCTTTCGTTAGAGTTCTTCCGAATGGCGGTGGGAACTCTATTGGTCCCCATTTGCGACCGCTCTCAGCCTCGGCGGTGTCATCCAGTTCAGCTGCGATGTCTAATGGGAATGCACAGCAGTCTCCGGTGCAAGATGCGAGTTGCTCGCACGTTGGTATGAAGGGGTTGATCTCAAGGTATGTGAAGTTCAGGTCAGAGTAGAACTTGTACATCCCTTCGATGAAGCAGGCCATGAAAGGTTTTCGTTGACTCGGGATCTTGGGCAAGAGTTGGGATTCGATTTCTTGTTTGGAAGGAGTTTCTCCTACTGGTACACGTAAGGTCGAGGCTTTCTGATCGACGTCGCCAACATCAATGCCTCCCTTGTGGTAGAACATGATTCGATCTTCGTTTCTAGATGATGTGATAGCTAGGTAGTATTCGTCGTCTGGCGAGTGTGGAACGAAAGGTTCGATGATGAAGTGTGTTAGCACGCCGGTGACATTGCCTATGGTTATTGGTTTGCCTTGCCGCTCTTGAATCCATTTCTTCGCGTTCTGCCAACTAGAGTCGAGTAGGATCAAATTGTTTTTGCCTCTTCTTTTGAAGCGTTGATCAGGTTTTACGACAAGTTTCGTCTGGTTGAGCCAAGGGTACTGTTCCGGTAAGGTTTTCAAATCGGTGTCAGGTCCGACGGAAATGAATTGATCTTTGACGCTGCATTTTCTAGGGGTGTAGTCTTTGAGGAGGCGTGCTATCATCCGTTTTCCGTCTGCTTCACGTATTGCTTTGTGGGCCATTTTTCGAATCTCCTCAGTCGATCTTGCTCTTGAGGTTCTCAGCTATCGCGTCCACGAACTCTTCAGTGTAGACCAGCTTATTGTTGGGGCTGGGTAGGGCTATTTTTAGTAGATCGCCAGTCATGATGCCGGATTCCACCGTTTCCAGTGCTGAGCGTTCGAGTTTGTTAGTGAACTCTATTACGTCAGCTGTCTTATCGAATTCTCCCCGTTTCCTTAATGCGCCCGTCCAAGCGAAGATAAGCGCCATCGGGTTGGAGGATGTTTTTTCTCCCTTCAGGTGCTTGTAGTAGTGTTTCTGAACCGTGCCGTGTGCTGCTTCGTATTCGAATTGGCCTAATGGGGATACTAGGACTGAGGACATCATGGCGAGGCTGCCGTATGCTGAACCTAGCATGTCTGACATGACGTCACCATCGTAATTCTTGCAAGCCCATAGGATTCCTCCCTCTGACCGCATGACTCTTGCTATCGCATCGTCAATAAGAGTGAAGAAGTAAGTGATGTGGGCTTGTTCGAATGCGGTCTTCCAATTTTCGAATTCTTCTTTGAATATTTGGGTGAAGCGGCTATCGTAGGTTTTTGATATCGTATCCTTGTCCGAGAACCAAAGATCCACTTTTTGATCTAAAGCGTAAGTGAAGCATGCTTTAGCGAACTTGCGAATTGAATCGTCAGTATTGTGAATTCCTTGCAGAATGCCTGGTCCCTCGAATTCGTGTATAAGATGCCTGACCGGTGGGCTTCCGTTGGCTGGAGAGAACACTAACTCGCCTTTTCCAGGACCTTCGACCCGAATCTCCTGGTTCTTGTATACGTCTCCGTATGCGTGTCTTCCAATGTGGATTGGTTTTTTCCAAGCCTTGACGGTTGGCGATACATTATTGACGAGGATGGGACTGCGAAATATCGTACCGTCGAGTGCGGCCCTGAGCGTCCCATTCGGACTCGGCCACTCCTTCTTGAGAGTATACTCCTTAATCCTATCCTTATTCGGGGTTATTGTGGCGCATTTGACTCCAACTCCATGCCTCTTAATGGCTTCGGCCGCTTCTTGTGTCACTCGATCATCAGTCTTGTCCCTGTTCGGTAATCCCAGGTCAAAATACTCGATCTTCATATCGACGTATGGAAGGAGAAGCTTCTCTTTGACCATCTTCCACATGACACGGGTCATCTCATCTCCGTCCAGCTCTACGAGTGTGCCTTTCACACGCACTTTCTTGTCGGGCATCTAGCATCAACTCAGTATGTTGAATTCCATGTATTACTTGACGTGGACTATAGATGCAGCGGAATATTCTCATTCTTAAGTTGATATCGAAATTCGGAGAATACGCGAGACGTCATCCGGTCTGCGTCCCAACGATGGAAAACAACCACAAGCCATTTTCAATATGTCTTCAAACGGCGACACAGGAAGAAATCAATGTTGCTGGAAAAACCACGTCTGTTCGGCAATTTAGTTTCACAAGTCATCCGTCAGGATACCTGTAGCTTCTGTGGAGCATGCATGGCAGCATGCCCTATGAACATCCTTTGGCCAGTCGGCGAACAACCAACCATGGTGGGCACCTGTGCACTCTGTGAAATCTGCTATTATCAATGCCCGAACGTGGAATTCTCCAGCAATGACGTGGAAACGTTCCTACATGGAAGGATAAGACGGCCGGATGAGCCGATTGGCATATACCGTCAAGCATTCGTTGGTCGCGCGTTAAACCCTAAAATCAAGAATCAAGCGCAAGATGGCGGAGTCGTAACTGCACTACTCGCTTACGCGCTCGAAAATAGGCTGATTGATGCTGCCGTAGTCGCTGGCAGAGACGAGAAGTGGGTCGCTCGGCCGAAGGTCGCTACGAAATACGAGGACCTAGTGCAGAACGCTGGAACCAAGTACACGCCAAGCCCCACGCTTCTAGGGGTAAGATCAGCAATTGACGAATATGGAAAATCGAAAGTCGGGCTGGTCGGCACTCCATGCCAAATTCGGGCAGTGAGACGAATCCAAACGTCACCGATGGGAAACAGGCGCCTGGCACAGGCCATGACTCTATCCATCGGACTATTCTGTATGGAGAGTTACAAGTACGACGCCCTTGTCGAAAATTACCTCATCAGCAAGGGAGTGGACCCATCCAAGTTAACTAAGGTAGGTATCAAGAAAGGACAATTTATCGCAACCAGCGGAGAAGCTGAAGTGTTGCGAGTTCCTCTGAAAGACATCAAGCAGTATGTGCGCGGAAGCTGCCACCGATGCGACGACTTTACCGCTGAATATGCAGATATTTCAGTAGGAGGCGTAGGTTGTCCTGAAGGCTACTCTACAGTAATTGTAAGAACCCAAACTGGACTCGACCTACTTATGGCTGCGTCTCATGCTGGCTTTGTTGAACTACGCGAACTGAAACAAGAGGACAAAGGATTCCAAACAGTACTGAAAATGGCGGGTATCAAGAAGACGAAGAAGACTGCGTGAGAATACAGAACCTCAAGGTCTAATGCTAACAGTTGAGCGGAGCCCTTAACTCATAAGTACAAGTCGCTCTTCTCAGTACGTGAAAACCGCGATGTCCCAAACCGATTTTGTAATGGATCCGAAGATGACGATGGGACACGTCGCCCTACGAGTTAAGGAATACGAATCCACCATCAAATTTTATACTGAAGATCTCGGTTTGCGAATAGTACGGCAAGACGAAAACATAAGCGAACTTGCACCCGTCAATTCACCTCAAACCCTAGTTACCCTTGTGCATGATCCAGATGCAAGAATTCCCTCACGCAGCTCAGCAGGACTCTACCACTTCGCTATACTCCTCCCAAGCAGAGCGGATCTAGCGAAAGCGTACCTCGCACTTGGAAACGCTGGTTTGGCGTTTGATGGATACGCAGACCACATCGTCAGTGAAGCACTCTACTTAACCGATCCAGAGGGAAATGGAATTGAGATCTATGCAGATAAGCCTAGGAGTGCATGGGGACTCGACGCGGACGGCACACCACAAATGGGCACCTACCCACTTGACATTGATTCTCTCCTGCTAGAAGTAGAAGATAGAGCAATCGATGAACTTGAAGCCATTAATGACGCTGTCATAGGGCACGTACACCTTAAAGTAACAGAGATCCGGCAATCAACTAACTTCTACCATTACCGACTGGGATTGGATTTGATGAATTACTGGGATAGCGCCGCATTCCTCTCCGCCGGGGGATACCACCATCATGTAGGAATCAACACATGGGAGAGCTCGTTAGGTTCAACAGTTGAGGAAGGCCGCGTAGGGTTGGAGTACTTCACAATCTGCGTCCCAGATCCATTAATCGCAAGAGAACTTTGTTCGAGAATCGGAGGCGCAACTCAAAACGAATCGATATTTCATGATCCTGACGGGATCAAGTTCAAAATCAAAGCGCATACAAAGGACTAGACATTTCCGGACAGGTAGCAAGATTGCCTGCAGCCGAATATCTGATATCTTCTACCAGCTAACCAGGTGTAGAGTTTTTGAAAAGTAGTTGATTTGAAAATTCGACATAGGAAGCCAACAGGGCAAAGATATGTGCAGACTTCCGAGATTGCCTGTGGTCCTGAAAATAGTTTGCCGTCCGCTCGGACTAGGTGCATTTGTCCTTGCAGATCTTCAATAGTCAATTTGTACTTGAATTCAACTTGGTCCGATATCGTCTGATACGGGACGAATCTGAAGAGTGAATGCCGGTCCAATACGTTAAGCAACCTCACGGCGGCAACACACAAGTTGCATACGCCGTCAAAGATTAGATAGGGCTTTGCCAAAGAGGATGCCGTTCTATTTTGCATTCTCCAAGTTGGCTGCGATCGAGTCAGATGTCTTCATCGGTAGCGGCTGGTAGATGTGTGTGAATTGACACTCGCTACAGTAATTCATACCACATTCCTTACAGTAGCCTAAAGGTCTCTTACCGGATCCACAACGGCAGACGGTACTACTCATGACTGCTCACCGTCGACGAGGTTTCGCATACCTCGATTTTCTGGATACGTGAGTATGCTTCTTATGCACGACTCTACGCTGAGTTCTGCCATGCCTTTTCTTTGCGTGTTTTTTTGACGGTTTCACAGTTGAAGTGACGCTGTCAAACATCTTCTCATCGATTAGATGCAGAAAGAGCAATAGTGCTAGGATTGCAATTAAGGCCCGGCTTTGAGTTCGCTTAGATTCGGCCTTGCTAGCGTTCTTCTTCCTCACAACGGTTGATCTTGCTCGACGTGCCGCGCGCTTCTTTCGTGCCATATCCTCGATCTTACCCTCACCCTGCTTAATACTTACGTTAAGTCCATTCCAGATTGAGAAATGAATTATATACAATCAGACCTTGGCTTCGACCCATGTCCAAGAGTCCGGTAATTGGCCAGATCCTAGACAGCTACAAACCGATATGGGCGTTGCACCATGCTGCAAGCCTGTTTGAGTGGGATCTGGAGACTTACATGCCTGTCGACGGCGCCAAACCCAGAGGCTTTGCGCAAGCACAGCTTGCTCTGATCCGGCAGCAAAAAGTTCTAAGTCTAACAGGAGACGTGGCAAAAGCCGAGAAGCTGGATGGCCTCACCGATTACGAAAAAGGCATCATTAGGACCATCAAACGGGAATTGAAGTACTACACACGCATCCCTCCCGAACTTGTTGAGGAACTCACGAGAACGACAACTGAAGCATCAGTCGTGTGGAGAGAGGCAAGGAGGCGTTCTGATTTTTCACTTTTCGAACCCTACCTTGAGAAAATCGTACTGTTGAAGCGAAAGGAAGCAGATAAGCTAGGTTACGAAGGCCACCCGTACAACGCGCTGATGGACCTGTTCGAAGAAGGCCTCACGACCCATGACGTTGACAGAGTTTTCTCTCCGCTAATTACGGCCCTGAAGAGAATACTTAGCAGGATAGCCTCTTCGAAATCTTTCCCCAGCAGCCATAAACTCGAGGACGTTGCATACGACGAGCAAGACATGAGACGCGTGAATCAAGAGGTTCTGCGAATTCTTGGAATGCCTGACAAGACATTCCGAATGGACGTCTCAACACATCCCTTCACGAGCGGAATGTCCTTGGACGATGTGCGAATTACAACGAGGTACGAGGGAAAAAGCTTCAGAGAAACCATCTTCTCAGTAATACACGAATGCGGCCACGCATTATACGACCTTCAAGTCGACCACTCACTGCAGTATACTCCTCTTGCAGGCGGACCGTCGCTAGGAATGCACGAATCACAATCAAGGTTCTGGGAAAACTTCGTCGGAAGAAGCAGAGAGTTCACGAACCTTCTATACCCCATTCTGAAGAAGTATCTCACATTTGTCTCGGAGTACTCGGAAGATGACGTTTACAGGTACTTCAACCTCGTAAGGCCTAGCCTCATTCGTGTTGCTGCAGACGAAGTAACCTACAACTTCCACATAGTTGTCCGTTATGAAGTTGAGAAGAAACTCATCAGCGGAGAAGCAAAGGTTTCCGAGATACCGAAAATCTGGGATGATATGATGGAGGAATATGTCGGTATAAGACCGAAAACTCTTGCTGAAGGCGTTCTTCAGGACGTCCACTGGAGTGGGGGCATGATAGGCTATTTCCCTACATATTCCCTCGGAAACGTTATCGCGGGAATGGTATCCAATCGTATGCAACGCGACTTAAGCGTCCCGGACATCGTAGCGCGCGGAGACCTGGGCCCCATCAAGTTGTGGCTAGAAGAGAACATACACAAATGGGGATCAATCTACTCTCCCAAAGAATTACAGAAGAAGGTCCTCGGAGATGCATACAATCCGGAATATCTGGTAAAGTACTTGGAAGAAAAGTACCTGGCTTAGATCGAGCCAAAGACACATAAACGGCCACGAAGGCGTAAACTACGCAGAAGGATTGGTGCTTTGCCGAAGAAACGGAATGTAAACCCAGCAATCGCTGGACTTCTTTCCCTGATAGTTCCAGGCCTAGGTCAGATTTACACTGGAAAAGGCGACCGTGGTGCAGCAATTCTAGTTGCGGGAATCATAGTTGGCACATTGGCATTGATCTGGCAAACTCTCTATGCTGCCTACCCCTCTAATGTGATGACATACCCATACCCACTTTACAGAATCAGTCTAGCTGCGTACGCTGTGGTATTCTGGATATGGCAGATCATAGATGCGTACAGGATTGCAGAGCAAAGGCGCCGTACGTGAGAGAGTACTCTGCATCGTAAGACGCTTCGACACGCCCTCTATCATTTCACAGGCTGCATGTGTCTCAAGTGTCTACTCAATTCCCCATCTTATTCTGTTCCAGACTCGTTCATGCAGGAAGTAAGCTGCGGTCGTGTAGATGTTGCTGATAACCATGAAACCGATAGCAACGTCAACTCTATGCGTAAGAAGGTAGATTACAGAAAAGTCCAGAATGATAATCACAATTCTGTATGTGATTGCTTTAACTAACGACCGCTTAGTTGTTCTATTATGCATATGGGCTCACCAGCAGCGATTCTAGCCGACACAACGTAGACAAGTTTATCCCTGCACTTGAAAGAAATCCGACGCCGGTAACTCGCTAATCTATCCAACAATCCAAGTAGCTGAATCGGTAACCGGCCGAATTGAGTACCGGGTTTGCTAGTTGCTGGTCTCCCTATGGATCGCATAGGACTTGTCTTTGAGCTCGAACGGCGCTTTACGAAGCAATTCTGACATGAGAAAAGGTAACACTAATCATATCTAGACACATATCAGATCTCTGTTAATGAGAGCGTAGGAGCCGAACAAAAGTCCGCGTTCCATTGCGCATGACCGATACCATCATGCTCACATGCCCAAGTGTAAGTCCGCGAAACACAGATCACAGAATGCTATCGATATTTGTACGCCGCGAATTTCCATACTATTTCAGGGGCCACTGATTTCTCGGTGTAAAGACTGCAGATCAAAGGTCATTTCCTTTGATATGCCACTGTGGGCTTGGGATGACAGGCCAGGTGATGCTGAATTAAAACGACAAGCCGTGAAAGCGAATGCCTTGCTTTGATTGTTGACAGATCCAGCAATAGGCTTTCTGCATACTTTACGTTAGCGAACCAAGATGAAACACATATCGTACATCGTTCTTCCGTTTCTGTTAGCAGCAGTGGTCTTTGTATCCGCAGTAGCTCCTGGATTCAGCAGTGTGACGACAATGGGATCTCTCTATCTAGGTCCAAGCAGAGGTCCAGTCGGACTAGATGTTGAGATTACGGGTGAGGCCACAACCAACGTCACTAACCTAGATCAGAGTTGTACAATCTTCAGCCCATCTAACCCCTCAATAATAACGGCAGCAGCTTGCGTCATAAACGGTGACGGGAGTACCAGTGGGAATTTCACGGGCAGCTTTACGGTCGGAAATGTTCCTCTGGGTGAATATGTGATCGAGGTGACGGCTTGCGCTGGCAACAACGGCTGTGCTCCAAGCAGAGGAGATTGGGTGCAAACTATTTTCGTTGTGCAGGGCAATCCAACAATCTGGACCCCTTATGGCTTATACGGTGTTCCGGGCGGCACCTTGCAGGTGTACGGTACTGGGTTCTCTTTGAATGACAACTCATGTACACTATCTGGGGAAGCTGTAGAAGGTTCGGCCATCAGTTGCCGTATTTCCGGGGGTTCGTTAACAGCATTGTTTGTCGTTGCAGCTGTTCCAAGTGGCTACTACGAGCTAACTGCGACGGGCAATACGGGTGATTCTGCTAATACAGTTGTTGGGGCCTAACATAACACACGATCAGTCTGACGGTTTCCAGTAGGCGGTTAAAGCACAGCTAAACGGTGCCGGGTTTGTTGGTGGCGGGCCCGCGGGGATCTGAACCTCTGGTGGAGCTGCCATGGGGTTTGCCAAATATACGGTGTTTTATGAGAGGCAAAAATGGTGGACCGGGCGGGATTCACACTCTCGCCTCTGTGTCAAAGGTGAATTTCTAGGTTTCGGGAAATCACAGGTCACATCCTCTCGCTCATAGCCCGAATGGTGAGGCCGCCGGGAATTGAACCGTCAGCGGCGTACTCATAGGTTTGACAAAAGACTATCCAACGAATACGGAGACATCATTTTCGCGGTTCAATTTCGGTTGCCCGCACCACCAGACCCTCAACCACACACAACGACCGAGGCTTCTCTCCTAGCGATTTCATTCTATCTCTTTCCGACCTCCCTTAATGATTCGCATGTTTCTATGCAGCGAAGATTCCTTCTTCCACGACGTATTTTCTCCGAGCCAGGTCCATCAGGTTTCGTGTAAACACGATGCCGTAAACTGCCACCACGACCGCGAACAGTAACGAGACGTACGCCGCTGGCCCAATAGCCCCCTTCGCCATGTTAGAGGTGATGTAGTACATCATACCAAAGGGAGCCTGAAGCCCTCTAGGTGAAACGCTGGGAGCTATATTGGGCCAGTATTCGCCAATCGCCATCCCAGCCCACGCGCTGTTAATGGTACTCGAGAGACCTGTAATCAGGTACGGTAAACTCGCAGGAAGAATAACACGCCTCATTTTTGCCCAAAACGGCACTTCATGGTTCTCCATTACATCTAAGAACTCAGAGGGTATCGCCTGAATTCCAATCCAAAAATCGAAGAATACGTAGTAGAAACAGCTGAGGAAGCCTAGCAGGAAGATGTACACTTCAGTGTAGAGAAATGGAAGTGCACGTTCTATGATCGGTACCGTCGCTATGAATAGTAACGGGAAGTAGGTTGGAGCAGGGAAGGCAGCGAATGCCTGAATCGGCGGCAACAATGCATTGCCAATCTTGTGATGTGACCGAGGAAGTAACCCGCGAAAACAGCCAAGCCGAGAGAGGCTAATGTGATGAAGGTCACTCTGACGTAGTCAGCAGCCACATACTCAAGAAGTTGAGGCGTCTCGCGAAGGAAGCTCCACCAAGTTGGAAGGGGAACAGAGAATATCATCAAGACTGAAGCATACACAAGATAAGATAAAACTGCGATGACGAGAAGAATGCCTAGATCCCTGCCGAGCTTACCCTCATGAATGCGATCACTAGCAAAATGATGCCCATGCCAATTCGGCCTGATCCTCGACGCATATCTTGAAAAATGCCATGTTTGACCTCCTCTAAAGCGACGCCACTTGCGCCAGGGATACGCGATGCGGCCACGCCACCTGCCAGCATGACGCTTAATCACGCCTGGCGTGTCGACCCCGTACTTAGCGACCGCCCATCTGCTTAATCGCGAAAGAGAGATCGTAACTACTATGACCGCGACAGCTATGGCGATTAAGCAGTAGAATACGCCGAGGTAATTCCCTGCTGCCGTGTAATTTGTGATCAATGTGCCAATGCCGAATGTGGAGCAAGCTCCAGCAGGGCAGACACTTGCGGTTGCTGCTCCGGCAGTGAATACTTCGCTGACGGAGATGTAGAAGAAAGCGTCAGCGAAACTGGAGAAGATGTTAGAAGTTATTCGTGGGATAGAATGCGGGATGAAGAGATACTTCATCCTTCTCAAGAACCCAAAGTTGTAGTTCTCGGAAACCTCTAACAAGTGCTCAGGGACGGTCTTGAAAGCTTGATAAACGCCGATCCAAACGTTCCAAGCAACCACGTCGAATACGAGGAAGTCCACGGCGGCTTCGACTCCAATAGCGCCTGGGATAGCGAGAACGAAAGTCACGAGCACGAGCGGAAGGAAACCTATGACAGGAATCGACTCTAAGACATTAACGAGGGGAATGTATGCGTTTTCAAATCTTCTGCTCTTGATTGATGCGTAGGCAAGGAGCCACCCAGTAACTATTGAGAGCCCTATTAGTCCGAAGATTCTTCCAACAGTCGCCAGTGTTGCGAGCGGGATAACAAAGTCCACTTCTCACACCCTGGTAGTCTTTAACGACAACTCACTGTAGAGTTGCTCGACGTAATCTAGGAATCGGGGGTTCCGTTCAGTTCTTGGTCTCTGCAGGTCGATTTTGATTTCGTCGACTATGGTAGCTGGTGAGCCATTCATTACGTACACTCTGTCAGCTAGCTGAACGACTTCATGCAGATTATGAGAAACAAGAATTGCTGATTTCAGACTGGTTTCGGGATTGAAGACTAGCGAGTAGATCTCCCTTCTCAACCCGTCCGCAGTGAGCTCGTCCAAGTGCACAAACGGCTCATCCATAAGAAGTACCGTTGGTGACGCCACGAGAGCCCTGGCAATTGCGACCCTCTGCCTCATTCCCCCGCTCATCTCTTTCGGGTAGTCCTTCGCATCGTCACTCAGACCCACCAAATCAAGCATCTTCTCGGATGCTCGCACCGCTTCCTCATTGCCCACTCTTTTGCAGATCAGCGCAAGCTTCACGTTATCTAAAGCGGTCATCCAAGGAAAAGTCGCAATAGATTGATGCACTAGCGAAATGCTTGATGATGGGCGCTTGACTTCTTTTCCATCCAAAAGAACTCTCCCCGTCGTTGGAGGAATAAGGTAAGCTAATGTTCTAAGAAGGGTGGACTTTCCGGTTCCAGTGGGTCCGATGATTCCAACAAGTTCATCTTTGTACGTGGTTAAGTTACAATTCTTGAAGATGAATTTGGAGCCGTAGGCGTATCCTAGATTCTCACAACTCAACTCATGGTCATTGTGCGGTCCGGAGAGACCATTTGTGACGACGATTGACGCCATTCTCGAACCGCCATAGCAACCGCGCACGACCAATGGGCGATATACGCTTTTC
>CAWJRR010000008.1:0-67584 GCA_963845275.1 Candidatus Bathyarchaeota archaeon
GGAACAGCAATACTGTTTCAGTGCTTAGGAATACAATTTTAACTGTATCGTTGCCACCGGTTATCACCTCCTTTACTCCGACCTCCGGTCCAATCAGGTACCACTGTAACCATTACCGGTACAAACTTCAGCACAACCGCTGCAAATAATATTGTATGGTTTGGCGCGGTACAGGCAACAGTTACTGCCGCCACTTCGACTTCGCTCAGTGTAACAGTACCAATAGGAGCAAACTATCAACCCATTACCGTAACGGATATTAACCGGTTTAACTGCATATTCAAATGCACCTTTTATTGTTACCTTTCCCAGTTCACAGATTATTGATGCGACAGCATTTGCCGCAAAGGTTGACTTCACTACAGGAACGAATCCTAATAATGTTGCCATTGGTGACATAGATGGTGATGGAAAACCTGATTTAGTTGTTGCAAACTATGGCAGTAATACTGTTTCGGTCTACAGGAACATCAGCACTTCCGGCTCCATTACAGCAGGTTCATTTGCTGACCAAGGTTGATTTACCACAGGAACAGATCCATAGGGTATTGCCATTGGTGACATTGATGGAGACGGCAAACCTGATTTAGTTGTTACAAATTATAACAGCAATACTATTTCTGTCTTCAGGAACACCAGCACTTCCGGTTCTATTACAACAAGCTCATTTGCTGCCAAGGTTGACTTCACTACCGGAACGAATCCATAGTGTGTTGCCATTGGTGATATTGATGGAGATGGCAAACCGGATTTAGTTGTTACAAATGAATAGCAATACGGTTTCGGTATTCAGGAACACAAGCACATCAGGCTCCATAACAGCAGGCTCATTTGCTGCCAAGGTTGACTTCACAACAGGAACGGATCCGTATGGTATTGCCATTGGTGACATTGATGGAGATGGAAAACCGGATTTAGTTGTTGCAAACTATAGCAGCAATACTGTTTCGGTATTCAGGAATACAAGCACTTCCGGCTCTATTACAACAGGTTCATTCGCTGCCAAGGTTGACTTCACCACAGGAACGGATCCATATGGTGTTGCCATTGGTGACATTGAGGGGAAACCGGATTTAGTTGTTACAAACTCAGGTAGCAATACGGTTTCGATCTACAGGAACACCAGCACCTCCGGTTCCATTACAGCAGGCTCATTCGCCGCCAAAGTTGACTTCACTACAGGAACGAATCCATACTAGTGTTGCCATTGGTGACATTGATGGAGACGGCAAACCGGATTTAGCTGTTACAAACTATAGCAGCAATACTGTTTCCGTATTCAGGAACACCAGCACCTCCGGCTCTATTACACAGGCTCATTTGCTACAAGGTTGACTTCACCACAGGAACGAATCCATAGGGTGTTACCATTGGTGACATTGATGGGGATGGAAAACCGGATTTAGTTATTGCAAATCATAGCAGCAATACCGTTTCGGTGCTTCAGGAATACAATGACAGGTCCATTCCACCGTTATTACCTCCTTTACCCCAACCTCCGGTCCTATCAGGTACCACTGTAACAATTACCGGTACAAACTTCAACACAACCGCTGCAAATAATATTGTATGGTTTGGCGCGGTACAGGCAACAGTTACTGCTGCCACTTCGACTTCGCTCAGTGTAACAGTACCAATAGGAACAACATATCAACCCATTACCGTAACGGATATTACCACCGGTTTAACTGCATATTCAAATGTACCATTTATTGTTACCTTTCCCAGCTCACAGGTTATTGATGCAACAGCATTTGCCACCAAGGTTGATTTCACTACCGGAACAAATCCTCATATATGTTGCCATTGGTGACATTGATGGTGATGGCAAACCTGATTTAGTTGTTACAAATTATAGCAGCAATACTGTTTCGGTCTACAGGAACACAAGCACCTCCGGCTCCATTACAGCCGGTTCATTCGACACCGGTTGATTTCACAACAGGAACATGGTCCGATCAGGATGTTGCTCATTGGTGACATTGATGGCGATGGCAAACCTGATTTAGTTGTTGCAAACTTTACCAGTAATACAGTTTCTGTTTTCAGGAACACCAGCACTTCAGGCTCTATTACTACAGGTTCATTCGCTGCCAAGGTTGACTTCACAACCGGAACGAATCCAGTCAGTATTGCCATTGGTGATATTGATGGCGATGGCAAACCGGATTTAGTTGTTACAAACAATGGAAGTAATTCAGTTTCTGTCTTCAGGAACACCAGCACATCAGGCTCCATTACAACAGGTTCATTCGCTGCCAGAGTTGACTTCACACAGGAACGAATCCATATACTGTTGCCATTGGTGATATTGATGGCGATGGTAAACCGGATTTAGCTGTTACTAACTATTCAGACAATACTGTTTCTGTCTACAGGAACACAAGCACACCCGGTTCTATTACAACAGGCTCATTGCTACCAAAGTTGACTTCACCACAGGAACAAATCCATATGGTGTTGCTATTGGTGACATAGATGGCGATGGAAAACCGGATTTAGTCGTTACAAACTAGTGACAGCAATACGGTTTCGGTTTACAGGAACATCAGCACATCAGGTTCTATTACAACAGGCTCATTCGCTACCAATAGTTGACTTCACCACCGGAACTAGTCCATATAGGTGTTGCTATAGGTGACATTGATGGAGATGGCAAACCGGATTTAGCTGTTACAAACTTTTCAGAGCAATACTGTTTCGGTATTCAGAAACACAAGCACCTCCGGATCTATTACAGCAGGCTCATTCGCTACCAAGGTTGACTTCACAACCGGAACAATCCATGGTGTGTTGCTATTGGTGACATTGATGGAGATGGCAAACCGGATTTAGCTATTGCAAACTGGAACAGCAATACTGTTTCAGTGCTTAGGAATACAATTTTAACTGTATCGTTGCCACCGGTTATCACCTCCTTTACTCCAACCTCCGGTCCTATAGGTACCACTGTAACCATTACCGGTACAAACTTCAACACAACCGCTGCAAATAATATTGTATGGTTTGGCGCGGTACAGGCAACAGTTACTGCAGCCACTGCGACTTCGCTCAGTGTAACAGTACCAACAGGAACAAACTATCAACCCATTACTGTAACGGATATTACCACTGGTTTAACTGCATATTCAAATGCACCCTTTATTGTTACTTTTCCCAGTTCACAGGTTATTGATGCAACAGCTTTTGCCTCAAAGGTTGACTTCACTACCGGAACGGAACCTAATAATGTTGCCATTGGTGACATAGATGGCGATGGCAAACCTGATCTGGTTGTTACAAATTCTGGCAGCAATACTGTTTCGGTCTACAGGAACATAAGCACCTCCGGCTCCATTACAGCCGGTTCATTCGATGACCAAGGTTGACTTTACCACAGGATCATATCCACAGGGTGTTGCTCATTGGTGACATTGATGGAGACGGCAAACCTGATTTAGTCGTTACAAATTATAACAGCAATACTGTTTCTGTCTACAGGAACACCAGCACTTCCGGTTCTATTACAACAAGCTCATTCGCTGCCAAGGTTGACTTCACAACCGGATCGAATCCACAGGGTGTTGCTCATTGGTGACGTTGATGGAGACGGCAAACCTGATTTAGTTGTTACAAATGAAGGTAGCAATACGGTTTCAGTCTTCAGGAACACAAGCACATCAGGCTCCATTACAGCAAGTTCATTCGCTGCCAATGTTGACTTCACCACAGGAACGAATCCATTATGGTATTGCCATTGGTGACATTGATGGAGACGGAAAACCGGATTTAGTTGTTACAAACTATGCAAGCAATACGGTTTCCGTCTACAGGAACACAAGTACCTCCGGTTCTATTACATCAGGCTCATTCGCTACCAATATTGACTTCACCACAGGAACGAATCCAATTGGTATTGCCATTGGTGACATCGATGGCGATGGCAAACCTGATTTAGCTGTTACAAATGCAGGTAGCAATACGGTTTCGATATACATGAACACCAGCACCTCAGGTTCTATTACATCAGGCTCATTCGCTACCAATGTTGACTTCACTACAGGATCGAATCCTTATAGTGTTGCCAGAGCGTTCACCAGGCCCCATGTTCCAGCGGCAATTAAGAAGAATCTTCCTCGCTTCTTCCAATTTGGAAGTCCCGCAAGCATTGCGAATATCATAATGCCTGGGATAAATTTCGTTAGCACCGCCATTGCTAGACCGAACGCGCTTTTGTCATACCGCTTCTCGAGGTAATACCATATGGATAGGGTGGAGAAGAATGCTACCACAATGTCCCAGTTGTAGAACCCGTAAACTAGGAAAGTAAGCGTAGTTAAAATGTACAAATAGATTCGAAACGTTGACAGACGGAGCTTGATACACATCTTGTACAGGAGATAGAGCGTTCCTATCATGAACGGATATTCCAGGACGGTCATCGTAACAACGAAGGTGTTGTACTGGTCTATGACGACCGGAAGGTATGTTGAGACAGCTTGGCTGAGGATGATTAAAGCTCCTATTACCTGTGGATATTCGAGTTCATACTGAACGTACGGCACCTGAAGGTTGTGGTGTCCTTGGTAAACATCTCTTATCCAGAGGTAGCCGACATCACTGTAGAAGTTGGGAACCATTAAGGGAATTTTCACGAGGGAAGTGAAGACCCATAGCGACGAAGCAACGACGAGCATTAGCTTGAAGTATTCGTCCTTGCTCAGCAAGGCCAGGAAGCTATTTCCTGTACTCTTCATTCAGGTTTAACCGAAGGTGCTGAGTGTGCGATTGTCTTTAGAATCTTTTCCCCGGTACCCATTTAAGTGGACGCATGCAATGACCACGTGATTCTCGTTTGAGAATGAAGATCCTAACCATATTTTTCATCGCCTACGTAATCGCGTTAAGTTTCATCCCGCTCGTTCACCAATTGTTCATTGCTCAAAGTTCATGGCTAGGATATGGCACAGGGGCCTACGCTTACCAGAGCCCCACATACTTCGTACTATTCAACGACCCGTACGATGGTAGCAGTAAGCCAAACATTCATGTGAATCCGTCTTTCGCGCCTAACGAGCGCATCAGTATCGTTGAATTCAGCGATTGGACGAGTTACGTTGACGGTTTCAACCTATTCAATGACTTCAACGTAACAATACGCGCGTCCGGTGATGGAAAGACTTTGGACGCCACGTACACGAGGCCAGGACTTGTTTTGCACAAGATGATTGAACTCTCCGCCGACACGGTCCAAGTGAAGATGATTGCAAACAAGGAAGTTAATGCGCACGTGGAATTATGGAAGTGGATAATGACCTCCGTGAACAACTTTACGATCGCTACCGCACCGAAGCCAATGGTGATCCCAACTTCTACAAGCATCAACTTCACGTTCAATGATCAATCCTTGAACGCGACAGGAGTCGGACAGATTTCATTATCTCGAATTCCAACACAGATTGAAGTGTGGCCGTTCGAGAACGGATTCAACCGGGTGACTGTGGATTTCATAAATAGTGAGATGACCTTCGCAGTCTCAGGTACAATTACTGAACCAGGCCAAGTAAGCTGGAGTTACGGTGACTTACCCTTTGTGTTGCCGGTAATCGCCATCATTACGGTCACCGGATACCTGCTGGTCGAACGCCATGGACAAAAGGATAAAGATCGTACTAGCCGCTCTCATAGTTAGAGTGGTCATCGCGCCATTCTTCATGCACGCGGGTGATTTGGGCACAATTTTCGAATCAAGCGCAATAGCGTTGAATGGCGGCAACCTGTACAATTTCGTGTACCAGCAAACCGTGCAGATGCAGTACGCAACGGGGTTACCGGTCTTCTTCGAAGGGTATGCATATCACCCTCTACTCATCTACTTCTTTCTCCCATTCTACTGGGTGTATACTTTGATCGCGGGGCCTGGCCCAGCGATCATCGGAGGCCACTTTCCAAGTCTCCCTGTGCTCGTATACCCGTGGGCCCTGGTCGCGATCTTCGTGCTCAAGATTCCGATCATATTGGCTGATGTTGCCGTCGTGTACATATTATCAGGGTTCGACATCAAGAAGGCGGAAATTTACGCGTTCTGCCCTTACATTATTTTCATCTCAGTAGTATGGGGAATGTTCGACGCGATCGTCGCAGTTTTCCTCCTGTTATCATACCTCACTTTCAACAACAAATGTTCGTACGCGCTTTCTGGATTCACTTACGGCCTCAGCCTCATGAAGCTATACACGATCGTTCTTCTCCCATTGTACGTGGTGAGACTCTGGGGGAAATGGGGGGACCTATGCAAATTCCTGCTCGGATTGTTAGTCACTCTCATACCGGTAGCCTACTACTGGATAGTGAGCCCAATCGCCTTCTGGAATGTGCTGGTTGGTTTTCAAGGAAGTCGCGTCATGGGCGGAGTGAACTTGTATAACTTCGTCTGGATCATTCCGGACGTTCGCTTTGATCTCCAATTGTCTATGATCCCAACCATTCTGCTGGTATTCAGTGTGGCTGTGATCGTTGTAGCGTATGGTCGACGATTACCATTGCTTGAAGCCATTCTGGCCGTAATGCTTGTCAGCTTCCTTTTCGGCAAAGTCCTGAATGAACAATTTCTCGTATCCGTATTCCCGCTGATGCTTCTGTGCAAGAAGTGTGACACTAGACTTTGGATCGCTCCCTTCATTTTCATCTTCTTACGATCCCCCTTCTACTATTTCGCGATCCCGATCTTGTGGAGTAGCCCCTACTTCTACGACCTCTACTTTCAGGCAGACACAATTTGGCGTAACTTGCAGACCGCAGGCTACCTGACGATACCCATGTACACGGTCGGAGTAGGCTTTTCGCTTCTACTGTTGTGGAATTTGATTCAAGTTCTAAGCACATCTCGTCCCGCCGGCGGTCCGTTGTCGCGCATTCTCTCTCGTGTATTACGCATTCGGCGCAAGTAGTCTACGGAGAAGCATGAGACGGCGAAGATTAACACGACAAGCTTCGCGGCGAAGACCACGTTTATAGCGTAAGGGTTAGCAGGCCACCAGTTCACGATAATGTCAGGATTCTGCAATCCTTGAACGGCCAATCCTGCAGACCACAGTACGATTTGATAGAGGACCTCGAAGCCGCTTAGCATTACGAAGAACCAGGCGAGTATGTAGAGTGATTCGAAGAATTGGTCACCGATCCGTAGCATTCTCTGTTTAGAGATGGGCGAATTAAGACCGAAGCAGTATGAGAGGAAGAACATGTACATGAAGAGCGTTATTGGCTTCAGTTGCAAAATGCCAAGATCGATTTCCGCGCTGACTAGGCTCTGGCCGAGTACGTATGGTGATGAGGCGCTAAGGGTATAGTAGAAGAGGACACCGATGCTCATGAATCCGAACAGGATTGAGAGAATGTTCATCGCGGGTATCCTACGACCTGGGACACCGAAGGGAGGGTAGAGAGAGAAGGGGCCGGAATCCTCAGGGCCACCTTTGGTAACGCGTCTGTCCAAGGGGTTTACACGCGGCTCGCTTGGCCTCTGTGCAGTTTAAGGATTTAGTCGGAACTTGATATCCGGTGCAAAAAGCTGCACTATTGCACTCTGAGGCGAGAGAGGAAAGTGGAGACCGTCACGAGACAGAGCAATCCCACTCACATAGGCCGAATGCCAACCCACGGCTCTCCCTGCCACGCCGAGAACAATGCTGAACGTTAACTTCTCTGGAGTACTCCAGCGCATCATTCGGTACTCATTCGCAATGTTCAACTTTTCAAAATACCAGGCGCCTGACGGAGTCGGCAGGAACACAATCCTCTGATCAGGCAGGTTCTTGACGCCCTGCAGCTCATCCGAGAGTACGTAGCTAATGGTGTGAACGCCGTCATTCGTTTCGACAGCTAAAATAACTGAGGTCCCGTTGAAGAGGTCAGGGTCACAGTGGCACTGCTCCTTCAAAGCCCAGAAACCTATGCTCGCGTTCATCAGCTCAGTCAATCGGGCACCGTCCAGGGTTTGAGATATGCCTGCGTAGGCCCATCGCGATTGTACTCCGCTTTGGAACACTCTCAACTCAAGAGCAGACTTACCTTGCAAACTCACCTTGCTAACTCCGACACTATCGCTCGGTCCTTTGACTGCTTCAAGAGTCCATACCACGAGCCTAGCACCGTCAGGGCCAGTAACCCATAGGTTGAAGTTGGGATCTAAGATTGCGGGCGGCCCTGTGTATGTGCCTTGAAGGTTCAGGAAAGCAAAAGCCGCGGCAATAATCAGGATTGCTACGGAGATTGGCGCGAAGTAGCGTTTCACTTGCTTTGACTTCAACCAGGTCGCCTCGATTTCATGGACGAGCGGGGTCTTGACTCTGCGCTGTACCAGAGGAGGAGAGAGACGAGCATGAGAGGCATCCAGTAAATTACGTAGCTCGTGAGCGCTCTGAAGGAAAACCAGAGAATGATTCCTGGAAAGATCCACAGCATGTATCGGAGCTTATCGAAGTAGATGTAATAATTGCCAACGAGCACGATCAACACGCCAATTGCTAAAATTGAGTAAAACACTCTACCAACACTGATGAGTCCGACCTGGGAGAGAACTGCTGGACCCTGGCTGAGAATAACCAAGTCCGACGTGATTGGCGTAATGACATTCCTGAACCAGTCAGCTGGGTTGGCATAAGCGAACGGCAAGTTCACGAGCAGGAAAAGCCCGGCAGCTGGACCAAAGAAGGAAGCGATTCTGCGGAGCTTGATTCGCCAGTCCCCGGGGGTAACGCGAATGAGGTAGATTATGAGGAAAGGCGCTAGAAGCCAAGGTGGCTGCTTGAACGCGCATGCGATACCGTAGAAGAACCCTGAAACCACCTGCCGCTTATCCAGCGTGTAGGCCGCGCACATCAAGGGCAGAACCCAAAGCATGTCGGATACGCTCGAGGCGGTGAAATTAATCAGAAGATCTGCTCCAGCGAATAGTGGAAGGATCAGCATTGGCCTAAGGTTGACAGGCGCTTTCAAGTAAAGCAGTAGAATCGCAGCTACCTCGAATATGACGAGAACCCACCTCATGTCCCTTAAGCCTGCTAACACGAATGGTACGAAGACTAAGAAGTGGAGCGACGGGTACTGGAATGTTGCTAAGTAGCCTCCGGTGGTCAAAGGAGTTAGATCGGACGGTTGCACGGCAAACATCGCGAGAGCCGGCGTCAGGTCATGCGTGTAAGGATTCAATCCCTTCGTAACGAGAATCGCCGCGTACTGACTAAACGCCAACACATCCGTCCTGTATGATCCTCGATACGCGATCTCCGCAACCACATACACGCTCGTGATTATCGAGAGAAGAAGCGGGATCAGCGAGAAATCCTTGAACTTGAACACGGTCTTGGTAGGCATGAGTGATAATGCGATTATGAATAGTGAGACGCCGTACAACAACAAGGTTAGTACTGCGACTTCAGGGTGAATGTCAGCCCTGCCGCGATTCCAATCCTGAAAACCCTCGTAGAGTGCAAACTGACCAACGAAAAGAAATGAGAGGCGTAAGATGAATGATTCGTATCGCACTCGACTGAATGAGCTCACTTTTCTATTGCATCCTCACTTCCCAGTTCCATTGGTCCTGCCTCGACGCCGCCGTTTGATCTTGTAAACTAGAAATTCCAGAATGGGAAAGTTGAGGAAGATTACGAGGACGAGCGCAACTGTCACCCAAGCTGCGACAACGATGCTCTCACTCCGACCAGGATGAAAGAAAGGTTGAGGAGACATTACACGCCTGACTTGCTGAGACACGCCGTTCCCAACTATTATGTCTCGCCAGATCGTTCCACCGTTAGCTAAGTTATTGATCTCGAAGGTAGTCGTACCGTTTCCACCCGACATCAACCAAACGTAGATCTGCGGCATCGAAAGATCCACGTCGAACACAACATCGGCGTACACTTCAGAATAGCGAAAGTCCAGAAGCCCCTTGTAGAAGCTCATCAGATCGCCGTGTCGGACAATAGTCTGATTGTACACCTGATCTTGCCATGGAAGCTTTCGGCCAACATCCAAAGCGTAGTCAATGTATTTTCCAGTAAACCAGCCACTTGCGAGAACAGTCCCAATCCTGATCCCGTTTGAGTTGGTGCCGTTCAAGTCGTCAAACAGAACCCGGCCCCAGTCTGATGTTGACTGGATGATGATCCGCATCGGCTCCGTCTCCTGCCATTCTGCTGGAAGCAGTTGGCCGGATACGGGTGAAACGCCGTTGCTAGCCGTGATGAATGAGGCGGAGAGTAAGGTGAGTATGACGATTCCGACAAGTCGCCTCTGCAAGTTAATGGCCTCCCGTCGACTTCACTTTTCTTCTCGCCTTGGGCGTCGATTCTTTCTTCGGCTTCTTTCCCTGACCAGCTCTGGGAGCTATTCTATCCTCAATCTCCAGTATTAACACTAGGAATACGACTATCCAGATTGGAAAGAGCACCTCACCGATCGCGTTATGAAACGCGTCAAGTTGTTGTCCGCTCGTTGCGTACACGTAGCCGTAGTATGAAATTGTGAAAATTCTTACCACGTTGAGTAGTATCGTGCCTGCGATTCCAACCGCGGCGTAAATGATCTTCCGCAGCAGGGGAGCTTGCAGCTTCGCTGCGATAACGATCATCACCACTGAGTAGATCAGGATGCTCTGTACACCAACGCTGGGCCAGTAGACAACCAGTCGGTAGTAACCGTGCAAGCCATTAATTGTTAGGTGATTCGTGTATCCGTAAATGGGGAGACCGAACACTTTCGCTAAGAGCGCAACGCCTGCCACGATGAAGTTCGCCCAAAACTGTAATGGACCTAGCGACCCGTAGGGGAAGAAAGCGTCGAGCATGTAGAAAACCAACATTCCGAGTGAAAAGACGATTGGGGTAATTATACGACGAATCGTCCCCAGATCAAAGAGCACTGTCGTTAGGATGGTGAGGTAGATGCTCATGGCAATGTAGTCGGTCGCCATCAGGAAACTGTTACTTACCTCACCTGACGCACCCAATGATTTGCCGACGGAGTAGATGAAATCTGTCACCTCTTGACCTAGGCCGACTTGAACAAAGTAGACGGTTGCCCCAAGTACGG
This sequence comes from Candidatus Bathyarchaeota archaeon, assembly GCA_963845275.1. GTDB lineage: Archaea > Thermoproteota > Bathyarchaeia > 40CM-2-53-6 > 40CM-2-53-6 > FEN-987. The sequence goes on from CAWJRR010000008.1 coordinate 11,077, forward strand.
TAAGTGCGACCGCAACCTTACGCATCCTGGTCCAATGAATCTTGCCATTCTTGAAATCTAACAGGTCGAAGCCGAGGAAGAACAATACGAAGAATAGGCCGCCTCTACCTAGCTTCCCGAACCCCGCCCAGCTTAGCTCGAAGGTTTGCGGAGCGACCATGAAGAGGAATAGGATTGGCACCGCGACCAGGATTAGGAGAACATCACGGCCGCTGATTCGCCGCAGACTCTTCACTAGGTCACTAGTTGTCTTCGGCAGGGGAGACATTCACAGTTACCTAGAAGACACGATCTTTTGGATAGACCTCTATTCCTGATGGGCCTATTTGATACGGACGAAGTTGAGTATCATGCCCAATTCCCCTCATCTTCTCCACCTGTAACGCACGTATCACATTCCCCTCATGCACCATCGTATGCAACAGGACTACGCCCTGAGACAGGTACTCCTCAATCTGAAACCGCCTCGCTAGCTCCGATGTCCGCAACTCACTCGTGACGAGGCAGGAGCATCCCGTTGACTCCAGCGCATCGAAGAAGAGGAGTAAAGATCGCCTACGCTTCGGCTCCTCCGGGTAACGCAGCATTAGGGAAGTGATCGGGTCAACGGCTATTCGTTGAATGTCTTCCTCCGTCGCGATCCGTCGAATCGTTCGAGCTAACGAGCCTAATGTTAATTCAGGAAGAACTAGCTCAACCCCCTTCTCAGACGACACCCGAGTATCAACCTTAGGTCCCGGCCTCTTCAACGGTGTCGCATCAATCAACGTAAGCGTTCCATCATGCTCTAGGGCTTCAAGGTTCCAGTTGAAGCCAGACAAGTCGCCTTTAACCCTCTCAGGCTTCTCATCAAGAGAAACATACAAGCCCGATTGACCGGACTTTGCTCCATTCGCTAAGAATTGCATTGCAAAAGTTGTCTTCCCCGAGCCCGGACTTCCCACGACCAGGATGGTTCTACCCTTAGGCAAGCCCCCGTGCAATATCTCGTCGAGTCCTTTGATTCCGGTAGGAGTCTGCTCCAAACCTGCTAACCCACACTTTGTGACGTGTAGCGGAGCCCATTAATTAGGTATAGTCTCAAAACGAGAATTAGCATCATGAAATTTGACTCTGTAACGCTCTATGCGGATGTTCGTATTAGCGACTTTTCGGTAGATTCTCCCCTTCCTAACTAGGCCTTGATACTGAATTAATACAGGACGAAACGTATGCTAAGACTACGAGTGTAAGGTAAATGAGCAGACGAATGAGCTTGACTGTTGGCTTGTTCGCAGTTTTAGTTCTACTAGCGAGTTGGTTCACCGTTCCAGCCTTCGCGACCTTCTGCCAGATCAGTAGTATATCGTACAATTATCCTCGGCAGGTCTTGCCGAGCCAGAGTTTCACCACGACAGTTACTGTGAGCGGTGTTTGTGCTCCTGACGACGCTAACTACTACTCGGTCAGAACTGATTTGAACGACATTTCAGGCCTCGTCCTATCGGCCGTATCCGTCCCGATCGGATTCAGCCAGGGCCAGAACTGGACAGTCAACGCAGAGAACCAACTTACTGCACCAACCAGTTCCGCCCCATGGCAGATTCAGTTCGCCGTGTACATTTTCGCTGCCGTCGGCAGCGGAGGGACGCTAGATTCAGCAACATTCAAACCAGTAACCATACAAGTGGGAACAACACAACCAGCTCAAACTACCACGTCAATCAACCTCACCACAACTCAGACAGAAGCCCCTCCCGTCATGATCTCATCAACCGCACTAACGTCGAGCACAGCCCTGAACCAAACCACCGAAACCGCACAACCGTTTCTTGATGTCTACAGAGGGGTGGCTGCAGTTCTGGTTCTCATTCTTCTGGTAATGGTGGTAGTTCTCGTTAAGCAGAGGCAGAACAGGCGTGGCGCATGAACCTCAACCCACTGTTCAAAGCTCGTTCATTTTGTGACGAGCTTAAGGGGAGTGCAGGAATTTTCGATAGGTTTTTGTTCTCATAAATCGTATTTTCTTCGGTTTCCATGCGAAATTATCTGTTTCTGCAAGCCGCGTTAATCGTGCTTGTGTTGGGCGGAGGGTTCTGTTTTGCATTATCAACGGTTAGCCTAGTGTATGCATATCCGTACAGTTGGTGGGGATCCAGCTGGGGCTGTCCCTACTCGTATTATTACTCATGGTTTTGCCCCTACTATAGTTACTATTACCCTTACTACTATGGATATTATTCGAACCCATATTCGTATGGTTACTCATATTACACGCAGCCCACTCAAGTTCAATTATCGGTGAACGTTAACCCGTCGAGTCTACAAAGCGCTGTCACTGTCACTGGGGCAGGATCCTATAACCAAGGAGGCTCAGCTACTTTTTCAACCTCCCAGAACGTCATTCAGGTTTCTCAGAACACAAGATACGTTTTCTCGAATTGGGCAGGCGACTACTCCGGCCAAGGCTTGAATGGTACAGTAACCATGAATTCCGCCAAGGCAGTCACTGCCGTTTACCAAATACAATACTACCTCACAGTCAACTCGCCATCGAACGTCCCATCAATTCTGGGAAGCGGATGGTACAATGCAAATGATTCAGCTACGCTCACCGTGCCGTCCCAAATCGTGGGAGATACAGAGAGCAGACTCGTGTTCAACGGCTGGAACGTTGATGGGACTAATGGTCCGACAAGCTCTACACTGACCGTTCGGATGAGCGCTCCTCACACCGTCACGGCACAATACAAACAGCAGTACTACCTAACTGTCACGAGCGATCAAGGCCCCACGTCCGGAACAGGATGGTATGATGCCGGCGCTCAAGCTCAGATCTCAGCCTCCACACCTCCAAGTCCAGCCTACGGAATCAGTATGTTCTTCAACGGTTGGAACGGCACCGTGAATTCGCCATCAAACCAATCGACAACCGTCCTCATGGACGGACCTAAATCAGTGACCGCGACCTGGCGAGCTGACGCGACCGTCCTCTACGCAACCATAGCAGCAGTCATAGCGGTGATCGCAGTTGCAACATACCTCATGGTAACGCGCCGGAAACAAACAACAAACAATGTGGCAGACACCCCAGGTCCCCGCGCCGGCAAAAGTTGAAGAACCCGAGAGAGAATCGGGTTAGGGTGATACAGTCCAGCGCATCCCTTCGCCAGATTAAGCTTCAGGACTGGCCTCGCCAAGTAGCCTCTTGCAGATATACGAGGCTACATACGTGCGTTGTTACTTGTTTATGCGGAATCAAAGTCCTAGAAGCAACTGGAGTAGGCTGACATACTCCGTGACGTGTTGTGGTATGCAATTGTCGCAAGGCACATTCACAGCAGTGGTAGCGGGAACCATCATGCTCTGCGTTACAGTGCTCGTCTGTGTCACGGCTACTTGAACGGTTGATGTGCCCGTTTGAGACAAATTATCGCTGAACACGTTAGCGTACGTTACCGTGCTACCGTCTGCCTTGGTTAAAGTCACAGTCGATAGGTACCCGTTCGATTGTTTGCGTATCCTGCACTTTCACCACGTTATCACTCGGATTGATCGTGACCGTTGTTGTGTACATGTTGTAATTCGGCCAGCCGGAGTATCCGCAACGTATGTACCCATAGGGCCCGCGAAAACAACCTGTACTGTAGTACGGCGCGTAGTAACTGTAGTACTGATTCTGAACGTAGAGGAGCGTTCCAGTGTACACTTGAACATTCTGCTGACTCATAGTCGAGTAAGCCTGGAGGGAAGTTTGGTATGACGTTGACTGATAGAGTTCTGTGGTCATAGTTTGACCGCTAACGTAAACTATCTTATCCCTAGGGAAGACTGGCACCAATAGGACCAGTATAATTACGCCTATTGCGATTATAACCCGTTTATCGACCCCACCAACTTTGCCACCCGTACTGCGTGTGACGGATGAAAGCCCCTTCGTTGATGCGCCACACTTCGGGCAGAATTCAGCATCAGGTTCCAGTTTCCTTCCACACGATTTACAGAACGATTCCGACTCGGACATTCTTAGATCAAGATTGCTTTCAGACAGCTTCGTATTTAAGTAGAGCGCATTGCGACGCGTCTCGATGTTTCATGTTGACTTTTTCTCTTCTTCTACCTCTGCGTGATACTTCTTCTTGATCTCTGCGATATTCACGATCGGTGATGGAAACTTCATGTTGAGTGATTCGAGTGTGTTCACAAGGATTCGTGATACGACTAGGTTACGGAACCATTTGTGATTGGCCGGGATGATGTACCATGGTGCATAGTCAGTGTTGCATTTGCTGATGGCGTCTTCGTAGGCTCTTTCGTACTCTTGCCAGTATCCACGTTCTGCGTAATCTGATTCACTGATCTTCCAGCGTCGGTTCGAGTCGTCCAGGCGCTGTTTGAATCTGGCGAGTTGTTCCTCCTTGTCGATGTGTAGATAGAACTTGAGGATACGTGTACCGTTGTCGAATAATTGCCTCTCGAAGGCAATAATCTCATCATATCGTCTGGACCAGACTTCCTTGGGAACTAGATTATGCACTCGCACCGCGAGCACGTCCTCGTAATGTGATCGATTGAATACTGACACGTAACCCTTCCGAGGTGTCGCTTGATGAATGCGCCAGAGATAATCATGTGCCAGTTCCTCGGCTGAGGGAGTTTTGAAGGCGTAGACTCGACATCCCTGCGGGTTCATCGCGGTTAGAACATGGTCGATTGTACCGTCCTTACCCGCGGCATCCATTCCCTGCAGTATGATGAGGAGCGACCGCTTGTTCTCTGCGTACATTAGATATTGTAGATCATGCAGTCGTACCGCATCTTTTTCGAGCTCAGCCTGAGCCGAATCTTTGTCTTCGTGTTCTCCTTTATAGCCGGCGTCGATTTCATCCAGTTTTACTTTACTGTTCGAATCAACCTTGAATTTCTTAGCATAATCCATTCTTGATCTCCTCTTTCATTATTCGAAGAAGTATGTTCGTGTTAGCGCATACAAAGACTAATCAATGGTTAAAACTTCATCTCGAATTCCGGTTTATTCTTTGACAACGCTTAATATGCCGGGTTCGATGCAGTTTCAATTGACCCTAGGATCAGTGATTAAAGTTGCCTCGACTTCTAGTCTTCGTAAACATTTTTGTCGAGTCGCCCACTCTGGATGACGTGGTACAAGCTCTTTCTCAATTGCCTAATGTAGTAGAGCTCTACGAGGTAACTGGGGAATTCGATATTGTTGCGCTTGTGTCAGCGGCGGACATAGAGGAGTTCCGAGACGTCTTGAAGAATAAGCTTCTGAAGATTAAGGGTGTAAGGAGCACTGTAACCTCTATCGTGACGAACGCACACAAGGCATCTAGAAACCACGCTTAAGTTGACCGCGGAATAGTGCCTCTGACTTCTTTCATCTGTCTATGATATCGCCTTTCTCTGTTTAGAATATCTCTCGTATTCTCTTTTCTCAATAATCTGTTTGATGTGCTGTACGACTTGCCAGATTTCGTGGTATGTATTATATAGTGGTATGGGGGCGACTCTGATTATATTCGGTGGGCGAAAGTCTGGAACAACTCCTCGTGAGCGAAGTGCTTCGCCGATGCGTAACGCTTCCTCATGTTCAATCGCGACATGGCCGCCTCGCCGTGCCTCCTCTCTTGGCGTTCCGATCGAGCAGTTGAACGGGTTCCCGGAGAGGACGACGTCGACCAGAGACGTGAGGTACGACGTCATTTTGAGAGATTTGGCTCTGGTAGCGTCTATTCCTGCCTCCAACAGAATCTTCAGAGAACCCTCAAGTGGTGCTGCACTGAGAATTGCGGGAGAGGATATCTGCCAGCCTCCTGCAGTCTCAGCATGCTCGAACCTCAAGGGCAGGTCAAACTGCTTCTCTTTTACGTAACCAAACCATCCAGCAAGAGCTGGTTCACGGCCGAAGTGCCTCTTGTTCACATAAAGAAAAGCTGTGCTTCCAGGGCCACCATTCAGATACTTGTAACCACACCAAAGCGCGAAGTCCACACCCCACTTATCGAAGTAGTGGGGAACTGCTCCGACCGAATGGCAACAGTCGAACCCTATCAGGATACCCCTGCGGTGTGCTTCCTCAGTGAGATAGCGTAGGTCAAGAAGCTGCCCACTCCGGTAGAGGACTGAGGGAAGGAACACGATCGCAACCTCCTCGTCCATTAACTTAACAATATCATCCTCGTCCAAGAAACGGCCATTCACGCTCGGTGCAAGAATCAGGTCTCTGTCTGGATTCATTCCTCTAAGCTTCAAGATGCTTCTCAAAGCATAGATGTCTGAAGGAAAATCAAGCTCGTCCGCGATAATCTTCCTTCGACTACGGTCAGGTGCGTAGAATGTGTTCACAAGCTGGTGGATGTTGACGGTGGTTGTGCCTGTAAGGATAACTTCGTTAGGCTCTGCACCTACGAGGCTGGAACACATTGCGCCGATCTGTTCCGCAAAATAAAACCATGGGCGCTTCCCTTCGAGCCAACCGCCAATACCCAGCGTTCTCCAATCGTTCAACACGCTGCGAACTGAGTCTTCTGAATCTCTGCAAAGAAGACCAAGCGAGTTTCCGTCCACGTAGATGCTTCCATCAGGAATGTAGAACCTTTCCCGGAATTTCGCCAGCGGGTCTTCCAAATCGAGCTTTCGAGCGAACGTTTCGTCCGTCGCAATGTCGTCCTTCATAATATGGCCACAGGAATGATAATCAAGTCTAGTCTTGAAAGTGTATCCAATCTTGGAGTTTCACCCGTCGTCCAAAAGTTAGTTTGGATTCTTCCCCTTAATGGTGAATCCAAACTTTGAATGTTGCAACACTATTGACTCTATTTCTTTCATTGAGCAAATGGTTCGGGTCAATGGTTACCTGGAAGACGTGGCTACCAACGGTTGAAAACCACGTGAAGGTGGTTCGGGTTGAAGACCCTGCTCGGACGCTCACCCGGGCATTCCAGTAAGCGGCACCGTCAAGAGTGATCTGGACCTGAGCATTAGTTACGTTCTCAGTTCCAAGATTCAATATTTCTACACTAATCGTAGCCATAGTCTTCGGGCTCGTTATGTTTGCGGGTTCAGAGTAGATACTCGTTATCACTAAGTCGACGTACGGTTCGGTTTGATTCTGGATTTTTGGCGGAGGCTGTTGAACCTTGGCTGTGCCCCTCTTCACAGTGATTTGATATGGGATTCCAACCTTAGCCGTGATTGTGACGGATAGGCCGTTCTTGGAGTCCGTAAAAGTTTGGTCAAGATTCCACACAGCATCCATCAGTTCAGGCGTAGCAGGATGACCATCAATAACGCGCACTTTGCCTACGCTTGCATTATTATCGACATACGTGATCAGAACACCCGCCGCGGGCAGAGCAGCGTCAAAACCAGTCAGTGACCTTACTTCAACTAAGTAGTACTGACTCGCATTCGCCGGTACCGCGCTGCTACTGAGCGGGATCTCAATCGCATGAACATTCCCTGAAGCGATCTCCGTCGGATCGACAGTAAACGTTGACGTCACACCAGGATTGGCGGTTGCAAGCTGTGATCCATTGATGAAGCCGAGTTGTATCTTATCCCAAGCCGTCATATGAGCTGGGCTTGAGCCTCGCGGGTCGCCGTTCCATGAGCCCTTATCCATCAGCTCCCACGGGCCAAGAATTGTCTGGCCGTTCTTCGTGTCGTACAAGTCCGGGAGCCCCAAGTCGTGACCGAACTCGAGACAGTAAACACCGGTAGGGACACCCCCGACCTCGAGCTCTGGGACAATGCTGAATAACGAAAGTGTTCGTGAAGGCGTTTGTACGTTGACGCCAGACGACATGTAAGTAACCGACCACACCTCCTTCTTCACACCACTGGACTCTTCCCCGTAGCCAGAGTGAACGAAAATGAAATAATTGTAATTCTTAAAGTCAACCTTGCCCTGTGCCAAGTGAACAGCGTCTTGGGCAATTTGCCATGACCCGTCCGAGCCGCTGCAGTCCGCGTCATCTGCTGCTTTACAATCCATCCCGTAGTGCGATTCAGGATACGGAAGCCTGTACCAGCCATAAATGTCGCCCTCAATAGTCAGCTTGCCATAAGATATTTCATGGTAATACGCTCCCACCGCTCCAAACCAATTGCTCTTCACCTGATCGATACTCAACGTGTAATTGATGTCTGAGAAGGCTGCAGCAATCACGAGAACCCGTATGACGCCAGACACAGGTCCCAATTGAGGCGAATAACCGATAGCTGGAAGTGGCATCGACGCATTATTCGACGAAAACGCACGGGGAGCGAAAGAGGCTATCAGACGATTTCCCTGTCCACCCACGGTCGACGAGAAGCTGGGCGAAGCCGCAAGGAAGAAAAGGAGTACTAAAAGCGCATATCTTTCTGACATTCCTAGACTCATTCTTCGTCGACCAAAACCTAGAGCGGAATCTGCTGAATCTCATAAAGTGTTTAGAGACACAACAAACCGTACGATTGACATTCAGGAATTAATGGAATTGACAACAGGGGGACAACTTTACTCCTGATTGGAAAGGGGCGGGAGAAAGGCTAGTTAGTGCCACGGTCAAACGCAGGGTTTGCTGGGGTGAACAGGTATCTCCTATACTTTCGAGAATGAGCCAACTCACAAATCCTGCTGAAATAGCACCGAAAACAGTAAGCGTTTAAACCGCGATTGGGACTGCACGTGCGCTCTTGAAGGGGATGTTTCGCTAGTTGCGCTTAAGTCAAATTCATACCGTTGGATACATTCTAACTGCGTTAGGAATTGGCGGGATACTTGTCTCCTTTGCCGGAGAACAGTCAGAATACGTTGATCCAGTCATCTTCACGTTTGCGACGGTATCGATCTTTGTGGCAATAGTTGGCCTAGCCCTCGTCTTTAAGCTACCAGACAAGAAGGACCCCGCTAGTTCGTGAGGAGCTAGCGAAGGAAAAGTAGAAAACTGAAGGCGCTATGGTATTGGAGCGCAGTCGTGAGGATGCAGATGAACGCTGTAGCTTTTGCCCGTGAGATGCTGAAAGCGGATCCTTCGATTCGGTATGTGGCGGTTGTGACGGACGACTATCACATTTTGGCTTCTGAGCAACGTGAAGGAGTGCCTACGCTAACATCAGATGAGATGCAGCGAAACTTCGTTTCAATAGTTCCACAGATAATCATTGAGTCAGTGAATAAACTTGCAGGTTTTCTAGGGAAAGTTGAAGGCATAACCGCCCACTACGAGAAGGCTCTACTAGTGTTCTACAAATACGGTAACCTGATCGTCATGGTAAGCTTCCAACCCGAGGTAGCAACTCCATTCTTCAATCGGATGACAGAAGCGTTTGAGAAGAATAGCGCTCAATACCTCACCTGAAGCATTCCTTTAAGCCGAATACTCTAATCACTAAGTCGTTCAAGTCTGCTGAACCATCAGTGTGGCTGGAGCATGTTTACTCTGTTGCCTTCAGTATCAAAAAACGAAACAAACCAGCCAACACCGGGTATCTCCATCGGTTCACCCGACAATTTCCCACCCGCTGCTTCAACCTTCTTTATGTGCTCCTTGATGTTATCCACCTGAATAGCCACAGTGGTAGTTTGGGATACGTCACCAGTCTTCTGGTAAAAACCTCCATTGATCGTGCCGGGTTTCTTTGGAACGTTGTTCTCGGATTCGGTGGTGGTAACGAGAACGAATTCTCCCATCTCGGGGCCTAGTTGTTGGGTTTGCCAACCAAATACGTTCTCGTAAAAGCGAACCATGCGTTTTCTGTCCTCTGCGGGCATTTCAAAATGGATTACAGGATTCATAATCTAACACTAGCCGTCGTCTCGCCTCCATTTCACGTCTTTTGAGCCTTCCCCTCATGTAGCCAATACAACAGAAACCGTCATCTACCAGTCCACATTTTTCTGTGGAGCAGGAATTAGAGTAGACTATTGAGGAGCGAACAGAGATGGTGAATATGAAAGACGAGCATACGACGGATATCGCTCTTCACAACGCCAGTCAGGACGAATTGCCGAGCATCCTAGCTTTACTTGATGAATGCGAGCTCCCCAATGAAGGGCTTGCCGCACATCTTTCTACAACGATTGTTGCGCGAAACGGGAATGAGATCGTCGGATGTTCGGCCTTGGAACTGTACGAGGAATCTGCACTCCTTCGGTCTGTCGCAGTCAAACCCACATTTCGGAGCCGAGGATTAGGACGACGCCTAATCAAAACCGCATTAGACCTTGCTACGCACCATAAAGTATCCAATGTCTACCTGCTCACAGACACTGCGAACCTGTTCTTCTCAAAACTCGGCTTCGAACCTATTTCACGATCTAAAGTGCCACAAAACGTCCAGCGTTCAGTAGAGTTCACGACGCTATGCCCCGACACTGCTACGGTCATGACAAAGGTCTTGTTTGATGCAAGCGCACCAAGAATCAAAAAGTTGAACGACTAGAACGACTACTTTCGTTCCTAGAGTACTGAGAGAAACATTTGAGGTGCAATGAGAATTAATGCAAGTAAGCCTACCGCGATCCCCGTGAAGAATCCGGCCAGATGACGAAACGGTTGACGCGCCACGAAGCCAATAATTGTTGCAGGCAGACTTGTGGACACAAAATAGTCAGCTAACGGCACAAGCAATGTCAGAAGCACGATCCACAGCGCGTACTGATGAATCTTGGGCGCAACATTCGCTAGATCAGGGCTAATGCTGCTGACTCGACCAAGTCCCACTACACCGATAGCAAAACCGACAAGTAAGCCAACCACAGTTGTTGTAGAGACTTTCATTACCACACCTTCTTCCTCCCACTAAGATACTGCACTTACGTCAATGTAGTTCGACGGACACAACCCGCCACTCGGACTAACGTTGAAGCCCTGATAGAGATGCCCGGTCACAGTCACCCATCCTGAAGAGGCAAATGAGGTCGGTAGGTTGCGCAGCGTATAATACTGGTACGCCACAGTTTCCAAGTAATCTGGGTTGACGAATGGGATTGCTAATTCCACGCATCCACCCGTATCGTGATAAATGTACCCAGAGCACTCCACATTGCCGTTTACGCTCGATGACTGACAGAGGCTATTGTAGCCAGGGGCAGGGTAGAGGCAGTTGTATTCACAAGTCTGGTACTCAAGATACGGAGGGTAAACGGGACCATTGCCAAAGCCTGAGACGGTGGTGGCTATACTAGTGATCGCCGCAGCGCTACTGACAGGACTGATACTAGTCACGGTAACCGTTTGTGTACTGTAGACGTCCTGTACGTTCGTTATTAGTTGCTGCTGTGTAGTTGTCATTCCACGAGTGGCTAACGGACTATTCGCCGAGTAGACGAGACCAAGAAAACCTACGATAACGATCACTATCACTACTATTGCTGCCACATACCTATGACCAGGTTTATTGGGCTCAGGAATTTGCCGAGGCATACTACTTTCGCTCATATGAAACAATGAGACCTTCAGTCAAAGATCAGTTAAACGCATTTCCACTCGGTGGAAAAAGGTGAATAAAAGAGGAAAAAGCTTAGCGCACTGGTTTCTTTAGGAGCCAGTGTGAATCACTCGTCGTCAACGTCGTTAACGTCGTCGTCAGGCTCATTGACGTCGGGATCAACCTCATCCTCATTATCATAATCCACCATCTCTCACTTCACCACCTAACAACCCTATGACTACTGCAATGTACAATTCAAAAGCCTTCTGACAAGAGTTAGGTGACTTTGCAGGAACCCCGTGATTCAGAGTTGCCATAGAACATTGTTATCGAAGTAGCCGCGAGGATCATTACGCCACCAAGCCACTGTAAAGCGTTGAGTGCGTTTCCGAAGAGCCCTATTGAGACCAGTATGGCGGTAACGGGTTCCACGAGACTAATCAGCGCCGCCCTTGAGGGGCCGATTCTCGAAAGCCCGAGGAAGAAAGTAGTTACCGCGATGACCGTGCATACCACAGCGATCGCCACCACCCAGAGCCATCCTTCAAAGCTCCAGTTAAGATGAATTGAACCGGTTAAGGCTCCTATTAACCCGAAGCTGACCGAAGCCGCTCCCATCACATAAAACGCCGCAACAGATCCTCTCACTCTTCTCAGAACCTTCGACCCGCTTAGAATATAGATTGTATACGTGACCGAAGCGCCGAGAGAGAGAAATACGCCCAACCCAATGGGACTCCCGAACGGGTTAGCGACGAGAAACAGGCCCACCAGTGCAATGATGAAGGCGACTGTTAGGCGTCGCGACACTCTCTCCCATCCCAATGCGAAGGCGCCAATCGTCACGAAGACCGGATACGTGTAGAGAAGTAGCTCTACGATTGCTATAGGTGAGTAAAGGAGGGAAGTGTAGTAGAGCGTCGACTGAAGAAAGTACCCGAACGCGCCGAGACCAATCAAGACGAGTAGATCCTGAGTTTTTGGAATAATCAGGAGCCGTCTAGTTGAGAGAATCGCCCCCATGATTAGGAACGCAAGCAGAAACCTAACGAAGAGCAGTTCATCAACACCGACTCCTTGAGAATAGGCCAGTCGAGCAAAGATGGGCATGAAGCCAAATGACACGGCTGATACTAGAACAAGAAATATTCCTGTACTTCCCCTGCCCATTCAGAATCACTATGCGATTTCATTTCAACGTAAGTCACAGATCTTGCGTAAAAGACCTCATGTTTCTCGAGCATCAGTCGGCATGCAGTGTGTGCGCGAGCCCTTCTCACTAACGAATAATTCTGCGAGCGAACCGAGCAGTTTGTAGAAGTGCGTGAGGATGGTGCTGCGCGCCAATCCAATTCGCTATGCTCTTAGTACGACCTTTGTAACCTGATTCAAGGTCTTATACCTCCGAACCACATGATCTCTTGAAAAGAACGAACAAGAATTTCACAAGACAGATAACAGGAAGCTGTGTTGTAATGCGTCATTGGGTGGATTAGGGGGTGAATGTTTACGCCAGCGGAATCAAAATTTGAGATTTACAAGGATCATGCCGGCAAGTTTAGGTGGAGATTGAAAGCTTCAAACGATGAAGAGATAGCGTCAGGTCAAGGGTACGAATCGAAAGAAGGCTGCATGAAAGGCGTCGAATCCGTCAAGCATATGGCGTCTAACGCTAAGATACTTGACTTTACGGCACGCGCCTGCCCCAAATGTAATGTCATGATACGTGCTGACAGCAACTATTGTGACCATTGCGGCACCCGACTTGACTGGCAAAGACCCTACTAGTAAACTCCCAACGGTTACAAATTACTTGCGGGTTCGCCCTACTACTGGTACTAGCAGCAGGGTCTTCTGAAAATTGCTCTTCGACGTGGAGAGCCACGTTTATGCTAGTCCTATCTATGCGAAAAGCTCCCCTACATGCGAGACGACTTCGACTAAACAACACATCACAAACCAGCAACCAACCCTTAATTCGTTTGTCGTCGGGTCCGGGTGCAGTTTGATGTGTGCTTATGGTGGTGCGGAGGACTCACAGACTGCGGTGGCGGTGGACTCACATTATCTGCCGAGGTACAATCCGCAACGCCAACAGAACCTAAAATCATTCCGAAGCGGTGCACAGCATCGTGGACAAATTGCAAACGCGTTAGGCCCATACGGTATGCGTCGCTGAGGAGGATAGATGAATCCCAACGATCAGTCGCTTCCAACACGCAACTATGTCTGACCGTAATAATAATGATACCTAAACCGTTGAGTGCAAGTGATGCGCCAAGTTTCCGAAGTTATGTTATGCGACGTGAGTCTAGAGATTTGAACCGTCGTCGTCTAATTGTGGGTGGTACGCATGGTGCGCACACACACACTAACGGGCGACCGTGAGCACACCGTATCTCCATAGGACGAACCAAATGTTGATGAGGAGCGGTATCAACGTGACAACAATAACCAAAAATATCCATCGCCCTGTTATCGCAACATGTCTTGTTGACATTACGTAAAATATGATTGCATCGGTGAGAGCGATAATGATGATTGCGCGAAGAGTTAAGTCATAAAGTAACGAAAAACCCATTCAACTCACCTCCTCTCGTTTCGGCTTTGATGGATTCGATTGACGAGGCTTGACAAACATAACTATTCCACCTTGAGCCCGCATCTTCCATTCCAATTGGTCGCCCTCACTTAATCCGAATTGTCTGACGATTCCAATTGGAAGCGTTGACCGTAATGACTTGCTCTTGGACGTTGCCCCAGACCAATCGGAACCCGGCGGGGGCGGGGTATAGTGGTGCGCACACACACTGACCAACGCTAATTCACCTCTGCAAACCGGAAGCAACGGAAAGAGGAGAAAGATTAGAAGTCACAGGTTCGCATGGCACTCGCCCGACATCTTTGTATTCGACGGGTTGCTCGCGTTCGATGCGAGGACCTGCGCGCTATGATATTTGACGAAGAAGCGATTGAGATAATCGATGGAAAGAATTTTGCTTATTTCGCTACAACGATGGCTGATGGTTCTCCACATGTAGCCCCTGTCTGGATCGACCGCAACGAAGATACGCTTCTGATAAACACCGTCCCAGGCAGGCTGAAACAGAAGAATGTTTCAAGAGACCCAAGAGTGACGATAAGCATAACCCAAGAGAAGAATCGCTACCGGCATTTGTTCATAAGAGGAAAAGTCATCCAACAAACGAAGGAAGGCGCTCTGGACCACATAAATCGATTATCGAGGAAATATCTCGGCAAAGATTACCCATGGAATGATAAGAACAGAATCATCCTCCGAATCAAGCCAGAATACGTTAAGATCTTGGAATAACGCGGCGGGTTCGCATCCAATCCATCGCCAAATTCAATTAGAGTGGAAGTTGTGATTTTCTATGTATGTGTGCGCACCACGGGACCCACACACACTGGACTTAGCTACACGCCAACGGCTTTCACACTCTTGGCAGCCTGTTCGATAAGTGCCGCGACAGCGCCAGGCTGCGACACATAGATCGCGTGACTACCTTTGACCTCGACAACTGTAGAGCCCGCTCGCTTGGCCATGGCGCACTGCGCGGCAGGCGGAATCATCTTGTCCTCGGTGACAACCAAGTACCAGCTCGGCTTGGCCTTCCACGCCGGTTCGCTGATTCTGCCGCTGAGAGCCGCCACACCCCAGGGAACCTGGGAGTCGGCCATGAACGCCGCCTTCTCTGCTTCCACATCGGCCGCAAAGAGGCAGGAAACTTAGCCTTGTCAAGGAACAGAAAGCCGTCCTGCGGAGGCAAAATAGGCGGTACAGGCGCACCGGGCGGTGGATCCTTGATGAGCGTTGACACGGACTCCCCCTTGTCTGGAGCAAAGGCGGTGATATACACAAGCCCCGCGACCTTCGGATGGTTGCCCGCTTCCGTGATTACCGCACCGCCGTATGAGTGGCCGACAAGAATCGCCGGAGCGTCCTGCGCTGCCAGAACGCGCTTGGTAACCGCGACGTCATCCTCCAACGAAGTCGTCGGGTTTTGGACGATGCTGACATCGTAACCGTTCTTCTTCAGAATCTTGTATACGCCCTCCCAGCCAGCGCCGTCTACAAAGCCACCGTGAACCAAGACGACATTCTTTATGCTCGTCACGTCTTGTTGACACTGTCCTCGCAGTGATAGCGCTTACCTAGGACAGATTCAGTAGGACCTTATATGACCGTAATCGGAATCCAATCTGCTTGTATGCTGCTTCTCTTCTTCCCTGAAACAGAATTTGAACCGTCGTTTTCTTGTGTGTGTGGCTCTAGTGGTGCGGGCATCCAAATTTGAACCGTCGTCATTCATCATTTGTGTGTGTGCGCGCACCACTACACCCCCCCAGAAAACAATTAGCTAACTCAACTTCTCATGCCCACTGCATTCTCACGCCTGAATCGAATTCGAAAAATGATGGAAGATTGACGAGATATCTCTCATCAATCACTGTCGTGTCATGGCTAGGTGAAGGCGTTGTTCGGGTGTGATGAGATGGTCGTGACTGTCTAAGCCCAAGTCGATCTGCACCCATTTGATCTTCCCGGTAAATTCGCTCTCTTGTGTTGGATAGTCAGGAGTCACGTTCGTGCCGGTCTCGTGACCGATATCAGCCCCTCGTCACCAGAGAAGGCCATAGGTTGGGTAACCTCAACTCGTCCTTCGCCAGCCTTCTGCCCATCATAGTATACAGTTACGTTACCGCCCTTTCCCAATCCGCCCCCATCATACTTGAACTCCATACGGACCTGATGCTCGCCCGACGGAATCGGTTTCGTTGCCTCTGTCGTGAAGAGTTTAAGGCCAAGGAAGTTGTACGCGAATTTTGCTTTGCCAGCTTTCGTATAGAGACTCCACCCGCCGAATTTCCGGCTTGATGGATGATTACTCCTTCCGCTCCGGCAGTGGGAACCACGAGTTCTGCCGTGACGGACCAAGACTTATTCTTGATACTCACGACGCTGCTTTCTAAGAGGCGCCCCATTCCAGCGAAGAATAGTTGCGAATTTCCTTTGATTAGTTGCGGACGTCCAGCCAAATCGGCGTTAAAGCGTTCGAATGTTCTATCATCCAAGGGTAATACGTTATACTTTGTCGCCTCAATCAACCATAGGCGTTGGAGTTCAGCCAGTTTCTCCGGCATCTCTTTCGATAAGTCATGCGCCTGAGTCCAGTCCTTGCTACCATCATAAAGTTCCCAGTTATCCTTATCAAACGGCGGCGGCTGTCCGGGACCCAAGGTGTGCGATGCTTCGTAACCGCACTCCAACCCTTATAGTAAATCCCACGGTTACAAAACATCTCAAAGTATTGCAGGTCACGTCGTTCTGGGGCCTTGGCATCGTTGAAACTGTACAGCATACTCTTACCTTCCATCGGCGACTGCATAACACCATTCACTATGGTCGGCTCAGGAATACCAGCTGCTTCAAGAATTGTTGGGGCAACGTCGATAACGTGGCAGAACTGGTTACGGATCGCATTCTTCTCCTTAATGCCTTTCGGCCAATGAATTATCGTACCGTTCCTCGTGCCACCCCAATGAGACGCCACCTGCTTAGTCCACTGGTACGGCGTATCCATAGCCCACGCCCAACCCACCGCATAGTGATTATACGCGTCTGGCGAGCCAAACTTGTCAAGTTTCGATAAGAGAAACTCAGGGGTCTCGACACCAGTAATCCAGTTCAACAGAATCATTTCATTGAACGAGCCCTGAAGTGTTCCTTCAGCAGAAGCTCCGTTGTCGCCTATGATCACGAAGATTAACGTGTCATCCATGATTCCAAGGTCTTCAATCGCGTCGATGACCCGACCTACTTGATGATCCGTGTGCGACAGGAAACCCGCGTAAACCTCCATCTCCCTCTCAAGAACTGGTTTGAGCTTCGGATCCATCGCGTCCCAAGCGGGGATCTCCGCATGGCGTTTAGTTAACTCAGCATTCTGCGGAATGACGCCCAGCGCTTTCTGTTTCTGGAATGTGATCTCCCGTTGCTTATCCCAGCCATGCGCGAATTTGCCCTTGTACTTGTCCGCCCACTCCTTAGGAACATGATGAGGCGCGTGAGTGGCGCCAGGGGCGAAATAAGCGAAGAACGGCTTGTCAGGCATCAAAGCCTTCTGCTGACGAATCCACGCAATCGTCCTGTCCGCCAGATCCTCAGTCAGGTGGTAACCTTGCTCAGGGGTTCTGGGGGGTTCGACGGGGACGGTGCCATTGTAAAGGCCGGGATACCATTGGTTAGTTTCGCCACCGATGAATCCGTAGAAGTATTCAAAGCCACCCCCTCCCACCGGCCAATGATCAAAAGGTCCCAACGGAGACGTCTGCCAAACAGGCACTTCGTGGCATTTTCCGAACTGGGCGGTTGAATATCCGTTCAGCTTCAACGTCATCGCTAACGCAGCTTTGGTGTTCGAGCACAGTGAGTTGTAGCCTGGGGCCGAGGTCGCTGTCTCCGTGACCCCACCCATACCCGTTGAATGATGATTCCTTCCAGTCAGTAACGCTTGCCGGGTTGGTGAACAAAGAGCCGTAGTATGAAACCGAGTGTACCGTAAACCTCCCGATGCGAGTTTCTCAAAGTTCGGCGTGTAACATGGTCCACCAAACGCGCTGGATGAACCGAACCCCGCGTCATCAATCAGCACGATCAGAACATTAGGAGCACCCACAGGTGGCCGTATCTCTCTGATCGGAGGATACTTCGTATCCGGATCCTTCGCATCATAAGTTGTCAAACCAAACTGTGGTCGGTCAGGAATTGGCAGAATGCTACGTTCAACCTTAGCGGAATCAGTCGATGATGACATAACAAGTCAATATTACACTAGGCTCTTTACAGAAATAACATTTTGCCGAAAAGTCCTTTCATGACAGCGCGAGAAAAAGGAGGAAGAGCCCTTAAGATTCATAGGGCAAGCTTCCAGTAGCCGTTATCATCCGTCTCTCCTACAAGAAGTCATAGAGCAGCAGAATTTGAACGTCTCGAAAAGAAATGAAGGAGAGACTCTGGCGACGTTACTGAAACTTACTTCTTGTAGGCCTTCACTAGTTGTCTTATTACGAATACTAAGGCGAGTCCGAAGATTAGCCACGGGACGTGAAACATGTACTCGGTGAATGCTAGAAGCATCCAGTTTGGCGGCATTGCGCCCGTGTTATGGAGCCCATCGTGTATCCAATTCAGGAGTGTGAACCAAAGTGCGATGAATGAGAGCACCAGGAGCGAACCACGAATCTCCCTGGGCCATTTGGAGTAATTTATTCCAAGGTAGATCAAGATTGCTATGCCAACTCCGAAGGCTAGGGCGTCCCAGATGCTGAGAAAGATGAAGGCTGGAAGCCATGACATCGGCGGCATAGCTGCGGGCGGGAAGATCGTTGGCTCGGTGAACAGAATCACTACGGTCAATACAGCAGCGACAACTACTAAGCCAATCTTAGTCGTTCTTGTTGTCACTTTTTCACCTCCTACTCACTTCACGTTGGGTACTTACTGCCCTTGTGTTCCCTTAGAGTTCCGACTCGCAGAGAATACAGCAGCCGCATTCAAACGCGGACTAGCGACGAATCGCAAGCTCGGTAAGTGAGTGCGGCGAAGTAGGTAGTTATCGCTTGCCATTCCGTAGGGCATGGTTGGGCGTGTGCGGATCGTGGCGTGGATGAGGAGGATGAAGAAGTTTCTGGAGAAGAGAGCGAAGATGCATGTAACTCCTAGTTCCACGCTCGGCTGGTAGCAATCTTGAAGAATGTCCGGGGAAACATTGTGGTCGAACCCTAGATGAACACCAACATACCGGAGAAAATATTCCTCACAAAGGGTGTGGGTACCCACAAAGAGAGACTAGCAAGTTTCGAGCTGGCTCTTCGAGATGCGGGTATAGCCTCATGTAACCTAGTCTACGTGTCAAGCATCGTACCTCCCAACTGCACCATACTCTCCAGGAACGAGGGTGTCGAACTTCTGAAACCCGGTCAAATACTATTCTGTGTGATGAGTCGCATCGATACGAATGAGCCGAACAGACTTATGGCCGCAGCCATAGGGATGGCACTGCCGACCGACAAAACAGTGTACGGTTACCTGTCTGAACACAAGTCATATGGTCAGACGCAGGAGAAAGCTGGTGACTACGCCGAAGACCTAGCTGCTTCAATGCTCGCGTCGACGCTTGGCGTACCGTTTGACGTCGATAACGCCTGGGACATTAAGCAAGAGATATGGAACATATCGGGCAAGAAGGTCACCACGAGAAACATTTGTCAATCAGCAGAAGGCAACAAAGACGGATTGTGGACGACCGCGATTACGGCCGCCATAATGCTCTAGTTCGCTATGTATTCTCGCCCTACAGCAGCTTAATGGAACAGTTAGCCACTAAACTCAAGCGCTTGCGTCGTCAGAGAAGCCGGGGGTTCCTACGCAACTAGTCTGATCTATTCTAGAGAGTGAACGGGTGGTTCTGTTCTATAGTAGTTCTGTCCACTTCTCCGGTTTCTCTATGACCTTGACTTCGCTGACCGTTCGCATCATCCTTGACTCTTGGGGTCTTGTCTGGTCGATCATGTCCCAAGTCGCGATAGTCCATTGCTCTAAAGCTTTACAGTCACGCATCTTGTCAAAAGAGGCCCAGTCCGGCGCAGCCCACCAATCCTCGGCATCATAATCTCCAAAGCCATGAATCGTGGTGTAAGTGTTAAGGTACTTGACCCCCGTTTCCTTCTGTATTCGAGAAGCCAATAGCTTTGCCTCGTCTGACTTCAACCATTTTACGTACTCTGTAACTTTCCCTGGTTTTCCATAATAGCTCCATACCCAATAAATCGACATACTTCCCTCACCCACCCCTTTAACGAGTTCTCCGTTTGAAGGGACTCAGAACGAAGAAATTACTGCGCCTGTTTATGACAAGGAACCTGTCACAGCCTCGACAAATGTAATGTTCCGAATAGATTCCGCCTGAGAAGTACGTCATCTTGCCGCCGCAATGTGGACATCCAGGAACCCTTCCCATCTTCTCACATCAACTAAGCATATGCGCCTACCTAGAAATGGGAGTTTCGGTCGTGTTAATTGCCTGTACGGACGAAGTTGAGACATGCGAGAATTACTTTGATTAATGAAAGGTATATGTTGACCGGAGGCAAATGCACTCATTCCACAAGGCACTCCCGAGTGCAACAACTTGGTTCTACCTATCTTTCAAGGCCGACCATGTTTGCGCACGGCCAACGAACTATCTATCAGGATAGTCATATATAGGTTAATATGCATAACATGCCCTAAAAGGCGACATATACCGCCCTCTCGACATGAATTCGACTTACGCATTGCGCAAAGAAACCAGTGAGATCTTTGTCATTGCGCCTTGTGGCCAAATTGACACGTTTCTAGCTTCAACGGTTATCTCGTTCTACCGTTATCTGTTAGAGTTAGTAACTGGATAGATAGAATATGCGAAGCTTAAGGGTAAACGAGGATTTCCTTGATAGAGAAGATAGAGATGCGCTGCAGGATCATATGGATTACCTAGATGGCCTGGGTTATTGGCCAGGGATAATTCACCGCAAATTGAAATTGGCGCGGAGGAGCAAGGTTCAAGCGGCTCAAGGAACGAATATCGGGAAGACAGTCACGATTCATCTTGTTCCGTAGGCGTGCCTTCCATTAAGCGCACCAGCTATACTCTCAGTTGCTGCCCCTTGCTGTAGATGTAATTCGTCTCGTCAGGTTTGTTATCATACATGTTCGCCTAATGTTTCGAGTGCAAATCGAAAAGGTCAAGAACCTCTAGGATCTAATCATCTGTGTGTTGACTGTTGGAAATAGAAACGGCTGATCAAGCGGCGAAGGTAGCTGTTGATTATATCAAGAAGACGTTCAAGGTGAGTGGGGACGTTCACGTTACTAGCGTAGCATTCAACGGAACATGCTTTCTTGTTCGAGGCAATTACCACTATGCGGGTCGTGAAGGAATGAGACCTCAAGGGGTCATTGTCAAGATAGATGGGAAAGCCAATGTAGTTGGATGGTCGCTGAGACCAGAGAAAGAAACGACCGAACTATGAGAAAACTCTCAACGTTAGCGGATCGATTTAAGGCCAACAATCGACAACGATTCCGTGTGGTTTATGGTATCTGCTTCGTGGTCTCCATTGGCTCCCTAACCAGCATCTTTCTTAGAGTAGCAGAGTCCTTGATGGGGAAGGCATCAGCAACGGTCCCATAGTGCGCAGACTCAAAACGATGAACGATGTCCAGTGTAGAACAATTCGCATGAGGTTAGTGAGTAAGTGCTAAATATCGTCAGACAGATTCGACTGTGAAGTTGTAATGTCTATGAAAAGCGTTGTTGAGAAATCCGCTGATTCAGTTAAGGTTGAGCGTAGTATTCTGCCTATCCCTGATCGACCGCAGTTTGGTTTAACAACTTATGATGCGAAGGATCCGGATACTAAGTATCCGCCAATCAAGGAAGTACGACCACCGGCAGGCGCGCCGAACGTCCTAATTGTCCTGATTGATGACGCGGGGTTTGGTTCATCCAGCGCGTTTGGTGGACCATGTTACACGCCGAATTTTGAGAAGCTTGCAGCGGAAGGGTTACGGTACACGCGCTTCCACACTACCGCCCTCTGTTCCCCCACTAGGCAGGCGCTTCTGACCGGCCGTAACCATCATTCGGCTGGGATGGGAGGAGTCACCGAGATAGCCACCTCGGCTCCTGGCTACAATTCACTTTGCCCGAACACTAAGGCTCCGCTGGCTATGACGCTGAAACTGAACGGGTACTCAACTGCCCAGTTCGGTAAATGCCATGAGGTTCCGGTCTGGCAGACCTCTTCCTTGGGGCCGTTTGATCACTGGCCCACTGGTGGAGGAGGCTTCGAATATTTCTACGGCTTCATTGCAGGCGAAACCAACCAGTGGAATCCGGCGCTCTTCAACGCTACTGTCACCGTTGAACCACCAAAAACACCTGAGGAAGGCTACATTCTCAATGAGGATCTTGCGGACAAAGCGATTGCGTGGATTCGTCAGCAGAAAGCGTTGATGCCCGACAAACCGTTCTTCGTCTACTTCGCCCCTGGCGCTACTCACGCGCCTCATCATGTTCCTAAGGAGTGGGCGGACAAATACAAGGGGAAGTTCGCTCACGGATGGGACCAGCAACGCGAGATCACGTTCAAGAAACAGAAAGAGTTAGGTGTCATTCCACCTGACGCGGAGTTGACTAAGCGCCACGCCGAGATCCCAGCGTGGGATTCAATGGATCCAAAACTTAAACCAGTCTTGGAACGCGAAATGGAAGTGTACGCAGGATTCATGGAGCATACTGACCATCATGTAGGACGAGTAATAGACGCGATCAGAGATCTTGGAATCATGGACGACACACTCATCTTCTTGATTGTTGGAGACAACGGCGCATCGGCTGAGGGTACCATACAAGGCACATTTAACGAACTGTTATTGCTAAACGGAGTGACATCGGTCGAAACACCAGAATTCCTGACGTCTAAAATCGACAAGTTCGGTTCACCCGATGCGTATAACCACTATGCGGTGGGATGGGCCTGGGCAATGGACACGCCGTACCAGTGGACCAAACAAGTCGCCTCCCATTGGGGAGGTACGCGAAATGGGACGATCATTCATTGGCCGAAAGGCATTAAGGAGAAGAATGCGATTCGTAACCAGTTCTCTCACGTTATTGACGTGGCTCCGACAATCCTTGATGTGGCAGGCATCTCCGAACCCACGATTGTAAATAGTGTTATGCAGTCTCCATACGAAGGCAAGAGCCTGCTCTACACCTTCAATGACCCCAAAGCGCCGGAGCGTCGTGACGTGCAGTACTTTGAGATGTTTGGTAACCGTGGAATCTACTATAAGGGCTGGACGGCGGTGACGAAGCATCGCACACCCTGGGTCATGGCCCCTACAGTACCCTTCGATCAGGACAACTGGGAACTTTACGCTCCAACAGACTGGAGCCAGGCACACGATCTTTCTAAGGAGATGCCGGATAAGCTCCGTGAACTTCAACGCTTGTGGCTGATCGAGGCTACCAAGTACAATGTGATTCCGCTCGACGATCGTGGGTTGGAACGTTTCAATGCTGAGATCGCTGGACGTCCTCAACTGATAAAGGGTAATTCACAGCTACTGTTTGCAGGAATGGGGCGTCTTCCCGAAAACGCGCTCTTGAACATCAAGAACAAGTCATGGTCTCTTACCGCCGAGGTTGAAATCCCTTCAGCGGGAGTTCAGGGTGTGATAATGAATCAGGGAGGAAAGTTCGGCGGCTGGAGCCTCTACACAAAAGCAGGCAAAGCAAAATTCGCGTACAACTTCTTAGGCCTCAAATTCTTCACCATCGAGGCAGACAGACCAATACCTGCGGGGAAGCATCAGGTACGAATGGAGTTCAAGTACGATGGCGGAGGACTAGCCAAGGGCGGTAAAGTAACCTTGTACTATGATGGTACGAAAACTGGAGAGGGCCGCGTTGAGGCCACGATACCGATGGTTGCAACGGAGGAGTCCAACGTGGGCCGTGACATTGGCACGAACGTGACCCCTGACTACATGACTGAAACGAGTGAGTTCACTGGAAAAATCAAATGGGTACAAATTGACGTGGGTGTGGATAGCCATGACCACCTCATCACACCCGAACAACGTCTGCACATCGCAATGACAAGGCAGTAGAGTGATGAGAGAATCGTGTCGTGCCTGGAAGTATTGAAGAAGTGAAGTTAATGGAAGTGGATAAACGAGTGCACGTGCATACAAAGCCGACGCGGAACTCGGCATCGTAAGTTGCGATCAAAATTCGGCGGTATAACTGCGAAGCAATCTAGGTAATAACCAGCGAAGCCTCTACATTTCGTAGAGCCAATTGTTCATGTTGAACCGAGGCGCTAATTCACCATGAGCCCACGAGAAGAAGAACACGGATCGACACTTGGCGTGACGGATGAAGTCCGGGATTTCTACGAACGTTATCCATATCCTCGGCCGATCGAAAGCCTTGACAATTATCGACGGCTCTGGCAGGACCTGCAAAGACGCCGCGCGGATTATCATCTGTTTTGGCCCTTCAGACCTTACAGGGACGACTACTCCATTCTCATTGCCGGCTGCGGAACATCTCAGGCGGCCAAGCATGCTTTGCGTTGGCCTGCGGTTCGGGTCGTCGGTGTCGACTTCAGCGCAACAAGTGTGCGCTGTACTGAGGAGCTCAAGCGAAAATACAGCTTGAACAATCTCCAAGTCCACCAGCTTCCCATCGAACGGGTGAACGATCTGGAGATAAGCTTCGATCAGGTTGTGTGCACGGGGGTTCTCCATCACCTTGAGGACTCTGACGCAGGACTCAGAGCTCTCCGCGACGTGCTCAAACCGGATGGAGCGATGCATCTCATGGTGTATGCGCCTTACGGACGGGCCGGCATCTACTTGCTGCAAGAGTTCTGCAGACGAATCGGCATCCACGCTTCCGACGAAGAAATTCGGGACCTCATCGCTGCGCTCGGGGCGTTGCCACCCGGACATCCGCTCGAGAACTTGCTGCGCGAGGCCCCGGACTTTCGGGAAGAGGCGGCGCTTGCTGATGCTCTTCTGCACCCGCATGACCGCGCGTATTCAGTTCCGCAACTATTCGATTTCATTAAAAGAGGAGGACTGACATTTGGCCGGTGGATGAGACAAGCACCCTACACTCCTCGCTGCGGAGCCATCGCAAAGATCCCGCAGGCCCCCCGAATCGCACAACTTCCGTTAGCAGAACAGTATGCCGCCGTCGAACTCTTTCGGGGCACGATGGTTAGCCACAGCATGGTCCTTTACCGAAACGATAATCCTCACGGCTTACAACAGGTCAGTTTTGCCGGTGACAATTGGCTTGGCTATGTGCCGATTCGAATGTCAGACACGATCTGCGTACAAGAGCGACTGCCTGCTGGGGCCGCGGGTGTTCTGATTAACCAGAATCACACGTACAGGGATCTGATCATGCCAATAGACTCACCAGAAAAACGTCTGTTTGATGCTGTTGACGGGACCAGTAGCATCCGCAATATATTACAAAGAACGTTGGCATCTTCACAAGAAAGATCGAAGCTCGACATGGCGCGCACTTTCTTCGAACGACTCTGGTGGTATGATCAGATCGTGTTTCGAACCACGTCAACCTAGGGCTAAATTAGATAACAACAGTAACCAAATCATACGGAAATAGAGAGAACAGAGAATGATACAATTATTGCCGGCGTGGAATGACGGCGTTGCGAAGCAGGCGATCATAGATTTTGTGAAACGAGTGACAACCGACGGCTCGCCTGATTTTGTTCCGCCTGCCGAGCGCATCGCGGTTTTCGATAATGACGGCACACTCTGGGCTGAACAACCATTCTATTTCCAGGGACTCTTCGTTTTTGAACGTATTCGCGCCTTAGCGCCTCAGCATCCTGAGTGGAGAGAGGCACAGCCCTTCAAGGCCGTGCTCGAGAATGACATGAAAAGCCTGGCTGCATCGGGCATGCAAGGTCTGATCGAACTTGTGGTGGCAACCCACGCAGGCATGACCACGGAAGAGTTCGAACGTACCGTTAAGGATTGGCTTGCCACGGCCCGGCATCCGAGGTTCAACAGACTGTACACTGATCTCGTTTTTCAACCGATGCTGGAGTTGTTGGCATATTTCCGGGCGAACAGTTTCAGGACGTTTGTCGTCTCCGGCGGCGGCATCGAGTTCGTGCGCACTTTCAGTGAAGAGGTGTATGGAATTCCTCCTGAACAGGTTATTGGAAGCAGTATCTTGACGAGGTTCGAGGTTCGGGATGGAAGGCCAGTACTCGTGAGGGAACCCAAAGTGGACTTTATCGACGATCAAGAAGGCAAACCGGTTGGCATAAACAAGTTTCTTGGTCGCCGTCCCATTGCCGTATTCGGTAACTCAGACGGTGATTATCAAATGCTCGAGTGGGTCACTGCTGGCACGGGACCACGCTTCGGGCTTATCATTCACCATGATGATGCCGTTCGCGAGTTCGCATACGACCGCGCCTCAGCCGCAGGCAAACTCGACCGCGCCCTCGACGAAGCCCCCAAACGCGGCTGGACTATAGTTAGTATGAAGAAAGACTGGAATCGAGTGTTTTCGCGTGAATAAGTTAGATGTGAGGATTCTACGAACGTGTTTTAGGTCGATTGTGTTAAGCGAATAACTTTCTTTCTCGCCTGATGATTAGTGCAACCAGGCTTAAGGATAGTGTGAGTGGTATCGCTATGCTCCAGACGGGGAATTCTGGAGTCGCAGTATTAACCGACAACATGGATGAATTAGCGCTCGTTGTGAGTGTTATGAACGGAGGATAACTCAGATCGATTGTTGCGTAACCGCTGGCAATCTGACCTAAGCCGTTGTTTCGGTAGACGAAGAGCATGTAGTATGTCCCGCTGGTCGTGATGGCAGCGTTGTATGTATTGTTCGATCCGCCGACTTGCGTATACATGAAGAGAGGATACGCACTTTGAGGAAGAGAGCAGGTGTTCCCTTGCACAAATGCGTTGAAGTCGTTTTGAGACAGAACATAGAAATCGAGGGTGACATCAGCTGTGAAGTATCCCTGAATAATTTGACCCTTCTGTGCTGAAAATGCAAACGGAAGTAACGCACACTGATGCGGCGGAGGAGTGTTAACTGTCACAACCGTATACGCTGCGCCTGACTGGCTATTGGCGTTTGGAACTATGAGGAATGGAATGAAGATTGCGACGAGTAGAAGAATGGAGATTATGGCTTTGCTCGTCATGCTATCACAGACAATAATGACGGTCAAGGTCTGGGCTATTAAACTGATCAGGTCATGTTTCAAGTCTTCATGTGAGGTAGGGACTGCGTTGGGCTGCCGTGGCAGTTCTTCACTTTTCGTCCACTTCCGCAGGGGCAGAGTTCGTTCCGTCCTAGTTTCTCCACCGCGGCCATGAGGGTCAGCGTTCTCCACTGCCAGAATCTTGCTGACCTCAGCTGCGGGGTGGCCATCGCGAATTAGCGTGGCCATTATCTTCATTGCGTGGTCGGCGTGGTTGAAGAATGCCTTGTACCCTGCACACAAGTAGTTTAAGCCTGGTTCTCCGTCGGGTGTTTTGATGAATCTGTTTTTTGGGCATTCTCCGTTACAGGCAAACCTGACTTCGCACTCCCTGCAGTAGCGAGGTAGCGTGTCAAGCTTATCTTGACCGAACTTCTGCTGCTGGGCCGAAGCAACCAACTCGACCATGTGCTGTTCCTTGATGTTGCCCAACAGGTACTTGGGTTCGACAAAATGATCGCAGGAGTACATATCCCCATTATGCTCCAAGGCTAAGCCACGACCACACGTCTTGTCAAAAACGCACATCCCTGATGAAGGTAACCCAACCCAATTGCGTACCGCAGCCTCAAAAGTTTGAACGAATACTCGCCCGACGTCGTTGTGCACCCATTCATCGAAGATTGTTATGAGAAAGCGGCCGAACTGTTCAGCGCGAACAGAACGCTCAGAAACCGTTGTCCCTTCCTGGATTAATGTTAGGCCGCTTGAGTTGATTCGTTCAACTACCGGAATGAGTTGAATCCAGGTTGTTCTTGCTTCGTCACGCAGGAAACGGTAGACTTCAAGCGGATGATCACCATTGACACGGTTCACCGTGGTAAGAACATTGTACTCCACTCCATTATTCTGCAGCAAGCGGAGCCCGCGCATCACTTTATCGAACGTTGGCTTCCCCTTCCGATCAACACGGAACGCGTCATGCAACTCCCGTGGGCCATCAATACTTATGCCGACCAAGAAATCGTTCGCTCTAAGAAACTCACACCACTGATCACTGAGCAGCGTACCATTCGTTTGAATCGTGTTTTCGAACGTCATCCCCGGACGCCGGTACTTTTTCTCATACTCGATCGCGCGCCGGAAGAAATCGAGGCCCATCAAGGTCGGTTCGCCACCCTGCCAGGCAACTGTCACTTGATTTGTGCGATGGGATTCAATCAGCTGCTTAACGTATTGTTCGAGGAGTTGATCATCCATACGAAAACTGCTGCCTGGATAGAGCTGCTCCTTATCCAAGTAGAAGCAGTACGCGCAGTCTAGGTTGCAGATTGCACCCGTCGGTTTAGCTAGTACGTGGAAGCTGGGGGGACCGGTATTGCTCATTGCTTCCGCGCTCAACGACTCCACTTCTCATTACTGAACAAGGTAGGAAATTATGTAATCCATTACTGTCGCCGCGTTATGACATGAATCACGTCAGCGAGCGAGGCCGTTCCAGTAGGTGAACATCTGACCTCCAGAAGCCGAGAGGATTTCTCTGGCGGGAAGGTTTGGTTTGCCGAGGACAGTGAACTTAGGTTTTGAAATCTTCATCAACTTCGGTATAATCATTCCCACATGGGTTATGTGAGCACGGAGGGCTCCTGCGTTCGGATACTCCTCTACGAGAAATGATTTGCTCTGTTCCTTATCGAAGTAGCATTGGTACCTCAGCGTGTTTGGTTCCTTTTCTTTCACAACCTCTAAAAGTTCCTGGAAAATTTCCTTGAATTCATCAACTTTCCCAGGCGTGATAGTAAACTCCGTAAGCACATAAACTCGAGGATCCTCTTCCATTACATCCACTTCTTGAACAATCCTAGTCACGGCCAATTAGTCTTTACCCTGAAGGTTACGGGCGATGCAGCGAAACCCAAGATGCGACATCCCAGAATCGATCATTTGTGGTTGTCGCGCGGCGGGCCTGTAACGTAAACAGTAATTTGGCGCACACAGGTGCGAACCCCCCTTGACCACTTTTCGCGGTATCCTGAATTGTGGTTGTCCTGGATCGTAGCTTGCGTCGGGCCGGATTATGCGAGGATTCTTAGCGAGCGTGCAACATGACTTGAACCCCTCTGCTCGTTCATCGAGATGGGGGACATACCAGTCGCTTGTCCATTCCCATACGTTTCCAGCCATATCATACAGACCATAACCGTTCGGGTCGAAGGATCCTACGGGTGACGTGCCTTCATATTTGTCTATGAGCAGATTCTGCCATGGGAATTCTCCTTGCCAAGTGTTTGCCTTAGGTGCCGTGGTCTGCACATCTTCATCGCCCCAGGTGAATTTCGCTCCGTTTAACCCGCCGCGCGCGGCAAATTCCCATTCGGCCTCTGTAGGCAACTCTTTACCCGCCCACTTTGCATAAGCCTCCGCATCCTCATACGCTACATGAACAACTGGATGCTTTTCCATTCCTTGAATTGAACTCTTAGTACCCGATGGGTGACGCCAGTTTGCTCCAGGCGTCCAGGCCCACCAGTTCGCGTAATTCTTTAGATCAACAGGACCATTTGATTTTCGAAATACCATGGCGCCGGGCACAAGATTTTCGGCGGGCGCTCCTGGAAAATCGTTCGGATTAAGTGGCCTCTCTGCAACAGTGACGTATCCGATTTCATTTACGAATCTTTCAAACTGCTCGTTTGTCACCTCGTATTTATCTATCCAGAAACCGTCGACGCTGACCTCGTGAACGGGTCGTTCCTCGGGATAGAAATCGTTTGAACCCATGAGGAACGTCCCTCCTGGAATCCAGATCATGTTCAACTTCTCAGGTTTGTTGATTGAAGACGTCAATTTGCATCAACCCTATAGTGCATCAAGTGTTCTACATTGAAAATGTTCAGAAAGAAAAAGAAGACTGGAGAACGCGCCTAGATCTCGGCGCGTTCTTTCACTTCACCTTACCGTTAACTACCTTTACTTGACGCCGCCACCGGAAGCAGATGCAAGAAGGTCATGCTTTTGTCGTGCCCGCTCTAGAGCGTCGCCGATGCTGAAGCTAGAGGGTTTTTGACGTGGCGGGAACGCTTCGAACGTTTTGAGGAACTGTCCTACTATGGCTTGGGCTGGCACTAGAAGGAAGACACGATCGCAGAACCATTTGTTCAAGAACATGTCCCCATCCTCATCGTCCATCTCGAACGGGTTGCTGCGCAGGTTCATGATCAGCGGTACGCGCAATTGGACAAGGGGTTCCGCCCAGACGTGAAAACCGTGGGCACGTTGTACCATGAAATGGATCTTCCAGTTTCCGTATCGCAGAGCCATGAGTTCGCCGTCGTCACTCCAGTAGAGGAATCCTGGTCGCGGATTCGACTTCACTTCGCCTTTCCAGAATGGCATTAGGTTGTAGCCATCGAGGTGGACTTTGAAGGTCTTATTGTCTGCCTTGTAACCTTGCTTGAGTTTTTCGACAATGTTCGGTTCACCGGCTGCAGCCACAAGCGTGGGCAGCATGTCGTTGTGGGCGAAGATTTCGTTACTGACGGTACCGGGTTTGATTACGCCTGGCCAACGGATAAAGCATGGCACACGCCAGCCTCCTTCCCAGTTAGTGTCCTTCTCACCTCGGAACGGTGTGACACCACCATCGGGCCAAGTCATTTCTTCGGCGCCGTTGTCGGTGGCGTACATGACGATAGTATTGTTCGCGATGCCTAACTGATCGATCTTGGCGAGCAATTGTCCGACCATGCCGTCGTGCTCGACCATACCGTCAGCTTCGATACCCAAACCTGTCTTTCCAACTGACGCTGGCTTCAGGTGGGTGAATATGTGCATGCGAGTTGAGTTGAACCAGCAGAAGAATGGTTTGCCTTCCTTGGTTGCCTTATCGATGAACTTCATTGCGCCGTCCAGGAACTCTTCGTCAATGGTCTCCATGCGCTTCATGGTCATGGGGCCGGTGTTCTCGATCTTCTGAGTACCATCCGGCATAGCCCAGCTATGCAGCACACCACGCGGACCGAAATTCTTCTTGAAGTTAGGATATTCTGACTCCTTCGGGTAATCAGGACATTCTGGCTCTTGTTCAGCGTTCAGGTGGTAGAGGTTACCGAAAAATTCGTCGAAGCCGTGAACAGTGGGCAGGAACTCGTCGCGGTCGCCCACGTGGTTCTTTCCGAACTGGCCGCACACGTAGCCCTGAGGCTTGAGCATTTCCGCGATTGTGGGGTCCTCCGGTTGCAGGCCTAGTTTTGCACCCGGCAGACCAACCTTCGTAAGGCCAGTGCGGATGGGTGATTGGCCTGTGATGAAGGCGGCGCGGCCGGCGGTGCAGCTCTGCTGCCCGTACCAGTCAGTAAACATCGCCCCTTCATGAGCGACTCGATCGATGTTAGGTGTACGATATCCCATGATTCCGTGATTGTAAGCGCTAATGTTGAACCAGCCAATATCGTCTCCCCAAATTATCAGAATATTCGGTTTCTTATCAGGCAAAATATATCGGAGGCTATACAGTTATCTAGCAATATAAGTATGTGATTGACCTTGAGAGAAGTGACGATAATACCCTGAAATTCACGAAATGTCTCCATCTACAAAACAATACATGCTCACGATGTATTCTGAATCCTTAAAGACACGGCTTGCGATGTAGATGCCAGTGTTGATTATGTCAAAGATGGTTGAGTATAAGCCAGGAACTGCGTTCCCCGGTGTGATAGGACGGACGTGGGATCAATCTAGTCCGGCTTGGCCGGCACCTCTCCGCGCTAAACCGGGCGCGCCTAATGTGCTGTTCATAATTCTTGATGATACAGGTTTTGGACATCTGGGCTGTTTTGGTGGCCTCGTCCAGACGCCGAACTTGGACGCGCTTGCCGCGAACGGCCTCCGTTATAATAATATGCACACCACGGCGCTATGCTCGCCCACCCGAACCTGCATCATAACTGGACGCAATCATCACTCAAACGGAATGGCATGCATCACTGAAGGATCCACCGGCTATCCGGGTTACAACGGTAACATCCCGTTCGAGAACGGGTTACTGCCCGAAATGCTATTGCAATATGGCTACAACACCTACGCCCTCGGCAAATGGCACATGACCCCCGCCGACCAAATATCTGCGGCCGGCCCATATGATCGCTGGCCACTCGGCCGCGGCTTCGAGCATTACTACGGCTTCCTAGGCGGCGACACGAACCAGTGGTATCCGGAGCTTACACGCGACAATCATAGTGTCACACCGCCGAAGACACCCGAAGAAGGCTACCATCTAACACCTGACCTAGTCGATAATGCAATCAGCTTCATAGTCTCCGCCAAGCAAGTAGCTCCGAACAAACCGTTCTTCATGTACTTCTGCACCGGCACCGCGCACGCCCCGCACCATGTACCCAAGGAATGGGCTGACAAGTACAAGGGCAAATTTGACGACGGCTGGGACGCTTATCGCGAGAAAGTGTTCGCTAACCAGAAGAAGATGGGTATCGTTCCCGCGAACGCTGAACTCTCACGCCATGACCCGGACGTACAGGACTGGAACAAACTCAAACCAGAAGAGAAGAAACTCTATGCTCGCATGATGGAGGTCTTCGCAGGCTTCCTCACCCACGCCGACTACCACATCGGTCGACTCCTCGACTTCCTGAAGACCATTGGTGAGTATGAGAACACGCTCATCATGGTCCTATCGGACAACGGCGCCAGCGCAGAAGGCGGACCCACCGGCTCGATCAACGAGAACCGCTTCTTCAACAACGTGCCGGATTCGCTCGAGGATAACTTGAAGGCGATTGATAAGATCGGCGGAACCGAAACATACAACCATTATGCATGGGGCTGGACCTTCGCGGGCAACACGCCGTTCCGCCGCTGGAAACGTGAAACCTACCGTGGAGGGGTGAGCGATCCATTCATCGTCCACTGGCCCAAGGGCATCAAGGCGAAGGGCGAAGTACGAACACAGTACGCTCACGCAATTGACATGGTACCGACCGTCCTTGAAGCGTTAGGAATCGAACCGCCATCCACCATCAAGGGTGTCACCCAGTCGCCTATCCAAGGCGTCAGTTTTGCTCATACTTTCGATGATGCGAAGGCGCCCAGTAAACACATCACACAATACTTTGAGATGATGGGGCATCGTTCCATCTATCATGATGGGTGGCGCGCTGTCTGCCCGTGGCCGGGTCCATCATTCACGGAGGCTGGCAAAGGGTTCGGCGCACCGATCCCCGCTGATATGCTGACTGAGCTAGATGCAAAGCATTGGGAGCTGTATCATGTGGCAGAGGATTTCGCCGAGAACCATAATGTTGCTGAAGAGAACCGACCAAAACTTATCGAAATGGTAAGTGCGTGGTACGTTGAGGCGGGTAAGTACAATGTGCTTCCGGTAGATGGTCGCGGAACTTTACGGATGGTTGACCCGCGCCCGGAAATCGCGGTCGATCGTTCAAGCTACACCTACTATCCGAACTCGGAGCCAGTGCCAACGAATGCGGCTGTTAAAGTGCTTAACCGTTCGCACACCATTACCGCGGACGTCGAGATTCCGAAGGGTGGAGCGGAAGGAGTACTCCTTATGCATGGTGGCAGCGACGGAGGCTACTCTTTCTACGTGAAGGATGGCAAGCTGCACTACGTCCACAACTACGTGTCGAAGACTCGTTATACTTTCTCGTCTACTACATCTGTGCCAGAGGGCCGTCACAAACTCGCCTACCAGTTCCAGGTTACCGGCAAGCCTGACATAGCGCACGGTAAAGGCACGCCGGGTCGCGGACAATTATTCATCGACGGAAAGCAGGTCGGACAGGCTGATATACCGATTACGAGTCCTCTCGCCCTCGGACTGAGTAGCGGCTTAGTCTGCGGAGAAAATCCAGGATCACCAGTCACCCCTGACTATGAATCGCCGTTCAAATTCACGGGCACAATCTACGGCGTGACGGTCGACGTGACCGGAGAACACGTTAGGGACCCAGAGGCCGAGCACCGCGCAATCATGGCGCGCCAGTAAAACAAGGACGAAGGCCTACCTAAAATCGATCCCATGACCTCTAGGAGTCAGCTAAGGTCAGCAAGACACACAGAGGTCTACGACTACGGACAAGCGACATACGGCAAACCATATAACTTGTTGAACACAGCATCCGACGCACATTCTACAGGATTTGGAGTCGCATGAATTTCTGGGATCTCCCCCTCTTCACTCTCAGCTTTACAACCTTCACCATAGTTGACCTCCTGGCTGCGACAACAAATGCGTTCAACGGTGCACTGCTCTGTCGAAGCCCCTCTCATTATCGCAATTATACTAGTCGTTGGAATCATCTTGATGGCTTTGCTTGGGCGGAATCGGCGGAGGAGTATCCCGTGACGTTCTCCTGAATAAGATTCCGTCAGCCTTCACTAATCCGCTGTACGTTTTGCTGTGTGTCGTAGCAGCCAATCATTGCTTTGCAGATACACTATAGGACTGGCCAGGCGTTCCGTGAGGGATTGTTCACGTTCATGACCGCTTTCTCCTTGCCCTGGTATGCGGTGGTTGGATGTGATGCGGCTTTGAGAGCAGGTCTCCCAGCCTTGGCGGCGATCGTTATCGGAATTGTTGGACCGACTGCTGGACGATACTTCATCGACATAACCTCGGGTGTAACACCGACGCATTTCGTGAGAGGGCGAATGGTTTGTGGGCACAGCCGTCCTAACAAGCGCTGTTTACGTTGTTTGCTATTGGTCTGGGACTTTCTTTAGTTCCGGCGAGTCTCATCTCCTTCGCCGTAGGATTCACGTTCCGCCTCACCGCGCTGCACAAGGGCTGGGAGGAACCTGAGCCGATAGACCAGCCGCAAAAAGCCCGAACCCCCAACAGAAACCCTAGGCACCCCGAAGGAAGAATTGGAAAAGCTAGAGAAGGCGAGAAAGGAAGAGCTAGAGAAGGAGAGGGCGGCTGGAAAAACAGGAGAATAATGCATGAGCAGTAGTGACGCGAAGTCTGGAAAGGCGCAAAGAAAGACGTGGTTGCCCTATCTCATTCGCGGAATACTGGGCATAATCATCGCCGTCAACTTGATTCAGTTCGTTTTCATCCGGGAAAAAGGCCCCAACTTTCCATTCTACATGGGACTGTTCTTCCTCTTCAACGGTATCCTCAGCTTCAAGGAAGCCCGAGCGGAACCCGTCAAGAGTACCGGGTTAATCCTAGCTGCATTAGCCAGCATTATCGGCGGCCTAGTCTTATTCATCGTCTACCCGTTCTCTCCCTTTCGTCAAACGTTAGTAACAACTGACCTCGGCAGGTATTCGTTGGGCGCGATTGTGATCATTATCGGCTTACTACAAATGGGAGGGACATTGCACATAACCCCCGAGCCAGTACTGAAACAAGCCCATCTCGTATTCGGTTTCTTGGAAGTGATGCTGGGCATCGCAGTCATCGCCTCATCCATCGAGGTAGCGGTCATTATTGGATTCGTTTGGGTAATTCTTGTCGCAGTATACATGTTCTACGTGGTGCATCGTCTCCGCACGTCACTGATAGGTTCCGCGATGGCGAAATCATAAATCACAATTTAATCGATGAATCATCCTGCGGTCCATAGCCGCTATCGCTTGATAGGGCGGGGAGTGTTTTGGAGTTCTGAAGGTGCCTGAGGAACGTGTACAAGTGGTCAGATAGGGAACATTACATAGGGCGCTCCGCTATTGCGAGGTGTGCTCGCGGTGGTGAATTCGAATGGCAAAAAGTAGTTTTTGGCATTGGCGCCGCGAAGGTAACGTTCAATACTCAAAAGAGGAAAAATCTGCAGAGAATCATTAAGCTGCATGAGAAAACCGCCGCCTTTCACAGCGGCAATTCAGGCGGGGATAAAATTCAATCTACCGTCCCCGAGAATTTCCTGTGTTTCTTCCGTACGTAATTCTTGCCCGATCAGATCCAATAACTCATGGTCTTAGAATTTGTAATCTATAGGGGCATCTATAAGTCGGGGCCACTATTACAGCCCATGTCGGATCGAACATTCCTGTGCAACTGCCAAAAGTGCGGAACCGAATTCGAATTTACAGGAACCTATGAGAAATTCAATGAATTCATGGATTCAAAGAACTTCAGTTGCCCAAGTGGCCATAAAGAAAACAGTCGTCCGCGAGCTTTTCTCAAGGTGACAAAGATGAGTGAACCTCAACCAACCGTAGAGTGGAAACCAGCTGAAGGCAGAATTTACGTAAATGTTCTCGACTATCAAACCGCCCGAATCCGAGGAATGCAATTAGATCACCTTGGTTCAGGGCTGTACATTGATCGACGAACACGAAAGAAATACGACTACGAAGAGGACGCGAAAGGAATCCGACACTACTTCGAAGTCATAGCTTGATCACAGCGTTCAAGAACATACCTGATCCCTAGTCACCCATTCAAGTCGGCCAATTACGCCGATTAAAGTGAGGACCGCTAGGGAATTGCTTTTTTGGGCTATCTTGCGTAGCGTGGTGGTGAGCGCGCGACGTCAGGGGCGACGCGGATTCTTGTTCACAAGCGAGGAAACCGAGCATTGAACGATCGTTGATGAAGTTGCAAAGGCAAAGCGTGGGTATGGTTGCTGCGAGCCTTTTAGCACTCCAGCTCCAACCCAGGTCACGTAACTCATATCCTTAGCGAATTGAGTCAAGTCCTTGAATGCTCCGTTCTGGTACGAGAGGAGCATTCCTCCGTGCAACTTTGAATATCCGCCAAAAATCCAGGAAGAGTGGGTAAACGCAAGTGTGAGTATACTCGAAGTTTGCGTTCTGACGTACGATGGCAGTGATTGTGATAGGTCTGCGAATCCGAATGAGGAATAGGTTATCGCCCATGCTCTACCAGGAAGAAGTTGAGCTACAGGAGGACCGCCAGCCAGCATCCACTCGTAACCATCCCACGCCATCGCGTTAACAGTAAAGTCCGCACCCAGCCGCGAATTTAACCCAGACGTCAAATCAACGAAGTTGCGGCCATCATAGCTGGCCAGAAAGTTGACACCGCCAATTAACCAGTACCGCCCGTTCCATCCAATCGCTTGGACAGGCCCGAACGTTCGGAGACTCTTTACAGCATGAGTAGTCAGATCAGTAGGCTTGGCGCCATCGAAAGAGAACAGTACCCTGCGGAAGCGACCGTATCCACCGCCCACTAACCAATACTTGCCGTTCCATGCGTTCGCGTAAAGGATCGCGTCATCCTGCCTTGGAACCAAAGCGGATAGGTCAGTGAAATGGTACCCGTCGAATGTTCCTAGCGACATGTGATTGAACGCTTGCTTTGACACGCCGGGCAGAGCGTCAGAGCCTAGACCTGAAAGTAGCCAATGCCTGCCGTTATAGCTGGCGCTGAATACGTCTCCGCCACTCCAGGAACCTGCTTGCCCGTAATTATCAAGCGAACCCTCAGCTACGACGTTCATGCCATCATACAAACAGACATACGGCCCAAGGGAAGCATCATCGCTACCCCATCCGGAAATCAACCATTGTGAACCATTCCAGCCCCCACCCCACACAGTGCCTTCACTTGAAACGGGAGCCAGCTTTGTGACGGAGTAATCTGAGAGCAGGATCCTGTACAGCCTAGGCGCCTGACCGCGCTTGAACCAAGTCCCATTCTGACCACCAACTAGAATATACTGACTTTCTGATTGAATCGGTATTCCACCGGATGGAGAACCTTGAGCGATTGAGAACACGGTGACTGCCGTCACGATAAGAAGAATCGCAACGATCAGAAGCATGAGAGACGAAATTGATCGCGTTCTTAGTACACCCGATCCGCAGCGAGAGAGCGATTAATGATCGATCTTGCAGTTCACATTTAGTTCTTTCCATAAGACTAGGTTCAATTTGCTCCAATAATCTGAGGCGACAATTCTACCGCGAACAAGATAGGGCAACGACTTTCTACCGTCTATATTACGCATTAAAGGAAAAGAAGGGCGCTACGGGCCGCCCTTTCGTTAGATCTCCTACTGTATTGACATGTGTATGCGGAATCGTTCCTCTGGCGTGATCAGGTGATCATGGCTGTCGGAACCCACGTCGATCTGAACCCACCGAACCTTACCCGTGAAGTCGTTTCCTCTTACCCCGAAGTCTTTGCAGATCGGGGCCCCCGTCTTGTTCCCGACCTCGGTTACTGAGTCTGCCGAGAAAACTACAGCGTGCGTATGTTCCACACGACCTTGACCTACCTGCTTCCCGTCAACGTAGAGTGTCGCCACGCCTCCTTTCCCGAGCCCGCCGCCATCGTACTTGAACTCCATGCGTACTTGGTGTTTTCCTTCCGGCAGGGTTTCAGACGCTTCCACCATGTAGGTCTCCATGCCGAGGAAGTTGTAGACATACTTGAGCCTCCCCTGATACGCGTATAGAGCCCATCCGCCGAAGTTTCCGCCCTGAGCAACTATCACTCCTTTAACACCTGGAGCCAATCGAGGAAGGCGTGTCGCTTTTGGTACCTCGATATTGGCTGTGACTTGATGCGACTTATTCTTGATGTCGATCGTAGTATTGTCGCCACCGAAGTATGCTATGCCCGGAAAGAGGAGCTGAGTGTTTCCGCTGATTAGTTGAGGCCGGCCCGCCATTGCGGGTATCATCCGCTCGGCCTTCCGGTCATCTAAAGGTAGCACGTTATGGCGCGTAGCCTCTATCAACCATAGTCGCTGAAGTTCGTGAAGCTTTTCTGGGTTCGTCTTCGAGATGTCTTCCGCCTGAGTCCAGTCTGTTGGAGCGTAGAGTTCCCAGACATCATCATCGAATGCTCGCAACTTCTCCGCTGTGAGAAGCCAGGGCGTGCTGTGCTTGGTGACTGCGGTCCAGCCCTTGTAGTATATGCCTCGGTTACAGAACATTTCAAAGTACTGAAGCTCGCGGTGCTCAGGAGCTTTGGGATCATCGAACGTGTACGCCATACTCACTCCCTCCATTGGATGCTGTCCGACACCGTCCACGTTGCGTGGTTCAGGGATTCCTGCCACGTCGAGAATGGTTGGAGCAATGTCGATCACGTGATGGAACTGAGTCCTGATTTGACCTTTCGATTTAATGCGGCTAGGCCAGTGAATTATCGTACCGTTCCTCGTGCCACCCCAGTGGGAAGC
This sequence comes from Candidatus Bathyarchaeota archaeon, assembly GCA_963845275.1. Classification (GTDB taxonomy): domain Archaea; phylum Thermoproteota; class Bathyarchaeia; order 40CM-2-53-6; family 40CM-2-53-6; genus FEN-987. The sequence continues at coordinate 50,496 of CAWJRR010000008.1, forward strand.
CACTTGCTTCGTCCACTGGTAGGGTGTGTTCATGGCATGAGCCCAGCCCACCGCATAATGATTGTAGGAGTCTCTTCCACCAAAGTCATCCAGGTGCTTCATCAAGTATTCAGGAGTCTCAAGTTCTCCAGCCCCGTTGAAGTTGCCCATCTCGTTGAAAGTTCCGTTAAGTGTGCCTTCAGCAGAAGCGCCATTGTCGCCTATGATGTAGATTACGAGGGTCTCGTCCAGGATCCCTAGGTCCTTCAACGCGTCAATTAATCTGCCAACATGATGGTCGGTAAACTCCATGAAACCTGCGTACACTTCCATTTCGCGCCTGAGTACGGGTTTCAGGTTTTCTGGCATCGCGTCCCACGCAGGTATCTCTTTGTGTCTCGCAGTCAGCTTCGCATCACTGGGGATGACTCCGAGTTGCTTCTGTTTTGCGAAGGTACGTTCGCGGAGCTTATCCCAGCCATCGTCAAACTTACCCTTGTACTTATCAGCCCACTCCTTCGGAACATGATGGGGTGCATGTGTAGCACCGGGGGCGAAGTAGACGAAGAAAGGCTTGTCCGGTGCAGTTGCCTTCTGCGCGCGAATGTAGGAAATCGCCTTATCGGTCATATCAGGAACTAAATGATATTCCGGATCGTCGGGAAGCTCAACTCGAGTCGTATTATCGAGAAGCTCCGGGAACCACTGGTTGGTCTCCCCTGCCTGGAAACCGTAGAACCGTTCGAATCCACCGCCGCCTGCTGGCCAATGTTCCATGGGGCCGATCACGTTATTCTCCCACACTGGAACTTCGTGGCATTTACCGAACTGAGCTGTTGAGTACCCATTTAATTTCAGGATCTTAGCAACCGGCGCCATATTATTCATACGCATAGAGGTGTAGCCTGGGATAGCGGTCGCTGTTTCAGTAATGGAACCCATCCCAGCCGTATGATGGTTACGACCGGTCAGCAACGCTTGACGTGTCGGCGAACAAAGAGCAGTCGTATGGAAACGCGTATACCTGAGACCTTCAGAAGCAAGCCTCTCCGCGGTAGGCGTATTACACGGTCCACCAAACGCGCTAGACGAACCAAAACCTGCATCGTCAATCAGAATCAGAAGCACGTTAGGCGCTCCAGGAGGAGGACGCACGGGCTTAATGGCAGCGAATTTCGAATCCGGATCCTTAGCGTCATAAAGAATAGGCCCAGCGTAAGCGAGGTCAGGTATAGGTAAACTCGACCGGTAACCTGCCAACGGATCTTTCGAAGATGACATGAAACATCAAACCAGTAGGGATGATAGTTAAAACTTTGCATAATGAATTCAGTGCAGACAGTCCTAGTCCAAACGTCCTAGCTTGATTTCACGCGGCGCCGAATAGCTTGTGATCCTCAGGACCACGCAGCCGAGAATCATCGACCCGTGCATGACGATTCCCCTTCCCAACACTAGCCTGGGAGAGCTGAGAGAGTGCTTCTTTGATTCTTGAACCGAAGATGTTTTGAATACTCCGCCTTTCTTACTCCTGTGCTGCTCTTGACCGAACTTTCGGAGGCTCAAAGGCGTTGGCCGATAGGCATGGGCATTTTCCCGATTGCTAAGTCAGAGTTTCCGAGAAACGTCCTCGCCGGTATTACGTTGGCGACCCTGGCGATTCCTGAAGTTATGGGTTATACGAGAATTTCAGGCACCCCTGTTATTACTGGTCTCTTCACGATTCTGCTTCCAATGGCGCTGTACTCGTTCTTCGGGTCATCACGGCACTTAGTTGTTGGCGCTGACTCAGCAACGGCCGCAGTTCTAGCAGCTGGGCTACTAGGACTCGCCGCGGTCGGCTCTCCTGAGTATGTGGCATATGCGGGCGTACTTGCCTTGATGGTTGCGGGAATGTTGATCCTAGCGCGTTTGGTAAAACTAGGATTTCTAGCGGACTTCCTCTCCCGGACGGTTCTGGTTGGTTTCCTTGCAGGCGTGGGTATCGAAATCGCTATCAAGCAAATTCCGGACATGCTTGGAATCTCGGGACAGAGCGGCGGAGTAATTCAGGAAATAGCCACTGATTTTCTGTCAATCTCCAATACGAACGTCTATTCGCTCGCAATCTCGATCGCGCTTTTGGTCGTAATCTTCGGAACGAAAAGAATCTCACGAAAAATACCAGTGGCGTTATTTGCCGTTTTGGCTGTGATCGTTGTAAGCTACGTGCTCAATCTTTCTTCGCACGGAGTCCCCGTGCTTGGACCGATTCCAAGCGGATTACCTCAAATCGCCTTCCCCAACCCACCAATGAATTGGGTCATACTCCAGCAACTATTACCTATAGCCGCATCCATGTTCGTAATCATACTGGCACAAAGTGCCGCGACTTCACGGGCCTACGCAGACCGCTACAATGAACACCTCGACGAGAACTTGGACCTAGTTGGACTCGGGCTTGCAAACATTGGCGCAGCTTTGTCCGGCACGTTCGTCGTAAACGGTAGTCCAACGAAGACTGAGATGGTTGACAGCGCCGGAGGTCGAAGTCAGCTCGCCCAACTTACAACCGTGGCCATCGTACTCGCAGTCCTACTCTTCTTGACGGCTCCCTTGTCCTATATGCCATACGCGGTTCTGGCCGCGATAGTCTTCACCATAGGAGTTGAACTCGTCGATGTGAAACAAATGCGTCAGATCTTCGTCCAACGTCCGAGTGAATTTTGGGTAGCAGTTCTCACTGCTGGTACCGTAGTCTTCGTGGGAGTCGAGCAAGGCATCGTACTAGCAATTCTTCTGTCACTTATTGACCATACCCGCCGGGGTTATCGACCGAAGAACATTGTGCTCGCTTTGGACCAAGACGGCGGCCGGCAAGTAAGACCAGTGAGTAGCCACGCCCAACTTCTCCCAGGCCTAATCGTCTACCGTTTCAACCACAGCATGTACTACGCAAATTGCGAACAACTCAAAACTGAAGTCCGCGAGTTGGTGATGGGAGCGAAACCCCCTCTCTCTTGGTTCTGTCTAGACCTAGGTGGGGTCGATGACATAGATTTCTCGGCAGCCGAATCGCTGCGCCAAACTTTCGAGTTATTGAAGCAACAATCCATCAGACCCATATTCGTTGAGGTGCAAGATACAGCACTCGCCGAATTAGATAGGTACGGGATTACCACTCAATACGTCTTCGGACACATTCACGAAGTAGACGCCGCCTACCGGCAGACGATTGAGGGTCACGTCGACAATTGAGGATGCAGATAGTGGAAACCGCGTTCAAGAGGAGAATCGCTGAGGAAGTGCAGGCTCATGAAGGAAGTTGAAGTTAAGATAATCGAAATCGACCGAGGACAGGTTGAAGTTAAGCTGATGTCTTTAGGGGCTACGAAGACTCTTGATGATGACGTTGACACATTATTCTTCGACTTTCCAGATAACTCAATCTCGAACGCAAAGAACCTGCTACGGCTCCGGAGAGTCGGAGATAAGACGACACTCACATTCAAGAAATTCGTTGAGAGCGACACGGCCAAAGTCAGAGTCGAGAACGAGGTGACAGTATCCGATCTTGAAACTGCCAAATCGATACTCCAATCTCTAGGTCTCATCTCAACGCTGCATATGGAGAAGCATCGGACGAGTTACTCGCTTGCCGAGCGGTGTAGAAGTTGATGTAGACGAGTACACCGGACGGTACTCGCATATTCCGACCCTTCTAGAGATAGAGGGACCGGACGCAGCCACGGTACAGGCACATGCCAAATTGCTCGGGTTCAAGCCTGAACAATGCAAGTCCTGGACAACATTCGACCTTATAGATTATTATTCTCGTAAGGAATTAGGAACGTGAAGCCGTTGGAGTCAACACCCTCGGTCCAGGTCGCGGATGAAGAATCTGTGAAGAGCAGATCGCTGGATGATCCTTCGCTTTTCATAAACCGAGAGGTAAGTTGGATAAGGTTCAACTATCGAGTTCTCGAAGAGGCGCATGACACGACTCACCCGCTTCTAGAGCGGGTGAAATTCCTCGCCATCAGCGGAAGTAACTTAGATGAATTCTTCATGACCCGCGCCTCAATCTTGGAGCAGCACGTCGAAAGAGGCGATTTTGAGCCAACACCCGGCTCTCGCATGACCCCTCTGGAGCAGATTAAGGTCACTAGGAGCGAAATCCTCCCGCTTCTCAAGAAACAGAAAGAGTGTTGGAAAAAGGAATTAGCCCCAGCACTAGCCAAGGAAGGAATACGCATCCTAGAACCTCAAGATCTCACCCCCCAGCAGAGTCGAACGCTCCGTGAGTATTTTGAGAAGGAAATCCTTCCAGTCATGAAGAAACCCGACGCGGAATACGTCGCTGGATACATCTCCAACCTTCACGTGAACTTACTTGTAGTCGCTAACGATCCTCGAATGAGCGAGGCCCCGACTAAGCTCTTAGTCGAAGCGCCCACCGACACGTTTGACAGGTTCATCCGAATACCGCCAGTTGAGGGTCGAAAGAACGAGGATAATTTCATACTGCTAGAAGATCTGGTTGCTTCGAATCTGGATCTACTGTTTCCAGCTTCCAAAATTCTTAGCTATTATAAGTTTAGAGTGACTCGAAATGCTGAGATAGATGTTGTAGCAGATGAAAAGACTGACTTTCTTACTACGATGGAGTTGAGCATAAGACAGAGGCGCCACGGGAAGCCTGCTCGACTTGAGTTCCAAGCTTCTATGCCACAACACTTACGCGAATACCTAACACAAAGCATAGGAGCGTTCCATGTTCCAAGCGTCGAAGATGTCCAGTACGAGATTGATGGCCCCTTTGGACTAGTTGACCTCTGGCAGCTCCTCAAACTGAAAAGACCCGACCTGAAAGACACCCCCTTCCAAGGATTCATAGTCCCCGAATTAGGACCCGGTAAACATTTCAGCGAACCAATAGCCGCAAGGGACTATGCGCTCTACCATCCCTACGACAGCTTCGATATGGTTGTGAACGTTCTCGCAGACGCAGCCATCGACCCAAATGTCACGGAAATCTACATCACCCTCTACCGAATCGACCCGGACTCTCCTGTAATTTCACACTTGATGAAGGCGGCATCAAGCGGGAAGAAAGTGACAGCCCTAATCGAGCTGAAAGCCAAATTCGACGAGGCAAACAACATCAACTGGGCAAAGGTGATGACTCAAGCAGGCGTCAAGGTCGTCTACAACTTCCCCAAGATCAAAGTACACGCAAAGCTCGCTCTCATAATTAGAAGAGAGGACGGAAAGGCGATTCAATATTCACACCTTGGGTCAGGCAACTACAACACGGTCACCACGCGAATCTACGGAGACATAGGCTACTTGACCTCCAACCCCGAGATAGGAGCGGAAGTCTCTGATCTCTTCAGTAAACTAACTACTGACCCTAGAAAGGCGGGGCCTTACAAGCATCTGCTAGTTGCACCTACCTCGCTCAAGAATGAAATCCTCAGCCGCATCGACAGGGAAATAGCTTCACACCAGAAGACGAAAGACGGCTATCTTGCCTTCAAGATGAACGGGCTCGTCGATAAGAACATCATTCAAGCACTCTACAGGGCTTCGCAAGCAGGTGTCAAGATAGACCTTAACGTTCGAGGACTCTGCTGTCTGAGACCAGGCATTCAAGGCATTAGCGAGAACATTCGCGTCGTATCAATTGTCGGAAGATTCTTGGAACACGCGCGAATATACTACTTCAGAAACGGCGGCGAAGAGGAAGTCCTGCTGGGAAGTAGCGACATGATGCCGAGGAATCTTGAGAAGAGGGTTGAAGTCTTATTCTCCGTACCCGACCCGAAAATAAAGTTAGCAATATTGCGAATTCTTAACGTGCATTTGAAGGATAACGTGAAAGCTAGACGTCTCCTTTCGAACGGCACTTATGAGAGAGTTAAGCCTAGACCAGGCGAGGAACTGGTCGATTCCCAACTCTGGTTGATCAATAACAGAGGAGCATGGCATGAGATCCCGCCCATCCCCGAGCATGCCTGAATCCTCCAAAGACGGCTACTGTGCGCTTGCAGCAGCTAACGCTTCGCCGGCAGACGAAGGAACTTGAAAAGCAATTCGACGGAGCCCGAAAGAATACCAATATCGAGTACGTCCACAAGCTCAGAGTTGCATCCCGCAGACTAAGAGCTTCCCTCAACGTCTTCGAGGAGTGCTTTGACCCGAAACTCACAAAGAAGTGGAGAAAGAGAACCAGGAACTTGACGAGATCCGTCGGCGCAGCGAGAGACGCAGACGTACAAATAGCCTTCTTAGAGAATTACGCTAGAGCCCTTCAGGACCCGGCCGCAACTTCCCGGACTCGAGTACATCTTAGCGTCGAAGAGATCGATCAGGAAAGGAATGCAGTCCGACGTAATCGAAGTCCTGGACGATCTGAAAGGCTCAAGAATACTCGAGGAAATCTCTGACAGCTGTAAGACAATTTCAACATCCACCAACGAACAAGGTATCGCATCGTTAACGACGTTCGAGAGGGCACACGATAAGATAGCTGTAAAGCTTGATCGAGCTGCTGGCCTTCGAACCCTTCGTCCACAACGAGGCTGCCGCACCGAAACATCATGAAATGCGCATAGCCGCAAAACGGCTCAGGTACACGATGGAAATTTTCTCACCTATTTACAAGAGTGGACTGAGCGATCAAATCTCCCTCCTGAAACAGTTTCAAGATGTACTAGGTGACATCCATGACTACTTTGTATGGATGCAAGAACTGAGAGCCGATAGGTCAGATATTCCAATCGAGGCGAGATACGGAGTCACCAAACTGCTGACAGATCTTACGGAAATGAGAAAGACCCGATACAGAAACTTCGTCTTTCTCTGGGATGATACAAAAGCCAACGGCCTCTTCGAAAGGATACGACAATTAACAGACGTAGGACCACGAAGCGCAATACTCCAAGAGATACTCCAGAGGGATAGAAGGGTCGCAGTTATCTCCGACATTCACGGTAACCTAGACGCATTACGCGCCGTTGTTTCCGACGCCCAGGCATTAGGATTGCAGGTTTTCTTGAATGCAGGCGACGCCGTCGGGTTCGGCATCTACCCAAGTCAAGTCATTCAAGCAGTTCGATCAGCTACTTTCCTGAACGTAGACTGGAAACGTGGACTTAGAAGTCCTTGACACGCTACGTAATCCCAACTCCAAAGGAGACGAGGCAGGTAAAGAACTCGCTATTGACGAATTAACACCCGTCAGACGTGACGTACCTCCAATCATTACCCAAAGAATTGCGACTCCAAATCGACGGTAAGACCATCTTAGTCACTCATGGAACACCAGAGTCAGTGGATGAACACCTCTACCCTGATTCTCCAGTAGAACGATTCCGAGAAATCGCACTCAAAACGAGCGCTGACGTAATCATCACAGGTCACACTCACACGCCGATGAACAGGGACGTTGACGGCGTGATCTTCATGAATCCTGGAAGCGTTGGCAGATCGGTCGACGGAGACCCTAGAGCCGAATACGCAGTGCTCAGTCTCGACCCCCTCAGCATAGAGTTCAGGAGAGTGAATACGACTTCGAAACCGTCGCCAACCAGATGAGGAAGAAAGGCATGCCAGAGAACCTTGCCCAAGTGCTCGTCCGCGCCCTCCCGTCGAGCGTCATTAAGAAACAGGAAGAAGAACTCAAGAGAAAACCGGTATGGAAGAACAGATCCACTATCACTAAAGTCAGAGAAATCGCTATGAAGTACCTTCCTGACGAAACACACCCCGAGCAAGATAGAAAACTTGCTTTGATGATATTCGACAAAACTAAGAAACTGCATCGCCTCGGCAGCGAAGAACGCTACTGGCTCGAATGCGCAGCTCTCCTCCACGACATCGGACTCTCCAGAAGCGGGAAGGCGCATCACAAGTCGTCACTCAACCTAATACTGAACGATCCGAATCTTCCATTCACATACAAGGAAAGATACCTGATCGGAAGCATCGCAAGGTATCATCGGAAGGCGCTTCCCAACAAGAAACACTTCAACCTCAAACCACTCAACCAAACTGAGAGGGAGAAAGTGGCAATTCTCTCATCCATCCTGCGAGTAGCGGATGCATTCGATTACTCTCACAAAGCCATCGTCTCGGGCGTGAATATCAAAACATTTCCTAATCATATCGCTCTTGAGTGCAGATTCTCCGGAAATCACGACCTCGAGGACATGTCGGTCGGTAAGAAGAAAGATCTCTTTGAGAAAACGTTCAAGAGCGCATTGACGATCGTCTGGAAACCCGAACTTACTGCTAGACGCATTGCTTCATGAGCAGCAACCTCGAAATCCAAAAGCGTATGACAATAAGACTCACGTAGGGTACGTGAACTGGCGAATAGAATCAAGTACAACCTCGAGTTTGTTGGCTAATCCACTTCAAGTTCTCTTCTGTACACGTTCTCGAACCATGCAGGAGTTCTTCGCGACGGCCCACCTCTCTAGCAGCAAGCCTCCACGTCCGGCCAGTCGTAACTTTACCTTCGCCTTACCGATTGTAACGTGCAGTCGTTTCAGCTTTTCCCGCATGTTCTCTGTCAAGAGCTTCCGCGAGGCGTAGGAGTGGCCCTAACTTATTCACAACGTTCCGTTGCGCTACGGAAAGCTCTTCGTACTCTTTATGGTCTGGCTTTGGCAATGCTCTGCTATGATATCGGACGATAATCGCAACAATCTCTCGTTGAGAGTCGCTAAGTCCGATTATCGGTGACGCCTTGATCAAATAGTACGAGTGTTTGTGGTGATCAGTCATCCCGATGTAGTAGCCTATGTCATGCAAGAGCCCTGCAACCTCAAGTAGTGTCCGTTCTTTGGGCCCGAGTTTGTGCAGTCTCCGAGTTGAATCGAACAGGTTCAGTGCAATACGAGCCACAGTCATGGAATGTTGTGCATCATAGTCAAACTTCCTTCCGAAGAGTTTGGCAGATGAGGTGACTTGCAAGTGATAGAAGGGTTCTTCGACTTTGCGAAGTTTAGACGCCATGTCGACTAAAAGACCATCCCTGAGTCCCACTCGAGGAATGAGTATGCGATTAACACGAGCGTGTTGGGCAATATTCTGGAGGACTATGGCCGCGGGAATTATGACGTCCGCTCGGTCTGGCCGCAGCTTGAATTTTCTCATTCTATCTTCATACGACTTCGATTCAAGTCGCACGAGAATCGAATCAAGGTCCTGGGTAGTGAGTGAAGTGGCGTTTTTCCTGCCACAAAGCTGAACTCCCAGCTCCCCCAACGCTTCGACATTGCCGCCTGTCGCTATGCAGAAGCCGATCCTGTGGGCCGCTAGTTCCTTCTTTAGCCGCGTATCTGCGACGTTCAAGTAGGCATGAACTAGTTGTCGAAAAACTTTGTCACCACGCTTCTTCTGCTCAAGCATTTGAAGTAGCCTAACGGTGCCTGTGGCGAAACTCTCAGTTACCAGAATCTCACGTTGATTGGCGAGGCTGATCTCGACACTGCCGCCTCCAATGTCGACGATCAAGGCGAGTTTGCGTTTCAACTTAACGTTGCTCGTGACAGCTAAATGAATGAGGCGCGCTTCCTCGTCTCCGCTAATGGGCTCTATTGTTATTTCGGAGGCCTTCGCGATTTGGTCGATAACGTATTCCCGATTGCTGGCCTCTCTGAGCGCACTCGTGCCTACGGCTCTGACTAATTTCGCTTTTTCCGGCGTTGATAAGCTTCCGGAACTTCAGGAAGGCGTCCATTGCCTCGACGAGTCGCTTATTGGAGATCTCTCGGTTTGCGAAGACATCGGCTCCAAGCCGAACTGGTTCTCGAGCAGTATGGATTAGGTCAAGTTTTCCTTTGTCATCTGCTGACGCGATTGCCAATCGAATTGCGTTCGATCCAACGTCAATCGCGGCCAACTTCGGCATGCTATGCACTTCTATGCGAATATGATACTAACCAGCACATGGATTGAGACTTATCAAAGATGCGCATATTCCCCATTCAGTAGCGTGATGCAAAAGGGCAATGGACTTAAGCAATCCCAACTGAGTAGCACGAAGGCCCAACACGTTGACTATCCCCATTTCAGAACTCAACAGTTCCGGACCCAGCCTTCCAACTACTCGGCCTGCGAATGCACCGCCAGTGTTTCATCTCCTAGCAAAACCTCGAGGCGCTATCTGTAATCTCGATTGTAAGTACTGTTTCTACCTTTCCAAGGAGCAACTCTACGCGGGTAGCACATTCCGCATGACGGATGAGATGCTGGAAACGTATATCCGACAACTCATAGAATCCCACACGACCAGCGAAGTTACTGTGGCATGGCAGGGCGGTGAGCCAACCCTGATGGGGCTCGATTTTTTCAGGCGTTCGATCGTGTACGAAAAGGAATATGCAAGACCGGGGATGCAGATTCAGAACACCATTCAAACGAATGGAACCTTGATCAATGATGAGTGGGCAGCCTTCTTCAAGGAGAATAATTTCCTGGTCGGCCTCAGCATAGACGGCCCCCGCGAGATGCACGATTATTACCGAGTCGACAGGCAGGGAGCACCAACCTTCGATCACGTTATGCGCGGCTTACGTTTCCTGCAGAAGCATGAAGTCGAATGGAACGCGCTTACGACGATTCACCATGCGAACGCTGATCACCCTGTGGAAGTTTACCGTTTTCTACGTGACGAATGCAAAGCAGGATTCATCCAATTCATCCCAATCGTTGAGCGACTCACGCCTGACAGCAGCAAAGTGACTGATCGTTCAGTGACTGCTGAACAATACGGCAAGTTCCTTGTTGGCGTCTTCGAGGAGTGGGTGAGGCGTGACGTTGCTAAGGTGTATGTGCAAATGTTCGATGTCGCACTCGCGAATTGGCACGGCGAACCCTCAGGCTTGTGCGTTCACTCCGAAACTTGCGGAGGCGCACTGGCCATTGAACATAATGGTGATCTATACTCTTGCGATCATTTCGTTACTCCCCAGTACAAGCTGGGTAACATCAAACAGAAGCATATGATTGAATTAGTGGGGTCGGATCAGCAACTCAAGTTTGGGCGGGATAAGCTCGACACCCTTCCTAAATACTGCCGCGAATGCGAGGTGCGCTTCGCATGCCACGGCGGCTGCCCGAAGGACCGATTCATCACAACGCCCGACGGAGAACCGGGACTAAACTACCTGTGCGCGGGCTTCAAGATCTTCTTCAACCACATCGATCAGCCTATGAAGACTATGAGCCAACTACTCCACAGAAATCGGGCACCCGCAGAGATAATGCAAACGTATGCAAAGCAAGGGATCATGGAACCTGACCTGGATACGCACGCCTCCACGTGCTCTATTTCCACAGAATATCGGCTTGCGAACAAAACTATGAGTCATTACTCAATGTTGGATGAAACATACTGAATCGGCAACCCATTCGCGTCCCCGTAGGGTCGTGTGAAGGTTAGCCCAGTCCTGTAAATAGCTCGTTGATGCCTAAGCGCATCGTCCATGGTCCATGGACCATCCACCGTCCAGAACGTATCATCGTCGGGAACAGCCGAGTTACCACGAGGGGTACTAGCAGGCAACCCGGCCTCAGAACCGATTTGTACTAGGTTTGGCAGACGGTTTGGAGGAACTAGCATTGCAAATATGCCTCGGATTTGAGCACATTTTTTCGTTTTCCCAGCCTTCGAGGAGGGTTCCGTTCGCTACCGTTCGAGACGGCTTGAAGAGACATGTCACGAGACATCCCAGCCTAGTTCCACGCGTCCTTCAGGAGAGTTCGCATAGATTTGTTTGCTAGTTGTATGTGAGTTCTGTAGTTCGATTATGCTGGTCTACAATGTCGTTAAGTAGGCTTGTCCACGACTTCCCTTTCTCATGTCCGATCTTCCTTCTTAGTTCAGTCATAGTTATGTCGGCACGAACATGGGTTGGATATGCTGCTCGAGGAGTATCGGGGTGGGTTCCTCAGCTAGTTCGGCGTGTTCCTGGCTAGTTGAACTAGCCGAAGTCTCCTCGGAACTAGCTAGTTCGTTGACTTTGGGGCTAGTTGAACTAGCTAGTTCATCGACTTCAGGGCTAGTTGAACTAGCAGGTTCAGGGCTAGTTGGTTCGGGTATGGTGGCTACAAGGCCGGGTTCCACCTTAGGTTGCTCGTCCTTAACCCTACCTTCCTTGATTAGGAAGTCGATAACCTGGGCTACTCCCGTGGTATCGGTTTTCAGAACATAGGTAACTAGGGTCGGCGCCGTCTTTGGGGGAGGGCGACGTCGTGTCTCGCATTGGCTTTGAGCCTTATGCATCAACCCTCGATCAGGGAGGCTATTTTACGTTCACATTCTGGCGCTTCATGCACTATGAGATACAATCGTAGCGGGTGTCAGCCCTTATCCTACGTCATCTTAGTTCCGTCATAGCGTCTGCGTCGTAGTACGTATAGTGATGCTGCTAGTGCTGATGCTGCCGCGATAACTAATCCGTTGAATTCGGGTACGGGTATGTTGCTTTGCTCCAAGTACACGTTCTGTCCTTGCGCGTTCACATCCGCCGAAACGGCAACGGACCAGGACTGAGACGCGTAACCTGGATCCCTCGCCTCGCCTAACAAGTGTGTTACTAATCTGCCAGACCAAGATGGCTGAGACCCATACTATGTAGCTTCTGTTATTGTCTGAACTTTTGCTTACCCCTACATATGCTGTGGAAAACGAAAAGCTATGAACATGTAGGGGTAGATAATGTTCATGGTAACTATCAAGAAGAGGCGGATAGGGGGCAGAACATACTACTATCTGGAGCACAGCGTGCGCAGAGAGCGAAGGGTCGAGAAGCGGGAGAAGTACCTCGGCAGGAGCATGCCCAAGAACATGCAGACAGTGAAAGCGGAATTTCTCCACAACATATACAGGGAGAAATGGTTCGATGTCTTTGACCGGATAAAGAAGAACTACTCGGAAGAAGAGAAGCTTACTCCTAGATCCGCAAGGGGGGAAGAACTTAGAAAATTCTCGATCAGGTTCACGTACGACACACAGAGGATAGAAGGATCGAAGCTGACGCTGAAGGAGACCGCAGAGCTCCTAGAAGCGGGAATAGCGCCAAGCGGTAAGCCGATTCGTGACGTAAAGGAAGCAGAAGCGCACCAGAACGTCTTCAGCGAGATGCTCAAGCAACAGAAGGACCTCTCACTCCAGCTAATCCTCCACTGGCACACTAAGCTTTTCGAAACAACTAAGCAAGACATAGCTGGAAGAATAAGAAAGCACCAGGTTGCAATCTCAGCCAGCAAGTTTATTCCGCCATCACCCGCAGAAATACCTCCTCTCTTGAGAGACTACTTCAGATGGTACGAACGAAGCAAGCAGAAACTACACCCAGTTGAACTGGCATCACTGGCGCATCTGAAATTCGTAACTGTGCATCCTTTCGCGGACGGCAACGGCAGAATCAGCAGGCTGATAATGAACTTCATCCTACACAGGAACGGCTTCCCCATGCTCAACATTACCTACCAGAAAAGAAGCAGCTACTACAATGCCTTAGAAAGATCCCAGACCAAGAGGCAGGATCACATATTCATGCAATGGTCTTTCAGAAGATACCTCAAAGAGCATAAGAGATACGTTTAGGGTTCTCTTCACCTCGCGGAAGCCTCGACTACACCAATCATCAACCGTTCCATCATGTAACCTGAACAGGACTCGACGTGTCAACTAACTCGTTCGAGGAGCACCGATGCATCATGCGAACGCTTATTACTGCTAAGAGTGACTTGATGGCTCGATGTCTATGCCTAAGAAATCAACCTCGAGTTCTAAGGCTAAGCGAAAAGCCAAAGCCAGGAAAGTAAAACGGAAAGTCAAGAAAGGAGCAAAGGCAGCTAAGCGGAAATTCGGCCAAGGGCTCATGGGCCTCGGAAAGAAACTAAGCTCTTAGCGCCAATATTTCTGTATCGCGCGGCGCCGCGAAATACGGCTCATCGGTGGAATTCATACTCTAAAATCAATCCAAGGGAAATCGACCTGTCATTGCTTTCAATCTGTGCGCAGTGACAAGTTCGCATTCGAAAGAACGATGATTATATGAAACGAACATGGTCACGAGTTAATGGCAATCGAACGTTAGTTAATGGAGACAGAGGGCAGGCATGCGACCTGAGATTGACGGGACTAAGTTTGGCTCGATCACCATTGATGGAGATGAACTAGATCACGATGTGGTGATTCGATTGAACGGCAAGGTGAAGAAACGGAAGAAGAAACTGTCAAAGGCTGTCTATGGTACATCACACATAATTTCGCTGGACGAAGCCAAGCAAGTCTATCAGGAAGGCGCGAAACGACTCATCATTGGTTCCGGGCAGTATAGTAACGTAACTCTATCAGACGATGCTGAGGCATATTTCGTGCGGAAGAAGTGCGAAGTGAAGTTGCTACCCACCCCTGATGCAATCGCCATTTGGAACAGGACCGAGGGCGCACTGATCGGGTTATTCCACGTTACGTGCTGATTACTATCGTGGCGTATAGCCCTACTCTTGCAGAGTTGCGGTAATTCTGCCGGATCGAATTGCTTTCAGAAACACGGCATGGTCACGTTCAGCTTGATCGGCGTGAATTTGATAATTCGCATGCGCTTGGATTGAAGGAGACACGCTATAAACTGTAATGTTCTTAGAGGTCACGCGTTCCGTTATGTCTAGGTCAGCTAATGAGCGTTTAATCGAGATATAGAAAAAACTCAGCACCGGCTACACCGATGCTGAAGTTTGGGGAAAGCACACCTGGCACGTTAGCTTCTGGGGTTTATGCTAAAGTGCCTGTTGTCGGAACGTTCCTAGTTTCGGCGACGCGACGTGCCAAAGCTACGGTTGCAGCAACACGGCGTTTCTCTGCCTGACGAGCCATAGCTACAGCTGCCATTCGACGTTTTTCAGCACGGCGAAGTGCGGTCACGGTTGCAAGGCGACGTTTCTCTGCGCGACGGAGTAATGCAATAGTTGCGAGACGACGTTTCTCAACACGACGTGCTAAAGCAACTGCTGCAATGCGACGATTCTCGGCACGGCGAATCAGGGCGAGTGCTAGGAGTCGTCCTTTCTCAGCTCGGCGGCGTAAAGCGACGGCAAGCGCGAGACGTCTCGCTATGCGGCGTTCCTCAACACGACGTGCTAGTGCAATTGCGGCAATGAGGCGTCCCTTCAAGCGGCGTTCCTCGGCCCGGCGAGCCAATGCCACAGCCAGGACGACTCGCCTTTCAGTTCGGCGTAACTCAGCAACGGCCCTAAGAAGACGCATCTCAGCAACAGTCCTGAGGCGACGCGTGTCAGATACGGTGGTAAAGAGACGTGTTACAGCAACGGCTCTAATGCGACGAGCCTCAGCAACGGCCTTGATGAGACGTATTTCAGCTAATCGTTCTTGTTGTCTAACAGACATGTTTATCACGTTATATTGATATACGCAGAAGGTATATGTGCCTTATGCATCACCAATAACGATGGCATTTTACGATCGATTCCAGTTCCGGCCAAAATCAATTCACAGGGTCAGTAAATTATCGAACTTTCACACTTATTTATGTCACATAACCACTTGCTATCACGTGGATGAAGGAAACATGGCATCGAAGACTCATGGCATTCTAACGATTCTTTTCGGATTGATTCTTCTAATATTCCCATGGTTTGGTTTATGGACTCTGACCGCGATCTTCGGATTAATTCTGATATTGATCGGTATAGGTTTGCTGGCGTTTGGTGCATTCATGTATCAATCAAGCAAGGCAGCGGCTGTAGCATTTTTGATACTTGGGATTCTTGGATTGATTTCCGGGGTTGGGCTATTTGGGAACGTAGGCGCCTTTGCTGCGTTGGCAGGGCTGGCACTCTACATGAGCGGCTTCATCTTGATAATTGCTGGTCTTGTACTCGTGTTAAAGCCACGAACGAAACTATCACGGGAAGTGGGCCTCTTAGGCATCATCATGGGCATAGTATACATCATCCTGGGTTCATTCGCGGTTGACCCGCGTGGGCTTTCAATTCTAATGGGCATCTGGCTGATAATTGCTGGCGCAACCTCTCTGTTGTCCGCCGGTCAATAGGTAATTAGTACGAGATTGGTGAAAGAAGCTCTCTAATCCGTTCACCATTAGCGAGACTGATTCCCTAAACACGTCGCCCGCCCACTAGGCTTCTTCGCTTTCAAGCAGAGTGGTCAACCTTGGGTCTTTGGTTTCTTCTGTTGCAGAGGGAGGGAAGAGCCTACTGCCTTTTTCATGTACGTATTGAGAAATCTCATAAGAGCAATCCCGGTCATTAACGAGATCCCAAGAATTATCCAAATTTGGAGTGGCCGTAACAGGACCTTGAAGGGAAGCATCGTATTATTCAATAGGTGGAAGACTGCGAAGGCAATTAATAATAGTAGAACCATGTTGAGACACGATCTACCTTTCTGAGCAAGTGCGCGTACGCGTTTGACATCGCCGCTCTCAATTTCCATTAGCGCGAATCCGAAAACAACGAGAGCAATTATGTTCAGGACAACTATAATGTCATAAACCCAGAGAATTATGTCGACAGGGAGAATCACGAAGAGCGCGACTGGTGAAAAGTACACGGCTACCATCTGATTAAAGCTGTAAGGAGGAGAACCGAGTTGCGTTTGCAAGTAATTTTGCCAGATAGGTACAGCTATCAACTGAATGTTTGTGATCGCAGTCTGCCAAAAATAGAAGAGCGGCGTCATCATCAAGCCTGCGACTAGAATGAGAACTTCGATTTCTCCTCTAGTCTTATCCCTGAGTTCCTCCTCTGCAGTAGGCTCCGCTTCAGCATCAGAATTCTTGCTTGCGACAGGCAACAAATACTATACCTTTCTCTTAGTGTCAGCGGTGCGCCTTCGTTTTCTCCGCCTTGCCACAAGCCGCATAGACGAACCACTAACGCTCCCGAATAGAGCCAGCGTGACAAGGAGAATCTTGACTGTTTCAACGAACATGTAGAGTGACTGCATAATTACGAAGAAACACTGTCACCGATAAAATAGCTCCTATTACGTACGTCCTGATCACCTGTTGTGTACGTCAGCCCGAACAAGAGGCCACGCAAAACTTGAACCGATAGTTTAGTG
>CAWJRR010000009.1:0-41954 GCA_963845275.1 Candidatus Bathyarchaeota archaeon
TTAACTAATCTGATTGCGATGGAAATACGTGAAATACATGTGAATTCAGCTATGGCTCGGAGTAGAATCCACTGATTGCCGACGCATTCTTGCAAGGTATTATTGCCGGGTATGGGATTGCGATTCCCGTAGGACCAATCGGCATCCTGATCCTTGAACTGGGAATTAGAAGGGGATTCTCAACTGCTTTCAGTGCTGGAGGAGGCGCGGCCACGGCGGATTTGATATACGCTACAATTGCCTCCACTGCGGGAGCATTTCTAGTCTCTATACTTGCACCGTATGCGCATACTATTCGGCTGGTGAGTGCAATCGTGCTGATAGCGTTTGGTGTCTGGCTACTTTACCATGGACTCCGAGGCAGGAAGCGGAGTAAGGAAGTCAGTGCATTGAGTCATGTCGATACGTACTTCATGTTCTTGGGGCTGACACTCCTCAACCCGGTAACCGTTGCATATTTCACAACGCTTATACTAGGATTGACCGCAGGAACGCCTGCTTCTTCCATTGACATACTTCTCTTCGTAGTGGGAGCCTTTTCAGCCTCATTCTCTTGGCAGACCCTGCTCGCCCTTGTCAGCGGTTCAGCCCACAAACGGTTGTCACCTAAATTACAGTTTGTGACCTTCGCGGTTGGAAATTGTGTTGTTATCATGCTGGGCGTCCTGATTCTCGTTGGAATCCCAATCTAACTGAGGTGACCGTCCTATTTCGTTCGAATGCTTCACGTCATTCATTTGTTAAGTTGAGTTTAAGGATGAGTTATCCGCCTTGCGAAGCCATGTCGAATTATGATGGTCTTAGTGAAGAATGTTCTCTCAACTACACTTGGAATTCAGGCGGGTGACGACCTCATCGTGGAAACTTGGGATCACGGGCTTCCAATCGCGACCGCTTTCGTTTACCGGGCCCGAGAACTGAATGCGCATCCGATGCTCCTGTTTGAGCATGAGGAAACGTTTTGGAAATCCGCCGAATCACTTCCGGAAGATAGGTTGGGTAAGGTTGGTGAACACGAATGGGCTGCAATTGAAAGATCGAAGGGCTACGTATTCATTCCTGGCCCCGCCAATTTCATGAAAGTCTGGAAGAACTTCCCGAAATTCCGTGCTTCCACAGCGTACAATGAGGAATGGTATGACCGAGCCAAACGCTACCGACTTAAGGGGGCTCGAATTGCGTTGGGTTATGCTTCACGGGAACGTGCAAGATCATACAAGATTCCACTTGTTGCTTGGCAGAAGATGCTACTCGCAGCCTCAAGTATCGACTATTCAATACTCAAGGACAAAGTGGAGAAGGTTGCGCCCCTCCTGCGGAGCGGAAAAGTCAAGATCACTGCAGGCAACGGAACGGACTTAATCCTTCATTTAGCGGGACGAGAGCCATACGCTGAAGACTGCGTAGTTGACAACGATATTGGACCATGGGAGAAACATAGCGAACATTCCGGGAGGCAACTTGTTGGCTTGTCCCGATGAGACGAAGGGAGATGGTACCATTATTTTTGATCGACCAACCGCTTACATGGGCAAATGGGTTAGCGGAGTCAGATTCGATTTCAAGGACGGCACATTAACGATTACCAGGCTCGGCTTAACGCTTCTCTGTTCAAATCCAGTTACGAGAAGGCTACGGGCGAAAAAGACAAAGTTGCGCTGGTTGGCATAGGATTGAATCCTAAGGCAGGATCGGTTTTCTCCAAGACAGTATGTGGAAGGTGCAATAACCGTTGCGATCGGAGGCAACGACGATGTAGGGGGCGCAACAAAACAGACTATTACTACGCCGGTGTCCTCACAAAGGCGACATTAAGCGTTGACGGAAGAGTTATCGTCAGGAACGGCAAATCACTCTAACCTCCTAAACCGACGTTATAATGAAGGGATAATTGGTCGGACTGGTTTAACGAAGGCTGGTGTTTTTCGCCAGTACCTCTCACAATGAAGTCACTTGAAGGTTGCCGAGAAGGTCGAACTCCATCTCTTGCGGTTCACCTATGATCTTCAGGTTGGCACGCTTCACTTCAGGGATTAATGCTTCTGATACGTGAAACTGCTTCAGCTTCATCGTGTTGCGGATGATTACTAACTTCGCTGATTCCGGTTCTACGGGGCCACACGTATTCAACGCCGCCCAGATTGCTGTACGATCATCAGAGAGAACGATCGGGAGCTTCGCGGTCTCTGGCGACCCGGCGTTTAACGAGTTCAAGTAAACGGTGTAAAGGTCGGTTTTCTTGAACAGTCTTCTCGTTGTGAAGTCTGCTAATCCGATGCCTACTGCATTTCCATGACTGCGATCTGTAAGGTCGAGTACTACTATCCTATTTATTTCAGGTAGTTCGGGGAATACTTCTCCTGATAGCCAGAAACGCCCCACGACATTTGTATCCATCCCCGTGCCACTAATGTCCTTTCCAATTTCCTTGATTACGAGAACGTGAATCTGTTTAAGCGGAATTCCTGGTTCCATGCTTTTTGCGATTCGAAGAAGTTTCCTCTCCTCCTCCTCAATTTGTGTTGGAGGAATTGCCTTTATGACCGCGGTTTCGCCTGCTGCGTTTTCGACTATTCCTACGCCAAGAAGAATTGGCGTCTTTTCTAGAATTAATCGGGCTACTTCTTTCAAGGTCTTATGATATCCTTCGCGCCCATGCCAGAAAACCATTCGAGACCCTTTTTGTTTTCCCATGCCTACTGACATCATCTTCATTAGTCCACTTTCAATTTCGTCCTTGAAGTCAGTGTTTGGTTTGATTCTGTTGACCACGATTATTCCGTCGGCCTCGGCAGCATACTTGTCAATGTAAACTGATTCACCGTTATCGAGAGTTCCAATTATCTTGGTCTCCGCCGTTGCAAGAATAGGCGCATGAGTCGCCGTCTCGGTTATTCCTAGCGCGCTAAGAATCTCCATCTGTCCTTCCGCAGTTGCTCCGCCATGAGATCCCATCGCTGGAAAAAGAAACGGTTGTCCTCCCGCCTTCTTGACTTCATCAACTATGATAGCAAGCATTTCTGGAATGTGCGCTATGCCTCGACTCCCAGCAGTTATGGCCACTCTCATATCCTTCTTAATCGAACGTGTAAGGCCAACGGCTTCAAGCTCGCTACGCAGAGTGGCAGAATAGTCAACTAAATGCTGAGTATCGATGCTCTGCTCAACTGGCACTATTTTTGGAAAACGCACTTGTCATCCTCTCTGGAGCTGTCATTTGACTCAGCTTAAAAAATGGTTGTAGAAAGTCATCGTGAAAGAAATTGCCTGGTGGCGTTGGCAAGTTCGCTTCTCACTTACAAGAGCATGGAGTGCGAATTCCAAATTTCACCAAGAGAAACTAAGCACACTATTTTAATCGCGTCCTAAACCGACATTGACTTCGGGATAATCATGGAAGTTCCTCACACGTTTTATCGCGATTTCTTCCGACCACATCTGAGAATTGTTCGAGGAGAGGGTGTTTACGTTTTTGATGAACAAGGGAAGAAGTATCTTGATGCGAGTGGTGGCGCAAATGCCACTATACCGATTGGTCACGGCGTTGTACCTGTCATCGATGCTATGATTGAACAGGCTAAGAAGATCTCTTTTGTTCCTATGCATCTCTTCTCAAATGAGCCTTCAGAGAGAGTGTGTGATGAGATTGCCAAGATCGCTCCAAAAGGATTGACAACCACTTGGCTAGTCAACAGTGGATCTGAGGCCACTGACAACGCTGTCAAAATTGCGCGCCAATACTACTTTGAGAGAGGTAGCCTAGGAAAGTTCAAGATCATTACTCGCTGGCAGAGCTTTTTCGGAAACACGCTCGGTGCACTTTCTGTTGGGGGTCATACGTTTCGACGTAGCAAGTACATGCCATTACTGAAAGAGATGCCACACATTCCACCAGCATACTGCTACAGATGCTGGTTCAGACGTGAATATCCTGGCTGTGATATTGACTGCGCTACGTTCCTGGAGAAAGTGGTTAGACAAGAGGGCCCAGCATGTGTAGCTGGTTTCATAGCCGAGCCAATCGTAGGTGCCACTACGGGTGCTACTACACCCCCTAAAGAGTACTATCCGATAATCAGAGAGATCTGCGACAAGTACGATATGAAATTCATTGCTGACGAGGTCCAATGTGGAATGGGAAGAACTGGTAAATGGTTCGCTATTGAGCATTGGAATGTCTCACCTGACATAATTACAACCGCAAAAGGACTCGGCGGCGGCTACACGCCACTGGGGGCGGTAATAGTTCGTGATTCTATGAGTTGAACAGTTCATCAAGAGCAAGTCGAATATTGTGGGAGGACACACTTCCTGCGCGAATCCCCTCTCCTCTGCTGTCGGATTAGCGGTCGTACGGTACGTGAAGGAGAATAATCTGGTTGAGAAATGTTCAGAGATCGGGAGATATCTGATGAAGCGTTTGATCGAACTTCAGGAGAAACATCCGATCGTTGGCGATGTTAGAGGTATGGGACTCATGATCGGAATTGAATTTGTGAAGGATAAGAAGACGAAGGAACCGTTTCCGCCAGATGCGAAGGTGGCCGCGACGGTTACGAACGAGGCCATGGAAAGGGGAGTCATAGTCTACCCTGGAACTGGAACCGCGGACGGTATCCTCGGCGATCACATACTCCTGACGCCACCATTCATCATAACCGAGGAGCATGTTGACGAGATAGTTTCAGCCTTGGATGATTCGATAAGGGCAGTGGAGAATCAGCATCATATCACGTAATGCAATAGCTTCCTCTCATGCAGATAATTGCGTGGGAATTCTCAGGGAGCCGACTCACAACACGAATTCCCTGAAAGCGTTCCACGCTGATTTTTCAAATCAGTCAGTTCTGTAGTGATCTCCACGTAGGGTTGGTCTTTCACGAACCAGATCTCAAGGTTTCAGCTTCACTTGTATTGTCTCAAGGACGCGTTGTCTTCGTTAAAGAGCTGCTCCAACTGAGCTAGTACAGCCTTACGGGTTGCTTGCTCATCCAGCCCTTGAATCTTGAATTCGCCTGCAACTTCAACCTTCGTCTTCTCTCCCATCGGAGTGTAAGTGTGAGTGTGTTTGGTTCCAGTCATTGGACCTGACAGGAATTCCATGTCGAAACCTTTCGGTGGGTTGAAGGTGAATTTGGCTGTTTGCTTGAACGTCTTCCCGTCGGGGCTCGTAGCATCCATCTCTACAACCATTAGTTTCCCAGACCGTTCAAGAACCTTGGAGAACGTCAGTCCTCGGTGCTCGTGGTTAGCGTTGTCGTCTTGAAGAAATCGCCATATCTTATCGATTGATGCGTCGAAAATGCCTTCATCTTTGAGATATACCAAAGCTGATCACACGATACAATGCCTTATGTCATGAATTTAACCGCTTCTCACAAGATGAATGGGTACGGTGGTAACTCCGAGCTATGACGCCAATTTTCCCCTTTTCTATGAGCCAAGAACGGACAAGAATCCTCCGGAGCTTGTTGAATAATGGTTATTTCGAATCATCAGATCCGAGGCTGAGCTCAAAGATAGTTTGCCTGTTCGAGAAAGTAGTACGAAGCACCTAGCACCTTCCATTTCTCATCGAAGATGATTGTGTCATGTACTAAACTGTAGGTTAAATGGTCCTGTGCATGAATTGCGTGTAGAGAACCTTGACAGATGTGAATAAAGGCAATTACCTGATTGCACTTGCCATTATAGCTCTCGTCATAGTGAGCGTCTTCGCAATCGTGCGGCCAACTATGATCGCTAGAGGTCCAGAAAATCCGAACCAGAGAACTATCACCGTTAATGGTACTGGAACTGTCGAAACAGCACCCGATGAGGCCTTACTCAATTTAGCTGTGAACACTCAAGCCCCAACTGCAGACCAAGCGGCAAAAGAGAACGCGAACACTATGAGTCAGGTAATCCAAGCCATACTAGGCTTAAGCTCTCTAAACCCGGGCATTACAAAGGACGATATAACCACCACTGATTACAGCCTAACATCCGTCTACTCGCAAGCCAACAACTGCCTCACCGCAAGTAGTCCACAACAGCCAATCACCTGTACCACCACAACTCAGCAACTCGTCGGCTACGCAGTTCGCAACGCGATACAAGTGACCGTCAAGGACATGACGTCGATAGGTAAAGTGTTGGATGCTGCTACCCAGAGTGGAGTAAACGAGGTTGGCGGACTCACATTCACCTTCACAGACGGCACTTACGCAAGCCTACAGAAGCAAGCTCTACAGAAGGCGATTCAAGATGCATCAAACCAAGCTCAAACTCTGGCAACTGCTCTCGGAGTTCAAGTAACGGGAGTCGTATCCGTCACCCCAGCCTACGTCTATCAACCTTACGTCAGCGCCAAATTGAATCCCGCTAGCAGTGGAACACCGATTCAGACTGGAAGCTTACAAGTGACCGTGAACGTGCAAGTAGTCTACGAAATTTCCGCATAGACCACTCCTCCCTTTTTACTTAACGCGCTGAGGCTTCAGATGAGGAAGGATATCAGGTATCCTGCAAGCATGAGGATTGCGGTGTACGCGAATATTTTGATGTTCGAAGACATGGCGGGCATGAGTCCGTAGGGATTTCCCAGATTCCCGCTAATTAGCCCCCTTGCCTTAACTGCCAACGGCAATGTGAGTAGCGCGATTAGGATCGTTATTGGAAAGATTCGACTCACTGCTCCTACAAGTATGAAATATGAGTCAAGTCCACGTATCACGACGTGGCAATTGACTATGACTGATTGGGAAGTGCCGTTCTTGACTGCTTTAGCAATTGGAGCTATAGCATCAACACTTCTCAGAGTGTGGTTGTACAGAAGAAGCCGAAAGAGAGGCAACATCTAACGAAACGAGTCTGATAGAGATTATAACAGGGATTGTCGAGGCTATTCCTGATCTATGAGTGCTTGAAGACCAAACCTGCAGATTCCAGAATGTCTTCATGTGATCTGGCGATTTCAGATCTCTTCGCGGTGTCCAGGTTAACAAACGCTAGCTCAGACCATGCAAACGGTTTGGGGATACTGTCCTCGAACATTTTTCCCTTGAATATGAACTCAATATCCCAGTGGCGTGATAACTCTGGAAACCTTTTTGGAATGTAGGTTTCGGACACAACGTCTGGTCCGCTTAACGTCAGATGTATCTCGAGCTGCTCTTTGAGAATTCTCTCAGCCGCTTCCTGTGGTGATTCATGAAGCATAAGATGCGATGATGGCAGCATCCAACCTTTACTGTGAACTTCAACTCGTGAAGAATCCAAAGCTCCGATGTGGTCCCATGGGGCTTTCGTGTTAAGGTGCCCCATTAGCACACTGTTCGGATTCTGTTCGTTCGTAATGACTAGGAAAGCAGACAAACAGAGGCCTCCCTCAGGTGGCTCCGGCATGCCGAAAGACATCGTCTCGACCTGCTTGTTAAAACGACAAAACTTCCTATCCGTCACCATTCATACCCATTCCATCGGTCACACTCTTCCTGAGTACAATTATTCATTCTTACTCCGAACTGCTTTCCACGCCCGTACCTAAGTGATAGTTCGAAGATGTTAGCGTTGTCGTGAAGATTTCGCTTACTTAACCAGCGTGCTAAATTAACTGGGTACGATGGTTCCGTCTGTGTTAACGGACTTGACGCTCTCGATGCCACCGAAGACTGTGGCGGTCAGTCTAGTTTCGATTGTCTCGTTTCCGTGCAATTTCTTTATGGTGCCTCTCTTCAATTGCTCAATCGCACCCGGGTAGCCTGTGCACGGCTCCAACGCGATGCAGTAGGCTTTGCCGAACCATGGATGGTCGGGAATCCGGTAACTTTGCCAGTACCAAATGTGCTCAAAGACTGACGGATCCCATCTTAACGCGAAACCCAACTTCATTTTCTGATTGATTACTGTATACCACGGTTCTTTGAAGTCCGTGATGAAGACGGTCTCATCAGCTACTATTTCGTTGCTTGGGAGCACACTCAAGTCAACTGGTTTGCCAGCTTTATCTTCGACGTGCGGCCACCTGTAACTGGTTTCAGCCTTAAGGCGGCCCCAAGGTTCAGGCTTATCGATCACAACCTTCTCCGCCGGCACAGTAACTCTTGTACCTGGAGCAATTAGTGGACTGCCGAGGGTGGGATGCTGAAGCCAACAGTATTCCAGGGTTTGGCTACTGGTGTTCACAACTTTCTCGCGTATTCGGACAGTTGCTGAATTTGCATCTAACGTGATCCATTTTTCCACGCGAAATGGGTATCGGGGAATGGTCACTGAGAGCTTAGCCGTGACCTCTGAAGGTGACTCGGTCTCGATTGTTGCGTCCCACGAAAGCAGTGGCGTCTCACCATGCATTCCCCATTCGCCGAATCTGTGTTTGATCGTCTCGTTTCCAGCAAATGGTAGAATGTCTTGCCAGCCCCCGCCGTAGTATTCCATGAATCCTCCATCGGATCTGCTTGATGTTCCCGTAAGGCTACCGGGCTTCCGATATCCTGTGGGCGCGTGAAATAAGACGTCCACGTCCAAGGGTTTGTAGACTAGCTCGATTATGTCCGATCCCTTGTCTAGGAGTGAAACAAGTCGCAGCTGGCGATTCTCCAACACCAAGGTTCGCATTCCGCGATAGTTCCAGTCAAGACTTGCCGTGCACCCTACCAATCAACATCAGCCGTTTCGTTATGTTATCGCCCGCCTATTTCGTTATTATTACTCAAAACAAAATCTGATCGAACTCCTGAGGGAATGCAATTTGTTTCTTCAGGCCTGAATCTTTAGTAGCTTTGGACGTAAGGCGGGATGGCCCACATTGGGGTTCCGATGCAGATGATTTTTTGGAATGGGTAGGGTGGGAACGGTTGGGTTGGAGGCCAATTGGGGTAAACGTATCCGTACACTTGGTACGCTCCTGGAGGCAGCGTTTCAGGGAGATTCCACACGACGTACGTTTGTCCGGTTCCAACGTAGAGGGTTACGCATGATGAATCGTTCGTTATTTGGC
Organism: Candidatus Bathyarchaeota archaeon; assembly: GCA_963845275.1. Lineage (GTDB taxonomy): Archaea > Thermoproteota > Bathyarchaeia > 40CM-2-53-6 > 40CM-2-53-6 > FEN-987. The sequence continues at coordinate 8,981 of CAWJRR010000009.1, forward strand.
CGATAACTGTCACTGGGGGGCCTTCATTGCAGAGATTCGGATTGAAAGGGTAGCCGCAGTATTGCTGGTTGAACCAAATCGGTGGCGGTCCAACAGGGACAGTTGTGGCTGACCCTATCGTCACAGTTGACATCACGGTCATTGTTGCGCTAGAGGTGAAGCTGACGCTGACGGTAGCAATCTGCATCTGAGTTACGTAATTCGTGTTGGTAACCGTGGTGGGACCTCGCATTGCCAACCCAATTGTGGTGATTCCCATTATGGCGAGCGCTATCATTGCAACGTAGAAGATAGTTTTCGGCATTACAACCTGATTACCACTTGAGGAGGAACCACGGTCTTCACGAGTTGACGCACCGCAAACCTGACAGAAGGCTGCAGCATCTGGGAGCTCAGCGCCACAACTATGGCAGATCTTCATGACATCTTCACGTTAACCATATCCATTTATGGATTTGAGTCTTCCCTGAGAAATGGCCGCCCATGTAGATGTTCAGTCGCCCTCATTTACTCATCTTATATCTGGTTTCGTGGGTTGAGCGAAGTTTCCTTAAGCCAGAACTCTCCACATCAAGACGATCTGGGATGAAATTCAACACAACTAACCCTGCTACAGGAGAACTACTTCAAGAATATGACATTGCTACTCATGAGCAGGTCAAGGACTGCATTCGAAACGCAAGGAGGGGTTTCGAAAACTGGCGGAGAGTCTCGTATTCTGAACGGGCGGAGTTCCTCACGAAGCTGGGTAAGATTCTGAGGGGGCGAAAGCACGAGTTCGCGATTGTCATGACGAATGAGATGGGCAAGATCATTCGTGAATCAGAGGCGGAGGTGGCTAAGTGCGCGTGGGCCTTCGAGTTCTATGCTGAGAACGCTGAACGATTCCTCTCTCCTGAACCCGTGCAGACGGATGCAGTAAAGAGTTATGTTGCATTCGACCCACTCGGTGTCGTAGCTGCGATAATGCCATGGAACTTTCCAATGTGGCAACTCAGCAGGTTTGCAGCTCCAGCATTATGCGTTGGAAATACGACAGTGTTCAAACCAGCGAGCGCAACTCCTCAGAGCGGGATCAACTTGGAGAATGCTTTTGACGAAGCAGGATTTCCAGCCGGCTGCTTCAAAACCGTACTCGGTGACTCACGAATCGCTGACCAATTGATCGATGACGCGGGAACAGATGCCGTCAGCTTCACGGGCAGCGTTAGTGCTGGCATGAAGGTTGGAGAGCGCGCTGGAAGGAATCTGAAGAAAACTGTCCTCGAACTTGGAGGGAGCGACCCTTTCATAGTCCTTGGCGATGCTGAACTCGAGGCAGCGACCACAGGAGCGGTAACGGGCCGCTTCATTAACTGTGGACAAAGTTGCATAGCCTCTAAGAGATTCATCGTTGTGAAATCCGTCGCCAGCCAATTTACGGAACAGTTCGTTAGCAAAGTCAAGAAGTTGAAAGTCGGAGATCCGTTGAAACCGGACACGGACATCGGTCCGATGGTGCAGGAAAAAGCTCTCAAGGAGGTTGACTCACAGGTGAAGGCTTCGATTCAATTGGGGGCAAAAGTGGAGACGGGAGGCGAAAGAGTTGACCGGCCTGGTTTCTTCTACGCTCCAACCGTCCTAACCAACGTGACTCCAGAGATGCCCGTTATGAAGGAGGAGGTGTTCGGACCGGTCGCACCCATTTACGTTGCTGAAGACGCGGACGAGGCCATCACCGTAGCGAACTCATCACCTTTCGGTTTAGGCGCATCCATCTGGACCCAGAATCTCAAAGACGCGGAGAGGTATTGTAGAGAAATTCAAAGTGGAATCGTCACCGTCAACAACATTGTAATTTCCGATCCGCGAGTTCCGTTCGGAGGAGTCAAGAAAAGCGGCATTGGAAGGGAACTTGGACGTTACGGACTCCTGGAATTTGCTAACGTGAAAGCAATCAGAATGTACTAGAAATAAGGATCTGAGACCGCGCTTAAGACTGCATTAGATACATGTCTATTTCCAGAATGAATTCCACTCAGAGCCAATGAATCATGCCAGAACTTCCTGAAATCGCAAACCTTTCCAAGCAAATGACCAAGCAACTCTCAGGCAAACGAATTGCCGACGTTCACATGACTCAACCCAAATGCCTTAACCTGCCGGCTAAGAGATTCCGAAGAGTCATTGGCAAGAGAGTCAATGAGACCACCGCTAGGGGAAAATGGCTCTTCACAAACCTGCACCCAGACATCCTGCTCCTGAATCTGGGAATGGGTGGCGACCTAATCTACCATAAGAACGAAGCCACGATTCCGCAGAAGTACCAGCTCCGAATCAGCTTCAAAGATGAGAGCACGCTAACTGTCTCATTCTTCTGGTTCGGATACATTCACTTGGTATCCGAGAACGGGTTGTCCAAGCATAAGATGACTTACGATTTGGGGATTTCAGCTCTCGACAAGGAACTTACCGCTGAAAGGTTCGCGTCGTTACTCTCCGGTAGGCGCGGAGCCATCAAGAGTTTCCTGTTGGATCAGAGGAATATCTCCGGGATCGGAAACGTGTACGTTCAGGATCCCTTGTTCAAAGCTAAGATTCATCCTCTTCGCCTTATCCCCAGCCTCACGCCGCGCGAGATTCAAGCTCTTCATAAGAGTATACAGGAAGTTCTGAACCAAAGCCTAAGACTAGGTGGTCTACGGTATGAGAGAAACCTCTATGGGCGAAACGGGAACTATGGACCCGAAAATTTCCTGGTCGCCTACAAAACAGGTAAACCGTGCCCGACGTGCAGAACTCGTGTAGCGAAAATCAAAACAGGCAGCACAGCCAGCTACATCTGTCCCAATTGCCAGGGACTGTAGCTTTGCGAAGAAAATTAGGTTTCGTGGTCTGTGTTAGTGTTTCCTGACGTGAAGCATAAACAGCGCTAGTGCTGCTACCCCAACGATTGACGTAACGACACTGAACTCGAACGCAGCCGCAGGGCTTGTTAATGTCCAGAAGGCGCCGAAGACGGAATTCGCCACGAATGCGCAGAAGCCAATCATCGTATAGTACAATGCGTAGGCTGTCCCTTTGAGCTCGGGTTTGGTGAAATCAGGAACGGTGGCTCGTTGTACCGTATCAGAAATCGCCATGTAACCTCCGTAGATGAACGCTATCGTGAAGGCGGAAAGAATGTTAGGAGTGAGGAAGATTCCAGTGATAGATGTGATCATGAAGACGAGATAGCCTAGGCCGAGCATTGGGAGTTTTCCCATTCGATCGGCTAGAATTCCGGCTGGGAACCCGATTATCACCGTTGCGAAGTTCAGGAAAGCGTAGACAAGCGGGATATAATCCGTTTGTACACCTAGCCGGCCGGCGTCCAGGAGTATGAACGAGAAGTTGTAGGCGCCTACTGAGAATACTCCCAGCGCCACGAGCAGTAAGACGAAATCTCGATTGCGCAGAACGTCTTTGGCATTTTCGTAGAGTTTTCGTTGTTTAACTAAGCCACGTGAATCGCTGACAAAGAAGATTAGAATTATGAGGGATATAGCCGCAGGCGCGAACGATAACCAAAATACTCCTCGAATTCCAATGAAAGGGACCGCGACGAAAGCTAGGAGCGGTCCTAGGACTGCACCGACCTGATCTAGTGACTGATGAGCCCCGAAAGCTTTGCCCGCTTGTGCCTTAGCCACGGAGTCGCTGATAAGGGCGTCACGTGGCGAGGTGCGTGTTCCCTTTCCTGCCCTGTCGATTACTCTTACAGCAAACGCTTGTTGCCATGAGGAGGTTAGAGCGAAGAGAGGTTTGGATATTGAGGATAAGCCATATCCAAGAATTATGATGGGCTTACGTTTACCAAGCCTATCAGTCAAAACACCCGTTGCCACTCTGAATATGTTGTTTACCGCTTCCGCTGACCCTTCAATAATTCCGAGAAGCTCAGCAGTTGCTCCCAGTTGCGAGACGATGAAGAATGGGAGGACGCCGAGGATCATCTCGGTCGAAATGTCCGTGAAGAGGCTTACGTACCCCAGTCTGACAACATTCTTGAATCCGAGCTCTTCTGAGTTCTTTGCCAATCGCGAATTCGCCATAATGGAAGGCTTGTTAAGTCTTCATTGCGCGCACTTTCTCGCTCTTTATGTTAGCAAGTTTCTCCTTCATTAGTTGGAGTTCCGTGTAAGCAATTCGTTCTTGCCAGTCGGCGAATGTTCCTATTTTAAGGAGGCTCTTAACGAGGCGGATGCTATTTTCTAAGTGGCCATCAATATTTCCATCTTCGTATCCGGTGCCCGTAAACAATCTACTTTGCCTTGCAGACCAGTCACCCGGCTGGTCAGCACCAGGAATGAATTCGGGTAGGTAATCCATGAAGGTTGATCGATCCACGAGCGCTCCAATCTTGTTGAGTGAACCGTTCTTCTGCCATAACCATTCGTCAACCCCAAAGAGCGGCATATCATAATTATTTGCGCAGAGGGCTGTCAAGTTTCCAAGTGCGAAACATGTTAAAGGTATGCCATAGCTCTGGGCGATTCGATCTAGGAGCTTCAATCCTTCTAATGATACGAAGCCGTAGACTATCCACTTTCGAATCCGAGATCCAACTTTCTCACAATGATGCAGCACGCGTTCGATGCTAATTACTGCAGAGCGGCTGCTGGCTACTGTATCCTGCATCATCAGAACTATGTTACTGTTTTTCTGTAAATTGGCGAAATCTTCGTAGACGACTTCCAGTTGCCTCTGAATCATCCCGTCATGGTCGCGGTATGAAGTGTGAGTGTAGCGCGGTCGAATGAATACTGTTCTGAATGAGTTAGGGATCAATTTCTCAGCCGCATTGTGAAGTTGATATCCAGGTGCTGCTCGAAGAATTTGCTCGAAGAGAACTCCATCCCTTTTCGTATCAACTTCAGCGAGTTCTAAGATTGCTTTGAGAGTAGTTTCAGCGCTCTCTAACATCAATCTCTCGAGTTCTGCTCCCACTACATTTGGATGACAAGCAATCCTCCGAATGGGCTGAGTATCAACAATGTAAGAATCCAAAGAAGAATGTGTGACTTTGAAGATTCTAACGTTGTTTAGCAGCTGCGTCTTCAATTTGGCGGGCGCAGTTGCGTCAACATTGACGCCGTATTCCTGGATGAGTGAGTCGCCAACTCTCGCTTCCACCTGTATCTCTGCCATTTGAGACAACAGGGACCTGGGTTTAGCAATCACTTACTGAAATAGCTTGCCTTACCTCATCAGAACAAAGAACGACATGCAAGTCAATACTCCACGATCACAACAGTATCATTGTTGCTCGTAGGAATCTCATACATTCAGTTTCATAATTAATCTCATAACAAAATTGAAATATCAACGAAAAAGACGGGTGTTAGATTGTTTTGCGATCAACGAAACTTCTTTGCTTCCTAGTCATCATACTACTCACCGGATCCACATTAAGCGCGTGCTACGGGCTGAGTGCGCAAGACTCCATCTCAAAGCTTCACCCACTTCTCGTTAACTATCTTGACGGCCAGAGAACATCGAGACTCCATACTAGTGGAGATTCAATCTACGTCTTCGCCGCCCTCAAACCCGGCTATGGGGCGTCAACGGTTCTTGACGATATGACTAGCGAGTTTCCAATCGGTCAGCCAAATAGCCCGATCATGTACGGGGAAGTGAAACGAGGCGTACTTCTTTCACTCGCGGCGCAGCAGGGAGTATCATACGTTTATCCAGATGTGCAGATCGGTTTCGACAGGATGAAACCTGATGCAGACGTTTATGCAAACGGACTTGCAACTGACATGTATAGAGTCAGACAGATTATTGGAGCGGACAGGGTTAATCAGCTTGGAGTAACGGGGAAAGGTGTTACGATCGCTATCGTAGACACGGGTACGGACTTTGGGATTCCTGATCTCCAACAGGCCGTTGCCAGAAACAGCCTAGGCCAAGCGATCTCCTTCGATCCTGACGGACAGGGATTCGTAATTACCAGCCTAATTGTGCACCGGGTTGGTAACCTTCTGCAAACCAAAAACCTTACCGTCGACGTCTGGAATGCTGCCAGCTACGTTGATACTAGCAGTGCAGTTCCAACGGTGCAATCCATGACACTGCACTATGATTACGTTGCGCCTCAAGTTGTATCAAAATCCGGAAACTACCACTTCGGTATTCTCCGAGAACGCATTCAAGACGTCGTGTCAGGTGACACAGTCACAGTCAACTTTCCTCTAGTCATCGTGGATTCCACCACGCCGAACGTTTACGATACTGTTGTAGTTGACATGTCGACCGCATACTACAATTTCCTTAAACAGTATGAAGCGAAACTGAACAGTGACGCTTCACAATCGCTGGGAGTTGGGCTCAAATGGCTCGATCCCGATCCATCCTGGAATGATCACAGCTTCGCTGATGAAACACCTCACAAGATTGGCGGAACTGACATAATCACATTCAACGCTGATCATGATGGAGTTCCAGACTTCAGTGCTGGTCTGTTAAGCTTCGGAATAGATTTGAGTGGGAGGACAGGGCATTACTTTTCTCTTCTCCCGCCAATAGACCCGAAGGGCAACTTCGTTAACGTCTTCTTCGATTACGAAAGTCATGGGACAAGTACCGCATCAAACTCGGCGTCGCGCGGTATCTTAAAACGTGATATCTACCAAAACGGTACTTTGATCTCTCTTCCGGGCATAGCTCCCGACGCGAAAGTGATGGGGGTGAAAGCCCTCTGGCTCGGTGAGGTAACGTTTGGATGGTACTATGCGGCGGGGTTTGATTGGAATCCTATAGATTTCTCTTTCAAGTACACCGGGAACCATCGTGCGGACATAATCAGCAATAGCTGGGGAGATTCAGACCCCATATGGGATCTTAGTTCAACATTTGGGATGGATTACATGAGCCAACTCGCTGACGAATTCAGTCTTCCGCACTACCTTGACCCGTCTTACCCCGGAACTGTAATGGTGATGGCGGCGGGCAATGGAGGTTTCGGATACGGAACAACCACTTCGCCTGCAGCCTCCACTCTCGCAATTACCGTCGGCGCTTCAACTAGTTATGCATACCGAGCACAGCCTCACGTAACGTTGAAGGATGAAGTGGCGGGAAGTTATGATGAGGTCGTACCGTGGAGTGCGCGCGGACCTACTACTATAGGTGAACCTAAACCCGACGTAGTGGATGTGGGAGCCTTCGGCTTCGCAGATCAATCGTCAATCACAGGCTACGGTAATGGCACGAAAGCTTACGATGTCTTCGGCGGAACCAGCATGGCGACACCAGTGACCGCAGGCGCAATTGCGCTACTGCTTCAGGAATATCGAGATACGCACGCCGGACAAACGCCTAGACCTGACTTGGTTAAGTCGATTCTGGCCAGTACTGCGCACGACCTGGACTATGATCCTCTTACACAAGGTTCAGGCCGCGTCGACATTTACCAAGCAGTTGCGGCATCTGCTGAAGGAAAGGATCCTCGATTCCCAGGAAGATTCTTCGTTGAATCTATGGCTACATGGAATTCAACGCGCAAGATCATTGCGAACTCCTGGGAAGAAAATTATCAACTCGCGGTTCCGGACGAGGATATGGGAGCAGCTAACTGGTTTGCGGGAATTGTGAACCCGGGGAGTTCAGCATCAACATCGTTCAACCTATACCATGCCACCAACCCCCAGGCGGAATCATACGTTTTCCAATTGATCGGATCAAGATCGTATCAAAACTCCACGGCAGGTCGAGTGACTTGGATGACTCTTCCTAAGAGTGATATCCCGACAGATACAGATCTGATGAAAGTTACACTCGTCTTACATTTCAAAGATTTCGCGAACATAACGACATTTAACGTTAAGAATTTCCTGGTTGCACAATTGTACAATTTCAATAGTGACGGTTCAATTTCAAGAATCACTAATGGTGCTCCCGAAAGCACGACATCTGAACTTGTAGTCAGTAAACCGTTATTCAAGTTCCCTGGAATCATCAGAGCGCGGCTCCTTCTGACTCAAGGAAACGGAACTATACCCTTTGAATTAGCCGTACGGTACTACAGAAGAGCTTCCTGGAACTGGATTACTAACTTGAACATCAACGGACAAACTTTGACCGCGACACTCCAAGTTCCGAACTCTACTTCTCCAGGGGTATACGCCGGGTTCATCACAGTGAGGGATGCGGGATGGGCGAGCGTTGTCCCAGTCTCTGTTATGGTTCCGATTCTAGCGGCCGGCAATTATCAGGAAACAGCTCTCGGGCCTCCATATGATAACTACGCGGTTTATGGTGCGTTCGACTGGAGCTGGCGATATGAGTCCGGCGACTGGCGTACATACGCTTTGATGATTCCAGAAGGAGTTCAGAAGATTAGCATTAACGTTAGCTGGCTGGATTCGAGGACGGACATCCAAGTTCACTTGACTGACCCCTTAGGATATTTGCTGGCTTCCTCTGAATATCCTAAGACAAGTTACGTCGGAAGTGGTAAGTTCAGTTGGAGTACAAGTACGAATGGGCCTCGGGAGATTCTTTTCGCTGGCGGCATAACACCGGGTCTGTACCTAATTGTGCTCCACAACACTCTCTTTGGGGCATCTTCCTTTGCAGTCTACCCCGAATCATTCACACTAAACGTAGGTTTTTCTTGAGGCTCATAACTTGAAGAGGAATTACTTCTTAGCTACCGGATTAATGCTAATCGTCTTGGTCTCCGCATTAACCGTAATATGGTTGAGCCCTCTTCAGATCCAGGATAGTGTGATTCTACGTTCATACAATTCTCTTCCTGATGCTGTCCGAGGTATTTTGGGAGGGCAGGTTGAAATGCTGCCGATCGACAAAATTAGCCTTGAGGCTCTCGAACCACTTGAGAACAGCACGAAAGTTAAACTTGTTAGCATCCCAAGTTTCGATTTTACGTACATCGGACTCAACTTGAGAAATTCGCCTCTGAACGATGCCAACTTCCGAAAGGCAATGCTTCTCGCGTTTAATCGGCCTAGAATGTTGAATAAAAGCTTGGGAAGTTTCGGCAGGGGTCTGAGTCCAGGTCTTTTCTCCTCGGCTTACTCAACAGTCGGGTGGCCGATTGTCAATGATCAGTATGGGTATAATCCCGTTAATGCTAAACTTCTGCTGGATAGTGAGGGATTCAATGAAACTTCCTCCTCGTACAGAATTGATCCTTCAACTAATCAGACTCTACGACTGATGACAATCATCAGCCGATTAACCCAACCGCAAGAAGTAGCTGCAGCAGCCTCATTCGCGGAGGACATGCAGAGTATTGGACTCCCGATCGTTAGCCTTCCAATGTCTAATATTGATTTCAACCAAGCACTGAGAACTTACACGTTCGACATCTTCATTGATTCACAAGCCGCCAACGCTGCTCCAACATGGCTTTACACCCTTTTCGACAGCAAGAACGATGTCTCTCCTGTTCCGCTCTCAACTAACCTGGTTGGATTCAAGAACTCAACATATGACGAGTATGCGACTCAACTGCTGACGTCAAGTAACCCGGACGAAATTCGAAGTGCGGCAGAGAAATGTCAAGAAATCTTGGCCGCGGACCTACCAGTACTTCCAGTGTTTTCTGAAAACTTTCTAATCGTCGCAAATCCGCAGCTGCCCGTTAACCAAGTGATCGGGAGTATAGGCGAAACCGTACGTAGTACCGTCATTAACCTCCTGAAAGACCCGGCCTTTTCGCCGCCTTTGCATATTGGCGTCACTTCAGACTTCGACAACTTGGATCCAACCGTGTCGTCAAATCAAGCGGATTGGATTGCACTTAGTCTGCTCACGGAACCATTAGCCTCTACAGATCAGCAAGGAGGCTTGAAACCCGCTCTCGCCCAAGGTTGGACTGTTAGCGACGACGAAACGGTGATCACTATTGTCATTCGGCAGAACGCAACTTTCTACAATGGTCAGAGCATCACGGTCGATGATGTTGTAGCTACTATGAACTGGTTGATCAAGAATACGAAACCCTCCTCACTGCTTTACCCAATAATGATGGAGATCAAGAGGGCTGATACACTCGACCAGAAGACACTTAGAGTCGAATTGACCCAACCTGATAGGCTTGCGGCAAACACATTCACAACTCTCTTCGCGTTGCCCACCAGCAGGCTGTCGAGCGGCCCTTCAGGATCAGATTTTATTGTCAGTCAATTACTAGTTTCCTCCGGGCCCTTAATTCTTCATGAGTTCACGCAAACGGATGGAGTGTCAATGCAACTAAACAGCCTCTACTTCGGTAAACCTCTTCGGAACCTTGAGAACATCAATGCATTTCAAGGCGACACAATACAGGACATTCAATTGTTCTCAGGCAGTCTCATCACGATCTCGTCACACCCTCTGGTTATTGAAACACAACCTGTGGCTAACGCGAGCTATACGGTCTGCATTTACGATCAAAATGGTGTCACAACGGAATGTGCCTCTGGAAATTACGTGAATCAGGGTACATACTCGGCAGTCTTTCCTATCGATGCACGATTCCACCAAGGAACCTACTGGGTTGAGAGCGCAGTGTATGGCAACCTGGCAAATGGCACTTACATTATTCTCAATGAAAAGACAATAACCGTGCGTGCCTCACCTTTGATCCCCTTGATTATCTTCGCACTGCTGCTACTTGGAGTTGGTATCATAGTGGGCAGGCGGACGCCCAAGCGTCCACGCGTAAGGAGACGGCGTCGCGCGAGGAAGGTTATGCGAAGATCAACTCGAAGTCGGCGAACAAAAAATCAGAGCGAGTCACGTCGCCCTTAGGATCTGCGTTGGTCCTTCTGGCGCCATCAGTCTTTCTGCGCTTGAGCCAGTTCCATTGCTTTTTTTTCTTCCGCAACTGGGATAGTATATTCCAATCCTAGTTCCTTTAGCTTCTGAGGGGTTGGGACGCCACTTTCTCCATCCCAGTTTCTAAGGCGGTAGTAATCGTCGAGCATCTGCTTCAAGTAAATCACGTGCCCCTTTGCTCGTCCGGGTGATGGGGACTTCTCTACGAGCAGCCTTTTCGGTTGTGTGTCATCTCTTCTAGTGATGCCCTCTCTGACGTTGAACATTCTTTGCAGGTTTACAATTCTCTCGCCGATCTGTTTCAGCTTGGGAACATCTAAGTCGAATCCTGTTATGAGGGAAAGTCCTGTGGCGATTCTGTCCCAGTATAGGGCTGGTGGGAAGAATGTTCCGAACTTGCAAATTCCAATTGAATCGATAACCGTACCGAAGTTCTCGCCGTCCATGACGACCATTGCTTTGTACTTTGTTTGTATGCCATCTACAATCTCAGGAAGATACTGCTGTCCATAACGTTGCACAGCCTCGGTAGGGTACCCCATTTCATCAATCGTTGGGAAGCCTTTGAGATGGTCAGCGCCGCGACTTGAGGTTGCCTGTGCAAGCCCCATTGATTGTTGAGATCTACCATCTTGTGATGGGATTTCTTGACCTTTAATGTGCATCGCGTAGTATTCGGAGCCTTTTGCAATTTTTTCGGCTCCTCTCTTCACCCCTTCAGCTAAGATCTCTCCGAGCCCTTTTCGATAGGTGATTCTGTGTATCATCTCGATCATAGTGTCGGGGTTTCCCCACGTCAGAGGAATGTCAGTATCGTTCTTGGTTAGTATTCCCTTCTCGTATAGCTCTATGGCGAAGGCTATGCATTCTCCTGTGGAGATCGTGTCCAGTCCGTAGTCGTCGCATAGACGGTCGCCTTCGATGATCGATGGTAAATCTCGGTTCCACACTCTTGATCCTAATGCGTTTATTGATTCATACTCTATTACGGCGTTTGTGCTGCCAGCGTATTTTCCTTCTTTCACCTGTATTATATGATGGCAGCCAATTGGGCAGGAGGCGCAGGCTATTCTACGTACGAAATGTTTCTCAACCAGTTCTTCTGCGCTAATGTCATCAATAAACTCGAAGTGGCCTTGTTGGAAGTTCTTTGTTGGGAATCTGCCAACTTTGCTCATTGGTACTACTAGTTGTGCGGTGCCGTATTTTGAGAGGCCAGGGGTGAAAGGGTTGTTTAGCACTTCCTGTCGGGCTGTTAAGGCGTCTTTAACGAAGTCTGCGTTATGGGCAGAGGTGTTTCGAATATTGCCTTGGGCGGCAATCGCTTTCAATCGCATAAATCCCATTAGGGCGCCCATGCCGGATCTGGCTGCTGCGCAACCGTGTGTCATGACTGCTGCATATCGAACGAGGTTTTCTCCGGCTTGGCCGATGCAAGCTGACTGTAGTTGGGGGTCTCCTATCTCTTCTCTGAGGATTTTCTCAGTGTCTTCTGTGCCGTGATTCCAAACTTGTTTGGCGTCACAGAGCTCTGTGGAACCGTCATGCAGCCACAGGTATACAGGCTTTGGAGATCTTCCTTGGAATACTACTGCATCGAATCCTGCTTGCTTCAGTTTGGGAGCGAAGTGTCCTCCCGAATTTGCGTCTCCGTAGATCCCTGTGAGTGGAGACTTGCCGATGACTTCGAATCGACCGGCAGTGGGGTAGATTGTTCCAGTAAATGGGCCGATTGCGAAGATTAGTCGGTTCTCTTCAGAAAATGGTTCTACTTCTGGACCTACTTCGTCCCACAGGATCTTGGTTCCGAATCCGCTTCCGCCCAGATAGGCGTAAGCCATTTCCCTGCTTAGTTCCGTTGAGACCATCTTGCCAGTGGAAAGGTTCACTCTCAGAATCTTGCCTGCGTAGCCTGGAATTGATGCCATTGTGAAGCTCTTCTTTGGTAAATAAAACGTCAATTCAGAGGAGGCTTATTTGGAGCTACTACCATTCTCAGAGTTGGAACACAGATCGTGCCAAGAAAGCACCGTCTCAAAGGCCGGATGGCTTGTGAGGTGGGAATATGGTTTCGCCAGTCTGGTTGTTGGTACGAAGGCCGGGTGCTCTCTCTGGGAGAGCGAGTGAGAATTCTGCTGATTTCAGAACTTGGATAAACTGTCTCACGCCGTCCTTTTTCTCGTGGGATCTTGGTATTAGGAAGTCGTAATGCTCGTTATCCGTTTTGATGAAGTCGAGTTCTCCAGCAACGGATCGTATTCCGAATCCTACGTCGGCGCGGTGGTTCCTTATTGCGGCTGCGACGGCGGAATGTGATTTCGCTTCATGTGCATACCCTTGAATTTGGACAGCTAGTTCTGATGGACTGGTTTTTGATGAGCGGGCTAACTCGGCTAGATACTTGTCAATTAAGAGTCTGGTTCCGGATCCTCGGTTGCGGTTAATGAATGTCACATCTTTTCTGAGCAAATCGTCGAATCCTTTAATGTTCTTGGGGTTTCCGCGTTGTACGATTAAGCCTTGTTCGCGGTCATAGCCGCGAATTAGAATGGTCGATTTCTCCACGCCATAGGTTGACATGTATGAGACGTTGTATTCTCCATTCTCATCAACAAGGTGCACGCCTGACACATCGGCTTCACCCAGTTTCGCAGCGTGGAATCCGCCAACGGAGCCGACGTTAATGGTTCTTCCTAAGAAGCCTGAATCATGGTCATGCAGAATAGTGAATATTATGTCCACTCCTATACAATGACTTCCGATCACTACGAGTGAGGGGGGAATCAGGTTTTTCCCGAAAAGTTCCACGTTGATTGTCTCCCCTTCTTCCAGGAACTCTTGGGTTCCAGGAAGATCAGCGAAACCGTCTGCTAATGAGAATGAGCTGACTGCTCCTGACCCACTTTGCATTGGGTAAGCGGAGAAGCCTCCGTCAGGTTGTGAGATGAGTTGAACTGGGAGAAGTTCTCTCCTTCCTCGTGCCTTGAAGAATTTCATAGGGACAGTTGCTCGGATAGTTGTCGCCTTGGTTTCGGCCATTTGAGCTAGTTGTCTTATTGCGGGGGCGACTAGAATGTGAAATATCATCAGCGCTGATGTGGGATACCCGGGCAAACCGAAGATGGGCTTGTTTCCGGCTAATCCGATAACCACTGGTTTGCCAGGTTTCAGTGATAGCCCATGAGCTATGATACCGGGTTCGCCAAGTTCCTCTACGACTTTGTAGATGATGTCTCCTGGTCCTGATGATGTGCTGCCTGACGAGATTACAATATCCGCTTCCTCAAGTGCAGACTGCAGCCGTTCTCTTATGATGGTGTAATTGTCCGGTAGGATGCCGTAGAATTTTGGGGCCCCTCCGCATTCCGTTACGCCAGCTGCGATTGTTGGACCGTTTATGTCGTAGAGTTTAGCGAAATTGAGTGTCTCGCCTGATTTGATGAGTTCATTTCCACTCGAGAAGATGGCGACTCGAGGTTTTGAGAAAACTCGAATCCTATTGACGCCTGCGGCGGCGAGTAGGCCTACTTCGCGCGGTCCGATTACCTGAGACTTGCGCAGGAGTAGCTCACCAGTCATTATGTCGCTTCCGGCCGCGGTTACATTTTCACCAACGGATACTGGTTTGAAGACCTGCACATTGTTCTCGATTCTTTTCGTGAATTCGACCATGACTACTGCGTTGGCTCCAATTGGGATTGGGGCGCCAGTTGCGATTTCGACGCTTTCCGTTCTGTTGATTTTGCGTGACGAGGAATCGCCTGCTTCAATGTTTCCAATGACCTTCAACTGAATCGGGTGCTGTTCATCAGCGTTGAAGATGTCTTCAGCATTGACTGCGAAACCGTCCATTGACGCACGATCGAACCCGGGCACGTCTACGTTCGAAGAAACATCAACCGCGAGTACTCTTCCCAAGGCTTCTGTAAGTGGAATGTCTTCCGAGTGAATTTCCATTTTCCATAAGTTTCGGAGTGCAAGATTGGTTTCTTCTAGGCTCTGCAATCGGCGGAATACTTTTCGGTCGCTCAACTTGTATTCTCCTTAGGGCGGAAAAGTTCCACATCTACTAGTGCTCCTTCCTCATATCCCTCCACGTTTTCTGGTACAATGATGAAGCCGTTTGCCTGAACTAGGCTGCTAAGAATTCCTGCTCCCGAAGTTCTGACGGGCTCAGCAACTAAGCCGTCTTTATCGCTGGTGACCTTTACACGAACGTAGGTTCGTGACCCGAGGACGCCTGGGACTCGACGGTTTAATTTCACTCTCACTGTTGGCGGGGGCAGAAAATGAGTCCGAAGAAGATGAGCGATTAGTGGGTGCACGAATTCTATGAACGCGAGATAGGCCGAGACAGGGTAGCCGGGGAGTGATATTATCGGTTTGCCATTTACCACGGCTAATCCTGTTGGCATGGAAGGGCGCATGGCGATTCCGTGCACTAGCATTCCGGGTTGGCCAAGTGAGTCTATGACTTTTGGAACAATGTCCGCAGGTCCAACCGAGGTTCCAGCCGTAACAAGGACGACGTCCGCCACCTGAAGGCCCCTCAGAAGTTTTGTACGAATAGCCTCATAATCATCAATTACAATGCCTAAATCTATTGGATTGCATCCCAAGTTTTTGCAGGCTGCAATTAACATTGGGCGGTTCACGTCAGCGATTTTTCCTGTCGGGCTAGAATTGTCCCGTAATTCGCTTCCGGAGGACATAACCGCCACTCGCGGTTCTCTAACGACGGTTACCTGTCGTGCTCCCAGTCCCGTCAGCATTCCTATGTCCTGTGGAAGAATCATTGTTCCGCTCCTGAGAACAACTGCACCTTTCGACACGTCTTCGCCGAGGCGAGATACGTTCTCCCCAGGTCGGACTTCTGAAAAGATTTCAATCGTCGTATCATTCAATCGTTTCGTATATTCGACCATAACAACCGCGTTCGAGCCTGCTGGTAACTGAGCGCCCGTCACGATCGAAGCGCACTGATTCTTTCCCACATCCATTCTAGGAGTGTCCTCAATGTTCAGCTCACTTACCAATCGCAGAGTGATCGGTGTGGAGGTTGATGCACTATACGTGTCTTCAGCCTTAACAGCAAAACCATCCATTGCTGCTCTATCAAACGGCGGCACATCAACACTTGAGGTAACATCTGCGGCGATAATTCTGCCCAGGGACATATCAACAGCCACTTCTTCATCTTCGAGTTTGACGGAGAGATTCTGCAGTAGTTTCTGAATTGCTTCGCGAGTGGGGGTTAGATGTTTGAAACCGGCTCCGCGGGCTTCATGCTTATCGTGTGATGCGGTTGAGGCCATGGGATGTTCCTTTTAGAGATCTTACCTCGATTCTATTAGAGCTTCAGAATCAAACTTCCTATTGTCTATAGGAAGCCGAGCTTTGCGGCAACGGCCTCAGTGTTTCTCTGTCTTAACACAATGTCACAGACGACGCTCAGGCCTAGCACGCCTCCTGTTGATATGTCAATTCCTGATGTGTGACCGCGTGGAATCAGTGCCTCGAGCGCCGTCACAGTATCTCCATACTGATCTGACATCGACTGAATCACGTGCAGCAATTGGTCGTCGACTTGCAGATGTTGCGCGTAGTCTACTAGTTTCGCGCTGATCCAGTTCGTTCTTCCTACCAGTTGCTCGAATTCAAGGTAGATTGGCGTGCGAGCAATAGCCGGCGAGAGTGAATTGTAGATGACTAGGAATCCCAGCAGAAAGTCGTCGCCTGATGGTGTGAAGCCTGGTCCTAATCCGATGATCTTCGACGCTGCCGCCGCAAACTCGGACGGTATCTCCTTGTTTCTGAGAGGTAGTATTCCATGCTTGACAAAATCACCGATCGAATCATGCACCATAAGCTGATTTTGATCCAGAACGCTTCCCCCATTCTCGATTATGTTAAGGATCGTTGAGAGAAGCATCGACGCCGCCGTCAATTTCGAGTAGTAGGGATCACTGTCGGAGCGGACCTTCTCCTCTTCGGCAGGAGTATTCGTGAACTCGATTGATAGGTTCGAAGTGCAAAGTCGCCCGTCATGGAGGTCTACAAGTTCAAGCGGTTTGACTATGTCGGTGAAGCTGCCGGAATATGCGACGTTGACAGTAATTGGTGAACGAAGTGAACGGTTAGTAATGAATAGTAATTGATCTTCTCGCGTTTTCACATAAAATGAGTTCGGGAATGTCGCAATAACCTGCCCGACACTCGACTCTTCGTCCAAGTTGAGTGCTTGTGCTGCGAGCGATCCGATTTGGTTTGCATGCAAAGTTGGCAACGGGAGGACTCTCAGATGCCGTATCGTTTCGCGTAGCCTCTGAGCGCGGCTTTGAAGAGTTCGATTGGAAATGTCACGAGTCCTGCCCCGATTTGCCCTACTCCAGGATTCTTGTGAGCTATTCCAGTATTAATTGTGGGCGTGATTCCTGTCCTTACAACTTTGCGTATGTCGATGCCTGTGGGCGTTCCTTGCGAATCTAGGAACGGGATAAGGAAGTTGCTATTCTTGGTCTGAGTGATCTCATACATTTTTTGAGTATTTTCTATCGCGTAGGCGACTGAACCGCCAACCCAGGACACGATACTTGGTGCTGCTGCCATTGCAAAGCCTCCGAACCCTGCGGTTTCTGTGATTGCGCTGTCTCCAATGTCGGGGTTCGCGTCCTTCTCAGTGTAACCTGGAAACCATACGCCTTTTGGTACGGGTGCGGGTGCTACAAACCATTCCTGGTCCAGACCGCTCACCCAGATAGCCGCGTCAGTTCCATTTCTAGTGAGCGTAGTCACGATTGTGCTGTGCTTGATGTTATGTGCAGCAAGAGTCATCGCTTTCGCGGCGGCCATTACCAAGTTTAGCGCGGTAAAATTGTTCTGATTGATGAATTCGTATGATTCGGTTAGTGACGATTTATCGATATTTGCACTCAACATGTATGGTGTTATTTCTCGGAGTATTAGCAACGTCGCAGCGTTCAGGCGATTGTGACATTCGTCGCCCATCGTCAGCGCTTGTGCAATAATAGGCTTGATCGCTACGCCCCTCTTTTTCTTCTTAATCTCGCTTATTGTGGCTTCAAGAGTTCGAGAAAAGGTGTCTCGCATCCAGATTAGCCTATGAATTACTTCAGGTGAATACGCGCCGTATCGGAGAACCTTGCCAAGTCCTTCGTTCAGGTTCGAGAACGTGTGTATATCAAAATTCTGGTCCCGAAGGATAAGGACGGGCATGCTTGGCGAAATTATTCCAGCCATCGGTGCAACACAGGAATGAAGATGGTTCGGTTCAAATGTGATTTTTCCAGATTCCACGAGTTTATATGCTTCACTTTCATCCTTCGCCCAACCTTCATACATAATTGTGCCAATCACTGCTCCTTTCATAGGGCCACTCATCCGCGGCCACTCGATCGGAGGTCCGGCGTGAAGGAGCATGAAATCCTTCATGTTAGGAATCGTCTTCCGCGCAATCCCGACTCCTTCCCAAACAGGATCTGATTCCATCATTCTTTGAACGGCTCGTTGATTAGCGAGTTCAATCTGCTCTTTGATGGAACTGGACAAGATACCTCACCGACCGATTGAATTGGACAAAGTATAATTCGATTTTGGCTTAGCTCTATGAATGAGTTCTGAGACCCGTTTTAATATCGCAATCCAACGTCAAGAACGAAACGACCGTCACGTGGTTTCGCTTTGGCTATCGTAAGAAATGTAGTGAAGACGAACTATTACAGAGATTCGCTTCAACTCCTTCATCTTTCCGAGGAAGCCAAGAAAATTGAAGGAGTGAGAGATGCCGCTGTTGTTATGGCCACTTCAACAAACAAGGAAATCCTCAGCAAACTCAAACTGTTAACGAGTGAAGGCCTAGGTGCATCGCCAAGCGATCTGATCATAGCTGTCTTGGCTGATTCGGAATCTGCAATTGATCATGGGATTCACAGAATAGAAGCCTCACTTACTCAACCCCCCACCTCCTCGAAAGGTCGCTTTCATACTATCGATGCGGCGTTACAGTTCATGCCCGACGCAAATCTGGCAATAGTCTCTATACCGGGCGAGCACGCGAGGCGAATCGTCACTTCGCTACTCGAGAAAGGGCTCAACGTACATCTCTTCAGCGACCACGTCTCTCAAGAAGACGAGTTTGAGCTGAAAAAACTCGCAAAATCGAAGGGGCTGCTGGTAATGGGACCCGGAGCCGGGTCAGCGATTATAGGAGGAAAAGCTGTAGGATTTGCGAACACTGTGCGCAAAGGAAACGTTGGCATTGTCGCAGCCGCCGGAACGGGTTTGCAGGAAGTGAGCGTGCTTCTGAATGATGTCGGGTTGGGTGTATCGGAAGCTCTAGGAGCCGGAGGAGGAGACGTCAAAGAGAAAATTGGAGGCATAAGCACACTTCAGGAAATCGAAGCCCTAGTGAAAGATAAGGAGACCGGAATGGTTGTTGTTGTGTCAAAGCCACCCGATCAACAAGTACGAACAAAAATACTCGATTACGTTTGTACCTCTGTCTCGAAACCAGTAGTCGCCTGTTTCCTCGGGTCGGAAGATTGCGAAGTGCCCGTGGCAAGTCGAAATCGGGTGAGACTGACCAGAACATTGCATGCAACGGTTCGAGAGATCATTAGATTGACAAAGTCAACCAGCGACTCTAAGTCAATTTCAATGGATCCAGCTCACCTTCAGTCAGTGGCGACAGAGAATTGGAAGGATCTGACTCAGTCTCAGAGATATCTACGAGGTCTCTTCACCGGAGGCACCCTCGCTTATGAAGCACTAATCATCCTTGATTGTTTAGTCGGCGACGTATATTCCAATGCACCACTGAAAAATGAACTTAAGCTTCCCAACTCTTATTCTAGTTACAAGGATTCGATCATAGATCTTGGAGAAGAAGAGTTCACGGCGGGTCGACCACACCCGATGATTGATCCAACTCTCCGAAACATGAGGCTGCTTACGGAAGCGAAAGATCCTGAAGTCGCCTTGATCATGATGGACGTTATGTTGGGCTACGGATCGAATCCGGACCCAGCAGGAGCTATGCTTGGCTCAATCCGAAAGGCACAACAAGTGGCAATAGATTCGGGGAGAGTTCTTCCTATTCTCGTACATGTATGCGGCACAAATCAGGACCCGCAGAAACGAACGGATCAAGAAGCGAAACTCCTCGATGTTGGAGTCCGCGTTTTCCCCACAAACGCCCTCATGGTAGCGGCGGCTGCATTGATCTCTCGAAGAGGCGAAATCAGGTTACCTCTGAAAAGCTTCTATGAGAAGTACCTCAGCGAATTCTAATCGGAGGAAATGATGTTGGAGAAAATTCTCAACATATTCACTTCAGAACTGAAAGTGATCAACGTTGGACTGGAATTATTCAAGGACGAGTTAGAGAAACAGGGAGTGAATGTCGCACATGTGGCATGGCAACCTCTGCCGAAATTGGAGAAAGAATACGAGGATATACTCTCGAAGATCCTGTAGACCCCGCTTTAGGTCAGCTAGGCTGCGAATTGGAAGGGGAATTTGCCCGAAGGATCTTCAACTATTCTAACCTTGCATTTGTCTTGAATTCGTGAGTCAGGTAATGCAGTTCCAAGTATCTTCACGCCATCAATATCTACGACGCATATTGTGAGAGGCGAAGGGAAGCCTGTTGGCGTGACTCTTAGCTTGGTCCACATTACCACAGTCCCTTGTGATGATAGCTCAATCTGCGCAACTTCGTCAGCGAGGGTAGGTCCACACTTCGGACAGACTAATCGTTGTGGATAGCTGATTTCGCCACATCGATTGCACTTAGAGGCGCGTAGTTTCCGTTCAGGTAACATTTGGAGTGTAACTTCCGTCATCGACGATTCAACTCACTTGTAGAACAGTGGCGACTGCACTGTTTCCGAATCCTGCGAAGTTACATGCAAAACCGGTTCGTGCGTCGTGCACTTGTCTCTGTCCAGCTTCACCTCGAAGCTGCCAGACAAGTTCGACTATCTGCGCTGTGCCCGTTGCTCCTAAGGGGTGTCCCCGAGCCTTCAACCCGCCACTTGGGTTTATTGGCAAGTCACCTTGAATTTGAGTTCGCCCCTCCTCTAATGCCCGCGCCCCCTCTCCCTTGTTGAAGAAGCCTACGTCTTCACTGTCTACAATTTCGAGAATTGTGAACGCGTCATGGAGTTCTGCAACGTCTACGTCTTTCGGAGTTAATCGTGCATCATGGAACGCTTTCTGAGATGCGAGTTTGAGAGCACCAATTGAATATCCATCGCCCTCACGCTGATAGAACAGCTGTCTGTCTGTTGAATGTCCCATTCCAAGAATCTTCACAGGTCGTTTGCTCGATTTGGCGGCCAACTTGCCGGACTGAAGAATTACCGCTGCAGAGCCGTCACTGATGGGCGCACAGTCGGTCACTCTTATTGGGTCAGCCACTATCGGCGAGTTCATAGCATCGTCCATCGAGATTTTCTTCTGAAAATGCGCGTAGGGATTAAGCAACCCATTTCCATGATTCTTGACAGCAACCATTGCCAAATATGTCGTTGAGAGTCCAAATTTCTCCAGATACTTGCGCGAAAACATCGCTGCGAGAGACGGCATTGTGGCTCCATGTACTGTCTCCGCGGTTGGGTGAGTCATACAAGATGCGATTACCTTTGTAGCTGCTTCCAGAGGAAGGTGTGTCATCTTCTCGACTCCCACAACGAGCACAGTATCCAGAAATCCTCCCGCGATGGCCATATATGCTTCTTTGATAGCGGTTGAACCAGACGCGGTCGTATTCTCTATCCGTACAGCTTCGCATGGCAGAAGGCCAAGCTGTTCAGCCACCATGGGACCAGTGTTCTCCAATACGCAGAATTGGCCTGACGCTGCCGTTCCTACATAAACTCCATTAACTTTCAGGTCGTCTTGTCCTGTATCCTTGATTGCTTTTAATCCAGCTTCAACGGCCAATGCGATTATGTCTTTGTCAGGATGCTTACCGAACTTCGTCATTCCCGCGCCGGTGATGAAAACCTCATTCAAACTCTGTCATTTGCCGAGACTTTCTGTCTCGATAATTTAAGACGACACAACGATTATCATCGCTGAATCTCTGTATGGAAGAAAGAAGTGAGAAAAGTGGCCTTGTCGACTAAAGATCAATGTGTTCCGGTACCTTAGGATTCATTGATTGCTTCAGCAAATCGGTGGGTACTGGTCTCTCTCCCAGGCGCTTCTCATACTTGGGTTTGACGAAATTGAACCATTGGTCTCTGGTGTTGAAGAAGACTCTGGCTCCGCCCAGCTCGTGCTGGATTTGTGGGTAAGGTTTCTGGAACTGTGCGAGACCAAGACCCCAATATCTTATTCCTGTATAGCTCTCGTACGTCGCCCACCATTCCTGCATACCTAGGTTTTCGAAGGCATGCTCCATTTTTGCCAAGTACATTAGAGCACCGATGCCAGCCCCTCGCTTGAACGTCATTGTATGTAAGCTGATGCAGACCTTTTCGTCCCAGAGTCGAGCGTTTGCGATTGCAGCCAGTTCGCCTTCTAGGACGCCGATTAGGCAATAGTAGTCTTTGACGCGTTTTCTGTAGGCTGAGAGAATTTCAGCGTACACGCGGGAGGAAACTAGATCGTAGAAGTCTTTCTCTTCATTCATTACTCGCTTAGTGGTCTCAAGCAGTACTTTGGTGTCATCGGGTGTGGTCATCCTTACAACCATTTTCTTTCCGTCGGGGAGTTTCAGCAGACGAGGTTGGTATTCTCTAGCTAGAAGAGGGGACTCTGGCGGTCTCAGGATTGGTTCAAGGTCTTCAACGTTGATTTTGACCTCAGTCAGTGTAACTGGGCATGGAGGTTTGAATGACATGACTAAACACTACAGTGACCGTTTGTTGTGTCTATTTTAGCCATTGTGACAAGAGATCATAAATGGAAAATGAAGACGTGCACTTGCAGTTTCTCAGTTAAGGCTCATTTGCAGCCTATGGTGTCTCCGAACCGAGTCTTGCGCATCTTGGACTTCTTATCCATCAATTGGTCATATTCCTTATCGTCAACAATGGCGACGCATCTTCCAATGCATGCTTCACCATCCACAAAGCGCCATGGAAAGAATCCAACAGTTGTACGTTGGTTGAGCAGTAAGTCTATGTCGCCTCCGACGCATTCTGCATGAATTATCCCGTACGGAAACATTTCAATGTGCATTAGCTGATACTTATCATCCGTGAAATATTCGCTGAGTTTCTTTCCATATTTCTTCTGAAAATGGACATCAGCCTCTCGCGCTTGTCTCGGCATCCAATCGCGAATTATTGTGTTCATTGGATGGTCTGCGCTTCCGCAGTCAACTCCGATCCACTTGATCTTCTTTCGTTTTGCCCATTCCGCGAATTCTCTATCAGGACCCGGATGCTTAACCATGTAGCGGATTTCGTCAGCGGTGGGCTGGTCCCAACCATATACGTGATATCCTGTGTGAATTATGAGAATGTCATTCTCATGCACTTCAATCCTCTCTTCTACCATCTTGGATGTGTAGACATCGTAATCGTGCGCTACGTCTGAAAGATCAACGACCGCAGCAGGACCCACAAGGAAATCCATATCCAGACTCGCAATATCCTTTCCTGAAGTGTGAAAATGGATTTCGCCATCCAAGTGAGTTCCAACATGGTTTGAGTGAGTCAAAACCTGTCCGTTCGCGCCATTCGGAGCTAATCGTTTGAAATACTTCAGTTGAAGGGGCTCGTAGGTCGGCCAAGGGGGAGTAGCGATCCCAATCGGGATTGTTAGATCTATGAATCTCATTGGCTGATCTCCTGCTGGTGAGGGTAATTGTGAAGCCTTCCATCGATTAATGCATGTTTTGTATTGAGAGTAAGTACAATTTCGTCTTCACGTTCGTTCGTTACTCAGACGATGAAATCGGACCGAAACCTTCTTACACGCATAGCCAGCCACGAAGACTGGGAAGATATAATGAGTTCTACTGACAAACCCAAATCGAATAGCAAGCTCTACATCGGAATCGCAATAATCGCAATCCTAATAATAGCAATCGGCGCCGGAGTCTACCTGTATACGCCACAACAAGCAACTATGACCACGGCCGAAACGAGTGCTGCCGAAACAACTGCTGCTCCAGCTCCCACGACCTATAAGATCGCGTTCATAAGCAGCGCTTCTCTCGAGGAACCGTGGACCTCTGTGATTCACAATGCATTAACGCAGGCAGTCCAAACCTATGGCGCAGACAAAGTATCATACAATTACACAGAGAACGTAGATTATTCTGACACACCGCGAGTGATGCGCGAGTATGCTGCAAACGGCTATAACATGATTTTCGTCGATGCATTCGGGGCTGATGACACAGCACGCGCTGCCGCCAAAGATTTCCCGAACACCTTCTTTGTCCTCGGCACAGACAACCACGTTTTCGGAGATAACGTCGCGGTGTTCGACGACTGGATTCATGAACCAGCATACATATGTGGAATGATCGCAGGAAACATAACCAAGAGCAACGTCATCGGAGTCGTCGGCGGTGTTGCAGACCCAGAGGTCAACCGGCTCATCAACGCGTTCAAGGCTGGGGCGAAGTCCGTGAACCCGAATGTGAAGGTTCTTATCACATTCATAGGAGAGTGGTTCGACCCCCCTAAGGTGAAGGAGGCCGCTCTCGCTGAGATCAGCAACGGTGCAGACGTGATATACAGCGAACGACAGGGCGGTATAGAAGCGGCAGAACTGAAGGGCATACCAGTCTTTGGCAGCTTACAAGATCAGTATCAACTAGCTCCTGACGTAGTAATCTCTGGCCCTGTTTGGGACATGTGGCCCACAGTCAAACATGAAGTCGACCTGATGATGCAAGGCAAATGGGTACCGGAAGATCTAAGGTTCTACTCAATGATGGGCAAAGGCGGTGCTTCACTCGCTCCTTGGCATGACTGGCAAACAAGGTTGAAACCAGATATCGTCGCAAGAATGCAACAAGCCAACGTACCCGGAATGGTTGACAACATCACCAATCAGATTATGACTGGTGCATTCACTGTTCCGATGGATGAAAGCGAACCAACAACAGGATAGAGGAGCCGCGCTTACCGCGTCTTCTCCCCCTTTTTATCTGTAGCTGTCTCCCGGTGAAGCCGAATGGGTAATGACGATTTCGTCGTTGAAATGATAGACATAGTCAAAACGTTTCCGGGAGTCACCGCTAATGATCACATTAATTTTCAACTCCGACGGGGCGAGATTCATGCTCTGCTTGGAGAAAACGGCGCCGGCAAAACTACCCTGATGAACGTCCTATATGGTATGTACCGGCCCGATAATGGTGAGATTCGAGTAAACAGCAAACGCGTAGTTTTCGATTCGCCGCAAGACGCTATTGCCATGAGAATAGGAATGATCCATCAACACTTCATGCTCGTGCCGGCGATGAACGTCATAGAGAACGTGATCTTAGGTCTAAGATCCAACCGGATCGTAGTCGATGAGGCGTCGGCTGAGAAGCGAATTGCAGAATTAGCGTCGACGTACGGTTTGAAGGTTGAACCGCACAGCTTCATATGGCAACTCAGCGTTGGTGAACAACAACGCGTGGAAATCCTAAAAGCGGTTTACAGGGAAGCGCACATTCTCATCCTTGACGAACCGACCGCCGTCCTGACTCCGAACGAGTCAAAGGATCTTTTCCGTATTCTCCGCAGGATGAAGGATGAGGGAAAATCCATCGTCTACATCAGCCACAAACTGGAAGAGGTGATGGAAATTAGCGATACGATAACAGTTCTAAGAAACGGCAAGTCAGTAGCTAATGTGCTGAAGAAGGACACGAGCAAGGTTGACCTCGCTAGGATGATGGTCGGAAGAGAAGTAATCTTCACCGTTTCTAAACCACCGACCAAGTTTGGTCAGCCAGTACTTCAGGTTTCCAAAATTTCCGCATTGAACGACAGGAAGATGCCCGCACTGAGAAATGTTTCATTTGACGTTAAGGGCGGAGAGATTCTGGGCATAGCGGGCGTCTCAGGGAACGGACAAAGAGAACTCGCAGATGTCCTCACGGGACGTAGAAAAGTAACTGAGGGCAAGATTAGCGTATGCGGAACTGACGTGACTGATGTCACGCCGCGGGAGATAGTAGACCTTAACGTCGGGTTCATCCCTGAAGATCGAGTTGGTGTAGGTCTTGTTATGAGCTTACCTATTTTGAACAATGCAATCATCAAGAAGTATCGAGATTTCTCGAAAGGGCCGCTGTTAGATTACTCTAAAGCATCAGACTACGCCAAGCGTATAGTCAGTGAATTTGGCGTCAAGACTCCGAATATCGCTTACCCCACGAGAACGCTTTCAGGCGGGAACCTTCAAAAGCTGATCCTTGCTCGTGAACTGGCGAGGGACCCGACTCTTCTGATAGCCAGCCAGCCCACGCGAGGACTGGATGTCGGCGCGACTGAAGAGATACGCGCCAAGCTTCTTGATGAACGAGCGCGCGGACGCGGTGTATTGCTCATCTCGGAAGATCTGGATGAGATACTCTCCCTGAGCGATCGTATAGCCGTCATTTTCCAGGGAGAAATAATGGGCATAGTTGATGCTGAGACCGCGAAACTCGAAGATATCGGGCTAATGATGGCTGGATCGAAAAGGATGGGAGAAAGCTAGAATTTGGAACTTGTCGTAGAAAAACGCTTGCTTCCATCCCGTCGTTTGAGCATTCTAGCACCGGTAGTATCAACGTTAGCCGCTTTGATAATTTCAGCTGTACCAATCTATCTGGGAGGCGTCAACCCACTGTACGGATACAGTCAACTACTGCACGGAGCAGTGGGAAACAAACTGGCACTGACAGAAACGTTCGTGATATTCGCGCCGCTTCTACTTTGTGGTATCGCAGTGGCGTTAGCCTTTACATGTAAATTCTGGAATATCGGGGCTGAAGGGCAACTTTACTCTGGAGGATTAATTGGATCACTGTTCGCTGTATACGCGACCTCAATTCCATCCGTCATCGCGATCCCTGTGATGATGATACTGGGTTTCTTGGGTGGAGCAGCATGGGCTGCGTGGCCAGCGATTCTAAAGGTGAAATTGAAAGTCGATGAAGTCGTCACAACTCTGCTGGGCAATTGGGTGATGACCTATGCTGTGGCCGCTATCCTCTTCGGTCCTTGGAAGAATCCAGTAACAGGCTGGCCAGAGTCACCGGTAATTTCCAACACGACGGACTACCCCATCCTCGTAGCAGGTTCCAGATTTCACCTTGGTATAATTATCGCAATGCTAGTCGCACTTGCATTTTACGTGATTATTCGAAAGACGAAATGGGGTTTCGAGCTGTTAGGGATTGGAGGAAATCAAACGGCATCATACGCTGCTGGAATAAACGTATCGAGACAAATCATCCTCGCGGCAATTGTGAGCGGTGGAATCGCAGGATTAGCTGGTATCGGGCAAGTTGCAGGCATCGAGTTTCATATGAAGACGGATCTTTCCCCAGGGTTCGGCTATACGGGTGTAGTCATAGCGATGGTGGGCGCCTTGAGTCCAATCGGTGTCGTCTTGGCTTCCTTCCTAATGGCTGTAATCGTTCAGGGAACTCAGGCGATGCATCGAGCGACAGGTGTGCCTTGGGCATTAGCCGAGACAATACAGGGCATTATCCTGCTCTGTCTCTTAGTGGGCTTGTTCTTTACTAAATATCGAGTAAGGCTGAGGATGAGATAATTGTCGATACTTGATGTTACTCTAATCACGGGTGTACTTGCAGCCACGATGAGGCTCGCAACTCCCCTGATTTATGGGACCATTGGAGAAACTTTCTCCGAACGGGCGGGAGTTCTTAACTTGGGTATCGAGGGAATGATGTTGATGGGAGCAAGTACAGGTTTCCTTGTGGGATACAGCAGTGGGAACCTGTGGTTGGGCGTGTTCGCAGCAGCAATGATAGGTATCGTGTTAGGGTTGATAATGGCTTTCCTGACCGTCTCCATAGGAGCACAACAACATGTTGCGGGCCTCGGGCTGACAATTGCCTGTTCCGGATTCAGTTTCTACCTCTATAGAGTCACCATAGAGAACGTTGGTGGTGTCCAACCGCACGTCGAGCCGTTCGCCACAATTCCAATACCCTACTTGAGTCAGATTCCCATTATAGGCGAAGTTCTCTTCGATCAACATGCTCTGGCGTATCTTGGTCTCATACTCGTGCCCGTCTCAGCCTTCATTCTCTTTCGAACCCGATTCGGCTTAGCGTTGAGGGCCGTCGGTGAAAATCCGAACGCAGCAGCAACTGCTGGAATAGACGTGTTCAAGATGAGATACTTGTGTCTGTGCATAGCTGGTGCACTTAGCGCCATAGGTGGAGCATGGCTTTCCTTAGCCCAGTCGGGAATGTTTCTACCAGGTCTCACTCAGGGCCGAGGGTGGGTATGTATTGCGCTTGTAGTATTTGCAAATTGGAGCCCGTTCAGGGTCTTAGGTGGTGCTATCCTTTTTGGAGGGATAGACGCTGTTCAATTGTCGCTGCAAAGCGTTGGTTGGCAGATCCCGTATCAACTATTCTTAATGCTCCCGTACGTGTTGACGATAGCTGCTCTGATCGCAGTCTCGAGGCGTGCTCGAGCGCCTGCAGCTCTTTTGTCATCATACAAGAGAGAAGACTAACTATAGAGTTCTGAAGGGGCAGTCAACTATGTACCACCGCGCCATTCCTCACTATGAACGCCGGTTCGGAATGGTAAGCGAACGCTTCTCGAAGATTCGTTGCTTGAAGTACTAGCAGGTTCGCGGGAGTTCCCACCGCAATACCTTGATTCTGAATTCGCAGAACCTTTGCGGCGTTAGAGGTGATCATATCGTAGATGATCTCTCTATCTTGCCTCGACATCATCCATAACAGGTGAGATGCTAAGAACCCTACTTCTAGCATGTTGCATCGACCGTACGGATAGTACGCGTCATCAACGTCATCCTGCGCAAGCGCGACTGGTACGCCAGCGTTTAGAAGCTCCTTCACTTTAACGTGAAGAGGTCCAGTGTGCGGATTCGTCACAACGCCCATGCCAGCTTCCTTTAGTAAAGCGACGAATTTTCTGTGATACACTTCATTATAAAGTGCCGTAGCCCTTGCGTGGCAAGCAGCTGTTCTTCCAATCCAACCCTTCTTGATTGCAGAGGTGGCAAGATATTCTGTGGTTCGCAGCTCCGGATCCGCCGCGTCATCTGTAAGCATCGAAATGTCCGCGTCATACTTGGTGGCGATTTCGAACGCAATATCAATGTGTCGTCTGGCGTCTTCGTTGGTATACTCTATCCATGGGATACCGCCTACGAGATCCGCGCCTAGTTCCATGGATTTGTATAGGAGTTCTTCTGTTCCCTGTTCTCGTAGAATTCCATCCTGTGGAAAGGCGACGATCTGGATTCCGATTCGATCTTTAAACTCCTGTTTTATCTTTAGTAGAGCATTGATTCCAATCAGTTTTGCCTTGGTATCAACGTCTGCAAAAGCCCTGATGTGGCTTACCCCATTCCGCTCGGCCTCAATGAGTAGTTTCCGAACACGAGAAACAATCTCTGACTCGACGTAATGTTCCTTGACTCTCGACGCAACCTCGATCGCAGTCATTGAGCTTCCTCCAGCCTGATATTCGCTCAGGACTGATTCTTCAGCAAGAGATCCCGTCATTACTTTGTCGAGATGGAGGTGTGCAATAATGTGTGGTTCCGTCACTAGTCTGGTCTGTGCATCGATCTTCTTATCTGCAGAATCGGGTAGGTTTTCTCTTATCGACTCGATTTTGCCGTTTGCTACTCCAATATCTACAGTTTTTCCGGAGCGCAATCTAGCATTTTGAATTAGGAGCTCGAACTTCATATGGAGCCGGTCGTGTTTTTACGCATTTAATCTGATGTTTCTGTATCCCGGAGTGAAATCAACGGATTATCGGAATACGAAATTAGCTTGTAGCTTTAGCCTACTATTCGACCGCTGTCTTTCAGGAATTTGACTCCTGGCGTGGTTTCAACTTCTTGTTGAAATTTCTTCCCTTTCAGAACATTGAAGAACTCACGAACGTACGGGTTTCTCATCCTCTTCTCCACTAGAAAGTCATACAGTTCCATTGCGAAAGGAACGAAATCTAGGTTCATGTCGACGGCTATGGACGTTAACCCGACACCTACATCTGCCCGTCGAGACGCTACTGCGGTCGCCACCTGACTGTGGGTCATTATCTCTGAATCGTATCCTCTAATCTGTCTTGTCAGTATATCGAAATCAACTCCTTTCGTCATCGCCAGCTCGCGGAGTTTTCTGTCTAGAAGAATTCTGGTCCCTGAACCAAGATTCCGATTGGCGAGCTTCACATCTCTTCGTAGAAGATCGTCAACTCGTCTGATTTTCTTTGGATTACCTCTTCTAACCATGAGGCATTGTTGCCTTTCATAGCCGCGAACGAGAGTGCACGAGCGCGATAATCCGAACTTTGATACGAAAGGTTCATTGTAGCTTGAATTTTCTTCGTCAAATAGGTGAATGCCTGCTACGTCAGCTTGTCTCAGCATCATGGCTGTCAGACCTCCCCACGATCCGACGTTAAGCACTTGGTAGGTCATTCTTGGATTGTTATCGTGCAGTCGGCGCAATGCTTTTTCCACGACGACACAGTGGCTCCCCATGAATGACAAATTCGGATGATCTCCTGAAACTTTCGAAACATCTGTCTGAGATTGCGTGTTTCCTGTGAGAAACTGTTGCACTCTGGAGTCTAGATCAGAGTAGGCTTGAAGCAGCTGCCTCCCGTGATCAGTCAACCCAGCTCTGCCGCCTTTGATACCGCCTCGCTCCGAATAGACAATTTTATCGCCAACAGATCGCTCGATATGTGCGATTGTGTTCCATAGGAAAGCATAGGACACGTCTAACGTACGCGCAGCCTCGGAGAAACTCCCTGTCTGATCTACTGCTCTCAGCATCCGAGCTTCAAGCTCACCAACCAGTTTCCGTCCTTCTTGACTAAGCGAGACTGTGTATGATGGCTCGAGACGCCACTCTCCAGACTTCGTTTTCCTCATAACTTCGGTGACCTTACTAGAATTGAAGTTCTCCGGTGATGAAAAGCTTAGTTCTCTCATCCACTGGGTTCGCGAAGAAACTTGAGGTCTCTCCTTCCTCTATTACTCTTCCTCGATAGAGATGTACTATCAGATTAGAGAGTCGCCGGGCTTGAGGAAGATTGTGTGTGCATAAGAGCACGACTCGGCCTTGTGCCGAGTCCTTAATCCCCTGCTCGATGATTATGGCGTTCGCGGGGTCTAGGTTGGCTGTGGGCTCATCGATAAGGAGAACTTCTCTTTCAAGTGCGATCGCTCGTGCGATGGCAACGCGCTGTTGTTCGCCGCTGGAGAGCTTGCGGGCTTTCCGCTTTTCGAATCCGTCAAGGTTTACGACTGCAAGAGAGGACTTAACCTTTCCAGGAATACGCTGCTTGGGAACTCGATTCAATCGCAAACCATAGGCAACATTGTCATAGACTGTTCCTCCCAGCATGACGCTCTTCTGGAACACCAGCGTGCAATGCTTTCTGAGCTCCTCTGGATCTATTACTTTTCCGTCAATGAAGATTCTTCCGCAGTCAGGTGTATCCAGTCCCGCGATTATCTTGAAGAGAGTAGTCTTGCCCGCACCGTTAATGCCCACTATTGATGTAATCTGCTGATAGGAAGCAGACATGGTCACCTGGTCGAGAGCGACAGCGTCGCCGTAGTTCTTGGCCAGATCCACAATTTTGATGTCTGCTATCACTATGATGTTCTCCGCGCAAGGTTAACTATGATGCTCAGAGTGATCACGATGCCCATCAGGATGATGCTCAGTGCAATGCTGAGAGCGATATCACCCATTGCTGTCTGAAGCGCTATTGCGGTGGTCAATACGCGCGTGAAGTTTCGAATGTTGCCCCCTAGCATCAGCGCAATGCCTAGCTCGGCGAATGCCCTGTTGAATGCGGCCAAGATTGCGAGTACGACACCCCATAATCCCTCTCTCAGAACAACTACCACACTTTGAAGACGGGATGCTCCTAAGGTTTTGGCAAGTGTTCTAACATCCGGGTCCACCGCTTCCAGGGTATTGGTTGTAAAGCTAACGATGATCGGCGTAACGAGTATACACTGCCCGATTATAATCGCGTTGGGTGTGTAGAGTAAATGGAAGTAGCCTAGTGGTCCGGATCTCGAGAGAAGCAAGTAAAGGTAGAGGCCCAAGGCGACTGTAGGTATACCAATAAACGCATTGAAGACTCCTTTGATGACTTGCTTGCCAGGATAATTTCGCAACGCGAGGGCGGCTGAGATAGGAATACTCCAAATGCAGGAGATCAGAGTCCCGCAAATAGAAATGAAAAGCGAAAGAGCTGTAATGGCGAATACTTCAGGGTCGCCTGAAAGGATCAGGCCTATGGCTCGCATTATCCCTTCAGTAATTGGATCCAGACCGCAATCTTCCTATCCATGTTAAAGGTACAATCAGCAGTTCAGATAAAATGCCTTGTGCTGAATAGAGGTCGTCCGATTGGTATCGGAACTGTGGCGGGCATTCAGAACCTTGGAAGAAAGCGTAACTCTGTATCCAGCCGAGTAGAGTTTGATTGCTCTGACTTTTGGCCAGCGGAATGTAAGGGCTGAACAGTGCCTGACCAAACTGACTCACTCCGTAGTTAGCGAAAAGGTTCTGACCGTCATCTGAGGCGAGATACTCGATGAATTGCATTGCACCCTGAAAGTTAGTTTTAGTCATGTTCGCGTTGTTTGGATTGTCCGCGATGGCACTGTACACGTTGAGGAGGCTCTTGCTCGCGCCGACGAGCTTCACTAAGTCGATGTTGTGGTTATCGAAATTCTGGAGGTATGTGCCCATGTCAGAGAGAGTGTATGCTTGTTTCTCATTGGCCAATTGAAGGGTGGCGGTCATTCCACTGCCTGCTTCCACATACCATTTTTCTGTCCGAAGTTGCTTCACACTCAGGCCAATGGACTTCCAAAGGCTCACTTCTTTTGTGTACGTTCCAGAATTGTCACCTCTTGAGACCCAGACTGCCGTCCCATTCAAACCAGCATTCCTAATCAGACTTAACGCAACCGT
>CAWJRR010000010.1:0-77703 GCA_963845275.1 Candidatus Bathyarchaeota archaeon
AGCAGACTTTCCCGCGATTCCAGCGGGGTCACTCGAAGATCCAACGATGATGAAGAAATTGTATGCCAGAATCTTGCGATTGACTCCATAGCTTCCATTTAGGAATTGGTATTCGCTCGTTGGGGCATGCACAAGAATCATGTCAGCGTCGCCTCGCATCGCTGTCTGTATCGCGAGTCCGGTCCCCTGGGAGATGAAGGAAACATTCAGGTTAGGATACTTGGCTTCGAAGCCACTCTTGAGAACGTCGAGAACACCCGTTTCAAAGAGGCTTGTGGTTGTGGATACAATTAGACGGGCCTTCGATGGAACACTCATGGACATATAGGAATATGCGCCTAACGCAACTGCCACCACGACTACAACGATGATGATCGAAGCTTGGAGTTTCGTTACTGCTGCCTTTGAGAGCATAGGGCGAGCAACGTATTATTACAAATATAACGGTACCGGCAAGACAACACCCCCGAAAACTCATCTCGAATGCGCGTCAGGACTTTAGATCATGATTCGGCGAAGAGCTGTGAACGTTAGATATACCGTTTAAATGGGCCACCATCGTAGTTTGATCTGGCGTCTATGGCCCAGTGACAGCTCTAACTGATTCTTTCTCACGCACAGCGCGGAAACTGCGTATCTCTGTCACTGATCGCTGCAACTTTCGATGCCAATTCTGCATGCCGAAAACACCGATATGGCTTCCTCACAGCGATATCTTAACCTACGAAGAGATTCGTCGAGTTACAGTCTTACTCGCCAAGATGGGTGTCACTAAGATCAGACTGAGTGGCGGAGAACCATTGATGCGCCGGGATATAGAGAAACTCGTCGCATTGCTCTCCGAAATCAACGGAATTCATTCACTCAGCATGACCACTAATGGTTTTCTGCTCGCAGAAAAAGCGACTGCACTTAAGGAAGCAGGACTCAATGGATTGACCGTGAGCCTTCACAGTTTAAAGGCTGAAAGATTCAGCGAGATTACTGGCGGTGGACATTTGGATCGTGTATTAGCTGGGATAAACGCTGCGAAAGCAAGCGGATTCGACTCACTAAAGATTAATGCGGTGATCATTCGCGGATGCAACGAGGATGAGATTGCGGACTTGGCCTCTTTAGCGTCTTCCGGAGACGTTACTGTTCGTTTCATTGAGTACATGCCATTCGATGGGCAACGTTTGTGGGGGATGGAGAAGGTTTTCAGCGGGAAGGAAATTGTCGACAAGCTGCGCGAGCACTATGAGCTGGAATTGATGCCTCGCGAAAGCGGGAGCACCGCGCAAATCTACAAGATAGCAGACGGCCTAGGACGAATTGGAATCATAACCTCAATCACCGAACCCTTCTGCGGTGATTGTGATCGTGTTCGTCTTTCTGCTGACGGAAAGATCGTTCCCTGTTTGTTTGACAAAACAGGATTCGACCTGAGGCCTCTCCTTCGCGGTGGAGGCACGGACCAAGAATTGCAAGACTTCATCACATCAGCAGTTCGACGCAAAGCTCCTGGTGTAGAGACTCTTCTCAAAAAGTACAGGGCGCTAGAGCATGTGAGACCAATGCATACGATCGGCGGTTAGATCTGGAATCGCGCATTCCGGTTCTTATATAAATCGGCTCTTAGAGAGTTTAATAGTCAGGCTACGGTATTTTCGATAAAATCTGCAGTAGAACAACATCTCTCATTGCCAATTCAACTTCAAACAGATGAGTAACTAATGAACGTACCAAACCTCGTTAGGATAGGTAAGAAACCCATTATGAACTATGTGACTGCATGTGTTACTCTCTTCAACTCAGGAAACGAGGAAGTCATGGTAAGAGCTCGGGGCCAAGCTATTGAGAAGGCTATCGATACAGTTCAAATGCTTAGGCGAGGGTTCTTGAAAGACGTCAACGTTCGAAGTATCAACTTAGGATCAGAAGATGTGACGCGTCTCGATGGAACTCGAGGCAACATATCAATCATCGAGATCGTCCTCTCGCGCGAAGTCGAGGAACCCGAAGAGGATGACGATGGAGAGATAGAAGCAGTCGAATTAGGATAACCACTGAAACGCTCAATTCGGACATTGGATGCGGCGACACAACTTTTTTACAACTGCCGAGCTATACGTCTCAAGGTAGCCTGTTTGACTGAACAAGCAACACAACCAAAAATCGTTGTAACCCCACCTGGCCCCAAAGCACGAGAGCTGCTGAAGAAAGATGCAGATGTTATTTCCGGTTCGGCGGTCAGATGGTATCCTTTGGTTGTAGAATCAGGTTCAGGGTGTATCGTTAGAGACGTTGACGGAAACGAGTTTATCGACTTCAATTCTGGATTAGTCGTCTTAGCTGTTGGTCATTCGCATCCGCGAGTAGTGAAAGCTATCAAGGAACAAGCGGAGAAATTGATTCACTACTCTTGGACAGATTTCTATTACAAGCCAATTATCGATTTTGGCATGCGTCTAACAGAGATTACACCAGGGACATATCCGAAGAAGGTATTCTTCTCCAACAGCGGAGCGGAAGCAAACGAGGCAGCGATGAAGGCTGCGCGCTGGCACACTAGAAAGCCATTATTCTTGGCATACACAGGAGCGTTCCATGGGCGAACATTCGGTACTATGAGTCTAACGGCTAGTAAACCCGTTCAACGCCGCCACTTCTTCCCGCTAATCCCAGAAGTCACACATGTTCCCTATCCTTACTGCTACAGATGTCCGTTCAGGCTGGAATATCCTGAGTGTAACCTGTGGTGCGTAGACTTCATCGAAGAAGAGGTACTCAAGAAGTTTCATCCACCTGAGGACACAGCGGCAATGTTCGTTGAGCCGATACAGGGAGAAGGAGGTTACGTCGTGCCACCTGAAGACTACTTCCATCGCTTGAAGAAAATCCTTGACAAATATAGTATCCTAATCGTAGATGACGAGATTCAATCCGGCATGGGGCGGTCGGGGAAATGGTTCGCGATAGAGCACTGGGGAGTCGTACCTGATATCATAACTTCATCTAAGGCACTTGCATCGGGTCTGCCGATAGGCGTCACAATTTCCAAATCAGAAATCATGGACTGGGAAGGAGGGTCGCATGCGAACACCTTTGGCGGTAATCCCGTTGCATGCAGCGCGGGTCTACAAGTCATTGACATAATCAAAGAAGAGAAACTGTTAGAGAACGCCACGCGGCAGGGGACTTACATGATGAAACGGTTGAAAGAAATGCAGCAGAAATACGCCATCATCGGTGACGTTCGCGGTAAAGGGCTGATGATTGGAGTGGAGTTCGTGAAGAATCCGGAAACAAAAGAACCGGCATCCGACGAGGTAATCGACGTTATGAACAAATGCTTCAAACGAGGCCTAGCCATCATAACCGCGGGCAAATCGACGATGAGATTTGCTCCCCCACTAATCATCACTAAGGAGCTGGCTGATGCTGGCCTAGACGTTTTCGAGGGCGCAGTGAAAGAAGTGTCAGCCGAGCTTAAGTAAGAACAGGTTCTCAGGACAAATTATGTTCCGAAATCTCCCGTTAAGAGTAGCGATGACGATAGAAGTAAAGAGAGTGGCAGTTCTGGGAGCCGGATGGGGCACGGAATCAGGTCTGCGCTCAGGTTGGCAAATACGAGGTCAACACGCGCGATGTCAAGCAACATTTTCTCGATGGCGGAAGGATTCCATGACTAACGAGAGCCTCGCACGTTTTGTAAAGAAAGGGACTCAAGCGAGGAGGAATCAAAAGAAGTACTTGCCGGATTCATCCGACCTTAGACCTCGACGAGGTCGTGCAGAGCTGCGGATTTCGGGATCGAGGTCGTAACAAGAAGGCCCTATTGATAGATGTAAGGCAATTCTGCACTATGAAGATCCCAGTGCCATGACAAGAAATGAGTTTCAGATCGAACTTATATTTCGTTACTCGTGACGTTTGACAAGGTTAGCTCATGGCTAAGAGAATTCGCAATAAACCTAAGGTCGTCGTTTCCTGGTCGTCAGGAAAAGATAGTGCAATGGCGCTACTCAAAATAGTAAAATCGAATGAATTCGAAATCCTCGCAGTTCTCACTACAGTATCGGATAAGTTTCAAAGGGTCTCGATGCACGGTGTCAGAGAAGAGCTATTGGATCAACAAGCAAACTCGATAGGGATCGCGGTGGAGAAGGTCAGAATACCATATCCTTGTCCAAATGAAGTTTACGAGCAGAAGATGGTTGAGTTACTCCGAAACTACAAATCAAAAGGAGTCTCTCACGTGGTTTTTGGCGATTTGTTCCTTGAGGACATACGTAGATACCGTGAGGATAAGCTAGCTGAAGTTGGACTCACTCCCATTTTCCCACTCTGGAAAGAGAATACGGAAGAACTCGCGAAAACTATCATAAGAGTCGGTTTCAAGGCGGTCGTCACATGTGTTGATCCAAAGAAGCTTGATCCGAAGTTCGCTGGTCGGTACTTCGATGAAACTTTTCTAAACGAAATTCCTGAGAATGTTGATCCTTGTGGCGAGAATGGCGAGTTTCACACTTTTGTATTTGACGGACCAATATTCAGAAATCGGATAGAAATAACTGTGGGAGATAGAGTTATCAGAGATGGATTCCAATTCGTCGATTTGGTGCCTCGAAAATGAGTTGGTTACCGTTGCCTTGGTCGTCTCTTAATGATCACCGGAATCAGCAATACGAGAACAAACACGAGAATGATTGACCAAGGAATCCACGCGGGCATTGCAGGTTCAACGGTTATGTTGATCGGAGCTCTCTCAGTCCAGTTTCCACCTGTTGCCACAACATATGCTGTGAAACTTTGAGGTGCTGCGGCAGGAGTAGCTTCCACAATGAGCACAGCATGATTTGAGGAATCAGAGGTCACGCATGGCGGATCGAAAGTTGTAACAAATCCTGAAGTGGGGAAATCCTCCACCTCAAAACAGACTTTGTTGAAACTCAGAAGTGAATTTGAGAGTGCAAGACTCACGTTGGCACTGTCACCGACCTTGATTGCTACCGAAGGAGGAGTGACGGTTAGGGTAGGTTCTGATTGCTGGGTTCCGATGGTAGTTGCATTTATGGAATAGATGCAGGTGCTGGCCGCGACTAGGAATAGCGCGATAACAGCGAGGCGACAGTGATTCGTCATCTTCTTTCACGGCATCTACGTCGTTGTAGAATGAAGATAGCCACTCCTAATGTGAGTGCAATTGTAAGCGCCGGACTGAAACGAAATTCTGGCATTGCTGTAGCGCCTACTTGGATTGTCGCATTGCTTATTGTCTGGTAATCAAGCAGGTATATTCCGTTCGTTCCACCCGCTCGTATAACATAAACGTGGATTTGCAAAGGCCACGTCATGTTGGCGGCCGGCGTCATTACAGGGTTCACAGCCGTTACGTTAAATTCTGTGGCATTATGGCCAATCGGAGTGCTGCTGGAAGATATGATATAACTTGATTGCAGATCCACCAAATCTACCCTCACCGCATAGTAGTCTTCTCCATTTGAAACGCAGGAACCAGCAACAGTCGTCTCTACTTGAATTTGTTGACCGGGCATGGCCTGGCCCGGATAGTTGTATGAAACCCCGCTAATTTGACAACGCGCTCCCGACACCATTGAGCTAGCGAGCACGACTAGAAGTCCAAGAATCAGGGTCGAGTATATTGCTCTCTTGAAATTCAACA
This sequence comes from Candidatus Bathyarchaeota archaeon, assembly GCA_963845275.1. Classification (GTDB taxonomy): domain Archaea; phylum Thermoproteota; class Bathyarchaeia; order 40CM-2-53-6; family 40CM-2-53-6; genus FEN-987. The sequence goes on from CAWJRR010000010.1 coordinate 5,669, forward strand.
GGCGTCACGCCGTCCTGCTCGAGTTTCAAGTGTATATGAATTCCGTCTCCTCAGACTTTGCGGGCACTCTATACCAGTGGCAGAAGGCATTGACATAAACGTGTCAAATTTGATCTGTAATATGGCGAAAATTCGCAATACCTATTACTTCCTCGCCTCTTATGCTGAGCAGGCAGGTTGCAATGCCTGTAGAACGGAATGAAGCGTTGCTCTGCGCTGCTTGTCGAGAGCCCGTTCTGGAAGTGTACGATTCTGGTGGCAGTACTATCGGTTTCGTATGCTCAAAATGTCGTGTCAAGTCGTTAGTAAAAGATGCCAAACATCTTGTTCTCCTAGTATAAACAGAATTGTTTTCATGTCAAGCATACTATGCAACCGAAAATCGCCGGTAAACGTGCGCAGCACAATGAAGAACGAGTTCAGTTACTTAGGAATCGAGCTTTGTGATCTTTAGCAGTCAGTGAAGTTCCATCTTACTCTTGGAGGTCTCCCAATCAAAAGTCGATCTTACTCTGGATCGAACTAATATCGTCTTTGCCAAGAAATTCAACCGCTTATATCTATATAGACCTGTGCTGAGTGCGACCTGAACCCTTTTAGATTCTAATGCAAGATCTTGCCATAACTTGAAGTATCAAATGGAATGGTACCCTCTTTCGGTGAGAAACCATTATAAGGAAAGCAATTCAAGTCGCCGCGATGAACCATGGGTAGGATGTACATAGTTCTCAGTGACGAAACGGAGCGAAAGCTCAGGCTCGCAGTCGTGACAGTATTTGGTGGAAAGAAAGGTGACCTTAGCGGAGCCATCGAAGAAGCTGTGAAACAATGGCTCGAAAAGAATGCAACTGAGCGGAACATAAATCGTTGGCTGAAACAGCAGCTGGTTAGCTCCAAGAAAAAGCGTTGAAGGTTTATTCTCCTTACACAACTCTTGTTCGTGTTTACAAGATGTTTGCAGATGTCTCCGGGATACCGTTTGGGAGCAGGTAGAATGAACCAGTGTCTCCGCACTTGATTAGGATTTAACGGATTTTGCCAAGATCACAACAGGATACAGGCGATCTGTCGTCCATAGAAAACCTCAATCGCCGTAGACCCAGGTCGCATTGCTAACTGGCTTGCTCAAATCCTTGCCCACAATTTACGCAGAACCGCGAGCCGGACTCGCGCTGAAATCCGCATCGCGTGCAGAATCGGTTCAGATATTTTTGGTAAGTGAGAAAATGTGGGCCAGTAACACCCCACCGTATAGGCGATAAAGAGATGGCTTTCTTTATCAATCGTAAGAGTATGACCCAACTGATTGCCGTCATAATCAATAGGCCGACTAGACCCGCAAATCCCTCTAGGGTAAATGCTATTGTGTCATAGAGCCCATGAAGTAGGATAGCAATTGCGAGTCCAGTTAGGATCAGTTTTCTCTCATGTTGCTTGGAGGTCAAGGAGAACGGTTTGGCCATACCGAGGTAGAATCCCATAATGCCTCCATAAGCGGCATGACTCGGAACCGACATAAATGCGCGGACAAGTGCTGTCGAGATTGTGCCGAAACCGAGGACGTAGAAAATGTTCTCCACAGTTGCGAAACCCAAGCCTGCCGCAACGCCGTACACTATCCCGTCCATCACTTCATTGAAGTTTGACGAATTGTACGCTTTGGCTCTAACCGCAAGATATTTCATAGTTTCCTCGACAACAGCGACAGAAAGAAATGTGGTTATCAGAATATTACCGAACCCGAGTAGTAATTCGATGATCGTCGCGGGAACAATGCCTAAGGCTCCTAGAAGGAAGGTAATTCCAATCAGCTGTCTTGGTTCTCGTTTATACTTGTCTCTTAGCAGAATGTACTTCAACAATAGTGCTGCGGGAGCGACGGCAAGCAATAGTAAGAGAAGCAAATCTGCGATTTTCTATCTCCCCAAACTGCCGGAGCGAGTTCGTCTAATAAACTGGCTTGTAAAAAGTGTGTCAGTGGCTGCTGTAGTTGCTATGACGAGGTGAGGCGGTGCAGGTCTTCAGGAGTATCTACGTCCCTTAAGACTATGTCAGTGTCGACCTCAACTACTCGAATTTCATTCTCGTGCTTCTTGATCACCGATTTTAGTCCGTGAGTCTCTTCAGTGATTTGGGCGATTTCATTGAATAATCCCTTGTCAATGAGAATTGGATGACCGTGTCTGCCATTATGAGCTGCAACCAATATGGTTCCGCCGTGCTTGATGTAAGAGTTGACAACTTTGTCTATTGATCGGGAGTCTATCTGCGCTATATCTCCTGGCAGAACTAACACGGCTCTGCTAGTAGGGTCAACTTTACCGAGCCCTTTTTTTAGTGAAGAGCTCTGACCTTTCTCAAACTCTCTATTCACAACGAGGCGGCAGGGTAAGTCCGCTAGCACTTTTCTCACGAGACTCTCATCCCATCCTAATACAACTATAATTTCGTCGACTTTCGAATCCAACGCTGCCTCAACCACCCATCTGATCATCGGCTTTCCTTGGACTTCCGCGAGAAGCTTGTTACATCCTTCCATTCGTGTTGATTTGCCGGCTGCCAAAACTATGAGTGTTATCATCCTCTGGCACCTCTCATTGGAACATTGGGAGGAACCTTGCTTCACCAGGCTTTGCAAGGATTTGGCCGTCTTCGAAAATTACTGATCCTCTGAGCATGGTTAGTTTGGGCCATCCCTGCAGCCTCCAGCCTTCATACGGCGTCCAACCAACTTTGTAGTGAAGGTCGCTGCCTCGAACCTTGCGTCTAATCTTTAAGTCAACTATAACCAGGTCAGCATCTGACCCCTTTTGAATCGTGCCTTTCTTTGGATAAACTCCGAAAACCCTCGCGGGGTTTTCACAAATAACCTTCTGGAGCCTCGTCATACTAATCTGTCCTTTGTTCACCCCCTCACTTAGGAGGACTGGTAGCATAGTTTCAATCGTAGGTATACCGCCCCAGGCTTTCCAAATGTCTCTCCACCCAACCTCTTTCTCGGAGCGCTCTCCAGGGGCGTGCTCAGAGGTAACTAAGTCGACCGTTCCATCACGCAAGCCTTTCCAAAGAGCCTCCAAATCGTGGGCCGTCTTGACTGACGGATTCATCTTCAAATATGGACCTAGTTTCTTCATATCCTTCCCAGTGAGAGTGAGATAATGAGGGCAAGTCTCCACTGTCACGTTGACGCGTTTGCTTTTCGCTTTCCTGACCAGGCCAACGGCTTCAGCGGTTGATATGTGTGAGATATGAAGGCGCGCTTTCAAATCATCGGCAAAACGAATGACTTTCTTAACGGCGCGTTCTTCCACGGCATTAGGTTTCCATTCCAAGTGAGCAGCTGGGTCCTTTCTTCCCTCAACTGTGAGCCTTTGGAAATTCTCGTTGGCCAATTCTTCGTCTTCAGCGTGCACGTTCAGAATTGATTCGTGTGCGGTAGTTTCACGCATTAATGACATCATGGTATGGTCATTGACGTAGTAGGGTTTGCATGTGAACGTTTTGAAAGATCTGACGCCGATCTCTGCAATTTCCCCTATATGCACCGAGTTCTCGAGGTTCATCATTCCTGCATGCAAAGAGAAATCGATAAGGGATTTCTTCTTTCCCCAGCGGATCTTGGTTTTCACTCTTTCAGCTGTGTCAACGGGCGTGGAGAGAACCATTTCGACTAATGTTGTAATACCGCCCGCTGCTGCTGCGGCAGTACCACTTGTGAAATCTTCGCGGTTGGTGAATTTTGGATCATGTAAGTGTGCGTGACCATCAACGAGGCCGGGCAGAACAAAACTGTGCCTAGCGTCGATCTTTTCGTCGAATCGAGTTATCTTTCTCTTGCCTACTGATTCTATCTTCCCTGATTCGACGACTATGTTCGCTCTGACAAGATGTCCATTGACGAAAATTCTAGCATTTTCGATAAGCGTCGTCATCTTAGCCTTCCTCTTTCATGTTCGATGCTTTTGAGATGCTGTTCGATTGCTTGGACAAGAACAATTGCCATTGAGGCACCTGCGTGAGTAGTATCACCTATACTAACTATGCATAGCTTCCGCGGATCATACTGATCCTCACGCCGTAAAAGCTGATATTTAAGACGATTGCGACCCTTAAGATCAGATTTAGAAGGGATTCCGATAATTTGATTATTGGATTGCACTGTCCTGACGTGGGATAAGATTGGTTGATCTGCTGATCAAGAACGGCATTGTTGTAACAATGGACCCTAATCGGCGCATTCTCGAGCGACATTCTCTAGCAATTGATGATGGTCGAGTAGTCGAAATCGGAAAAACCGAGGATCTCCAAAAACGACATTCGAACGTGGAGTTTTTGGATGCTACAGGACAAATTGTAATGCCCGGTCTGGTTTGCAGCCATTCGCATCTCTATGGGATGCTTCTGAGAGGTGCATCACTGTCGGTTACACCTCCATCGGATTTGACACAAATCTTGCAGCGGATATGGTGGCCTTTAGACGAGGCTATGAACTATGAAGATGCGTACGCGAGTGCGCTCGTTGCCGCACTGGAGTTCGCGAAGTCTGGTGTGACAATGTTTGCAGATACCTATTCCGGTCCGAACTCGATTCATGGAGTTCTTGACAGGATATGTGATGCTGTCGAAAGCATTGGGATACGGAGTTTTCTAGCATTTGAGGCAACGGAACGCCATTCAAAAGTTGAAGGATTGAGTGGTGTTAAGGAAAATGCCCGTTTTGCGGAGATAATTTCAAAGAAACCTGACTCCAAGGCGAAGGCGCTCTTCAGCATTCATGCTTCGTTCACAGTCTCCGACGAATTAATTCACGAGGTTAAGAAAACCGCCGAAAGATTCCATTCCCCGATTACAATACACGCTTCAGAGGGACTAGGTGATTTACATCACAATCTAGAGAATTACGGCAAAAGGACGATAGAAAGATTGTCAGACGTGGGATTGCTTGGATCAAACGTCATATTGGCACATTGTGTACATCTAAATTCCAAGGAAATTGATCTCATCGCGAAAACCAGGACAGGTGTCGCTCATAATCCAATGAGTAACATGCTGAACGCCGTCGGTGTCTCACCAGTTCAACAAATGATCGCCCAGAACGTCACAGTTGGATTAGGAAACGATGGTTACATCTTCGACATGTTCGAGAATATGAGGACAGCTTTCCTACTTCATCGTTTATGGAGCAAAGATCCCAACGCCATCGATTCGTATGCCGTGCTCGAAATGGCAACTATCAACGGGGCCAAGCTTTATGGAATGGAGAAAGATGTTGGCTCGATAGAAGTCGGCAAAAAAGCGGACATCATTTTGATCAAGCCGAATGTACTGCCAACACCGTTAACGTCAGATACGGCTGTTGGCCACATTATCAACACGGTAGATGGTGATGACGTAGAACACGTTTTCGTCGGAGGACAACAAATAGTCAAGAATAAACAGCTTCTATCATTCGATGAACAAAAGGCTCAAAAAATATCACAGACAGCTGCTGCCAATCTCTGGACGCGACTAAGGACGGCTACTGCTCAAGTCGATCGGGCACACAATCTGTAAGATGACAAACGAACCATGGAATACAGGCAAGTTGTGACTTCATTTCTACAAAGAGGCCAGCTCATCTTGCTCTTACGAAGGAGCAAAGAAGTTGGCACATACCAGGGAAAATGGGGGGCGGTGAGCGGTTTCTTGGAGGAGAATGAGGATCCGTATGAAAGGGCAAAGATTGAGATAAGCGAGGAAACCGCTCTAACTTCAAATGATCTATTACTGATCAGGTATGGCGAACTCTTGCGAGTCTACGACGAAGAGAAGGATACCGTGTGGATCGTACATCCCTTTTTTTTCGCTACTCATGAGTCCGCTATTAGCGTTAATTGGGAACATTCGCGATACGAATGGGTAGAACCTGACGAACTCGCGAATTTCGAAACCGTTCCAAGTTTAATGCAGACGTTTGATAGAGTCCGCTGGGACCTCTCAACTCCTCCTGCGAATCTGTCCAAAGCTATCACAATAGTAGAGAAAATAGCCCACGATAAGATCAATGGAGCCAGTTACCTAGGAAGAAAAGCCATAGAGGCGATACATACAGCCGTGCATCTTTCGACAGCACAAACCAAGAGCGATCTCTTCAGGGACGTTCTGATGATCGGCACAAAAATGCGAATCGCACAACCAAACATGGCGTCGATTAGAAATATTTCGGGAAGATTGCTTCATGACATAGATTCAGCACGCCAAACCTCAAAATCAGTTACAGAATACAGAAATCTGATTGAACAATTGACGCGAAAAGCATTAGCAGATTGCATGAGCGCGGCAGAGCTAGTGTCTAGAAACCTAAGCAACATGATAATTCGGAAGCATCGTATTCTGACGCACAGCTACAGTAGCACCGTGAAGAGAGCGATTCAACTGTGCCCGAATAGAGAGTTACAGGTTTACGTGACAGAATCAGGACCAGGATTTGAAGGCAAAACGCTGGCTCGTGAGCTAACAGAGCTAGGGTTCAATACAACCGTCTTGTCTGACACAACAACTAGCGCCTTTCCAATAAAATTTGACGCGGTCGCTGTAGGTGCTGATAGCATTCTGGCCGATGGCTCTATTATCAATAAAGTGGGGACCAAAGATATTGCTCGAACTGCACAACACCATTCGATCCCGGTTTACGTGGCTGCCGAGAGATCTAAACTCGATACTATGCAATTTCTGGGGTCTCCCTTTCGTATCAACGGAGTATTCGACCTTACTCCTGGTGAGTTCCTCACGTCGATCATAACCGAGCAGGGAGAGATGAAACCAAGCGATGCAAAAGACCAGGTCGAGAGGTTAGTGAGCGAACTTTATACTTAGGCCTAAATTGAAATCTATGTCGGGGATTGGCGATTGAGCGGGATTCCAGAGGTCGACGTCGGAATACGGAGACTAGTGCAGGCGATCTTTCGATCGCAAGGCATGCTTCGCCAATACTTCACTGACCTTTTTCCGTACATGCGCGAAACGGTTCGCAAGTTCAATCTGGAAGGAGTATGGGATAAGGTCTACGGGGATGTTGTCACGGGAGATTACGAACTAGATCGACTCTGCCTTTTCCTAAATAGACTCTATGTGGAAGACAGAAGCCTCTTTGCTTCCTTTTTGGGATATGTAACCAAAGAAGTGCTAGATCGATTTCATGAGCCTAAGGAGAACCTAAACCGGTTTTTCCAAGAATTGAAAGATATAGGATTCGAGTGGAACGGTAAGACATTTGTTCCCTCTCAACCGTAACTTGCAACTTCTTGAAAGGGCTGGACACTACGGAAAAAGACATGGAAAGCAACCGCAGATGAAGTACAATAAACCACACAAGTCGATTTACGGGATGAGTGAATGCGAAAACAATTGGAAAATAGGGGGAGCCCCCTATCATTGACAGACCATTAGACAATTGCCGACATGGTATTCTCCGCGTGGGCATTGTAGAGTTGCCGTAACTAGTGGCGTTGGACTTGTGTAAGCATAGCCCAGCGGAAACCCATAGTATGCATAGTTGTAGGCAAGTAAGGGATAGCTGTATGTTGGGTAGGACGCGTACTGATAGGGAGAGTAGTAGGGGTACAGTGGGTAACAGCATCCACATTGACACATAGCTTTGCACCAATTGGAAGCAGCCCGTAAACCTCCAAATTAAGTCTGTTCTAAACGAAGCGTAGTAGTGTCAATTAACATGCGGAATAATCATCTCTAACTGTGCCATTTTTGCGCTCATTGCGCGAATCTGCTGCGCTGCTTCATTCAAAGTCTGAGTTAGTTGATCTCAAAATGATTACGGGGGATTTCCTTGCGCAAGTTGATAGTCGTGCGACACATCAAACTATTAGTTGCAGCCTAAAGTTATCTGAAGAGCCTACCATGAGACCAAGGGCCGTTATCTTCGACTTGGACGGAACAATTACGCACTTCAACATCGACTACGTTGGAATGCGACGGGCGGCTCTAGCTGAACTTGATAAAATGAATTTGCGCACGCCGGAATTGACGGAGCAATTGTATCTTTATGTCATGCTACAGAAGGTTAGGACAACTGCTGATGCGCCGACCTACGAAAAACTGCGGGAAAGACTCTACGGGCGTCTTGAAGAGATGGAGATCAAGGCCGCTCGAGAAGTGACTCTTTATCCTGATGTTGAAAAGATGCTGCGTGAACTAAGAAACCGTCACATCAAACTTGGTCTGGTCACGAATAACGGGCGTGCGGGCACAAACCTCACGTTGGATCGCTTCAGAATAAGAACGCTCTTTGATGCTATCGTGACGCGAGATGATTGTCGAGAAATGAAACCTGATGCCGCACCAGTTATCATGGTGCTCACAAAATTGAATGCGCAAGTTGAAGAAGCAATCCTCGTTGGAGATGGAGTGATGGATATGATTGCGGCTAAGGCTGCCGGGCTACGTTCTGCAGCAGTAGCGACTGGTCCATCTGGCATGCAACACTTGTTACAAACCGAACCTGACTACGTTCTTGCATCGATAGGTGATCTCCTAGAATTAGTTGATTTACTGGAATCTGAACGTGGTCAAAATGCGTCCAGGACAAACATGGTCCCATAAAAAATCAGAATGATACCAAACGCTATGAGTACACTTCGGTAGTATTTTGACCCAAAGATCTTCATACCTTTCTTAGCAAAATGAGCCAATCCTGTAAGGAAAGCATAATCCATCCAAACGTGTGAAATGTACATCAATATAACGCCAAGGAAGGCGCCAAAGACCAACGCCTGCATAATGAGCGCGGAACCAATGGTTAACCACCATAAAATGAAGTACGGGTTCAATCCTGTCAAAGCGAGACCCAGGATTAGCGAGCTACCTGGGAGACCTTTTCTCTGGGAAGTTTGCTCAGAACGAGCACGCGTTACGGTTTTGTATATCTGAAACGTTCCAAAAGCAATCAATCCTGCTCCTCCTACTATCCCGATCAAGGACTTGACGAGAGGGTGACCAATGGTAGCAAGCAGACCAAAAGCCAGTGCAAGAACTAGAGGCAACTCTACGAGCGTGTGTCCGATTGCACAGAAGAGACCTGACCGTGCTCCCTCTTTTGAACCATGCATCAGGATTGCGAAAGTCAGCGGACCGGGTGCAAGAGCACCTGATGCTGTTATGACTATGACTGTCACAACGAAATCAGTCAGATTCACGGATTAATAGTCCTCTAGACTCTTTATCCTTAAGGACCAGAACATCCCCATTTGCAAGTCATTCTAAGTCTAGAGGCTTTCCGACCCTGCCTAGTGCCTTGACGATGTCATGTTTACTGAGTAGCCCCACGACCGTTCCCTCATTGTCTATGACAGGCATACTCCCAATCCCTTTCCTTACTATTGTTTGAGCCGCTTGGGCCAGATCATCGTCTTGCTTTGCTGATATCGGATCTCGTGTCATCAAATCGCGCGTCGTAAGCATAGCAACTTCTCTTCTGTTCCCTGAATTGAAGACCAGATGATTTCGGATGGAGTCTGGCTTCTTTTGTCCTATTGAAAGAAGGTCAGATAACGTCAGAATACCAATCAACTTGTCGTCAATTACTGGAACGCTCGACTGCTTGAACACTATCGCTTGTGCTACATGAACGACGGGATAGCTGCCCTTAGCAAAAATGAAATCTCTTGCCATGAAGTCACTGACTTTGAACGTGTTAGGGATTCTTCGTGAGAAGTAATTGCATAAATCCGTCTCGGTCACTATGCCTATGAACGGGTGCTCGTTTGTCACAATTGCACATGTTAGGTTCTCCGTATCGAAAAGGCGTGCGGCATTGAAGACAGGCAAGTCTTGACGGATTTCCGGCATTGATTTTGACGAAGCTTCTGAAACAGACATTTCTTCAAGGTTTCTATTCGTAGAATCTTCCATTAGAAAACGTGCCAAGTCTCTCTTAGATATCCATCCGACAGGGCGCATCTTCTCGTCGACAACAACAAGTTGTGAAACTCTACGTTGGGACATGACGTCTCTGCCTTGCAGGAGAGTGTCTGACTGAGGTATACTCACAACCCATCCAGTCATGATGCTGTTCACGGTATCTTTTTGTGATACAGCCTGCAAGTCGACCATTAACTCTAGCCTGCTTTCATTCAGCCGTGACGGTGATGCATTGCTGACGATATAAACGCAGATCGGTAATTTCTGTTCTGGTAAGCAATATCGTAAAACGCTATCTCGAGTTTGTTGACCGCATGGCATTCAAGTCGATCTTATTCTGATCCCGCGGTTGCTGAGGTAGGATAGCAACCAACGGCGGTTTTCCGCTTCAAACACAATCTCTGGAGGAACGAGGCCTGTAGCTTCAATTTGACTAGTCCCCAATAGAAGCGCAGCGGCAGCGCATGGGTACGAAGTTGTCCGCGCCATTGAGGTGATACGGTTTCTTGAATCGTAATGGTCAATCATGTCGTATCTGTTCCGTACAACTTTCCCGTTCTTCTTTCCTTTCACATCGACCCGTAGAAGCGTCAGATCTCTTTCATTTCTTAGCGAGAGACGATCCGATAGTATTTGGGCGGTGAACTTGCGCGGTACGATTTTATGGCCGTTGTGTGTGATCGGTTTTGGATCAAGTAATCCGGATTCGATCAAAGTCTTTATTTGTGCGACGTGTCCGGGCCAACGTATTGTTTTTTCATCCATTTCCTTAACGTGGCGAATTGTTTGAATGAGAGAGGATAATCCGTCTGTGTAGAAACACTCACAGCGGCCTACCGGGAAATCGATTTGTTCCAAGCCTGAGAGAGCTTCAACGTCGGTAACTCGACCGTTCCTCACGATTCTAGCCTTGCGCAAATATTCTTCAAGAACTGCTTCGAACGAGAAGACGATTCGATAATTCAATGGTGGCCTTGGTCGTTCTGGTATTCCTCCAGTTTTTATGTGAACTTCACGCACGCTGTCAAGTTGATCAGCCGCTGCCCAGGCGAGAACATTTGATAAGCCGGGGGCTAGACCGCACGCAGGTATGATTGTTATCCCTCTTCTCTTGGCCATGCGACTAATACTGCTGTGTTCGTAGCGCCATCCGTAGATCAGATCGACGTAGTCGACGGCTGCCGCGAGCGTGGCCTTGATTGAATGCTCGCACAAGTCATATGGTAACGCTCCAATTCCTACGTCTGATCGTCTGAGAAGTTCAATAGTCTGAATTCGACGTCGGACATCATGTTTTTTCAGTCTGAGCTTTGGAGAGCTTACCCCTCGCTTTACCTCACTCAGACGCGAAACGTCTACATCACATAGGGTTACCTCTTCAACCTCTCTCGACTTTACTAGATCATGCGCAATGGTAGATCCCATAAGTCCCGCCCCGAAAATCACAACCTTCAAAGTTCACACGTCCAGTCTTGTCAGGGGAAAGAATAGAGTCCACTTAATCTAGTTCACGATTGACTGCTTTAATCGGAACAGTCATCACGAGTTCTAACACGTCCGATTGCGAGCGCATTTTGGACAATAAAGGCGGCGCTTAAGATTACTTAAGAGACTGTCACCTATTTCTTCTGCAATAGCGTTGACGAGGAGCCCTGATCGTAAGAGGTCAAGGAGGAACGGTTGGTTGAATTCTTATCATCGGTTTGCGAGAGCTCTAATCGTAATCGGAGGAATTCTAGGTCTCGTGATTTCATTGATCTCATTAAGCATGGTAACTTCCATGGCGGGCCTTCTGGGTTATGGCTACGGGGTAATATGGCAGTACGGCGGAATGTTGATGGGCAAATATGACCTGTTCGGATATCCACAATTCGGGTTGCATACGATGCCCATTGTGATGACTATGTGGAGTTTGCTTGGATTAGTTGGCGGAAGTTTATCCGTATTCTGCGGTCTCAGTTTAAGGCGATACCACACCAGCAATATAATATTCATCAGTACGATCGGCGGCGTACTCTTACTGCTATCTTTCTCTTGGTTGCCGAGTCTGATGGTTTTGGCAGGTTCACTTCTGCTCCATTTCGAGTAAGCGCTATTGTCACGTGCGCTATCCAAATGGCATATCAAGCAAAATCGCCCTCCTGAAAGAAGTTACTAGTATTCACCAACCAGCTTTATCTAGGCTCACGATGTCAGTTGGCTAATTTCAGAGTGTCCAAGAATGCCTCTCTGTTTAGTCGCACTCCTGGTTTTCTCGGTTATGAGCTTATGGTCTGCGAAGTATCGTCCGCTAGCAAAGCAGGCCTTCAAATGCTTCACAAAAACTCTGACGCTTAGCCCTTGTGATATGGCGTTCGAGCAGCGCGTTAAAGCGAAGGTTACTGCTAAGCTGCTTAAGGTATGGCCTGCATTGGCTAGACTCTTCTATTCGAATTTCAGAATATTCGCATGGATTTTCACGCTTTCATTCTTCATTTCATTGGGTTACACAGTATACTCTTTCTACAATTTTGCCGTCTACGGTTCATGTGAACCCGGAGGAACCTGCTACATTACTCCATTTATAGGCTGGTGCATCCTGCTGGTTGAGAAACTCTCAATCTATGCGGTTCTGCTGGTTCTGATCGGCATATCCGTATACCTTCTTATCCACAAAATGAGAAAATAACTCTCGGTATTAACCACGAGAGTCTACTGGTGCAAGCGGTAGTGCGTTCTATTTATCTCACGTGTTGTCGCTGATCCCTTGTCTGAATTCATAAACGAGACCGAGCCCAAGTCTCACCCCAGCATGCTCCGCACGTGATTTAAAACGCATGAACTAGTAAGCTGATTACGCGTATTTCCGCGTACATGAACCCCCTGTTACCCCTTGGTTTTTGTCACGCGAAACATTGAGAAGTGCATGAGCTAGTGTACACGCCCAGAGGCGTACAGGTAGTAATAAATGGTCACCATTCCTAAACCTTGGCAGCGGCGCAATAAACCAATGCCAAGTAGCAAGCACCCGAAAATCATCGGCAAGTTTGTCGAGGTCTCCAAGGAGACGACTAGGCGAAATGGTAAATTGCTCGTTTTCTTCATGGGTGCTGAACACTGTCCATTTTGTGCCGCTGAGCGTTGGGCGATTGTGAGAGCCCTATCTAAGTACGGTCAATGGAGCGGCTTGAAACAGACCATGAGCGCCGCGAGAGATGAACCCTTTCTCAATCTACCCACCTACGATTTGACAGAGGCAACCTACACAAGTCCCCATGTTGAATTTGTTTCTCGTGAGATCAAAGACAGGGAGTTCAAACCTCTTCAGAAACTCTTGAAGACGGAAGATAGAATAGTGCGTAAGTATAACCCCGACAAGAAAATTCCGTTTCTACTGATAGGCGGAAGATTCATGCAACTCGAGGCAGGCTTCTCACCAAAGATTTTCATTGGGCACACATTCAGACAGACAGAGACGGAGCTCAAGAAAATCGAGTCTGAGATTAGGAAGACTATCGACGATGAGGCTAACATCATATCTGCGCTTCTGTGCGTGTCCGGTCTACCAGCAGAACTGTGCAAAGAAACTGGGGTTGTCGAACTAATCTCTCAGATCAGCGCGAAATTGTCCAGTTAGTCAATTTACGGAAAAAGAACTGTATACACTGTTTACAGAAAGTAGAGTATTTCATTTCGATTTCGGGAAAGTATTATGATTATTTGCGTACCTGGAATGGAAAACTGGTCTATTACGCCGATAATGATTGTCGATTCGATCGTGCGCTTTGCTGTGGGTTATTTTGCTTTAGGAGTAGGTGATATCTGCATTAAGTCATTTCTTCTGTGCTCAAGGAATCCCTCTCGTAGTCCGCGTCTGATGTAGTACGGGTTGTTTTCTCGTTTCTTCTTATTGCACAACTTAACTACAAACGGGAGGCCATGTTTTGTTTGATCAATAGGTGCAGCTTCTATTGCTCTAGCTTTGATGGCGCTGTCAAAGAGTTTCTGACCGATCTCTGAGCGAATAATAACTGTAGTCCACCCGTCAGGTGAGCCAACAGCACCAACCGAGATGTCGGCGAGTTCTGCAACGTAATCTATGCAGTAGTGGCACGGGTGACTCACGTATTGCTCCAGATCCTTTGTAGAGACATCTAGCACCATGTCTGCGCCGACGTAGACTTTGAAGCGATTTCGCTTTATAACTGTCCTCGTGATTTTTGATGGGTCTATGCCGTGCTGTTTCTGGATGAACTCTGTCACAAGCTTATCATGAGTGTAGACTTTTGAACAGAAGAGTCCTATCGTTAGAACCGGTCGGCCTCCTCTTATCCAAGACCCGCCGAACTTGACGGTCGCTTGAGTTGCTGTATGCATTCTCCATAATCCTTGGAGTTCGCAAGGTAATGCAACTATACCGACACGGGCGTCTGGATATGATGTGGCGGCGTCCGATACGACGCCTAAGACACCTCCGTGCGTATACTTCGATCCAGCCGTTCTAACGAGTTCATCGGCAGTGTCACCGACGACTGGCACGGTCTTAAGGGGCATGCCGTTGCCTAGCACGAATACTGAATTTGATTTTGTGAAGTCAGACGTCGCGAAACAGTTGATTAAACCAATTTGGAGTGCGTGAGTCATGAGAGCAATGACTGTGCCACCGTCTTGGCCCGCGTGCCAAATTTCTTCATCTAAAGCTCTCGCTGAATAGATGTTCTTGTAGATCCCAAGTGATTCTTCATCATGCCTCCTAGTTCTTCCAAACAAGTAGTATTCAATCTCATCAATCGGTAACTCAAGTCTCGGACAGCTATAGTAGCAGACCTGACAAGCAGCGCAAGGGCCCTTTATCACTGGTTCCTCGTTCAAATTCACATTGAGTACATTGATGGGGCAGGATGCGACACAAGCACCACACATCATGCAATGATTTGCGCGCACGACTTCATTGAAGAGATGTCCCCAGATCTTCGCGTTCTTCGGAGGGGACCAGCCATCAGTCATGTTGATTCACGTCCGATTTCTGTTAGAACGAGAAACGCTCAGATATGAATACTTTCTTCTGTTCTGAAGCAGACGAACAATTACTTTGCACTCTTTGCTTCCCTTGTTGCACATCTATCGATTGAAATTGGTAATATTATAAGTGATACTGCGAAGAATCCGAGTGCAAGACCTAGAATTAACAGCATACAGACAATGATGAAGGTCGCTATGGCCATCGGGATATCAAGATATTCAGTTGCAAGCTGATGAAAGATTAGGTATAACAAGAACGCTAAGCCCCCGGTCCCGAGCAATATGAACGCCGAATCGCGATTCATTCGGTCACCAGACTGATCTAGCCGAAGATAGGCAAGTTGAATCTAATTTAGTTCGACCGTCTTTTAGGATTTTGATTTATTCCTCTTATGTTTTCGATCTCAACGTACTTTTGCTCCGGTGAGTTCGCAGACCGACTTCATCTTGCTGAGTTTAACCGCTCGGGCGAGCTCACGGTTAAGGTTGGCGACTATACTTGGGCCTTTGTAGATTAGTCCGGTGTAAAGTTGAATAGTCGAAGCGCCTGATTCAAAGGCCTGCCATGCGTCTCTACCCGTAAATATCCCTCCGCACGCATTGATAGGCAGTTTTCCTCGAGTATTCCGGTACACGTCCTGTACGATACGTAGCATATCTTCGAAAATCTCTTTTCCACTGAGCCCTGCTGTTCCGATACTGGATCGTTTTTCGGCGATACGTTTAGTATTAATCGCTGTTATTCCATTCACCGAATTCTTTCTGCAGATATCCACTAGTCCGAGAACATTCTCTCTCTCCTTTTCGTTGCAGTATGGAGGGATCTTAACCCAAATTGGCTTTTCCATTCTGATCTTAGCTATTGAATGTAGGAGCTGGTCGAGGACTCCGGCATCCTGGAATATTCTGACTCCTATGGTGTTCGGTGTACTAATGTTCAACTCTATTCCATCTGCGAGTGGACTTAACTTACGATAGCATTGACAGAATTCATCAATACTCAGTCCAGAAATACTAAGAATAAGTGCTCCATCTCGTGTGCCCTTCTCCGGTATATTCTCTGCCACTTTTTCTGATCCATTGTTCGGTAATCCCATTGAGTTAAGCAAAGACCTATTTGGATAACGCCACATCCTTGGCTTCGGGTTTCCATCGCGAGGTTCTGCGGTTATGGTTCCTAGCGTCAGATACCCGAAACCCATGCAGAATAACGAGTACATCATCTCACAATTCTTATCGAAACCGGCTGCCAAGCCAACCGGGTTCCTCAGAGAGAGTGTGCCTACGTTCACACGTATGGTCTCATCATGGACTGTTAAGTGATTGCGAAACACTTGCCAAATCAATCGCTGTTTGAATATTGTTTTTGCAATCCCATGAGCAGTTTCCGGGGAAGTCAAGAATAGAGCAGGCCTGACGGTTAGTTCGTAAAGACTCGGCGTCAAGCTCTCTACTCGCCATTCTACTTATTCGCATGATTCAATATGGTTATCGATTTGTCTCCAGTCCGATGGTTTATACCTATCCAATCCAGATTTGTTCTCACTGTTGATAATCGCTGAAGCCGCTATTATACAGCACAGTCCAGTTTGCGGTAGACGAAGATGATGAAAGGGAAAAGTTCGCTCTCCGAAATAATGACTACTAAAGTGATCACCGTAGACATTAGTGAGCGAGTCGAAGAGGCGCTTCGTCTGATGATAAAGTTCGATGTCGGTAGTGTCATCGTGACTGATAAACAAAAACCCGTGGGGATTATCACTGAACGTGATATAACGAGGGCCTCACTTCGAGGAGACAGCTTGCTTAAGATTCCAGTTCGAGGATTGATGTCGAAGCCTGTGCAGTCTGTAGGTCAGGATACAGAAGTGTGGAAAGCCTTTGAGACCATGCTAAAACTAGGGGTGCGCCGTCTCCCTGTTGTCGAGGACGAAAGACTCGTCGGAATGGTCACAGAGAAAGACCTAACACGTTGGGTTCTCCGGCTTTTCTACGAGCCAAATTTGCCTGAAGAAATACGTGCGCTGGTTCAGAATCCTCAGATCGAAGCACTGACCGGTCGGCCCAGATGTCCAAACTGTGGAAACTATCAGGATGAATGCGTTTGCGTGAGAACTGCCGTGTCTCCAGAGGAATAATGTCATTTCACTGAGTAAACGGAGTAGATTATCGCCGCAAATCCAATCACAGTTATGATAGTGCTAATGAACAGTGCCACTAACAGGTCTGAACCGATGATCACGTAAAGGATTCCTTCAACTACTGTAGCCGCTGTTATGAGGGCAAATCCTAATGCGACGTACAGGAGTGGTTTGCTGGTATTCCTCCTATACCCTTTGTAGGCCAAATAAACGATAAATGTTCCCAGCACAAGCGCAACGAGCTTGATTACAGTTACGACCCAATCCATCTCCGCAAATAATCTGACCATGATTTAACTCCTCTAGACTTTCGGTATTGAATTCCACATCCTCGTGAATTTGTCTGCTACGTGTTCATTGACTACTACTTCTACCAGGACGTCACCGTTCTCAAAACTTACGTCAATGCGCCTAAGCAGACTCCTGTACAAATCGTACCATTTTCCATCCGTTGTTCGGCCGGACTTGACGGCAGCGATCAGGCCAGCTTCAACAAGCTCTTCGATTCTTCGGTAAACCGTGGTTATGGGTATCTGGTATGTTTTACTTAGATCAAGCGCGCTAACTGGTTCGGCTACAGTGGCAGTGAGAATCTTACGTGAATATTGATCAGCCATAGCTGATAGTATACGCTGCTTTGCAAGATCATCATTGACTATCAATTTGCTCGATTCCGACGCATCGCTCTATAGCACCCATTCACACCTAGAATTAAAATACGATAAGTTAACTGTTTATGCTCACGTATCGGATCCGCCCAAGATACTCCTCGTAATTCCAAAGGGGGCATATACTAGGTCCTACACTACTCCCCGAATAAGTCAGAGAATTAGATGAGATGATAGTGAGATTTCGTGTTGCGACACTGCAAAGTAATCTAACTCTTCTCCCGACTTTTCGTCTTCTTCGATAAAGTCTTGAGTTTGGTCTGAAAATCGTGGAATCGCTGAATGCAAGACCTGCATCACGATAGGGCGTTATGCGCCTCTTATTCCACTTACTTATTCTCCTCAATTTGATTGAAGAGGCTGACAGTCGGAACCGACAGATTTCTAACATCAGTGCAAAAATATGATTACAAGAATTCGTGTTATGGTCTCTCTATCAAGCCAGTCTCCGTAATCTTCAAAATACCTTCCCTGATTAGATAATTCATCAGTTCCTCTGCCTCATCAATATTGATCTTGCCGTACAGCGCGGATAAGAGCGAATCTTTTTCTACAATACCATTCTGCCTTGAGAGGCTATCAAATGTTTGGAGAATTAGTTTCATCTTCTGTCGGAGGGGATTTGATGACACGTTTTCTCAAGTTTCTCTAGGCCTTCGAACTAATATTGATATTCCATACCTCTTGAATCAGGAGACTTGCTTACGATTACGGTTACCCATTGTAGACTCTTGGCACGTACATGAATTACGCAAGCTGAAATTACCAGCCGCCGTCTCGTACTGTATTGGGATTCTCTGAAGTGGAGAACCATCAATTAACGTTGACCAATGTTTTAGCTGAGTTCGCACTTATCTTAGGAGAGTGCAGAAGTATGACTCGATTATCAGGCAAAGTAGCTATCATAACTGGATCCAGTGGTGGAATCGGTAAGACTGTCGCCATGATCTTTGCTAAAGAAGGAGCGGATGTTGTCGTCCACTATCGATCCAAAGAATCGGAAGCAAAGGAGTTGATCGAGAAGATCACTGAAATCGGACGCAAGGCATTGCTGGCACGAGTCGATTTCGACGATGTCAGCCACGCTGAGAATGAAGTTCAGAGGATGGTTGACTTCGCCATAAAGGAGTTCAACAGAGTTGATGTATTGGTCAACCTAGCTGGCTACCCAGCCCGCGGTGAATGGAACAAGAAGTTGTTTGAGATAACTGCAGAAGATTTTTTCAAGCCGATTAATGTTGACCTGTTCGGATCTTTTCTTTGCAGCAGAGCCGTAGCTCCGCACATGATACGCCAGGAGAAAGGAGTGATTGTAAATGTGAGTTCAACTCCTGCACTCGCTGGTCATGACAAAGGCTTTGCCTTCACAGTTGCCAAAGCTGCCGTTATAGGTTTGACGAAAGCACTCGCGTTTGAACTTGCACCTTTTGTTAGAGTCAACACCGTCGCGCTTGGCAATATCGAAACGTCGTGGACTCGCGAACTCAACAGTGACGAATTATCTGCTGCTCGAAATGAGAATCTCATCAAACGATTCGGATCAGAGGAGGAAATTGCGAAGACACTCGTTTTCTTGTGCTCTGACGATTCATCTTTCGTAAACGGTCAAACTATAGTGCTGGATGGCGGCACGATATTGCACTGACAAATGCGAGTCCTACTTGCCTTTGAAAGCAGGTTTTCTCTTCTCTAGAAATGCCCGCATGCCCTCGCGTGCATCTTCTGTGGCGAATAATGAGTTGAATAGGCTACGTTCATAGTCTACGCCTATCTCCAGCGTAGTATCGGTTGCTTTGAGTATCGCCTGCTTTGCCGCCCGAATTGAAATTGTGGGCTTTGCGGCAATCTCTTGAGCAATTTTCTTTGTTTCTTCCATCAGACTCTCAACTGGGACCACTTTATTGACTAGACCAATACGGTGTGCTTCGCTCGCTGAGATGGATTGCCCGGTGAGAATCATCTCCATGGCTCTCGCTTTCCCTACTACCCTAGTCAGTCGCTGTGTGCCACCTAATCCTGGCATGATACCAACATTCACTTCGGGTTGACCGAAAACTGCTGTTTCAGATGCTACTATCATATCACAATTCATAGCCAATTCGTTTCCGCCGCCTAAGCAGAAACCGCTGACCGCTGCTACAATCGGTTTGCTGATTTTGCGAATTCGATCCCAGAGCTCAAATCGTCTGCTAAGAATTAGATCTACAGTCGTGGCCCGAGATATTTCGTTGAGATCTGCTCCAGCAGCAAAGACTTTCTTCCCTCCCGTGATGACGATTACATTGATCGTACTGTCACTGTCCAGTTCCTCCAAAGCTCTGATCACTTCGGCCATTAGTTCATAATTAAGCGCGTTAAGAACGCGAGGTCGGTTCAACTGTATAATTCCTATCGAGTTCTCTCTACTTACGATGAGATTTTGATATCTCAAAGACATCTAGACTTGTGAATGCTTCCAACGAACTTAAGCTTGACCGCTTCTGTCTGAATCTCAAATCGACAATGAATTCTTGTATGCTTTGTCATGAGATATGAAATCCTTTCGATGAAGTCTTGCAGATTAATCAATAGTATATATAACGAACGTTAAAGAGATCACGATTATTATCATAACACAACATCCGGTATTTGACTTGACTCGACCACCCTGGACAATGCGAACTGATTATTCGGAGGCGCCCATCTTCGTTTGCTGGGAAACTACTAAGGCCTGTTCCTTGGCGTGCAGACATTGCAGGGCAAAGGCAATTCATCGCAGACAAACTGGAGAACTTACAACCGCACAAGCTATGAGGCTTATCGACCAGCTTCTTGAGTTTGGAGAACCCTATCCAGCGTTATTACTCACAGGGGGGGATCCCTTAGAGCGTCCTGATTTTTTCGAACTCATCGAATATGCGAAGACTAAAGGTATCTATGTCGCAGTAGCCGCAACGGTGAGTCCGAGGTTGAACAAAACCTCAGTATTACGCATGAAAAATCTGGGCGTAGACGTTATGTCAGTAAGCCTAGACGGAGCAGTGCCTGATACTCACGATCGACTTAGAGGGATCGGCGGAACATGGAGGACGACTATTGATGTACTCAGAGTGTCACGAGAGCTCGGCTTGCGCGGTCAAGTTAACACAACTGTTATGCGAAGTAACATCAGCGAACTGGCTGACATTTTTCACATCACGAAGGACAGCGGAGCGGTTGCCTGGGAGGTTTTCTTCCTAATCCGAACAGGACGAGGTGCATCTCTAGAAATTCTTGAAGCCGCTGAATGTGAAGAAATCATGAACTTTCTTTATGATGCAGCGCTTCATGGAATTCCCGTGAGGACCGCTGAAGGCCCCAGTTTCAGACGAGTGCGTATTCAACGAGAAACCGGCCTCGAGCCCTCGGGGGAGGTATACCGCAAGCTAATCGGCCGATTGCGAATGCTTGAGGGGGATCCAGTGTGCGCACCGACCTTCAAGGTATCTCACACTGCCGATGGCCGAGGTATATTATTCGTTGGTCACCAGGGAGAGGTGTACCCTAGCGGTTTCCTGCCGGTTCACTGCGGTCGCGTTCCAGGAGATAGTTTGCTTGAGATTTATCGTTCACACCCCTTCTTTAGGGCGTTGCGAGACCCGGCTAGTCTCAAAGGAAGATGTGGGAGCTGTGAGTATAAGTCAATCTGTGGCGGCTCAAGGTCACGAGCTTTCGCAGAAATCAATGACGCATTCGGCGAAGATTCTATCTGTCCGTATGTTCCTGCGGATTACAAGTTAGAATGCCAAATCCGTGCCAGTTGAACTTCATGGACGACCAAACTCACTCCGCCGAAATCAGCCAAGGTCGAATGAATGTAATAGAGCTGCACCGTAAAGAATTAGCCAATTCTGATCGAACTGTGTGATTCATGACTATGTGTTACCTTGGTCGAACGCTATGAGTTCCTTAGTAGTTGCGTGTTCTCGATCACCTCCACCGTTCTCTAGAAAAATCTAATTTTCATGCAAGATCGTGGCAGGTCCTTGCGGTACGACTAGTATCTTTCTATTACTGGCATTGAACGCCGTTAGTGCTTCTTCAACGCTGGTTGCGAAATGCATGTGCATGCTTTCTATTTCTTGCTTCAGCGCTCTTCTCGTAACGAACCAGACCTCTGCCTTGCGCAGTATGCGGCAGAGTACTTGAGCTTGCCATATGTCTCTCGCAACAATTTCATATTTCATGATTTTCTCATAAAGGTCGTCAGGCGATAGACTTGACAGCACTTTTTGGAATTCGTTGTGCGCTACGCCGTCTGCGCATTCGCCGACCATAATTATTTTCGATTTTGGACGTGCTACTTCTTCTGGAACAGCGATCCCTTTCACGCATTGGTAGATGTTCCTATCTAACGGGTAACCGCCATTGGTTGTTACGATGATATCGGGATGATAACTTACAGTAGCTCGTGAATGATCGATAACAGCACTGGCAGCCGCATTAAACGATGCTATTGGTTCTCCGGCAGTCGAGTGAACTATCCTTTTCTTATGGTCGAGTACTAGATTAATTGCGAAAACGCTATGGAGATGCTGTAGTGCCTCGTTTGCGTCATCTCGAATAGGGTTTTCGAGTACGCCGTACCTGCATTTGGGGTGATCAATGTTGTGCGCGCAGTGGTTTCGCATTACAGTTTCTGTGCCAGCTACTCCTGGGAGAATGACCTTGCTTCCACCGGTAAACCCGGCAAAGAAGTGAGGCTCAATAGTGCTTTCAACAATCACGAGATCACTCTCAACCACAGATTTATTGAGCTTTAGGGGTGTTCCAGAGGAAAGTTGACCGAGGTTCACTAAGCGGCGTTCATCATCACTATTATGTACCTCAATCTTCAGACTCGACATGAGTTTCTTGCCGAATCTTTCTCCAACATCGCCCATTGTTTCCCCTTTGTGAAGCCCACTCGCCACTAAGATTCTGATCTGCTCCTGACTTATTCCAGCTTTATGAAGTTCGTCGAGTACCAAAGGAATTGTTAGTTGACTAGGCACGCCTCTGGTCTTATCGCAGGTCACAATCACGACTGAACGACACTTAGATGCAAGTTCATTTAGCGTTGGACCAATTGGTTTCCGAAATGTTGATTCTATGGAATGCATGGCCTCGCGATGCCATTCCGAAGGAACTATGCAATGCACGTCGTGTTCAGAGAAACGAGTCGGTAACCCCGATTGACCATAGGGCAAGGAAATATCCAAACTAAATCAACATATTCCATTTGTACCTATTCATCCAATGCTTTAGCTTTCCTGCTGTACACACACCGATGATAATGAAAGTTGATAATCACACCTCTGCAAAACTCGCCAAAACATATGGCCGCGATATCTCCGTTGAGATCTCTTGACGCGTAAGATTATGAAAATCGTTCGACATGCTAGGAGTAATTGTATGGGCAAATCGTGGAATATTCCGTCTCGTTTTTCGGGAGTGAAGTTTGATCTCATACTTCCCATATTCTTATAGTTGCGATATAGCGGACGATGAGGGCATGGCAATCAAACATGTGACAGTATTAGGTGCCGGTTTAATGGGTCACGGCATAGCTCAAGTCTGCGCCCAGGTGGGAAAGTACGACGTCACAATGCGCGATATAGAACCGTGCTTCATTAATAATGGGCTGAAAATGATCGAGGACAGTCTCAAACGTTTCGTGAAGAAGGGAACTATAAGCGAGGCGGAAGCTAAAGAGGTCGTTAGTCGAATTCACACTACCTTGGATCTCAAGGAAGCCGTTGAGAATGCTGACATAGTAATTGAAGCTATCACTGAAAACCTCGCTGTCAAGAAGAATGTGCTGGTTGATGCCGGTGTGTATGCTCCAGCGCATACGATAATCGCTTCGAACACGTCGTCGATTAGCATAACCGAGATCGGCGCAGCAGCAGGTCGACCTGACAGAACCTGCGGGATGCACTTCTTTAACCCTCCTCAACTGATGAGATTGGTTGAGGTCATTCGAGGTTTGATGACGTCTGACGACACGATCGAAACGGTTCGGCAGCTTTCGATCAGATTAGGCAAAGAACCGGTTGTGGTGAAGAAAGACACTCCGGCGTTCGTTGTGAATCGAATATTAACTCCTGCACTCAATGAAGCCGTATACCTTGTTGCTGAAGGTATCGCTGACCCTTCAGATATTGACAAAGCATGCGAATTGGGACTCAACTGGCCAATGGGACCACTGAAGCTGCTCGACTACGTCGGGATCGACACACACTTGTCAGTTTCCGAAGTCTTGTTAAATGAGACTGGTGATCCGAAATTCCGACCAAGTATATTGCTCAAACAGATGGTTCGCGCAAACCTGTTAGGCAGAAAGACCGGTCAAGGATTCTACGACTGGACCAAGAAATAGTCAAGTTACGGGTTCAGTTTACTGTGCGTGCCAAGCAACTGATTAATCCCTTCAACAGTATCCCGGATGCTTCAATCCATCGGCAACATGGCTCGAAAGTGAATTGCGTTTGTGTCACTCTATGTGTGCGAATATTCCACTAGGTCGTGGAGCATGGAAGTGAGCATTCAGCAACGTCTGCTTTAATCTACTATTGTTCGACCAAATGCTGATATAACGAACGTTAAATACACGGATTTCTAGCCACGAGGGAAGAGATGAGACAGACGACTACCATGCAATCTCAACAGCAGATCTTGCGTGTGGCAAAGACGCTTTTCACCAAGAGAGGGTTCTCAAATGTGTCAATGCGCGATATTTGCAGAGAGGCGCACGTTACCGCCCCCACTGTATACTATTATTTCAAGAATAAAGAAGCCCTTTTCGAAGCTGTGGTTCTCGAAACAATAACGATGCAAGGTTTTTCCACTACACTGAGCGCCGAATGCAAGAAAGTGAAAGGCAAAGGGTCGAGTTCGCAGGTAGAGACTTTTGTCCGCGTCTATCTTTCCTCCTTTCCGAATAAACTGATTAACACGGGACTTTACCTTCGACGCTCAACTACACTTGATCCTGTGGGTGCCCGAACTCTGCTTAGAGAGTTGGCCCGAGTTGAATCCTTGTTGGCAAGAATCATCCGTGACGGAATCAGAAACGGCGAATTTCGGGAAACTGATCCGCAAATGGCGTCAGGATGCTTACTAGGGATGATGAATCGATTTATTTTCCAACGGATTCATTTCAAACGCAATTACAGGGTAATCGAAGCCACATCGTATCTGTCAGATTTCTTTCTCAGAGCCATGAAAACATCGGAGGAAGGATAAGAGGTTGAAGCATCAACTAATACTGGTCGGAGTTAACCATAAGTCAGCTCCTATCTGGCTCAGGGAGAAATTCCACTCTGAACTTGACCAGATCAAGCATCGTCTAAACTTGATGACAGGAAACGGAAGTAGGATTCGTGAGGCCGTTATTCTCTCGACGTGCAACAGAATTGAAGTATATGCGCTTTCTTATGAAAATGAAAATACGAGCAACTCACTCCTTTCAATGTTGAGTGAATGGGGGAGAACTCCTACTGATGAACTAGCAAGGCACGCTTACACCTTGTTCGATGATGCCGCCGCAAGGCACTTGTTCGCAGTCGCGTCAGGGCTGGACTCGCTAATATTAGGCGAACAGCAAATCCAGCTACAAGTGCGTAATGCTGTCAGGATTGCGAAAGAAGCTGGTGCGTCAGGGCATGTTCTTTCCGAGCTGTTTCAGTCTGCGGACCGTTCCGCCACAAGAGTGCGGAAGGAAATCGGGTTAGCGTTTGACGGAAGCTCTGTGAGCTCCGCGGCCATATCGCTGCTTACCTCCCGATATCCAAACGTAGAATCCGTGCTTATCGTTGGAGCAGGCAAAATGATGACGCTAGCTGCAGACAAACTGAAATCAGCGGAAAAACGTGAAATTCTAATTGCGAATCGCACTCCTCAACGAGCAGAAGCCTTGGCAAGGCGTGTATCTGGCGCACCATGGCCTTACGAAGAGATTTCTTCGGCTTTGGAAAGAGTTGACGCCGTCATAATTTTCACCTCATCAAACGACTACGTAATAAAGGCTGGAGATATTTCATCAGCGATTCTGAAACGACCGAATCGGGAACTTGTTCTATTAGATGGATCTGTACCGCGTAATATTGATCCTCAAGCGACGGAGATTTCTGGTGTTCATCTCTATAATATTGACGATCTTGCCCCATTCACAAACGTTAAGCTCCCTGAACACAAGATGTCAGAAGCTAGCTTGATAATAGATGCAGATGTTACGAAATTCTTCGCTAAGCTCAGAAGCTATCAAGCCAATGACACTCTCAGAGAGCTACATCAATTAGCTGAAGAGATTCGGCAAAGAGAGCTTTCACGGGCCTTAAACCGTATGGACAAGATCTCACGCCGTCAGAAAGTGATAATTGACATCTTAACAAGACGCATCATTAACAAGCTATTGTATGAACCTACTGCACGTTTGAAGGAACATGCTGGTAACGGGGACGGAGAATCATTCGATCTCGCCATCAGAGAGTTATTTGCGATAAGCTAGGAAAATGTGTGATGAAAACTCGCATACGTGTAGGTACTAGAGCAAGTCAGCTCGCTCTCGCGCAAACCAATCAAGTGATCGAGGAATTGAGACGCGTGGTGTCAGGGCTGAAATGCGATGTCATTCCCATCCGAACTGAAGGCGATAGAATGCGTGAAATCGGCAGATCTGTCGAAAAAAAACACATCTTCACCAAGGAAATAGAAGAGGAATTGATCGAGGATAAGATAGATGTGGCCATCCACAGCATGAAGGACCTTACAGTAGATTTGCCGCCTGGTATCATCATAGCAGCAGTTCCAAAGAGAGCAAACCCGCACGACGTTCTGATTTCGCGTGAGAAGCGAAAATTGATGCACTTACCAGCACGATCGCGAATCGGAACAAGTAGCCCGCGGAGACGATCCCAATTATTGGCTGCCCGTGGAGATCTCGAGGTCATTGATATAGGCGGCAATGTGGAAACCCGCCTTAGGAAACTTACGAGTGGAGCATATGATGCGATCGTTCTAGCGGCCGCAGGCTTGGAACGGCTTCATTTGGAGCATGAAGCTACAGAGGTCCTGCCTACTAATCTAATGCTCCCAGCTATAGGGCAGGGTGCGCTCGCAGTTGAGAGCAGAAATTCAGATGACGAAATAATCGAACTATTCACCAAGATTGATCATTCCAATACAAGACGCGAGATCGAAGCTGAGAGAGCGTTTGCCAAGAAACTTGGGGGAAACTGTAGAACACCTATAGCGGCGTATGCAAAATCGTATTCGTCAAAGCTGACCATTGAAGGCATGATCGCATCATTAGACGGCCGGATGCTCGTTCGAGGTCGAGTTACTTCGGATAATTCGAAATCGATCCAAGTAGGAGAAGAGCTGGCGAGCTCACTTCTCAACAAAGGAGCTGAAGCGCTACTGGAGAAGATGTAGTGCAGTTGACCACAATGCCCCTTTCAGGCGTACGAGTAATAGTGACGCGATCGCACGATCAGGCAACATTCCTCTCTAACAAACTTCGGAACTTGGGAGCTACAACAATCGAAATCCCAACGATCGAAATAATGCCGCCTTCGGACGCTGATTCAATGGATCGTTCCATACGAAATCTAGGTAAGTATGATTGGGTAATCTTCACGAGCGTGCATGGGGTCGAATTCTTTCTTCGGCGAATGGCCATACTACAGATTCCGACGTCGTGTCTGTATTCTGTAAGAATAGCTGCAATAGGCTCAGCAACGTCAGCAGCCATTCAGAGTATCGGTAGAAGTCCTGACTATGTTCCATCAAGATTCCTCTCTGAGAGTATAGCAGCAGGCCTTGACGGCTTACAGGGTAAGCGTGTCTTGCTTCCTCGAGCTGATATAGCATCAAAGAAATTACCGCTGCTACTTCGTGATAAAGGAGCATCAGTGGATGAAGTCGTGGCTTATCGGACCGTCGTGCCGCGAGAATTAACGCGTGACAGATTAAAGACGGTTCTAGAGACAGGCGTAGACGTAGTAATATTCACCAGTCCATCAACAGTACGTAATTTCGCAAATGCGCTAGAGCACGCGAACGTAACGAAAGATTTGAGTAATGTAAGGATAGCCTGCATCGGACCCGTTACCGCTAAAGCTGTCAGACAGTTGGGAATGGCCGTGGACGTTGTTGCAAATCCTCATACGATCGATGCACTAGTGGAGGCAATCGTGAGTGACGTCAGAAAGAAAGATGAAACTTCGTCAACAGATCAAGCTACCGCTCAACGTGAATTCCTAAAATACACCTTTTTCAAGGTTGATTCACACTGGAGACGCCTCGACGCCAATCAACGGAGGCTCGGCAAAGAGCAATTTGCTTCGCTCGTAGAAGATTTCGGAGAAGCTCATCTCATTAGATCATACTCTCTTGTAGGCATCCGTGGAGACACCGACTTTCTTCTTTGGAACATCAGCCGACACCTCGAAGAAATTCAATCATTCACTGCAGCTTTACTGAAATCAGAATTCGGGAAATATCTAGGTCTACCTTATTCATATCTAGCCATCACGCGAAAGTCGGAGTATTTAGGAGATCACGAACACGCTGGACAAGATGGACTGACCTTCCAATCTCCCGGAGTCTCCAGATACCTCTTCGTTTACCCTTTCATAAAGAAACGAGAATGGTACTTTCTGCCTCACGAACAACGAACAATAATGATGGCACAGCATTTCAAAATTGGACACAAATACCCGTCTGTAAGAATCCACACAGGATACTCCTTTGGCCTTGATGACCAAGAATTTGTTTTAGCTTTCGAGACAAATGAACCCGCAGATTTTGCAGAACTTGTAATGGAGTTACGAAGCAGTGAAGCCAGTCGATATACAGAGCTTGAAACGCCAATTTTCACTTGTGTTCAGATGAAGATACGAGGGATTTTAGAGATGCTCGGTTAGCTGCTCTGTGATTGACTTGAAGGTCAAGAATTCTAAGATTCTCTACGAGAGAGCTACAAAAACTCTTGTTGGTGGAGTTAACAGTCCCGTCCGCGCTTTCAAGGCTGTTGGTGGAACGCCCTTATTTATTCGAAGAGCTCATGGATCAAAGATCGAAGACGAGGACGGCAACTCTTACATTGACTTCGTTTGTTCATGGGGAGCGCTAATTCTTGGCTCAGCGTTCTCGAGAATCACGAAGACGCTGCACAGACATATACTGGGAGGAACAACTTATGGAGCTCCTACTAGGCTTGAAATCGAACTTGCTGAGATGATTACTAGCGCCATCCGTTCCATCGAGAGAATCCGCTTTGTTAATTCAGGTACTGAAGCGTCAATGTCTGCCCTGAGAGTTGCACGTGCTTTCACAAAGAGGAAGCGAATTCTGAAGTTCGAAGGCTGCTATCATGGCCATGTCGATTCGCTACTTGTGAAAGGTGGTTCGGGAATGGCAACATTTGGTGCACCCGATTCGGCGGGAGTTCCTGAAGGAGCAATTGCCGATACTCTCGTTGCTCCCTACAACGACTTAGCAGCTGTCGACCGAATATTCGAGAAACAAGGAGAAGAAATTGCTGCAGTAATCGTCGAACCTGTTGCTGCAAATATGGGAGTTGTGTTGCCCAGAAACGGCTTTCTTGATGGTCTCCGCAGGCTTACCACTCAGTATGGATCATTGCTAGTTTTCGATGAGGTAATAACGGGATTCCGAGTGTCATACGGAGGAGCACAAGACGCGTTCGGCATTCAGCCAGATCTGACTTGTCTCGGAAAAATAATAGGTGGGGGGCTTCCGGTTGGTGCGTATGGGGGACGCGGAGACATAATGGATCAAGTGGCTCCATTAGGGCCTGTCTATCAGGCAGGGACACTATCAGGAAATCCCCTAACTATGGCCGCAGGTATCGCGACATTACGAGAACTGGAGAAGCGTAATTTCTATGACAAGCTCGAGAAGAAGTCTAAGGAGCTCCGGCATCGATTAGCAAACGCCGCCGAAGAGGAAGGATGTAAACTGAGAATGAACCGAGTCGGCTCAATGTTGGGGTTGTTCTTCACAGACCGTGAAGTAGTTGATTACTCCTCAGCTAAATCGTCAGATACAGGCAGCTACCGAGTTTTCTTCCATTCAATGCTCAATCACGGCATCTACTTTCCCCCATCTGCCTTTGAGACAATCTTCGTTTCCGCCGCACACTCATTGAGAGATATTGAATTGTGCGCTAAGGCTGCGAAAGGCGGATTCCGAAATGTTGTGACCAAGGGCGCCAACACTTGAATGACCGATTCATAAAGGCATGCCGAAGAGAGAGATCAGATGCCACTCCTGTTTGGTTCATGCGTCAAGCTGGACGTTTTTTACCGGAATATAGGAAGATACGAGAGAAGCATAGTCTTATCGAGATTTGTAAGGATCCTGAATTATGCGCTGAGGTCTCAACACTACCAGTTGACATCCTGGGCGTCGATGCAGCTATACTATTTGCCGATATCATGCTTCCACTAGAAGGCATGGGCATCAAATTCGATATTGCAGACGGAGTCGGACCAGTAATCCCGAGTTCACTGAGCGACTTTGAACGTGTGAATTCATTGATGACTCTGGATCCTGCCTCCGATGTTCCATACGTGATGGAAGCAATTTCTGAGACAAAGAAGTTGCTAGACTCACGAGTACCATTGATCGGGTTCTGCGGTGCCCCGTTTACATTGGCGAGTTATCTGATCGAAGGGCATGCAACAAGGGAATTCATCAAAACCAAGAAACTAATGTACAAGAATCCTGAGACCTGGCGTCTGCTGATGGACAAGCTTTCAACTTCAATGGGAATATACTTGAGGGCGCAAGTAAACGCAGGTGTTGATGCCGTTCAAATATTCGACAGTTGGGTCGGATGTCTGAGTCCCGAGGACTATCATACGTATGTGCTTCCCTATTCTCAGCGAGTCTTCAGCTATCTTAAGGGCGGAGCGATCCCTCGCATTCATTTTGGCACGGGAACAGCGACAATGCTGGAGGAGATGAGGCAGGCTGGTGGCGATGTCTTCAGCGTCGACTGGCGTATTCCAATCGACGTCGCGTGGCAGAAACTAGGATATGATGTTGCCATTCAGGGAAACTTGGACCCAGTTGTGCTATTGACTGAAAGCGATTTAATCAGGGCTAAAACCACTGATATCTTGACGCGAGTGGGAAACAGGTCGGGTCACATCTTCAATCTAGGCCACGGGATTCTCCCAGAAACACCGCAAGAAAATGTAAGGCAACTTGTAGAGTTCGTTCATGAACATACGAAGTCTACGAGGGAGTAGAGGTCAGAGCGAATGTGATAGATTGTATAAGACTTCGACGGCTATTTCTGGAACGTTAGTAGAATGATACTGCTGATGATCAGTGTGAATCCCACAATTGACTCGTAAGAAAGCTTCTCCTGAAGGAAAAGGAAACCTAGTACCGCTGCAGTGAGCGGTTCGATTATGGCAAAAACGCTGGCCTTAGTTGGGTCGAGCAGCTTCAATCCGGTCAAATATAGCACATAGGCGATTGCGGTGGGAACCAGACCCACGATGGCAATCAATTCCCAACCATAGATTGTCGCGGGTGGATGGACTCCTTCCAAGACTACCATGATGGGGAATAGTAGCATTGCACCAAAGATCATTGCAAGGAACGTAGTAACCGCTGGTTCCCTTTCTTGTCCGAGAACTTTTCCGAAAATATACCACGATGAATAAGCAAGTCCTGAAGCAATTGCTAACCAGTCACCAATCTGGGTCGTGGAACCAAACAACGACTGTCCGCTTGTGATCCCCAAGATCAAGAATGCGCCAGTGACCGACAGGGCTACTGCGGTGGCTTTAGACCATGTCAGTTTCTCTTTCAAAATTATCCAAGATAATACCGCCACAAACGCAGGAGCCGTGTACAGCAAAGCAGCAGCGTGTTGAATTGTCGTGTAGGAGTATGCAGTGAAGTACAACGACTCAAAGATAGTAAGGCTGCAGAATCCGAAACCGATGAAGAGCCATATTTCGTGTCGACTTACCCGGATATGATAGCGTTTAATCGTCAGAAATGCGGCGAGGAAAGGTATAGCTATCATTAGCCTGAACCACGCTAGGGAGATTGGGCCGATTGATTGAGAATATGCTAATTTCGCGAGTATTCCCATAAATCCCCATAGGAACCCTGCTCCCATGACGAGGATAGCACCGCGAAGTTGATTGTGCAATGCGAATTCGCCATCTTTTGACGGACCTCACGGAACTCTAAATAACTATTCTCAATTAATCGACATAATAACGAAGGCTGCTGAGCCGGTTGCATGTGGCAGATTTGAATTGTCCAGGGGCATATCATCTCTAACCGTCGCAGCATTCGCCTTCGGTACAAGCGCAATCTTCATCAGATTTGCGACACAGGCTTCGGCTCTTTCGTTAACGTTCTACCGTCTATCCGTCGCTGCCATTGCGATGTTAATGATTGCTTACTCAACTCAGAACCTGACGACGCTAAACCGAACTGATCTTGGTCTCGTTACATTTTCGGGAGTAATGTTGAGTTTACACTTTGTAACCTTTATCTTCGCAGTCAAGGTCACAACTGTTGCGAATGCGACTTTTCTAGTCAGCACTAGCCCTGTAATACTTGCAGTTCTCTCTCCGTTTCTGCTCAGGGAAAGAACTACATCACGCGAAGGTGCGGGCGTCATCATTGCAACTCTTGGAATACTGCTTGTGGCTAATGCAGGCAACAGCTTTCGATCTTTCGGACTGGGGGATCTCTCAGCGTTATTCGCGGCTTTCTTTGTCTCGTTCTATGCGATGATAGGGCGGCATCTTCGCACACATGGTCTAAGTACCGCTTCTTATACTGCATACGTCTTCTCGATTGCGGCGATAATCGCGTTTTCACTCGCTGACGTATTCGAATCCAATACTTTTAGAACATATAATGCAACTAACGCTGTGGCGATACTTGGTCTTGCACTTGTTCCGACCCTTCTTGGGCATTCAATGTACAATTACTCGCTTCGGTCCGTAAAGACGGTGACTGCTAATCTCTTCCCATTATTGGAACCCCTTCTGTCCTCAGCGCTCGCGGTGCCACTTTTCGGAGAAATGCCGACCGTCATTCAACTGATAGGATACCTGCTTATCCTGTCAGCTGTGATTGTTGTGGTGACTGCCGGCAATCAGGGTGCCGGTTGTTGATAATGCTCTTAAGTATCAGAATATCGCAACTGAGATAGATGGAATTTGATCTTCCACGAATCACAATGACCGGATTGTTGACTCAATCAGAAACCAAATATCCCAAGCAATAAGCTACAGTTAAGATTGAAGGAAAATGCTTGATATAAAATTCGTCCGAGAACACAGCGAAGAAGTAAAAGAGAATCTCAAGCGAAGAGGAGACCCAGACAAGATAGTGCTGATAGACGATCTAATCAGAGACGACAAGAATTGGCGCGACATACAGAACGAAGCGAATATGCTGCGCAATAAGAGAAACCGACTCACCGATGAAATTGGTAGACTCCGCAAGGACGGCAAGGATACTTCCGCTCTAGTCAAGGAGGCAGAGCAGATTCCTGATCAGATCAAGAAATTAGAGTCGGAAGCGTCAGAAATTGAGGGTGGGGTCACGGATCTCCTAATGCGACTGCCAAACATCATGCATGAAACCGTCCCATTCGGCACCGATGAAAATGACAACGTAGAAGTGAAAAAGTGGGGGAAGCAACCCCAATTCACTTTTCCCCCCAAGGACCATATTGACTTAGCGACGGGACTGAAGCTAATAGATCTTGAGCGTGCAGCAAAAGTGGCAGGTGCGCGCTTCTACTATTTGAGAGGTGACTTGGTAAAGCTGAATTATGCAGTGCTTAAGTTTGCTCTTGACTTCATTGCAAAGAAGGGATTCACGCTCATTCAGCCGCCGTTCTTCCTTAGGCGCGATGCGATTGGGGGAGCGGTTGCATTGTCAGATTTCGAGGACGTGATTTACAAAATTCAGGACGAAGATCTCTATCTGATTCCGACATCGGAGCATGCGCTCCTTGCGCAACATATGGGTGAGATCCTCGACGGAAAGACGCTCCCCTTAAGGTACAGCGGAATTAGTCCTTGTTTCAGGAAGGAAGCTGGGGCTCACGGCAGAGACACAAAGGGGATCTTCCGTATACATCAATTTGAAAAAGTTGAACAGTTCGTATTCTCTAGACCCGAAGATTCTTGGGCGGAGCACGAGAAGATGATTCAAAATGCTGAAGAATTATTCCAGCTTCTCAACTTACCCTATAGAATCGTCAACGTCTGCACGGGCGACCTGGGAACTGTCGCGGCAAAGAAATACGATCTTGAAGTCTGGCTTCCAGGACAAGGAAAGTACAGGGAGCTTGTTTCCTGCAGCAATTGCACGACATATCAAGCTGTAAGGTCTAAGATACGATTCAGGGACAAGTCTGATGAACCTACTAAGTGGGTGCATACTCTCAATAGCACACTGGTCGCCTCTGAGAGAGCACTAATAGCGATCATGGAGAATTATCAAACTGAAGGGGGGTCCGTCTTAATCCCTCAAGTGTTGCAACCATATATGGGTGGAGCTACTTCAATCAAGCCTGCGAGTTGAAACTGTAAAGAGTTGTTACAGCGAAACCAAACTATTGACGAGATCTGTCACGCGCAAGCGCTCCATCCGCACTCTGGGCATGTGTGACAGCCCTCTTGGTAGACTACCTGAGTTTGACATTGTGGACATAGTTTGACTTCTTCGACGCCTCGTTGAGCTCCCACGAGGGGCATGGCAAGAATTTGTGGGCCGCGTAGTGGTTGAGGATCGGTAGTATCCAAGTTAGCGGAGGGATTTTCATTTTTCTTGGTCGGAGCTACGAGTACCTGTCCTTTGATAGATGTGTCTCTGAACACGGTTACGTCCTTGCAGCCTAGTTTGTAAGCGAGGAGGTATGAAGCCCGCATATCTTCAACTGTGGCATTTGCCGGAAAGTTGTTCGTTTTTGAAATCGACGAGTCGGTCCATTTTTGGAAAGCAGCCAGAGCTCTAATATGATCTTCGGGCCGTATGTCCATCGCTGTAACGTAAACTCGTTTGAGATCATTAGGTATGTAGCTTATCCTCTGTATTGATCCTCCGTGATCGTTCACGTCTCGCAGCAAGTCGTCCCCAAAGAGTCCCTCTTCAGTCATCACTCGCTCGAACACGATATCAATGTAATAGAAGCTGCCCACCTTAACATGCTTCTCGAAGACGAGCGAGTAGACTGGTTCGATTCCGCTGCTACAGCCAGCAATCATTGAAATGCTGCCAGTAGGTGCAATGACAGTTGTGTAGCCGTTTCGTATTCCATGCTGCTTTACCATCTCACTAATCTTGTTCCAATCAAAGTGCCACGATTTCTTATCTTTGAATCCTGCAAAAGGAAGTTGTCCGTCAGGGTAGAAACTCTTGTTGTAGTAAGGTAGGGGTCCTCTTTGCTTGGCCAACTCTATAGATGCTATTTTAGAATGGTAATTTACGAATTCCATGAGTTCCTCCATGAATTTTCTGCCTTCGTCGCTGTTGTATCCCATCCTGAGCTCGTAAAGGAGATCTGCTAAACCCATTACTCCCAGGCCAATTTTGCGAGTGGCAAGCGTCATATCCTCGATTGATTTGAGCGGAAAGTTGTTCACGTCGATTACATTGTCTAGGAATTTGGAAGCTGAGTAAACTGCTTCTCTCAGTCCGTCCCAATCGTACGTGACTTTCCCTCTTCCATCCCTTTTCAGAAAGGCCCACACGTTCACGCTACCAAGGTTACAGGATTCGTTGGGATAGAGAAGTACTTCCCCGCAGGGATTGGTGGTCACGATTGGGCCAAGGTGCTTGATGAAGGGATTATACTCATTTACGTGATCGAAGAAGATGACGCCTGGTTCTGCACTTTCCCATGCTTGGTATACTATCATGTCGAATAGTAGTCGCGGGTTGACTTCGCGCACGGCTTTCCCAGTTTGCGGATTAATCAGCGGGTATGGTTTGTTCTTGTAGTAGCTTTCCCAGAAATCTTGCATAACGAGAACTGATATGTTGAAGTTTCGGAGCGCTTTGTTTCCTTTCTTTGCGGTGATAAACTTCTCTATATCTGGATGGTTACTGTTTAGAATGCCCATATTTGCGCCGCGTCTGATTCCTCCCTGTTTGATGACGTCTGTCATTGTGTCGAAAAGCATCATGAAGCTGATTGGTCCAGACGCAATGCCTGACGTCGAGCTTACGTAATCGCCTTCAGGTCTCAATTTGGAGAAGTTATATCCCATTCCTCCTCCTGCTTTGAATACGACGGCTGTCTCCTTGAGCGTCTCCATGATGCTCTCTATGGAGTCATCTATGTCCAAGACGAAACATGCCGAACCCATTCCGAGGACATTACCGAAGTTTGCTATCGCTGGCGTGTTGGGCATGAACTTTCTCGAGATCAGTAAATTATAGAACGTATCTATGTTACTGGCAAGCTTACTAAAATGACCTGACTTGAGCATTTCAAGTAATCTTGACCACGTGACCTTCATCGTTCCTTCACGATTGAACCTATCATACATGCGCTTCAACGCACTGAGGTGATATTGATTCAGTCTGTAATTTCCGATGGATACTCTCTCGTGATGTTCTTTCGGACTAAACTCTTCTAATTCATGAGCGTTCTGTTTCTTGTTGATATCGTAAATCTCAGAATCATAAAGCAAGTCGGGTAAAGAGGCGTGGACTGCTATTCTGACGAATAGTTGTTTCGGTGTCTCAATTAGTTTTCCCGTTTCATCTTTCTTTAGGTATCTTGCTTTGAGAACTTTTAGAGCGTTGAGATCAAACATTTTGTCAACTTCATCGATTGCCTCTTTCTCGAGAACTCGTTGCTTCTCTTTTCGAATCTCAGCGCGCTTCTGTCGATAGATTATGTAATGTTTTGCGACTTTCGCCTGCTCATTCTCAACCAGAACGCGTTCAACAACATCTTGTGCATCTTCGACGGCAGGTATTGCTTCAGCTCCATATTTCTCATTGAGAATCTCGACTACGCGATTGGACAGGTTTTCGGCTAGGGTGTGATCCCTTCCACCGGTTGCAGTTATTGCCCTGTAGATTGCGTTGGTTATTTTCTCCTTATCAAATGGGACTATTCGCCCATCACGTTTTCTTATCTGTGTGAGTTTCAGCGTTGAAGCTTCATCATGAGTCATGACTCGATCACCGAGAACAACACGGAACCGAACCTACACCTGTCTTATGTTATTAAGTCTATGATCGTGTACCGCTATGTCGAGGATTTTATACTAAGTCAATTGTCTGTGTGCAACGTGCAGGGGCATTGACAATGCTATGCTGTTAACGGACTACATACTCCTGATCAACCGCCGTATTCCAGACCGGAACAGCAGTTGGCGGGTAACGCAAGTCTAGTTGTTTGTACTGAGTTGGCAACTCGCGGTCGCCATCCGCGTCGCTCGTTACTGTCAGAAGAACCGGCTAGTACACGGTTCGTGGCAATAGCAGGTTTCCTACTCAAGACTAGGTAGACGACTAGCGGAGTTGTTGATACTTCAATGGATCATCCATCTTTAGTTGTTTGAACGCGTCGAGGCGATTTTGGCAGCCTCGACATTTTCCGCATGGGATCTGAACGTCTTCGTAGCAGCTCCAGGTGATGCCAAGGGGGACTTCTAATTCGAGGGCGAGCTTGAGCACTTCGATTTTTTTGCGATTGATCAGGGGATTGACTATTCTGATCGGCCTTCCATCCACGCCTGCTCGAGTTCCTATCTCGAGCAGATCATTCATTTTCTTGATGAAGCCTGGAGTTGCATCAGGGAGTTCTTTTGTGTCGTCAGCGTTAGAGCCGAAAACTATTGTATCGATCTCAAGTGCTTCTGCATAGGCAGTCGCTACTCCGTAGAAGATCGTGTTCCTTGCAGGCACGTATGCCGAAGTTATGTTGCTTGACTGTTTGGGATGGTATCGGGCTTGAATATCCTTGTAAAAGGGGAGTGATACGGTGAGATGTTCCTTCACCTTGGCTACGGCAGCCAGCGAAGCGGCCGCATTAGCTTCCTGAAAGCTTGCTTGAGCGTATAGTATATTCATTGAATAGACGCGTGGTGTCTGCTTCAGCGCCCAGTAAAGGGCGGTAGCAGAGTCAATTCCGCCCGACAGTAGAACTAGAGCGCCATTCAAACTTAATCAACCGTCAGTATCGTTTGCAATGCATTAAGCTGCTATGCCCACACAGGCCTTCATGTTGCAGGTTCCAGGATACTCATCTGGAAGTTGGCCGTTATCCCTGCAATGATACTCGTTCCGGAACGTTTCGAAACTTGTTTCGAAACTGCTAGATGTTACTCGTTTCGGAATGTTCTGAAACTTCCGGAACATGCTGAATAAACAGATACAGGAGGAGGGGACGGTGGGACTGGGTTACAAGACCAGTCGCAGGAGTTAATGTGCCTTCATGAAGGAGGCGATAGATTCTTTCCTGCACTGAGGGCAGATCTTCAGGTGGTAGCGATCGTTAGGCAGTGACTGGTGGCACCACTCACACCTTCGGATCTTAGGGGTCTCCATCTCCGGGATCTCTTCAAACAGCAGTTTTTCGAGGTCTTCAACCAAACTTGATTCATCTCATTTCTTTGATTGCCTTGCTTGCCCCGCAAACCAGGCAATCAGGTATTACAAGTTAAGGAATGTAAAAAGAATTAACAAGGTTTATAAGAAACATATGTAATCAATGTAATCTTGATATCAAGTTAAGCGCTGTAATGATGTGTGATGAATATCATGACTAACAATGCTGTCTTGATTCGCGGGTTGGACCGGGATCTCTACAACACCGTGATTTCAAGGGCCAAGCAGCAAGGTAAGAATGTGGCGGAGTTGGTGAATGAGGCGCTGCGGCAGTATGTGAGTGCATCTCCATCTGAGAGTCATGATGTGTTTGACACGAAGAAGCTGGTTATCGCAGGATCCGTGCTTTTGTCCAAGTCAGACATCTTAGGTCTTCACCAAGAGTTGGGTAACTTCCACTTGGAGAACAGTGGCGACCTCACACTCGACAAGGATGTTGATCGCGAAGCATTCTCGAAGATTGATCGGATTAACAACACTGGTAAGCTTCGGGTACCTAGCGACGTCCACCACTTCGCACTCCTAAAGGCAGGGCACATACGCGGAGAAGTAGAGAAGTACTAGGGTGAGCCATCAGATATTGCAGTGTTTGTAGCTGATTTTCAGGCTTTTACACGCCCCGCTTTTCATGCTACGACAAATCAATTTTCAATCATCCCGAGTGACGATTACTGATGTGTTCATGTAGGTGCCTTTCTCGTGGAATCTTCACCGATCAAGGCATAGGACTATGGGCAGGAGATGAATTGTGCCATGCAGGGTTTCAACCGCTCGCCCTGGCAGGTCAGCGAAGCGTGGACTTTACAAGTGGACTTGTAGAACGGAGGCGGGTCGGCGGCGATCCACGTTCTAGTAGTGAATAGTCGAAGTAAGCGTAGACTGGC
This sequence comes from Candidatus Bathyarchaeota archaeon, assembly GCA_963845275.1. Classification (GTDB taxonomy): domain Archaea; phylum Thermoproteota; class Bathyarchaeia; order 40CM-2-53-6; family 40CM-2-53-6; genus FEN-987. Next base: position 44,930 of record CAWJRR010000010.1, read on the forward strand.
ATTCAAGTCTAGGGTAAGCTTACTACGGATCATCCTATATCGTTTGGACCCCGAATTTTCCTGTCTCCCACAACTCGATCTCAACTCGGCCCTTGAAACTACTAGAGAGGTGGCCATGTATCTCCTTGGCCAGACGTTCGCATGTCATGCTTCCAATGTCACGATGATCGTACTTCTCGTCGATCAGTCGGTCCACAGTCTTCTTGATTTCTTCGAAATCCAGCCACTCACTGCTCTTTCCGTACACTTTCGCTAGCAGCATGTAATTGTGTCCATGCATCCGCCCACATTTGGGATGACCTGAGATGATATGCGCGGCTGCAAATTCGCGTTTGTACAACCTTGCGATGTCAGCTTCTGCCATTTCTACATCGGCTTCCGTAACATGTCAAAGAATTCGTTTCGGGTCTCAGATTTTTCGAATTGGCCTCGAAGCTCTGACGTAACAATATCTGCAGCGCTCTTGACACCCCTCATCTGCATACACAAGTGCCTTGCTTGCACGACTACGGCGACTCCTAAAGGATGTAAATTCTCATTCAACGCATCCGCAATCTGTTTAGTCATCCGCTCTTGGAGTTGAAGTCTCTTACTGTAGCAGTCAACGAGTCTCGCGAGTTTTGAAATGCCCACCACGGCCCTTGACGGGATATAGCCAATGTGCACTTTACCGTAAAACGGCAGGAGATGGTGCTCGCATAGGCTAAAGAAGTCGATTTCCTTAGCAATGACCATCCCAGTAACCTCATTCCACTCTCTTGACAGAAGCTCCTTAGGGTTCATCGCATAGCCCTCAGTAAGCTCAGCATACATGTCAGCCACCCGCCGCGGCGTGTCAATAAGCCCTTCTCGCCTTGGATCCTCACCCATTACTTCCAGAAACTCTCTGGTCAACGTTCGCATTCTATTCTTATCCATCAATCGCACAATCCTAGCAGGCAATAGATCCTGCGGTGACTCGAAAGCAATAAGCACTTGCCTTATAGAGGCTCGGCGATGTCCAAATGTCCATTATGGTGAAAACAATCGAGCCTCTTCCTCGCTCCTTTTACAATAGAGGAACCGTAACTACCGCAAGAGCACTTCTCAACAAGCATCTTGTAAGGGTAATTGGACGTACAGTACTGATAGGGAGGATAGTGGAAGTCGAAGCGTACGGCGGACGGAATGATCCTGCGAGTCACGCATACCGCGGCGCAACACCAAGGAATAAGCCCATGTTCGGTGAGCCAGGCCACGCGTACATCTATTTCACGTACGGCAACCACTATTGCCTAAACGTTTCCACACAGCGAGTCGGCGTACCCGGCGCAGTTCTCATTCGCGCAATCGAACCGTTGAAAGGCTTGGACATGATGAAGCGATTCCGCCCAGGCGTACCGAACCTACAGCTAAGTAATGGCCCAGGCAAACTGACCAAAGCACTTGCAATAGACAGGTCACTTAACGAAGCCGATTTGACAAGACACGGTCCATTGTATATCGGAAAAGCAAGTAGCGAACTCCCGTTCACGACCAAACGGTCGCCTAGAATAGGCATCACTTTGGGCATTGAACGTTTGTGGCGATTCTACATCGAACCCAGCCAATACGTCTCAAGAGATGTGTTCCATCTGAAAGCTCAATCCTAGGGCCATTAAAGTTCGCGTGTCATGATACAAGATACTTGAATGCATAATGGAGGTTTCTCATACGAAGCCTAAAGCTGAACTTGCTTTTCCCCGTGTGCGCCCTGAATCCTGCGGGGGTTTCAACAACACGTAACCTCTCCTTCAGGATCCTAACGAACAGCTCCAATTCAATCTCAAAACCCGTAGACTGAATCTTAGGATAAATCCGACTTACAGCCTCTCGAGTAAACAACCAGTATCCAGTTTGAACATCTGTGAATAGACGACGAAACTTCGCTCCCAGCAAGAACGACACAGTCAGATTCGAAGCAACACTCAACGCAGGCATTGCACCCTTATCTCGCTTTCCTCGAGTACGCGAACCCAAGACGACGTCCGCCAGCCCAGACTTGACAATAGAGATCATCCCCAAAAGATCAGCAGGGACATTGGTTGCGTCTCCATCAATTATAGCTAAAAACTCTGACCTTCCTTCAAGGAACAGTCTCATCCCGGTCCTGACCCCACATCCCTTTCCTCTTCCAAAATCCTGCAAAACCACCCGAACACCCATGGAAACAGCCACCTCCCTCGTTCTATCAACACTGAACCCGTCCACAATCAGGATATCAGCGAAACCACTTGCACGGGACTCCTGTACCAATTGCTGGATCGCTTCTTCTTCATTCAGGGTTGGAATCAAGAGCAAAACGTCAGAGCAGATAGATGGATGCGTAGAGGTGTTAGCGTTCACGTTGATAACCTGACCTTAACCGGTTCCGTTCCTCATAACCGTCACATCATAACTGTTCTCTAACGATGATTCCAGACGTTAGAAGCCCGTTGTGTCGCTCATGCCGAGTCAATTCGTTTCGAAATTTAGGAGTACCCGGTTATCTGCTAGCTGTTGTTATCCCAACGTCTCGAACAAGGACGTACGGTGTGAGAGTTGGAGTGGGAACTTCCCACCATCTGATCCACTGTCTCTCAATTGAGAGTGCTTCAATGGATTGGAGAATCCTAATCATGTTATCGCTCACCCTCAATCCTTTCACGGGATTTCCGAGTTTTCCGTCTCTGATCTCAAATACGCCGTCGCGACATATTGTTGAGAAGTCGCCCGCCTGATAATTCTGGAATCTTGTGTACCAGTTGTTCGTGATGTACACGCCCGATCCTGCTCGGTCGAGAAGATCTCCGAATTGCTGTTCACCCGGCTCGACAATTAGGTTTCTTGGGGCAGGCACCATTCCTGCTGCGCCTCCCTCAAATTGGGCGCTTCCTGTAAGCTGAGCATTATGCTTCGCTGCCGTGTACGAAGTGTGAAGGTAACTTTCCAATATTCCTTTTGCGATCAAATCTATTTCGCCGGTCGGGAAGCCTTCATCATCGAGCGATATTGATCCTGGACCGTTCGGAAGTCTGCTGTTGTCGTACAGCGAGAACTTCTCTGAGGCAACTCTCTTACCTAAGGCATCTTGGAAGAATGATAACCCAAGGTCAACTGTATAAGCAGAAGCAGAGTCAGCTACTCGGTCGACTAGGTCAGCGAATACTGCCGGCCCGAACAATACATTGTATTTTCCAGGTATACCTGCCTTAGCTCCTCGTGCTTTCCTTGCAATGCTTCCAGCCGTGACCCCAGCCTCTGCGGGGTGAAATCTGTTAAGGTTCGTAGCTATTGAGATTCCCTGACCCGAAGCGTCCTCATCGGTGAATGCGCGCACAGTGATCTCGACTTCCGTCCCCCGGCTCGAGCCTTCCGCATCCGCGGAGGTGAGGACGAAATGTTCCCAGCTGCCTGAGATGACAACGCCCGAGACTCGCTCCGCACCCTCTTTCCTCGCGGAATTTATTGCAACTTCCGCGGCGTCAATCAGTCCCGTATCGATTTCGGTTAATCTCTTGTCATAGATTCCTTCTATTTCCTGATAATTGAATGGTCCTTTAGGAAGGTCAAAATCCACATCTCCGCGTGGTATGATCTTCATCGAGTCAACTAACTCTCTTGCGATGCTCTCGAATTCCACGCCTTCCTGTCCCTCAATCCTGCATGCGGCTCGTTTCCCATTTGACGCCAGGTAAACGGTCGGTACTTCGTTCTGCCAACTGTTGACTACTGTGACAGAATTGTTGCTGAACCTGACCATCTGATCACGGGATCGCGTGAACCCCACAGCAACTGACGGTACACCGAGCTTCTTACATGCCGACAGGATTCTGTTCATCGTCTCATAGGGGTCCAAACATTCATCCTCCCAGGCGAATCTTGCGAATTCTGATTGGTGGTCCACCTGTCCAAACGGGCGCCCCTTGTTGCGGATCACCTTTGCCGCAGGTCGCTCCAGAGTACTCTACTTCGTTGCCCACTGCATCCACACTTCCGTAAAGCCCCGGCGTCGTGACCTCGAGTATTGGATTTCTGACGGGGGTCCCGATCTTCCCATTTTCAATAGTGTAGGCTTCAAGGCCTACGTATCGTTGATTGTAGCGACGATCGTCAATATTCCACTCCATGAAACTCTTCATGTAAACTCCGTACTTGACGTCCTCAACTAATTCGTCGAGAGTGTAATCCCCAGGCTTCATGAACGTGTTGGCCATTCGAATTATGGGCTCACGATCGTACGCCACGGATCTTGCAGCAGCATTGCTTGACACCCCGAATTCCGCTGCTGTCTCACGATTATGCAAGAGGTCGGAGATTATCCCATCCTTAATGAGCGTTCTCGGCCTTGCTTTTACTCCCTCGTCATCATACATGTAGAAACCATAGGAATTCGGTAATGTGGGGTCATCAATTATTGTCACATGATCAGAGCCTATTCTCTCACCAATCATCTCGCGTTTAACGTACGACTCACCAGCCTGAGCTCCTTCTCTTCCGAGTATCCTGTCAGCTTCCTGAGGGTGCCCACATGATTCATGACAGATGATGCCAGTAACCTCTGACCCTAGAACCAAATCGATTTCACCTCTGGGAGGTTGTACTCCGTCGCGGAGCATCATCCCAAGCATTCTAGCTTCACCAGCAGCAATCGCGGGTGCGTTCCATTCCTTCACTGCTTCCCACCCACGGGTTTGCGCCTCGTGGCGCATACGCTGGATTGATCCTTTTCCCTTCTCTTCACCAGTAAGGATGAAAAACAAGCTGATTCTTGGTACGATCCCGTGGATCTTCGATCCTTCACTGTTGAGGTAGAATTTTTCCGTTAACTCATCATCGAGGACTAAAATTCGTGAAGGTAACGAAACATTTACCTGTTCGAAACTCAGCGCTCTCTCAATTGAGAATAGTTCATCGAATTTCTCTTCGATTGACACATCTTGGATGTCAATTTTCATTCTTGCCTCCCACTTGTCTTCACAACTTTTCTCAGGTGCAAGTTTCGAAGGTGCTGAAATGAGTCTGGCCGCGGCTTTAGCTATCTTCACAGCAGTCTCTGCTGACGTGCGAATTTGTGATGATTCAAGGCTGTTTGTGGATGCGAAGCCCATTGACCCGTCTGCTATGACTCGGATGCCGATGCCCAATCTTCTTGTAGTTGTAACTGGTTCTGCTTTGCCATTGTTTAGAGTTAGCGTGTGCCCGACGTCGCGCTGGACTCTTGCTTCTACATAATCAGCGCCCGATTTTAGAGCTTGTTCAACGGCAAGACGCGCTTCGTCTTCCATGGTTGTAAGCCAAATCGACAGTTTTCAACCGCTAATTAAGAGTAACTGCGCTTGTGAAGGAAAACAAGAGAGAGAAAAAAATTAGGGATTGTTCGCAACCGAAGATGGCCATTTACGTCTAGTATTGGTCGCGTCCGCGGCCTCTGCCGCCGCCATATCCTCTTCCGCGGCCTCTACCGTAGCCACCGCCGCCACCGCCACCGTAACCGCCGCCTCTGCCATAGCCGCCTCCGCCACCTCGGCCACCATAACCTCCGCCGCCTCTACCGTACCCACCACCCCCACCAAAGCGTCTTCCACCTCCGTAAGGTCGGTATGGACGTTCTTCAACGACTTTGTCGGAGAGGTTGTTCTGAGTGTTGACGTCGCCAAGAGCTGTTTCTGCTGGTTCAAGACTGCCGTAGCGGCCAATGTTTAGCCGCATGGATCCTTTGAATGGGCGAACATAACCATTCTTGACCATTACACTGTCGCCTTCGTTTACTTTGTCGATGTTCTCGTCCCAAAGGGTCATGTAAATTGCGCCGGTTTCATCTCCGACAAGGGCGTCCAATACGCGATGGGTTGTACCGTCTTGTCGGGACACCGTCTCCCGAGCTTCACCCTTTTGCACGATCTTTACAGTCGTATTCACTTGTTTCGAGTAGGGTTGGAGGTCACTGACTTTTACGATAGGTGCCGGGGCACCACTAGGCTGTCCTTCTTCCTCTGACATTTTCAAGTCTACTTCTTTTCAAACGGTAAGTCAACAACGAAGATGCGGAGTCTTAAGGGTTATGATAAGAGCAGGCAGTCACTCGTACCGGGTGCATCAAACGCCCTCTTGCGGGATGCTTCATCTGTTGCAGCGCTAGAGATATCGAGTTAGTCGATCAACATTTTCGACTATAAATTCGGGCTTAATAGGCGAATGAGTGATTGAAGCTTCATTTTCTACTCCGCTAAGCACTAGTATCGTGTGGATTCCAACCTTCTTTGCGCCGAGCAGGTCTGTTTCGATTTGGTCACCGATCATAACCGTATTTTCTGCCTTCTCATTCGCGCGCTTTAGCGCGAAGTTGAACATACGCGAGGATGGCTTGCCGATCATTGTTGCCTTCTTATGCGATCCATATTCCAGGGCTTTGATGATAGGGCCCGCGGAAAGTGCAGGACCATGATCACTCATAAAGACTGCCCCACCGTAACTCCCAATCAGTGCCGACGTATTTCTAAGAAATCGAAGAGCAAGATCCAATTTACGATAACTCAGACCTCTGTCGAAACCAACAACAACGACGTCAGGATTTGACTCTGAAAATTCGTGACCCGCTGCTTGAAGCTCATGTAAGAGGCCGTTTTCGCCTACCAAGAAGAAGCTTACTGACCGACGATATCTCTGAGTTAAGTATAGAGCTGTAAGATAACTTGAAGTTAGGATATCGTCAAGATCAAAATCGAATCCGAGATGCACAAGATTCCGATGAATCTCTTCGCGACTGTGCGTCGAATCGTTCGTTAGAACAAGTGCTTTCCTTCCAGATGATTTTATGCGTGCAATGACCTCTCTGCCAGCGAGATATCGCGGAGTTTCTTTACCGATCGAAAGCACACCATCCATGTCAAATAGGAATAGTCTCATCTTGCTAAGTTTCATTTTTCAAATACTCACATTCGTGATTATCCTCACACGAGTCTTGCCAAGTCGACTTTCAGGTCTTTGTTATCAATCGGGTAGTGGCTAAAAGACCGCGCTGGGCAGATTTTGCAATTTGGGGAACGCCGATCAAGTCTTCGAATATTAGTAGAACTCGCGACAGAATAGCGAACGCTAAGGCTAGTCTGATATCAACTCCTAACAGTACGAAAATTCCTACAATGACTCCTTCTTGGAAACCTATCCCTGATGGAGTAAGCGGAACGAAACCAAATGCTGTGATCAGTGGATGAAGAAGAAAGAATCCTAACCATCCGATATTAGTTATCCCAAGCGATAATCCGATGAAAAACCATTCGAACCCCTTCAGTATCCAGGAGAATAAGGTGATTACGGCAATTTCCGGTATTGCTCCACGTGTTTTCATAGCATTTCTTCCGAACTCGTCTAGTTTCGCAACAATCCGACCCGTGAATTTTACGAAGAATCTTGAAGTCGCAATTCGCCTAAACAAGTCAGCAGTTCTCGGAGACCAGATTATTGCAGCTAACATGAATCCGCCGAGTAGCATGAGTCCGATGCCGATTGCGGCGAGTGCAAATATTTCCCGAGTCAAATGTGTCCGGTACAAGAGGAATACCAACGCACCTGCACCGCCAAGCACCTTCACGAGGAATTCGATTGATTGTATACCGAAAATGCATGAAAGACTCGCAGACGGGTCGATGTTCTGATTCATGAGATAAACTGGTGTAAGCATGTATCCTGCTCGTCCAGGAGTAACATCGCTACTTAGCATTCCTGCATACTGAGGCAGAATCGTCTTCTTGAAAGTCGCTTTGATATTTTGACGCCCAAGTACTCTAATGATTCTTATTGTGAACAGTACGTTGATCAGAAAATAGGCGATGAACGCGAATAGTAGATAGAACGGGTTGGTTTTTGTAATGATGAGAATTATGGTGTTGACTCCTGCGTACCAGACTAGCCCTCCAAGTATAACGATCATGAGCAGTATTTGGAGCACGAGACGCAGCTTACTGCGTGGCAGTTGGAATTTACGTCACCATGTTGGCCACAACTTACGGCGCTATATCTCTCTTATGCACCAGTCTTGATCGTGTTACAGCTCTGATAATTCTAGAGTCTTAAGAGAAGCCGATCAGGCATCGTCGGGAGACAGATCGGCTCTTTCAGAATATTCGCTGATTACGTGCCTGTCATGTAGAAACTGAAAGGAGCATTGTACTGTGAGATGGTAAAGTTGGCTGCTCGAGGATAGTTGACTAGAGGATTGTTCTGAGCATAGCTATCGTGGGGAAAGTTGATCTGAGGAAATCCAAGTGAGTATGACGCCGGGTAGGAGTAGCTGTAGTACGCATAGTCGTAGAGGAATTGTCCGCCGTACATGCCTGTGTACGTGTAGTGGTAGATCGTCCCATACGCCTGAAGGGCAAGTGTACAAAGCCAATAGACGCCCGGAGTGGTAATGGTAAGATAATCAGACGGTGCCAGCTGCCACGTCTCCCAAGCGGGACCAAAACTTGCTGTTACCAGAAAACAATATCCGTTCTGAGTAGCGGCAACAAGAGACTGGCCCAGAGGGCCATTCCCGTTGTATCCGTCTGCATATATTCCGAACTTAAGGCATTGACTCCCGTCGGATCCGGTATATTGCACGTACAACGAGACTGATTGCATGACAGTCGGATGCGTCACGGTGATCTTAGTCAACGCAACGACATATTGTTGGATAAGTGTACTGGCCAACGGCTCAACGTTTGTGTCTCCGTAATTAGTTGACGCGGACACTGCGGCAGATTGCGACGCGAGTAACGTAACTGCTGCGAGAAGAAGCAGCACTGCGACGCTGCGTCTTCTCAACTTTCTTCCATCCATTAGCGTATCGTTTGAAATATTCGACTCGCCTAGATATAGGGATTAACATTAAAACCGAAATATCTTCCCTAACATTAACCAACTTAACATTAAACAACGATTTGCTGTTCAACCATCATCCACGGTTGACAAAATCGTCAACGTTTTTGTGTTGATCTCTAAAATAGCCACCCGCCCAGAATGTTCCACCAGCCTACTCCATGGAACGACTGGACATGTCCGAGCACTATTCGGCCGATCAAATCCAAGTATTGGATGACTTGGAGGCTGTACGAAAGAGGCCTGCCATGTACATTGGCAGCACCGATCTTCGCGGTCTTCATCACCTTGTGTTCGAGGTCGTTGACAACTCGATCGACGAAGCTCTTGTCGGATTCTGTAAGAACGTCAAAGTAACGCTCAATCAGGATGGATCAGTTACCGTCAGCGACGACGGTCGAGGTATTCCTGTGGAAAAACATCTTCAAACTGGCAGATCCGCGCTAGAGGTTGTCATGACCATGCTGCATGCCGGAGGAAAGTTTGATCACAAGGCCTATCGGGTTTCAGGGGGCCTCCACGGCATCGGTGTGTCAGCAGTCAACGCTCTCAGCGAATGGCTTGTGACTGAAGTACATTTGAAGGGGCGTTCGTTCAGACAGCGGTATGAGCGAGGAGTTCCTGTAACTCCTGTCGAAGAAATAGGCGCGAGTAACGATCATGGAACCATAGTAACCTTCAAACCGGATGCTCAAATTTTCGAAGACACGAATTTTGATAGCAAGATCATTGCAGCTCGACTTAGAGAACTTGCTTTCCTCACGGATGGACTCGCCATTACTTTCACGGATGCGAGAGTGAATCCGCCCAAGACTCGCAACTTCAAATACCAAGGAGGAATCAAAGAATTCATAACATATCTCAACGAATCGAAGAATACTCTCCACGACGATATTGTCCTTGTTTCAGGAACCAAGACAGACGTCCAAGTCGACTGTGCATTTCAATATACGGATGACAATTCCTGGAGTATCCATACATTCGCAAACAACATCAACACGCGCGAAGGTGGAACGCATCTCGTCGGTTTGAAGGCCGCGTTGACACGTGCAATCAACGACTATGCCTCTGGACACAAACTTATCGACGAAGCGAAATTGAGAATCCAAGGTGATGACGTACGTGAGGGCCTGACGGCGGTCCTGAGTATTAGACTCCCAAATCCGCAATTTGAAGGTCAAACAAAAGGTAGACTCGGTAACAGCGAAATCAGAGGAATCGTTGAATCAGTCCTCTACGACGGGTTGAAAACGTACTTTTCAGAGCAACCAACCGTCGCCAAAGCCATCGTGGAAAGGACAGCGGAAACTGCAAGGGCAAGAGTCGCAGCCAGAGCAGCCAAAGAACTCGTGCGGAAGAGAGGGTCGCTAGAAAATGTAACGCTTCCAGGAAAACTGGCTGACTGCCAAATTCATGATCCGGAGAAAACGGAGCTCTTCATTGTAGAAGGAGATTCAGCGGGTGGAAGTGCCAAACAAGCACGAGATAGACGAACGCAAGCAATTCTACCATTGCGCGGAAAGATATTGAACGTTGAGAAACACGGATTTAGTCGCATTCTCGATAACAATGAGATACGTGCGCTTGTAACTGCAATTGGATCGGGCATCGGGGACGATTTCAACGCAAGCGGTGTACGGTATTCCAAAATCGTCCTTCTGACCGATGCCGATGTAGATGGCGCTCACATCCGAACACTGCTTCTCACCTTCCTTTATCGGCACATGCCACAACTCATCGAAGCAGGCAAAGTCTACATCGCCCAGCCGCCGCTTTACCGTATTCGTAAAGGCGACAGAGTATTCAACGCCATGAACGAAAAAGAACGAAAACGGATTATCGAACAAGAACTCAAAGGTAAAGCCGACCTAGTTCAGAGATTCAAAGGACTAGGAGAGATGAATCCTAGCGAATTATGGGAGACAACGATGAACCCTCTCTCCCGCTCTCTCCTCAACGTCACAATCGACGATGCGGCTGAAGCCGACAAAGTATTTTCCACGTTGATGGGAGATGTTGTCGAACCCAGACGACAATTCATCCAAGAAAATGCTGACGAAGTGGATTGGCTCGATATTTGAGGATTGAACCTTGAGCAGCCCTGAGCGCATCAAACCAGTCGCCATAGAGACAGAGATGCGGCGATCCTACATCAAATATGCCATGAGCGTTATCGTCGGACGTGCACTTCCAGACGTTAGAGACGGCCTCAAGCCCGTCCAGCGCCGTATATTATTCGCACTCCAAGGACTCGGTTTATCCTCCAAGAGTCAACACAAGAAGTCGGCAAGGATTGTTGGAGAAGTACTCGGAAAGTACCACCCTCACGGCGAGAGTGCCGTCTACGACGCACTAGTCCGAATGGCACAAGACTTCACGATGCGCTACCCGCTTATTGCCGGTCAGGGAAACTTTGGAAGCATAGACGGTGACTCTCCCGCAGCTATTCGATACACGGAGACCAGACTCACGAAGCTTGCGGAGGAGATGCTTGAGGAACTCGAGAAGGACTCCGTTGACAGGATGCCAAACTTCGATGATTCGTTGCAAGAACCGGTGGTTCTGCCAGCAAGATTCCCAAACTTGCTTGTTAACGGCGCTTCAGGCATAGCAGTAGGAATGAGTTGCAGCATTCCTCCACATAATATGAGAGAAGTCATAGATGCACTCGTATACTTAATTGACCATCCTGCTGCCAAAATTGAAAATCTCCTAGGATTTATCAAAGGTCCCGATTTCCCGACTGGAGGAATTGTATACGAAGCTACATCACTGTTGCAAATCTACAAGCAAGGTCGCGGCTCGATCAGACTACTCGGACGCATCGATGAAGAGGTTGCCAAAGGGGACCGAAAACGACTTGTAATTACAGAGATCCCGTTTCAGGTAAACAAGTCAAAAATAGTTGAGGAAATTGCCAACCTAATCAAAGAGGGGGAAATTCAAGGAATCTCGAGCATAAGGGATGAATCAAATCGCGAAGGTATCAGGGTAACAATTGATCTCAAATCAGGATCTCAACCAGAAGCGGTCAAAGGTCAACTTTACAAACTGACTCAGCTGCACACAACCTTCAGTTATATCAACCTCGTCCTAGTTGACGGGAGACCACAAATTCTAGATTTGAAACAAACGCTACAAGCTTTCATCGATCACCGAATCAAAATAATAGAACGCTGTTCAGCACACGATCTACAGCAAGCTCAAACGCGGCTCAAGATATTGGAAGGTTATACCATAGCGCTGAAGAACATTGACAAGTTGATCTCCATCTTCCGCAACTCCGCCGATCCAAGTGAAGCGGCCGCGAACCTGAAAGAACTAAACCTTGACGAAAAACAAGCTGCCGCAATCCTCGAAATGAAACTAAATCAACTAACGAAACTGGAAGCAGACAAAATCCAGAAGGAGTCTCTAGAGAAACGATCTGAGATAATCAGGTTTCAGGAAGTTCTCAGCGAACGGCCCAAACTCCTTGCGGCCCTAAAAGATGAACTCCTTCAAGTAAAGAAGCAGTATGGAGACGCAAGACGGACAGAAATACGCCTAGAGAGCATTAACTTCGATGTTGAACCCGTCATCCCAGATGAACCAGTGCTAATATTCCTGTCAAACGAAGGTTATGTGAAACGCGTGGCATCGAAGTCCTTTCAAATCATAGAACGTGGCAATCCTGGAATCCCCTCAATCGATTTGAAAGAACAGGATAAGATGCTCAGCGTGATCTCCGCCCGAACCCTCCAGACTATGATCTTCATAACTGATCAAGGTAAAGCATTCACGCTTAAGGTGCATGAAATACCAGAAGGTACAAGATCAGCGCGTGGCACACCGATAATCAACTTGTTGCAGCTAGCTGATGACGAAAAGATATCTGAGATGGTTCCTGTAGATGATTTCTCTTCAACGCAATACCTAACACTCATAACGCGAAAGGGAATTGTAAAACGAACAAGTCTTGATTGTTTTTCAAACATTCGTTCAACAGGCATCATCACCATACAACTTGACGATACGGATCGCCTCGCGAAATCATTCATAACGTCAGGCGATGGTCAAATCATAGTTACCACCATTGACGGTCTCACTATCCGCTTTGAGGAATCCGAAATCTCCGTGATGGGAAGGGCTGCGAAGGGCGTCGTGGGAATCAGACTTGAAGAGGGTAGTGAAGTCGTCGGAGCATGTTTCCTACCTCAAGGCCGAAAGGGATTGACCATCACGACCGTTGGGAAGAGGGGTTACGGTAAGAGAACCTCTGTCGACGCGTTTCGCCTTCAAAGGCGTGGTGGTTCTGGAGTCTTAGGTTTCAACGTGAACAGCAAGTCTGGAAACTTGATAGGGGTTCTCCCTTTAACCGATCGGTCCGACGTTCTCTTGGTTTCAGAGAGGGGGCAATCTCTGCGTGCCAACTCAAACTCAATCCCGCTCCAACGTAGAACTTCCTCTGGTAATCGACTGGTTAAGTTAGGTGAAGGCGACGGGATTGCTTCAATGACGGAGCTTCCTTCAGAGATGTCTGAAGCCACCATTAGGAGAAGATGATCCTAAAAACTTCTAACTGTTTTGAGGATTCAATTAGGTAATCGTGAAGAAAAAAAAGTAGAAAAACGTTGTTTAGCTACAATTAGCGCCTTATTTCTTCATTTTCTTCTTTTTGTGGGCTTTTGCCACCTTGCGTCTCACCTCGGAGGATATTCAGTCAGCTAGCCTTGAATTCAAACAAATATGCTCATTATGCTTAAAAAATCATCGTTTAATCTGCTAAGCGAAGCGTGACTGGAGGTTGCAATGGTCCGAAGAATCAATAATCAACAAACATGAAGGCGTCAGAACTTAAGCACGCTAATCGTTCCAATAGTTTCAGCAATTCGCAATTAACAGAGTACGCCGTCGCGATCAATTCTGAGAAGTCGAAAGAAGCGTTCTTACGCTCGACTTACTCTGGCTCAGATCGACAGGCGTCGCGTATTGTCAGATTCAGAAGTGACACGCAAATCTTCTTAATCGGTCTTAGCCTTGGCGAACACTAGGTGCATTCAATGACAGAGAGACGGATAATTGACGACGCCACTTTTCCGAATGAGTGGCCGAAAACAGGTGAACATGAAGGTCATGAGGTCAGGAAGAAAGAAGGCGTCAGCAAAGAGCTCGGCGTACACGGTGTCGCAGTTGCAGTAGACTTCGACATTTGTATCGCTGACGGGATATGTATCTCCGTTTGTCCAGTCAACGTTTTCGACAAGATGGACATACCAGGGGAAAAGGAGAAGATGGAAAAGCAAACGCCAAACGATAGCGGAAAACCGTTACTGGACACTTGGAAAGCTGACCCAGCTCGGGAAAAGGATTGTATTTTCTGTAGAGCCTGCGAGATACAATGCCCAGTCCAAGCTATCAAGATCACCGAAGGCGTAGGACCCTTCGCGTGATTTCTTCTTTTTTCACACACGTTCTTAACTTCCGTACGCAACCGTTTATCTGAGCACGCCACTCGTACGGAAACGTTAAGTTGCTCGTTTAATGGCTAGCGGGGGATAGTGAAGTCCATTCTTGACCGACGAAGATTTTGAAAAATTCAGCGTCTACAATTTCTCGATAGAGTACCCTCCTGTATGTCGCGTCGAGTTCAACCCAAAGAGCAGGCGCGAACAAGGCGACATTGTATTCCACTTTCCTGACCGAGAAAAAGTGTTTCTATCTTGGGGGAATCTCGAGAAGGCCGAGAAGAAGTTTGAAACGGCTGAGAAACAAGCGGAACACAGCCTCCAAGTCGTGAAGAAGAGTGGTAACGTCAAAAAGATGGAGAAACTGGAAAACGATTTACTAACCCTAAATTCTCACACGGCAGCCTACAACCGCGTTAAGGTCGACGAGCAACCCGCAGGCATATTCATTGGAAAAAGAACCGTCCCGCACGATGCTTATTCAATCCATATCCACTGTGACAAGACGTCCCGATACTTTGTGATCTACACAATGCTGTCACCGAAAGCACCTGAAGATTTTGGTGATGCAATCTTCAAGGTTATGGCTAAGTCATTCAAGTGCCATTGAAGCCCATAACGGAAGGTCGCATTAGAAGATTAGGGTGCTCGCAAAGTTCGCCCTTAGGCGTCAAGCTTAAAACGCAAACCGAGCCCACATGGACAGCGAACAATCTTGAAGCTTGCTCCTCTTCTCGGAACGATTGCTCTCGTTGGGGTTATCCTGCAGGTGATTCTTGGGTTGGAGATAACCGGTGCAGGAGTTGACACTTTCATCATGCCACATGTATTGATCGGTGTACTCGGATTAATCATCATCTTAGTCCTCGCTATCACAGCATTCCGTGCGAAAACAGCAACTAGCTACTCTAAGCTCATCATAACGGTCCTAACGATCGTGGTTCTTCTTCAAGTGGGGCTAGGATTCCAACTTCTTCAAGGAGCCGACGCAATGATAACCTCGCATGAGGCAAACGGATTCCTAATTCTCATACTTACCGTCGCTATG
The DNA here is from genome assembly GCA_963845275.1 of Candidatus Bathyarchaeota archaeon. Taxonomy (GTDB): domain Archaea; phylum Thermoproteota; class Bathyarchaeia; order 40CM-2-53-6; family 40CM-2-53-6; genus FEN-987. The sequence goes on from CAWJRR010000010.1 coordinate 60,284, forward strand.
GGAGCTGTCACAATGCAGACTGCGAGAAAGCATCCGTAGCCAGGTTACACGAACCCCTTCCTGCATTAGCTTTATGTGCGCGCCAAAACCTACGTCAAATCGCGTGCGGGGTAGAACTCTGGCTTTAGCGGGGGTAGGCGAATATGCGTATCCCTCCAGCGCCAAACTCTACGAGGGCGAAGCCAGGTCAAAGGCGCGAGACATAGAATGCGCGAAGCTCAGGAACATGACGAATGTTAAGAGACCTCGTCCCGCAGGGGTTCAGGGGTTCAAATCCCCTCCCCCGCACCATTTAGTGAACCTCCCCCCTCCGTCGCTAACCTAGGAGAAATCGTCAGCTACGGACTATGGATGCGCAAGCAAGGCTACAGGGAATCAACAACCTACTTCTCCGTTAAATCATTAAAATGGGTGGCGAAAAGAACCAACCTACTAGAACCAGAACAAGCCAAGGCAGTTCTAGCCTCCGCAAACGTGAGTGAAAGCAGAAAACGGAAGCTGGTAGAAGACCTAGCCAGATTCTATCAGTACAAGCACATTCCATTCAACAAACCACACTACAAGAAGCAGGACAAACTACCTTTCATCCCGACAGAACAGGAAATTGACGCATTAATCGCAGGCAACGGAAAGAAAACTGCCACCATGCTACAACTATTGAAGGAAACTGGCATGCGGGTGGGGGAAGCATGGAACCTACGCTGGAAGGACATTGACTATGAGAAGAACTCCGTCAATATTCTCCCAGAAAAGAACAGTGACGCTCGACAACTGAAAATCAGCAGCCGACTAGCAGCTATGCTAAACAACCTACCAAGAAAGCCTGAACTGGTCTTTCGGAATCCCGACGTCAGTCCCATAGAATCAATAGAACACTTCCGCAGAAACTTCATCAAACGAAGAAAGCAAATTGCACAGAATCTACAGAACCCAAGAATCAACGCAATAAAATTCCACACGCTAAGGCACTTTAGGGGAACAATGGAGTACCAGCGAACCAAAGACATCCTATACGTGAAAGCCCTCCTAGGCCACAAGTCAATCCTCAACACAATGCGCTACATGCACCTCGTAACCTTCGAGACAGAAGACAACTATGTCTGCAAGGTTGCCAAGACGGTCAAAGAAGCTCAGGAACTAGTTGAGCTGGGATTCGATTTCGTAACCGATGTTGAAAACTGCAAACTCTTCCGCAAGAGAAAATAAACAATGACGAATTTACGCTGGCTCGAATGGGCAACTACGAAACATTTCCGAACCCAAGGATTACAAATTCAGATGCGTTCGATACGATTAGGCAACGTGGCGATTGATGGTGAGGTAATTGGCGATGGATGGAAGATGGCGATTGAGTTGAAAAGTCCGAAGGACGATATTACCCGTGGGATAGGACAATTAGCGGAAGCATTGGCTTACGGGTACAATAAGGCTGCCATGATAACGACGTTACGGAACGCCCGGAGAATTAATCGAACCGTATTCGAGAAGTTTGGGTTCCTTCTCCTAGGCGTTGATTCTAAAGGTGACATTACTGAGCTTCGAAACGCTGAAAACAGGTAGTGTCTAGTCCAAACGCATATGAGCCGTCAGTGAAATGTTGACTAATACAGGCACAATTGTCTCCTGCTTGAGTGCAGAATATGGTCAGACAGGAAAAACTCGATAATGAGAATGTGACTCAAGATACCATTTTTGCCATGCGTACTCCTATGCTTTGTCTTCGGTGAGTAGCTTGAGGTAGTCCCATCTCGTGACTATGCTCTTGGGCTTATCATTATCAGATAGCATTACTGCGTAGAACTGTTTGAGCGCTTGTGCTACTGAAGTAATGGAGGAGTCTAGTGGGTAGATTGAGGATGTTTCGATTATGTCTGCTTCCTGTATTGTCATTTTACGTAATCTATCTATCCATCTGCCCTCGAATTGTGTTTCACTCGGTTGAAGTAATCTTTCAATAATCATCCTATCTGTAACCAATCCTAGATACTTATCTCCGGCAAAAACTGGAATCTGAGTGAAATCATCTTCCAAGAGTTTGGAAGCAGCTTTGGCGACAGTGTCAGATGACTGTATGCGTTTAAGCTCTCTCGGTTTGATGCAGAGTGACTTTATTGGCTCTTCAGGCAAGGGAGATAGCCTGTTAAGCAGATAATCCAAGATTTCTACAGATTCTTCATAGGCTAGTCTCCTCTGGCCTTTGAAGGTGTAAGTTATCGCTGACCTATCCAAGACAAGATGCCTAGCCAAATCAGCTCTAGTTACACCTGTAGCCCTGCACCATTGCTCAATCATTCTTAACAGGTCCTCTACCTGTGGTAGATGTGGATAAACAGGGGATCGTACCCTACTGAGAGACTTGCGCTCTTTTGGAACCTTATGTGTATAGTGTGAACGTGTCATGAGCGAACTCATGGCTTTGCCAGAATTTGACTGTTGCGATAATCTCAACGAGATATGGTTAGATTGCTTCTCAGACAATCCTATCTTACTAGGTGTTTGTCAGATGAAGTAAATGACGTATCCGTTTCAGCGCAGTATGCCCAACCACGTACTGAAAGAATCTTCCGGGAAGGGCCGTTAATCGGGAGGTGTATGATGTATGAAGAAGATGTGTTTAGTTGGTACGCCATGTCCTGTGCCCAACTGTGAAGGCTTCGTGAAGTTCGACGAGGACGGGGGAATAACCTGTGACTACGGTCATACGTTACAGTTCGAAGAGAGTGAGTAGATAGTAAGGGAAGCGCTTCAGCGTCCTTCCCCGATTCTTAAATCGAAAATATTAGGAGACGAAAAGTTGAGTAGTTTTGATGAAAACCACCGCAAGGGATTGCTTCTGGAAGAGCCCCTCTACGACTCACGGAAGATACTGCTCCAGGAGAATTTTGGAGATGGTGAAGAGCTTCTGAACCAAGAACACATCAAGAAGAGATTTGCTATTCCTTCTCTCCACCACCCGATATGGACTCTTACTTGGTATCATCCCGCTAGGTCTTGGAACGAACCAAGCATACCAGACATTGTAATTGAACATCTAGGCCAACCAGTCCTGCAGGAAGAAGCCAAGAACTGGGGTCTCACGTTCGAGACTACCACAAGGATTTTCGAGTCCCACATCGCAGCAAGATTCACACATCAACCCGGATGCCCGAACAGACATCTAGTGATTTCACAATTCAACCCCACCCGTGACAGCCAAGGTGCAATAACCCGTAGACTCACGGAACTCAACATCGAGGTGTTGGAGCTACATCAAATGGCAACTGAAAACAACTATCAGCAGATTCTTGAAATGCTCGTAGAGAAGCCAGAGTTCAGGAGATGGCTGAATAACCTACCCAACTTACGACCCCTGAAAACGCCTCAAAATGGAACAAAAAGGATGAACTATGACTGTTATCGTACTCACCAAGACAGGGACTACAGAGAATGAATACACCATACGCATATGATATGCAGGCGTGAACGATGAGGACAAGCCAGACAATACAGACGACTATTCCAGGAATCATCTATTCCCATACAAGCGTATGTAGGCTACAGCAAGGTACACCATGGGAGATAGGCAGTGTACACGGTACGGTAACCATTCCGAGTATAGGGCTAGGGATAAGTAGGCTAACCAAAGCGGTTGAGAATTTGATGATTGACCCTCACTACGTTCGGGTCACCTATCCGGTCTGAAACGGGTCAAAATGAGGCAACTAACATCTAATGGCAGTGAATTGAGGCGTTTACCCACAGTCACCGCACCGTAAAGGGCATAGACGTATGGTGAGCTTGAAGAGCGTACGCATGAGAGTAACCCTTGTTGTGGCTAAGAACCCCCTCGGTAGGCCAACATCCACACACGCTTTATTGATGGAAATAGAGCTGATTTCATGACGTTTATGGTCAGTACGACAAATATCATGACGATTGGGGCTGGACCTGCGCCTACCTGGGACATGAAGTTGGTGACTAATGCTGGTATGCTCAGGATGAGGTTGCGGCTGCCGCTGGGTGTGGCTGGGTACGGGTGGGTACGGCGGGTACCCCATGTATTCTGTCACGGGCAGAATTGGATACACTATGGATTACATGTTTGGCCGCCTTTCTGTATCACATGATTGACGGCGGCCATTCATTGAGTACTCAGTTTGAGCATACCATCAGCTAACCTTATTTTTTCTATAGGCCCCTCTGTTGAGAACTAAACCGTTTCCTACGTGGACGATATTCGTTGCAATCGTTTTCACTTGCTTCACCTTACTATCCGTGCTAACTACTGAATTGAAAGCGCAGTACATCGCAAACATGCTTCTACTGGCAATCACAATTTCCGATAAGGTGCAAATCATGACCAAGGTAACTAAGAAGGCTAGAAGAGTAGTAGTTAGGAGGCTGATTCCTAACTGACATCGGCGAGAAACGTCACCGTCTGTTAGAACCGTGCATGACAAGAAATGAAACTTACCGCCCCAGTCAATCTGATGCATAGTTTGTGCAGACTACGCAAGCACAAACTACGTCTCAACCACTAGTTGAATGGACTGGATTGGGATTCCGGTATACGAGACACCCAAGCGATAATAGGTCATGTACCCTAACCTCTTGAAGGTCAGAGTATGCCAAATCAGTTGGAATTTGCCAAGGACATGGCGATGGGTCTGCTGTCAACAAGTGGTTTGCTTTTGACGCTACTAGTAGGCTTTCAGTCTTTTTCAAAATCGCTAGGTAAGGACCTGATGATTCCAGCGGCGACATTGGGGATTTGCATTGGCTTAAGCGCAGTTACGCTCGGGGAGGTCATGGACCAGAGTGCCAAGCCAGAAATCTACCCCACGCTTGAGGACCGCACTAGACACATTTTACAACTGGCGATGTTCTTCTTTGCGATCGGGGTAGCCGGATTACTGGTCAGCATGTATCTGTCGTTCCTATGAGCAATCGCTCGAAGAGAATATCCTTGCTAGTCTGGGATCGACCTGACCATACAAAGCATATCCTTCCACGGACAGTAATTGAGCAAGCGAAGCGATCTAATGTTAGACTATACCGAACCGTTTTAGCTAACATATCTAACTGTTAGATATGTTAGATGAAAAGCATCATGACATCGAACACAAAGGTAAACAGATCAATAGATGAGACTATCGATGTCAATCCGTTCTATGACCACCCGCTTGACCCATCGGAACTAGGTCTTGTGGTGAACAGAAAAAAAGAGCTGGAGATGTTAGAACAAGCTCTCAAAGCCGCTTCTCATGGATTAAGACAAAACCTTGCCATTCTCGGTGCCGACGGAAGCGGAAAGACTTCGCTCCTTAACGTAGTTGAAGGGAGAGGAGAATCCATACCGAATATTCTGATGATTAAACAGGAGATTACTTCGAGTACAACAGAGCTTACTTTTTTCAAGAGCATAGTGGGAGCGGTCATTCATGAACTTGAGAAACTATTAGGCCGCTCGCTGTTTGGTGACGTGAAGGAGATAAAGAAAAGAGTCGAAGGGATCGTAAGAGAGGAATCATCAGTAGCAGAAGTCTCTATCTCTATTGGTGCGCTCCTGACTTTCCTTGGGTTTGGAGGCAAATTCAGTGCCGGAGAGAAGACAGTAAAGGGGCGATACGAAGACGTCTCAGAGATCCTTCCTTCCTTGGAAACGGTGGTTAGGGTAGTACTGAGCAAGAGATTCAAAGTCATCGTAGTGATGATAGACGAAGCAGGTTACGCTGTCTCCGATACTACGAAGGCGTTACTTAAGAATGAGACTGCTGTTCCAGCGGCCGAATTTCATGCTGATAGTCAGCGGCAATCTCATGTTAATCGACGATTTGGCGACCATCGAGCCTACGCTTGCCAATTTGATACCAGCAACGTCGAGGATTTCTTTGGCCCCTCTTGGGCAGCTAGATATCCGTAACCTGTTACAGTCTAGACTCGACAGAGTTAGAAAGAAAGGCAAAGGTGTCGAACCATTCACGATAGATGCAACGGATGAAGTGTGGCGACAATCAAAAGGGAATTTCAGAGACACTATTCTGATTTGTCACGAAGCGTTCAATTTAGCCAATCTAAGGAAGGCTCACAGTATTGGGGTCGAAGACGCTTTGGAAGGCGCTAAGATTGTCCTAGCAGCGAAAGGTAGAGATGTGGTCTCGAAACTTAAGGACCACGAGCGAGAAATCGCTTACAAGCTCCACGAAGTTCGTCAAGATTCTTTGAGAAGCTTGGCAGACAGATTGAAGAAAGAGCCTTCAACAGTTTCTGTTCAAGTGAGGCGGCTCACAGACCTTGGTTACGTCGAGATAGCTGGGAGAAAAGGACGAAAAACGTACTATCAGCTTTCAAGATCCTTAGAGGAGTACCTAAGAACACTCTAAGTCTGGTTCAATGTTAGGTAACATACATTGAACGGGCGAACATAGCTAACAGTTAGGTATGTTCGTTTATTTTCTTAACATCGACGAACAAGGGTATTGATGATCATGATTCTACTACTAGCCATCACCCGTGATTTTTGTTCATGTGGTGGGAGAGTTGAGTGAATTATGGCTGTTTTGTACCGCAATCAATATTGTCAGTAGACTTAACAGACCAATAACAACAACGGCTAGGACGCTAAATGTTTCGTCGGTTAGATGGATGCCATATACCCGCTTATCTCACGATCCCCTATAATCCATCATATCGATAGTACTGAGTGGCCCCAATAGATCATGACAGACAGGGGCCAACGAATCACAATATGAGTGGAACGATAGCCACAGTCATATGCGGTATAATCCTCATGCCCGACAAGCTCCCATATTCAAACTACACCTTTACTTCCAAATTAACGAAAACATCTCCACTAATCGTCGTGGCCCGAAGCGTAGCGTAGGGCCATAAAACTAGAACATAATCAGAACGTTACAATAATCAATTCAATGCTTGCCATGAGTCCAATTTAGATTGTCCAGTAGAACCCTTTCCTTTCCGCAAACTCAATACTACTATCAAGGAAACAACGATGACGGTGACGAGGGCTATAGCCACTTCATGATATGTGCTACCTGTGGAGATGAGAGGAACTTGCTTCGTTATGTAGCCTGTCTGGGTCAGGGAGGATGTGACTGTTGACGTAGCCATTGAGGTGGACGTGAAGATTGCAGGAGGTGAATAAGTGTAGATAGCCTGATTAATTCCAGAGATATAGTTAGGCCAAATCGATATACTGCCCTCCGTCACTTGTCTATACGACACTGTAGAAGTAATTTGCACCACTTGGCTAAAGTACTCTGTATTGGTAATCATATACTCACCTGTATACGTGAAGGCTGAGGACGCCTCAGTGATGTACGTATTGGCAACATAACAAACGGTGGACGAGCATAACTCTTGGTAATACTGGCATAGGGCAAGGTTACTCGCTATCAAGGTGCCCCCCAGACAGACGCTTGGATAAACCGTCCATGTTACCACGCCGAGGGGAGTCACAGTCTGCGTGAACGACTGCGAGCCAGTAGCGGTTACGGGTTGCGTGGACGTGACCGTGAACGTCGTCGGTTCTGGTACGACTAAGCTAATCAGCCCAAGCGTTGAAGCCAAGCAGATTGCGATGAGGACTAATAACTTGCCCTTCATTCATCTTCCAGCAAAATATCATTACGGCACCTTACAATGTTCTGGCTTCATAATTAGAATAATGCCTACGTCGTTGGGCCGAACGCAGTGAAGGCCCATTCTAATTTTCATACACTGAAATTACCTAGGTCTCTCATGATAGCATTAAATCGTAATACCACACAGTCAATCAATGGTTCAGCAGCTTGATACCGATTTCCCACGAAGAGTACGTTCGATTCTTGGATGGGCAGGCACGATTCTTCAATGGTCAGATGACAGCTCATGTTGGCTATTTTCTCACGACTATTGTGGGCTTCGTTGCAGCGTGCAGCCTCATTAACTCATGGATTATTGGTATAGGTGAGAGCCTTCTCGGAAAGTTTTATGCGAACATTGTCGGCGTCGTGGTGGTTATCCTTCTATTGATTGTTTTTGTCGGGGGTTTTTTCCCGTACTCTCCGAAATATTTCTTCGCTAGAATACAATACTACAATGTTCTGTCGGAAGTTGTGTGGAATCATATGCCCTTCTCTTCTTCACACGCAAAGGACGAGCTATTTGACATATTGATGGCCAGAGCACTTGAGCCATTTGGTCCGAAGGGACTCAGATTAGGCGTTCGAAATGCTGTTTCGGAGTTTTTCGAAGCACGCCTCTACGTTTCGTTCAAGAGCAGAGGGCTTGAGGGCGAATACTCACTTACATCCCATGAACAGGAGCTTTTCAGATTGTCTAGATACATTGCGGAGTTTGGCGGAATAGGCACTTACAAAGGGAAAGCTCTCCGATGGGATAAGACCAAGCTGCTGCTCTTGGCTTACAAGGCTACTGTTGACAGTGGATTAAAGCCTTACAAGACAATTGACACGCAATTGGATGAATATCAAATTCGTAGGAAAGAGATTCTCGAATTATTGGCATCGGCTCTCTATGGAACAAAACAAAGTAACAACAAAGTGTGATGAAGATACCATGCAAATGGATGGAGCCCTTGCAGGAGCTGCTTATCATCTCCAAAATATGCGAAATCTCTATCCTTCAAACCAGCAGGAGTTCGTCTGGGAACTGGAAGCTGTCCTAGTGAAGCTCCGCAGCGTACCTGACCAGGTTTTAGACGACGCCAACGTAACTTTCAGTATGGGAATACCGATAGACGAACGGTTAGATGAAAGAACATTCGAGGACTGTGCTAGCAAGCAAGATAACAGAGCAGCGCTACAGTTCATCGAGTCGTACAGAGAATCAACGAAAGCTCTCAATGCCGACCCGAACGTTAAAGTTGCGTTCAAGAAGAGACGCATAGCAGTTCATCGGCGTTCTGTCCGACCCGACAAGGCTGAGATATCTTCCCATGAAATCCTTACATTTGCTGATTCTGCCATAGTTACTAAATACGACGCTCAAGGGAGACTGTACGAGACTCTCGTCTCCGCTCCAGAACCTAAGCCGCCAGAACACGAAGAACCCGCTGATGAAATGAAATGGTTTTTCAGCGATTATCCAGATGCGGACGTGTTGTCTCTTTGCAAAAATGCGTACGACGCTGTTTCACTATATGTCAAAGCTATGAAACAAGCATTAGAGTCAACAAGCCCCTCACCATAGAGCGAGAGCGCATGGTGGTGGTGCCCGTGCAGCTACGTTGTGCATGTAAGTGGGAGTCTGTAGTTACAGACATTAAGAGAGGCGAGTAGGGTTTATGCTATCTCTTGTCTTGAGTGTTTTTAGTTCGTGTTTTTCTGGCGGATTGATTGTTTTTGGTGTTGTTGCTGTTTTTGATGGCTCCATATTGGTTGTGGTGCCGAACAGGGAGTAGGCCAGATGCTCAACACCTCCTATTCTTAAGAGCTAGACGAGGGCTAGCTATCTTGGTGTTTCCATCTTCAAGGCGGGTTGTCCAGTTTGGCGACAATCTGGTGGCGCCGGGATGACTGCTCGGTGTTGCCAATTTGTCATCTTCCAACCCGTAGAACATGGAAGCACCATACTTTACGGTAAAGACTACTAATCCAGATTCAGCCACCACTCGTACGTTCACCTGCCTTACCTTCCTATACTCCACCCCAACCATCACGTATCCATGAACTGTCCACGATGCTATGAACCGCAACTCTCGCTGCTGGGCCGAAGCCTCCGATTCTTGAACGAAGGAACTGAAGTTGTGTTGGATTACTTATGTCCACGATGTCAGACACGCTGGCAAAGATGGGGAGAAACTGGACTCAAGATTGAAGAAGTGTAGATTCTATTGTGCAGCCTAACCTAACACGTTTGGCCGCATGATTGATAGTGGTGGATTGCGGCCACTCGCTCCACTTTCTCTTTTGTAACCTTAGAACTTCCCGTCTCTCTTCCTTTCACTACTCTCACAGCATAACACCTAACACGTCGCTTTGTCTTTGCTTTAGACGCAGTGTACTCATTCCGGGTTTGAGTATACACATATACATGAACACATGCGCCTATATACATGTAGGAGTTGACGCACACTTGGGAAAATGCTACATCGTTCTCTCAGACGAAGTTGAGCGACGACTGCGATTAGCAGCCGTTATGAGACTCGGTGGTAAGAAAGGAGATTTGAGCAACGCAATTGAGCTAGCTGTCGTTGACTGGTTGAAGAAAGATTGGAAGCCTAAAGCAGCCTAGGGCTCAAGCCCTAAACCCTAACTTCACACGTAGGCCAAAGGGCCATTTCCTATTGTCAGTAAGCCAACGGAACAGTATAGGACTTAGCCCAAGCGTTATCTGCGCCGTAAACCACAAAGACCAATTGGCCGAACCCACCTGAGAAACTGGGCAGATTTGTTCCGTATGTGAACGTGACCACCGTGGATTGGCCAGGCAGGAGTCGGTATTGGATGCCCCCACTAAACTGTCCCGTGGTTGTTCCGTTAGGGTAAGTAAATTGATAACTTATTCCCCAGAGGTGCAATTCGGAGGCACCGACATTAGTGACGTTGAAGATGAATTGCGTAGGATGGCCTCTGGCCAAGTTTGCATAGCGTACAAATTGGCCACCTACGAATACGGAAGTCCATGCGGAGGAATTATTCGGGTCAGGGGTCAAAAGAGTGATGGCCAGATTCTGAAAAGCAGGAGTGGAACTTGTAAAAGTAATCACCGTGGAAAATGTTGAAGTAATCATAGTAGAACTTGTTGAGGTAATCGCAGTGGAACTTGTTGAAGTAATCGCAGTAGAACCTGTTGACGTAATCATAGTGGAACTTGTTGAAGTAGTCGTAATTACTTCCAGAATAGGTTTGGGGAAATACTGCTGAGCCGCAAAATATACGAGAGCACCAGTAAAAATAAGTGAGATTATGCCGATTATTGCAAGCGGCTCTTTCCAACGTCTGTCCAACTTGTGGTCAGGAACGACTGATGCTTCAGGTACTTCTCATTTGCGATTAGAGATACATTAACGACTACGCTAGGAGGCGATGACTAAATCGTGAAACCCCCTTTATACTCTGGGCCGCTCTCCGAAGTCTACCGTCAAGGCCCATTCTATTTTCATCACTCTCAATCTGACCGTACGTAATACAAAGCTGATTTATCGGAATACGTGACGCTGTAGGTTGACTTACAGGGTCGCTGCTGTCTCAACTCGAAGTAAACTGTTTCATGGAATTTTCCAGTACGTCAATCCTTTCCTGAAGTCGCTCGATTGTCTTCTGCTGTTCACTGTCTCGTTCGGTTAGAGTCTCGTTCTGTTTGCTTAGTTCCTGCACTGCTCGAACTAGGTAGGGTGTAGTATTGTACGAGTCCATTTGGAGTAATCCTTCCCCGTCATCCTGTACGCTGTCCGGGAAGACTTCACGGTATTCTTGGGCGATGAAGTTGTAGTATGGATGATTCTTGATGGATGGGTGCTTAGCTTTATACGAGTCCGTGTAACGAAACCGGACCGGGTGAAGTTTCCGGATGGTTGCGAGGGCATCATCAATATCCTCTATGTCCGTTTTGATGCGCATGTCCGAGTTAGCCAGCCAACTACCCGCAGTCGTTTTCGACGCTGTTCCTTCCACTTCCAGATGATTGGCGGTTGGTGTTCGGCCCAGTCCCACACGACCCGTATTGTCTATGATGAGGCGTGTGGTTGATGTGCCAGCCGTATTGGCGGCGTTGTCGCCGATGAAGAAGTAGCCATTATTCACACCTGAAGCGTTCACGCCCACATAGAACGTCTTCCAGATCTTGCTGAAGTTGCCCGCCGCAGTCCGGACGAGTATGAAGGCGGAGGTGTCTATATCCCTGTCCATACGGAAATTCGCATTATGGCCCACAAGGTGAACCGAACGAGCTGGAGTACTGGTTCCTATGCCGAAATTTCCGTTCGCATCCACTACGCTCAATATGTTCCACGCTGACCCTGAGCTGATCTGCCACTGCTGAAGGTTCGCTGTCTGTCCCGAAATGCCTTGAGCAATTAGGGGAGTGCAGTTGGGTGCCAATGCCTGACCTATGACTCCGGTTCCCGACGCACCGGCCAGACCACATATGCCTGTTCCTCCTGAAGCATTATTCGCCTTTCCATAGACGCCGTACCCGCCGTTTGAATCCGTAAACCCGGAGACTCCTGCGTTCTGTCCGGTTGTTGAGGTTGCATGCCCAGTGACAGCTCCCGCACCGGATCCGGCAGTCTCTCCATACACACCTGTACCAGTCGACGATTTACCGTATACGCCATAACCTGTGTTGGCTACGCCTTGCATCCCAGACATCAGAGGCGTGTATGAGGCGCCTTCCGTTACGCCGAGTACGCCTACAGGGGTTCCGGTGGTTGCGGTTGCGGCTCCATTGACGCCTGTTCCGCTGGTCGACACCGACTTTCCGTATACGCCCTGCGTGAACCCGGTAGTTGCGGTTGCGAGTCCCTCGACGCCTGTTCCGCCAGTCGAATCTGAGTGTCCGTATACGCCGGTCGTATCCCCGATGCTTGAGGTTGCGTATCCCTCGACGCCTGTTCCGCTCGCATTTTCCGTCTCTCCCAATACAGCATCATAACCGGTGCTGCTTACGGAAAATGTGCTGGAATCTAGCTCAGTTACGTTGCCAGTGCCAGTGTTAATTTCGTCAATGAGTATGGCGCTTCCATATCCGGCTTCAGCTCTCGGCAGCAGACCAATCTTCTCCTGCGAGAGAAGAACGCTCGTGATGCCTAACCCAGCTAACGTCACGAGCCTACGGATGAGTCGTCTACGGTCAGGAGCCTGCTCCGTTACAGGCTTAAAATCAGCATCCCGGTCAGGTTCCTCATAGCCTAAAACAGGTTTTTCACTACTCAAGGAACATCAAAAACTACTCCTATTCACTTGATTTAGCGTTTGTAATCCGGAATAGGTTAATTGAAACTGTTTGTTTCAGGTGAAATGAACATATTTACCCGGCTAACTCAACCAAGCACGGGAGACGAGAAGCAAGAGGTTCTGCATTGAATGTGGAAACGAGTTACCTCCAAACTTGAAGTTCTGTGATAGCTACGGTAAAAAGCAGCCATGAGGAAGGAGAACGAAGCTCATTCAACCATGCCGGTATGAGGGTTAGTGTTGTTTGAGTTGTATGCACTGTAAGGATTGAGTGGGGAAGGGCTGTGTAGTTATCTGTATTCCTTTCGGGTGGTGGTCTGGATTTCTGTCCAGTTTTGTTGTTGCTGTTGTTGCCGTTGTGGCCTCATAGCTGGGTGAGATGTGGAGGCCAACGATTGTGAATTGCGTGTATAGGGTTGTTGTGTGCCTATCGGAGTTGTAGGGTAGGGATTCTCCCGTATTGTGGTCTGTATTTTCTATTGGCCGCTTGTTTTGAGTGTGGTCTGGCCAAGCGTACACTGGCTACTATTTGGATGACTGCTTTTTCATTAGAATTTCATGGTCAGTACACAGCATAATCATTACGTCTCCTTTCTTGATGAGTCTGTAGTTACAGATTTCATTCACATTCGCAAAGTGGAATAGAATGTACGACATCATAATTCCTTGTTGAGTATGCAGCGTAAAATTACGCAACTTTACCTTCTTGTGGTAATTGTTCTTCTAGTGTTAGTGACTCAGAGTGTGTCTGCTCAACGTTGGGATAATGTTAAGATAACAAGTGTTAGTGCTCCTTTGAGCATTGGGGCTGGGCAGTCGTTAACTGTCAGAGTAACGGTGGGGTATACTCTACAATTTATGGCCCCTGAGAGTTTGGTTGTGGGGATTAGAGAGCAGACGGAAACAGGGAACTTCTATCCTCTGACAGCCGTCTCCAGCAACTGCCGTATTTTTTTGAATCAACAGCTCTGTCTTGCTGATACCAGCGGATATTCTCGTTGGGGAGGGGTGGAAGACCTTAATGTATCTCTTACATTGAACGCCCCTAACGCTGCAGGTAGCTGGCAACCAAGCGTAATCGTTGCCATAATGCGCATTGACTTCCAATCGTTCCAGTACGAGACGGCAGCTTCAGATTACACCGTTCTGGTCATCAACGTCACGTAAGGAGGAGAAGATTCAGAACTCATCAAAATGTCTGATGAGTTCTTCCACGTTTCTCATAGCATACGATTGGTAAGGCAAGTTGGCCGCATGGTTGAAGATGGTAGATTGCGGCCACTCGTTTTATTCAAGGACAGTAACTCATGAACCAGGGATTATTTTCACTCGTCTGCTCAACTAATATGATTAGCAACGCATCTACACAGTGGGTAAGTTTCATTGACGCAAGACGAACGTCCCGCAGGGGCGTCCGAAGGACGCTTTAGTTCAGGGGTTCAAATCCCCTCCCCCGCACCATTTTACTAGTAACTAGAATGGTTTGCATTTTCTGCCGCTCTGTTAGCTTCTTTGTAAGAATATAACTCTCTTGGGTTCCTTCCTTATTTCGATCCAGGATTGGGACTATGTCGGACGGTAGTGTAGAGAGAACTTGCATGCAGTTAAGAGAACTAGTTGAACTGGCAGTTGAGAAAAATTCCGCGCAAGGTGTTCTTTTGTCAGGTGGGCTCGACTCATCTATAGTTGCTGCAGTCGCAAGCAGAAATTTGAAGCTTACAGGTGTCACGGTCCTGTTAAGAGATGCGCCCGATCTGAGATTTGCGAAGATTGTTGCTGAAAGATTCAGCATTGATCATATTATAATTCCCATTACTGAGAAAGTTGCGGAGGCTGCAGCTCAAGACGCGGTCAAGATTATGAAATCCTTTGATCCGATGGAAATTCGGAACGATGCAACGATCCTAATTGGACTCCGAGCAGCTAAGGACCATGGTATCGGTGAAGTGATGACGGGCGACGCTGGCGACGAATTGTTTGCCGGCTACAGCTTCCTATTTGGTAGAAGTCACGACGAACTTGTTAGAAGCCTACGGAACATGTGGAAGGTCATGCGTTTCGCGTCAGCTTCGATAGCGAAATCCCTAGGTATGCAAGCTAAGATGCCTTTCTTGGAGCAGCCTCTCAAAGAATTCGCAATGAACATAGACCCAGAACTGAAGATACACAAGGAACATGATCAGACGTATGGGAAATGGATTCTTAGAAAATCCTTTGAAGACTTGCTTCCGGCTGAAATCATTTGGAGAACAAAGATGCCAATCGAACGCGGGTCGGGGACATCAACGCTTCCAAGCTACTTTAGCTCAAAGATCTCTGACGCTGAGTTTAGTAAGAAAGCGAAAGAATACTTGCAATCTGATGGTGTCCACATCAGAGACAAAGAACACTTATTCTACTATGAGGCCTATGAGAGAGAATTCGGCAACCCGCGGGGATTTGGCGAAGGCGCAAAAATCTGTCGAGGCTGTGGAGCATACCTTCTTGAAGTAATGGAGTTCTGCAGAACTTGCGGAACGTCTCCAACTTAGGTCTGGCGCGTATAGGATTAACCACGATCTCATCGTTTCGAGCACATGACCTCAGGTGAATCGTTGTTTCATAAGCCCTAATCTGTATATTCGAGATACTCTAAAGGGCGCAAATCAACCTTGGCGAAAGCGCTAATGATCCAAGGGACCTCGTCCCATTCAGGGAAGGGTACCCTCGTCGCTGCTCTGTGCAGGATCTTAGTTGATCGAGGGTTCAAGGTAGCCCCTTTCAAATCTCAGAATATGTCGCTTAACTCGTTCGTTACTGAGTCAGGGGAAGAAATAGCAAGGGCCCAAGCATTCCAAGCCTTTGCTGCTCGAACACCTATCAAAGCCGATATGAATCCGATACTCTTGAAGCCGAAAGGCGATAAGACGAGTCAGATAGTGTTTCATGGCAAACCATTCCAAGACATACACGCTAAGGATTATTGGCGCGAATTCGCGTTGACCGTCGGCTTCGAAGGAGTGAAGCAATCATTCGAACGATTGTCAAAGGAATACGAGGTAATAATCATCGAAGGAGCAGGAAACCCAGCCGAGATAAACCTCTACGAATTCGACATTGCAAACATGAGAATCGCGGACCTTGCGGACGCCCCAGTTCTTTTGATAACTGATATTGAAAGAGGAGGAGCCTTTGCGAGTATCGTAGGTACCATGACCTTGCTTAAACCTGAGCATAGGGCTAGGGTCCGTGGTTTCATCCTGAACAAGTTCCGGGGTGAAATGGATCTACTCAAGCCTGGATTCGAGACTATTCAGGAGATGACTGGAGTGCCCATAATTGGAGTTCTGCCCTACATAGAAAGTCTACGACTTCCAGACGAAGACTCAATCTCACTCGACAACATGAACATCGACAGAACCAAACCAGTGAGAGTTGCTGTAGTTCGGCTTCCTAGAATATCCAATTTCACAGACTTCGAACCGTTGCAGGCGCATCCTATGGTAAGCGTGATTTTCGCGCATTACAAGGAAGACTTGGAAGACGCAGACTTGCTGATACTGCCCGGGACCAAGAATACTATTGATGATCTCAAATGGTTACGAGAAACAAGAATGGACTCCTCTATACGGGACCGTTCAAAAGAAGGCACGCCGATTATAGGAATCTGTGGCGGGTACCAGATGTTGGGAAACAAGATACTCGATGAAAGCGGGCTCGAATCAGGATCTTCTAAGACTGTCGAAGGTCTGGGTCTTCTTGATGTTGACACGGCATTTGATAGCTATGAAAAAGTCACCGAGCGTGTATCGGCGATTCCAGTTGGTAAAGGCGCTATTCTAGAAGGATGCCGAGGTCGGGAGTTGACCGGCTATGAGATTCACATGGGGAAGACTATTCTTGGGTCCAGAGCAGAACCTGCCTTTAGAGTAATTCGAAGGAGCGGCAAGGTCACTTCGAGCTTTGATGGCGCGCTAGACCAGAATGGACTCGTATTCGGGACGTATCTTCATGGAATCTTCGACGAGCCTCCATTAAGAGAGAGCATTGTTGCGTATCTCGCTAGTAAGAACCGAATTGCGGTAAATGCGCGAGAAGAATCCATTGAACAGGTGTGGGAGAATGGCTTGAACCAAATTGTGTCCGCTGTGCAAGGGAGCCTAGAAATTGACAGACTCCTCGGTCTTCTTGGTCTTGGTAAATAGTGTACCTCGGAGAGTAACGTGACATAATAGTATTTCAAAATCAGTGTAACCTAATGTTTTCGTCGACTTTTAGGCTTATAATATCCTCTTGGAGTTAGAATTTTCTCTTTGAATATTCTTGTCGACGAGTTTCCAACTAATATTGTGCTAGTCATATCTATCTCATAGTCCAGCATTCGCTTCAATGTTGTGATGATCGTCGTTTCTCCTATCCTTGAATATGCAGTCACAATGCCCACCGGTGTCGTTGGTTTCCTGTACTTCATGAGCATCTCGTGGACGAGTCTCAGAGGCTCTCTTCTATCCCGACTTTGAGGGTTGTACAGAACCAAGACAA
>CAWJRR010000011.1:0-34058 GCA_963845275.1 Candidatus Bathyarchaeota archaeon
AAATGAGAATACGTTCAACTTTACTTATCTGGTTTGCACTTGAAGGACGCAAGAGCCGACTTGACTGAATCTCCGGCGGATCTCATTATAGAAAACGCCAGACAGGTAGTTACACTTCAAGGTCATTCTCTGAAACCCGCGTGCGGTCAACAAATGGATGACTTGGGAATCATCGAAGACGGCGCAGTTGCAATATTAAACGGACAGATCGTTGGAGTCGGACAAACGCATTTCGTAAATGACCATTTCTATTCAAAGAAGCGAATTGATGCGACCGGCAAAGTGGTAACGCCAGGTTTCGTTGACGCGCACACTCATTTCGTCTTTGCAGGCTCACGCGAAACTGAGTTGGAGATGAAAATCAAAGGCGTGGAATACTTGGACATTCTGAGACGCGGCGGAGGAATTCTCCGCACCGTTCGTGATACACGTGCAGCATCAAAGCAACAGCTCCAAGAAATTTGCAACGCGCGTGCACTGAGTCTGCTGACTTATGGAATAACAACCATCGAAGCAAAGAGCGGTTATGGATTGACCTTAGAGGACGAAGTGAAATCCCTCGAAATAATCCGCGAACTGAATAAGTCGACTCCTCTCACATTCATACCCACATTCCTTGGAGCGCACGCAATTCCGTCAGAATACTCGGGTAGAGTATCCGAATATGTAGGTACAATCTGCGATGTTTGGATTCCTGAAATAGCAAAGAAGAAACTCGCAACTTTCTGTGATGTTTTCTGTGAAAAAGGGGTGTTCGAGATTGATAATTCACGAAGAATACTTGAAGCAGGCAAGAGTAATGGTCTGTTGCCTAGAATTCATGCCGACGAGTTTTACTCGTTAGGTGGAGCAGAGCTTGCGGGAGAAGTAGGCGCAGTCTCTGCAGATCACTTGCTCAACATGTCCTCTAGAGGTCTGGAAAGTTTGAAGCGGGCTGGAACAATCGCCACGCTCCTACCCGCGGCGCCACTTACCCTAATGATTGATAGGTATCCGGACGCGCGAAATCTCATTTCAAATGGCGTTCCTGTGGCTCTTGGAAGCGACTTCAGCCCAAGCTGTTGGATTGAGAACTACCAGTTGGTGCTTAGCTTAGCATGTTACAAACTCCGCATGACCCCAGCTGAGGCACTTACGGCGGCTACAATCAACGCGGCGCATTCAGTCCGAATGGCCCAGCGAATCGGCAGCATAGAGAAGGGAAAGAATGCTGATTTACTCATCTTGGAAGTGAGCGATTACCGATTTCTAGGTTATCGACTCGGCGGCAACCTGGTTAACACAGTCCTGAAGAACGGAAAGTTGGTAGTGAAAGAAGGAAAAACATTACAATAGTCGCTGAAGGTTAAAATCACGTTTCCACCAAGATACTAGTGGTTAAGATGCTTAAGACAAAACCATCCGTGGCGGCTGTACGCGGGCAAACGCTTCATTGTAAGAATTGGCAGATTGAGGGAGCTTACCGAATGCTCTACAACGTTCTGGATCCAGAAGTCGCTAAGGATCCCGACAACTTGATTGTCTACGGAGGTACTGGAAAAGCCGCTAGGTCATGGGAATGTTTCGAAGAGATCACTTCGACCTTGCAAGAGCTGCAACCACAAGAGACACTGCTGATACAGAGCGGAAAACCGGTTGGAGTCTTTGAAACACACGAGCGCGCGCCACGAGTGCTAATTTCTAACGCAATGCTCGTTCCCAAGTGGGCAACCTGGGAACACTTCTACGAACTGGAACAAAAAGGGCTAATCATGTATGGACAAATGACGGCGGGATCTTGGGCATACATCGGTACACAAGGAATCTTGCAGGGGACTTTCGAGACTCTTGCGGCTGTCGCGAAGAAGCACTTTGATGGAACACTCCGTGGGAAAGTGGTTCTCACGGCTGGACTTGGAGAGATGGGTGGAGCACAACCCCTTGCAATTACTATGAATGATGGAATCGCGCTCGTCGTGGAAGTAAACAAGGCCGCGATCGATCGAAGGCTCAGGCACGGTTTCATTGAGAAGTGGACCGACAGCCTTAACGAAGCATTACAAATGGTGAGGAATGCTAAGGATGCTAAGCAGATCATTAGTATCGGATTGCTTGGAAACGCTGCTGAAATTCATCCAGAACTAGTCCGTCGAGAGGTCCTTCCTGACATTGTGACAGACCAAACTTCCGCTCATGATCCATTGCACGGTTACTACCCAGCCGGATTAAGCAAAGAAGACGCTGATAACCTCAGATCCACCAATCCAGAAGATTACCTGCGTCAAGCAAAAGTCAGCATGCGCATTCACGTGAAAGCGATGCTTGATATGATGAATAAGGGAACGATTACGTTCGAATACGGAAACAACCTTAGGCAACAAGCCTTTGACGCGGGACTCAAAGAAGCGTTCAGCTACCAGGGTTTTGTGCCCGAATACATCAGACCCTTATTCTGTGAAGGACGCGGTCCATTTCGATGGACATCACTAGTGGGGGAACCTGACGACATTTTCCGCATAGATGAAGTCGTTTCGAAAGAATTTGGATACAATCACGAGCTTACTCGTTGGCTAACAAAAGCGCGAAACCAAGTAAAGTTCCAAGGGCTCCCAGCAAGAGTCTGCTGGTTGGGTTACGGTGAACGTGCGCGATTCGGCAAAATTGTGAACGATATGGTTGCGTCCGGAAAGCTTTCCGGTCCAATATGGGTTGGGAGAGACCATCTTGACACCGGAAGCGTTGCTTCCCCACGTCGAGAGACTGAAGGCATGAAGGATGGATCCGATGCAGTAGCTGACTGGCCGATCCTAAACGCTCTACTAAACGCAGTAGCAGGAGCCACATGGGTATCCGTTCATCACGGTGGAGGAGTTGGAATAGGATACAGTATTCACGCCGGCATGTGCCTCGTGTTGGATGGATCAAAGGAGATTGAAGAACGCGCGAGGTTGGTCCTAACCACTGACCCGGGAATCGGCATCGTAAGACATGCGGATGCAGGTTACGATTCGGCCAAAAAGGTGGCTAGAGAAAGAGGAATCAAGATGCCTATGCTAGATTCGCCCAGCAAGCGTCAACCGTAGGTGTAGGTTACTGAGTAGCCAGGTTCAGGGTTAGATCGCGAACGCGAGAGCAAGAGCCCGACGGCGAGTCCGCCAACGAAACCAAATACGTGCGCGAAATTATTCACGTCCATTCCGCCTAAACCAACTCCACTATAGACCAGCATCATAACCGCGTAGAGCAGTGCCACTCCCATATGACGTGCTTTTCGCGCTATGGCGACATAAGACCCGACAAGTCCAAAGATTGCCCCCGAGGCGCCACCCGAGAGAGTTGCGGCTGGCAACATGAACAATGAAACAACATTACCAAGCATGCCTGAGACAAAATAGATTGCCAAGTAGCTCTTAGATGAGAAAAACGTCTCATTCAGTCGACCGAAATAGTATAGTGCAAACATGTTGAATATGATGTGAAGAAAACCAAAGTGAACAAACATTGACGTGAAAAGCTGCCAATACTCACCTTGCATTACCGCATCAGTAGTTTGAGCCATCAGCTGGCAGGTTATTGAAGAGCAATCTCCAAAATCACCACTCAGCAGCATTACAAGAAAAACCAGAATGTTCAGAATGATGAGAACGTACGTAGGGGAAGAGAGGATACTCCTCTGTTGCTGTCCGTAATTGTAGAATCCCATCCAGCTCACACTTGGATTTGCCCAATGGAGACCGTTTCGTTCATTTAAGAGGATTCTCGCAATTCCGGTATCAACTCGAATGCAAACACTTGTCTAGTAGGATTAGCAATGGAAATAGTTGGGTTGGCGAGTTGGTGGGCGACTACGGACCTCCTCGTGGAGGTCTGAGGAAACTCCATCCACGTGGCGGAAGCGTGGCACTGCGAAGTGTCGATCGAGAGGTCGGGTCTAGGCGCAGAAAGATACCTCTGCTAGTCAGTGACGATGATGCGCCTGCGTTGAGAAGGCTGGCAGTAAGGGTGAAATGCCAACCGACGCCGTGAAAGGGATAATAGGCGCCTGTGACCTCCGCCGGAGGCGCGGGTATCCCGATTAGATGAATGTCGCCTAAAACAGAAGGTGGGTTACGGCCAACACGCCAACCTGATTCATTACCCACTTCATTTTCTAAAAGACAATCAGCTCAGAAGAATTGAGATTCGATCTCTGACAACTCTTCCTCTGACGCCGCCGAAGAGTATGCTTCCAGCAACTCCTTGTTTAGAGTCAGAAAGGTGTCTCCCCATTTGAACAGTGAGAGGAGTTTCTCTGCAATACCTTTGTACCCCATGATGAACGAGGCTGCGGCTAAAGCTTCAGCTGAAGATAGCTTATGTTTCTTCGCGTAATTCGTTGGATTTGCCGCAAGCAGCGTGGGTAATCTTCTCGCCAATCCTGGGAAACCTCGCCTGAACTCGGCTTGTCCCTTTTCCCAGGAACAATCAATCGCAACTACACTCCCCAGGTTTCTGTCGTTTGGCAAGACTATGCGCGCAGCGATTGGGTTGAGGACCAATGATCCTCTCGGAATCTGCCTAACGTTATAGAGAGCTTTTGCGAAACCGAACTTCGCGAGCTTAGCGGCTGTGCACTTGTGAGGGTCGTCCTGCTTAAGGAGGAGAACGTATACTCTCAAATCTCGTGTTTCGGTCATCTCTTACACTAGGCTTGCTGGAACTTGTCACGAATTATCTTGTGACTCATCGGGTCAGTTATGATTCCTGCGATATGTTCAATCAGATCCGTTGGGGTTAGATGACCAAAGCGTTCTACTGCCATATCTCCAGCTGTCCCATTCACAAAGGCTCCTGCTATTGCGGCTTTGTAGGGCTCGAATCCTTGTGCCATGAGTCCTGCAATTATACCAGAGAGTACGTCACCTGTGCCGCCTACCGTCATACCCGGGTTTCCGGTGCTGTTGAGTTTTATACGAATTCCATCCGAGATAATATCAGTAGGGCCCTTGAGTAAGATGACAGCGCCTGAAAGCGAGGCAAACTCTCTGACATTATTCATTCGCGTCATAAGATCATTCGACGGTTCCTTTCCTGAGACCGCTTCAAATTCGCCCGCGTGAGGAGTCATCACGATTGACTCGTCAAATATCCTTCTCTTCACTACACCAATTGCCTTGAGTGCATCGGCATCTAATAAGAGAGGCTTCTTGCGTTTAATTGCCAAGCCGATTATTCTGCGCACGGCGGAGACCGTACCTTGTGACAGTCCCAAGCCGGGTCCAATAGCGATTGCGCTCGCTCTGTAGATGTGTTCATCAAGCGTTCGAAGGTGTCGTGTTGCCAAATTACTACCGGGAAGTTTGATGGTTATGATGCTCGGTGAGAATGACGCTATAGATTGCGCGGCTTTCTCGGGAGCGGCAACATTGACAAGATCGACACCGGTCCTGTAAGCTGCCAACGCAACTAACGTGGGCGCTCCACTGTAGATTTCGCTTCCTCCAATTACCAAGAGTCGTCCGTACTGGCCCTTATGAGAGTTGGCCGGTCTCTCCTTTGTGACCGCTGCAACGTCGCCAGGGCCTGCGTAGATCGCGGCCTCTGGCGGGATGCCAATTTCGGCTACTCTAACCTCACCCCAGTACTGCTTACTTTTGCTGAAGCCTCGCTTCAGGGCATGGAGGGTTACCGTAAGATTGGCTTTAACTGCTTCACCCAGCAGTTCTCCGGTGTCCGAATCAATTCCTGTCGGAACGTCCACAGCAATCTTGAAACCTGCACTGCCGTTTACCACTTGAACTGCTCGCAGGAAGGGTTGCCGTAACTTTCCGTGCGTTCCTGTTCCGAGCATCGCGTCAATTATGACGTCAGAATCAGATTTCGGTATTGTGGAAGAATCATGACAAGACTCTACGTTAACAGTCCATTTCATTGCCTTGAGAGCTGTCCAGTTTGATAGCACACTGGCGTCTCGAATTAGCCGTTCATCTCCGACTAATAGAAAGCGAACTTTGAATCCACGGCCTGCAAGGTGGCGTGCAGCAACCATCCCATCGCCACCATTCCTTCCAGTTCCTCCGAATACGGTGACTGAAGACCCTCTTCCAAAACGCGCCTCAACTTCGTCCGCGACAGAGCGGCCCGCATTCTCCATTAGTTGAAGCGTCGACACCCCAAGGTATTCTGAGTTACGATCCAGTATCGCTATGTCTAAGGAACTGAGAGAGATGTTCTGTGATACCAAATTCTTGGCCCACAATTGTGGGACTATGGCACTGGTAAAGATTTTGGATGGTAGCGTTTGAACTCAGCTAAGCTCGATTCGAGATTCGGTTATCTAGGCAAATCTTTTTAGTTCTACTCATCGCAAACTACTCTGAGGTTTCGTAATGCCGGTAGCCTTCGTCCTAATTAATGCCGAAATAGGTTCGGAAGACGAAGTCGTCGTTGAACTGCGAAAGATAGGAAACGTCAAGGAATCCTACGTTGTCTACGGAGTCTACGACATTGTGGCAAAGGTAGAAGCAGATTCGATGGATAAGCTGAAGGAAGTTGTGACGTGGAAGATTAGAAGGCTCGACAAAGTGCGATCTACCCTTACAATGATAGTAGTTGAAGGTTCATAGAGAACAACTCGGCAGTTGGTCCTAACTCTGCCGACTAGGTAACGGCACGTGCATCTACATGTTGGTTTCGATGACACTGACTCGGCTAATGGAGGTTGTACTACATACATCGCTGCTAGACTTGTTGAGAGATTGCTCGAAGTCGGCGCATATTTTATTGATTATCCAAATATAATCCGTCTCAACCCGAATGTCCCTTACAAGACTAGAGGTAACGCTGCGGTTGCTCTAAGGTTAGAGATAGCCGACGACATGTACGAATCAATAAGGCACATCGTCCTAGACGAAATCGAGAGAGAAGGTCGAATTGGAGAAGAGAATGCTGACCCCGCCGCCGTATTTCTGAAAGGAGACCCATCACGATCGGTGCGAGAGCTAGCAAGACTGCGCTCTCTGCGAAATTGTTCCTGTTACTGATGCGATAAGAATAATCATCGAGTCACGCGCAGAAGCAGCGTCGTATGGAACTAACATTGGATTGGTTGGTGCTCTGGCTGCTATAGGCCACACTTTGAATGAGGATCACACTTTCGAGTTGGTGGCGTATAGAAGACGTGAGAATTGTGGGATTCGACGCCGTGTCGATCAAGAGTCTGTTAAGAGGATGAATAATACCACTCATCCAATGACATTCAACAATTATGATGAGAGAAATAGAAGAGTCCTCATCACACCACACGGACCTGACCCCGTGCTTCTAGGCATTCGCGGAGAAACACCTGAAATCGTTCGTGAAGCCTTTCAAATGCTCACGATTCATGAACCCGTCGAACGATGGGTAGTCTTCCGCACAAACCACGCGACTGAGGCCCACCTGGCCGCCGCGAAAGGCAATGACGTTAAGGTTAACGCTCCCGTTGTTGTCTCCGGTAAAGTGGACGACATCCCCAAGAGAGTCATCGGGGGGCATGCGTTCTTTCACATCTGCACGAGACAAGGACGATTCACCTGTGCGGCGTATGAACCGACTGGCCGTCTGAGAGACATCATCATGCAGCTAATTCCTGGTGATCAAGTAACGGTCTTTGGCGGGACGCCTGGACGACATGGATTAACAATCAATCTGGAGAAACTGGAAGTTCTCAGTCTTGCTAAGTGGATAATCATGCGTAACCCACAATGTCCAAGCTGCGGTAAGCGCCTCAAATCGGCTGGAAGAGAAAAAGGTTTCAAATGTGACAGATGTGCGCTCGTTATCCGCGAGCAGCAGAAAGCTCGGATCATGAGGGCTCGAAAACTCATTCCTGGGCTTTATCTTCCGGACTCTAAGGCTCATAGGCATTTGACGAAGCCACTGTGTCGGTACGATCATGAAAGAATATGGGATGGAAAACCGCCGTTAGAAAAATGGCATAGTCCCTAGCTACTACGGCTAGGCGACTCTGCGTTCGTGGAGCGTACCTACTAAACTATTGAACTCTAACGGCAGGCGGCTGATAGTAATAGACCTGCGCGGGCTGAGCACATTGATACGCGACTGGAGGTGGCTGGTATACGCAAGTCGTAGGGGGCGGTTGGTATGCATATGCCTGCGGAGGAGGCTGATAATAGACCTCAGGTGGCTGCGGCACTGTACACTGAGTTGGAACATAGCATTGAGTAGGTACGTAGCAAGTGTACGCTACCGGTGGTTTGGGAACATACATATACGACATATCTTTTCTTCCGAGTTATCGAACCGCGATATCCCTCAATAAGCATTCTCTGTCCCGAACGCTCATGTTCCGCTTTTTGTGGCAAGACGGAGTCTGCGCCGAAGGGAATTTCGCAAAAGACTGTCAATATAACCGGAGTCAGGGTTTTGATATAATCGAACGATTATTCTTAATCATTTATCTGTATGAACTCGAGACTTCGACATGCAGAATATCGATGCCCTGTACCTTCTACAACCGGTCGTCACGATCGCGTTTAGCGCAGGTCTCGTAATTTACTGGCACCTCAAGCGCAGGTTCACGGCCCTAGCATTGCTCTGTTCTCTTCTTGCTTATGGCGGAGCGATTGCGTGCAAATTCATTTTTCAAGCAATTACGTTCAACGCGCTCATGGTAGGCTTCCATGGCGATCTCTCAAGTCTAGGCGCCTACTTCGGAATTCAGACAGTAGTCTTCGAGGTTGGAGGCGCCTACTTGGTAGCAAGATTGGCGGTTTCTCGGGGCAAATTGGAGACCGGAGACGCGGCAGCATACGGGCTTGGACTGGCTTTTTGGGAGAATGCAGGTTACCTGGGGGTTCTAGGCATCTTGAGTCTACTGTCAATTTACTTGACTCTCAGTGCTGGCACCTTATCTTCGCTAGAATTGTACTCGAATTTAATCACCAATAGGCCCACTCTCTTCTATCCTCCTTCACAGGCGTTACCGCTAATCGGATTTAGCATACTTGAACGGGTATCATCCCTGTTGTTTCATTTCTGTTGGGGATACCTGTGCTTACTTTCAGCCTCCACGCATAACAGACGTTATTTTCTGGCAGCTTTGCCTATGGGATTACTTGACTTCTTTGTCCCTTTCGCTAACTATTTCGGGATTCCCTTCTTCGAGTTGTTCATTTACGTGCTTGGACTTGGCACTTTAGGTCTTACACTGTTCATAACGAAGGAAGCCCGAAGATGAACTCCTCGTCACCCATGAACACTTGGGCAGCATGGATGTGTCAGTCAATTTTTTCCAGAACGGTATAGTTGCGCTTGTATTTTTTCCTTGGTTGGAGGAAGTTACCGATCACTCTGAATCCAGACTGGCGAGCGAAGTTCCTAATCTCTTTTAGAGAAAAGAAACGGACGCAGGAGCGATCAACGAACATTTGAACATGCGTATCAGTTGTTGCTTCGTACCTTAATCGTTCATCTGGTTGATCCTCTTTGGAGGATTTTGGATAGATGAGGTAAACGTCTCTCGAATACAGCACGTTTGCTACTATGTGCCCGATCGAAACTCTTACGATCAACTTACTTTTCTGATTCCACATGTCAGTGATCGCTTTACCGACGTCACTCCACATAATTTGCGAAACTCGTTCAAAATCAAAGACTAGTAATCCCCCAGGCCGGAGAATGGAGTAGGTGTTATCCAGAAATCGTTTCACTTCAACGTCCTTCACGGGGATTGACCAGTTTAAACAGAGCGCTGAGTCAAAACGTTCGGATGGATGATATTCATAGTAGCTACCCACAACGAAACGCGGTCGAACTTCTTCCTTTCTTGCGTTTCTTCTTGCATACTGGATATTCTTTTTTGAAATGTCAATTCCAGTCATCTCGAATCCCAACCTCGTCAAGGTTCTTGCGTGATATCCAGTCCCACATCCTAAGTCAATTGATGATTTGCAGTGATGATCTTTCATTATAGACTTGACGAGGTTGATTTCTTTCTGCCAGTCCCGACCCTCGATAAGCTCATAGTACGATACTAGTTCGCTGTAGAGAGGACGGTTCATTAGATTGAATGGCGTGCGGAGATGTAATATAGGCATTCTCTAGGCAGCGCGATGAAGCATATGTCAACCATCGGACGAAAAGTGTGTTTCGAGAAATCGCAATTCATCGTATACCAGCCCTATCCAGGCTTGCATCTTGCGTATCACGCAAAGCGATTTTGCTTCACTGGGCATTCACAATATCAGAAAATAGACATAATTGATAACGACGCTTACGGTAGAATGCTGTTCCTTGACGACAATGTGCAACACACAGCATATGATTCAAAGATCTTCAATGAAGCTCTCTGTGGTACCGCGAAGAGAACCGGAGTCAGGCGCGTCTTGGTGCTCGGTGGCGGAAGTGGACAGACGGCGATGGCGTTACTGCAATCTCCGTTGATTAAGCGGATAACCATCGCGGAGATTGACCCATTAGTGATTAACTGTTGCAAGAAGTACATCAAAGGGGTAAATCGCGCCTTCAAAGATCCTAGAGTGCGAATAGTGATTGGCGACGCAGCACGATTTCTCCATTCGGTGGAGGAGAAGTTTGACGTAGGCATTATCGATTTTACTGAGCAACCTTTCGGAAGAACGAACCTGACCGCGCTCAAGCTATTATACTCCGACATCAAAGAAAAATGCAACGGGCGCTGCAGCCAATACGTTGGCTCCTCGGTAGATCTTGCCCACAATCGACGATTGAGGAACCTGACAGACAGGTTATGTAAACAGATCTTCACGAGTGTAAGGTATGAAGAGGTCTTCATCCCGTCCTTTGGTGCTCCTCACACCTTCATGCATGCAGGGTACGTGTAAAGGACACTCCATACGACACAGTTGAGAAAGGGAAACCTATTACATCGGCAGGGCGAAGAATGGCTTACCGTTTAACCCTTTAACGAGAATTGCATTGGATGCTTGAGGAATACGATTGGCTCAGGGGCGATTTTAAGTGAAATCTGAACTGTATGATCTGACGCGAAAGGTCACGTTGACTGAGAGACCTCGTCGGCTGAGAAGATTACAGTCCCTACGGCTAATGGTCCAGGAGACCAGGCTGTCAAACTTTGATTTTATGTACCCGATATTCGTGGACCGTCGGCTCACAAGCCGCGAGGAGATACCTTCCATGCCGGGGATCCCTCGCTTTGCCTTGTCCGAAATACCGAACGAAATAGCAGAAGTCAAGGCTCTGAAAATTCCGGCAGTCCTCATTTTTGGTCTCCCGGAGCGGAAAGACTCGATGGGGAGCGAGGCGTATTCAGATGATGGCGTTGTGCAACAGACAGTTCGAGCGATTAAGAAGGAGGAGTCTGAGTTAGTCGTCGCGACTGACGTTTGCTTGTGCCAATACACGGATCACGGGCATTGCGGGGTTGTTCATAATGAAACAGTGGCGAATGACGAAACCTTGAAACTTCTCTCTCGAACCGCTGTCTCTCACGCCAAAGCAGGCGCAGACATTGTCGGTCCTAGTGCAATGATGGACGGACAGGTGAAAGCCATTCGCGGCGAACTTGACGAGAGAGGCCTGCATGATACTTTAATCATGTCATACTCAGCGAAATATGCATCAGCTTTCTACGGGCCCTTCCGTGAAGCCGCGGAATCTGTTCCGCGTTGGGGCGATAGACGAAGCTATCAGATGGATCCGCCGAACCGGAGGGAAGCCGAGCGAGAAATAGCGATGGACATCAGTGAAGGGGCAGACATCGTAATGGTCAAACCAGCACTTAGTTATCTAGACGTAATTAGCGCCGCGCGAGCTCGATTCGACGTTCCAATAGCCGCGTATAACGTGAGCGGTGAATACGCAATGATCAAGGCCGCAGCACAAAACGGGTGGCTCGACGAGAGAAGAGTCGCCCTAGAAATTTTGACCGCTATTAAGCGAGCTGGAGCAGGCATCATAATCACATATTTCGCGAAACAAGCGGCACGATGGCTAAAGGAAGCTCAGTGAAATCTTGGACGTCTCCCCGGCTCAGTGAAAAACAGTTCTATATTCGCCGAATCTTCAATTTGGTTACTGACCGTATCGCATAATATGTACGCGCCCAACTCCCTCAAAGGTGACGCCTGCTGAACCACCCTTACATTCCTAACAGTAACACAGCCATAAAGAATCAAATGCTGCACAGTATCAATACTAGTTCCATTGACGATTTATTCAAAGATATTCCGGCAGCTATACGATCGAAAGCCGCGATTGCGATTCCGTCGAAGATGTCGGAGATGGATGTCAAGCGGCGTATAGAGAAACTTCTGGCAAGTAACGTCTCGAGCCAAGACATGTTATCATTCCTTGGCGCAGGCGTCTGGCATCATCACGTTCCGGCCGTAGTGGACTCCATCCTTAGCCGAGGGGAATTCCTGACTTCTTACACGCCCTATCAACCTGAGATCTCTCAGGGGATGCTCCAGGCATTGTTCGAGTATCAAAGCATGATCTGTGAGCTGACAGGTATGAACTACTCGAACAGCTCCATGTATGACTGGTCGACGGCGCTAGGAGAGGCGGCTCGGTTGACAGCGCGCGTGACTCACCGAGACGAATTCATTGTTCCCCATTTCATAAGCCCAGAGCGACTTTCAACTCTTCGAACTTTCTGCGACCCAGTGGATATCAAACTCGTTGAAGTAAAACAAGATCTGAGGACTGGAATCATCGACCAAGCTGACTTCACAAGAAAACTCTCCCAGCAAACTGCTGGCGTTTACGCGGAATATCCTTCATTCCTAGGCTTCGTGGACGAGTCATGCGATGAAGTGGCACAACTGGTCCATAAGAACGGAGCATTATTCGTTGTTGGCGTCGAACCCATTTCGCTAGGGGTGCTTAAGCCACCCGGTGATTTTGGCGCTGACGTTGTCGTGGGAGAAGGGCAACCGCTTGGGAGCCACATGAACTATGGAGGACCACTTCTAGGCATCTTCGCATGTAGCGGTGATGCCTTGCTTAGACAGATGCCTGGGAGAATTATTGGAAAGACGACAACTCTGGATGGAAAACTGGATGCGTATTGCATGGCTCTGCAAACTCGAGAGCAACACATACGAAGAGAGAAGGCGACTTCAAACATTTGCAGCAACGAAGCACTCCTCGCACTAGCAGCTTCAGTTTACTTGTCCCTTCTCGGACCAGATGGCATGGCGCATCTCTGTTCAACAATCTTGGATCGGTCGCAGTACGCAATCGACCAATTGCAACGAATCCGCGGCATAAGGACGCCCATGTTTGACTCATTTCACTTCATGGAGTTTACAGTCAATTTCGACAAGAGTGGGAAGAAGGTCAGCGAAATTAACGAACAGCTGCTGAAAGCAGGAATCCAAGGAGGGCTAGACCTGAGCAAATACTTCCCCGAGCTTGGTCAGACGGCACTCTACTGTTTCACCGAACTCCACAGCCACGAGGACATAGACATGCTCAGTGACACGCTCCGACGGATTCTGGCGGTGTAGAAGAATTGGCATATGCCCAAGCGCGCTGGAATGAACCTCTAATCGTTAAGTTGTCGCAGAATGGAAAGGTTGGCTATCACCAGTCACAAGATAAATTAGAGCTCCACCCCATTCCGCAAAAGATCCGCAGGTCACGACCTCCAGTTCTACCCCAGGTGTCGGAAATCGAAGTAGTCCGACATTACACTCGTCTTTCACAACAGAACTTCGGCGTAGACCTTGGGATCTACCCGTTAGGCAGTTGTACGATGAAGTACAATCCAAAGGTTTGCGATGCTGTTTCATCAAATCAGAAAATACTGGATCTTCATCCCTACCAAGATGTGAAGACGGTTCAGGGCATCCTTCAAATTCTCTACGAGACGGCTGCCTATCTGGCTGAGATCGTTGGGATGGAGAAGATAACATTCCAACCTGCAGCGGGCGCACATGGTGAATATACTGGCGTAATGCTCATGCGCGCCTATCATCACGACAACGGTAACAAGGATCGTGATGAAATAATCGTGCCTGACTCTGCTCATGGCACGAATCCAGCCAGCGCGGCTATGGCAGGTTACAAGATAATCGAGGTCCCTTCTAACGCTTCAGGGTGCGTGGACAAGGAGGCTCTGAAAAGTGTAGTTGGTAAGAAAACGGCGGGGCTTATGATCACCAATCCTAACACGCTAGGCATCTTCGATCACGAAATTATGGAGATCACCAGCATCATTCATGAGGCGGGCGGTCTTCTGTACTATGATGGGGCAAACCTCAACGCAATCATAGGTAAAGCCAAACCAGGCGACATGGGCTTTGACATAGTCCACATCAATCTTCACAAAACCTTCGCAACCCCACATGGTGGAGGAGGACCAGGTGCAGGGCCCGTCGGCGTAACCCAGCGATTGACGGACTACCTACCTTTGCCTACCATTGAATATGACCAGACAAGATACTATTTGAACTATAACGGACCTAAGAGTATCGGTAAAGTCAGAGCATTTTACGGCAACGTAT
The DNA here is from genome assembly GCA_963845275.1 of Candidatus Bathyarchaeota archaeon. Taxonomy (GTDB): domain Archaea; phylum Thermoproteota; class Bathyarchaeia; order 40CM-2-53-6; family 40CM-2-53-6; genus FEN-987. The sequence goes on from CAWJRR010000011.1 coordinate 14,472, forward strand.
CGACAATCCTACGCGCTTATGCGTACATTTTGCTTCACGGGAAAGAAGGATTGGAGACGGCTTCAGAGATTGCTGTACTCAACTCCAATTATTTAGCCGAGAAACTTAGAAATGTGCGGGGGTTCTCGCTTCCTTTCGGAGAAGGCATACCTAGAAAGCATGAATTCGTTTTGTCAGCGTCGACCTTGGCAAAAGAAACTGGAATAACTGCCCTTCAGTTTAGCAAACGGCTGCTGGACTTTGGTATTCATCCTCCGACAATCTACTTCCCATTGATAGTTGAAGAAGGAATGATGATTGAACCCACCGAGTCAGTTAGCAAACAAGAACTCGATTCCATGATCAGTGCATTTGCGAGGATAAGTGCAGAAGCCTATTCCGATTCAGACCAACTCAAAACGAGCCCACACTCGACAAGCGTCACGAGGATAGATGATGCAAAAGCGAATAGACCAAAGACTATGCAATTGACTTGGAAGATGAATATTGAAGGAGATAACACCGAAAGGATCGTGCCCTAATCATTTAGTGGTAACGGCCATCGGTCAACGTTTCCTTATTTCCTCCATAGTTCTTTCTAGAGCAGCCAGAGTTGTGATTATGTTGGTTAATGTGGCGTTGTATCCCATGTGGCCGATTCTAAGCAGCTGACCTTTGGTTTCCCGGAATCCACCGCCTATGAGTATGCCGTAGTTCTCAGCCATGTAATTTACAATTTCAACTTCAGTCGTATAGGATGGCATAGCTAACGCCGTTACGGTGTTCGAAGCGAATTCCCGTCTCTTTGGCCAGAGGCTGAAACCGATCTTCTCCGCTTCAGATCTGCAGAGTTCGGCTACCTTCTTGTGTCGGCTGAATGAGTTCTCTAACCCTTCTTCCAGAAGCTCGTCAGCAGCCTCGGCCAATCCGTACAATTGGGTAACCATTGGGGTGTAGGGGAAGCGTCTCTCTTTGATCCACGTATCTCTATAGTCGATTAGGCTCACATATGAGTGCCGGATTGGATTCTTCTTATGTTCGATTGCGTCCCACCCATCTCGGCTAATTGAAACTATGGTTGAGCCGGGAGGCGCGGAAATGGCTTTTTGTGACGATCCGACGCAGATGTCAATCCCCCATTCGTCTGGTTTTACATCCACACCGCCTAGAGATGCAACGGCATCTACGATTGTCAATATTCCCTTCGTCTTCGCGATTGAGCAAAGTTCCTTTATGGGGTTCACGATCCCCGTTGGTGTCTCACAGTGAACGACAGCCATGGCTTTGATGTCTGCTTCAGCGTCAAGAAGGTCTTTCAGCTTCTGTGGTTCGATCGACTCGTTGATAGGACAGGATAGTTCTACGATCTTGCCTCGCGCGTTTTGGATGTGGGTTCCGAACGATTTGCCGAAAGGGCCTGAATTCAACATGAGAACCTTGTCTCCGGGGTCGATCGTGTTTAGGACAGCTGCTTCGAGGCCTAGGGCGGCTTCACCTTGCATTATGACGACATCATTTTCCGTTTGAAAGATTCTCTTCATCTTCTCCGTTGTCTCAGCAAAGAAGTCAAGAAATGCCTTGTAATAGTGGTGAATTATTGGTCTTGAGAGAGCGGCTAGGACTCGGGGCGACACTTCGACTGGGCCCGGCGTCATCAGAAGTCTGATGGATCCTCTTGGCCTATTCCACAACTCAGGTTTCAAACCATCACTTTCAACACGGTTCGCTCTGAATAACCCGTTACTATTTTCATGTAGCCGACGAGCATATTGTCAGTCACGCTGTCGCCGGTGTCCACGAGAAGGGGCTTCCCCCCAAGGGATGAAATTTTCTCTTTGGTCGCAACAACGATAATGTTCTGTTTGCCCACGTCGCGTATAACTCTAGGACTAATTTGCTGGTTTCCGCGGCCGAAGATGTATCCTTGCCCGCCAATTACAGTGACGATTATCTTCGCCTTTTTTCCTTTGATGAGCTTTAACAATTCTGCCTCGTTTGCGTCTCGGGCGATAAACTGTTTGTTCAGTGCTACGTCGACTCCTAACAGCGTGTTGTCCGAACTGATCTTCGCTTTGATCCCGCGCATCGTAGTTCCTGGTCCTAGGATGTACAGGCAATCAGGCTCCATGTCGTCGAGGATGGCGTAAGCGATGCTCTCTACTGCCGCATTATCTGACTCTCGTCGACCTGCTTTCGCGCTTTGAACAAACGCCTCCTCGGCTGGTACGCGTAAGTATCCGTATAGCTGTGCGGAGGCTCGGCCTTGTCGAAATGCGTTCTCGTCTATATCCATAACTTCAGCTTCTCTTACGCTTGTGACCTCCCCCTGCAGATACATTGCTGCGAGTTTGCCAGCTGCACGTGCGTTGATCGCGTATACTGCGGAGTGCATCTTTACACCCGCTGGAATTCCTAATACCACACAGCGGTCGCCGACCGCTGAATAGATGTCGCGGGCAGTGCCGTCTCCACCAGCGAAGATGATTAGGTGAACTCCTTCCTTCTGGATCTCTTCTGCTGCCCTTCGTGTGTCCTGAGCAGTCGTATCATTTTTCTGGATTGAGCCGATAACCTTCGGTTTGAATCCGCATGTTTTGGCTTCTTCTTCTCCCATTTCATATGGATATGTGATGATCTCAACTTGGTCTTTGATGGGGAGGAGTTGCTTTAGCGCTTCTATTGTTCTTGATGGAGCTTCCGGGATTGCTCCCAGCTCTCGGCACCGTCTCTGTATGTCTTGGCCATCGGTACCTTTCAGGCCTACTCGGCCACCCATTCCGGCGAACGGGTTGACAATTAGGCCTAGCTTCGTACTCAATAGTATTCTGCTCGGTTAGACTAACGGGGATTACTTGTGTTTTCTCACGTATGCTTTCCAGGTGAGTGCCCACTTGTTCGGATCGTCTAGTTCCTTCGGGTTCTTGACTTTGTGGGCTGCGCATTTGTATGGGGCTGCCTTGACGAATTCGGCGTTATCATATGCTTCCTTGGAGATTTGTGCTAGGGCTGCGGCGTACTCGTCGAGATCTTCCTTGGAGAAAGTTTCGCAGGGTTCAAGTGTCATTGGTTCTGGGACTACCCAAGGATGGTGACTTGTCCAGTAGTGTTGGATGCCAAAATCGCCTAGCCGCCGCATTACGTCCTCAGTGCCTACACCAGTGTCCTTCGCAAGCTTCTCCCAGCTGTAGCGGACTTGCTCCAGGCGTCGGTGACCTTTCGCGTACCAGGTTACCTCGCCAGGGATCGCTTCGATCTTCTTCTGGAGGTAGTTGTTGTTCAGGACAGAGATCTCGGCGGTCTCTCTTAGGCCATCAGGTCCCATCATCATGCACCAGGCGTATGCACGTAAGACCACTGGTGCAACACCCATGAAGCCCCTAATCTTGCCGATACTCTCGGGTCTATTGTAGTCTAGGAAATATTTCTTCGTCTTCGCGTCGAATTCAACCGTCGGGTATGGCAGGAACTTAGCGAGGTCACGTCGCACTCCAAGTGCTCCCGTAGCGGGGCCAGAGCATCCATGTGGTGATGAGAATGTCTTGTGCACGTTGAAGTGGCACATGTCAAATCCGGCGTCTCGCGCTCGCGCTATACCCATAACGCCATTTAGATTCGCTTGGTCGTAAAAGCACAGAGCACCCACATCATGAGCCGCTTTGGTGAACTTGTCAATGATTGGATTGTAAATCCCCGTATCCTCGGGGTTTGTTATGTGGATGGAAGCCACATGATCCGATAGAGCTGCCTTGAACGCGTTTAGATCTGGATAGCCGTTCTCGTCAGGATAGAGAGTGATCACCTTGAATCCAGCCGTCGCTGGGGTTGCTGCGTCGCAGGGGTGGGAAAAGATTGTTGTTATAATTTCGTTGCGCTTCTCGAGTTCACCGCGCGCTTTGTGATATGCTCGTATGATTGAGGCTGCGGTGAACACTGCATGGGAGCCGCCTCCGGGCTGCAGGGTGAAGCGGTCCATTCCTGAGAGTTCCTTTAGGATCTCTTCGAATTTGTAGTAGATTTCCAATATTCCTTGGACTGTGTCCGGATCTTGCGACGGGTGAAGATAGGCTAGGCCAGGTTCATTGACAAGATCCTCGTTTACACGCGGATTGTATTTCATGGTGCACGTGCCGAGACTAATGTCCGGGGTCAGGTTGGAGCCAAGCGTTTCCTGCGAGAGGTGCAGGAAATGGGATAGGACTCGCTTTTGATCAACTTCAGGAAGGGTGGGAGGCTTCTTGCGTCTGATGCTTGCAGGCAACCTGCTGAAGACATCACCTGCTTTCTTTTTGACGTCTTCTTCCACAGCAGGCGTCAAGATTCCACGTACGCCGGGGGTAGACATTTCGAAGATTATTGGTTCGTCCCAGTGGGCCTGATGATAGTTTCTTAGTTTAACGACTCCCATTTAGATTACCTCCCGAAGAGCCTTGGCCAACCTAAGAAGATCCGCTTGAGTGTGAATTTCCGTCACACAGTACAGGGCGCTCTGACCCAGTTCAGGAAATTCCTTAGAGAGGTCCTTCCCGCCGAAGATTTTCTCCTTCAGCAAGGCTTTATTGATCTGTTTAACTGTCTTGCCCGCACGATCGAAGTTCACTACGAATTCCTTGAAGTGTGGTGCGCCAAAGACAGGAGCCTTAACTCCTTTAATGCCGTTGAGTAGTTTGATAGCATATTCTGCACGCTGGAGAATTCCTTCACCTAGTTCTCTCATGCCTTGAGGCCCCATCAGCGAAAGGTAAACAGCGGCGCCGATACCGTGTAATTGGGCCATTGTGCCGAGAAAGTCTTTTGCCTTTTCGCGTGAGGCGTAGGAAGTTCGTTCATAGTACACTTCGCCGAAACCGTACTCGCCCTCCTGGGTCGTTGCAGTTAAACCGAAGAGAAGGGATGGAAACTCAGCTACATACTTGGGTTCGTCGCGAGTGGCTACGAATCCGCCCAAACCTCCTCCCCAATACATTGGTATCCCCAATGGTTGGATATCACCCACGACAATATCGGCACCGTAATGAACAGGCGGTTCGAGGACGCCGAGAGAAGTGGGATCTACACCTACGCAGACGATGGCTCCTGCGTCATGTGCAATCTTGGAAATTTCTGATCCTTGAGTTTCGATGAAGCCCAGATAGGACGGGTTCTCGAAGTAAACTGCTGCGGTATTTGCGGATATCTTTCGTTTCAAATCCTTTAGATTCATCAGACCAGTTTTTCGGTCGTTTTCGACCAATTTGATATTTGGTACGACTGATAATGCGTAATTCTTCATACAGGAGAGCCTGTCAGGGGCGACCGTTCGAACAATCAAAGCTTCGTTACGTCCTGTAATGCGTGAAGCCATTCGTATACTCGTAGCGGCTGCCATACCCCAGTCATAGGTAGGGGTGTTGACTGCTTCCATATCCAACAGTTCCCCTATGCAACTAGCAAATTCGAACTGTGCTTGGAACTTGCCATGATCAGCCATCGACTCCCCGACATAGGCCGTCAGGAACTCGTCTCTTTCCATTATAGTCGTGCAGACGGAGGGAACATAATGTTGCCAGCAACCTCCGCCGAGGAAATTCAGGTAGTCTTTACAATTCTTATTCTTACCCAAAAGCTCCTCTACGTGCCTACGCAGCTCACACTCAGACGGAATGGGCCCAGGTACGTTGAGCTTACCCTTCAAACGAAGATGTTTAGGGATCTCTGCGTAGATATCTTCCACGCTACTTATGCCTACTTCCTTTAACATCTGCGCTTTGATCTCTGGAACGGAATTCGGGATATACGGATAGGGAAAGGCTCTCTTCGCCTTTCTTTCCAAATCAACTACAGTCATAATCTTCCCAAGTTACGGGAGAACTGGATTATGGTTATGATTATGTCGCAAATACTATATTGAAAGTATAGTGCTTAGCATAGGTCTCTCCAGCTCCGCAGAGCAATTGCCCCGAGCACGTGACTCTTTTTAAGAGTCGGAGCGGGTGGTCAAAAGTCACGGTGCGGAATGCTCGAATTACGCTCCACTACTTACAAGGTGTTCCGCACGTTCGACTTCTTCAACCTCATTATACCACTTCTTCGAAGGGCCTACTCTTGCTCTAACCTTCCATCCAAACTTCTTGGGCTCATCCTCGATGCCCTGTAAGAGCTTCTCGATCTTCGACGATATAGCAAGGCGCTGTTCATCCGTTAGATTGGTGTATTTTGGAAGAAACGATCCTATCTTCTTTAGGTTAGCAGTCGTAGTGTAATAGAAGCCCCAGTCTTCTGCCATAATCTTAGTGATACGTTTCATGTTAATCGTTTCCTTGTCTCCTTCTCCGATATCATGTTCGAGTAAGAGGAGAATTGAGTCCTTGATGTCCTTCTCGTTGATGTGCACTATCTGAAGTTTCTCCAGTAGCAAGTCAGCCAGGGGGATTGTTGGATAATCCATTTCCAGTCTGCCCCTAAAGTCTATGATATGGTTCATTGCAAGCTTGTCCAAGAACACGTCAGCGTGAGAGTTTCCCCCGGATTTATTGATGAATATACATCTATCCGCAAATAACCCAGGAGTCAAAGCTGCACGTACCATCGCGTAGCCCCGTCGCTCCGTGAAGAATTGTTCTATTTTGTTCCTGTCCTTCGAGTAGCCTACGAAGTCCAGATCGGAGATGGCTCGAGCAAGTTGGTCGTGTACTTTAATATTATTTGGAGAATGAATTCTAAAGGCAGTTGCTCCAAGCACCCTAAGCGTTAGATTCACGCTTTTTGCTTCATCAACAATCCTGACTGCTTCACCCTCAAAGTCAAACGCTGGGCCAGGGCTAGTGCTCAAATCAATGCCTCGAATACCGCAACAAGGAAACTTCCTCAGGCGGACGCTCTTAAGCATTCCCGCAGTTCATCGCTACAGAAAATGCCTCGCGTAAAGAAATCTCGAGAACCATTAACACACATCTTACATCTTACATCTTACGCGGAGTATCCCTTTCCTAGCACACGTCTTCCATTTTATATGAGGCACCGCACGAAATGGAATGATTAGACATAGTTCTATTCTGATGACCAAATCTGCGAGCTCGAAGAGAACAACGTGTGGGTATTCACAATCGATGGAGCAGCACTTGAAAATTCGTTGAAGTGAGAACTACCAGAGAACAAATTCAAGCAATGCTGAGTAGGCCATAGCCTCCAGGAGACGCTCTTTAATCTCGAGCAAATAGCCCGCATAGATCATTGTAAAGCTGTATGTAGTGACCGTATGTGCTCTCGTAGATTCCGGCGTTGGCCGGGTTTGGTTCGAAACGTTCCTTTATCGAAACCATCTTGTTGCAGGCGTTTTCAATACTCGTGTACATGCCGACCGCTTTACCAGCTAAGATTGCGGCACCTAGGCACGCAGCCTCTTCGTTTTTCGTCGTGACGACCGGCTTCTGCGTTATGTCGGCTTCTATTTGTTTCCATATTCTGCTTCTCGCTCCGCCACCCAGAGACCGAATCTCTGTGACTTGAATGCCCAAGTCGCCTAACACCTCCATGTTTCTTCTAACGAGGCAAGACACAGCTTCCATAATTGCGCGCGCGAAGTGCCCTTTGGTGTGACGTAAGGTGAAGCCGTAGAATACTCCTTTAGCTCTCGGATTGGCCTCCGGCGCCATGGCACCCTGTAAATGAGGGAGCATAACTAAGCCCTCTGAGCCAGGAGCCACCTTCGCGGCCTCCTGCCCCAAAAGATCATACGGATCGATATCGGTCGCTGACCCAACCTGTATTTCCTGCTGGCAGAAATTATCCCTGAACCATCTCAGAACCATCCCACCAGTCGTGAATGTGTGAGCCATGTAAGTAGAAGGTTTCACGAAGTAGTGAACCGGCATCCTTCCTTGCGGGTCAAATAAAGGCCTATCAGACGGTGCGCATATCGCAAGCGCTGCACCCGTATTCTCTGAAAACATGCCTGGCTGAATGTTGCCCACGCCAGTGGCACCCGCTGCCTGATCGAGCGCCCCCGTCGCCACAATGGTTCGCGGAGACAGGCCAAGTTCGGAAGCGGCTGACGGTAACAACTCCGCCACAGCCTCTCCGGATTCCATTATCTCAGGCAACTGGTCTTCTGTAATCTCCAGCCGTTGGAGCATCTGGCTCCACCATTTTCTTGTGTTGATATTCCAATACACTGTTGAGCAGAGAAGTGAGCCTTCTGCGACGAACCTGCCTGTCATCCTGTAGATTAGATAGTCCTCAACTAGCAAATACTTGAATACGTTGCTGAAGATACTGGGTTCGTTTCGCTTTATCCAGAAGATTTTCGAAGCAGGCCATGTGGGCACAATTTTCACTTGCCCCGTGATTTTGTAACTCGTCCCATCATCGAACTCTTTTGACAGAATTTCTGCTTCTTCCTGCGCTCTGTTGTCGAGCCAGACGATCGCGTTTCGTAAAGGCTTTCCATCTTTGTCGATTAGGATGAGAGTTTCGCCTTGAGCGGATATGCCGATAGCCTTGATTTCATTTTTATCAACCTTTGATTTGTTTAGGACATCCGCAACTCCACTCCTGAAAGCCTTCCAGAGTGTTTCTGCTTCTATTTCCACTGCCAGTGATGTTGGCGTGATCAGAGAGTATTCCTGGGATGAAATCGCGATTAGATGACCATTTTCGTTAAACAGTGAGATTTTAGATGCAGTTGTGCCCGCATCTACGCTGAGGAGATAATTCATGTCTTGCGCACTTCAAAGCCGGATATGCTTCTAGTCTGGTGGAGCTAGACTCCAGACCACGACAGCTTCTTCCGTCCCATTGTTCGTCAGTTCATGAGGTTCTCCTGGTGGAATGATAACGATGTCTCCTTCGCTTAGCTCTACTTGCCTGTTCGCTTTTGAAAAGGTGCAGATCACTCGACCTTTCGCGGCGTAGAAGATCTCATATCCAATCTTATGCCCGGGATCCACGGTCCCTTTCTTGCCAGGGGCCAACTTCGACGTACCGAAGAGCAGCTTATCCGTCTTGTAGTATTGTCTGCAGAATTCGTCGCCTTCCATGAAACTCTTAGCGTCGTCTTTCCTTACGACTTGGATATCTACCAAATCCTGTACCCGTCTTCGTATCTGTGTGCTTAGATTATCTGAATGGTGTAATTGTTCTATATTTCATTATATTCTATTAATACGTGTCATACGTCCATGTGAAGACTCTCTCGTGGTCCTGGAAGGGAGAACAAGAACATTCAGAGTTTTCCTGTAATTGCATCAAGAATAACGACTCATTCGACGACTCCACCGACTCGCCTTCTACGTCGTACTTTAACGTAACATTTTGCACACGGCAAGATTAGCGTGGTAATTACACTAATTGAGGATTCGGCGGCGCGCAACCATAATCCGCTCTAAACGCTAACGCATAAATGAGAAAGGCGAGCCTGATTGACATGGAGTTACGGACACCACGTTGATCACAGTATCGAGTCTACCTTGGCAGCTATCGTTTGAAGGGAGCAACGCATGGTAAAAAGGACATCCTTCCATGATGTGAACCTCGAGTATGGCGCAAAGATGCAGGAGATGTTCGGCTATTACCTGCCGTGGGAATACGCGGCTGGCCACACGGAGGAGCATCTAGGAACTAGGAAGCGAGCGAGCCTGTGCGATATCGATTACATGGGCATCTTCAGCATGGAAGGTCCCGACGTCATGGACCTCGTGCAGAAGTTGGGCACCAACGACTTCGGCAAGCTAGGGGTCGGCCAAATCCGCTACACCGCGTTCTGCGACGCCAAAGGCGGCATGGTCGATGATGGCACCGTGTGGCGGCTCGGCGAAAACCAGTTTATGATTATTACCGGCTCAGAGGGCGACTACGACTGGATTGCCAATAACGCGGAAGGGTTGAATGTCACGACTAAACACATCACCGATCAGCACGCGACATTGGCGTTGCAGGGGCCGAAATCGAAGGAGGTCCTTCGCAAGCTCACCCCAGTCGATCTCGACGGCCTCCGCTACTACCACTTCATCAGAGACCAAGTGGCGGGCGTAGACAGCCTGATTGCGAGCATGGGTTACACGGGCGAATCCGGCTTCGAAGTCCATTTCGACGCCGGTCACTCCTCGGCGGTGTGGAAGGCGATAATGGAGGCTGGGGCACAGTTTGGAATCGTGCCTTGCGGCCAAGCAGCCTTGGAAAGCCTGCGGCAAGAGGCGGGTTACATACTGGTCGGCAACGACCACTACAGGAACACCAACCCTTTCGAAGCGGGGATCGGCTGGACAGTCAAGTTCGCGAAGTCGGATTTCAACGGAAAGCAGGCGCTACAGGGCATCGCCCGAGAAGGCATCAAGCGCAGGTTGGTCTGGTTCAGCCTTCCGGGAGGGGAAATCGCCAAGACGGGCAACAGGATATTCAGCGGCGACAGAGAAATCGGGAAAGTGACAAGCGGTTCATTCTCACCCACCTTCATGGCGGGTACAGCTATGGGCTATGTGGCGCCTCAATTTTGCATGCACGGTGTCTTCTTTGATATCGAAATCGCCGGGAAGCACTGCCCTGCAAAGCTTTCTGTGATGCCGTTGTTCGATCCGGGGAACTGGGTCACCCAAAGTAGACCATAAGAACTGTGACGGTTCATTTGTTGGTGGACCTGAGTGGGTTACGCAGCTTGGCATTACACATTTGTCGAAGCGATGACATCCGCAGCGAATAAACGTAGAAGCCACGTCACACCCAACATAGATCTTTCAGGCAACAAAACCGATTATGCTCATTATAGTATTTAGCAAACCGCTAAATCGACTCGGTACAGGGAGTAATTTTGCGTGTTTTGAAGTTGGCACAACAAGATGTTTTCATTCGTAAGGCTTCTGGACTGACGCGAGTCATAGGGCCATGGACTGCCCTAGCTTACGGTTTCATGAACCCGGGCATCTTGTATGCATTCCTGTATCTCATTTGGACAATGCAGCTCTATCCTGGCGTCTACATGCCTCTTGCTTCTATCGTGGGCGTTGGACTGATGTTCTTCCCCGCGCTGCTCTATATTTGGATGTCAATAGCGATGCCACGCTCCGGGGGAGAGTATATCTGGGGAAGTCGAACCCTCTCTCCCCAATGGGGCCTCGTCGCAGGTTGGGGCCTTACTCTAGTGGGACTAGCGTGGTCTGGCGGCTGCACATATTGGGCCGTATCATGGGGGTTCAATATGGCGTTAAGAGCATTAGCTGTCTCATCGGTTGGATCAGCTTATGCAACCCATCCATTATGGCACATATCCGACATATTGGATTCAGGCCTCGGCAGTCTCGCGGTAGGAACTATTCTCATAATATCCTGGATGGGAATCATGTATAGAGGAGCGAAAGCAGCGATGATGCTTTCCTGGATCGGTGTGTTCGCAGGAACGATTGGAATGCTGGCTTTCGACCTCGGAGTATTCACTGGTGGAGGAGTACCGTATTTCATCTCACAATTCAACGCCTTGTCTGGAACCACGTATGATGCGGTCTTAACTGCGGCGAAGACCGCTAACTGGCCGGTTGGAGTGTACAGTATACCCGTCTCTTTGACTGGCGGAATAACCTACGTTGCGCTAAACACTCTCGGCACAACGTACACCGCGAATATCATGGGAGAGGTAAAGCAAGTTCAGAAAGCTGCGCTCATTGCCATGCTTGGCGCCCCCATACTCTTCATGGTATACTGGACATCGTTCTACTGGATAGCTTACTACGGGTTTACTGGTGAGTTTTGGGCTGCAGCATCGTATTTTGCCCCAGGAGGATCAGGCTACGGCACTTGGGCAGGTTGGCCGTTTGGGGCCGTGATGCCTATGCCCACCTTCATGCTAGTCTTTCTGAATCCTAATGTTGCATACTCTGTAATTGCCTCTCTAGGGTTCGCGGTTACCACATACGCTAGTTGCATGGGAATGGCTTTCGGACCTATACGAAACCTATTTGCTTACTCGTTCGACAGACTGTTGCCAACATATTTCGCTAGGACGAGCAGGAGAGGTTCTCCATGGGCGGCTATGATACTGGGAATAATTCTTGCAGAGTTCTTCCTCATCTGGACAATCTATTCGCCATACGCATACACAGTCTCGGCAACCACCATACTTGCATGGTTCTTCGCCTGGGCCATAGTAGGGATAATCGGAATGGCGTTTCCTTACACCAAGAGAGGAAAAGCCATTTTGGAGAAATCACCAGAACTAGTGAAGAAGAAAGTTGGCGGCCTCCCCATAGTGTTCATCTGGGGACTTGCAACATTCATAGTCAGCGTCGCTATTGACTACTACATGCTGCTACCAGCCTTCCAAGGTTTGGCAACAACCACTTACATTTGGATAACTATCATAATGTTCATTCTGCCACCATTCGTCATCTACCCACTATCGAGAGCATATCACAAGAGAAAACACGTCGCGATGGAACTCCAGTTCAAAGAGATTCCACCAGATTAAGAAGAAAACCATTCCCTTTCCTATCCTTTTTTAGCTCAAATGAGCACATCTCAATAGTTGAAAGTGAATGCGCATCTATTACACCACAGACGTGCACGGGTCAACCGTGTGCTTCAAGAAGTTCCTGAACGCGGCGAAGTTCTACTCCGCAGATGTGGCAATAGTCGGGGGGGATATAACTGGCAAGCTAATTATCCCCATAATCGAACAGGCGAACGGCACCTATAGCTGCAAGCACCAAGGGACAGACCACGCTCTAAAGACCAAAGATGAGATGGAACAACTCCGAAAACTGATTGAGGACCAAGGCTACTATCCGCACGTTACTAACCAGAACGAGATAGAAGATTTTGCGAAGGACAAATCGAAGGTTGACGAATTGTTCACGAGGCTCATGCTACAGCGAGTTGAGGAATGGGTCAAACTAGCCGACGAGCGTTTGAAAGATCAGAAGGTCGCGTGCTACGTACAACCAGGCAACGACGATAGATACGAGGTCGACCCTATTTTGGCGAAATCACATAGGATTATCAATCCAGATGGAAAGCTCATAAAGATCGACGAAGATCATGAAATGATAAGCACCGGACACGCCAACATCACACCCTGGGATTGCCCGCGTGACGAGACAGAGGAGAAGCTAGCCGCAATAATCGACGGAATGGTCTCGCAGGTGAAAGATATGAAAAACTGCATCTTCAACTTCCACTGCCCACCGTACGGCACGCACCTAGATCAAGCACCGAAACTGGACAAGTCACTGACTCCTGCACTGGACGTCGCGGGCGGTGCCAAGATGATTCCTGTTGGAGCGATGGCTGTCAGGAGCGCAATCGAGAAGTCTCAGCCGTTACTAGGTTTGCATGGCCACATTCATGAGTCCAAAGCGAGTGAAAAGCTAGGCCGAACTCTGATAGTGAATCCTGGGAGCGAGTATGGTGAAGGAATCTTGCGGGGCGTGCTTGTGGATTTGGACAGTAAAGGAATACAGAGTTATCTCTTCGTGCAAGGCTAGGTTGACTATCAGTCGTAGTACATGCTACGAAGATTACAATCAATTCTCAGACAATTAATGCGCTGAGACTCACTCATTCTTCCATGTCGAGAAGGACGTCCACGGATATGCTTTGATATCTTCAAGACGCGCTCTTTGCCACTCGTATTCAGGATGACTGGCTAGAAATGGTTCTGCCACAAAAGTTGCATCACAGGGCTTTCCCCAGTGGGCCCAGAATGCGCCGTGTGTGGCCAGTTTGCTGTCTGTGACTTTGCCGTCGAAGGTGCCCCCCGGGTAGTTCGGTCCATATTCCCATTCAGGAAGTCCTCTTTCGTCTAATTCTACATGTCCGCATACGGTATTGCGATTTGGTGTGTCGGTGTGCACGTAGCTATCGTGATGATCAGCAAGCAGTAATTTTGCAACCTCGACATTTAATTTTCCTTTATTCAACTGAATTAGCTGTTCCAATCGTTCGTGACGGGCCGTGCACGTCGACGATTTGTCGTTGTAGTCGAGTGTTGTTTCAGACCGCACTTCGTCACTCATTGCAATATTACTTCCGACGAACGCTCCGTTCTGAGTCCTTTCTAACTTGTGATTGAAGGTTCCCAGCTCAAGCCACGCTACCTCACCTGTCTTGACATCGCCAACGAGCCAGTCGTTCGCGTAACCGCCATTGTTTCCTTCGATCATTGTCTTCACCCATTGATCGATGGTTTCAGAGTATTGAACTGCTTTCCTTGAGCGCAAGAAGTACGGAAGTCCGCTAGGATTGAATGTCGTCATTCCTGTTATCGTGGTCTCCGAGACCATAAGCCCGCTCTGGTTCACATACCAATCTGTTCCACTAGATATGGTTCCAGGCATAGTCTGCATAACGAACCTTGCGCCTTTTGCGGGTGTCACATCGAGTATAACGTTGTACCTTGTGCCTGGTAAGTACTGGAACCACGTATTATGGGCGAGTACGATTCGTCCATCTTCAGTATTGTCACCCGTGGCGATGAAGGCACTACAGTGTTCGGCTCGGGCGAGGGGCATACTGGGCGCAACCTCCTTTGACTTGAGCCAATAATGATATGATACGGTGTCGAAGTAGCCGTTGAGCGCAACGATGTCCTGCAACCGAACGTTTTCTATCCGATTTCGTTTGACGCCGTCGACGATTCCTTGAATCTCATTTTTGTATTCTTCTGGGAGTTTCGGCCAGAAAAGTTTCATTGCTGTTTCACAGAAGAAGCGCCAGTTACGCTTGTAGCCAGATTCACCGATCAGCTTCAGTGCTTCGATCGCGTCAGCGATCTCTTTAGAAAGGAGCTTTCCGTTCTGGAAGCCTATCTGATAAGCATCCCCGCGGGTTCGAACGAAGATCCATCCGTTTACATCTAACCGCGAAGACTCCGCGAGCATTCGGGGTTTTGCCCGTTTTCTCTTCGAAGCCTGAGCTTTTACGGTTTTTGGAGTAGGTTTCATGCATTTGTTCCCTTTTAGAAAAGGGAGATCATTATGCACTTTGCAATAGGATGAAGACTTTGTCTAGTCGACCTTAGTTGCTTCCATTACCACCGTGAATGGCATGCTAACTTTCTTTAGTGCGCTGCTTACGGTCTCTTTGTCGGGTCCTTCAAATTCAGCAATTACCTTCCTGTCTGGAGTGCAGCAGTAAGCCGTCTTTAGCCTGACGTTCTCGATGTTTGCGTTACGTAGCAGGTTTGGAACGCCCGTAATCCAGGAAGGCACATCTAGCTGTTCAGGCGGAACGTCGCTGTTGACAATGAATTTCTTCATAGAGAAGTACCTTTGATTACATGAGTTACCTGCATTGATTTATCTTTTGGGTTTCTCTGTGTGCAATCACTTAAGCTGAACCTTGGTCCCCTCTTTTCTTGAGGGCGTTATCGATGGCTTCCGTATCGTAGCCTAGAATCGTTGTGCCTTCTATGTCGAGGACGGGAAGGTTGTCATAACCCAGTTTAAGGAACGCCTTCTTCCCTTCAGGATCCTCATCCACGTTTATCTTTGTATAATCGACTCCTCTCTCCGCGAGATACTGCTCCATTAGCCCGCAGATTGGACACATCGTATCTGTGTAGAGTACTGTGCGCTTCCTAGTCGCCATTCCTATTCCTAACTGCTTAGAACCCTGATGACTCTAATGAATTTTCGAAATAAACTACAATGCCCACATTCTGTGTCAGAACTTATTCGGTTTATGGATTCGCAGTTAAGAAGTCCAGATCGATGCAGAACAGATTGTGAGTCTTATCAAGAATGAGAACGTGGGATAAGAGCAAATCCTTTAGGAGGCTGACGACTGCACTCGTATTACGGAAGAGGCAAAAAATTGTGTCGGAACGCCCGCGCTGTAGACTGTGCGGCGAATATCTAGAGTCACCTACAGTAGCAGAATCAGAGGTAACCTGCAAGGTTTGTGGGACGAAGAGTCAGATTACTCACGCTAACGGTGAGTGGATTGTGCGCGGTGTTTTACACGATCGGGATCTAGAGCTCAGAGAGAGAATTGAAGAATTCGCGCGCCTGAGGAACTACACGTTCAACGACTTTAAGGAACGCGTGATCCAAGCCCTCTTGGAAAAACAGGAGAAGTACGGAGACTTTTACTGTCCGTGTAAAGCCAAAACGGTGCTTGAGAATGTCTGTCCGTGCGAAGAGACACGTGAGGGTGACGTTGAAGTCAAGGGCAGCTGCAGTTGCCGCCTATTTTGGAAGCGATAAGCCTCATGTCAGCGATCGAAATACTCGTCGAAGAGCACCACTTGATCTCGCGCATGGTGAACGTGCTCCCCGTTTTGAATAAGCGCTTAGAGCGCGGCGACCCTGAGGATGTAAACGTCTTCATGGATGTAGTGGATTTCTTTCGAATGTACGTGGACAAAAATCACCATGCGAAAGAGGAGTATGCTCTCTTCCCCACACTCGAAAGACGCACGGTCAATCCAGAAGGATGCACGATTCAAAGTCTTAAGAGCGATCACGAGCAAGCAAGAAACCTTACGACGACACTAGCTGATGCGATCGGAAAATACAAGGCCGGCGATTCCAAAGCCAAAGTCAAGATTTACACAACAATAAGAAGCTCAATCGACCTATACAACGATCACATCTGGCGAGAGAACATTCTACTTTTTCCCGTGGCCGAGAAGACTTTGCAAGAGTCCGAGTTGAATGATATCACGACAAGTTACAGTGAAGTAGAGAAAAGTCTTGACACGGACTTTCGTGCCAAATATGAACATCTAGTTCACGTCCTCGAGAACAAATAACTGTATCTAGGCCGCAGAAATTGACTCAGATCTCTTCAAAGGTCCAGTTTAAATTCCCTAGTTAATTCTTTCTGGCATATCCGTATCTCGCAGTATCATAAAATGGTGGCCTGGTCCGTTTAGCTTCTTCCGACCGATCTCTAACCATGATTTCAAACGCATCCGCGCTCGCAGACTTCGCCTGAACGTACCCCATGGCTATTCCTTTATCGAGTATTGGCGATAACGAGCCGCTCGTCACTTGGCCAACTTTCTCGCCTGATTGTAGTACCTGGAAACCGTGTCTTGGGATGACTCTGTTTACTGTTATTAAGCCGATTCTACTCTTCTCGACACCTCTCTGTTTGATCTCCGCTAATCGTGTTCTTCCAATGAAGTCTTTGTTGAGTTTAACAACGAAGCCTAGTTTAGCCTCGTAAGGGTCCGTGTCTTCATCAATATCTGTACCGTAAAGGCAGAGTCCAGCTTCCAGCCGGAGTAGGTCTCTTGCTCCTAACCCACAAGGTTCAATGCCGTATTGTTTGCCGGCTTCCAGCAGTTTCTCCCAAACGAGAACTGACTTTTGCGGACTAGCTACAGGAGAATCCAAAACAGTAAGTTCGAATCCGTCCTCTCCCGTATATCCCGTTCTGGTAATGATGGAGCTGACGCCAGCTATTTCACTCGAAATACAACAGAACCTGGGAATTGACCCGACGTTTTCGTTGCCAATTTTCCGGAGAACGTCAACGGATCTGGGACCTTGAATAGCAAACATTGCCGTTTGATCTGAAATATCGTGAAGCTCAAGATGCTTCCCTTCCCCGTTCTTCAAGAACCAGTCATAGTTTTTCGACCTATTTGCTGCGTTATAGACAACCAGATACTTCCAATCGGCGAGACGAAAGACCATAAGGTCGTCTTTGATGCCGCCTTCTTCGTTACAGATAAGTGAGTAATGTCCATCTCGCACTTTGAGAGATGCCACATCGTTTGTAGTGACACTTTCCAGAAATTTACACGAATCATTTCCTTCTACGATCAATCGACCCATATGGCTTACGTCGAAGATTCCAACCGCGTTCCTTACGGCGAGCGCCTCAATCACGATTCCCTTGAACCAGAGTGGAAGACAAAAACCCGCGAAGTCTACAGTGTGACCATTCTTCTCATGATATTCATGGAGCTGAACAGGCTTAGACAATTCTTAGTGAGAACTCCTTTAGAATCGACGCAGATGATTCTTCCTCGTGGAGCAAACACTCTGATGATAGCATATTTTATTTTCGTGGTTATTCCTCAAAAGCGATTTTAGGATAGGAAACTAGATCAGGGACCCCACACGATCATCAGCGTATGTTTGACGACGAGTCAAGCGAGCAAAATACCTCTAGACTTCGTCTATTCCCTGTTCAACGTCCTGGTACCATTTCACTCTCTCACCAACAAGACTTCTAGCTTTCCATCTGACCCCCTTCTTCTTAGAAATGAGAGTCTCACGAATCGCATCAAGTTTCCGTCCTAACTCGTTTGCCTCCATTCCAGTACACTGAATGGGCGTATCTGGGCCTTCAATGAGTTGCTTGACCTTTTGCAAGCTGTACGTGACAGATTTGTACAAGCCCCAGTTTTGTGAGCACAAGTCCGCCATGTAATCAACGTTCAGGATCTCTTTGTCGTCGCGGTTCCCAAGGTCGTGATCTTCTAGAATCGCAACTATGTCGTTTGAGTCCTTCGCTTCCAGCTTCTTTCCGATCTGAAGTTTAGTCAGAAGAAGGTCAGTGATCGGAATAGTCAAGTCATCAAGGCCAATACGTTGCTTAAAATCTAGAGCATGTTCCATTCTGAATTCCTCTAGAAACACATCCACATTCTTGCCTTCTCGACCGATGAACTGCAAGCGACCGCTCTCCAAGCCCATATTGAAATCTACATTGGGGGAATACCCGAGTTTATCAAATACTGAAACTATGCGCTCACGTTCTGTGCCCAATCCAAAGACATCGATGTCATGATATTTCCGGAGATGTGCAGAGTGCGTTCCGTGACAGTGGAATCTGATTGCTACTCCTCCGATTAGTCTCAGCGTTATTCCGCTATTCTCCGCTTCTCGAATGATTCTCGTTGCCTCTTCGTCTATTCGCTCCGCTTTTTGCGCAAGATTTGAATCGTTGAGCTCTCTGACTCTCTGAAGGGTCTTGACAACTCTTTCAACCTCTTGGACGCTTCTACCGACATCAAGTGGGTAAATGGCGATGAACCTTAAGGTTCCTTCCGGATCTATGATGAAAACTCCACGATATGTGATATTCTTGGTGCTGTTGAGTATGCCGTATTTCTGCGCCAGTTTTCGGTCAACGTCCGCGATAATAGGATAGTCGATCGATACTCCAGTTGTCAGTTTAATTTCTCTAATCCACTTTCCGTGAGACTCCGTGGTGTCAACACTCCATCCGATGAACTGAACGCCCAAGTCATCGAATCTCGGTTTGTTCCTCGCGAAACTTGAAATGTCCACTTCACAGATGGGGGTGAAGTCTGCAGGGTAGGCGAATAGGACTATCCATTTTCCACGAAAATCGGAGAGAGAGATCCTGCCCCTGGTTGAGTCTATTGTGAAGTCGGGGGCAGGCTCATCAAGTTCGAGCATATATCTCATCTTGTGTATTGCGCTACTCTGCAAATAAAGCACACAGATGCGAAGTTCATTACGTTTACCATGAAGGTTGCCGAAAAGTCGACGGTAACGATTTAGTCCTGTATCGTGGCACCTACATTACAGATCCTGATGGAATCTGGATCGAGATATTCAAAAAGAAACGATAGCGCTTTTTTTCTCTGGGGGTGCGCACCAGTAGTACCACACACACTTCTTGCTCATTATGCTAGCGAAGCAGTAATGACGCAAGAAAGGT